>CAWDRR010000001.1:0-15740 GCA_963804785.1 Candidatus Bathyarchaeota archaeon
GACTACTTTCTTTTCCTAAACAGCTTAGCACCGTTTAGATCAGTAACGTATTCAAAGCCTACTTCTAGGAGTTTGCACGCTTCTTGTAAGTTTTCGGCAACTTTTACGTGGTATTCTTCATCTGTGTTTTGAAAGATTGCTTTTTCGAGGTTTATGTAGATTAGAGTGTTTCTTAGGTCTCGATGTCCGAGCAGTTGCTGGACGTGAAGTATATCTCTTGTTTTATGGTATTCCATGGTTGCTTTCCAGTGTCTGAATGTGTGCAGGCCTATTTCTTTGAGGCGTGGGTTCTGGAGTTTGAAAGCGATGCTTTTGCGTGTTTTGTAGAAGTTCGATTTTAAGCTGTATGCGGTTGCAAAGATTTTTTCGGTTTTCTTAGGTTGGCTATTTAGCATGTCGATGAGCTTTTGGCTGATGGGTAGTATTCGTGCTCTGCTTCCTTTCTCAGGGGTAATTGTCGCTATTTTTCGTTCGAGAGTCTATGTCTCTCCATCTTAGTCGTGCTGCTTCGCCGCTTCTTGCGCCTGTCTCTTTAAGGAATTGTAAGAACGTTGCGAGTACTCTGCCGCTTCCTGAAATTAGTTGGTCAATTTCCAGTTCTGTTGGTATGTAAGGCGCATTATCAACTGGTTTGTATTTTGGAGGCTGCCATTCGAGGTTGTTGAATTTTAGAAAGCTACCGTAGACTATGACTACCATCTGTTTGGTGGTTTCGTTCCATTCGTTGGTTTTAGCTAAGTATTCTTTGACGCTTTCCGGTGTTAAGTCAGTGTTTTTGGCTAGTTTTCTTAGAACCGCGCTATAACTTCCAAGGGTGTTGCCTTTAACTCCGTTTTGTCTTAGATTCCAGAGGAACTCTACGATTTTTCCTGTTTTGTCGGTTGGCTGCGTCGTGCCCTCCCGCTGGGCGTTTTGCTGGGTTTGACTTGTGACCAAGGTTAATCCTCCTGCCAGGAGGGTCGATGCTCCTCGCTTTCGCGATTCACTGCGTTCTTGGCGATTAATTGTTAATGTTGATGTTGTATTTAATTGCCAGTTTAAAGTTTTTTGTAATGGTTTTCTTCTGTTGTCCAGTGGGCTGAAACGGTAATTGCAATCTCGACATAACCATCTTTGAATCGGCGTGCCATCAAATAGGTATCTAAATCCTCCTTTGTAGAGTCTCTGAGAGTGGCATTGGGGGCATTCGTTGATTGGCTGTTTTGGGGGTTGGTTCAAGCGGGTTTCAACCGACTTCCCATCTGTATCCTGCATTCTGCCAAGAACGCTCGAATCCAAATTCTGGAAGCCAACCTCTCCCTCAGCCAATCAATTCACCTGTTGCATCTTTGCGTATGTCTTGCTCATTGAGTTACCACCCACATTTTAGGGCTTGACTTCGCCGCTTCCAAGTGCATATAACAGAGCAAATATTCCTGATTCTTCTGTTTCCAAATACCCTTTCCAATCGCCTCATTTTTGCAGCCTTTCATACTACACCGGACAAGCATTGTTTCGATGATTTCAGTTTCAACCTCAAGCTTGCGTCGTTCGCGAATATTCCGCTCGATTACTATGTTGTCGATTTTGATGGGTTGTATAGTATTACTAAAGTGCACTCCGCCTCTTTGGATGGTTTCGACAAAGCCAATCATGTAGACTTCAATTGCGTGACAGGTTGAGCCGTAAACCTGCTTGCTTAGGGGTTTGAAGGCTGAATATAGTCCTGTGTCGATGCGTATGCTGATCGGTTCTCGTTTGCCTGTTAAGTATTCAGGATAGGGTTTTTCAGAGAAGTGCACTTTTTATCATTCACCCCTCTTTGTCTTTCTGACTGGTTGTCTCTGGTGCTTCATAGACGGCTATGTACACTGCGATTTCTGGGAGGAAATGTAAGGCTCGAATTGCTGGGTTAGTTTCGACGTGTTCGCGTCTTCGAGCTTCGGCTTCTTGCTATTGCTAATAGGCTTCCTTGTTCGTTGGTTTTGTCGTTTGGAGTTATGACTAAGGCTTTAAGCATGTCTTTTGTGACCTTCTTGGTTTGGTTCTTGGTTTATTCGTCGGAATTGTTTTCTTATGCATTCTCGGATGATGGTGCTGCGGTCGCTGCCTCGCTCGTTGGCTATTTTGTCGATGTTTTCTATGATTTGTTTTTCTTCCAGGAATGAAATGATTGTTTTGGTCATGGTTTACTATAATTTAATAAAGCTTAATATGGTCTAATGATAGACTAATGGTCTATGGTGTAGACAAGTTGGCGACTTATGGTATAGATGACTTGTGGATTTTTACTTATGAAACTGGAAAGACTCGTTTCAAGGATTATG
Organism: Candidatus Bathyarchaeota archaeon; assembly: GCA_963804785.1. Lineage (GTDB taxonomy): Archaea > Thermoproteota > Bathyarchaeia > Bathyarchaeales > Bathycorpusculaceae > Bathycorpusculum. The sequence continues at coordinate 2,307 of CAWDRR010000001.1, forward strand.
AAAAGTTTTGCAATAATGGTAGGTTCCAAGAAGGATCCGGGTCTTATTTGAACAAGCAAAATATGAATAGTTATCTAAACCAGTTACGTGAGGAAAAGAAAATTGTTAGGGGAATCGATGAGAAAGAAGGTTTCATGTATAACTATGTTCCCCAAGGAAGAATCAATGAAGTAAAGAAGTTAATAGAAGACCGTCGCATCGATCAAGGAATAGAGCATTTGTCTAAAGAAGAGCGTGAAAAAATACTCTCCAAAATGCTTGGAGAAGATCAAAACAAGATTTTGGCGGCAATAGGGCAAAATGGTGTTATGCGTATACCACAGATCGCTGAGAAAACTGGTTTCTCTGAATTGAAGGTTGAGGAAACAATTTGGGGTCCTATGGTGAATACCGGAATGATTTCTGCAGATGAAAAATATCAAGTTCCTGCAAGGTATCGCAGTTATGGCCTTTCAGTACTGGGTCTATACAGGGCACTGAGGGTGGACATGGATAATTTTGATGTGATTGTTGAGAATTGGGGTTCTCTGCACCCTTTTGTATTTGGTAAATTAGAGCTTTTAAGGAAGTTCAACTTAGAGCCAGCTCTGAAAGAGTTTATCTCAAGATTACAACTACAAAGTCAAACTGAAAGCAAGGAGGACACTCTTAGGAGAATAGAAACATATCTAATTGCTCTCATAATTTCAGGTTATAACTATAAATATCTACGGAATTGGTTTGAACTCATCCATGAAGACAAAGAGTTTCGTGAAAGAGTTAAAAACTGCTTACAAGGATTCATCGAAGGATTCCAGAAAAGAATAGCGGGTTTTCAATATGGTCTTGAAACAATCGATATGGTTGGCCGTCGTCAACCTGATTGGGAGGAAATAAAGTGGAGAGAATTATCCCTCGTAGGTCTTGAATGGTTCATGCACTTCCAAGCAATCAATTGGGAGTACGAGCCAACTAAATCTTGAGAAATCTCAACTCGATTCTTTTCTAAATAGCTTGTCTATTGGGATTTCTTGCAAAGTCTCGATTATCTTCTTTCCAAGGTCTTTACTCTTCTGCGTGATTAATCTTTACCAACATTTTAATTATTACTTAATTGCATATCAGCACTCTGCTCTATGTTAACTGTGCCATTGGAGTAAAGTGTTATGCCGATTAAGAAAAGTGAAGTCTACAGTTCCCTTTGGAAAAGCTGCGATGAACTAAGAGGCGGAATGGACGCCTCCCAATACAAAGACTACATTCTCGTACTATTGTTCGTGAAGTATGTTTCTGATAAGTATGCTGGGAAAACAAATCCGTTAATTGAAGTTCCAGTTGGTGGAAGATTTGCCGACATGGTTGCTCTTAAGGGCAAACCCGAGATTGGGGATGGAATAAACAAAATAATTGCCAAACTCGCAGAGCCTAATGACCTTAAAGGCGTTATTGATGTTGCAGACTTTAATGATTCCGACAAACTTGGAAAAGGAAAAGAGATGCAAGAACGGCTCTCAAATTTGATTGCAATTTTTGAATCCCCCGATTTGGACTTCAGCAAGAACAGAGCAGAGAACGATGACATTTTGGGGGATGCTTATGAGTATTTGATGCGGCATTTTGCCACTGAATCAGGCAAGAGCAAAGGACAATTTTACACGCCTGCAGAGGTTTCAAGGATAATGGCCAAGGTTATTGGGATTAAGAATGCCCAGTATAGCCAAACCGTGTACGACATGACTTGTGGGTCGGGTTCGCTGCTGTTGAAGGCTGAGTCTGAAACAGAGCACGGCATCTCCATCTATGGACAAGAAATGGATGTGGCAACCAGAGGCTTAGCCAAAATGAACATGATACTCCACAACAACCCAACAGCCGACATCCAGCAAGGCAACACGTTCACAGACCCAAAATTTAAAAATAAAGACGGCACACTCAAAACGTTTGATTATGCCGTTGCTAATCCCCCGTTCTCCAACAAAAACTGGACAAATGGCTTAAACCCAGATAATGATGAATTTAAAAGGTTTGAAGGCTTTGGGAATCCCCCCGCTAAGAACGGCGATTACGCTTTCCTTTTGCACATGCTTAAGTCTTTGAAAAGCACTGGAAAAGGCGCAATTATTTTGCCGCATGGAGTTCTTTTCAGGGGAAACGCGGAAGGGGAAATCAGAAAAAACATCATCAAAAGAGGTTACATTAAGGGAATTATTGGGTTGCCGCCCAACCTATTCTACGGCACAGGCATTCCAGCATGCATAATTGTGTTAGATAAGGAAACCGCAGCTACCCGCGAAGGCATTTTCATGATTGACGCCAGCAAAGGCTTTGTCAAAGATGGGAACAAAAACAGGCTACGAGAGCAGGACATCCACAAAATCGTTGATGTTTTCAATCGGCAGCTTGAGGTTCCGAAGTATTCGCGTATGGTTCCCAACTCGGAAATCGCCGACACCAAAAACGACTTTAATCTAAACATTCCCCGCTACATAGACATCCAAGAAGAAGAGGACCTGCAAGATATAGAGGCGCATCTCAAAGGAGGCATCCCAAACAAAGACATTGATGATTTAACAGAATTTTGGAGCGTTTGCCCCTCGCTAAAAGAAGTATTGTTTAAGCCAAGTGAACGGGACGGCTACTCACTGCTTAAGGTTGAGCCTTTAAAAATTAAGTAGGCAATTTATGAAAACCCCGACTTTGCAACCTACAAGCAGAGGGTTAACGGTACATTTGAGGCTTGGCAAACCAAGGTTCTGCCCACCCTAAAAAACCTCGCCATCGGCTTTAAACCCAAACATTTAATTGTTGACCTCTCAGAAGAAATCCTGACCGCCTTTTCCCAAACAGAATTAATTAACAACTATGACATCTACCAAAATATCATGACCTATTGGACAGAAACCATGCAAGACGACGCCTATCAAATAGCAGCAAACGGATGGAAAATAGAAATCAGTATAATCAAAAACAAGAAAGGAAAAGAAACAGGCTGGGACTGCGACTTAATCCCAAAGAACCTTGTAATAAACAAGTACTTTGAAAAAGAACAGCAAGCGGTAAACAAGTTGACGGAAGATAAGGAAAAGATTGCCCAGCAAATTCTAACTATCGAAGAAGAAAACTCTGGCGAAGACGAATTACTGGCAGAAGTGAGAAACGACTCGGGAAACGTTTCAAGAGCTGATATTACTAAACGCCTGAAAGAAATAAAGGGAAACAAGGAATTTGCTGAAGAAGCAAAAATTTTGCAAGCATATATCGGCTTATTAGAACAAGAGACAGACCTTAACAGCAAGATAAAAGACTCAGAATTAAACCTCAATAAAAAACTGCTCTGTCAATACAGAAATTTATCCGAACAAGAAATCAAACTACTGGTTATTGAGAACAAGTGGTTAAATTTCATGTATTACTCGATTCAGAATGAGCTTAATCAAATCTCTCAAAGGCTTGCTGGACGAATAAAAGAGCTTGCAGAACGATATTCAAATCCCTTGGCGAATTTGGTCTTAGAAGCCAGTAATTACTCGGAGAAAGTTGATAACCATTTAAGAACAATGGGACTGGAATGGTAGTCAAATGGAAAAAGAGTGCACACAAACCAAAATTGGCTTTCCAGAAGATTGGAAAATTGAATGCATCAAGAACATTGCAATTATTACAACAGGCTCTAGAAATACACAGGACAAAATTGATAATGGTCCATATCCTTTCTTTGTTCGTTCTCAGAAAATTGAGAGAATAAATACTTACTCATTTGATGGCGAAGCGGTTCTAACCGCTGGCGACGGCGTGGGAACGGGCAAAGTCTTTCATTACATAAAAGGAAAGTTTGATTTTCACCAAAGAGTTTACAAAATAAGTAATTTTAGTGAGAAAATTGACGGCTTCTTTTTTTTCTTGTATTTTAGTAGTGCCTTTCTCAAAAGAATTATGTCAATGACAGCTAAGTCGTCGGTTGATTCTGTTAGGATGGATATGATTGCAGAAATGAGTATTCCAATGCCGCCAAAAGAAGAACAGACCGCTATTGGAAAAGCAATTTTGGATATTACCAACGTTGTAAATTCGCTTGATAGGCTTATTGAAAAGAAGAAGCTCATCAAGCAGGGTGCAATGCAGGAGCTACTTACAGGAAAAAAGCGATTGATTGGTTTTGCCAATAAAGATTGCGAAGATTGGGCGTGTAGTACCCTTAATGAACTAGGTACTTTCAAAAATGGAATAAACAAAAATAAAAGCGAATTTGGATATGGCTTTCCATTTGTCAATTTACTAGATGTATTTGGTGAAGCAGAAATTAATGATATTAATACTCTGGGCTTGGTCAATTCTAACGAAAATGAAAGAACAATTTATGATTTAAAGAAAGGTGATGTAATTTTTGTGAGGTCTTCAGTCAAGCCTGAAGGTGTGGGTTTAACCACATTAATTTCAAAGTCATTACCAAAGACCGTATACAGCGGTTTTTTAATTAGATTTAGGTCAAACTCAAAGTTATCTCTCAATTTTAAGAAATATTGTTTCTCTAACGAATCATTCAGAAATAGAATTATCACAAATTCAACAGTTAGTGCAAATACGAACATCAATCAAGACGCTCTAAATGGACTGATACTGGTATACCCAAAGAATTTGCAAGAGCAAGAGGCCATCGCCAAAATTCTTTCCGATATGGATTTAGAGATTGAGGCGCTTGAGCGTGAGAGGGATAAGTTTAGGTTGCTTAAGGTTGGTTTGATGCAGCAGTTGTTAACTGGGAGGATTCGATTGAAATGCCAGAATTAAATGTTGGTCGGCCAGAAATTGAGACACAGAATAGGATAATCGACTTGTTTAGCAAACAGCTTGGTTATAGCTATCTCGGAAATTGGGAAGAAGGCAGAGAAAACAGCAACATCGAAGAAATCTACTTGCGGGAATTTTTGCAGAAACAGGGCTACAGTGACGATTTAATTGGCAAAGCCCTCTTTGAGCTATTGAAGGTTGCCCAAAACCAAAACAAGACCTTATACGACATTAACAAGGAAGTTTACAGCCTGCTACGGTACGGCATCCAAGTTAAGGAGAACCTTGGCGAACCCAACAAAACCGTGAACTTGTTAGATTGGAAAAACCCAGAAAACAACAACTTCTATCTTGCCGAAGAAGTAACTGTCAGAGGGCAGCATAACAAGCGCCCAGACATTGTCTTATACATTAACGGGATTGCAGTTGCCACCCTCGAACTCAAGAGAAGCTTTGTTTCAGTCTCGCAGGGGATAAGACAGAACCTGGATAACCAAAAGGAAATTTTCATAAAACAATTTTTTGGAACAATCCATCTCGTGATGGCAGGTAATGACACCGAAGGCTTAAGGTACGCAACCACCGAAACCCCAGAGAAATATTATCTCAAATGGAAAAAAGAATCACAAATTGATAACAAACTAGACCGCGATTTATGCTCAATATGCAACAAGTCAAGGCTTCTGGAAATTATCCACGACTTCATAGTCTTTGACGGCGGAACCAAAAAAATCTGCAGACATAACCAATATTTTGGCGTAAAAGCATCCCAAGACTTCCTTAAACGTAAAGAAGGCGGAATAATCTGGCATACACAGGGCAGCGGCAAAAGCTTAACCATGATTTGGCTCGCTAAATGGATAAGGGAAAACATTGACAATTCCCGCGTTTTAATAATCACTGACAGAGAAGAGCTTGACTGTCAAATCGAACGATTCTTTTTAGGCGTGGACGAGGCTATTTACAGGACAACAAGCGGCAAAGACCTAATCAGCAAACTTAACCAGGCTTACCCGTGGCTGATGTGCTCACTTATCCACAAATTTGGCAGAAACACTGAGCAGTATGTGGATGATTATATTAAGGAACTGCAGGCAGAAATCGCTAAGGGCTTTAGGGCTAAAGGTGACATCTACGTTTTTGTTGATGAATGCCACCGAACGCAATCAGGCAAACTGCATGACGCCATGAAAGCAATAATCCCCAATGCGGTTTTCATCGGCTTCACTGGAACCCCACTGCTCAAAAAAGACAAGGGCACGAGCTTAGAAGTCTTTGGCAGATACATCCACACCTACAAGTACGATGAGGCAGTGCGCGATAACGTAGTTTTGGATTTGCAGTATGAAGCGCGAGAAGTTGACCAAACAATCACTTCCCAAGTTAAAATTGACCAATGGTTTGAAGTAAAAACCAAAGGCTTAACCGACTATGCCAAAGCCGAACTTAAACGCAGATGGGGCACCATGCAGAAAGTACTCAGTTCCCAGCCAAGACTCAACCGCATCGTAGCCGACATAATGCTTGATATGGCACTAAAAGACCGCTTAATGAGCGGCAGAGGTAACGCACTTTTGATTGCAGGCAGCATTTACCAAGCTTGCCAATATTATGATTTGTTCCAAGCTAACGGCTTAAAGAAATGTGCCATAGTTACCTCTTACAATGGCGACATTAATACAATCAAGGGCGAAAGCACGGGCGAAGATGACGAAACAGAAAACATCCAAAAATATGAAACCTATCAGAAAATGCTTGAATACTATGGCAACCTTTACCCTGAGATTAAGACAAAAGGCTTTGAAGAGGTTATTCGGGGAAAATTCGTTAAAGAACCTGGACAAATGAAACTTTTAATCGTTGTTGATAAGTTGCTCACGGGTTTTGATGCTCCACCAGCAACCTATCTTTATATTGACAAGAGCATGCAGGACCACGGATTATTCCAAGCTATTTGCCGAGTTAACCGTTTAGATGGTGAAGACAAGGATTATGGTTACATTATAGATTACAAAGACCTCTTCAACAGTTTAAGCGAGGCAGTCAAAGATTACACTTCAGGAGCCTTTGAAGGTTTTGACAAAGACGACGTGGCAGGCCTACTAAAAGACAGATTAACTAAAGCCAAAGAGAACCTTGACACCGCACTTGAAAACGTAAAAAGCCTATGTGAACCAGTTAAACCCCCAAAAGATACTCCCGCATTTACAGCGTACTTCTGTGGAAACACTGAAAAGCCTGAAGAACTCAGCGCAACAGAGCCAAGAAGAGAAGCTCTATACAAATCAACTTCTAAACTGCTAAGAGCCTATGCTGGTATAGCGAACGAGATGACCCAAGCGGGATATACGGAAAGCCAAGCAAACGCAATCAGGGTTGAGGTGGGCTTGTTTGATAAGATAAGACAGGAAGTAAAGTTGGCAAGCGGCGACTACATCGACCTGAAAGCCTACGAGCCAGCCATGCGCCACCTCATAGACACATACATTGACGCAAAGGAAAGCAAAGTGGTTTCAGCATTTGACGATTTAACACTAATTGACCTAATAGTCAACAAAGGCGTAGAAGCCGTAAACGAACTGCCAAAAGGCATCCAAGAAAACAAAGAGGCAGTGGCAGAAACCATAGAAAACAACGTTCGCCGATTAATCATCAAGGAAAAACCCACTAACCCCAAATACTATGAGAAAATGTCGATTCTGCTTGACGAAATTATCCGCGAAAGAAAAGAAAAAGCAGATCAATACGCCAACTACCTGCAGAAAATAGTTGATTTCGTACATAAACTTAAAAGCATAACAGCAACAGGCTCATACCCAACAGCAGTTAACACCAAAGCCAAAAGAGCACTCTACGACAACCTTGGCAACAACGAACAAATCGCATTGAAAGTCCATGAAAACATTATAAATTCAAAGGCTGACGAATGGCGCGGCAACAGAATCAAAGAGCGGCAAGTCAGAAACGCAATAATAGACGCCCTCGGCCAACCGACTGACGAAAAAACGGTTGAAATGATATTGGAACTGGCGAAAAACCAAAATGAATACTAAAAAATCCAAAATCAAAATTTACGATTTAGAGATTGACACTGTAAAGAAGGATATAAAAAACACCCATTTAGGAGTTTACCCGCCAAACGGAAGAGTAAGAATCGCAGCTCCCCTAAAAACAACCGATGAAGCTCTCAAGTTGCTGGTAACTGAAAAAATACCCTGGATAAAAAAACAGCAAAGCAAGTTCAGTAATCAGGAGCGCCAGACCAAACGCGAATACGTTTCTGGAGAGAGCCACTACTTTTTGGGCAACAGATACCGATTAAACGTCATTCAGTCAGACTCAAAACCAAGAATTGAGATAAAAAGAAAAACCCATATTGACATGTACATCGGCTCGAAGATGCCGCTGCAGAAGCGAGAACGCTTAATGGACAGCTTCTATAGAGCAGAATTGAAAAAACAAATGCCCACGCTTCTTGCTAAATGGTCAAAAATAACAGGTTTAAGCGTCAAAGAAGTTAAGATTAAAAAAATGAAGACAAAATGGGGAACCTGCAACCCAAAGTGCCAGCGCGTATGGCTTAACCTTGAACTCGCAAAGAAACCGCTTCGCTGTTTAGAATATGTGTTGGTGCATGAGTTAATGCATCTGAAAGAAAAGCACCATAATGAGCACTTCCAGCTTTTGCTTAGGACCTATTTGCCTCAGTGGGAACAAACAAAACAGGAACTTAACGCCGGCATACGTCAGCTATGCAGAATGGGCTATTTAGAAAATACTCTCATCAATCAGGTTTTACTTAGAAAAATATATTCACTAGAGAACTACTACCACCGATAGGTGTATTTGATGGCTAAATGTCCAAGGTGCTCTTCAAACGCAAAGCTAACTGGCAAAGAATGGGAATACGGTCCTTTTCATGTTAAGAAATATGCTTGTTCTGGCTGCGAAAAAATATTTATGGAATACTATAAAGACGGCAAAATAAGCCATACAATACCCAAAGCTAAAAAATAAATTAACTATTGCCGTAGGTTGTCGGAAGTTTCTCTTTGAGAATGAGTTAGTAATTTAATTGAAGTTCGTTTTTACTAATAGAAAAAAATTAAGAAAGGGGTTCTAAGAAGACTGTTCCTGTTCGAATCAATTCAATATGATTTTTGATGACTTCACGTGTCTCATTCCTTTTGCTCAAGTTGGAGAAAACGGTACAAGTTTCTGAGTCGATTTGTGGCAAGGAAGCTAGAGAGACTTTGCATTATTCAGATGTTCGCTTGCTCTATTCAAATCGTTTAGACCATGCAAACAACACATCCCCGCTACCATTAGCAGATGAATTTTAACTCGAACTTCCTGGACCTTCAAGAGGTCATTTGAATGCTCTATCGTTTCGTATGCATCCTTGAATAGCTTTTTTGCGCTATCCTTATTTTCAATAAAGCATATTTGACCCAGAGTGGCAGTTGCAAAATAGTAAAGAGGATCAACTTCGTGTACTGGCTCAAGAATTGGTTGAGAATCTTTGGCCCATCTTTTTTCGTGCTTCATTATCGGTATACTTGCTTTCATGAGAATGGCTCTACTTAATAATCTTCTATCATTGTTTTGCGCGGTCCTCTTGCCATACAGTCTCAATAGTCGAAATAAGACCCATAGCTTTCTGATATTGGTTGTTCATGAGATAAGCTTCAGCAGTCACGATCATGGTTAGAAAGTCTTTTTGGGTCTCAGGCTTTGCTTTATCGAAGTTTGAAATCGCTTCGTCATAATGACCGAAATTTGATTCGGTCAAACCTAGATAGTAAAATGAATTAGCCATGCGCTTGTTGAAATCGAGTTCGTTCTCGTCTTTTACTTTCTGGTTGATACTTGTAGCCTCTGAAAGATATTTTCTTGCCTCTTTTGGTTTATTAGCATAATGAGCTGCAATCCCGCGAACGAAAAGAACACGTGGGCTAAAGTTTTCTTCCGGAGATCCATAATACATTTCAAAATCGTCGAATTGCCGCGAATAGCGGTTAAGCTCACTATTTTTTGCTTTGAATCCTTGTCGGGGAATTTGTGCCAACTCTAACGCTGTTTTTTCTATGGCCTCTTTTGACCTCTGTACAGCCCCTATCAATATCTTTTGGTTAATTTCAATTTTCTCTATTTGTTTTTTAAGTTCAGCTATAATTTCAGCTGATTTTGTTTCTGCATCCAGACGGCTTTTTAATGTCTGCTGGAACTAGATTCATTACTTTCGATACATCATTGACTCCCATAGTGGAAGCTGCTGTCCATGCTTCGTCATTTCGCGCTTGGCGAGCCTCTCTATCGCTTAGAGTTTGCTGAACGACAGACATTAAACTAGAGAACTGTTTTGCTCCGGCACTTTCTGTCACATCTCTGTTTTTATCTCGATCTGCTTCACGAGATTCTCTTTTTCCTTCTCTAAGATAAGTTTTCGTTTGAATTATAATTAGGAATGAAACTATCGCTGAAATAACTACGCCGAACAAGGTCATTAAAGACTGGTTAGTATCATTTCTCTCTTTTAGCGCGGCAATGTATTGGTTTATAATTGTTTCCAACTGAAATATCCGTTGCTCAAGATCATTATTATTTGCGGATGGAGTTGGAGTGGTGGTAGGAGTAGATTGTTGGGCATTTACGTACAAAATATCAGTTGCAGTTGACATTAGGAGAAAAAATACAGCAGCGGCAAGAAAAAAATAGATTCCCTTCATTATTCGACAATTAGCATTGGTTTCGATTTGCTAATAAGACTTTCTGTAAACGCAAATTCTATCTATTCAGAATTGTATTATTTTCCTATTTACTGCAATGGGTCTGATACCATTAAAGTTACTGGAGAGGAGTTAAGGATAGCAGACTTAATGAGTTGGACTCGTGGAGACATACTTCAGTGATACAGTTATGCGGTTTCGGCTGATGCTGCTGTGGATTTCACAGTTTATTCTTGTGTCGCCTCTTCCCTGGCTTGCGTGTCCAAAACGGGTTATCTTCCAGTTTTCCATGTTTCCCCGAATAATTTGAGGATTGCTTGTTAGGATGTAGACGGATATTTTTGTTTGGGAAGTTTACAGCTCGGTTACGAAGTTTCAAGCCAAGTTGCTGTGCAAAGACTGGGCAGAAACAACTTGCTAAATGAGTCTTAATTCAGGGGATTCATTTCTTTAGCTGCGACTTTTTTTCAGAGAGCAGCAGTTGAATTAAATGATGTGCCTACTTTCTTGTTGAGCATTATTTGAGACATTTAATATACTAGTTGGATACAAACCATCATTTGGTTGAGCGAGGAGCTCTTCCGCTTCTTGTTCAATACACAATAAAAAGGAAAAGAAAAATGCAAAAAATAAAAAATAGAACTATGACTATTTTAAATTACTTTGATTCTAATGATAACCCTTGCAGTTCCACTTATTGCTTTGCCAACTGCTAACGCACATGATCCCCCATGGGAAATTACTACTTGGGCGTATGTTTCTGCTGCACCAAATCCCGTAGGAGTCGGTCAAAAAGTACTCATTGTCGGATGGTCCAGCATCGTTCTACCAAGTTCTACAGCCACCAATGACATCAGATTTGGCGGTCTTCAACTAACAATTACAAAACCAGACAACAAAACTGAAATTATTGCTTTACCAAATAGCGACTCAACTTCAACAGCATACACTTCATACACACCAGATCAAATAGGGACATATACCATAGTGTTTAGCTACCCTGACCTAGTTTTCACCTGGAACAGTACCTCATCATTAAGGACATGGACAAATGATACTTTTCTAGGAGCAAGCAGCAGACCCTTATACCTCACCGTGCAAGCAGAAGCATTACCTGACCCCATAGATTCCTATCCGCTCCCAACAGAGTATTGGAATCGCCCAATCGAAGGACAGAACACTTACTGGTATACTGTTGCATCAAACTGGTTGGGTGCTGCAGATTTTAATAGTGCAGGCTCTCCCCAAATCAAATATGATGTTCAACCCGACGGAATAGCGCCAAACAGTGCTCACATTATGTGGACAACTCCAATTAACGATGGAGGTCTCGTCGGAGGAAGCAACCTTGCAATCGATGGCAACACGTTCTATAGTGGTTCTTCATACAACAACAGAATGTCAAAGCCAATAATAATGAACGGCAGACTATTTTACGCCCTACCATATGGCAATTCAGCCACAGGCGGTGGAATCATCTGCAGAGACCTACGCACTGGAGAGCAAATATGGTACCTTAACACAACACTATCACTGGGATTCGGTTACTACTATGCTTTTGAGAGTATGAACCAACATGGAGTTGTACCAAACGGTCTGGATATTTACTAACAACTTTGGCACGCAATTGAGCCAAATACTGGAAGAATTTCAACTCTCAACATAACTAATGTTCCCTCAGGCTTTGAATCTCTCGGACCAGCTGGTGAACACTTACGATACATAATCACAAATGACGGAACCACGTCAAATCCTGATTGGCGATTAAAACAGTGGAATTCATCATTGGTCTTTACTACCCAAACTTCTGGAACTATAAATGCAAGTACTTCAAATCGGTATGATTGGGATCTACCAGCACCAGCAGGAATAACATCAACTTCAACAATTTATGGCTCTGTTACTGACGACATATTGCTTGGAAGTACAATTACATCTTCAATGTTCTCTACCTTCAGCGCCAGAGGAACAGAATCTCCTTATACTGTATGGGCAGTAAGTTTGAAGCCAGCCTCAAGAGGTCAACTACTATGGATGAAAGATTATGCAGCGCCAGATGGAAATGTTACTAGGACCTTAACGGCAGTCGATCCAGTAAATCGTGTCTTCATTATGACTGACAAGGAGACTCTACAATGGCTAGGCTATAGCATGGACGACGGAAGATTACTATGGACCACAAAACGCGAACACGTTGCAAATGATTATGAGTTCTTTAGTACAGGTGGCAATGTAGCTTATGGCAGGTTCTTATTACTCAGGTTATGGTGGAATACTCTACTGCTTTGATACAAAGACTGGTGAAGCAATGTTTACTTATGGCAACGGTGGGACTGGAAACAGCACCAGCAGCGGCTTTAACGGACCTTGGGGTAATTATCCGCTCTTCATTTTCGGTATCGCAGACGGAAAAGTGTATATGATAACTGGTGAGCACTCGCAAAAACACTCCATTCTACAAAAATGAACCAATAATCTGTGTTGATGCTTATACTGGAGAGGAAATATGGACTATATTTGGAAACGGAGGTTACCGATCTCGTGCAGGCTGCGCTATTGCGGACAAGTTTCTTGGTATATACTAACCTTTTTGATATGCAAGTATATTGCTTTGGTAAGGGTCCAAGCGCCATGACAGTGGAAGCGCCTACTGCCGCTATCACAGAAGGATCCAGCGTAGTGATTCGAGGCTTCGTAACTGACATAGCTTCTGGTACAAAACAGAAAGAGCAAGCAGCGCGATTCCCCAACGGTGTCCCTGTTGTTTCTGATGAAAGCATGAATGCGTGGATGGAGTACGTTTACCAGCAAAAGCCACGGCCAGCTAACACCACAGGAGTACAAGTTACTCTAAAAGTACTTGACGCAAATGGCAATGAACGAGAAATAGGCAGTACAACAACCAACGATGGATTCTTCACTTACAATTGGAAACCGG
>CAWDRR010000002.1:0-384649 GCA_963804785.1 Candidatus Bathyarchaeota archaeon
GATTTTCCAGTTCTCCAGGTTTCCACGTATAATCTGCGGGTTGCTTGTTAAGATATAAAATGGAGCTTTGGTTTGCGACGTGTAGAGTTTGGCTATAAAGTTTAGGAGTCGTTTGCCTACGCCGATTCCTTGGTAGTCCGGTTGCACAACTAATCGGCTTACTCGATAATATTTTACTTTCATTCTAACACACGCGACAGCTATGAATGCAACTGGCTTTTCTTGATAAATTGCAGTGTAGCATCTGACTCCTGCACCTAAAGAACCGTTTAGATAATGATATTGCCGAAACATCTTCCAAAGGCTTGAGCCGCACCGATGAATTTTGAGTTCAATGGGCGGCCTGATTCTTTTTTTCTGCTGAACTCCATTGTATCAGTGCAAAAGACCCAGTCTGGATCCATCCAGTCAACTACATCGTAATGGCAGGTAACTGCTATGAATTTCTTGGAGCTTCTGCGAACTGCCTTGCTAATCGCGAAAGCGCTAACTTTGGCAATCTCTCTATCTACAACGCTCGTAAACTCATCGAAAACAACTAATTGGTTATCCAAGCAGAGTGCGCGGGCGATGTCAACACGCATCTTCTCCCCCTGAGATAAGCAATCGTAGCTTTTTAGCCAATCCGGAGGCGAAGCAAAGCCAACACTGCAGAGCATCCTTGTGATTTCTGAAGTTTCAAGCCCTTCTGGAAAGTCATCTAAGACACATTTGTTTTTGTACTCGAAGTTTCGTATGTAAGCATCTGGGAAAAGTTGTTTGGCTATGCTTGTTTTGCCTGAACCGCTGCGCCCAACGATCACGCCGATTTGCCAATCAAAATCCTCAAGCGGCAGAGAACCGCAAAACCGCTTCTCCAACTTTACATCATTTAAAGTATAGCTACCTACCACGCTTAGTGACCGAAAACTGTCCGCTTGGTCCCAATGTTTTACAATGTCAAAATCCGTAGCTTATATCCCTCCGCTTTTAATTTCTCAAAATATTCTTTTTGCTGCGCCTCGCTTCGGCATTCAATTATAAGCTCGTAAGTTTCAGGAACCGAAAAAGAAACCTCTTGGTCATCTACCTCTATGGGGAGCTTTTCGCCGACGGATTGAAGAAACAACTTTAATTCCTCTTTCTCGCCCTCGTCAATTATGCGCAGGTACTCGGCGCTATCCATCTCCTTGTTATGCTTGCCCCGTAGCTTGTTTAGCACCTGCCGAAGCAATCGGCGATCAACGTCTTTAACTGGCAAGCGAATGACGCTGCACTCAGTCATGCCAAGCTCCTTCATAGCCGTAACACGCTGCTCTCCATCAGCCACCAAAAGTTCACTGTTGGTGACAACGGGAACGATGTCTCCCCATTTTCTGATTGACGCTTTTAATCTGTCAAGTTGCGCAAGGCTCATCCTGTTAGGATTGTCCTGGTCAAACTTGAGGTCGCTGATCTTCACGCGCTCCGACATCGGAATCGCGATCTCTTTAACTTCACTCACTTTTCTTTGCTTCCTCAATTTCCTTATCTGAACTGTTAATCAACGCAATTCGCTCCTCTGGGTGCGCATCATAATACTCACTGATTTTTTTCGCTATAAATTCGTCATGGAGCCGTTCAATCGCCTCAAAACTCTTCTCAGTGAACACCCCTTCAGGAAAAAACGATTTTATTTTGGCGTCAACTGCATCCCACCAAGCAAAATCATCAAAAGCAGGGTCATCCTCATTTCGGTTGTGATTCCATTCAAAATCTTCAATCAGGCATGCATTGTTGAATTTCCGCATTTCACCAAAAAACCAAAGAACCCTAAGCATAACCCGCGCGTCTTCGCCTTTCGGGTATGCGGCAGCGAACCATTTATAGACTATGCGTTCTAGGCGGTAACTTAAAAATTGGTGTGATTGTTCAAGAATGGCGTTTTCCTCGCTGGTTAGTCTGCTTAGAAGCTGTTTAGCTGCCTGGTTCTGCTGTTCCGGGCTGTTCGCGCTGTTTATTATGGCTTGTGCGTCGTCTTTGAAGGATGCTCTTATTTTTTGGGCGCGGTCATGCAGGAGGCTCTCATCTAAATCGCCTACGTGGAGCATTATGTCATCGTCTTCTGGGGGAAAGTCTAAAACGTTACTCTCTAACTCGTGGAGTTTACGGCTTAAAATATTCATCAAAACCCCCTCCCAGCCTGATTTGTTCTATGCGTTTTTGATTTATCATCTTGGGGTTTAGGAATCAGTACGCTATTCTTCAGTTTCTCCTCCAAGGCTATTACCCTAAGCTCCAACTCTTCATCCTTGAGCAAGCCACCGTATGTTGAAACGGCTGAGACTAAAACCCTCGCCCAACCCTGCTTAGCATGATCGCTGTTGCCGCCGTTATGAATTTTTTTATGAGACAAGCTCAAGACGCCGTCCAAAACACGAAACAACGTGTTTCTACGCTCTTTTGCTGAACGGTTTGATGATGGTTTTTTGTTGGTTTCGGGTTCACTCAAGATTATGAGCGCCTATTGGGTTATACTCCCACACCTTGGAGAAAAGACAACCCAAAGCGAGCCTGCTCTCAAGACAACACAAAACAAGACAACGATAACTTCTTAATGTCTAAAGACTTAAAAAACTTGTGTAACCAGACGGAATTCACTTTTTGCTTAGAAGAAACAATACCCAATCAAA
Organism: Candidatus Bathyarchaeota archaeon; assembly: GCA_963804785.1. GTDB lineage: Archaea > Thermoproteota > Bathyarchaeia > Bathyarchaeales > Bathycorpusculaceae > Bathycorpusculum. Next base: position 2,652 of record CAWDRR010000002.1, read on the forward strand.
CGTAATAATTATCTAAAGCACTTCTAAGCATGAATCTAAAACCACATTGACCACAATTAAATTCATTGAATGCTGTGTAGCAAGTACTAGGAGTATATGAATACTCTATTGGAATTATGCCCGAGCAAAAAGGACAAATTGCATTAGCTAAAAGCTTAAGGGCGTAAATAGTTCGTCCTTCAATAGATGTTTCATATATTTCATCCGAGGCTGTTACTTCTAAAATAATAATCTTAATTTTATCCCCTTTTGGTCCCCTCGCCCACCGTTCTTCTCTCTTAAAGCCAGCTGGGTCATAACACGTGAGTTTTATCTCGGAGAAGGATCTTTCGAGTGCAGGCATATCTTCAAATGAAGTTATGTCTTCTTCAAACTCCGCTTGTCTGGAAAAATCACGACCTAATGACGAGGAACGAACGCAAAGCTCATCCTTTTTGGCTGTGTAAGGTGCAATAAAGCCTCCTTGAATTAATCTCTTTAGAACAGGTTCAAGATCTGATGGAGAAAGCCTCAAAGATTCAGGAAGTTTCCTAGACAATTTTTTAGTGTCCATGTAATAGTCTCGAATGTGACAAAGATCAATTATTATTTGACCTTCCACGGCTGAAAGACCGAATGCCTTTAAGTAGGCTTTCGTCCGAAGATATTTTGATTTTTGTTTGTCACTGCATTTGAAGTCGACATCATTCAAGCTTGCGCCTCCTTTACTAGTTTTCACATTTATGAAATATTCAAGAATAATTCACAACTATTTTAAACTTGCTATTTGTGAAATATTCTAAAATCTAACGCAAACAATAAATAGGTACATATGTATGAAGTAATTACTAAAAGTGAGAATATCAAAGGAGGTTAACGTTTTTCCAAGAACTGAAGAAACCCCAGAGGAAGGAATTGGTAAGACATTAGGCATATACCATGACCTTGCAATAGCCTTAAATCGATTTCCCAAAGGAAAACCATTATCAATTAAGGAACTTGCAGACCAAACTAAAGTTCATTATAACACTGCCAAGAAAGCATTATTATTCTTTCATTTAATCGACTCAGTAATGCCTAAATTTCAGATGCGAGAGGGCGAATTTAGAGTTGTATCAAAGCCAGATGCGCTTCAAGCCGTCGAGGGTCTTTTTGAGTCAACCGAAATGCGCCTTTTAACAAAAATGATGCTGCTGAATGCAATAGACTCAGAAAAGGCTCAAAAATTTGATGATATACTGACAACAGAAGAGAGAGCAATTCTATCTCAGCTAATTGAAAGAGGTTATGTAAATTGCATCGAAGGAAGATATTACTTAAGTCTTCAAGGCCAAACCCTCGGAAGTATGGGACTAAGTAAAATAGTAAAACTAAATATTCCATTACCGTGGGAGAATCGAACATCACCTTCATTTGTTAGAAAAACGTCTGAAAAGAGAGCAGGTTGGACCTGCAACTCGGAAATAATTGATGTATGCAAATCAAATATTGCGTCGTCTTGGATCTTGGGTTCATGTAAAAATAATTGGAACCAACAAGACTCTTACGGGAAAAGAAAAGAGGGAAGATTTGTAAATGCAGTTGTCTAAAAACTATAGGAAAAAATTAGCCGATGAGCTAGCATATTGTGCCGAAAAAATCTTAAAAGAAAGGGATTTGAGAACAAAACTCTTTTTCTACAGGAATGCAGCCGAATCAGTAGACAATATTGTCGACATGGAATATGATTCTCAGCTAGTTTTAATAGAGATGGTTCTTGAAGTCACGGGAAGCACACTAACGGCGCGTGTAGAGAACACTTTAGCTGAAAAAGGAAATTCTATGGGCTTAAGCGATGGATTATTTGATAAACTATCTGCTTGCCTTAAGGAACTATCAACGCAAATTATCGAAGAACAAGAAACATACAAAACTGTGGAAAAAATATCGGAACTAGCTTTTTTCTAATACAGAGAGAGGCTACTATTTCTATACGAAAGGCATAATCAAAGCTTAAAAATTTGATTCTTTTTCTGTTTTTCTCTCACTTTTTTCTATGTTCGCATTTCCCTTTTTAGAAGCCTTTATTTTGCTTTGATTAAAATTCAGAAAAAAGAGGAGTTGCGGGAGATTTTGCCACTTTAACCTCATAGAAGCCATAAAAGATTAGTTTAGAGCATATAAGCTTTCTAACTCAGAAGTTTGTACAATTAAGGCGTCAACTACTCGAATTTTCTACCGCACATGAGACATTCTAACTATGGTATCTTAGTATAGCTGAAAGTTCGACGAGTAATCAATTAGAGATCCTTGATTTCTCAGACTTGATTATCTTAACTTCTTCAAGAATTTTTTTTAATATTTCTTCATCACCCAAAACATCAGTTGGAGGTTGAACAATTTTTTTTAGCGGAAGAGGCACACGATCCATGCGGTAAGCCGTCCCCTCTGTTTCTATGCCCACAAACGTAGAGGGAAAAACTACATCAGCCATTAGAGATGTGGCGTTTAGGTGAGGATCAATAACAATTAGCGGGTTCTTAACAAGGTGTTCTACAGCCCTCTTTGGAAAACCAGCAACGGGATCTGAGGCAACAGCTAAAAGTGCATCTGACTCATGACGCATGAGGATCTCAACTATGGAGGTTTCCCCGGGATTATACCGTGGGTAACCGAGAGAAAAATCAACTCCGAAAGGAAAACCAGTTTGCCAAGCCAAGACAATATTTGCCCCAGTAACATTAAAATGGCCTCTCATTGGCATCATTGAAAATTTTGTACGTGCATTAAGATCACGAACCAACTCAATAGCAGCTTCTATATTACGAGATTTACCCTCACTTTGAGCCAAACCCATACCAAAGAAAATCACCCCGAAGTTACAGTTTACCAAAGCGTCAGCCACTTCACTAAGGTATTTCACAGAAACGCCGGCGACGTTGTCAACGTCAAGTTCTTCATCTTGAACGAGCATTCTCAAGGCTTGAATAAGCTCAAAGTCTTTGTTAGGCTCAATTTGAATAAAGAAATCAGCCATTGCAGCCGTTAAAGTTTTTCGAACGTCAACAACCAAGAGCTTACGAGCTTTTCTACTCAAAGTCTGAGGCATACAACATGGATCAGATGTATCTATTTTAACTTGTAATTGTGACTTCGCTACATCCCGTTTTTGATTGGTTTCTGTGCTGTTTTGATCAGTATTCGTTTTCCGGTGGCTATCTTCAAATCTCCCTTCAGCAAAGATAGTGTATCTTTGCATGTGTCTTGGATGGGAACTCCACGGATCACAACCCCAATATATGATAAGATCAGCGCGGTGTCTAACCTCCCCCAAAGTGGACGAAGGGAAACCCACTTCCTGCATACCCAAAACCGATGGCCCATGACAAACAGTTGAGGTATTGTCAAAAACACCACCAACTTGCTCTGCTAATTCTATTCCAATCCGCTGAGCCTCGACACTTGTACAGCTCCAACCATACAACACAGGATAATTCGCATTAGCAAGAATTTCAGCAGACTTATGTACAGCCTCTTCAAATGAGACTTCAACTAAATCACCGTTCTTTCTAATAAGAGGTTTTTTCATTCTGTGTTCATTATTGAAATTTAAGAATTTAGCATTACTAAGAACACAACCATTTTTCATTCTTATTACTTTTCCATCTTCAACTGTTAGTTTAATATCATCGCACATACATCCGCAACAAGGGCAAACAACAGAATTTATTATAGTCAGTTTTGCCAACCACACCCATTTAATGTATTGTCCTAAACTTGAAATATATAATAAATTTGTTGAATAAATAACTACGTACCCACATTAACTATTATGAAAAATGGTAGTCGAAAGCTCATCATTTTTTGCATACTGGACACATTAACCACCCTGTAAAATATGTGAAAGAGATTGCGCCACGGTTTCTCCTCTGGCTTTACATGATTATCCCGAGAGTTAGCTCTCAATACAACACAAAACAAGACAACAATATTATTAAGAATTATTTGGACAAAGATTTGTGTATTTAGTTGAATTGGCTTCAGCATTTCTGATAAAACGGGGGTTTGCTGAGGCTCCGGAATTTTTAAGGAGAAAAGAGAGAATGCAAACTCTCTACAGCTACTTCGTAAATTTAACCAGAGCCCACTCAGCCCCCAACATTTCTCCATTTCTCCGTTACTTTAATTTTTTTAAAAAACTAAAAAAGGGGAAAGATAATTTTGTTTTTTTGTGTGTTGTTTTATGCTCGCTTTCTAAGCAGTAGAAGTGCTAGTAGAGCACCGACTACGATGATTGCAACGAACAAGCCTGCGATTGCTGGAACAAAGTACATGTCAGCGACAGATTCTGCTGGAGCTTCGGTTGGTGCAAGTGTTGGAGCTGCTGCGTCAACTGCGAATGCAGTTACTGCGTGTGATGGATAATATGCTGCTGAGCCAAGGAATGATGCATAAACTGTGTATTTGCCCTCGATGTCTGGAATCCAGTTGAAACTATAGAAGCCATCTGCGTCAGCTGTGGTTGTTCCGATTTCTCGGTAGTTGCCGTTTGCGTCAACAACACTTAGAGAAACTGGGACACCTGTTGCACTTATTGGTCGTTCGTATTGTTTGTACACATAGAGCATCCATTCACTCATGCTTTCGTCAGATACAGCTGGAACGCCGTTGGGGAAACGAGCTCTTAGAGCATAGTCTTCAGTGCCTGGAGATACGTCAGTTACTGTGCCTGCTATTACTATGCTACTTCCTGATACAACACCAGCTAATGGTGCTTGCACTGTAATTGCGCTTGGTCCTTTGCCTATGGCGTATATACGTTGGTCGTATGTGTCTTGGGTCGCTAATATGCTGTCACCCATTATTCCGCGTCCACCCCAGCGAGTTTGACGGAACAGTCCGTTTACTTGCCAGATGACTTCACCAGTTGTTGCATTTAGACAATAGAATGGTGCACCGCGTGGCCTTGGATCGATAGGAGAGTGCTCAGCATGGCCAACGTACATTTTTCCATCTGCGAAGACTACTTGTTTCATCCACCAGGTATTAGCCCATAAGATTTCAGAGTATTGGTCAGTTGCTTCGTGTTTCCACAGTAGTTCGCCTGTCTTGACATCATAACAATAAACTATTCCGCTAACACTTGCAGAATAAAGTTTACCGTAAACAATGTTTCTTACGTCTCCAGGTGAGTCTTCAACTGAGTCTAAGTAGTATTGCGGTTCTGTTGGACCCCATAGAAAATCGCCTGTTACTGTGCTGAAGCCATAGTGTTCTCTGCTTTCTCTTATCCACATTACACCGACATTGTCTTCTTGACTCCAAGCTGCCCAACCGGCTGCGAAGCCGCTTACGGTTAGGTTGCCTGTTGCCCAGTAAGTGGGAGCAGTCCATGTTTTACTGAATAACAGTTGTCCTACTGCGCCTTTTGATTCGTTCAAGTTTAGACCCCAGAGAGCGACGTGTGTATTGTTTATGTTTCCGCCGACTACTTTGTCACCTGCCCAGATCGAAGTGACACTTCCAGGTAAATCGGTAGGTATAGTTACGTTCCATTGATATCCGTTTATTCCTAGAGGCGTGCTTGCTCTAACAGCGGTTGGTCCTGTAGCGTTAACAACTTTATTCATAGCTCTCCATTGACCCCAGCCCATTGAATTGTCAATCGTGCTTGCATATAGATTTGGTATGTTTGTTGAGTTCCATAGAGTCATGTAGCCATATCTTGATTGGACATTGTAGTATAGAATTTCACCTTTAGGACCCATTACCCTAGTACCAGAAGGCATGCCATACAAGGCATACACAAAGTCTCCAGTCACTGGGTCAAAGGCGCATAAAGGATTGCCAGCGTTTGAAGCAAGACCTAATATGTTGCGAGTTTCTGAATTGCCAGATGCCCATAAGTAATCGTAAACGCCGTGATAGTCGTATGTATCCCAGAACATCAGTTGACCATAGCTTATTGACAGGTTGTTTAGCAAGACTCTAGACCACAATTCTTCACCGGTGTGCAGATCTACACAAACATACTCCTTAATAGGATCTGGATCAGCATATTTGTTGTAGTAGAGTTTTCCTCCGAGGATGAATCGGCTGGTAAATTTGCCTTCATATGCATCGCCCATTTCGAACGATTGTTGATTATAAGTAGGTTCTCCTGTGATGCCTCCTTGAGTCATAACTTTTGTCCATAGTATGTGCGCGGATTCAGGTGCATATTCATTGCCAATAGCGAAGTAGTTAGATGGAGTTTCAAGCCAGTTTCCTGCAATGACAGACCATTCTCGTATGTTTGTATCGATTGGACGTGACCAGTATTCAGTTGGAAGCGGATGTGCAGGATAAAATTCTATAGGATCTTCTTGGACGACCAGTGTTATGTTTTCAGTGTCACTAGCTTGCATCATGGTTCCAATTGGGAAGCTTGCTGTGAAAAAGCCGCCTGCTCTCTTGGTTGCAGTGATTTCCTGTTCAGGGAAGTGTCCTTGTAGAGTCCAATTACCCGCCATGGTTGGCACTAGTACTCTGCCAGTGCCTCCCGTAGAATCGGTTCTAATTCCTGTTAACGTTTGTACAGTGCCGTCGGGCCTTGTGATGGTTACACTCATGTCTTCCCAGCCCATTTCTGCGGAGTAAAGTTCCTTTGTAATTCCGATGTGTAGCAGCACTTCTTGACCTACACCCACTGGGTTGGGAAGAGCACCTAGATAGGGGTAGGTTGCCGCTGTGCTTTGTGCTTCAGCAGAGGGTAGAATTGCAAAAGAGATGTTCATAACGAACAATAGAATCATAGCAATTGTAATAGTGGTTTTAGTTTTGTTTTTTAACATTTTTTTATTTTCCTTTGTATTTTAAATTGAATAAAAAACATTAATGCTAATTATTCAATATAACATCTATTAATATAAATAATAACATATATTATTTTCCATAATCGAGTTTAATAAAATTAAACATTACAATATCACATAAAAACTAACAATATTAGTAAAAAACAATACAAAGCCTGCAGCAATAAAACATTGAAACCATAAACAGTGTACTCTTAAAGAAGATACCAAAAAAATGTCTTTTCCCGAAATTAATTCAACTTTATTCTTTTTCTCTTTCCCGCCAACAAGTTTTTTTGTGTGTGACTAAATCCTTTTTCTTCAAGGTGCTGAAGGAAAAGATAAACGCAATTTGGACGCATTCCTTTTTCACTCGATTCTCATATTAGTGATTATGCTATAATCTTGTGCGACCCCTTCACAAGAGTATTGTGAACCTCTAGAAACGTGAAAAATCAGAGGCTAAATCATCAATGTCTGCGGGTTGGGTTTAGTTAATCATTGATTTTCTTCGTTTGTTAAGTGATTTTTCGGCTATAAATTTTGTTTAGACATATCCAAAAAAAACACTTATTACAAAAACCAAATTTTGGCTCGTAAGGTTAAACTGTACTAAGAAATATATGCGACATGTTACATGTAATTCTGGGTTCCAAGGGGGCAAATCCATTGAAATATGACGTAATAATTGTGGGCGCAGGCCCAGCAGGCATCTTCTCAGCTCTAGAACTAACTGATAAAAAAAACCTTAACGTTCTGGTTCTAGACAGAGGGTTGGATATTGATAAGCGCAAGTGCCCATCAAGCCGAGGCTTTGAATGTGTCCACTGCGAACCATGCTCAGTTCTCTCAGGCTGGGGTGGAGCAGGTGCGTACAGTGACGGCAAACTTACATTATCCACAGAAGTTGGTGGCTGGCTAAACCAATATATTTCAACAAAAGAACTAGCTGACCTGATAAAATATTGTGATAGCATATACATAAAATTCGGTGCAAGCGAACAAGTCTTTGGCGGCGAAAACGATGAAATAGACGAAATCGAACGTAAAGCATCGTTGGCTGGTTTAAAACTCATCAAGCAACAAGTCCGCCATATGGGCACCGACAAATGCCTTGAAACCTTGCAACGAATGCGCAAATACCTCAACGGTAAAATAACCTTCCAACCTAAAACCGATGTTAAAGGGCTCATCGTAGACGACCACGTCATTCAAGGCGTCGAAACAGTCAACGGTGAGAAATTCCTCGCAAAATATGTCATCATCGCTCCGGGTAGAAGTGGCGCAGAGTGGCTACAAACTGAAGCTCAAATCCGAGGCTTAAAGACTGTGAACAACCCAGTCGACATTGGTGTACGTGTTGAGCTTTTGGCTTCAGTTATGGAAACTCTAACTAAAGCCCTCTATGAGCCAAAACTCGTTTACTTTTCAAGATCTTTTGACGATCAGGTTCGTACATTCTGTGTCTCGCCACATGGAGAAGTCACAACTGAATCATACGATGGCGTCTTAACTGTCAACGGTGGTAGCCATGCAGAATCAAAAACAGCTAACACAAACTTTGCCATACTCGTGAGCACCTCCTTCACTGAACCCTTCAAAGAACCAATTGCCTACGGCAAATACATTGCAAGACTCTCCAACCTTCTTAGCGGAGGAGTTATGGTGCAGCGATTAGGCGATCTTGACCATGGAAGACGTTCTACACCCGAGCGACTATCCCACAGCGTCTTAACACCAACTCTTAAAAACGCCACTCCAGGAGACTTAAGTTTCGTGCTGCCGTACCGCTATTTAACCGACATACGCGAAATGCTTCAAGCACTCGACAAAATAGCCCCGGGAGTCTACTCACCTGAAACATTACTCTATGGTGTCGAAGTAAAATTCTATAGCTCCCACCTGCAACTAAACAATGCATTAGAGAGCAAAATCCATAACATGTTCACTATCGGCGACGGCGCAGGCGTCACTCGCGGACTCATCCAAGCATCAGCTTCAGGCGTTATCGTTGCGAGAGAGATTTTAAAACGTGAAAAACTGAAGGCCTAAACAAAATGGCTATTGCTCAAAATATACGGTGCTCCCATTGCGGTGCCCCAGTAGATTTCAAACCAGGTGAACTTGTAACTACTTGCAAATACTGCGGGTTCACAACAGTAATCGAAACAGGACAAGCTTTCACCTTTGAACATTCTTTACTCCTAAACAACTACTCCGAAGACCAAATTGAAAATTTAATCCGCGATTGGATGCATTCAGGTTTTATGAAACCGGGTGATTTAGCAAAAAAAGCTAAACTATCAGAGAAAAACCTAGTTTACCTGCCTTTCTGGATCATTTCCGCCGATGCCACAACCAAGTACAAAGGAATTTTTGAGCGAATCTCTCCACCAATTGTAAAGGAAGGACAAATTCAAAAAGAGTACAATTGGCTGGTTTTAGCCCGTGAAGCATCAGGTTTCCCAACCCGTGAATACAATGTCCCTTTAACAGGTAAAATTCCGTTTGATTTTCGTAAAATCGAAGGATTCGCCAAATTACTCAACAGTGAAATGACTCGTGAAGAAGCGTTAGAAATTGCTAAACAGCAGGTTGAGGCACTTCACCGTTTTCTACTTCAGCAAGATATAGACAAAATCGTTGAAGCCACTACAACCATTAATTCAAAGCAAATGGTCTATCTACATTCACCAATCTGGTTCATAAAATACGAGTACAAAAACAACACTTACCAAATGATAGTTGATGGAGCAACAGGAATGGTTTTAAAGGGAGATATACCTTCTTCCAAGTTCTAGTTCTATTTAATAAACTTTAAAAGCAACTTTTTTTTATAACGGAGTACAAATAATGGAGGATTTAGGGAATGAGCGAAAATAAAGATGTATATGGACAAGCAAAGAGCCAAATGAGGCTTTCAGAACGCATTGCGGCAGCACTACCCGGGTTCCGCGGATATAAAGAGAAGGAACTTCGCCGCGAATCAGACAAACTCATCCGAAATAATCTATACCTTAAACTCACCAAAGACAAAGATAACATCAAAAGTATCTCACAGAAAATAGCTGATAAACGGTACATGGATGTTTTAACAGATATTGATAGGTTGAGTGCTAAAATGGATCGCATAGCCGAAAAGGTAAACCACGCCTCATACGGTTACGCAGGTTTCTACGACATAGTTAAAATCAAGGAAGAAAACCTTGATCGAATGATAACCTTCGACAACCAACTCCTGGACGAAGTAAACGCTTTAACCTCAAGTATTGAAGACTTAAAAACCCAATTGTTAAGCAATAACTTCGCAAATCTCAAAGACAAAATCCAAACAATAGCGGACAAGTTTGAATTACTTGAAGACACTTTTGATAAAAGAGAACAGGTAATCTTAGGAGTGACTCAGTAATGCCGCAAGTAATAGAATGGCAAAATGTAGGGTCTGAAGACATAGTTTGGCGCTACCCAACCGAGGACATTACTTGGGGAGCACAACTAATAGTTCATGAATACGAAATGGCAGTGTTCTTCCGAGATGGCAAAGCTTACGATGTATTCGGTCCAGGCAGACACACACTAACAACCTTGAATCTACCCGTATTGACAAGTTTGCTTACTCGAATTGCAGGTTTTGGCGGTAACAAACCCTTCAAAGCAACTGTTCTTTATATCAGCACTAAAGTGTTCGCGGGTAAATGGGGCACACGTGCGCAAACCACTGAATTGGCACCGTTACAAGTGTTTGGACAGTTCTGGTTCAAAGTTGGCGATGCTTCTTTGTTCGTAAACGAAGTAATTGGCGGACAAAACACCTACACCACCGATGGAGTAAATAATTTCCTGCGAGGCTTCTTAAACGAGAAAATAATCGATGAACTCAGCCATTATGATCTCATAACAGTTTTCACACGTCTAGACGAAACTTCCGTCATAGTCAAAAACGCGTTAATTGATTACTTCAAACGAGTCGGCATAGAACTAACCGATCTACGATTCGAAGGAATAGACACAACACCCGAATACCGCGAACGATTATTCTGGCTCAAAACTGGACAAACCGCTCCCGGGGACGTTTTACGTATGGAGACTTTGAAAAATGCAGCGGCATCACTTGGTCAAGGAGGAGGTTCAGGAGCCCTCGGAGCAGGAATGGTACTTATTCCTCAAATCATGACACCCACTGGCACAACACAAGCAGCACCGGCAGCCGCACTTGTAATTTGCCCAAAATGTGCAGAAAAAGTTCCCGCAACAAGCAAATTCTGTCCCAACTGCGGAATAACCCTAACACCACCAACACAAGGAGCAATGACATGCCCAAACTGCAGTAAATCGATCCCTGCCAACTCCAAGTTTTGTCCAGATTGCGGAACCAAAATCGCCTAAGGAGCACCATAAATGAGCAATAGCGACCGTCAACTGCTAAGCTTTGGCGTATTCCTCATAATCATAGTTGTAGGAATATTGTTGGCTATTGCAGGAATCATCGACTGGGGCTTGTTTGTTCCTATGGTTGCAGTTCTAAGCGGTCTATGGGCTATTGCTTTGGGTGGAATGCAGGTAAGTAGAATTCAGAAGTATGAACGCGGATCTTTCAGTACGATAGCTTCAGGTATAGGTCTCATTGCTTTGGGTGCAGCATGGTATCTATTCGACATTAACTGGCTCTATTCGCTGGTCGTTATCTTGCTTGCAATCGCCGCTTTAGCCATTGCAGCTTCACTAAGACGCAAATAAATCCATTGAGCCTTTTTTGGCTCTAAACATTTTTCTATACCCTTGTATAGTCATGATGCAGAAGGTACGCTGTATGAGTGAAGAAATTATCGGTCACGGCACATGGTACGACATGATGGCTAAAAAAGTAATCGAGAGAGAACAAACGCTAAACCGAGACATGAGCAAAATCCGAACAGAGATGGGTCTTGGTGCTTCAGGTTTCCCACACATCGGAAGTTTAGGCGATGCATCCCGCAGCTTCGCAGTCACCTTGGCACTTAAGAACTTGAACTGCAACTCTGAATTGATTGCCTTCTGCGACGACAAAGACGGTTTACGCAAGGTACCTGCGGGGCTCTCAAAGGATATGGAGAAGTATCTTGGCTACTCTGTCTCTAGTATTCCTGATCCCTTTGGTTGTCATGAAAGCTATGGCAAACATATGAGTTCGCTATTGCTTGATGCATTGGACAAGTGTGGTATTGAATACAAGTATTTTTCCGCCAATGAAGTCTACCAAAAAGGACTCCTTCTAAACGAAATCAGAGCCTTACTAACAAATGCCAAGAAAGTCGGCGAAATAGTAAAAGAAGAAGTAGGTCAAGAAACTTACACGGAGGTTTTACCGTATTTTGCCGTCTGCGAGAAATGCGGACATCTCTACACAACAAGAGCCTACAAGTTTGACTCTAAAACTGACCAAGTCTCATACAAATGCGAAGGTCTTGAAATCCGAGGCAAACTCATCACTGGCTGCGGACATGAAGGCGAAATGAACATAAAAAGTGGAGAAGGCAAACTCACATGGAAAAGCGAGTTCGCTGCCCGCTGGAAGGCTCTCGATATTAGGTTTGAAGCTTATGGCAAAGACATTGCCGACTCAGTCCGCATCAACGACCGCATCTGCCGCGAAGTTCTCTGTTTTGAGCCCCCATCCCACGCAAAATATGAGATGTTTCTTGACAAAGGCGGTAAGAAAATTTCCAAGTCAGCAGGCAACGTGTTTACACCGCAAGTCTGGTTCAATTATGGTTCGCCCCAATCACTTTTGTTGCTTATGCTTAAACGGTTCGTTGGCACACGCACTTTGGATGTTTCCGACATTCCAGCATACATGAACGAGATTGACTCTTTAGAAGACGTTTATTTTGGCAAAAAACAAATCGGAGAGAAGGAAGCCACCAAACTCAAAGGATTATACCTGTATTGCAATGTCATGAAACCACCCACAAAACCAAGCATCCACGTGCCCTTCAACCTCATGGCGTTTTTAGTCAAGATGGCACCAAAAGAATGCCTTAACGACTATGTGGCTGAGAAACTTCAGAATTATGGATATTTGCAAAAGACACAAACTTTAGACGCTGGTTTATTGCAGCGCATCAAGTACGCTTTGAACTGGACAAGCGACTTTGAAGAAATCAAAGAAACCACAGTAGAATTAACTACTGAGGAAAAGAAAGCAATAACTGAACTCACCACAAAACTTCAAACTGAAGACGACCCAGATAAAATCCAAAACGCTATTTTCAATGCAGCCAAAGATAACGGAATAAAACCTGGCACATTCTTCAAGACGCTGTATCAGGTTCTGATGGGGGCATCCCAAGGTCCACGGTTAGGTCCGTACGTACTCGCAATGGGAAAACAAAATGTTATCGCCGCTTTGGAAAGAGCACTAAGCAAGAGTTAGTTGTACGAAGTTTCTTCTTTTCTTCACCGAATTGGATTTTTCTTAAATATCAAACATTCAAGACCACTATTTTTAAGTTTAAGCAAGGTATTTACTATTCTGCCCTTTTAGTTTCTGGGTAAAATGCGTTGGGCTCGTCGTCTAGTACGGATTAGGGCACCGGCCTGCGGAGCCGGACGTCATGGGTTCAAATCCCATCGGGCCCGCCACCAATTTTTCAGCATACAAATTTGTAAATTTCTAACTTACAAAGGAGGAGCTCCCCTTGAACAAGATAGAACGCGTTACCCAAGAGTAAATAAAGACGTCAACATTGAACCTTAAGGGGAGAATCACCCTTGATAAGCAGAATTGATTGTGCTTACAGAGAACTTCTGTCAAAAACCAAAGATGCTGCGGTACTCTCGACAGCTGAAGGTATTATTCATTGGGATATGGAAATCTATATGCCTCCAAAGGCGGTAGAGCAGCGTAGCGAACAACTTGCACTCTTAAGTCGAATTAACCATAAATTGGGAACAGACCCTGAAATAGGAAAACTTCTAAACACAATTAAAACAAGCCCGGATATCATGACACTGGGGCAAGTAGAAAAACGCAACTTGTATCTTATCAACAAAAGGTACCAAGAACAAACAGCTCTTCCTGAAAAACTCGTCGGGGATCTTGCAATGCAAGAAGCTAAAACAGTCAATATATGGAAGAAAGCGAAGGCAAAAAAAGACTTTAACCTCTTCAAAGCGGATTTTCAAAAACTCTTAGACCTAACTAAACAAGCCGCTGAAATACTAATGAAAGTTAAACAAACCAAAACTCCCTATGAAGCGTTACTTGACAATTTTGAGCCCCAAATGCCTTCGCCCACATTAACTAAAACTTTCAATCAACTAATAACTGGTCTAAAGCCGTTAATCTCAAAAATTCAAGACTGCCAAACCAAACCTTCCACAGCGATTCTCAATCAACCAGTCCCGCTGGAAAACCAACGTAAAATTACTCAGCTCATAACTGCGATACTTGGATACGACACTACATCCTCGAATGCTGGTGGAAGAGTAGATGAAACAGAGCATCCGTTTACAACTGGGTACTATAATGATGTACGTATAACTACTCATTATTACCCTAACAATTTTGCAGGCTCAATTTTTTCTGTACTCCATGAGAGTGGACATGCCCTTTATGAACAAAACCTCAAATCAGAATGGCAGTACCAACCAGTCGGGTCAACCTGCTCATACGGCATACATGAATCCCAATCAAGATTCTATGAAAACATAATTGGACGCTCCAGAGAGTTCTGGAATTATTTTCTGCCAAAAATCAAGCAAGCTGCACCAAGCCTAAAGAACCTTCAATTAGATCCGTTAGTTCAAGCTTTAAACAAAGTTGAGCAATCAAAAATCCGAGTTGAAGCAGACGAAGTCACTTACAGCATACATATTATTATTCGGTTTGAGCTTGAAAGAGACCTTTTCGCTGACAAACTTACAGTCGACGAGTTGCCAGAGGTGTGGAAGCAGAAATACGCTGACTACCTTGGTGTAAAAATCGAAAACGACTCGGAGGGTGTGATGCAGGATACGCATTGGGCAAGCGGTTTGTACGGTTATTTTCCAAGCTACGCGTTAGGAAACATTTACAGTGGTCAGATAACCGCTGCCATAACGAAAGACCTGCCAGACTGGCGTATTCAATTGTCAGAGGGAAAACTTGGTGAAGTCAATACTTGGCTTAATAAAAATATTCACAATCAAGGCGACCTTTATGACCCAGAAAAACTAATTGAGCGCGCGACGGGAACAAACCTAGACGCACAACCGTACCTGACGTACCTAATCAGAAAATACAGTAATCTATACGGGTTTTAAGCAGCATCAAGCTTTTTCTTGGTTAATTCATGGTAGATGTAGATAATAAGGTACCCTGCAATTGAGCCAATAAAAAGATAAACGCCGCTATACCCAACAACAGCATTGTAGGTGTTGGCGCCATACAGGAACAGCAAGAAACCAAGTATGAATAAGCCTAATAATGTCCAGTCAGTCCAAGACATCGAGTTTCCTCGTTAAACAAGGCTTTCAATATTACCCTTCAAATATAAAGATTTAGAGACCAAGCATAAATGTCATAATTTCGCCAGCCTCACAAAAACTAAAATAATATGCCTACTTAACGCTAAGTCTGTGCATCTCACCTTAATCTTATGAAGCAGATCCGACATTGTTATATACAACATAAGATAATGAGACCGACCGAGGAAAATATTATGTCGGGAGCAGACATTAAAAAGCCAGAAACATGTGAAATTTTCGTAAAAATGTTAACAGACGCCGCAAGAAAAGAAGTTAGTTCGAAAGGAAAGGCATCTAAACCGACAGTCGTCGGAACAGCAAAAGAAATGGATATTCACAGAGACACCCTCTACTCATGGCTAAAGGATTTCAATGTCGATTTCAAGGAAATCGTAGAACGTATGCCGACAACCGTCGACGATGTTGAAGACGATTCTGGACCTACCTACCTAATCGGTGAATCGCTGCTTGGGGAAGGAAACGAAGTTGCACACATTGATTTGATTATAGGGGATAAAAAAGGACCTATCGGACAAGCATTCGCTAACGGCATGACAATGTTATCAGCCGGCCACACTCCACTCCTAGCAGTAATTAGACCTAACCTGCCGCCCAAACCACACACACTAATCGTTCCAAAAGTCACTGTCAAAAACATGGAGGACACGGGCAAAATTTTCGGTCCAGCACAAGCAGCAGTCGCAAAAGCCATCGCTGACTCAGTCGAAGAAGGAGTTATTCCACCAAGCAAAATAGATAGCTGGGTTATCATATGCAGTGTTTTCATTCATCCAAAAGCAACCGATTTCCGCAAGATATACCAGTACAACTACGGTGCAACAAAAATGGCGCTAAAACGCGCATTAAAGAAGTATCCAACACTGGAAAAAATCATCTACGAAAAAGACCGCTCAAAGCACCCAATCATGGGTTTCAAAGTTCCACGCCTGTGGAGACCGCCATACCTGCAAATTGCACTTGATGCACCCTCACTTGAAGGGGCAAAGAGGGTGTTAGAACAACTGCCAGGAAGCGACAGAATCATCATTGAAGTCGGCACACCATTCATCAAACGCTACGGTACAAGAGGCATCAATGAACTTCGCCAAATAGCCAAAGACAAATTCATTATAGCGGACCTAAAGACCCTTGATGTTGGTAAAGTTGAAGTAGACATTGCTTATGAAGACACAGCAGACGCAGTTGTTGCAGCAGGCTTAGCGCCACCAGAAACATTAGATGCTACAGTTCAGGAATCCAGACGACTAGGAATATATGCAATTATAGACATGCTAAACGTTGAAGACGTACTTGGTAAATTGAAATCAATAAAAGAATTTCCAGACGTCGTGATCCTACACAGAGGCATCGACCAAGAAACAGGCAGAAGCAGCGGACTGGAACGCATAAAAATCATACGCCAAGCATTCCCTAACAAGAAATTTTTGATCGCAGTCGCAGGCGGAATAGTCCCAGAAACAGCCAAAGACGCACTGGAACAAGGCGCAGACATACTCATAGTCGGCAGATACGTCACGCAATCTAAAGACATCGAACGCTCAGTGAGAGATTTCCTTGAATTGACGCCAAGCATGCGTGAAGACGTAGACTTGTATAGAGTCCATACCGAATAGACAATAAAACCCCGAGCGAAAGCTCACAAACTATTTCTTTTTTTTAGTTTATTTTAATTGCAAAGATTTTCAGGATTAAGAAAGCACAGAAGAACCCTACAGCGGCAATTAGAAAAGTTGGAATATAACTAAGTTGCGCAGCTAAGAAAGGCCCCAGAAAAGAACCTACTGCCGCTCCTACTCCGACGAGTCCATCGAATAAACCTGTTTTTCCTTGAGGGATAAGCTCCATTGAGAGGGAAATCATCATTATATAGTACATGGCGTACGCGAAGCCCAGTAAAACCAGAAAGAGTCCAGTCATTATGGTTGGTGAAAAAGCAAATTGGATAACCCCAACCAACAAAAAGATCAGTAGACTTCTCAGGAGAACATATCTGGGCATCTGTTTTCTTAAATTCATTGACCTAGCGCGGTTTCCAATCAAGAAATAACCCGCTGTTGCGCCAATTGAATTTAGGATATAAGCAATGTAAACCATACTTGATTGTCCATTGAAAATACTTTTTAAATAGATTGGCAGGGGCGTAAAGAAGAGACTTGTCGCAAGCGAAAATATTACTATGGCAAAAGCGAATCCTGAGAAGCTTTCTTTTTTAAGGGATCCATTAAAGCGTAGCCCATCCATCATTCTACCTGATCGTTCTAAGCCGCGGGCGGTATAATCCAACGTTCTCTCCATGCTGACTAAACGCCGCTCAAAAATCATTAAGGGATCAGCAATCAAAAATATAGATAATACGAATGCAACTACGCTAAAAATGCTGCAAAGGTACAATGTATAAGTTGCCAAAACAGTAGAGCTAAGGACAGCTGTGAACGCAAATAATCCAATGCTAAGAATTAGTCCAATAGCTAATCCAATTATGAACCCTATTTCTGTAAGTGCTTCGTATAAGCCGTAGGATCTTTCCCAGTCCTCGCGACTATAATGCTCGGCGATGAGAACGTTTTTTGGTGCTTCATGTGAAACATGAAAGACTTGCATTAAGACATACAAAATTACGAAGACTACGATGTTTTGGGCAAAGGGAAGTGCCATAAGAAAAAGAAGAATAGCTGAGGATAAAAATGAAAGAAGAATAAACACTTTGAAATGACGTGTGGCATCACATAGGTATCCCCAAAGAAAAGACGCGGGAATAGAGCATAAAAGAGCAATAGACGTCATAACTCCCAACGCAACAAGTGGTCCGCCCAAAACGTTAGTATCTTTGAAGAGAACTATGTAGAGCGGTATGAAAACGCTTAGCAATCCAAACGCGATTTCGTGAAAAAAGAAACCTAGCCGCCACATAGCCACAAACCACTTCGATGTCGAATTAAAACTTTTACCCGAATGATCTGAACTTTCATAAAACCTATCTTAAGAATAAGAAGAAGAAAGTTCATAAATCCTTAATAGAGAGAGCACCCAATTTCATATTCCGCTGGAGAGATAATCATGGCAAAGTTTAAGGTAATAGTTTCCGATCCCCAAGCAGGAACATCTAAGGTAGTAGAGATAGATGAAGCCCGCGCAGCTCCATTCATAGGAAGAAGACTAGGAGAAACAATAGATGGCTCAGCAGTTGACCTACCAGCACACACAGTCCAAATACTTGGCGGCTCCGACAAAGACGGCGTCCCCATGCTTGGAAATGTTCATGGTGGTGTAAGAAGAAGAGTTGTGCTAAGCGGAGGAACAGGTTTTAGCGCAAAGAAAAAAGGTGAAAGAAGACGCAAAACTGTTCGTGGAAACATAATTACCGATGAAATAGTTCAAATCAATATGAAAATTGTTGAGAGACCAACAAAGCCTGCCGAAGCTAAACCTGAGCAAGCTGCGAAATAATCGTAATTTGCTAAAGTGCATGCTTAAACCTTATAAACTTCCATAATTAATTCAATCTTTATTCGTCAGTATTTATTGAAAGAAGAAGAACCGTATGAGTAACACTAGTAAAGCCTTGCTAAAACAGCCAGAAGTTAACATTGGCACCATTGGGCATGTAGATCATGGAAAAACCACTTTGGTGCAATCGTTAACTGGCACTTGGGCATCAAGACACAGTGAAGAACTCAAAAGAGGCATTACTATAAAAATAGGTTATGCCGACATGCCGATTTACAAGTGTCCTAAATGCGAGCCGCCAAAAAACTATACAATTAAGCCTTTTTGTGAAAACTGCAATTCAGAAACAGAATTTGTCCGGGCCATAAGTTTTGTCGATGCACCAGGTCACGAAGCTTTAATGGCTACAATGCTGTCTGGCGCAGCAATAATGGATGGCGCAATTCTTGTTATTGCAGCCGATGAACCCTGTCCTCAACCGCAAACAAGAGAGCACCTTGCAGCCGCAGAAGTTAGCGGCATAAAGAACCTGATTATTGTTCAAAACAAAATTGATATTGTAGATGAAAAAAGAGCTATAGAAAGCTACAAAGAAATAAAATCTTTCATCAAGGGAACTGTTGCGGAAAATGCGCCTATTATCCCTATTTCAGCCCAACGCGGAATAAACATTGATGTACTACTGAACGCTATACAAACCATAATTCCAACGCCGAAAAGAGATGAAACCAAACCGCCTATGATGTTCATAATACGCTCTTTTGACGTTAATAAACCTGGAACAACCATTGAAGGTTTGGAAGGCGGAATAATTGGAGGCACCATAGCTCAGGGCAAATTTGCTGTGGGAGAAGAAATAGAAATCCGTCCAGGCGTAATGGCAGAGCGAGAAGGCAAAACAGTCTACGACCCTCTAATTAGCGAAATAGTTAGCCTTCAAGCGGGAAATGAAGATGTAAAAGAAGCCACATGTGGCGGTCTTGTCGGAGTAGGCACATGCCTTGACCCATCTTACTCAAAAGCAGACGGATTAACAGGCAGCATTGCAGGAAGAACAGGTCAGCTTCCCCCAACACTAACAGAACTCACATTGGAAACGCATGTTTTAGAACGCGCGGTTGGCACCAAAGAACTATTGAAGGTTGAAAAAATCAACCCTGACGAAACATTATTGCTCCATGTTGGTTCTGCCGTGAACGTTGGCAAAGTTATTTCGATCAAACAGAATATAATTAAAGTAAAGTTGACAAGACCAATTTGTGCGTTACCAGGCTCAAGAGTTGCAATCAGCAGAAAAATCACTGCGCGATGGAGACTTATTGGCTACGGAATAGTAAAATAATGAGTCTATTCTTTTACTATCTCTTTTTTATTTAAGAAATCATGCGCTTTCTGCAGAACATCTTTGGCGTTTTTGAAGGATAATTTTTCCATGGCGTGTTTGTAATCCAGCCAAATGTAACCGATATGCTCAAAAGATATCTGTACTTTTTCTGTATGTGTTTCCATTGCGAAGAACACGACTTCTTTATTAACAGTTAAACCTTGTCTTCGATAAAAGTACGCTATGGTTTCTTTGAAGCCTTCGATGAATTTTGCGTCTTTTATTGCTGTTTCTTCTTTGAGTTCGCGGAGAACTGTTTCTTTTTCAGTCTCGTTGGCTTCAACGTTACCTTTGACGAAATCCCAGTGTCCTGCTGCGTAGTTGAGGAGAAGATATTTTGTTTGTTCTTCTTTATTTAGATATACGACGGCGCCACACGATTTCTCTCGAATCACCAAATTCACCTGATTGTGTTCAATTCGTTTACTCGGTTATTTAAAGTAATAGCAACTCATAGTCTACTAACCCGAAACAAAATGTTTTAAGCCTTCAAGAATTAGACTTTAACAAATCAGGTGCCTTTCTAAGTGTTGGCTTCATCACCTAAAAAAAATGGACCTCTAAAAGTAATCTTAGATTCCAACGCATTATATGTTCCGTTGGAGTTCAAAATTGACATTTTTGAGGAGCTAAGGAATTTACTGAATCAGAAAATAGATGTTGTATTGCTCTCAACTGTTAAGCGTGAACTTGAGATTCTTGCAACTAAGGATTCACCGAAGATTCGAAGGGAAGCCAATTTTGCTTTGAAACTTGCCGAAAAATGCAAGTATGTGCCGGTTGAAAATGATGAAAAGTTAACTACGGACGACGCTATCGTTAAGGTGGCAAAAAAATGGAATTCTCCTGTATTCACCAACGATAGACAATTAAAGAAGAAGCTAAGAGATATAAGTGTGCCAGTGATTTATGTGAGACAAAAATCGCGTCTAGACATTGACGGGATGATATCTTAAATGTTTAAACTGATTACTCTTCAAGATACTATTCGCATTCCACCAGAAACCTTCGGCAAGCCACTTGAAAAAGTTGGCCGTGAGCAAGTTAAGCAAAAATACGAAGGAATCGTGGATGAAGAATTAGGTTATGTTATTGCAGTTACAGGTATTCAAGTTAGCCCAATTGGAAAAATTATACCTGGCGACGGCGCAACTTTTCATAAGGTAACCTTTTCTCTATTAGCTTTCTACCCAATCATTCAAGAGATAGTAGAGGGCGATGTAGTTGAAATTGCGGATTTCGGTGCTTTCGTTCGAATCGGACCAGTCGATGCGTTACTTCATGTCTCACAACTCATGGATGACTATATTTCTTACGACGAAAAACAAGGCGTCCTCTTAGGAAAAGAAACTAAACGCAAATTAACCACTGGCGACCAGATCCGCGTTAGAATAACCGCAGTGTCTCTTGGAAGAATTGGAAGTTCAGGAAAAATCGGAGTCACCGCAAGACAACCGTTCCTAGGAAAGTTGGATTGGCTAAAGATTGATCAAGCACCCAAAGCTACACCTGAAAAGAAAACAGCCGAAAACTTAGAGAAAGCAGCATAAAGAGGATTGATATTGAATGAGTGAAAAAGCATGCACAAACTGCCATTTCATAACTAAAGACAATGTTTGCGGAAGATGCAAATCCACTAATTTTAGTGAAGATTTCAGTGGCTTAGTCGTTATGTTTGACCCAGAAACCTCAGCCATTGCAAAAGCAATGAATATTAAAGAGAAAGGTCGATACGCCTTAAAAGTGCGTTAAATTCTTCGGCTAGTAGCCACGGTAGCTTCATAACCTACTATGTATTTTCTACTTTGCAAGGATCAAAAGATGACTATAGAGTACGTTTTAACGCCAAATCTTAGCGTGAAACTAAAAGAACCTTTCGGCATCCTCATCCAAGGTACACCTGAAGAAACTATGGGCAACCTGAAAACAATGGTTGCAAAAGAAAAACCGCCCATAATAATTTCCGTTGGAGACATAGTTTCCCAGAATCTCCACAAACATAATCTTCACCCGCAATTAACAATAATTGACAATATTTCTCTAAGAAACCAAAAAATACCTACAGACCCGGTTGTGCAAAAAACGGTTTATGTGGATAACCCTCAAGGAACTTTAACACAAGAATCAATTACTGCAGTTGAAGAAGCTTTGCAGAGTAAACACCATACGCACATCGTTGTTAAAGGCGAAGAAGACCTGTTAACTCTTATAGCGGTTCTGTTTGCGCCAGAAAACGCTTTTGTAATCTATGGGCAGCCTTATTCAGGGATTGTTGTTGTTAAAGTCAGTTCTGAGAGAAAAGCTCGCGTGATAGAGTTCCTAAAAGCTATGAAAGTTTCGAAAAGCTAAATAAGCAGAATATGGTATGAACTTACGCTTTAAGTGAACATTAATGCAAGTCAAAATAGATTCAACAAAGATTAACCCGCTACTAAAGAGGAAAGAAGTAGGTTTTACTATTGTTTCGGGTCCAAAAGAGAAAACACCCCCAAGGCTTGAGGCTAAGAAAGCTGTAGCAATTGAAATGCAATTAGGCGACGATGTAGTTTTCATTAAGCGAATGCGAACTAAAACGGGAACTAGCATTACAGTCGGAGTCGCTAACGTTTACGAGTCAGTTAATCAAGCAAAACTCGTTGAACCTGAATACATCAGAAAACGTAACAGTCCACCTGAAAAACCAAAAGAAGAGGCTAAAGCATAATGCCAGTTAAACCAGCACCTAAGAAAGAAGAAGCAAAACCAGCAGAAGCATCAGCAGCATCGAAAGTTCAGAAAACTGAGAAGAAACAAGAGAAAAAACACAAAGAAGAAAAAGGCGTCCACGCAATGTACAAAACTGAAGGCGACAAAGTCTCAAGGACACGCCCAACTTGCGAGCGATGTGGACCAGGATACTTCACAGCAGATCACCATGACAGGTACACATGCGGACACTGTGGTTTCACACGCTATAAGCCGAAATAAGCAGTTTTAAATCTTCCACCACAATTACTCTTTTTGATCAATCATGCTTAAAGTAAACGTAGTCATTACTAGCGTTTCTGCCGAACGTTTTTGGGACATTAGAAAACCTATTCCGCCTATCCAAATTAGCACTAATATTAACATTGTCGGTATGGAAAAAAAACAGGATGAATCTTTGGAGATTCCTTTTATTTTATCGATTGTTTATAACCCTTCAATTGCTCAGTTGAGTTTGAAAGGGAACGCTTACGTAAATGGCGACAAAAGCGAAGTTGAAAAAGTACTCAAAGATTATGATCAAAAGAAGCCACCAACCCAAATAATAATTCAGTCAATATCCAACGTTGTTTTTATCGAGTCAGTTTTGATTTCAAGGACACTAAATATTCCGCCGCCGATTCCGCTACCACAGATTCCTGAAGCTGGAAAACCCGTAAGTACAAAGCCTGAAGGGCGAGATTACAGTGCCTAAAGAAACCTCTTAAATTTCTTTGCAACAGCATCATCAATTCTTAATTCTGTTGGAAACCCAAAATACCGGTGTCAACATCAGTATCTTGCAACCTTATTTATCAACCCGTAAACAAATGGGAATTCCAAAATCCGCTCTTTAATTCGTGACTACGGATAGAAGGTACAACGAGCAATTGGGGAAACTGTATACAACTTTTCTATATGTTTTTAGTTTACCATCGAGTTTAGGCGAGATACTAAAAACAAAAAGAGAAAACAAAGAAAAGAAGTTGGTTTATTTTAGTGGCACGTACATTGAAGAACGTGATGCACCAATACCTGGGGTTCCATGTCTAACTGGTTTGTTAGTTATTGCGAATTCGCCTAGGTAGTGACCAATCATTTCTGGTTTGATATCAATGGCGACAAATTCTTTGCCGTTGTGAACGGCTATTTTTGCGCCAACCATTTCTGGCAGAATGATTAGGTCTCGAACGTGTGTTTTTAAGCTTACTTCTTTGCCTTGTTTTTGGGCTTCTTTGGCTGCACGTAGTTTTTCGAGCAGTATGCGTTGTTCTGGTGTTAGTCCGCGTTGTAGGCTTCTTCGTTGGCGTGAGGGAAGCATATTGATGAATTCATCCATAGACATGCCTGTTATACTGTTGAGGTTATGTCCACGGTAGCTAAATTCTTTCGGCATTTTTCAACATTCCTTAAACTTGATTTATCCTCTTTTATAGTTTCCTTAGCGGATTGCTCGTTTCTTCTTCTGTCCTGGACCCCTTGCTGCAATCAATCCAACTTTCTGTCCTGGTGGAGCACCGTGAGAAGTTGTTGTGCATCTACGCGAGCTACGTTTGCTGCTTCCGAATGGGTGACATGCTGGAACCATTTTACGACCGCTAGTTCTGTGGGTACGTGTGGCCTTTGGCGTGCATTAGATGGAATTTTGATCCTGCTTTAAGGAACGGTTTCTCTATGCGTCCAGCGGCTGAAATTACACCAACAGTTGATAAACAGTAATCGTCAACGTACCTTGTTCTTCCAGAGGGTAATCGAATCATGGTGCCTTGTGGAGTATGACCGACAACAGTTGCGTATGCACCTGATGACTTTGCCATTTTTCCTCCGTCGCCTGGGCGGAGTTCAAGATCGCAAACAATTGTTCCTTCAGGTACTTTGCCTAAAGGTATAATGTTGCCTATTTCAGCGGGAGCTTTTCCGCCAAGGCAAATTTGTTGTCCTGTGAAAACTCCTTCAGGAACAACGGTGTAAATGGATAAGCCATTATCAAATTTTACTAGTGAAAGTGGTGCACCGCGTCCTGGATCATGAACGAGTTCTTTGATAGTGCCCATTATTTGAGCATCAAAGGTTTGTTTGGGTGCTATTGCAGGATATTTTGCTGGAGCAACACGTTTGTGAGTTGAGGCTCGGAAGTTTCGTCCACCGCGACCTCTTCTTTGAACACGAATTCGTTTTCCCATAAGTCATGCCTTCTTATGTTAGAGTATTCCAAGTTTTATTGCCACGTCTGAAGCTTTGTATTCTGGTTTTAGCTTCACGAACGCTTTCTTTACGCCTTGAGGAGTAATGAGCAAATTTATTTTTTTAACTTTGACTTCGTAGAGAGTTTCAACAGCGCGTTTAACATCGCTCTTTCCAGCTTTGAGGCTAACAATGAAGATTAGTTTGTTGTCTCGTTCAACCATTACGCTGGCTGATTCCGTCATCAACGGAAAACTGATTATTTCAT
Source organism: Candidatus Bathyarchaeota archaeon (assembly GCA_963804785.1). Taxonomy (GTDB): domain Archaea; phylum Thermoproteota; class Bathyarchaeia; order Bathyarchaeales; family Bathycorpusculaceae; genus Bathycorpusculum. Next base: position 27,958 of record CAWDRR010000002.1, read on the forward strand.
TAATATCCATTACATTTCTTCTCCATAAAGAGTGGTTAATTTTTCTATAGCGCCATTAGTCCAAACGGTTAATCGTCCTGCATGAGTTCCTGGTGCAAGCATTTCAGTGTTTAAGTTAGCTACTGTTGTTACTTGGACACCTGGAAGGTTACTGGCAGCGTTAACTAAGCGTTTCCCGTCAACAACTACTATGAGCGGTCCAACAGCTTGCTTCATTTTTCTGCCTCTACGCTTGCCTTTGCCTGCGCGAACGTTGCGGCTATCACGAACACGAGTTAAGTCCTCAGCCATACCGAAGCTGGTAAATGCCTCTTCAACTTCGCTAGCTTTGGTTAAGCTCTCAAATGCATCCTCAACTATCAAGGGGAATTGTGGAACCGTACCAATTCTGTGACCTCTTAAGGTCACTGTTTCTTTTTGTCCAGTTGCTGCAATAGCTGAAATTAGAGCTAATTTGGCTTCCTTCTTTGGAATTGCTCTTAGAATTTTTTTTTCCACTCTTGGCGGATGAGGTTGTCTTCCTTTAACTGTGCTTGGAGCAAAAGCTGCTCTGCCGGCACCACTTTTCATGCGGGGAACTCTGGCAGTTGCGCTGCCAGTTCCACGTGATTCTGCGGTGGTTTTTTTGCCAGCCATAGGGTCTCTGCCCTGTTTCTGGCGCCTGTTAGATTGAATAGCTAAAACTGCGCGTTTAATGACATCAGGTCTTAGGGGTGTAGAGAAAACGCTAGGAAGCTCAATTTTGCCTGTTGATTTGCCTTGCAAGTTAAAGATTTCTGCTGTTTTTTGTGCCATGGCTTAATTCACCTTATTTTCCTTGTGGGGACTCCAGTGAGATATATGTTACTTGTGGTGCTGCTTCTGGAACTTCAGTGGGTGAACGTGCTGGAACGCGAAGACGGATTTGGCGTTTTTCTGTTCCAGGTATGCTGCCTGAGATTAGGATGTATGGTCCGGTTACTTCGCCGTATCGGATGAAGCCTCCTTTAACGGTGACTTCTTTGCCGTTTTTGCCGATTTTTAATATTCGTTTGTTGAATTCAATGCGTTGATGATAACCCATCTGTCCTGCTCGCGGAATGGAGTACATTAAGTGATGCGGATTCCAGGGACCTAAAGTGGCGATTCCACGTTTTGTTTTTCTGCCTTTATGCTGCAGACATGTTACTCCCCAACGTTTAACTGGACCTTGGAAACCTTTGCCCACAGTTATGCCACCTACGTCGATGTATTGTCCATCTTTGAACACTTCTTCAGGGGTAACTGTTTTGCCTAAAAGTTGTTTTGCGTATTCGAATTGCTGTGCGATTGTTCCGCCGCCGATTTGGATTTCGCTTGTTTCAGGTTTCTTCTTTGCCAGACTTGTTTGTGATGGCTGAGTGGCCGCGATCACTCGAACTATGTTTGTTTGATCGAGGTTTTGAGAGAGTTTCTCAAGCATCGCTTCAGTGTTAAAGTTATCAGGTAGAACTAGTGTTCGGTCCAGTATGACTGGTGGGTCTTTCATCCAGGCTTCTGATATGTTTTGGAGCCCATATGGTGTTTTAGTGTAAGTTCTAATGCCACAGATTAGTATAGGTGGCGTTTCTAGTATTGTTGCTGCCCGCGCAACTTCTTTACCAAAATGAGGAGAACGTTTACGGTCCTCGATTGTAAATACATAAGTCATGCCTGCTTTGTAGGCTGCTGAAAAACCTAATAGTTTAGGAGAGTCAGATTTGATTTCTGGCCAGTATCTTATTCGTGCTGTTGGTTTCTTCGCACGATGCCTTGGCAAATAGGCTAATGAACCATGTTTTGGAGCATGAGTTTTACGATGTCCCATAGTACTTCCGCTTCGCGCCTCTACCAAATAGTAAAAGGGGTTATAAACGTTGCCTTTAAAAACGCAAAATGATGGTACAACTGTTTAAAAAGCATTCAGGCACTTTCAGATTATTTAGCGGTACTAGATTGGTTTTTTTTGGTTAGCTATCGTCTGCAAAAGATAAAGAGTTCTCCTAAATAGGATCTTGGCTTCTTATTTTGAAGGTTTTTTTCAAATGTACAACTTCGCGGTTTGTATTTACGGGGTTACGACTTAAGTGTTTTTTTCTATGAGGACTAAGCTTTATAATTTGGGTCTAGTTCTGAAGGATGTACCTGCATTACAGAATTCAGTTGCAGTAGCAGCATCAACAAGAGAATCTTCGCCCTTATCCGTTGTTAATGGCCCGCCTTACCAATTTGGCTTAGTTATGAAGTATTTAGGTTAAAAATGTGGGTTGAGAGAAATGGATTAAGTTTTGGAAACAAGTTATTTTCTCTATTAAAGTAAAGAGAACTGAACCAAATATTGTAGACTCCACTGAAAACTCTTTTAGCCACAACTACAAATGTTTAGACTGGAGCCGGGGTGGCGGAGTGGTTATCGCGCCAGCCTCGAGAATTGTAAAAAAGAGGGCTAAGACCGAAAGGCAAGATAGCTGGTGGGCTTCGTGCTCGCAGGGGTTCGAATCCCTTCCCCGGCGCCAACAACATACTTTTGGACAAATCCCCGATTATCGGGTTATTTGGGTTTTCTAAAGAGTTTACCCTCATCGTAGTCACAAACAAATTGAAAACCACGTTCCAAGAGCTTGCATGCTTCTTTCAAAGTCCAAGAAGCTTTGACAGTAAAATCCTGTTCTATGAAGTCTACGAGGTGCGTGTAACGCATTGTGTTCTTGATGGTTTGTGACCAAGCAGTCGCCTGACATGAAGGATATAGGTTGTCTGTGGTATTGAATAGTTGCTTTCCAGTGTCTTAGGTGTGGAAGGTTATTCTTCTAGCTGTGCGTTTTTGCCTGTTGAGACTACAATTTTTCTGGTTCACTGGAAGAGCCTTGCTGTGGTTTTTAGGCTTATTGCGCCGAAAACATATTTTCAGTTTTTTGGCAGGTCCGCTAAGCGTTTGAGCAATCCCTGGGATATCCGTAACATTCGGGGGTTGTTGTGTTTTTCAGGTGTGATCAGCACTGTTCTGTTGTGAGTATTGATGTCTATCCATTATAATCTCCATTCTTCACCACATCTCTTGCCTGTTTCTTTTAGCAATTGAGTGAAAATTTCTTTTTTTAAAAAATGAATTTAATTCCATATTTTTTTTAAAATTGCAGAGTCTTAGATAAAAGAAGTGTAATTTTCTCAATCTTCTTTTAAAACAAGACCAGTTAGAAAGAACAACAACAAATGATTTTTCTAACTGTTGTTGTTCTAGTATTGTTTTGAAATATCTTAATTATTAGATCTATTTGATGGCTATTTCGTAAATTTAACCAGGGCTTTTTCGTCCCAATCTGTTCGGCATTATTTTAAAGACTAAATAAAGGGAAAAATTCTTGTTTTTTATGAGCGTTTTCTTTGCAATATAAGTGCTAGAAGAGCACCGACTACGATGATTGCAACGAACAAGCCAGCGAGAAAATTTGCGATTAATTTATATATAATGAAAATACGCATGAACGCGATAAGGGGGTGTAATCTTAACATTACCGATTAGTGATACTGAAGCAAAAATTCTCAGGGAGCTAATAGAAGATGGACGTCAAAATATTACCGACTTGGCGAAAAAAGTAGGAATATCAAAGAAAACTGTCAGAAGTTATTACGAAAAAATGGAAAAACTGGGAATTATTACGGGAGCAACAACCCACATTAATTACAGACTATTCGGATACAAAGCTGTCGCACATATTTTAATAGATATAGACCCATTACAAACCGCTCAACTTGCAGGATACTTGCAAAAAATGCCCTGGGTTTACAGTTTTTATAGTAGAGGAATCAAAGGAAACATTGACGTTATAGCGATCCTCACTACACTTGAGCAATTAAATGAAATTAAGACCCTCATAAAAAGTAACTTTACAGTCCTTAAAGTAAAAACTATTATTTGGACAGACGTAAAAGAAATGAACTGGAACCTAGCAATAACTGATAATATCCGTAAATCTTCATTGCAAACTACTAACATTGTGCCGACATCAGAAATTCAAAAGAAATCTGCGAAAGTTGTAATCGACGAAATTGACCAAAAAATTGCAGATATGCTCGCTGATGATGGTCGTATTTCAATTAAGGCTATTGCAGAAAAAATAGGAGTTTCGGCTAATCTTGCTAGAAAAAAATTCGAAAAATTAAGGGATAACGGGATACTAAAAATTACAATTCAAATTGACTTGAAAAAGATTGGTTACTCTGCCATGTGTATTTTTTTCGTAGTTATTTCTGGTGAAAATTCTCAATCAATTATTCAACAAATCAGCAAATTACCAGAAATAATCAGCATTATGAAAACAACTGGAGATTACGACCTTCAAATATATGCAATGGTCCAAAATATTGATCAGCTACTTTTCATAGAAGAAGAAATCTCAAAGATCCAAGGAATAAGTAAAATTGATTTGGAACTCTTACGGTTAAGCGAGAAGCTAACAAAATGGCCTTCTCCAAGACAATACATTTCAACTTTCTAGAGATTGAAACTTACCAACAATAATAAACTGGAGTTTAATTCATTGAATCTTCCACGGGCAGCAAATAAAAAATGTGATATTAAGAATCAAAGATAATAATTGGTGCCTAAATGAGTGAGTTGGACGCAAACATACTCAAAAATCTGTTAAAGGATGGACGAATTAGTTATGTTGAATTAGCTAAAAAATGCAGAGTATCAAAAAACAATGTTTGGAAAAGATGCAGGGCAATGGAAAAAAAAGGAGTAATTACTGGAGCTACAACACAGATAAATTTTAAGGCTTTCGGCTATAACGCACTTGCAACTCTTCTCATTAGTGTTGAACCACAACAAATTGAAGATTTTGCTAAATTTCTAAAAGAAACAACCAAGATCCGCGCTTATAGACAATACAATAGTGTTTACAATGTAAGAGCCGTTGCAGCTTTAAAAAACTTGAATGAGTTAGATTATATAAAGGAGATCATTAGGCGAAAATTCCCCAAAATCTGTCTAAAAACGCTCTTTTTGACGGATGTTAGAAATATTCCTGAAAACCTGAACCTTAACTGTCACGGGAGTTATGCCCTCGAAGACATTCAAAGTGATTCAAAAACATCAACCTACAAATTAAGTAACAAAAGTAGAATTGATGACATAGATATGCAAATATTACAGGAACTTACCGTTGATGGACGCTTACCATTCACAGAATTAGCCAAAAAAATCGGTTTTTCAACTAATACTGTTTTAAAAAGGTACAATAAACTTTCAGAAAAGGGCGCGATTAAAGTATCAATTCAAATTGATCCAAAAAAAATTGGATACACCTCAATATTGGATTTTAACATTTCTTTTACTACTCTTCAGGACATATCCTATGATATAGTTGAGTCGTTTGCAAATATACCTGATATAATAATAATAGCAAAGACTAGCGGCGACTACGATTTACAGTTGACTGCTATGATAAAGAGCGTTGAACAATCTTTCGCCATTCAAGATATAATTTCCAGAATTCACGGAGTAACACATATTGAAACTACCTCAAGAAAAATACCAGACAAATGGCCAAATCCACAACAATATATTTCTACAATTTGAGTATAGAATATATAAATTTAAAATATTTTGAGCTTTCAATTAGAAGAATGCTAAAAAAGCGAGTCAAAACATTAGGAAGCCCCTTAACAGAGCAAAAGTGAGTTCGATTAGATTTTAAAAAAAGGTCCAGAGGCTCTGGACAAATTAGGGGATAAGAACCCACGTAAACATGCTCTATTATTATTTTGTGAATTTTACCAGAGCCTACTCAGCTTTCAACTTGTTTTCAATTTGTTATTTTTGGACTAAAAAAGGGGAAAAATAATTTTTTGTTTTGCTTGTTTTATGCTCGTTTTCTAAGCATCATAAGCACTACTAAGACAAGCACTATGATGACTAAAACGAACAGACCTGCAATTGCTGGAACAAAGTACATGTCAGCGACAGATTCTGCTGGAGCATCAGTTGGTGCGGGTGTCGATGCTGCTGGGTTAACTGCGAACGCGGTTACTGCGTGTGATGGATAATATGCTGCTGAACCTTCAAAGCTTGCGTAGACTGTGTATTTACCTTCAATGTCTGGCTTCCAGTTTAAGCTAAAGAAGCCATCTGCGTCAGCTGTGGTTGTTCCAATGTCTCTATAGTTACCGTTTGCGTCAACAACACTTAAGGTAACAGGGACACCTGTTGCGCTCATGGGTTTTTGGAATTGTTTGTATACGTAGAGCATCCATTCACTCATGCTTGCATCTGAGACTGCTGGAACGCCGTTGGGGAACCGCATTTTAAGTACATCGTCGTTGGTTCCAGGTGAAATATCAGTGACATAGCCTTGTAACATTACGCCTTCGGATAGTGTTAATACTCCGGGGTTAGCGCTAATTGTGACTTGACTTGGCCCTTTGCCGATTGCGTAGACACGTTGATCATAGGTATCCATCGTTGCGATTATGCTATCGCCCATGACTGCGTTGCCGCCCCATCTTGTTGCACGGAACATGCCGTTTACTCTCCAGATTTCAGTGCCATCTGTTGCGTTGAGACATATAAGTGGCCCACCGCGGGGTATAGGTTGTTCTGCAGAGTGTTCAAGAGTTCCAACATATACTTTGTCATCAGCGATGTTTGTTATCCAACCCCACCAATTGCTACCAGTTACGGGTTCGTTGTATGCATCAGTCATATTGTAAGTCCAAACTGTGTCTCCAGTTGCCATGTCATAGCCATATACTATGCCGCCGACACCAACTGAATATAGCTTGTTATATGCGAAGTACCATGTGTGCTCAGCGTTACCCCAGCCATACTCGTCAAGCCAGTGCTCTGAATCTGTTTCCCATTTGAAGGTTCCGTCTTGTGTGCTGAAGCCATAGTGTTTTCTAAGTTCTTTTGACCATACTGCAATTATGCCGCCATCTGAATTATCGCTTGCGCCAACGTAGTGTAGGGTGTTAGAGCCTGCAAGCCATTCCGCTGGTGCAGTCCATGTTCTGTCGAATAACAGTGTTCCTCTTGATGATGGGTTGAGACTTATTCCCCAGACCCTTACGTTTGCTTGGCTGTAGTCTACTGCGACAATTCTATCAGGGTATATTCTTAGTGTTGGTGCACCGAATGAATAGTCTAATGTTAATCCTTTGGGAATGCTCACGTTCCACGAGTAAGCTCCAGAACCAGATACATCCAAAGTCTGTTTACTGACGACACTGCCCCAGCTGCCTCCGGCAAATCCAGTTGCGTATGTCTCCCCAGCTGCAGTTGAGTTCCAAAGCGCCATCCAGCCATTTGTATAGTCAATCACGTATCGAAGGATTTCTCCACTGGGTCCCCTAACTTGGATGCCGTCAGGCACGTTTTTCATTGTAAAGGACCATTCTCCTGTAAATGGATCCGTAAATGTCCATGTGCTACCTGCTGTTGACACTAGGTATGTAAAGACGCCATCGTAGTTGAAGCTATTGAAGTAGAGAATCTGACCAAAGTTAATGGATGTGTTATTTTGGTGCCAAAGTTCTTTGCCTGTGTGTAAATCGACTGCTATTACTCCTGGTGTTTCAGTTGAGCCAGCAAAAGCGGAAGTTTGTAAGTTGTAGTAGAGAATTCCGTTGAGTATCACTGAGTTTGCGAACTTGCCTTCGTATGCGTCTCCTGTTTCAGAACCTGCTGGAATTTGGTTTTCCCACAGACCGCCAGTTAGACCTCCAGTGGTCAATGCTTTTGCCCATAGGACGTGTGCTGATTCTGGTGCATCATCGTTATATTCTGAAAAAGAATTCGGAGGTCTTTCTACCCAATTTCCTGAAACTGAGTACCATTCTCTTAGTTGCGAGTCTATTGGTCGTGACCAATATTCTGTCGGAAGAGGATTACCTGGATATGCTGGCAGTGGGTCTTGCTGTACAATAAGGTTCATTGAGATGTTGCTTGCAAGCATTACCGTATCTTTTGCAAGAAGGGCACCTCGTTCAGCAACAAACCAATCTTCCGTGACATTTTGTTGAGGGAAGTTGGTTGTTAGCGTGTAAGTGCCTACTTTTGTGGGAGTAAAGATTGAAAAGCTTGCGCCTGTGGAGTCGGTTTTGAATGGACCAAGAGTAGTAGTTATAGCGTCTGGATCAACGACGGTTACAGTGATGCCTGTCCAGCCTAACGCTACGCTTCCTAATCCCTCAGAAATTCCAAATCGAAGCAACACCTGCTCCCCAACACCAACTGGGTTAGGGACGGCATCTATCAAGGGATAGGTTTTCTGTGTCATTACTGTTTGTGCTTGTGTTGGCATTGTTAAAACCATTGAAGCTGCAAATGTCAAAAGAAGAATCATTGAAATTACAGTTTTAATGTTTTTATTCATTTTTTTTCTTTTCCTTTATTTTTATAATTTAATTATATTTTTCAATTCGTTTATAAATTTTATTATAATTGTAAGTAAAGATGCATAAAAACGCCTAATTTTGATATTAATGGTCACAATAATACTTTCTGATACTATCAAGTTAAAAGGATAAATAATCAAAAAAGACACAAGCTGAGCATAAATTATGCACAAATTTGTTATTAGTATGCTAGCTTATGTTTTGAAATCAGAGAGCAAGTAACAAAGAGGGAGGAGATATATTGTTAAAAATTAGAGCCTCGAATGGATTCTAGAAAATTGTTTAAGGTGAAATAAAAGTAAACTTGCTGTGTCATTATGAAGGCTTAACAGCTTTGCTGCAAATTCAATTTGCTTCTGTTTTGTTGTTTGACGACTGAGCGAATGTTCTCAACAACTTTCAAAGCCAGTTTTAGAATGACACTTAGGCAATTCGAAGGAGATTTCTTTGGAAGTTATTTGACCCCTTCTGTATCAAGCGTTTCGTTAACTTTTCTTGCCGATTTTCGTCAACCTGCAAGACTTATTTGGTGAATACTTTAATCTTAAAGACAAATCTTCCAGAATAGACAAGCGGCTCTCTTGCGAGATTTGTTGAAAAGAAACTTTTGTATCTTCAACAGTTTTTTGGAGATCATACAGTAAAATAGCCAACTTTCTCCCTTTGTCAGTTAAATTGTAGACTCTGGGAGTTCTTCTTTGAAATACTAATTTCTTGCCTCTCAATTTTTTTATTCCTCTGTAAGTTACTCTTATGGAAAACTTTGTTTGACTAGCAAGTTTTCTAGCTGAAATTCCGTGATAGGTAATCGCATCATAAATTTTTCGCTCAGTAGCTGTTGAGGTCTCCTTTTTTGGATCTCGTTTGGTTTTGAAGAAGAAAACATATTCTCGATCAGTAGATGTTTCAATAAGTTGTGCTGATCTTAGACGCTTGATTGTCCGTGATACATTTCTCAACAAAATGACAGCCTCTATCGATTCAAACGTTTTTGACCCTGACAATAAATGTTGTAGAACGATTTCTTCGTAGCAGCGTGAGTTCGCAGGCAGCATTAGAGCAAAATCAGGAAGACACTCAAGCAGTTTGGTCAAGCGACCTCCAAATAAAGTCAGACGATATTCGCCTTGGGATTCGCATATTAAACCTAAAGAGATCAAAGGGAGCAAAAAATCTTTGCTGATAGCGCGTTGGCTGTAACTATACCCAGCATTTCTTAATTGTAGTTGAACCTGACTCAACGAAAATCGGCAGTTAATTAAAACGTTTAAAACGTGAAGTCTCGTTTCTTTTTTTAGCACATTGAAAAGATCTTTTAGGTAATCAGGATTCTCCAAGCTTTTCCGAACAAACCTAAGCTCATTTTTTAACCTGTACACTTTGCAGCTTGTTAAACATTCCAAAGGGGTTATTGAAGCGCAACTTTTGCATTCCAAGTCAAGTGATTTTAACATTTCAAAAAAATATCCACACTTTTCAGCTTTTTGAATATCTGACAGGATAGTGATCATTTTTGCGCCCCTATTCTTTTCTTCCGTAACCGGACAGAACAAAGTATCCGTCCGTTTTCTCCAAAACCCTCTTGTTTTCTTTAAAGTAAAAGGTTCTCGTTAAGGATTCTTGACTAATAGTTAGTCAAACTTTGTTGACTAAAAAAGGTGAGTATAACAGAAATATTCTGGAAGAGGTAACTTCAACGTCTACCTTGTAAGTACAACCGATAAATAATATAGAAAAGTATAAAAAAAGAGGCATTCAAATTATTTACAACCTGCCTTTTTTGATTGATATTGAAGACTGCTGATTGCAAATTGTTTGTTGAAGATTAACTTGCTATCCCATTATTGTCGGGTTTACATCTTCTTCGTTTATGTGATGCATCACGTGCATAGCTAATCCTGTAGCAGCACCTGCGGAAAGCCCTACCAGCAAGTAAGTTAACCATGTATAGCCGCCAAGCAGCCCAACAACGGCCAGCGCATCGAACCCTAGTGCAACAGCAAGATAACCGACGCACCACATTTTCACGCTCATGCCACGGGGTTTATTGATTCCTATGCCCCCGAGCATGCCCAACATTATTAGGAAGCCAACTAAAGCAAAAATCAAATTAATTGAATTTAAATCTAAATCCAAACTGTTCACCCATAGCTGGCTATGTTTAGTTTTGGGGTTAATTAGTTTATCGAATTCACAACATGTGCGAAGATGCAGTATTGCTATAGCAGTTGAAGTACCGCTATCTTTTTTTACTTTATGCAACGAATCTCTAAGCCTTAGGGTGTAAACACATAACAAACTTCGACGTTAAGCAATGTCATAAATGGGTACAACTCTTAGTCAGCCGCAAACAAAAACTCCTTGAAGCCCAAGCAGCTATCGAAAAGCAGGATTTTGATTCTGCAAAAAAAGTGTTCACTCAAATTGTCAATGGTTTAATAGGTAAACAGGCTGACCCTGGCATGGGGGGTTCTCTTTTATATCATATGGCTATGGTCAGCAAGATGGAATCAGAAACCCAAGTGCTCCTAACAGAGCTGGGTATAGATTTGCCTAATGTTTCCGAACAGCTAACCAATATTTATTGTGATTTTGAGTCTGACGCTAAGGAGCTTATCCAAGAAGTAGCCCTCGTTCAGTTGTCTGAAAAAGAAATAGCAAAAAGTACAAGGTTAGGAACCGAGCAAAAAATTAAGCTATTTAACAAGCTAAAACAAATGAACAAAGAAGTTGAATCTCTTTTAAATAGCAAAAACCCCAAAGCCGCAGAAGCAATGGACAGAGTTTTTGGTAACTGGGCAGAAGAAGTCATACGTATGAGACTAATCCAAGAGTATGAAACAATCAAAGGTTTACTGGTTACAAACGAAATAGCCAAAACCAGGGGTTTACCAGCACTTGAAAATGCTATGGCGTCAGTTAAGGATAAGTTTGGACAGGAAACCGTTAGCATTGCTCTCGACGTCACTTTAAAGGTGGGTATGCGTCGAGAAAAGTTGCAGTCAGTCATGTTAAGCGATCACTTCATCAACATGACCATGAGCAACGAAACTCTCGATGGAAAAATGGAGTTTCTGAATTGCCCAATTTTTGGAAGCCACAAATACGCCGCGGATAAATTTGGAGTAGACCCAAAGGTTTCGGCGCTGTTCTGCAAACATTTCTGTTTTGCCCACGCCAAAGCTATGCTTGATACAGTTTTGCCTTTTCCGTTTACTCTTTGGCAGCCAAAACTGATAGCCACAGATGGAAACTGTGAGTTCTACCTCAAACTAGCCCATTCACCGGAAGCCCAAAAATCCGAGAAATACGTCCCATTAGTAATGTCATGGAACGTTACTAGAGAATGCAACATGAAATGTAGCCACTGTTACATTAACGCAACAGAAAAGAAACTTGCCAATGAACTGTCCACTCAAGAAGGCAAAGATCTTATGGATCAAATATGCCAAGTTAGCAGGCCACTACTAATACTAAGCGGTGGTGAACCTCTCTTGCGCCCAGACATCTACGAATTAATCAAGTATGGCAATTCTAGGGGTCTAAAGATGGGTCTTGGATCCAACGGAAGCCTCATTGACGACGCTGTCGCAGCTAAGCTTAAGGCCGCTGGAATAGAAACAGTTTCAATCAGTTTAGACTCAAACATTCCTGCTCAGCATGACGCTTTCCGAGGTGTTACGGGAGCATGGGAAAAAGCCATTAATGCCTGCAAAACGCTACGTAAAAACAACATACTTGTCCAAGTTAACACTACACTAACCCACGAGAACTACGATCAAATTGACGATATAATGTCTTTAGTTGAGGAAATAGGAGTTGAAAACTTCCACCTCTTCTTCCTCGTCCCAACAGGACGTGGAACCAAAATAGAAGACATTTCACCGCAAAAATATGAAGACATGATAACTAAAACATTCGCTAAAGTCTCAGGACATAAGCTAAACGTGAGACCTTCTTGTGCGCCCCAGTTCATGCGCATCGCAAAAGGCATGGGCTTAGACATGAGACAATGGGTGCGCGGTTGCATGGCAGGATTGTACTACTGCCGTATTTATCCCAACGGTGACATCACCCCCTGCCCGTATCTTCCAGTTAAACTTGGAAACATTCGAGAAAAACCATTCAAAGAAATATGGGTTAACTCACCAGTATTCAAGGCTCTTCGTAACCCCAAATCCTTGAAAGGCAAATGTGGGGCATGTGAATACAGCACTTTATGCGGCGGTTGCAGAGCACGAGCTTATGGTCTTTCAAGCGACTTCATCGATTATTGCGGCGACCTCCACGAACCATCAGAACTAAAAAGCGATTATTTAACCGAAGACCCATGGTGCGTCTATCAACCAAAGAATTGTTAAGCGATAGTTGTATTTTAAAAGCTTAAACAAACAGATTAAGCGGCTTTTGTAACCCTCAAACAGAGCATTTCAGTGACTGGGAACCGCCAAAAAACGCTTGGAACGCGCAACCATGAAAGGAGTCAAACCTCCCCAAAATTGACTAAGCGTTAACAGCACCAGCTGCACACGGCATGAATAATAACTCATAAAACTTACATCTCCAAAACAAACTTGCAGTGTTGAATAATTGGTAATCTTTATTCAAGATTCATCAACGCTATAAGGCGAATATCCTATTTTTCTATTAGAGTCCTAACTTAACTTGACTATCTCAAACACGGGGAAAAAGAAAACGTTAACATGTCAAAATCCTTCTTGTAGAAAAACATTTAATTCACCACTTAAAACCCTGAACTTACAACAAAACCCCGAAGAGCCATATTCCAGTTGCCCTTACTGTCTCACAAAAATAAAAATGATTCAAACACCCCTCAAAACTGAGGAAAAAGTAAAAAAACCATTACTTGAAGTGAAACCGAAGAGGACAAATACCGATCTTGATGCAAAAGACAATAATAATAGCGAAAAGCCAGCGGCTTGCCAGTATCATCTTGGTCACTTAAGTGAGAGAACTTCAAAAACGCAAATTCCAGACGACTGTCTTGTTTGTAAAGACATAGTTGAATGCATGCTAAGAAAAATGCGAGAATAACAAAAAATAATCTATTCTAGTAAACCTACCCTTAGGTTGGTTGATATAAAAATAGAAACAAAAAAACTGAAAAGGAAAATAATAAGAAAAGATTGAAGTAAATTTACTTCTTTTTCTTTGCTGCTGGTTTGTCTTCGGTAGATGGCGCTTCAGTTGCTTTCATTGATTCGGTTTCTTCAACTTTTGGTTCTTCTTTTTTGTCTTCGATTTCAGTTGTGATTTCTTCAATTGGTTTTGGAGGAGGTGTTGTTGCCATTGTCCAGCCAATCCAAGCGCCAATAAACAAGATAGCTACGAAAGCTACGAAAACTGGTACAGCAATAAGCCAGAACCTCACATCAGCCGAAGAGCCAATGTTAAGCCAAGGCTGAATCAACTGCTGATAACCAAACAGTGCTACTAAGTAAACTACAGCGACAACTACGCAGACAAGTAGTATTGCTCCACCTATTCCTTGATCTTTACTAACCATTTAGTGATTCACCACTTTATAGCCATGTATTCGCTTAATCAATTTAAAGTTTGTCATGTCTTTCATAACTCGGTTGATTAGGTAGTTCCCATTTCCCAAGTTGAAAGGTATTTTTTCTGCTCAGCGGTAAGTTCATCGATTGATACACCCATTGATTTCAGTTTCAACTCAGCAACTTTCTCATCGAGATCTTTTGGCACAGTGTAAACTTTGGTTTGTAGTTTGGTTGTTTTAGCGATGTATTCTGAGCATAGAGCCTGGTTTGCAAAGGACATGTCCATGACTTCGGAAGGGTGACCTTCTGCAGCTGCTAGATTCACCAGTCTTCCTTCTGCAAGGAGATAGAGTTTTCTGCCGTCTTTTAAGCTGTACTCTTCCATGTTTGGACGCATCGTTCGTTTTGTTCTTGGTTAGCGATTCCAAGTCGGGGATATTGATTTCCACGTTGAAGTGTCCACTGTTACATATGATGGCGCCATCTTTCATTTTTTGCATGTGTATCTTTGCGAATTACGCTTATGTCGCCTGTAGCCGTAGCAAATATGTCGCCAATGGGTGCTGCTTCAATCATAGTCATGACTCGGTAACCGTCCATAACTGCTTCCAACGCACGGGTTGGTTGAATCTCTGTTACTATCACGTTGGCGCCTAAACCTCGTGCACGCATGGCTATACCTCTACTACACCAACCGTATCCACCAACCACAAAATTTTTGCCTGCAAGCAAAACTGAGGTCGCTCGCATAATGCCGTCGATAGTGCTTTGACCTGTTCCATAACGGTTGTCAAAAAGATACTTTGTGTAGGCATCGTTAACGGCTACGATTGGGTATTTGAGGCTTCCATCTTGCTCCATGGCTTTTAAGCGGACTACTCCAGTGGAGGTTTCTTCAGTTCCACCTTTGATGTCTTTAATTTGGTTTGGACGTTTGCTATGAAGCATACCGACAACGTCTGCTCCGTCATCCATTGTTATCGTTGGTTTGAAATCGAGGACTTTGTCAATACATTTGTAGTAGTCCTCTGTGTTTTGTCCTCTCCAAGCAAAAACGTGTACGCCACTGTCTGCTAAAGCTGCGGCAACATCGTCTTGGGTAGACAGAGGATTAGATCCGCAGAGTGCGACTTTGGCGCCTCCAGCGATAAGCACGTTGATTAGCACGGCTGTTTCTTTGGTGACGTGGAGACATGCAGCTATTATTTGTCCTTTAAGCGGTTTTTCTTTTTCAAATCTGTTCTTTATGATGTTAAGGACGGGCATGTGTTTTGCTGCCCATTCAATCTGTAAGTGACCTTGAGGTGCTAAACTTTTATCTTTTACTTGGAATTCTTCCATTGCTATGCCTTCTTTTTTAGGAACATATGTGTTCTACCTATTTAGAATTTGCTTCAATTTAATGCTTAAATACGCGGTTGCTTGCTGGAAAAACTTTAATTATTCAATATTCAGACCTACTGTGAGGAACCGTTATGAAGGAACCCTTTGCTTCGTTTATCAAAACAGAATTAGAGCCACGAACTCTCCTGATAACCTGCGGGTTACCTGCAAGTTACAAAACTGAAACTTCAGAGGAAGTCTCCAAAATCAAGGGTTATCCAATTCTGCGCAGCGACTTGATTCGGTTAGAAGTACTCAAAAACGAGGACATTTTTGACGTAAAAGTTGCTGGAAACATGAACAAGCGATTATCAGTATATGACGAATTGTTCCGACGCGCAGACGATCAAGCCGCAAAGAGTAAGAGCGGCTTAATTTTAGATGCAACATTCGTTACTCAGGAGCTCCGTCAACGCGCGGCTGAAATAGCGGCAAAAAACAAAATGACTTTTGTTATACTACAAACCAGTTGCCCACAAGAAGTATCAATCGCAAGAATTATGAAGAGAACTAAAGAAAAGTATGAGTCAAACGCCCTAACAGAAGAAGCGTACCTTGCAAACAAAAACAAATTTGAACTTATAGATATCGACGATTTAAAGAAAAAGTTTCCCACCCTCAAATTAATTCATTTAACTGTTGATACTTGTCATGATGAAACCGAGCGTTGGTACGTAGTCGGAGTAGAGAAAAAATAACCGTGCACCAACAATGAGAATTGATTTACATATTCACTCGAAAAATTCAGATGGAAAATTATCTGTAGCAGAAATAATATTGGAAGCAAAAGCCCGAAATATCAGTTTTTTATCAATTTCAGACCATGATTCTATCAGTTGCCAAAACCAAGTTATTTCGATGACAAAAAAAGAAGGCATCAGACATATTACAGGTGTAGAGTTAAACGTAACTTTTTTTCACCCGAAGTATAATGAAGGAAAGGCAGTTTCGCTGGATTTCTTAGGCTACCAATTCGATCCCAACAACATTGCTTTGGAGAGCAAACTGTATACAATGTCTAAGTATAGAGAGGAGCGGGCATCTAAAATCCTTGACAATCTCAACGCTGAATTCAAAGAAGAACATTTTACATCCTTAACCAACAATGATTTGAGGCAGATTGAAGATTCAGTTGATGGTGTACTTGGTAGACCCCATATAGCGGATTACTTGATAAAGAAGGGAGTCGTTAAAAACCGCCAAGAAGCCTTCGATAAATATCTCGTAAAATGTGATGTCCCAAAATTTCCTTTATATCTGGAAGAAGCATCAAAAATCATCCGGGATGCAGGTGGAAAACTCGTGCTGGCTCACCCCAACGACCCTCATGGAACCTCGCTGAGATCGTTAACAAAAGAACTCGCTGAACAAACCGATATTATTAAAGAAAAAATGTTACCCTACATTGATGGTGTTGAATGCTGGCACTCAAGGAACACCACAGAAACAACCAGTCATTACGTGACATTCGCATCGAACCATGGGCTAATTATGACTGGAGGCAGCGACTGCCACCAAAAACCAATTGTAATGGGCACAGTCCAGATTCCCGATTGGGTTTCGGACCAGTTCGTAAAAAAATAGGTTTTGTTAGAGTTTTTTTGCGTATTCACAAGATAGTTTGAAGTACGCTTTCGCTTCGGTAGTTGCAGATCTTTTTTCTTCAGGGGCAATATTTGGGTCGTCTAGTCTAAAACTGATTACTTTACCTCTCACATACGCTCTGTAGCATTTGTAGAACGCGAGAAGCTGGGCTAACTGTTGGTCTTTGGAGTATGTGAGGTACCGCTCGATAAAGTAATTTGCGAGGTCAGATCGTTGTTGGAAATCCAAGTCCATAACCAAAAAGGCAACATCCGCGGCAACGTCGGAATATCTGAAACGATCATTAAATTCAATAGCATCGAAAATGCATATTTTATCTGTTATGAATATATTTCCTGAATGTAGGTCACCGTGACAATCTCTTATTCGATTGTTAGTAATTCTGCTTTCAAAAAGAACCTTGTTTTTTTCAAGGAAAGTATTGATTTTGTTTTGGATAAAGTGATAGTCTATCTGCGATATTGTTTGGTTGATGTATTTTGTGCTTTGAGAAAAGTTTTCATCCCAGTTAGTCTTCACTATTTCCAGAGATCCGAACTGGCTTATTTCAGGGTTGGTTTGGGCTCTTGAGTGAAACTGCGCGACTATTTGAGCAACGCCGTCAATAGTTTTTTTGTCAACTTTATTTTCTTTTAGGAGAACAGTCATTATTTTTTCTTGGGGGAGCCTCTTCATTTTTAAGGCATATTCAATAGTTTCGCCTTCTCCATCTACCTTAATGACGTTTGTTTTCTTGATGGGAATTACTTCAAGGTATATTTCGGGGCAAAGTCGCCTATTTAGTTCTAACTCTTTTTCACAGAACAAATGCCTTTTATCAAGAGTTGAAAAGTCTAGAAACCCAAAGTTTACGGCTTTCTTTACTTTGTAAACGTAATTGTTGGTTAAGAAGACAAACGAAATGTGTGTTTGTATTAATTCAATTTTGCCAGGTTCTTGAGCATACGCTTCTGGCTTGAGCATTGCTTCCACTACTTGCTTTTGATCCTGCATTTTAGGGGGATTCCTTTGAGGCATACTCTTCTGAAGTGGTAGCTCTTAAATAAAGAAGTTCTCTTTTTTTCAAAAAAAGCATTTTAGCCCTCTTGAAAGTTCTTAACGTAATCCAAGACCTTGTCAGCCTGATCCTTAGAAATACACTTCTCACGATAGAGCGAATCTACAATTTCTGTTATTTTCGCTAAAGCATGTACTTGATAACCAAGTTTCTCCAGTTTTTCTTTTCCTCCGTGTTCACGGTTTACTACAACCAACAAGTGCTTGACGCTAGCGCCAAGCTCTTGAAGAGGCTTAATGCCTTCAACTTTTGACAATCCTTCACTGATTACATCATCGAAGAAGAGAATATTGTCACCTTTAACTACCTCTGCACCCGCAATTCGACCCGTAACACCATATGATTTGTCCTCCTTTCTTATAATGACGCAAGGCAAGTTTAGTATACAAGCAATACTTGGCACAATCAATGCACCCTTAAGCTCAATAGAGGCTAACTTGTCAATTTTATCGGTAGCCATTATCTGAGTAATTTTTTGGGAGGCAGATTCAGCTATAGTGCAAAGTTGTTTTGGTGAGGAGAGAACACGGGAAAGATCAATATAGTAAGGGCTTGTTGCGCCTGACTTGATTTTGAAGCTGCCAAACTTTAAGCAACCTGACAAGTAGAGTGCCTTTGCTACATTATCAACAGTATTTGCCATATGATTTATCCCCGTTGTGAATATGAACCAGTAAATTTAACCCTTTACAAGCATATTTTGAGTTATTCAATATTTTAAAAGCAATTATTTATAGAATAGATAGAGATTGACAGTCCGTGTAAGAGAAGCCCCCAATCAATAGTTGTTAAAAATTGAAAAAATTACACAACTAAATCAGCCATGTCGACGCTACCCTCATAAATTTGCCTGAGAAAAGACACAGCTGCCAAAATCTGAGGCATCAAATCCAAAGACGATTCTTTTGCTACCTCTTCAACTTTTGAGCAGGTCAATTCGATTTTTCCCCTCAAATTACGTACGTCCTCAGCCAGTGAGATATCTTTGGCTAAGAATGATTTTAGAGCTTGCTCATTGGCGTCGTAACACACACATTGTAGTTCAATTAAGAGCTTTCGAAGTTCATCAGATAATTTTACTCCGTTTAGCGCTATCGTGTTTGAAGCCACTTGCACACATGCATCACCTATACCTTCAATGAGGCTTGCAGCTAAACGGTAGTCCAAGCATTCTATAGGGGTAATTCCAATCTTCTCACTTAAACGTGGATTCTGAATAATCGTTCGTAATATTCTAACCAATAAAAAATAGAACTTATTATTCTCCACATCCCTTTCAATAACGTTCTTAGCCAAATCCATGTCGCCAGAAACAAAAGAATTAGCAGCATCACGAATCATTCGGGTAGCACTGGCATGATTGCGCTGTAAAATTTTTTCGGGTGAAGTAAAAGGCTGCTGCTGCATTAAACACTGAAGGGAAATCATCGAAGGAGTTTCCTCAACAATCATCAATCCAGCCAGAGAGTCAGCAGTAGATTTTACCAAGTTTCTCACGCTAGAGTCAATACGATTTTTTGCTTCTATACGAATAATGTCATATCCAAGAAGGTAGTGCCCAACAATTTCGCGCCCTAAAAAGGCACCAACATTTAAAGATGCTACTCTAGGTTGCTGTCTCAACATCATATTTGGAGTCTACAAGAAGTTTGCTGTCAACAGTCATCTCCAAATTTACTAAACTGCCTTTCTGTAACCCGTTCTTTTGTGCCCATTCGCGGGGTACACAAACAAAGAACGTACCGGTTGGAGTTTGTTGAACTTTGCGTAAATCACCCATATCGATACACCTCAACAAGATATAATATATCTAAACCAAAGCCCGGTTATATAAATTGAGTAAAGTTACAATGAATTAATTCTGAAAATACCATCAACAATAATCCCAAAGAGCTTCAGACAGTTCTAAAGATAAAAAACAAAAACAACCTTCTTCTCGTAGAAAAACGCGACAAACGAAAAACAGTTAATAACTCAAGAGCATAAGTGCCTAACATAAAAAACTATCAGTAATCACGAGTCAAAGGCAAAAATTCGATGAGCGCACAAGAAAAACTCCAACTAGCAATCCAAACAACAATGGAAGCAGGATACCAATTGAATAGCGAAGCGTTCGAGTTTCTAATTCAAAACGCCTCAACTAACGACCCTGTCAACATTATGAACTTGGCACTTGAACGAATCCAAGGACTACAAAATAAACCAATGTTTATTGAGAGAAGTTTCTTAGAAGCACTTATTCAAGTCATTGAACCTGCTCCACAAATTCAAACGTCTGAGCCTGAACGTGCTAAATTTCCAAGTATTCCGCAACCTCAACTGCGACCAATTGAGGAATATCAAAGGTTGACCGAAACCGAGTTTTATCCTTACGCGAGAGAGATACCATCGGAACTCAAGATCCTTGAAGACGCTACGGGGAAACTCACTTCAAATGGCACATTGAACGAGTATGTACTTTATTTTCAAGATCGGTTTAAACGCATCGAAAAACTGCTAAGGCAAAGGATGGATGTTAAGGCAGCAACCCCAATCATAGAAGCTCTCAAATCGCCGCCAAAAACCAAGCTCAAAATAATCTGTATGTTAACCGAAAAAAGAGATTCAAAAAATAACACTATCCTTTCTGTCGAGGATTTACAGGGAAGCGCAACAATTATTGTATCTAAAAAAGCTCCTGAAGAAGTAAAGAAGAAAGCACTCACGCTTCTACCTGACCAAATCTTCTGCGCTGCAATCGTCAAAACAAGAAGCGACCTACTAATGGCTGAAGACATAATTTTCCCTGACGTAGGCAGAAAAGTGCCACAACGTGCACACAGAACCAGTTTACGCCGTCCTCACATCGGACATCCATATAGGCAGCACAAAATTTACTAAAGAACCATTCAAACGCTTCATTCTCTGGCTGATGGGCAAGTATGGAACCCCTGAAATGCGCCAGATAGCCAGCCGTGTTAAATATCTTCTCGTTGCGGGTGACATAGTGGATGGCATAGGCATTTATCCCGGTCAACAAAACGAGCTAACTATACGGGATGTTCAAAAACAATATAATTTTGCAATCAAATATTTAGAAAAAATTCCAGATTACATTGAAATAATTCTATCTCCAGGCAACCATGATGCCGCCCGGAAATCTTTGCCGCAACCTGCCATACCAGAAGTATATTTAACAGGCTATTGATAGCAAAAAGAACTTCCATTCGGTCGGCAGTCCATGTCTACTTAGCATTCACGGTGTAGAAGTACTCATGTACCATGGAAGAAGCTTAGATGACATAGTATCAGTTATCCCTGGCATGGACCATCAGCACCCAGAAAAATCCATGCGTTTACTTATGCAAGGACGTCATTTAGCACCCGTCTACGGTGGAAAAACTATGCTTTCCCCAGAAAACCGAGATTACCTTGTAATAGACAGAGTTCCAGACATTTTTCATGCAGGACACGTACATGTTAATGGACTTTGTAATTACCGCGGAGTGCTTGTGGTTAATTCTGGTGGCTGGCAAGATCAGACTGATTATATGGAAAAGTTAGGGTTGGTTCCCACACCAGGACTGGTACCCGTGGTAAACCTTCAAACCCTTCAAACGACCGTTTTATCGTTTAATGACATTTAGACCATACTACTCGGATTTTTGCGGGAAGTTTGGGGTGAATACTCAATCAATTGGTTAAAACGATTATCGCTGCTAAAGACGTCTCTTATCAAACTGCGAGATATCTCAAGTCTAATCTTTTTGGTTCTTCCGTATCGTCCCATGCTTACAACTTTTGCGTTCACAAGACCCATCGAATCAAGTTCGTTGACCAAAGTGCCTAAACGCCGTTGCGTTAGAAGCCCAGCGCCCATTTCACCGCAAAGTTCATTGTAAATATCGTATATTTCGCCTGTAGTAGCGCTCGACCTATTTAGGTGGTAAACACTTAGCAATACCAACTTTGAATGCAACGTCAGGTTATTGAGGGCTTCAATAACTCGGTTATGTTCAATATGTTTCTCAGCTTGGCGTACGTGCTCTTCAGTAATCATTTTTGCACCCAAACGCTCAGCAACTTCGCCAGCAACACGCAAAAGATCTAAAGCACGCCTAGCGTCACCATGCTCTGCAGCAGCCAAAGCCGAGCAAATACTTAAAGCTGAATCTGAAAGAACTCCATCTTGGAAGGATAATTTTGACCGTTCTAGCAATATGTTTCGAAGTTCCCCAGCGTCATATGGCCTAAAGACAAGTTCTTCTTCACTTAATGAACTGAATACGCGCGGGTCCAAGAATTCTTTTAGCCGTAGATCATTTGATATACCAATTAAGGCAACTTTGCTTTTGGTTAGCGTTTCGTTTATTCTTGTTAACTCATACATGAAGGCGTCGCCATGTTCCTTAATCAAGGCATCAACCTCATCCAAAACGATTATGAATATTATTCTAGATTGTTCTAACCCTGAGCGGAACCTGTCAAAGACTTCACCTACTGACAAGCCTGTAAAAGGAATTGTTAATCCTACACTTTGGCTTAGGGCTGCGAAAACCCTGTATTCTGACCCTGTCATGCGGCAGTTAATGTAGCAGAATTTGACTTGTGCACCATACTCTTTTGCTTTGGATTCCAAATGGCTTAAAACATATTTTGTTACGGCTGTTTTTCCTGTTCCAGTTTTTCCATAAATGAAAATGTTTGAGCATCGTGAATCTCTTAGAACTGGAGCAACGGTTGCACCTAACAGTCGAATTTGGTCTTCGCGGTGTGGAAGTTTCTCAGGAAGATAATCATGCCTTAAGACCTCTCTGTCTTTAAATAATTTAGCTCCATTTACGAATTTTTCGAATACATCATCTAATACGCTTGAATTGCCCATTTACTATTCCACACTGCTTCAGAGGTAACACCGTTATTTCGTGTGGAACAGATAAAGGATATAGTACAAAAAACTGGTTTTAGAACACAACATTCCTAAAAAACAATGAAAACAAACGATAATAGCCAAACAAAGCGAGAGCACACACACCCCAAAGCTTCTACTGGAGAAAAAAGCTTGGTAAAAGAAAAACACTATTTAATATATATATAATAATATACTCTGATAGGTAAAATGTTTTTTTATATATTAATAATTACTATCAAAGAATTTAGACAAACATTCTACAAATATTTTTTTATCCTCTCCTGTGTTCTTTTTATCCTAAATACTTCGAGAGGAAACATAGGGGTGCGTCTGCAACAATTTTTCCATGGTAAATTATCCATGCAACACCTTCAAGCTTAGAGATTGTATTATATCTCAATTGAATCCAAGTAAAGTTTCCTTAACAATTTTTTTCAAAGACTTTTACTGGTTTTTTCCTTCACAAAACTGTGAACAGATGTGAATTGGCACATAAAATGTTGCTTTATCAAGCTTTGTTTCTGTTAAATTACTGTTTTTATGTCTTTTACAAGTGAACAAGGCACCCCTACGCTTCTACTGGAAAAGCAAAACTAAGGTGGAACTGAATTATTTCAAGCATTTCGTTTTACTGTGAAGCTGGTAATAACAAACAAACTTCAAATCTATGGCAGATATAGAATTATGAGCATGTAAATAGCTTTTTTAATTAATCATTCTTCACCATAACAGCTATAAGGTGTGAAGTGTAAAGTTGTGAACAACCTTAAGGTGTATATCAGATGCCGGCTCGTAAAATGCGCGTTGAGCTGTTCGATAGCGATGGTAATCGATATACTATTGCTTTCGAGGGTCAAGTGACCCGTGATAAAGCTCTGCGTCTTCTGGATCTGGTAGAGTTGCTAGGCGGTGCACCAGGAGAGAACCCAACTGTAAATGCTGGGGCTGCTTTACCTAACAAAGTTTTGTCACGTTTTGAAAAGGTTCAGATGGTTATCCAGAAGAATTTCCCATTAATTTGGTTCTCTTCAAAGGATATTCAGTCAATTTATGAGCAGGAACTCAAAGAACCAGTTGGTCTCAGTACAGTTTCCACTTATCTTTCAAGGATGTCAAACAAAGGTATGCTTCTTAGGACGGGTGGACCAAACAGCTTGAAATATAAGAGCGCGCCAAACATTTCACAAGCTACACTATAAAGCAACGCATAAAGTAAAAGTAGTTATAGTCTTAATAATTTATTTTGAACTATTTACAGATGTACTTAATTACAAAAATTGAACTGATAAAAATTTTTCCCAAAACTTTACGATTGGTTGGTTTCAGTTTTCTGCATCAGATTCTCCATTTCTTTCTTGATGCTGTACCTGAAAGGAATTTTGCCAGCTTCCCTCTCCAAATATCCTTCCTCGTAGAGTTTCTTCATCAACCTTGCCGTGTGTTCCCTGCTAAGGTGAACTCTTTCTTTGATTTCTGGCGCAGTCTTAGCCCCTTCCTTTGATAGCATTTCTAGGACTGCAATTTCTGTATCAGTTAAGGCGGCCATGGCTTTGTCACGTTTAATGGCATTATGACAGGTTCATTTCTTGTTTCAGGTGGGGAGAACGGTAATTTTTTGGATTTGCTCTTCGAAACCTGATATCTTTATGCGTAGAGTTTCTTGGGTTGCTTCTATTTCTTTTATTTTCAGCTCTAAACCCGACAGCCCCGATAGGATGCTTGTATTAGTTTTGTGAGAGGGTTTGTGATATTGTTTGTGTGATGGCGCCAATTTGTTCTTCGAATGGCTTTATCCTTTTTTCCACGTTGTCTATCTTCTTTAGAGCTGGTCTCAGCTTTTGCAGAGTTTCCTTCAACTTTGAATGTGATTAAATCTAACTTTTCGGCTTCACGTTTAAGTTCTCTGTTGAAACTTAGCACAATATCCTCGACAAAGTCTCTGGCTTTCTCGTATTCTTTTTGTGCTTTACGTATTTGCCTGTAATACTCAACCGAAGCTACCACTGTTGCAGCTAACAGTACGCCTATGAGTATTGGTGTAAAGTCAACCGTGATGTTCTACCCCTGTGATTTACGCGTGATTTAAGCGGTTGCATCACACATCACAGTATTTCCATGGACTTTTTAAGGTTTGTGGTTACATTATCACATGTTAACTATGACATCACACATCACAGTCAAAATTGATCTTCCAAATAGGTTAATTCCATAAACTTAATAGCGCCTTAATATGAGGTTATTTTTCTATTTAGAGTGTTAATTTATGTTTATATTTCTGATGCTTATTGATCCCGATTTTAAGTGTGGAAATAATTGATTCAAACTGTGATTTGTGACGTCACAAAGTCTCTTTTGATGGACTAGAAAGCCGTTTTAGGCTCGTTTCGAGCTCATTCTCGGATGATTTCTATGACTTTTAGGTGGTCTTTTAGTTCCTCTTCCTTGCCTGGAATGTCCTGGTGGGCCTCGACATATTCGTGCAGTTTATTGGCTATTTCGAGATACGGGTCAAGAGTTGTGCTCTCAAAAACACCCAAATACCCCAAAAGTAGTACTGTGTAGATCGATTTTATTACGTTTTCTCTGGACTGTTTTAATGTCCTATTAAACGAACCACGGCTTATTTTAGCCCTGGTTAGCCTTAAAGCGGCTTTTTCATCGTACTTTAGCTGTTTACCTGATATATTCTCAGCTAAAACGTCTATTAAGTAGTGTTTCAAGCTGAGTTTTGGTTAATTGGCTGTTTTTAGCCAGTATTTTGACTATGGGGTCATTTAGTGCCCCATTTAACCATGCTTGTACACCGTCTTTTAGCTTCAAAGTGTTGCTCTCTCCCATACTCTGAATGGATACGGTTTTGTATTCATATCGTGCTTTTTAAGTTTTGGCTAGCTAAAAAAGCTTGATTGTTGATCAGTAATCTCTGCAAATAAACGATTAAATAGCCAAATAGTAGATTTAAGAAGCTATTTTTAATTTTAAACATAAATTTACCCTATTTAACATAAATAGGGTTAAAATATCGACAATTCAACACAAATTTTAGTCGGAACTTTAAACAAAAAAGTCATTTTTGTAATCTCCTTCAAAAGTGTTGGTGTTTTTTAGACACTTTATCCAAATAAAACAGGCGTTCTTATGTCTTAATTTCATTTAAAACACAGTTTTTGACGTCAACGTCTACCCCTTCATCCATTTGAAATGCTTGTGACATCACTAATCATGAATAGAAATTACTGTGATTTCAATACAAAATCGTTGATATCACACGTTGTGATGCACTTGTGATTCGTAGTTACGTAGCCGAATTTTTTGTGTGACATTCAAAAAAGCTCAGAATATTGCTTTAATTTATCGAAAAGCTCTGGTCGAAGGTCCCTGAGAGTTGGAATAAACGTTTCGGCTGCCTTCAAATCAGCAAAATCCAATTCACAGACCAAAAAATCCTCTTCATCGTACTTTGCCTTAGCCAAAACATCCCCCGTAGGACCAACAAGACGGCTTCCGCCCCAAAACTGCAAACCATCCTCCACCCCGGCAAGGTTAACATACGCAAGGAAAGCCGTATTTTCCAATGCCCGAGCAGATGTTAAGATTTCAAAGTAGCCTCTACGCACAGCTGGGGACGCTGAAATACAAATTAATAGTTGTGCACCCTTCAGTCGAGTCAACCTGAACACTTCGGGGAAGAAAATGTCATAGCAAATAGTTAATCCGATGTTTCCCACTTCAGTTTGAAAAGCCGCTTCCTGGTAACCTGGACGAAAATACCTTTTCTCTTCAAACACGCTATGGGTAGGCAGATACATTTTGCGATATTTACCGATTAAACCCTGGGGTCCAACACAAACGGCAGTGTTAAAGACTGTTGCCCGTGCTTTCTCGCTAAGCTCAGGCATCCCAAAAATGATATGCATCCCTGTCTTCTTTGCTAAAGCCTCAATTTTCTGCGTTGAAGATCCAGGTATCGTTTCAGCTATTTCATAGACCTGATCCAAAAGGACATAGCCCGTAAGCGACATCTCAGGAAAGATAATTAGGTCTGCTCCTTGCTGCTTCGCTTTCAAAGTTAATTTTTCGATTTTTAGAAGATTTTCACTTTTGCTTTCACGTTTGCTGCTTATCTGGGCTAGCGCAAGTTTAATTTTGGCTTTCATGCATGTCCACTTTCAATAGGTATGTCTTGGAAGCCTAAAATCTTTTCCCACGCTTCGGTAACCAATTTTTGGGGCAAGTGGCATTTTTCGTTTGTGTTCATTTGAAAGCCACCTGCTCCTTACCTTATCAACTATAACCTTGTCGATATCAAGTTGCTCGGCAACTTCTTCGGTCGCCATGAACCTTTCGAGTCCAAAGAGAATTAAGTCCAGGGTTTCATATTTTATTCCTAGTTCCGACTCCGCCAACTGGTTAGGCCAAAGTCCAGGAGTTGAAGGTTTTTGTGCAAGCTCCTTTGGAATTCCTAAATAGACGGCAAATTTACGAACTTGAGTCTTGTACAAATCCATAATTGGCGCTATATCTGCTGCAGCGTCTCCCCACTTAGTAAAGTAACCCATCATTGTCTCTGACTTATCGGAGCTGCCACAGACTATTCGACTTGTTTTGTTGGCGTAGTAGTAGAGGTAGATCATTCTTGTTCGCGCCTTGACGTTTCCTTTGCAGAGCTTGTCCGATGGGTCAAACATGGGAATGGCGTCGTAAATACCGTTAAGGCCATTTGACATGTTGCATACCTGTGTTTCCAACTGAAATTGTTCTGCAACAACCTTAGCGTCATCAACGTCTTTCTGGTTAAAATTCTCGTTCTCAGGTAACATTAACCCTAAAACGTTTTCGCCTCCAATGGCAAGGCTTGAAAGTGCCGCGATAGTTGCGCTATCGATTCCTCCTGAGAGCCCGAGTACAATTCCTTTTGCCCCAGCGTTTTCAACATATTCTTTTATGAAACGGCAGATTCTATTTTGTGTCTCAGAAAAATCTATCTCAAACAGGGAAGGCGTTAACTTCACTTGCGATTACAGCCTCATAATTCATGGTTAGTAGGCAAGTATTTAAGGACAAGGATAAATATTAATGAACATTACCAGTCGATTTAGAAGGTTGTTATATTGGGTCGAAGAAGGAAAAAAGTTGTTCATATTCCAAAGAAGCATTTACCTAAATTCTTCTCTTGCCCAAGATGTGGAAAAGAAACCGTTAAGGTGGACCTTTTTAGAGAAGATGGGCACTCTATTGCACAATGCAGTAGTTGCGGTCTTAAAGAAGAATTTCCAGTTAAACCCGCGCAAGGTGAAGTGGACGTTTACTGTATGTTAACCGATAGAGTTTATGGTCCCCAGAAAAGAACTCAAGTAACAAACGTAAAAAAAGAGTAATTGAAGGATTACTGCTATGCTAGGGCCTATTGAAAGGTACTTGCTCGAAAAAATAAAAATCGATGGCTCAATTCACATAACTCTGATAGACCCTGAAAAAGTATCTGCTGCTGATGCCTCAAGTATTGCTGAAAGCTCCAAAAATAGTGGAACAGCTGCAATAATGATTGGAGGCTCAACATTTGTTTCCGAGAATCATCTGGATGACGTAGTAAAAGCCATTAAATCTAAAGTTGATATTCCTACAATTCTTTTTCCGAATAACGTAACTGGAATAAGCTCTCATGCCGATGCCATTTGGTTCATGTCTTTGCTTAATTCAGTTGATCCTTATTTTCTAATAGGTGCTCAAATCTTGGGTGCACCTCTGGTAAAAAAATACGGTTTAGAACCAATTTCAATGGGTTATATAATCGTTGGCGACGGCGGAACAGCTGGAATAGTTGGAAAAGCAATCTCAGTTCCTTACAATAAACCTGAACTTGCAGCCGCTCACGCTCTTGCAGGACAATACCTTGGAATGCGTTTCATCTATCTTGAAGGCGGTTCTGGAGCAGCCAACCCTGTTCCTCATGAAATGATTCGCGCAGTTAAACACCTGATTGATATTCCACTTATAGTCGGCGGTGGAATAAAGACCAAAGAACAAGCATTTACAGCAGCTTCTGCAGGCGCAGACATAATCGTCACGGGAAATATTACTGAGTCAAGTGACGCTACGCAACGAGTTTCTGAAATAATCTGCGCTATAAGAAGAATTAAGGTCTAACTATTTTTCATAGGGTTTTCTGTTTCTTTTAGAAAGCCAAAATAACCCTTCTCATTATATCTTGCGGGTGAGCAGTTCAATTTGAAAATTAGCAAGGGTTATCAAGACTACGTTGATTCAATGGAAACTGAGCTTAAACGGTTATACGCCATAAGCGATAGCGCTAGATCTAAAGGACTTGACCCAGCGCTAAAAACAGAATGCATAGTTGCCCAAGACATCGCTGATTTAGTGGAAGGCCTAGTTGGACCAAAAGAAGTTGCCCTTAGCATTCGTGAATTAAGCACCAAGATGCCAAGAGAAGAAGTGGCTTTTAAGGTAGCCCAGCAAATTGCTCAAGGAAAATTCTCTAAGGCCGAAGAAGAACAAGAGCAACTAGCAGAACAAGCTATTCGAACTGCCCTAGCAATCTTTACTGAAGGCTTAACAGCAGCGCCAATTCAAGGAATCGCTCAAGTTAAAATTAAAACGAATGCTGACAAAACACGTTACCTTGCGGTTTACTTTGCTGGACCTATTCGTTCTGCAGGCGGAACAGACCAAGCTTTAACGCTAGTTGTAGGCGATTACGTGCGAAGAGAATTGGATCTTGATAAGTATAAACCAACTGAAGAAGAAGTATCCCGTTTTATAGAAGAGCTAAGACTCTATGAACGCTCGGTTGGGCGTTTTCAATATCACATCCCCGACGAAGAATTAAGAAAAGCCCTCAACCTAATTCCAGTTGAATGTACTGGCACCGAGTCAGACCCCGTAGAGGTCTCGTCATATCGTAACTTAGAGAGAGTTGAAACAAATCGTGTTCGAGGAGGCGCACTCCGAGTTGTTAATGACGGCATTGTTGGACGTGCACAGAAAGTCTATGTAATTATCGATAAATTAGGTTTCAAAGGTTGGGAATGGCTCAAAAATTTTAAGAAGAAATCAGAAAAAAAATCCGGCGGCTTTATGGATGATGTTATTGCAGGACGACCCATTTTCGCTTTTCCCTCCACACGTGGCGGCTTTAGGCTTAGATATGGTAGGTCAAGAAACACTGGGCTCTCAGCCGTAGGGATCCATCCTGCAACTATGCTTGTGGTAGAGAGTTTCTTAGCAGCCGGTACTCAGATGCGTTTGGAATTACCTGGGAAAGGGGGTGTCACCATGCCCGTTGATAGCATTGAAAAACCTGTGGTTTTGTTAAAGGATAACTCGGTGGTTCGGGTGTCACTAGAAAACTATGCCACCGTTAAAGGCAAGATTCAAAAAATCCTCTTCTTAGGCGATATGCTCATAGATTTTGGCGATTTCCTCTATTGCAATAAATCTCTTCCACCTTCGGGATATGTGGAAGAATGGTGGGCAAAAGACCTCCAAAACGCTATTTTAGGAAAATTTGGGACTGACTTTGGAAAAGCGGCCGAGAAATGTATTCTTTCGGTAGAAAAGCTACAAAAATTCTTAGTTGACCCATTCGTAAACAAACCTACCGTAAAAGAGGCAATACTGCTTAGCCAAAATTTAGGCATTCCATTAGCACCAAGTGCTACATTGTTCTGGACAAGCTTAGATATCGTTCAAGAAGTAAAATCCTTACAAAAGTGGCTGGTTTCCTCTGATGTAAAAGTTGAGGATGGAATAGCAACTGAAATCACTGGTGTAGTGATCGAAGATGTGGTTAAATCGCTTAGAAAAATCTTTCTTCCCCATAAAATCGCCGACGGTAAAGTCGTGGTGTTGGGCGAGGATGCGGCTGCTTTAGGGTTCACTCTTGGTTACGGAACAATCCGATTCGACGAATCTATGCAAGCGGGTTCGGTTCTGGAATTTCTAAGTCTACTCGCTGGTGTCCAGATTAAAGATAAGGCGCCAACTTACGTGGGTGGACGTATGGGTAGACCAGAGAAAGCCAAGCACCGTGAAATGAAGCCGCTAGTTCATGTTCTATTTCCAGTCGGTTTGAAGGGTGGTTCACATCGTGACCTTGTTGACGCGGCGAAGCAGGGGCCCGTTTTTGTTGAGTTAACAAAACGTAAATGTCCCAACTGCAAAAATTATACCGTGAAAATAAAATGTGATGCTTGCAACTGCGAAACTGTTCACGAGAAAAGTTGCCCTCGATGTGGAAAACCTGTAAAGGATTCTGGTTGTTCCAGTTGTAAGACAGACGGGGTTATGTATCAGCGGCAACCAATAAACTTCAAGGAACTACTCAGTAACGCATGCGCCTCTCTTGGCTATCAATCGCCTAAAATGTTACGTGGGGTTAAGGGTCTCACAAACCTAGATAAGACTCCGGAAATGATTGAAAAGGGTGTTTTACGTGCAAAGCATGGCTTATCCGTTTACAAGGATGGTACCATACGTTTTGACGCCACAAATGCCCCGTTAACACACATCACACCCCTCGAAATCGGTGTATCCATCGAAAAGATGCATCAAATGGGTTACCTATCTGACACGTATGGCTTTCCTTTAACTAATCCTGCTCAAGTTTGCGAACTTAAAATACAAGACGTCGTAATTCCATGGAGCGCGGCCGAATACTTTGTCCAAATTGCTGCCTTCATTGATGACCTGTTATTACGTGTTTACAAGCAACCGGCATTCTACAACGTAAAAAGAGCTGAGGAATTACTTGGACACCTACTTTTTGGGTTGGCGCCTCACACTTGTGCTTGCATCTTGGGAAGAGTGGTTGGTTTTACTGACCGCAACGTGATTTATGCTCATCCTGTTTGGCATTCGGCTAAACGTCGTGACTGTGACGGTGACGAAGACGCCATTATGCTTGGGCTGGATACGCTTCTTAATTTTTCTCGCATTTTTTTGCCTGCACAGATAGGTGGAATAATGGACGCCCCCATCTTGCTTATTCCATTCGTTAACACTAAAGAGGTGCAACGCCAAGCCCACGATTTTGATGTTAGCTTAACCTATCCAATCGAATTCTATAGGAAAACTCTGGAAAAGTCGGATGCTAGACCGACCAGCGCTATCATGGATATAA
This sequence comes from Candidatus Bathyarchaeota archaeon, assembly GCA_963804785.1. Lineage (GTDB taxonomy): Archaea > Thermoproteota > Bathyarchaeia > Bathyarchaeales > Bathycorpusculaceae > Bathycorpusculum. The sequence continues at coordinate 59,952 of CAWDRR010000002.1, forward strand.
TCAGCCATAGATTGGGAACAGAAGCACAATATGAAGGCTTTCACTTCACCACTCCATGTACAAGCATTAATCTAGGTAATGCTGATAGTTCGTATAAAGAATTCAAGTCAATGATCGAAAAACTTCACATGCAACTTGAGTTGGGCGAAAGAATCGATGCCGTAGATGCTAGACGTGTAGCATTGAAAGTTTTAAACACGCATTTAATGCGAGACATAGCGGGAAACTTGCGAGCTTTCTCAACCCAAGGTTTCAGGTGCAAATCCTGCAATAAAAAATTCCGACGATTGCCACTTCAAGGCAAATGCCCTTCTTGCGGTGGAAAACTAACGCTTACAGTCTACCGAGGTGGAATAGAGAAATATCTTGTTGCAGCGCAGGAACTAGTCGATAAATACGGTTTACCCAAATATTATACCCAACGAATGGACTTAATTAAGGAAGAGATAGCTACAATGTTTGATAATAAAAAGCCAAAACAAACTAAGCTTTTTGATTTTAATTAGACCAAAGCTTTTCAATGTAGACAACACCTCCTATTTCACGGTGGAATCAAGTATCAAAGAAAACATGCAACCGAACGCTTACTTAAAAAACATCAGAAACGTACATTGCGGTCTGTTGGCTCGAACGAAAATCTTGGTTTTACTTGAAACGCAGGGTTTAAACGCTAGCAAGATTGCCAAAGAATCAGGCTTGTCTTATGGTATAGTTACTTACCATCTTAAGCTTCTGAAAACAGAAGGTACAGTTGAAAGGAAAGGCAATAGGCGTTATGTTTGGTTGACGACGGGTTTAGGGCAGAAACGTTTGGGCTAAAAAGTGCATTGGCATGGTGAGCCTTGGCATTTTGGGCATTTGTTATTGTATTTTTTGAAGGCTGCTTTTTCAAGGTCAATTCCAATGATGTTGGCAAGGGAGGCAAGCCAAGCAAGTACATCTGCAAACTCTTTTTCGGTAGCTTCGATATCACTTCCTTTCAACTCCTCACCTAACTCAGCTATTTCATCGACTAGCCAGTTGAAAGTTCCATTTGCCCCACGTTCTAAATCTCTTTGGAAGTATAGTCGCTTCATCATTTCTTGAAATTCATTTATCTGCATAGGTTTATCAGCATGAGTTTATTTTTGGCTATTATTAAATTTTAAGAAAGTTCCTTTTTCTTATTCTTAAGACGTCAATCCTCGTTTATATTGAAGAGTCTATTTTTCCGCTAAGGATGATTCTTAAGATTTGCCGCAAGATTAATTAGTCAAACAAAAGATAAGGCATGTATCACGTTAACTAAGAGGAACATTTGGTGAGTAGGAAGAAAAAGAAAGATACAGGTCCAATGCCTGCCGCGAGTGCAGGTTTGCTCAGATTCTTCGAGGAAGAAACCGAAGGAGTTAAAATCCGACCTGAACTTCTCATAGTCTTTGCGGTTTCATTAATCGTTATATCAGTTTTGGCAAAAGTTTTCTTCCCAGCTTAAATTTTTTTAGCGTCTGGGAGTAGTTGGGTGCAAGACTTCTATTCTTTGAACCGAATTCAAATGTAGAAATAATTCACTTCTTTCTTCTCGGCTTGCAACCTGAGGAATAGGTTGAGCGATGGTTGAACGCAACACGATTGCCTCAGCATCGGAGAGCCAGATTCCTGATGGTTCGTGGGTAACCGCTGCTAAGGTTCCTTCGAAACCGTAAGCTGGATCTAGTATTACTCTGATTTTTTTACCCACGTTCCTTTCCAGCATGTGGAATATTGATGGGGGTAATTCTTGATCTGGCATAAGCTTCGCAAATTAACATGATAGTGGATCTATAGATAAAACAATATCCCTGCTGGATCATGGTGGCTTTTGCAGTTATGATAGCTAGTTGATGTTAGCTTACATCTTTTTTTGATTGTTTTATATTAAAACATATCTACATTTTCTTTGGGTTATAAAAAAAAATGTATTTATTGTCCTAAATTAGACAACCATATCTTCGCTAAATTTTAATAGGGCTGTAAGATTCCATTGTGGAGAGCAATATGGCGTCTGAAAGTTCTCTTAATCATTCAATGGATAGTGCAAAAAGACATTATTCCTCAATGTTCTTTCTTCCATCATTTAAAAAAACGCTTCTTGCAGTAGCGTTACTTTGCATTACTGGCGTAAGCCTTTCCGCTTTAACCCTTTTTCATTCAATTAACAGTTTGATTCTAGGTATTTCTCTTTTTGTAGTCACATTTTTAATGGACCTATTTGTAAGCAAAATTGTTTTAAAGAGTGACCCCATTTTTTCGACGCGTCGAACTCTGGTGCTTTCCCTTGCCGGTTGGCTTCTTTGGCTGTTCTTCAACGCTTTAGGCGTAGGTCTAAGCTTTGCTTTTAGCTCTTTGCTTTGGGTTAAACTTTGTCTTTTCGGCTTCGCTGTGGTTGTAACTCTTAGATCTCTCGTTTTTATTGCAATCTCAACAGCATCAAGGTGGCGTCAAGTGTTATCGACTTTACTTCAGCCTGCACTTTGCATAACAGTGTTTCTTATCTTCTGGATTACCTATATGGGTACACTCTCTTGGCAAGTTTACCTTTTCGTAGTTGTCTCGCCTATAATTGGTTTCATCGCAGTTTTTCTGTTGCTCTCATCGATAGATCGTTTAGGTAAGAATACATATTTGTTGCCTGCTTTGACTCTGTTTAGGGCATTCATTCTAAACTGGGTATCTGACCAAAATGCTCCGCTTGAAAAGCTTCTGGAAGAGATGGGTGAAGATGCAGATATCGAAGTGACTCTTCTCAAGTTTGATGCTTCAAAACCTAAAGCGGCAATAATTGTTCCCCTTGTTCATCCTGGACCATTTAAAAACATAGGAAGCAGCCTCCTACCCTCGCTTCTCAAGCAAGGATATGAAAAAGAATTTGGTTGCGCTGCTTGTGTCCCTTTAGGTATTCTTGGGCACGAATTGGATTTGGCTTCCCAAGTGCAGAATCACAAGATAATTTCACATGTAATAGCTTCTGCGTGTTTTGAGTCTACTGCTGGTTTAGCGTCACCTTTTGTTAGAGCTACAGAAAGTTATGCCACCGCTTCATGCCAAATTTTCGGTGACACTGTGTTCCTGTCTTTTTCGCTTGCCCCTAAAACAACAGAGGATTTACCGCAAGAGTTGGGTCGCATTGTCTCTGAGGAAGCAGAAAAATACGGCTTAAAGACAGCCGTGATAGTTAACACACACAACAGCATTAATGACATAGTTGATACCGAAGAACATTTAGATTCACTTCAGAAGGCTGCTTCTAAATGCCTCCAAAAAGCGATTGCACAACCAACTAAAGCTTTCATGGTCGGCGCCGCTACAGTTTTTCCTGAGGCATTTACTTTAAAGGCTGGAATGGGAACAGGCGGAATAACAGCTGTTGCAGTTCAAGTTGAAAAGCAGAAAACCGTTTATTTGATAATTGATGGAAACAACATGATTTCTGGTTTACGAGAAAAAGTTCTAGACGCTTTGGTGTCTTTAGGTTTTGATGAAAGCGAAGTGTTTACAACTGACACCCACGCTGTAAGCGCCTTAGTTACAGGGAGGCGTGGTTACCATCCAGTAGGTGAAGTCATGGACCAGGAATTGCTACTTAGCTTTATTGGTGAAGTGGCAAAGAAGGCAGAATCAAACTTGGAGATCTGCAACGCTGGATGCATCCAATTTATCGTTCCTCACGTCAGGGTAATTGGTGAGGATCAATTAAACTCAATGACTACTCTGGTGGACAAAGCGATTGTTAAAACAAAACGGATAGTTGCTCCTCTCTTTGGTGTTGAAGGATTAATTCTGCTACTACTTTTGCTGCTTTTCTAAACTAGTTTTTTTGGTTTCCGACGAGGCTTTCTCTTTAGTTCTGTGCCACAAATCTGGCAGTCATTGGTTTTGCCGTTTGCTGGGTATTCTCGGTGGCACGCAGGGCAGTACCTTATCCATTCCAAAAGACGTCTAATACCGAAAGTTGTAAGCGCCAAAAACCCAATTCCCATCTGTGTAGCAACGTTCTGAATCGAATAATCGTCTGTGATAATTTGGGGGGTGTATCCTTCGGCTTTTAATTCAAGGGCTAGCGCAAGAAGTTGCATGTCAGCTTCCGAGAGCTTAAATGAATCTCCTACCTTGCTTGCGGATGTTTTAGCTGAATCTGAGAATTCTTGCGTGGGTTTTTTAATTTTTACTTTGCCGCTTTCGATAGCAGTTTCAAAACGCATCTTAATCATAGAATTTCTAAGTATTTCTTCTTCAACCTTGGGTACCGTCACTTGTTCTGCACCTGAGGAAAAAGGATCAAAGCCAGCCAAAAAAGCAGAAGTATCTAAAACAAACACACCTTTGAATTGGTTGTTTTCAGCTTGGCTACTCATTCTGTTCCCTTAAAAAGCAACCTATTCTTTAGCCTGTCGTAAAAATCGGTTTCAAAACGGATAAACGAGGTTACGTTTTTGGACCTTGTGACTTTTAGCATATCATCAGCGCTTACAAGTTTACGGTAGTTACCATCGATTAAGACCAACATTTCTTTTGGTCTTTCAACATTAAAGCTTACAGTTGAGTCTGCTGGAAACACAAGCGAATGAAAAACTGTTAATGAGCAAATCGGAGTTAGAACAAAAGCATCAACTTCTTGGTCTAAAACTGGTCCCCCTGCAGAAAGTGAATAGCCTGTAGAGCCTGTTTGAGTTGCGACGATTAAGCCATCTGCTTGACATTTTAGGATTGGTTTTCCATTCTTGCATATTTGAGTATAAAGTATCTTTGACGGTTCGCAGGCAGAGATGACAACGTCATTTAAGGCGTCGGGCATTGGTTCTTTGCCGATTGTGACTGATAGTTTTGCACATTTCTCTATTTTACACTCGCCTTCAAGTATTCTTTCTACTGCTTCACAGGCGTTTTTCGGTTCAACTTCAGTTAGGAATCCTCTAACTCCCATGTTTATTGTTAATATCGGAGGTTCCGGCTTAGGCACATTGAGGCAAGTTCGCAGTATGGTTCCGTCGCCACCAATGGTGATTATAAAATCAGCTTTCATTTTTGAGAGCGGAATAAACTCTTCCTTTGTAATTATTTTGCCTTTGAGGGTATCTTCTACGTAAACCTTCAAACCCCTCTTTTTTAGGTACTCTGCTAAGTCTTCGGTTAGCTTCAGCGCCGATTTTTTATCGTAGCGGGCAACTAAACCCACACTTTTGAACAATTTTCCACAACTCATAACTAGCGTAAACCTTAATCTATATTAACCTTTTAAGTGGCGACGTCTCCATTTCCACACTTTTCCCTTTTTTCTAAAGTAAGATTTACTGAAAACTAAACTGATCTTTTATGACTTCTATACGGTTAAAGCACCAATTTCTACCGTTCACCCTTCTTTTTTATCGATTTAATATAGTTAACCAATATGTCATAATTCAAATTCGTTCTAACAAAACGTTGTTGACATCACCATTAAACTTTGATTGGTGTTTTTACGATCCCTCTTTTTCTGTAAGATCAGTGTACAATGATTGATATTGTACTATAGTTTTGTTATAAATTGATTAATATTATTATCAGGAATATAAACTTGATTTCACTTAATAAGTTGTACAATAGACAAATCATATATACTAAATATGAATAAAAGCAGTGCTAGATTGAGCAATTAGGCTTATTGCAATTTGCTTAATAAAAAATAAAATGAGGAAAAGAAAAATACAAACAATAAAAATCTATGACTATTTTGATTGCTTTGACTCTAATAGTATCTATCGCAATCCCACTTGTTAATTTACCTACGGTTAATGCACATACACCTCCATACGAGTACAAAACATACGCCAAACTCCAACTTTTGCCTGATCCAATCGGTGTCGGTCAATCAGCACTCGGCTATGTCTTCCTTGGAAATGCGCCTCTTTCAGGGTCATCGATGTTAAACACCTTTAGATTCCATAACTACACAGTCCTTATTACAGACCCCGAAGGTAAAGTAACAACGCTACATTGGGACACTATTGAAGACACAACAGGAGCACAATTCTTCCGATTCACTCCAACCATAGTCGGTCAATACAATATTACCTTCAAATTCGGTGGACAAGTGCTTAACTCAACTTACTTTGACACAACCAGCGCCGTAGCAGTTGGCGACATATACCTGCCTAGTACTGCGACAGACACTTTGACTGTTCAACAAGACCCCGTCTATGAGTACCCCAATAGTTATCCTATGCCAACAGAGTACTGGGCTCGCCCAATTTACGGTGAGAACACTGACTGGTGGACGATTTCTTCAAACTGGTTAGGAGTTGGTTCGCCTGTTCTTTCTAGCGTTAGTGCTGGTACCATTACTGGTATTCCAAACAGTTCAATGCTCCAAAGGTATCCTGGTGATGCTGTCGGACCACTGACTAGTCACATAATGTGGACTAAGCCTATACAGGAAGGTGGAGTTGTGGGTGGTGATGCCTATGAAATTCAGGGAAACACATACTTTGAAGGTTCAGCCTATCAGCAAAGATTCATCAATCCAATAATAGTCTACGGCCGATTATTCTACCGAGAACCAGTTTCCTTCCTTGGTCCCAACAGTGGAGACAGTGTCTGCGTTGATTTGCGTACAGGCCAAGAAATCTGGAGACGAAATGATTTTCCGACGATATCTTTTGCTTACATTCCTGACGTTCAGAATCCTAACCAACACGGAGTTTTCCCAGCGCTCTTATGCACAAGCAACTTTGGCCAATGTTATGATATGTACACAGGACAAAACGTTTTCAACGTAACCGGTATGACTGGTGGTAGTGGTGTTGGAGGTACATTAGTGATGGGTCCAATGGGAGAACACATAAGATATAACTTCTTTAACAATGGCACTAGGCTCGAATCCTGACTGGTATTTGACTCAATGGAATTCTACAAAGTTCTTCCGTGGAACAGGTTATCATCCGGGTGAATCAGGAAACTCGCCCACAATTGACGTTACAACCACTACAACTACAGCAAACCAATCGTCAACAACTTATGTTGACGGCGTTGCAACAACTACTCTTACACCTGTCACGACAACAATAAGGGTTGTTGAAGCGAATCGTGGTAATCGTTATGACTATTTAGATGACGTCACACAGAACAAGTCAATACCTTGGCGTAATTCACTTCCGTCTTCGTTCTCATTTAGTGTTGTTGCAGCTTTCTATGGTGACATTATGATTTGCAGAAACGGTTCATATGCAACATTAAATGGACAGACACAAAATGTTTCTGGCGTCGTTTCGCTAACTAGCGCTGAATGGCAGTACTTTGCTATTAACCTTAACGCATCCAAGGGAGCAGTCGGTTCTATACTTTGGTGGAGTCCTATATACAGTGATACACGGGATAAAACGATACTGTTTGGCGGAGCTGATCCAGTGGCACGTGTCTTTATAGAAACATGTAAGGAAACTCAGAATTTTGTGGGCTATAGCTTTGCAAACGGCCAGAAACTCTGGGAAACAGACGAGGTAAACGAGCTGCAACAACAGGAAATAACTCCTCTTGACTACTTTGGCCTTCCATACTTCCCATATGTAGCTACTCAACTTGCTTACGGTAACGTGTACACTATTGGATACGGCGGCATACTGTTCTGTTATGATCTGCAAACGGGAATGAGACTTTGGAGCTATGGCAACGGCGGTACACCTGGCAACAATACTGACAGTGGTCTTCAGATGCCTGGTCCTTACCCGGCTATCCTAAATGCGGTCGGTAATGGAGTAATCTATACTGTTAGTTCTCAGCACACTATCGTAACGCCTATTCCTAAGGGTAACATGGCGCGGGCTATCAATGCAACTACAGGTGAAGAAATCTGGACTTTGAACGCTTATACTGGAGAATTCAGTCAGATTAGTTATGCTATGGCTGACGGATACGCAACTTTTTCCAATGGTTATGACAATCAAATCTACTGTGTCGGAAAAGGTCCTAGTACAATGACAGTTTCAGCTCCATCGCTTGCAGCAGCATCAAACCAGCCAGTAGTAATAACGGGTTCAGTTCTCGACATCAGTGCTGGTTCAAAGCAAGCCGAGCAGGCATATCGCTTCCCCAATGGTATTCCACTCGCAAATGATATGATCATGGGCGATTGGATGGGATATGTCTACCAGCAAAAGCCATTGCCAACAAACTTCTTAGGCGTTGACGTTGACATTAGTGTTCTTGACTCAAACAACAACTATCGAAGCATAGGTACAACTACAACTGATGCAAAAGGCCAATACAGCTTAGTTTGGACACCGGACATTTCGGGCACTTATCAAGTCGTTGCATCATTCGCAGGTACCAATGGTTACTGGCCATCATCAGCAACAACAGCATTCAACGTCATGGAAGCATCTCCAACCCTTGCACCAACTGATGCTCCAGCAGAATCTGTCGCTGACATGTACTTTGTTCCCGCAATCGCAGGGTTATTCGTTTTAGTCATCATAGTGCTAGTCTTAGTAGTGCTTATGATGCTTAGAAAACGAGCATAAAACAAGCAAAACAAAAAATTATTTTTCCCCTTTTTTAGTCCAAAAAATTAGAATAATGCATTGGAGAAGAATTTGGCTGAGTAAGCTCTGGTCTATTATTCACGGCAATAGCTATAGAATTAAAGGGCGTTTGCAATCGGTCTTTTCTCCTTAATTTGGTGCCGGAGTCCTCAGATTATACGGGGAAACATGGAAAACTGGAAAATAATGCGTTATGGTCATGCAAGCAAAGGAAGAAGCACCGCGAGAATAAACCATGAAATACGCAGCATTCTGAGCCGTAATCGGATAACGGTTTCTATGCAATATATTTCAATCTGCAAGGCAAGGTAGGTGTGGAAGATATATTAGACCTTTCAACTATTATTTATGTTGAGGACTTTTTTTGGCGACACTTAATGAGGAACTCAGAAGGAAGTTGCCGGGAGTGGTTGACATTGCTTTTGAGCAATACAAACGTAACTTGTCACGTTATCGAATGGCGAAGGAATTAATGAGTAAAGATGTCGTTACTATAAATCCGGATGCTTTGCTGGATGATGCTGCTATGATCATGGGTGAGAAGCATATCGGAAGCCTAATTGTGATGAAGTACCAAACACCTGTGGGGATAGTTACAGAGCGGGATTTGTTAAGCAAGGTCCTTGCGTTTGATCGTGATCTAAGAGAAGAAAAAGTCGAGAATGTGATGTCCTATCCACTAGTTGGTGTTTCTCTTACAACTACGATTAAAGAAGCTGCCCAGCTAATGACTAGTAAGAAAGGTAGACTTGCGGTTTTTGACGCTGGAACTCTTGCGGGGATTATAACTGCTTCGGATCTAATCAAGAGTTTGCCTGAGGTTACTGAAACTGAGGTCAAAGTTGATGAGTTCATGACAAAAGACCTTGTGACTGCTGATGAAAAAACACCTGTTATCAGCATAGCTGCTCTCATGGGTAGACATCGCATCGGTAGCGTCATAATAACCTGTGAAGGAGAGCCATTTGGGATTTTCACTGAACGGGATCTGCTTACCACTTTCTTAGCTAGAGGCAAGGCGTTGTACGAAGAGGTAGGGAAGGATTGTTCAACACCTTTAATCAATATTCTCCCAGGAACAAGCATTCATAGAGCTGCTGCTACAATGGCGTTAAAACATATCAGACGATTGCCTGTCGTCAAAGATGACAAGTTAGTTGGTATTATTACAGCACGTGACCTCGTCGAGGCCTACGCAAAATAAGCCTCACCTCCTTTTTTTCTTAGAAGACGTAAATAGTTGATAAAACTCTTGCAAGCAAAAGACAAGAAGATACAAGAATAAACCATGAAATACGCAGCATTCTGAGCCGTAATCGGATAACGGTTTCTATGCAATATGTTTCTGGGAATCATTGAAATTTAGAAATGAGGCAATACTATTCATTTAATGCAACTAAACTGTCTTCTGTTTTGCAAGTAACGAAAACTGTTCTTGAAGTTGGTTTCGGATATGTGACAGAAATTGATGGTGAAAAGCTGTTTAGACAGCGCAAATGACCTCTCGAAGCTTCAAAAGTACATCTTTATGTTGAGAAGTTTATGAATATCTATATATGCGTGTTGTTCAGAATTGCATTAAATAGAACTATACTGTGGTGAGCGTATGAGTAAACCAGTAGATGTTGGAGAATTACGCGTTGGCGGCTACATGATGATTGAAGGCGAACCATGCCGCATAGTGGACATTGCTAAATCTAAGCCTGGAAAACACGGTTCAGCCAAAGCCAGAATCGTTGCTATAGGCGTTTTTGACGGTCAAAAAAGACAATTCGTAAAACCAGTCGACCTAGGCGCAGAAGTTCCCATAATCGACAAGAGAACAGGTCAAGTCTTTGCTATTAACCCTACGGGTGTTCAGATAATGGATTTAGAAACCTATGAGTACTTAGATGCACCATTCCCAGATGAGCCTGAACTGAAAACCAAGACTTGTTGCCGGCGCAGAAATTGAGTATTGGGCAATACTTGGAAAAGTAAAAATTGTCCGAGTAAAATAATTATCACTTTATTTTCTTAATCTTTTCCGTTAAAGTTTATGTTCTAGCGTGAAGCCTTTTGCTGTGAAGCCAATGATGCATGAAGAGCCGTCTGAATTGTGAAGAATTTTTTAATGGGGAACTGAGGCTTCAATCAAAAAATTCACCTGCATTGTTGCTTTTTAAGCTGTAATCTTTATTTAAAAGGACAATAGATGTTTAGGCTGGAGACTCTGATGGCATTAGATAACTTAGGTTCATCTCTAACAAACGCAATAAAGAAACTTTTCAAAGCTGGCGTAGTTGATGAAGCTACAGTTAAAGAACTGGTTCGTGACATCCAACGTGCCCTGCTCCAATCAGATGTTAATGTCCAACTTGTTCTTCAAATCTCCAAAAACATAGAAGAACGTGCTTTAAAAGAAAAAGTTCCACCAGGCGTTTCAAGACGTGAACACGTAATAAAAGTGGTATACGAAGAACTAACAAAATTCGTAGGCGACAAACCTGTTCCTCTCAAAGTGGAGCCTGGAAAAAAGAAAATAATAATGCTTGTAGGCATTCAAGGTTCAGGAAAAACCACACATGCCGCTAAGCTAGCAAGGTACTTCCAAAAAAGAGGTTTAAAGGTAGGCTTGATTTGTGCCGATACTTATCGTCCAGGAGCTTATGCCCAACTTCAACAACTTGCAGCTCGAATAAACATTCCATTCTTTGGCGATCTAAAAGCCAAAGACCCGGTCAAAGTCGTTAAGGAAGGTCTAAAACAATTCGGGGAAAAAGACCTGATAATCGTTGATACCGCAGGCCGCCATAAGGAGGAGAAAGATTTAATCAAGGAAATGAAAGACCTTGAAAAAAACATCAAACCCGACGAAGTAATAATGGTCATCGACGGCACAATCGGCCAACAAGCACTTGCACAAGCAAAAACCTTCCATGAAGCAACACCCATCGGCGCCATCATAGTAACTAAACTCGACGGTTCTTCACGCGGTGGAGGCGCACTTTCAGCAGTTGCCGCTACCGGAGCACCCATAAAATTCATCGGCACAGGCGAAAAAATCGAAGATATTGAACCTTTTATTCCTTCACGATTTGTCGGTCGACTCTTGGGTATGGGTGATTTAGAAACTCTACTAGAAAAGGTAAAAGATGCTGAAATTCAAGGTTCCCCAAAAGAAAGCCAAAGAAATACATGAGTGGCAATTTTACGTTAACTGATATGTATGAACAGTTCCAAGCAGTTAAAAAAATGGGGCCTTTCGGTAAAGTTCTCAAGATGATTCCAGGTATGTCTTCTTCTGATGTTCCTGATGAGATGCTAAACACCGCCGAAGGTCGCCTAGACAAAGTGGGGCGTAATAATCCAATCTATGACTCCTGAAGAGAAAGAGAATCCTAAACTGTTAAACTCTTCACGGGCAAGACGCATCGCCCGTGGTTCAGGAACAACTGAAAAAGATGTCAAAGAACTCCTAAAACAATACATCATGATGCGAAAGATGCTAAAGATGTTTAAACACAAAAAGAAGCTGCCCTTTGGCTTAGGCGGCGGCAAGGGTATGCCAACAGGTTTCAAGTAGGCTACACAGAATGGATGTTTTAGAAAAAGCCTTCGAAATACTCAGCAAATACCCGCTTTGTGACCACTGCTTGGGCAGACAGTTTGCTTTACTGGGTTACAGTATGGAAAACAATGTTCGCGGTCAAGCATTAAAAGTTAGCTTAACAATGCAAGCTAACGACCTTGTCATCAGAAAAAAATGTTGAGGGTGTGAAACGGCTTAAGGTTCTGGCGACTAACGGTTTTTCTAGAGAAGCACAAGAAACGCTAAAACACCTGAATAAGCGTTTTTTGTCAAAAAAGGATACTGATCAAAAATGCAGTCTGTGTGAGGGTAAATTTGAGCTTAGTTGACAATTTAGCACAGAAAGCCTTAGAAATACTTGCAGGCTATGAGTTTACAACTTTTCTTGTAGGAATTGAATTGCCAAACAAAATTGAGGAACGAGAGGATGAGTTTAAGGCTGCCGTCAACATTGGCTACGGCGAAAGCATCAAGCATGAATTCGGCAGATTGCTTGGCAAAGCACTGGCCAAACACACAGGCAAAGAAGCAGATTACTTAATACCCGACATCGTCGTCATCTTCAACCCCTTCCTTGAAAAGATCCGCATCCAAGTTAATCCTCTATTCGTCGCAGGCAGATACCGCAAGTTAGTGCGGACTATTCCACAATCGAAGTGGTTCTGTTCAAACTGCCGAGGTCAGAGGCTGCGAAAAATGTGGTGGAACAGGAAAAATGTATCCTGAATCAGTGGAGGAGTTGTCTTCTAAACCGTTGCTTGAGGCCACTCAGGGTGAAGAAGTCTTTTTTCATGCTTCAGGACGCGAAGACATCGATGCACGGATGCTTGGAAGTGGCAGACCTTTTGTAATTGAGATTTCCAAACCCAAGAAGCGATTCATTGATTTGAAACAGATTGAAGACCCAAGTTAACGCTGAGGCAATTGGGAAAGTTGAGGTTTCAGGATTGCATTTTACAACCAAAGATGTTGTTAGACGCCTCAAGAAAGGTGAGAGCGCCCAGAAAGAATATGGTTTGTTAGCTGAGTTTGAAAATGAATTATCAGACCAAGATTTGCGCACAATAGAAGAGAAGTTCTCTGGTGTATGCATTAAACAGCAGACACCATTACGTGTTATGCATCGACGGGCAGATCTAATCCGAGAAAAGTACATATATCAGGTTAAAGTTAAGAAGGTGTCGCTTAAGAGGGCTCTGCTTGAAATTCGTTGTCAAGGTGGGCTCTACGTTAAAGAATTGGTGTCTGGAGATGAAGGAAGAACAGTACCGAACGTTTCGGATTTGCTCAACAACAGAGCGAAGACGCTTAAGCTTGACGTTCTCAATGTAATAATGGATGATAATTAAAGGTGAAAATTGAATGAGAGGTTCAAAAGGCTATTACACTGGCACACGCAGTCTACTGCGTAAACCAACTCGTGCAAAAGGTAAACCACACATTGGTAAAACTACTTCAAGATTACGCTCCTGGTTCTCAAGTAATCATAAAGATGGATTCTAGTACACAGAAGAGTATGCCTCACAAACGATTCCATGGCAAAATCGGCGTTATAGTGGAAAAACGTGGTCGAGGATACGTTGTTAGTGTTCCACAAGGCAACGCTATTAAAGAAATTATTACTCGCTCAGAACATCTAGAGCCTTATACAGGTAAGTGAGAGACGATGAGCAGCAAGAGAGAAGTAAGCGAAAGCCGCTTAACCTTACCACAAGTAAAGAAGGTTCTGGAAACCATTGGTGAAGAAAACCTCGATCAATTCCAACGCCGAACACTTGATTACGTAAGCAAATTCTCCAAATGTGACCCAGATAAAGCTGAAGAACTCTTGCAAACACTCCTCAAAGAATATGAACTTGACGAAGCTGAAGCAGTTCAAATTATTAATTGCATGCCTGAAACCGTTGACGAGTTAAGGGTTTTCTTGGCGGGTGGACGCAAAATCATCGAAACCACAAAATTACACACAATTGTTGAGCTTTTGAATGAGAATCGAACGTTGAAATAGCCGGAAGCTGACTAAGTATTTTTAAGCAGTAAGCGAGAATAGACTAGTGACGGACTCAGTGACTGTTATGGAAAAGCGGTATGAAGAGCAACGCTTACGTGTTAGATTTCCTTCAACACGGCAAGCCAGGATTTCGTCCCACTGGACGAGCAGGTTACCGAGCGGGCGCTCTAATTCAATGTGTCGGTGAAGAATTCTTTACCATTCTTGGAAGCTTTAGTGAAGGAAGAATTAATTCTGAAGCCAGGTGACCGAGTGTATGTTGGAAAAGATTCCCGTGAAGAAGTCACCTACATTATAGGTCGCATTGGCTATGAAGAATTAACTGCTTCAGCAAAAGCAGAACTTGCCAGCGTAATAAGCAAAATAGTTTCAAACCGCGAAAAATGGTTTGTAAGTTTCTTCAACACTGCACGAGCAATTACTCCTCGTATGCATGCATTAGAGCTGGTTCCAGGTATCGGCAAAAAATACATGTGGCAAGTCATTAATCGAACGCGAACATAAACCGTTTGAAAGCTTTGAGGACTTGCAGAAACGGACCGAATTGCCCAACCCAGTAAAATTGATTACGAAACGCGTAATGGAAGAGCTTGAGGGCGACAGCAAATACCGGTTGTTCACACGGGCGCAATAAGGCGTAATGATGAGTCTTGAGGAAACGAAGCAGCTGCTTCGAGCCCACCAGAATTTCCCCTAACAAGCTTATGGGGCAAAACTTTATGATTGAGCCCATCGCTCTACCCAAAACTGTGCACTTATGCAGAAATTAGTAAAGCGGATGTTGTTTTGGATGCTGGCGCAGGCTTTGGGTGGTTAACCTGTTTCTTAGCAGATAAATGCAAGAGTGTGGTGGCAGTTGAGAAGGACCCACATGTTGCGGCGGTTCTTCGTGCAACAAGTTAGAAGCTTGAACAACGTGATTGTTGTTGAGGGTGATGTATTGAAAGTAGCTTTACCCGAATTCAACAAGGTCAGTGGCGATTCCCCCTTACTATCTGTCTTCTCAATTGGTCCTGTGGCTTTTAGAACGAAAGATTGATTGTGCAGTTATGATTTTGCAGAAAGAATTTGCTAATCGTCTTGTCGCACCTTGGCAGTGAAGAGTATGGTTGGTTAACTGTTGTTACCAATCAGGCCGCGACGGTTGAGCTACTAGATTCCGTGTCCAAAGAAATGTTTTATCCACAGCCAGAAGTCGATTCAGTAATCGTTAGCTTAAAATCTTGGAGAACCAAACCTTTCGAAGTAAAGGATAAAGTGTTTTTTGTACGAATGATGAAGTGGCTCTTTACCCAACGCAACAAAAAGTTAGGAAAGGCAATTACACCATTTATCAAAAGCAGTTTCAAATTGAGCAAACAGGATGCAGAAAAAATGTCTCTTAGTTTGCCTTCCGTGACAGACGCGTGAGAGAGTTATCCCCCAAAGATTTTGGAGCATTATCAAATGCCTTGTCCAAGTAAAAGAATACACTTCGATAACTTCGTCTTTAATATTTATGAAGAAGTTTATGATCCTGCAGAAGATTCTTTTCTTTTCGCCGAAAACCTTGAGGTCAAAGAGGGTGAGCAGGTTTTGGATTTAGGTACAGGCTGCGGATTGCTTGGAATTTTGGCTGCTAAAAAAGCTGAACGAGTGGTTGCAGTTGATATTAATCCCTTTGCTATTCGTTGCGCAAAGGAAAATTCATCGATCAATGGATTACGCGGTAAAATTGATTTTGTTCAAGCTAGCCTATTAACAGCTCTAAACCTAAGTGCAACATTTGATTTAATTTTATTTAATGCTCCTTACTTGCCGTCTGAAAAGGGTGAGGAAGACATCTTGGATTGGGCGTGCTTGGGCAGGAGGCGACAATGGACGTGAAGTTAGTTGATCAATTTATTTTTGAAGTTCCATCATATTTGAAGCCTCATGGTAGGGTTCTCTTGATGCAGTCCACGCTCACAGGAGTCGAAGAAACAATTCGCAAATTCACCGAGCAGGGACTTAAAAGCTCACGTAAAAGCTGAACAAAAACTACCTTTCTTTGAAACCTTAACCCTCATAGAAGCTAAAGCTGATGTGTAAAAAGAAACAATTTAAAGGCAGAAACCAATTCAATAGTACTTGGTATTGACTATGACACTCTGGTTTTATGTAAAAACAAATGAAGACCCAAAAGCTGTTGGAGAAGTTGTTTGCGCCTTCAACTTTATGCAGGGACAACATCCTGAAGACAAATATTCATGGATTATTGAAGCTGGAAAAGATGAGCCTGGTTACTGGGAAATCAAAGGCAAATATGCCGCGTTAAAAGACGTTGCAATGATTTGCATCGTTTACAGGATTGGTGATACAGTGGTTTTTGCGGAAATCGACGATGATTTGTCCCCAAATTTCATCGACCCACTCGTAACAAAGTATGGGTTGGATAATGTTAAATGGATGGTTATTCCCTCAAAAAAATAAATTAAAAATTTATTATTCAGGGCAACCCCCTTTCTTCTATATTTTGTTTTTAAAAATTTATTATGGTGGCAATCTGAGTAATCACGGTTGTTTCTTCAAATAAAGGATTTTAGATTACTGTTAGACATAGCGGTTTATTGTTTATCGTATTTTTCTACTTCATCATTCATTATCACTAAGTTCAATTCCAGCCTGCTTGAACATTTCAATTGTATCAGCGTCGGCATGGTAGCGTTTCTCGCAGACCACTCGTTTAATTCCAGCGTTAATTATCATCATGGCGCAGGTTCGGCACGGCGTCATCTTACAGAAGAGTGTTGAGCCCTCAAGGGGAATGCCAAACCTTGCCGCTTGGAGGATTGCGTTTTGTTCTGCATGCAGCGTCCGCACGCAGTGTTGGGTAACTTCTCCGTTCGAATTGAATACTTTACGCAGGTCATGTCCTGCTTCGTCGCAGTGAGGCAATCCTGCAGGAGCACCAACGTAACCTGTGGTCATTATTCGTTTGTCTTTGACGATTACGCAACCGCATCTTCCGCGGTCACACGTTGCACGTGCAGCCACAGCTTCACATAAGTCTAAGAAGTATCTGTCCCAATTGGGTCTTGGATTAGTGCTCATAGTTTTGTTGCCTCGAACAGTTTTAGACACATAGTTCGCTAATCAAATTAATAAATTGTATCGGCGGACAGCCAGTTATTTTTCAACAATGTGGATTTCTCTGCCGATCATATGTCGTTCATCCATTTCAACCAATGAACCAATGTTAACCAACCGTTCGATTAGACCTGCACTCTGTGAGAACATTTCTTTTGAAAAAGGATAAACGTTCTTGAACCCCAGACTCTCAAGTTTTTTGCTAATGGGCATCGTTACTGCTTGTCTCGAACGAGTTTTGATGTAAGGAGTAACCAATACCAAAAGTCCACCAGGCGTAAGCGCACCAAAGGCTTGTTCAACAAAACCAAAATACAATGGTTCAAGCTTCTGAATAATTTTTTCTGCATATGGACCCGTGGGCACTTGCCGCAGGGCTGGACCTAAATCTGGCTCACAAACAATACAATCAATCGTTTCCTGCCCTATCTTCTCAACCAGCCTGTTGACGTCCCCCTGCAACAACCCGAAAATCTGCATCTTTGAGCCCATATTCACTGACTAACCACTCAAGATTCTCGCTTGCAGCTTTAACACACCAAGGGTTAACATCCATTCCCACAACAATTGCCTTTTCCAGCAGCGCTTCCTGAAGGATTGTGCCGACGCCGCAGAATGGATCGAGCAAAGTCTTTCCGGCTTTACATGAAGACAAGTTAACCATCATCCTCCCTAACCTTGGAGGCATACCAAAGATTTTTCGTTGGTTTGGCTTGTAAATGTCTCTTTTCTGGAATTCAAAGGGATTATGAACGGCTACAGTGGTGGCTACCCATGTTTCTGTTCTGCCAATACAGAACAATATTTCAGCTTTGTTTTCAACCAAATTCTTTTTTAAGACTTCAACATGGCTTAGATGGGCTTGTTTTCTTTCATTGCTAAAACCCATAAAATTAGATTTCTTTCCTAAATTAGAGAGTTCATCTTTAACAGCGCTTCCGACAAACCGTTGAATTACCCCAGACGAAGACTGCAAGGTGCTTTCAGTGCAGTACACGCTTACTCCAAACAGCACTTTCTCCGACGATTTAGCTATACCATCAGCTAAACCAGCTTGATACCATAGACTCGGTTATTTGTTATTTAGCTTGCTTGTTTTTTTTGAGGAATGCTTCTTTGATGGTTTCAGTTGGGAACTTTGTTTTTACTTCCCCGATTTTTATGGTTCCGCCCAAATCTGCGATGGCTGAAGCATCGAACTCTTTTTCAAAAGATAAGACGAAGAATTCTCCTGAAAAGAAAATGGATTTCGAACACTAATTTCTCTTGATTTAAAGTAGGAGGTCAGCTCCGCTAGTGAGAGCATCCAGTTTTTTCCTGAAATAAACAGTTCAGTTGGCATTTGGAAAATCAAAAGTAAACTAAGTATATAAGTGAATGACTACGAATCACTTGAATAGTGCCCTTTACGTAAATAACGGCAAGTTGAGAAAATGCACGGAAGTATCTTAACTGATTTACAAATCGTTTAAATACCGCTAAAGTAGTATGCCTAAAAAGGGACGCAGCATGCACGCAAGAAATTACAGGCACGTTAAAAATCGAGCTTACACAAGAAAAAAATATGTTAGAGGTTTTCCACCACCAAAAATTGTAAAGTTCACTATGGGTGACACAAAGGGGACTTTTGAACTCGAAGGCCAAACTTATTGCTTTAGAACGAGCCCAAATTCGCCATAGCGCCTTAGAAGCAGCACGTGTTGCTACAAACCGTATCCTGATTGATAAACTCATAAATGATTATCTATATGGTTGTTCATCCTTATCCACACATCATCCTAAGAGAAAACAAAATGATCTTTGGCGCTCACGCTGACCGACTCCAACAGGGAATGAGACGTTCATTCGGAACAGCAATCGGTACAGCAGCAAAAGTTGAAGTAGATCAAACTATCATAACAGTCAAAGTGAAAGCAGGTCAAGAGGTCACAGCTAAAGAATCTCTTAAAAGAGGAAGCGCAAAACTTCCAATATCCATGTAAAATAGTTATCTCCAAAATTGAAGCTTCCACAGCAATATCGAAGCGGATGAGACCGAATCCGAAGCGCCCGAAGTGGAGACGGAGACGACTTGACCGTCAAAGAGAAAGAACTTGTTTTATGGTTTGATAGATGTAAGAAATATTGATGTTTCTATTGTTGGCGGCAAAAACGCCAGCCTTGGAGAAATGATTAATGTCGGGATTACCCGTTCCACCTGGTTTTGCAGTAACTGCTTTTTCATATGAACGTTATATTCAAGAGAAAGAAATTGCTGAACAGATTTACAAGATTATTAAGGAAACAGTCACAAACCCAAACGACCCTAAACAGTACGATACTGCTTCAAAAAAAATCCGTGAACTAATCGAAAAAACCCCGATGCCCAAAGACATCGAAGAACGCAATTAGAACAGCGTACAGGGAGCTAAACAAACGTTTTGACCTCAAAGACACTTTTGTAGCTGTACGATCAAGCGCAACAGCCGAAGACTTACCAGACGCATCGTTTGCGGGGCAACAAGAAACTTATCTCAACGTTAAAGGCGCAGATGACCTAATAGACAAAGTCGTTAAATGCTGGTCTAGCCTCTTTACTCCACGAGCAATCTTCTATCGCAACGAGAAAGGGTTCCCACACGAAAAAGTCTTCATAAGCGTCGGAGTGCAAAAAATGGTTAACTCCCGTTGCCGCAGGAGTCATGTTCACAATTAACCCGGTGTACAGGTAACAGAGACGAAATAGTAATCGAAGGCAACTTCGGCTTAGGTGAAACCGTTGTTTCAGGCGCTGTTAACCCAGACGACTTCGTTATAGACAAGAACACTATGCAAATTAAAGAACGACGCATATCTCGAAAAACAGTCAAGTATATTCGCGATCCTAAAACAGGAAAAACAGTTCACTTGGACATTCCTGAGGATGAGCAGAAAACTAGTCTGCATAAGCGACAAGGAACTCATGATGCTTGCGGAACTTGCCAAACGCATCGAAAAACACTATGGCAAACCCATGGATATCGAATGGGCAATCGACCAAGATCTTTCTTACCCAGAAAACATGATGTTAGTTCAAGCTCGTCCAGAAACTATTTTCGGTACAAAAACAACGGAAGCAGCAAAAATGGAAGAAAACCAATGCTAAAGACCTAAAAGTTATCGTTCGAGGAATCTCTGCTGGAAGAAGAGGCTACGGTATAGGCAAAGCAAAAGTTGTCCTAAACCTTGAAGACGCCAATCGCGACATGACAAAAGGAGACATTCTCGTAACAGGCATGACTGACCCTGATTTTGTTCCCTTTATGAAAATGGCAAGTGCCATAGTCACAGACAAAGGCGGAATCACTTCTCACGCAGCCATCGTCAGCCGAGAACTAAACATTCCATGTGTTGTCGGAACCGAAAACGCAACACAAATAATGAAAACAGGTAAAGAATACACCGTGGATTCAAGAAACGGTATTGTATACGAAGGCATAATGGCGCAAGCAGTTCAATCAGCCTCAGCAAACAACGGCGGAGTCATTCAAGTTGCAGATGCAGCTCCAGTAACAGCTACAAAAATTTACATGAACCTCGGAACTCCCGAGATGATTGAACAATACAAGAACTTGCCCTTCGAAGGCATCGGTTTAATGCGAACAGAATTCATCTTAGCCAGCGCAATCGGTACAACACCCAATGGCATTTGTCGATGCAGGTCAAAGCCAACAATTCGTCGACAAACTGGCTGATGGCATAGCGACTGTTGCTCGTGCAATCCAGCCTAAACCAGTCGTAGTACGTTTAAGCGACTTCAAAACCAACGAGTACCGAGGATTAAAAGGCGGCGACAAATACGAAATCGTCGAAGAAAACCCAATGTTGGGTTGGAGAGGATGTAGCCGCTACATAAGCAAATGGTACATCCAAGCCTTCAAGCTTGAATGTCAAGCAATCAAGAAATGCCGCACCGAATGGGGCCTCAAAAACGTCTACGTTATGCTTCCAATGGTTCGAACACTCTGGGAAGCAAAAGCAGTTCTGCAAATCATGAAAGAAGAAGGCTTAGAACGCAACAAAGACTTCAAAGTCTGGTTCATGGCTGAAACACCATCCATCGGAATCATGGCTGACGAATTCAGCAAACTCGTCGACGGCTTCAGCATTGGCTCAAACGACATGACCCAAGGAGTTCTGATGATTGACCGCGACTCTGAACGTTTAGGTCAAATGGGCTACTTTGACGAACGTGACCCAGCAGTCAAACGCATCATCGCCCACCTTATCAAAGCTGCTCACGAAAACGGCTGCACAGTAAGCATCTGCGGCGAAGGACCATCAAATCTGCCTGACTTCGCAGAATTCCTTGTTCGAGTCGGGATCGACAGCATATCCGTCAACAACGACGCCGTAGTCGCAACCCGAAAACACGTTGCCAGTGTAGAACAAAAAATCATCCTTGAACGCCTTGCCGAACAGGCAGCACTAGCACGCGGGCAACCCCTCAAGAAACCAACTCAAGACTGGGAATGGCAGTTATAAGCTTAAAGCTATGCAACAAGTGCAACCTTTCTTTTGTTTTCTTATTCGTAAACATGAGGGTAGAGTATGCTAGGCTTTGATTTTGAAGAGAAACGAATAAAACAAGAAATCACCAAACTCGGGGCTAAACGCGTTCTGTTGCAGATGCCTGAAGGACTAAAACCTGAAGCTCCCAAAATTAGCCAAAATCATCGAGAAATGCGGTGCGCTGGCGATAATTTCAGCCGACCCTTGCTACGGCGCCTGTGACATAGCCGTTAGTGAAGCGGAAGAGTTAGGAGTGGATTTGATTGTGCATTTTGGGCATGCAAAGATGGTTAAGCATGAGCCAGTTCCTACGATTTATGTGGAAGCTAGGGCAACGGTAACATTGGACAAGGCAGTTGAACAATCTCTTCCATTATTGAGCAGCTATACTTCGAATCGGGTTAGCAACTTCAGTGCAGCACCTGCAAACACTTAACATTGCAAGAGAAATCTTAACTCGCGCAGGAAAAACAGTCATCATTGGTGACTCAGGACAAATAGCTTATCCTGGACAGGTTAGCGGCTGCAACTACAGCAACGCAAAATCCATAGCCAACGAAGTTGAGGCATTCCTATTCGTTGGTGGCGGAATGTTTCATGCGTTGGGAATTGCTTTGAGCACTTCTAAACCAACCATTCATAGCGGACCCTTACGATAACAGAGCTTACCCGATTAACGTGGAAGCACAAAAAATTCTCAAGCAGCGTTTCGCAATCATCCAAGAAGCTAAAAACGGCAAAAAATTCGGAATTTTTGTCGGGTTAAAACCTGGACAGAAACATTTAGACGATGCGCTCAATATTGAAAGAGTTGGCTGAGAAAAATGGAAAAGCCGCGTACTTGTTAGCAGCCAGGGAAATTAATCCTGAGACGCTTTTGGAGTTTCCATCCATTGACTGCTTACGTGAATACGGCTTGCCCAAGGGTTTCTCTTGAAGCAACAGGAAAGTTCCAGAAACCTGTTTTGACTATTAACGAATTTATGGTTGTTTGCGGCGAATCTTCATGGGAGAACATGCTCAAAAAAGGCTTATTCGAAAACTAGACTTGGAACGGTTTCTCTCCAAAGTTGTTTCCCAACCTAACCCAAAGGTCCATCTGGAACAGTACACAGTTTCAGAGCAGCTTGCAGCAAACATGCTCTATATAGCTGCCTACGCAAACGACGATATAGTAGGTAAGTCAGTTTTAGATTTGGGATGTGGCACAGGCAGGCTTAGCGTTGGGTGCTTTATTCGTGGGAGCTAAGGACGTTGTAGGCGTTGACATTGACAGGTTAGCGATTAAAACTGCCAAGGAAAATTCAAAAAATATCTGTTTAGAAGATTCTGTTCAATGGATTCTTGGAGACCTAAGTGTCTTGGTTGGAAGATTCAATACTGTTCTGCAGAATCCTCCTTTTGGCGTACAGACACGTGAGGCTGACCGTGCGTTCTTGGTAAAAGCCCTCGAAGTCAGCAACTGTGTCTACTCACTCCATAGTCATCCCGAAGTCGATGCCCGGTTGATTAAACAGCTAAAAGCAAGTCAGGGATTTTTGCAAGTTCCAGCTTCTCCTTTCCTCGAAAAATTCATTGACAAACATGGTGGATCAGTGAAAGCAGTCTATGCAATGCTTATGACTATTCCCCGAATGTTTGATTTCCATACAAAATTGAAACATGACTTTGTTATCGATATGTACGTCATCAAAAAGAATACCTACTATAATCTAAAGAATTGCTAAAGCTAATGCAATTAAACTTTTATTTATAATTTTTATTTGAAATCGAATAAAATAGTGTCTATAGTTTTTTGTGTCCAGATCTTTACGGCTTTAGAATCATCCAAATATGGGTGCCCTCGCCTCAAAAAATTCCCACCTCCATAACAAACAAAGCAATCATCAGTTACTCTGTTACCTTTAGCTTTCAAAATGTTCTTGAGTTTGACTGTGGTATCTTTACTGGTCTTTCCTGCTCCACCCCATGTTACAAAGAGCCCGAAAACTTTTGTTTTCTTTAAATGTATTGTTTTTAGGTAATTCACTAAATCTTCGTTGGGATTGCAATAATGGATTCCTGTTCCGACAAAGATCAAGTCATAATTTTCTAAGTTAGAGGAACCTGCTACGCCCGGTTGAGTTACCTTTATCGATTTGCAGTTTAGTTCTTGAACAATCTCGTTTGCGATCTTTTCAGTATTACCGCCTTTAGATGCGTAAATAATAATTGGCTTAAATTAGCTCACTTCAGACATCACTTTTAGACAATTAGACTTCCTTCCAAAATAACTGTTGCCAAAACGTATGGTTTAGCTTTTTTTTGCTGGTAAAAGCAGTATTTTTATTTATTAATCAAAAGGTTTATTGCATCGAATGGAAACTAAGCATATGCATTTATCAAAATCAAGCTTATTTACAAGTAAAGGGAACTATCATGAGTCTAAAATCTCCAGAACAAAAAAGCGGTCATTTAGTTGTGCCCGGCGAACGCTTGGGCGTTATTGAAGAATTTATTTCCGACTCAGGAACATACGAGAAAAACGGCGTTATTTACTCAAAGATTGTTGGTCGTTCACTGATAGATCTACAAAATAGGCGTGTTTCAGTTTATCCAGTGGTCGAAGGCGTAGTTATCCCAAAAGTCGGAACTGTAGTAATCGGGCAAATCGGCAATGCACAATCTGACAATGTTTTAGTAAAAATATTCAGGATTGGAAAAAAGAAGCTCTCAGGCAATTTTGGTGGCATCTTACATGTTTCAGATGTTTCTGACAGATACGTTGACCAAATCAGCGATGTAGTTAAGCCAGGAGACATTGTTCGTGCAAAAGTTATCAGCGATAAGAACCAAGCTTTTCACTTATCAATGAACGACAAAGGTTTGGGTGTAGTTTATGGTTTCTGTTCGCGTTGTGGTACCTTGCTCGAGCAACATGGGTATGACCTTAAATGTCCAAAAGACGGAAACGTTGAAACACGCAAAATAGCCCCAGATTACGACAAAGAAGATTTATAGATTACATGAGGAAGAACCTATGAAAGTTAAAGTATTAAAGAAATCCGAAAATGAGCTAAAAATAGAAATCGAAGGCACAAGTCACGGGCTCTGCAACTTGTTAGCAAAGAGACTTTTAGAAGATAAAAAAGTGGAGTTTGCAGGCTATGATCTACCGCATCCTTTAGCTTCAAACCCCATAATCTACGTAAGGATGAAAGGTGCCAATAAGCCTGAAGACGCATTGATTGAGGCTGCAAGCAAAGTTCGGGAAGCAAACGATGCTTTTGGTAAAGAACTTGATGGTGTTCTAAAAGCTTAACCTATAACTCAAATATTTTTTCGTTTTATTTTGCTATTTTGTACTGCTTTTAATTCAGAGAAAATTATTACCTTACACAATTTGAGGGAACAAGTTTGAGCAGCCAAAAAAACTTTCGCACAATAAAACCAGAAATCAGAGTACTAGGTATCGACGATGGAAAATTTATTCCCCAAACTAAAGGAAACGTCTTAGTTGTTGGGGTTGTTTTCCGGGGAGGTTACTCAATTGATGGAGTAATGCATACACGAATTACAATTGACGGTTTAGATGCTACTGAAAAGTTGACTTCAATGATTAACAATTCACCACACCATAAACAGCTGCGGTTGGTAATGTTGAATGGAATAACTTTTGGAGGATTCAATGTGGTTGATATACACAAATTGCATTTTGCAACGAAACTTCCAGTTTTAGCGTTGACTAGTGATAAGCCTGATTTGAATGCTATTCATGAAGCGCTAAAAAACTTGCCCAACGCTGAAGAACGTTGGGGCATTATTCTTGAAGCAGGAAAAATACACGAAATCATCAACAAAGGTGTAACAATATACGTGGAAATGGCAGGAATTTCATTGGATGATGCAGAAAGAATTATTGCTTTAACCTCTACTAGGAGCAGTCTGCCGGAGCCACTACGTGTTGCTCACCTTATAGCTTCAGGAGTTAGTTCTTGATTTTTGAGTTAATTAGAAAAAGTTTAAAAGGTTGAATGCTAAGGTGTCCCAAAACGGATGTGGAGTGAGGTATATGGAATTCTGCCCTAAATGCGGTTCACGTCTTGAGCCAAAAAAATCTAAGAGTGGGAAAGAAGCTACATTGGTTCTTGCCTGCGTAAAATGCGGATACAAAAAACCTGAAGTTGACAAAAAAAACGAAGCCAAAGTGACTCCCAAAGTTATTCAGCATTCTCCTCAACAGCTTGTAGCTGTGATCGGCAAAGAGGAGCAGAAGTTGAGTACATTGCCCACTGTGCGCATTGAATGCCCAAAATGCGGGAACAACACTGCTTATGTTTGGCAAGTGCAAACACGTGGGGCAGATGAATCATCAACTCAGTTTCTACGTTGCACTAAATGCAATTACACCTATAGAGAATACAGCTAAACCTCTCTGTTTTCATTGCTTTTTGCCCGCAAAACATTAGAGGGCAACGAAAATGCACATTCTTTTTTAAATTGACCCTGCATGGTTATGGTTGTGCTACGGCTTGAACAATGATTCAGACTCGCCAAAAAACAAAGACCGTTTAATAATCTTTGTCAAACTTTTGCCGCTCATCGCATTCGTCGTTCCACTGGTGTTACTGTTTTTTCTGAACCCGGTGGATCCGTACCTGAAGGTTTCAGCGCAAGAGTCTTTCCAATTAATGTGGAAGGGTAGAACCTTCCAGTTGTTCTTCATTTGGTTGGTTGCATTAGAGTTCATTCTAAATTGGGAAAACATTAACCTAAAAATAAGCAAGCAAAACAAAGCAAGAATTGTTGTTTTTGCGTTAATTTTGTTGCTTCCAACAATTCTACGTCTTGTTTGGGAACTATTTAGGGTTAAACTCTGCCATCGCACGCTGGGCAACTCAAAGCGGAGTTGCCTTCTCGGATTCTATGCCGCTTGCATTCGAGTACCTTATCTTTTCTCTCCTCTTTTGCGGAACTGTTTTCTTCTCTTTTGGAAAGAAGGGGTTAGCAGGTTTCGCATTGCCTGCCTTGTTTGTGGGCTTAGTAGGAGTTCTATATACAATTGATAATGTTTTTCCCTATGGGCAATTTACACCCTTTCAACTACTAGTTCCAACAACTGCTGCTCTTGCCGCAGGTGTTTTAGGTCTGATTGGGTACACTTCTGTTCCAGGCACAGAAATGGGAACTGGGATGCCAACTTTGCAAGTTACTGGTGCATTGGGAACGGCAAAATTCGCGATAGCATGGCCTTGTGCAGGTATAGAGAGTTTACTTATCTTTACAGCTGTAGCTCTTCTATTTTTGAAACGGATGAATATTTCTTGGAAAGCCAAAATAGGCTTCTTCGCTTTTGGTGCTGTAATTACATACTTCATTAATGTTTTGCGAATAGCGACTATCTTCACTATTGGAGTGCAATATGGCGTAGATTCTAGTCAAGTGCAAGCATTCCACTTCTACTATGGTCCATTGTATGCAATGGCATGGATTATTTCTTATCCACTGCTTATTCTTGCAAGCCAAGGATTATGGAGAAAAATGAAAAACAAAAAAGTTATGAAACCTCAACTAACACAGCTAAGCCCTGCTTAACTAAAATTTGGGCATTCTGAGGTGGCAGGGAAGCTACATCCTCAGCAACAAATGGACCATATGACTTCATGTCTGCGCCCATGATGGCTGGAATATTCTTTAAGAATCGGATAGTTAACCGTTTATGAAGTTTGGGCACAGTTGTGTTAGTTTCTGTTTTAATTACTACTTTGATTGGTTCAACAGTAAGTTGTCCCTGCATTAAGTCATCGGTAAACTTGTGGTACACTTTTGTGAAGTCTGCAAAAGTCTCACACATTCTGGTTTCCTCAACCGTTAGCAACTCTATTGGCAACTTTTGAGTTTTGGTGACGGTTTTAATGATTTTTCTGTATCTTATCCCAAGTAGTTCCTTAAGCATCCTTTCAACGTTTGCGGATTCATGATCAAGCAAACTTGTTTTAACAGATTTTTTGTCAAGAACTTTGTCTTCTTCCTTGATATGCTTTAGGTACTGTGAAATTTTAGTGTAGAAGTCAAGTGGTAACCCTCCAAGCGTTGGGTCGTCGATTTCTCTTTGCCAAGCTGAATAGAGTTCATTGTACATTAGTTTGCCACCTGAGCTCGTCTCTTACAGATAAGCATCACCGCAGCAGCAACAGGCAACTCAACAGTTTGATTCTTATATGGACCCAATGTTTCCCCACTCATTCTAAACTCTGGTGCGTCAGACACCAACACTTTAGCCGTGCCCTTTTTAAAAGCTACCGCTCCAGTGAAAGGGTCAAAAGATTGCAGGTCTTTCGACGAAAACTCTACCTTTTTGAGACCGGTTTTACCATGTAAAGTGCCGTTCATACGGATTAGACGGTGAATATCAGTGGTGACAACAGTGTCGATTTTAGCAGCTTTCTCTTCTCTAATGTATTCAGCTAATCTCATCCATGTCCCTTCACCGATACCCATGACACCTGCCCAATATCCTTCATCTAAACAGCGCTCTATTAGAGTATCCTTCTTTTCTGTAAGTAACTCTAGTTTTCGTGTGTCAAAACCTGCTTTAATCAAGTCCTCTTGACGGGCATTAGATAGGAAATTCTTGATACCCATTTTCAAGCGTCTATTCCAACCAAAATCATGTAATCGAAACTTTGCTGAAGTCTTTCCTTTTTTTTCGAAAGTTTTTATTCCAAGACCTATTACATAGTCCACTATTTCTTTTCTTGCCAAAGCATCTAGTGATCGAACCTTTTCGTTTTCGATGTGCAAGTGATAGCCACGATGACCCGAAAAGAACACCCTTAATTCACTTTGTGAGAAACCAAAATCATTTTCAAGCAAATCCAACAGTTTGGCTACTTCCTCTCGTGCCGATTGAATGCAAAGATCACAAGCCCAAATCTTAGTTTCAAATTTGGTAGCTCCGCAGCAAGGGCACTCTTCAGGTGTTATTCCTCTTCCATCGAAGCCGCATTTTATACATTTAAATTCATCGTGAATTTTGTTACACGAAGTGGGAATGTGGTCGGCGTCTATATCGAAAACAAGGTCGGAGCCAATCCAACCTTTTTTGTCCATGTCAACTTCAGGGTTTTCATAGTAAGCACAAGAATGGTAAACATCTGAAGGTACCGTTTCAGCAAGAATTGCTCTAAAGTTTTTAAATTCCGCAAACCTTCTGTGTCTGACCATGAATCGTTCTTTGAACATGAGATAGGCAAATTCTCGTTGTTCAGGCATAGTTGTCGTAGGAATCACTGTAGAGGGATCTCGGTAGTAGTCAGTGAATTTCTGGTAAACGAATTCTCGAGAAGCCTCCATATCCTTACCTCTTCTTGATGAAATAATTATTCTGTTTGCCTTAATTTAACTGTATATAGCTAGAAAACGGTTTCCCAATCACCATATTTTGAAAAGACTTTGAATGTGATTGATACTTTGTTAGGGATTAAAAGTCATCCCGCTGAAAGCGAGCAATGAGATCATTATAATTAGCCAGATAATAGTGATCCCAAGTTCGGTTTTGCGTTGAGGAATCAATATGTACACAAAAAAGTAAGGGATGTACCAATTCTGGAAGTATGGCAGAGTGAAGCTTGGTAGAAGAAGGAAGATAGCTGACAAAGAAAGTATACTATTTCTGTTTAACATATAAAGAGCATAAACCAAGGTGGCTGTAAGCGTTAGAAAAATATAGGTTAATTGCAGGGTCCAGGAAATTTGAGTGTGGGGTGCAAAAGCGTTTATGCCGTTCATGATCAACTCTGGTCTAGTTTGCGATAGAAATGACGCACTTAAGTAAGCCGTAAACACACTAATGAGCATGAAAGCAGCACCCACAATAACTGCTTTATTTCGGAGCAAGATTCTAGGTTTGTTTCTTTCAATTAATTTCAGCATACCTACAATTATTAGAGGTAATAGGAAAATGCCTGCTTGATATTTTAAAAATACAGAAATTCCAATCAGCAAAAAGAAGTAGTCATAACGTTCACTCAAAAACATGGTTACTGCAAATAGAGAAAAGATGAACGAGACGGAATCAAACATGCCGCCAGCAGCATAAATAACCAAGGTCACATAAATGATGTAGAGTCCTGCCAGCTTCCAAAATAAATGCAAATTCTTATTCAAAAAAGCCTTCAGGAAGAAAAAGAGACAGATGTGGGCAAAAATAAGGAAAATAGCAATCTCAAGTTTATAGATTAAACTGGGGTCAAAACTATTCTGTAACAAAGCGCCAAAAGGCAAAAACAATAGAATACTTCCCAGGGGATATAGATGTGGCATTTCAGGCCATGTTACGTACATAAAGTGCGAGTTGTCTTGGCTTGAGAGTATTCCTAAAGGCTGATTAAAAACCGATAAGCCATCTTTGAGAAATAGAGTTGAAACATAGGAATGCCTTACATGGTCGGTGAACCAATTTTCGACTGTTGCAAGTGAATTAGAATTTACTGCTAAAAGGATAAGCCAAAGAACTAAAGATACCAAAACAAACGCCAACAAGCGATTGCGTAAAATTTTATCTGTTGGCGGTGAAGTCAACTTGGGTTCCAATTTTGGTAAGCGTTTGATGGATGCTAATTTTATAATGATTAGCATGGCAGAGCCTACGCTCAGCAGGAACATGATTTTTGCTGGAGTAGTTATCACAGAGTACGGGTGGAGGACTTGTGGTTTCTCAATTGTCACCTGGAAATTAACCCAGTACACATTTGGCGAATTAGAGTGGAAAATGGCCTCATAGTAGTCAGGGTCTGCAGTGAAGGAATATGTGACGTTTAGGTTCGAAGAATTAGCATAGACTGAGCTGTTGGTGTTAGTTACTATTGAGAAGTTTTTCGAGAACGATGTTGATGACTCGACTCTTACTGAAATATTCTCTCCGCCCTGGAAAATTCCTATACCCTTTCTGTACACTTCATTTTGGCTTAGTCTAAAAGAATCGTTGAAAAGTGAGGATTTTTCGCTTTTTTGAGTAACTATTGGAAATAAACTTAAAACCGATAGGACAAGGCTTAGCACAAGAAACATAATAGTGACTAAAAAAAGAATTTTAGTTGTTCTCAGTCCCCTCATTGAATCCGCCTTTTATCCTCGGCTAAAAATAGGAATTTGCTTGTATTTAATTCTGCTACATTAAACGAATCATTAACTCCACAGACATCTATGAACGCCAAACTGCTTTCATTATATACGATAAATAACTTTTGATTTCGGTCCATGAAAGTTTAGATTTTCCACGTTTTCTATTTACAAATAAAATAGGTGTTTCTTTAACGTTGAATTTTCTTAATACTAGCTTGCCTCACGGTTTCTATTTGGATTTCATATGTGTGACTATGCAAGTTTCCAATGGTTTCTTCGAGGAATTTTGTGGAGTAGCACCGGAAGCCACTGGTGCAATCCTTCAGCTTTAAGCCTAAAGAAGCTCTGGCGATAAGGTTGGCGGTTTTGCTGATTATTTTTCTTGTAAATGGCCAACCGGCTATTTTGCCTCCTTTGACGTATCTGCTGCCAATTACGATTCCACAGTCGAATTCCCTCATAGTCGACAATAGCTGAGGTAATGTCTTGGGGGTTGTGGGAGTAATCAGCGTCCATCGTGAAGACATATTTTGGGGGCTGCTTGGGCAGCGAGAAATATTTTGAAGCCGTCTGTAATGGCTGTGCCTAAACCCGCTTTTTTGGGTCGACTATAAAGCATGACATGGGTGTACTTGGATTGTTTTTGCTGAACTATTTCCGCAGTTCCGTCGGGGCTTGAATCATCAATGACTAGAATGGACACATCCAGCTTGAGGTTTTCAATGTCATCGATTAACTTGGCGATGTTGTCGGCTTCTCCATAAGTTGGAAGAATTACGCCTACTTCAGAATTTAAATCAGATTTTCCTATCAGTTGATAAACCATTATTGAATCTCGCCATCCATATAGCAGCTTAGTGTCCAAATTAGTCTTATCAAATCATTAAACCTGGATTTAATGATTTTTGTTTCCTCTGGTAATATTTTAATGGGTGATAGATACTGTGGCACAACTCATCTCGGTTTTTGCATACCCCATGCGTTTGCAGAACCGAGCATTGAGGGCACGTGTACTTTGTTCCTGACCCGCGTTCACCAGCGATGTGCTCGATTTGGTAGCGGGTTAAGCGTTCGTTGTAATCCGAGAATGTTTTATACATGTCATTTAATCCCTCAGGAGTCATTCCAATGTTAACTAGAAATGAAGTTAACGTGAAGCGTCCGATGTGGCTGAGATGGTGGCTTTGTGCTGCATCTGCATAGAGCGCGTTTATGCATGGTGGGAAAGCTGCTTGGATAACAACTTTGGGCATTTCCTCGATTTCCTGCCCCATAATCTCCTGTGCCAGTTTCATTAGTCCCTCGGAGATTGCGGTGATTTCTTCGGGTAAGTTCTTGATTTCAGAAACATCCAGCCGTTTCTCGATACGTCGTTTAATTTCTTCTTGGAGCAGGCGTATAACCTTGTCTTTGTTTAAGTAAACCATTGCCTTTGTCCATGATTTGGTTAACGAGCTTCCATTCAGAACCATGCAAGTGAGCAGCGTTCTTCAAATAAAATAGAAAATCCTATGCGAAAATCCTTGTAGGGTTTTCCTTCGGCAATATCCCACTCAAAATCTTTAGCTATGCATGCAATTTTTTCTTTCGGTCTTTGAGCATTTGCGCATGAGCTGTTTTTGCTACTGCCAAGGCATATCTCTTTTTTATCCAGGAATTTTTGGTGGCAATAACTAGAATGAGTGATGCAGCGAATGAAGAAATTTCTGTGGCTTTGTCCTTGACCATTTCACCCGTATTTACATCGAAGATGGCTTTTTTAACACGTTCTTGGGCGCGGTCAAAAACAGTTTTCTCCGAAGCTAAGCTCCCAATTGTAAACTGAAGTTCTTCAATCTGTTTTGATGCTTGTTTCAAAAATGGATATTTGGCAAAATCTTCAGAAGATAATGCCGATTCCATCTGCAATTGGCGTCATTACTCTGTTTCGATTCTTGGTGCCAAGAAGAAAGTTAATTTTCCCTCTTTTGTCTGCTGGAAATCTATTCTCACAGGCATATCAGATGAGAATTCAAGTGTTGCAATATCTGAAGTTGCAGAAGCTGCTTTAATGATTTCTGAGAGGTAACTTAAGCTGAATGTTGCTTTAGCATTTTCTTTAACTTCCAAATCAAGTAATGCGTCGTTTCCTTTTTGAAGTACAATGGTTGCTCCCATTAGGTCGCCTGAAGCGCTCAATGTCATTTTGTCTGGTTCAGCCTCAATTCTTACGTGGTCACTTACAAGTTGAGCGTCTTCGATTGCTTGGCTTAAACCCTGAGTTGTAGTTTTTGCTTTAACGTTGAAACTGATTTTTGGTGTTGGGACTTCTTCTTCGGAAGCTTCAAGCGTTGGCATGGTAAAGTTTCGATTGTACTTTCCGGTAATCGTGACAAGTAGTCTTCCAGTTTTTTCATCAAGTGCTAATTCAACTGCTTCTTCCTTTCCAGCGCGTTTAAGGAGCTTTAAAAGTTCACTTATGTTTAGGCAGATTTTTGTAGGTTCAGTTGAAACGTATTCTTGGAAAAGTGATTTGGGCCATTCAAAATCAATCATGGCAACTCGTGATGGATCCATTGCTCGAAGTTTTAAGCCTTCAGCGTCGATTTTGAAGGTTGCTTCATCAACAAGAATTGAGATGGCGGTAGCCATATCTCTTAAGAGTTTAGCGTCAGACACTTTAAGCTTGAACATATTACCCTCTTCCTCGCCTTATCATGTATTGTAAATTTATATAGCTATTGATTACGCTTTGAGTTAATAAATTTAGTCACTTAAAACCCCAAAATAAGTAATTGAAAATAAAAATAACAAAATTGGTAAAACTGTCCAATGCTTAGAAGATTAACGCTCAACTTCTTTGCTTGGAAGTCGCGGTTTAGGGTTTGCCACTTTTCTGGTTGTGTTTATGTTTGTATTCTTTCTTGCCCATTGTTTTTTTGCCTAAGGGTTGAGGGTCAACGCTATTTTTATTCGATATTACATGGTTTTGGTTGCTTTTGGAAGTGAATCATTACAGAGTTTTTCCGCAATTCTGAACAAAGATTCTAGTTTGAGTCAATCCCTTTTTAATTCTGAAAAACTCACATAGAAGACACATAGAGTTTTGTACTTGATGACTGCTTTAAAAAAATACCAAGGCTATAATCTAAACGCTGTCAGTTTTTGTTTGATAAGTCATAAAGTATAAGAATGTGTATGTTTCTTTTATGCAAAGCTGGTCGATACCGTGAACGTTCCTAAAGAAGTAAAGACATACTGTCCAAAATGTAAAGTTCATCAGATTCACGCTGTAACCCTATACAAGCCAGGAAAACGCAGGGCCTTGGCTCATGGTGAACGACACCACGAACGTGAAAAAGAGGGTTACGGCGGACAAAAATATCCACTTCAAAGAGAATTTGCTAAAACTACAAAGAAACAGACATTGCGTCTAAAATGTAAAGTTTGCAATTTCATGCGCCACAAAGACGGCATCCGACTGCGAAAACTTGTCATACAATAAAATTAATGGAGTAGAAAATTATGTCTGAATGGAATAAACTTATCCCGAAGCCCAGAAGCGTCTTCCTAAGAGTTAAATGCCCAAAATGCGGCAATGAACAACTCATTTTCAGTAACACAGTCAACAAGATTTCTTGCAATGTCTGCGGCGAGTTATTGGCTGAACCCTCTGGTGGAAGAGCAAAAATCAACGGTGACGTCCAAGCAGTTCTCGAGTAAGAGATGAGCACCCAAATGGCTCATAGCAAGCCCCAAAGGCATTTAGCTGGCGATCTTGCGATCTTAACCATAAAAAAAGCCATTATGGGTGAACGAGTAGTTTCTAGAAGGGACAAATAATTGGTTTGGCAGCTACGCAAATGCGTAAAATGTGAAAAATATACACTAAACAAAACTAGTTGTCCCTACTGTGGTGGGTCAGTGAGAATTCCACATCCAGCCAAATTCTCCCCAGATGATAAATATCTAAAATACAGAATGGCAATGAAAAGGAGCGCTACAACAGAGTGAAAGAAACATACATCAAAGAATTTGCTGAAATCAAACCAAACAACCCAATCCTCATCGAAGGTCTTCCAGGCTTAGGCTTGGTGGGAAAAATTGCGCTCCGCTACCTAATCAAACAATTAAAAGCTAAAAAAGTTGCTTACCTGTATTCACCACATTTCCCATACTTCGTTTTAGTTAATAAAAAGGGGAACGTACGTCTCCTGAGAGGTGCGTTCTACTATTACCAAAACCCAAAAGGTAATGACCTGATTCTCTTTACTGGCGATAGTCAATCACAAACAATCGAAGGTCAATATGAAATCGCCGATCGAATGCTCGATTACTCTGAAAAACACGGCGTTAAGGCAATCGCAACCATAGGCGGCTACCGCATGGAACCAAAAGAAAAACCCAGAGTCTTTATTGCAGCAACCTCGCAAGATGTCTTAAATAGGGCATTGCAAGCCGGAGCAACATTAAGTACCTCAGGAAGCCCGATCGTGGGAACCGCTGGATTAATTCTTGGATTGGCGAAATTTAAAAAAATTGACGCCCTTTGTTTACTTGGAGAAACACGAGGTTATTTGCCTGATCCATTAGCCGCTAAAAGTGTTCTAGAAGTGTTAAAGTCAACATTTAACTTTGACTTAGATCTTTCAGGCTTGGACGAAGAGATTGTTAAAGCAGAAACAATGGTCACAAAATTACAGCAAATAGAAGAAAAACGAGCCGTACAAGCTGAAGAGACAAAAAAGCAAGATGACAAGAAAACCACGTACATTTCTTAAGCAAAACTTTTTCTTTATCACTTGAGATGTCCTCGTGGTTTCTAAATATCTCCAGTAAGGCTGATAAAAAAAGACAATTATTTTCTTTTTTGATTTAAGGTGCGAATTATAGGGTCTTTTCGATTATTTCATGTCGGATACTGCAACACCAACTTATGCTTCTTAACTTTCAAGGTAGTCCTATGTTTTCTTCAGACAGCCTTCACGTGGCTCATAAATTGTTCCTTCTCGCAACAATTGACCTATCATACGTTCGACTTCGCCCCTCGGGATCTTTTGTTTAGTTTCCAACTCGTTAACTAGCGCGTCTTTCTCCACTATGCCTGTTATTTTCTCCATATCCATAAGTGTTGATAATACAACATGGAGCCTGTCTCGGATGCTCTTTGGTCTACCAGTCATAATTAAGTCAATGTCCACTTTGTATGATGACATGTCGATTCCAACCTCCTCAAGCGATCGTTTCATAATGGCTATAGCCGCGTCTGCATCTGCAGCAGTAACTTCACTGCGAAGAGCAACGCGCGCTCGGGCTTCTGAAACACGAACCAACGATTCAAGCTGACGCGCCGTTATAGCAACTGGTGAACCTTCAGTTTCACTTGCTGAACGCATAGCCAAGTAAAAGTCGCTAAGGCGGTTTAATGCGTCCATGCTTAGTTCTGGCTTGACGCTCTTGGCAAAACTGACATATTTTCGCAGAAGCTCTGCATCGACTTGAGCTTCTACCGGGCTTGCCCCTCTTCTGTGAATCTCTAATATGTGTCTGGACATTTTTCTGTCCGAATCCTTGTTTGGTACATCTCGAAGAACAAAAATTAAGTCGAAACGTGAAAGAATAGTTACTGGCAGGGAAATATTTTCTGCAACTGTTCGGTTCGGTTCATACCTGCCTAAGGATGGGTTAGCAGCTGCAAGCACGGCTGTTCGAGCGTTCAATGTGGCAACAATGCCGCCTTTTGCCACTGAAACCGTATGCTGTTCCATGGCTTCGTGTATGGCAACGCGGTCTTCTGGACGCATTTTATCCATTTCGTCAATACATGCGATTCCTTTGTCTGCAAGGACCAAAGCGCCTGCTTCAAGACTCATGCTTCCACCCTTTTCACGCACTACTGCCGCAGTTAAACCAGCTGCAGTAGTACCTCTGCCCGAAGTATACAGTCCACGAGGAGCAATTCTTGCAACATACTGAAGCAACTGCGATTTGGCAGTACCCGGGTCACCGATTAACAAAGCGTTCATTTCACCTCTCACATTCACGTCTGGAAGACTCTTGGATACACCGCCGAAGAGTAGATACATTATTGCTTCTTTGATATGTTCTAGCCCAAAGATTGAGGGTGCGATGGAAGTGAGAATTTTTCGGTGGACATCCGGGTCTTTGGATAGTGCAACCATTTTTGCTTCTTCTTCAGGCGTGGGCGGCGAGGTTTCAGGTTCTTTGCCCAAGACTTCAATTGAGTTGGCGTCTAATTGAAGTATAAACGTGCGCAGTTTTCCCATACCCATAAGCGAAGGTGCAAAAGCGCGTACTGTGCCAACTATTGAAACATGGTCTCCTGGTCTTGCAACATCGACTATTTCATCTCCGACAAGTTTCACAGCTAATACACGTGGAAGCTGTCCTGGAGGTAAATCCTCAGGTTTTTCTTGAAGACGGAGATCTTGTGAATCTATGAATGTGGAATCTTCCTGACTAAACTCGAATGGTCCATCTCTACCACAATCTGGAGCAACGCATACAGATGGAGCCTTCAAAAATTGCCCCGTTTGCTCAACCTGATTTACTGTGCCGCATCGTTTACATTTGAAAGCTCCCAACTGAACCATGGGACGTACAGGCGTAGCCCGCACAACGATGCCTTCAATCATGACTAGTTTGCTCATTTGTCTTGAGCCGAGTTTTCGAAGTATCTCTTTACCCAGAAGCTTTACAATTCTAACTGTGACTTTTTCTATTTTCTCAGCATATTCAGCATCTTCAATTCGAAGCTGCTCGTATGCTCCTTTGCCCGCATGTTGCAGGTATTCTTCAGGTCTGTTGAGTATTAGTTCGGCTAAGGCTTGATCGAATCCGTAGAGCTCTTCAAAATCTATAGTTAAAGATCCTTTTCCGTTGATGGCTAACTGTGCAATTCGTTGTCGGTACTTTTCTTTTTTGAAAAATTCTTGAAAACGTTGCTGAGGATCTATAGTCTCAAGTTTGGCCATCTATTTCTCCCCAGCGTTTTCTAAGATTCTTGCTTTCCATTCAGAAATGATCTTAACAAGTTGATCGTAAACAAGGCGTTCTTCGCTTGTGAATTTTTTAAGAACTTGGTCGCTTTGGGCGGGAGCGGCGGATATTGCGACAATTTTCTTTAGTCTCGAATTAACGATATCGCGTGCTAATTGTCTTGCCCGGTCGTATTCTTGGTATTTCTCAGATTGTTTTTGGGCTTGATTTTTTAGATCGGAGATGAATCTGCGGAGTTTGGGGTAAAAGTCGCCTGGCAAATCTGAGATTTGACCTGGAATCTGAACGCCTTCTTTCCACTGGACTTTGAAGAGTTTAGTGGCGTCGAGGGCGTCGTCTTCGCGGAAATGAACCATGCCCGCAGATGCAAGTTCTTTAGCTACCCAAAAATAAATTTCGTATTCGTTTCCTTCGTCAAAGGGACCTACAGTTAAGCCAGCAAGCTTGATTTCTGGGCAGTTTCGGTTCGCTATGATTTTAACCAGTGAATTCTCATAGCAAAAGTCTAAAGTGCATATTTTCGCTGCCAAATCCCTATCCCTCTAAACAACCTTTCCTTTGCGGGATTCAACAGATATAGCGAGA
This sequence comes from Candidatus Bathyarchaeota archaeon, assembly GCA_963804785.1. Classification (GTDB taxonomy): domain Archaea; phylum Thermoproteota; class Bathyarchaeia; order Bathyarchaeales; family Bathycorpusculaceae; genus Bathycorpusculum. Next base: position 98,395 of record CAWDRR010000002.1, read on the forward strand.
ACAGTTTTAAGGATTGCTAGAAAAGCAAAGTCAAAGAAGGTCCATTATCTAAAGAGCTCTAGTGAAGAATAAATGAGTGTTTTCAAGGATATGAGTTGTTTATGGCCAGAGTCCCAGCACTCTTATCGCATTTGCTACTCGCCCAACTCCCAGCATTAGTGCGCCAGTGCGCATATCGCTCTGTTCCTTCTCAACAATCGCTTCCACGTCTTTGAAGGCTTTGGCAATCTTCTCCTCAAGCTTGCGGTTGACCGTTTCTAGTGGCCACTGTTCGCGTGTTAGGTTTTGGACCCATTCGAAATAGCTTACTGTTACACCTCCACTATTGGCGAGGATGTCTGGGATAAGACAAATTTCTCTTTCGTACAAAATCTTGTCAGCTTCAGTTGTGGTTGGTCCATTTGCGCCTTCGGCAACCATTTTAGCTTTGATTTTGTTTGCGTTCTTGTAAGTAATCTGGTTTTGTAGTGCTGCGGGAATAAGCACATCGCATGGCAATTCGAGTAATTCCTCGTTTGTTAGGTTCCTGCAACCCTTGTAGCCTTGGACGGTTTTGGTTTTTTCTTTGTGAGTTAAAACCTCCTGCGGTGACAACCCTTCTGGGCAATAGATTCCGCCTGTGGAGTCGCTTACCGCAACCACTTTGCAGCCAATTTCTCGAGCTGCAACTGCAGCGTGGTAACCAACGTTGCCAAAGCCCTGGATTGCCACCTTGGCACCTTTAAGGTTTAACCTTTTATTCTCCGCTGCCTGTTTTACGCAGTGGATTACGCCTCGCCCTGTGGCTTCAGTTCTGCCCAATGAACCGCCAATCTCAACTGGTTTGCCAGTTGCGCTTTCAGGGATTCTGTAGCCTTTAAGTTGGCTGTAAGTGTCCATTATCCATGCCATTGTTTGTGCATCAGTGTACATATCGGGTGCTGGAATATCCATATGTGGACCAAGGTACTCTGAAATTAAACTTACGTATCTTCGGGTTAGTCGTTCTAACTCATTTTGGCTTAGTTTTTTGGTGTCGACGCATATGCCCCCTTTGGCTCCTCCAAATGGGATGTTGGCGATTGCGCATTTCCATGTCATAAGCATTGCAAGAGCTGTGACTTCATCAAGTGTTATGTTTGGGTAGTAACGGATTCCACCTTTGAAAGGTCCACGGGCATCCCAATGCTGAACGAGCATACCTTTGAAAACGTCAACTGCACCATTATCCATTCGAATATCGATGCTGACGGCGATTGAGCGTTTAGGTTGGCTAAGCATTTTATGCATGCCTGAATCAAGCCCCAGCTTTTTGGATGCTAATTTGAGTTGTGATAGTGCAACAGTTAACGGTGTGTGGTCATCTGTCAATAGACAATCCTTCTACAACAAAAGTTAATCAAAAAAGAATAGTTAAGAGTTGCCTTTGAAGTGTTTTTGTTTGTTTGGGGGATGTTTTCGTATACAAAAAGCTTATTTCTTTTTGACCTCTCCTCCCATATTTAATAAAAAGCGGCGACCCGCGAAATTTGAGATACCATATTTATAGCTAAATATTTGACTAAAATATTAGTATTGTAATGAATATTTCAGTTGAAGTGAATAGTTTGCTGCAGATAAGTCAAGAATTTATAAATATTAAAATTTTTCAAGGGATTCTCCAAACAGCTTCATATCCCTCAAGCACTGCGGACAAACGCAGCTAAAAGGCAAATTCTTGGTTGTGCACAACTGGTCATATTTGCAGTCACCACAAGAAAAATCTTTACCGCATCGAGTGCAACTTTGAAAAAAAATCACTTCAGTGTTAAGCACACCTTTGATTATTTCAGTGAGCTTTTCAATATCGTTGTAACTTTTGATAGAGTAGAGCCCTTGTTCGCGATTATAAAATAACCCCGAGTTTATAAGGAGCATGAATTTTTCTTTTTCAACCCGTGGAAGCTTAAATGCTTTCTTATTCAAAACCACCATGATTGCTTAGAACCTGTTCATTTTAATTAGAAAATCAACCTCTTCAGGCGTAAATTTGAAATAAGCAGCAAGCAGACTTCCTTTTTGTTTTTGTAACAATTCCTTAACAAAAGGGACAAACTCATTTTTAGCTTTTTCATGAGAAACGTGACATTTGGTACCGATTTTGCTGCATATACCGTTAAGCATAGTTCTTTTGCCTTTAGTCCAGTACAAAGTTATAATTCGAATAGGTGGGGAAATGAAAGTGAAGGGCTTATATGATTCAGGATTAACTGCAGCCGCTTTTGATAAACAGTTAAAGAAGTACTTCAAAAGGAACCAATGTTCATTTCCAATTCTACCTCTGAAAACATCTGCTTGAGACACAAAATCGTATGCAGCTGCGAGTTCTGTTGGATTATTGTATCGTTTTGGGAGGTTGTCGCTAATAGAAAGCAGGAAATCGTCGTAGTCAACTTTCGAATAGCTAAGCAAACTTGACACTTCTACAATCGATTTTGTCGAGAAGAATCCCCTTAAGGTGTCGTCCTTGCTTATGTCTTTGTTTCTTGAACTCAACATGACCGTATCTTGAAGCGTTAACGAATGGGTTCCCTCGCCTAAACTTTGCAAATCGTTTATAGCTGAACGTACATCACCGCGGCTATTCTGGGCAATTCTTTCAAGTGCTTCAAACTCTGCTTTCACATTTTCAAGCAGACAGATTTTTTTAAGCAGATCAATAACTAGGGGAATGCGTATTTGTTGGAACCGCACGAGCAAGCACACTTTTTTTAGCGGTCGGAGTTTTTCTACATCGGGGTCGTTTGCAGCCATTATGACTGGGGTACGTGCGTTCTTCAACAATTCTTATTATTGCACTGACACCGCCTCGATCTTCGTTGCCTGCGATGCCGTCAACTTCGTCTAGGAAAAGAAGGTTACCTTTGCCTTTGGTTTGGTTTTGATTTGAGAAATTATCTAAAGCCACGTAGGATGTGGCCGGTTTAGCAACAGCATTAATTGCTTTCTCCGAGCGTGTGTCACTAGCGTTCATCTCGATAATAATAAAGCCAAATTCTTTTGCAGCAGCATTAACTAGTGCTGTTTTTCCTACACCGGGTGGTCCATAGAGTAAAATAGCTTTTTTGCTTCGACGTTTACTATTGAGCCATTCAACAAAGGTAGCTCTGGCCTCTTCGTTACCAATAATGTCTTCTATCTTTTTTGGGCGGTACTTTTCAACCCATAAAAGATTATTTCGAAGCATAAGTTTCCTCTACGTTCTTCCCAAACTTTGCGAACTGAGCTAATAGTGCACTTAGTTGGATGTCGCTGTTGGCACCTTGAGTTAGACGGTAATCGTATTCACCGATGATGTTTGATAGATCCGCTTTCTGTTCAGGCGTTAGATCCGACATTTTGAAGATTTCGCGTTGCACTTGACGGATGATTTCGTTGCCTGAAAAACCAAACGACCCCATTATTTCATACATTGTTTTTCTGGCTTCAATGAAATCGCCATAAAAGGCTTTTCGAATCATTTTTTGGACCTGCATCGGGCTGGCTTCTCCAATAACCAAAGCAACTATCTTTTCATCTACACAGTCAGGCTTGTAGGCTGAAGCGGTTTGCAACGCGTTTATAGCGTGTCGCAAGTCGCCTTCGGAGTAATCCACGATTCTCTCGGCTGCTTCAGGCTGCAGGATAATGCTTTCTTTTTTAGCGATGCATTGCAGTTGATCTTTCATTGCCTGTTTATCTAGTCGTGAGAATCTAAAAATTGCGCAGCGACTCTGTATTGGCTCAATAATTTTGCTGGATTGATTGCATATCAGGATGAATCTGGATGTGCGAGAACTGGTTTCCATTATGCGTCTGAGTGCTGTTTGAGCTGGACCCGTCATTTGGTCACATTCGTCGAGTATGATTAGGGCAAATGGTATATCGCCAAAACCTGAGCGGCTGTAACGTGAGAAATCTTTGATTCGGTCGCGAACCGTGTCTATGCCTCTTTCGTCTGAAGCGTTAAGTTCAAGTGTAAAGTTTCTCCAGTTAGCACCATACAATTCGTGAGCGATACAGAGAGCGATTGTTGTTTTTCCTGTACCTGGTATCCCTGCCAACATCAAGTGCGGCATAGTCTTGGGCTTCTTCATGAATGCTTTTAGGCTTTCTACAATGTCTTTTAAACCCACAACTTCATCGAGGGTTTTGGGGCGGTACTTCTCGACCCACATAAGTGCTTCTTCATTAACTTCCATAAGTTAACCTTCCCAATAAATTATAGAGTACCTTGTTCTAATAACTAATTTGTCTTTCTGTAAAGGTAAAAGAAGACCCTGGCTGGAGATTAACCGATTTTGCTGCCTTCAACAATGTCTTTTTCAGGCTGCAGAACCGTAACGTTGCCAGCTTCATCCTCAGCAGCTAAAACCATACATTGTGATTCTAACCCCGCCAACATGCGCTTTTGGAGATTTAGGAGAAAAACACATTTTTTGCCCACCAACTCTTCAGGTTTATAATATTTTTGTAGCCCAGCAACTGCTTGACGCCTCTCTGAGCCAAAATCAACGAGAATTTTTATTAGTTTTTTTGACTCGGGGACAGCTGAGGATTCGATTATTTTTCCTATTCGTAAGTCTATTTTTTGGAATTCATCGAAAGTTATTTCTTCAGCCATACTCTTCACGCCAATGCATTAGCTATTGTGTGTTTAAATATTTACTTTGTTTTCGCTCGCAAGCTTGGTTTTTTGCTTAGGCGCTAAATTATAGACCAAGAAATTCTTGGCAAGCTTTGACAACTTTTTATGTTACTCTTTTGTATGTTTTAGTTTGACTGCGTCTCTAGAAGGGTCAAACCGTTTTAGCTGGTCTTCAAGCGATTTTCTGCGTACTTCTAATGTAATGTCGCCGCGTGTGGATTCGATGATTCTTCGAGCAATGTCTGATTTGTGCCTTAGTCCAGGGACAAGCATGTACGCCTCATCCAAAGCCAAGAGTTGAATGAAGACTTTATCCATAATTTCAAGGCATTTTTTACCCTTAACTACTTTGCCTTCACGTAAATTATCCAGGGCAAGGCGCCTATATTCGCCTATGACATCCGCCAAACCCAACACATAATCAACCGATGGCACATTGATCTCGGTTGGAGTTACAAACCGGTCTTCTTTAACCAAAATCAAGAAAATGTTAGCTTCAGAATACTCTTGGAAAGCTGCGCTAAGCATTCCGCCGAAAATGATTTCAGGGTATTGTTTAGCTTGATCTTGGAGGGTTGTAATTTTTTCCCTAGCGTTGGCAACCATTTTTTCTGCGTCGTTGAATCTTTTTTGATGAATGAGCAGAATCGCTTGTTTGGAGAGGCTTGTGGTTTTTCGCATGCTTTCATGAGTTTCCTCGCGAATCTGGTTTTTCGCCATAAGTTCGCTTTTGACTTCTTGGATAATTGATTCTAAAGAGGACAAAACAGCACCCAATAGCCAATTATTGTTTGGTTGTTTATTTCATTTTCTTAAAACTTTTAGCATTTTTCTGTTTGGGGGCATTCCTATTAAATTACTATCTAACTTAAAAATAGGTTAATTTACTCGAATCGAAGGGGTTTTTCTAATCTACTTAACAAAACTACTCTGCTTTCAGGTGCTTCATCAATAACTCTATAGCCCGTTTTCTCCGCTAGCTGGGCTGCGAAATCTTTGACTTCTACATGCATCGGCATGCGGTCGAAGCCTAGGCGCAGATTTGAAAAGCCAATATGCATGTATGCTTTGGTTTCAATGTAAGTTGGATTGGTTTTCTCAACAAGTTTTGCGTACTCATCAATTAAACTCATGTTGTTCTCCTTAACAAGTGTCATGCGTATTACAGTTGGGCAACTAAAACTCTGTAGCAAGCCCAACGTTTCGTTTAGTTTTGTCCAGGCGCCTGGAAATAGAGGTCTACAGACTTTCTTGTAGACTTCTTCGTTTGGGGCGCATAACGAGATGTATAGTTGGGTGGGTTCTTGGCTTAGCCTCGATAGTTTAGCGGGTAACGTACCGTTTGAAACAAGAAATGTAGTTAAACCTTTTTGGTGGAACGTTTGAATAAGGTCACCCAGCGGCTCATATAGTGTTGGTTCACCCGTTAGGCTTATAGCGACTTGTTTGGGTCTTTGTGCTTCTTGTAATTTGCGCCAATTCGTTTTATCATTACCTTTGTAGCCTGTTAAGATTTTTTCTTGAGCCTTAAAGCAACCTTCAACAATATCTTCAGGTGTATCTTTGTTTGGATTTTTCATCTCGTCCCATGTGACTTCCAAATCTCCACTCTGAGCCCTCCAGCAAAAAAGACATTGTTGCGTGCAGGAATAGAGTGAAGGTGTCATCTGTATGCACCTATGAGATTGGATTCCGTAAAATTTTTGTTTGTAGCATGATCTGCCATTAACGATTGATTCATAGAGCCATTTGCATCTTTTAACCGCTGAGTGGCTGCCTATTAAATGATATTTTTGCTTCTTTAAAGCGGCTGAAAGCGGTGAGGCAGATTGATTTTCCAAGTTATGCACCAAGATTCTGTAACATTAGAAAGGCTGTCTTTTAAAAATCCCTATTGCTGCAAGCATTTTTCTGCATTAATTTCCTCTTTATCTGTTTTAATAATTGAGTCATTATGCTTGGGTTTTTGAAGGTAAAGTTTAAAATCATCCGTAGGTAAATCATGAGCATCAGCTAATGTTGGCTATCTATTTGGGAGAGTAGAATGTTTGAACAAGAAAATTATTGCAGTTTCCATCTTATTCCTTATGGCGTTTGCTACTGTGTTTGCGCCTCTTGAAGTTTTAGCTCAAAATACAAACCTCGGCGTCAGCATTCTTCAAATAACTCCAAGTTCAGCTACTGGACCAGTTGGATCCAGTGTTAACGTTATTGGGACTATTTACGTCTCAAACGGTTTTTATCAAATTGTTATGGGCAAAACCGTTGTAAGCAGCGGAAAAGCAGACGGTTACTATGTTGATGCAAACTTTACGGTTCCTGAACTTCCCGTTGGACCTTACGCGTTGACACTTACAGACCTGGGTATCAATGTTAACTCTACTCAACAATTCACAGTGACTACTGGATATGCAATAACTGCTATTCCTTCATCGATTCAGGAAGGAAGTAGTTTAACCTTAACCGTTAGTATTTCAGGCGCTACATCAGGTCTCTCATACAGCGCAAACGTTGCTTTGGTTCTTCCAAGTCCGTTGGGCACAACTTACTCAAAAATAGTCTCATTAGGAACAGTTAACCAAAAGGGAACTGCAAGTGCAAAAGTAACTTTTCCCGACTCCAGTTTCAACCCTACTGGCTTAGTTGCAGATTACTCAGGAACTTATACTGCATACTTTAATCAATCTCAAAATCTAGCTCAAACCACGTTCTCAGTTAACTTCATCGACTCAACCTCATATCATCGAGGTCAAACGGTAGTAGTACACGCAACAGGTTACCAGCCAAATCAAGCTGCAACCCTTACCGTCATTGGTGCGGTTGGTTCAACAATTGGAACTGCTTCAGTAACGGCTTCGCCTGGTGGTTTAATCAGCACAAGCTGGAGTAGTTCCTTCAAATGCTCCAATCGGCGATTGCACAATAAGAATAACTGCTGATGGTGTTCAAAAATCAATTCAGGATTCACAAACTTTCACAGTTATTGGATACACTGTTAAAGTTCAAACAACTAATTTAGCCGGTCAAATAGTTCCTGATGTGACACTTCACGCTGTTGACTCATCAACAAAAGTTGCCTATGATTCAACAAGTAGCTCTGATGGCAAGGCTACTTTTAAACTTGAAAAAGGCACCTATGATATAACAGCTACTTGGAATGGCGTTAATGTAGGGGAAACAAGCATAGTCGTTAGCGGAGACTCAACTTTTACTGTTTATTGTCAACTAACTAACGTAAAAATCACTGTTAGAAGTTCAAACGGAATTGCAATGCCCTTTGTTAACCTAAACATAGTTTACCGCTACCAAAGTAACGGGGGATCAAAAACTGGCAACGCTTCAGGGGAAACAGATTCTTCAGGCAGCTTTACATTAAATTCAAGTTTAGCAAGCGCAACCTACACCATCGATGCTTCAATTTACAATCAAATTTTCAATGCTGGCAACAACACAGTAAATAGTCTTCAGTCTCAACCAACCGCACAGGTTTTAATAATTTGTCCAAGCGAAACCATAACACTCAATGTAGTCGGCAATAACCAGGAGCCAATTTCAAATGCACGCATTGAGCTAGTAGAGTTATCAAACGGTTTGTTCTATTCAGCCACAACTGACACCACTGGTTCAGCTACAACCCAAGTTACCTTTGGAATGTATCGCGCTAGAGTTTACAGAGATAATGCTCTAATCAACGAGACAAACGTGCAGGTCTTCAGCAACAGCCAACAACAAATCCGATGCACGCTATTCGGAATTAAAATTTCGGTGTTGATTGTTGACTTCTTTGGTAATCCAATCTCAAACGCAAACGTCACATTAAATGGACCTGAAAAAATCTCCGAAATTACTCAAAGCGACGGAAAAGCAACCTTCAACAACATCATCGGAGGCAATATACAGATAATTGCTCAATCCTCAGGAACAAGAGACGCTAGCCAAGCAATGACTTTAACAGTTAACCAGCCAACTTCTGTACAAATAAAAATAGACAGATATGTTGCTTTGGGATCACTGTTGATACCAGCAAGTGCACTGATCACCGTTATAATCATACTTGCAGCCTTAATCTTTTTTACTCTTGTGGAAATCTATATGCGCAGAAGAGGTAAACATACGGCTGCAACCTAAATTTCACCCTTTAATAGAAAAAAGTTTATATTGCATTTAAATTACTAAAGAAACTCTAAAGACCACTCGAATAAACACATTTTGAATTGACAATTGAGGTGTATTGTTGACTCAATCAAAAGCTTGTTCTCCAGCATGCCAATCTTTCAAATGCGCAAAAAACTCTCTGATCTTTAGAAGAGACTCTATTTGGTGTAGAGAAACCGAGGAACAATGCAACGTTGCAAAATGCACTTATTCAATGTGCATGAAAAGACGTATGTTGCCTGAAGCGATTTGCGGCGAAACCATCAAACGAAAGACTGTTGAGAAAGACGTTGATGAATTCTTCGACGATTCTGTAAAGCTCAAAGGAAAGGCCCTGCGTAAACTAGGCGACCAAGAATTCTTTTAAAATAAAGACTGAAACAAAATTGCTCGTGAAACACGAGTTTTTCTTTTTTATTTTGATTTAACTCTTTTTACTACTGGCGGCTTGACCTTCTTGAGAATCCTGTATCCACAAATGATGCATTTGGTTTCTCCGCCACGTAACTCTAATTCTTCAGATGGTACTCTTGAGCCACATCTCATGCACTCATAAACAATTCCTGATTTTTCCATTGAGAACGCCTGTCCTACAAAGAAAAGCATTTTACTTTTAAACATTTCCAATAGTTGGCGATAATGGGGATGTTTAGGTGAGGAAAAAGCTTCGAGATAGGCTTTCAGAATCTCTTTCGTTAGAAGAATTAGGCAAAGTATACAATTCGTTCGATGTTATAGGTAACATAGCAATCATTAAAATTAATTCTTTTCAAAACGCCGAAGCTATAGCAAAACAGATAATATCTTCCCAAAGAAAAATAAAAACTGTTCTCACCCCAACCACCCGTATCACGGGGGATTTCAGAGTTAGAGAACTAAAACATTTGGCGGGTGAAAAAAAGACAATTACAAGACATAAGGAATCGGGATGCATCTTCAAAGTTAATGTTGAAAAGTGTTTTTTTTCACCGAGACTATCTTACGAACATTTACGAATTGCAAAACTTGTCCGGTCTGGCGAGACTGTTGTAAACATGTTTGCTGGAGTAGGCTGCTTTAGTATTATCATAGCCAAAACCGTAAATCAAACCAAGGTTTACTCGATTGATATTAATCCAGCTGCAATTCAATGCATGGAAGAAAACGTTAGATTCAACCAGGTTGGCGGATCTGTATATCCAATTCTTGGTGACGCAAAAGAAATTATTAATTCTAAACTGCAAGGCGTAGCTGACCGCGTTCTTATGCCCTTGCCAGAAATAGCCCTCGAATACTTACCTTATGCACTCTCGGCGCTCAAACCAACAGGCGGGTGGATTCACTACTACGATTTTCAACATGCGCCGGGAAAAGAAAATCCCAAAGAGAAAACCAAACTCAAAGTTGCTGAAAAACTCGATTGCTCAGGTTTAAATTATGTGTTTGCTAATTCGAGGGTTATGCGTCCTACTGGTCCAAACTGGTACCAAACTGTTGTAGACATAAAGGTAGATGCGTTGCCGAACAAGTTTTAATAACTCAACGTTAACTATCTATTTTGTGGTATTCGCATGAAACGAAAATTAATGGAAATTCTTGCTTGCCCAATCGACAAGTACCATCCTTTGGAGCTTCACGTTTTCGAAGAAAAAGACGAAATAGTAGAAGGATTAATTGTTTGCCCAAAATGTCTACGTTGGTACCCAATTCGCGACGAAATTCCCGAAATGCTGCCTGATGAGTTGCGAAAAGAAACTGAGGATTTACCTTTCTTGAAAAAGTGGAAGGAAAAAGCGCCTCAGAAAATTGTTTCTGAAGGTAAACCCTTTAACCTAAAATAAATTCTTTATCTTTTTAGTTGTATTGCCTTGTTTTTGGCTGAAGACTGCATTGCGGCTGTAGCTACTTCCAGAGCTCTTACGCCATCCTCGCCAGTTACAAGAGGCTTCTTTTTTTCCATTATACAGTCAACGAAGTGTTGGAGTTCAGCTTTCAAGGGTTCTTGGAATGGATATCTGGGTTGAACAGATTCTTTTTGCTGTTCGATCCATAGATCCTGCGTTATATAATCCAGTCGCATTATAGCGTCACTGCCAGTAACAGTTAAGGTCCGTGTTTTGTAGGGTGTAAGCCAATTGGATTCTATGAATGCGCTTTTGCCATCTTTGTAGGTGAGCATTATATGGGCGTAATCTTCGAATTTCTTAATTCGCATACTACCCATTTTGGCGTAAACAGAGATTGGGTCCTCATTGTAAATGAAGCGCATAACATCAATGTCGTGTATGGCTGTGTCTTTAACGACGCCGACGTCGCCGATTCGTTCTGGCCAATGTGAAACGCGCTTAGCGGTGGCACAAACAAGTTCTCCGATTTTTTTATTTTCAACTGATTGGCGAATACTCTGCAACCCTGGTATGAACCGCATTAAGAACCCAACAGTCAAATGGAGATCATTCTCATGTGCCGTTTGCACAAGTTTCTTGGCTTGCTGGGTGTTAGTTGCCATGGGTTTCTCTACTAAAACGTGTTTTCCAGCTTCAAGCGCTTTTAATGCTTCTTTTGCCAGAATTGTTGACCAAGTGCAAACGTTTACGGCTTCAATAGCTTTGTCTTTTAACATTTGTGTGCTGTTCGAGTAAGCTTTTACGCCGTATTGAGCTGCTATTGTTCTGGCTCTTTCAGGATTAGCGTCGCATATTGCAACAAGTTCGGTTGAGGGGAGTTCTTTGTAGACTCGTGCATGGTTTTTTCCCCATTGCCCTGTTCCGATTACTGCTACACCAAGTTTCTTCAATTCTTATCAGTTCCTCTACCTAAGCCACAATATATGAAGCCTTCTGCCTCAACTTTTTTCGGTTCAAAAATACCTATTAAATCTACAATGGCTGCAGGTGTTTTCATTAGGGCTTTTAGTTTTTTCAGGTTCAAGTTTCTAAATTGTTCTTGCCCTGTTAATATTACTATGCAGTCTGTGCCTTCTACTGCCTCATTGAGGTTGGTTTTCACAACGCGCCATTCCTGTGGACCCCTCTTCAAAATGGGGTCGTAGAGGCTAGGTTTGGCTCCTTTTTGCTCTATCATTTTAACAAAAATACCTGTAGCTGACACAGGGTTAGCTGTGCCCAAGACAGCAATTTTTGCTCTCCTTAACGATTTACCTCCCCTTCTCAAAGAATTCTGAGTTAAATTAACTGCGTGTTTCACCATATCCTCGTTTATCTGTCTAGCCACTGATGGGAGCTTGAGTTTAGCATTCAAGTTTTCGGCGCTTTCAAGCAGCAAATAAGCTTCATTTCTGTTTTCTTCTTCAACTATTGTAGGCCAAAAACTTTGGTCATCGAGTTCAAGCAGCTTTAGAATTTTAAAGTAGTCAGTGTTTGCAATTTCGCAGAAAACAGACAACTCGTTAGCTAATGCACGATTTGCATCTTGTTTTGCTACAGTGAACAGTATTGCTGTTTCTGTCATTTTTATATCGTTGATTTCTTTTACTTTTTTAGTAATTGTTTTTAGAATTGTTGAGGCTGCGTTTAAGCTTGTTTGATCGCTAGCTGCAATTTTCAATTCTAAGTTTGTAATTGAGCTGTCTGCCGAAAGAATTGGGTTGTAAACTAAACAAAAATCCTGCACTGACTTAAGCCCAGAAGTGTTCTCAAGTGTCTCTTTCAAAGTACCCTCGATAAAACCGATACCCGCAATACCGCCATATATGACTAATGTGCCTTTTTGAAGTGATGCACCAACTTGTTTGCAGGCGCTTATTATTAGGGAGTAATCTGTTTTTTTCTGTTCGTTTACTTTTGCTCCAATTGTTATAATTATGATGTCGCTTTGAGAAACAGCTTTTTTTCGTTCGTTGTTTACGCTGATTTGTCCTGAGTTAAGGTGGCTTTTGAGTTTAGCTTCAACTTCCGGTTGTGAATTTGGTGTTTTTCCCTTTGCCACTTTTTTTATAACCGTTGGGTCAGCATCTGTGCAGATAACCTTAAAGCCTGCTTCTGCAAAGGCGTTAGCGTAGAGGATTCCTTTTTGTCCGCATCCGATAACGCAAACAGTGAATTTTGAGCGTTTTTCATTAGTGTCGACCTCTTCGGGTTTGAGGTTCAAAATTGAGGGCATCGACTGTTTTTCTCCAAAGCGTGGCTTTTAGGCTGTTTATATCGTTTCCAAGATTTTTTTAAGCTTTGAAGTGTAGTTTTCCACTAGCGCTAATGCTGTTTCTTGGTTTTTCGCCTCTGCGTATAGCCTGAAAACTGGTTCAGTTCCACTTGGTCGAATCAGAATTGCGCTGCTATCGCTAAACCAAATTTTGACACCGTCAATTGTGCTTACATTCTCGTTTTTAACTAGTTCAAAGATTTTTTGTTGCAGTAGCTCTTTTTTGTTGTCAGGGCAATCGATTTTTGCTTTCTCAATGAAATACTGCGGTTGTTCAGCGACAAGTTGAGCTAGTGACTGTCCAGTTTCAGCCATTATGTTAAGCAATAATACAGTTGTCATTGCTCCATCACGTACGGCTTGGTGTGGACCATAAAATACTCCGCCATTCTCTTCGCCGCCCAGATTTGCGTTTATCTCTTTCATTTTTTGGGAAACTGTTACACTTCCAACCTTTGTCCAGATTAATTCGCCTTTGTAAGCTTCAACTGTATCTTTGATTAGGGTGGATGAGCTTACAGGTGTTACTATTTTTGCACATGGGTTTTTTTTCAGGTAGTTTTTGATGATTACTGCGAAAGTTTTGTCTCCCCAGTAAATCAAGCCGTTTGCGTCACAAAAGATTGAGCGATCAGCGTCGCCGTCAAAAGCTACTCCCATTTGTGCTCCAATAGCTTTTACTGTAGAAGATAAAACGCCTAAACTCTCTGGTCTTGGCTCTGGCATTCTACCTGGAAAAGTGCCATCGATGTTAGCGTTGATGCTGGTTATCTTGCAGCCAAGTTCCCTTAACAACGATGGTGCTGTTAATCCCCCTACACTGTTAGCAGCGTCTACAACAACGTGAAAGTGTTGATTGGCTATTGTTGTTTTGTTAACTTGTTTTTTTATTGCTTGAATATATTCATCATTGATTCCAGGTAGCTCACGTTTTTCGCCTAGTTTTTCCCATGGTGCATAGACGATTTTGTTATCAAAGTAAATGTTCTCTATCTCAACTTCTTGTTCGTGTGAGGTTTCGATGCCGTCGTTCCAGATTACTTTGATTCCGTTGTATTCTGGCGGGTTATGGGAAGCGGTGATTATTACTCCACCATCCATCTTGTGGTTTTTAACTGCAAACTGCAAGGAAGGTGTCGGTGCCATTCCAGCAAAAAACACATTACATCCAGTAGCGTTCAATCCAGCAATTACTGCTCTAGCAAACATTGGACCGCTAGTTCTAGCATCGTATCCTAAAAGTAACTTCTTTTCTTTTCCGAAAAAAGTTCCAATTGAAGCACCGACTTTAATGGCCATTTCAGGAGTCAACTCAACGTTGACAAGGCCTCGGATTCCGTTTGTTCCAAAAAGTTTTCTTATGCTCATGTAAATTCAACCCTATATAGTTATTAACAGTTGAGTTTAGGTTTTAAAATGTTTCAGTTACTTCCTTTGCCGGGCATACCACTTGACCATCATGCATATGAATGCTGTCTTTAACCTTGGCCAGATCGCCTACAACACATCCCTTTGGAAGTTTAACACCTTTGCCTATTTTTGCTCCTTCACCAACTATGGCTCCGTTGAGGATGGCGCCGTCAGCTATGTGGGCTTCTGCGAAAATCACTGAATTGGAGATTTGTACATTTGTGCCGACTTTGACATTTTTACCTATAATTGCATATGGTCCGATCACTGAGTTTTCGCCAACAAATACTCCTGTGTCAATAGCAACAGGGCTTTTCACGTAAGGTACAGCGTTATCTTGATTAGCTTTTTTTGCGAGTGAGTCGAGGACCGCCTTGTTGGCCTCCAAGTAGTCATAGGGTTTGCCAATATCAATCCATAACCCATTGATGCAGTGACCACAAAGTTTGCCTTCTTCTGCTAACTTTGGGAAGACTTCTCGTTCGATAGAAACCGTTTTTCCTTCAGGAATGTACTTTAACACTTCTGGACTTAGAACGTACGCGCCAGCGTTGATTAGGTTGCTAGGTGCTTGGTTTTTAGGTGGTTTCTCCACAAACCGTTCGATTTTATTGCCTTTTAGGTCTGCCACGCCAAAACTGCATGGATCCTTGACTTTGTATAGCGCAATTGTTGCTAATGCACCTGATTTCTTGTGTGCTTCAAGCATTTCGCGGTAGTTAATGTCAGCGTATATGTCGCCGTTCAACATTATAAACGGCTCATCGTTCCCAATCAGATTCTCTGCCTTCTTTAGTGCTCCTCCTGTTCCTAGGGGCATCTTAGGGGGGTCCACAGAAAATCGAACTCTTAACCCGCATTTTGATGGTTTATGTTGCCGGATGTAGAATTGAGTTAGGGCGTTAACTGCGAGAATTGATTCATGTACTCCGGCCTCGGCTAATCTCTCAAAAATCCATTGTAGAAGTGGTTTGTTCACTATTGGGAAGAGGGTTTTTGGTCTGGAACAACTTAACGGCCGCAGTCTTGTGGCATAACCGCCTGCTAAAATCAACGCTTTCAGAGGTGTCACCTTGGGTATAAAGTAACCTATTGGCACGTTTTCATATAAACAATTATGGGCGCTTAACTATTCCCACTCGATGGTTGCAGGCGGCTTATGGGTAATGTCGTAGACTACTCGAGTAACTTGAGGAATCTCGTTTGTTATTCGTGTGGATATTTTTTCCAGAACTGGGTAGGGAATCTGAGCAAAGTTGGCTGTCATGGCTTCACGGCTTTCTGCTGCCCTAACAGCTACTACGTAGCCGTAAGCTCTTGAATCGCCTTTTACCCCTGTTGCCTTCGTATCAGTCAGAACGGCGAAATACTGCCAAAGGTCTTCCGCTACGCAATTCTTCTCAATCTCTTGTGTTACAATCGAATCGGCTTTCTTTGTAATAGTGACTTTCTCTTCGGTTAATTCGCCTATGATTCTGACAGCTAACCCTGGACCAGGAAACGGTTGTCTATTAACAAGTTCTCTAGGTAGGTTAAGCATGACGGCCACTTTACGAACTTCGTCTTTGTAGAGGTCTCGGAGGGGTTCTACGATTTTCCTAAATGCGATCTTTAAAGGTAGCCCTGCAACGTTGTGATGTGATTTTATTACGTCGGAGTTCTTTCTGAACCCTGATTCAATTCGATCAGGATAGATGGTTCCTTGAAGGAGATACTCTGCATTTGACTTTTTTGCTTCTTCTTCAAAAACTCGAATAAATTCTTCTCCGATGGCTTTACGTTTTTTCTCGGGTTCTGAGATGCCTTTAAGCTTTTCTAAGAAGCGCTGTTGAGCATTTACCATGACAAATTTTATATTAAAACTCTCGAATGTCTCGCGGATAGCTTCAGGTTCTCCTTCACGCATGAAACCGTGATTCACAAAAACAGCTGTCAGTTTGTCGCCTAAGGCTTCGGCTGCTAATGCTGTAGCAACGCTACTGTCTATGCCTCCGCTCAATCCTATGATGGCTGTGGCTCCCCCTACATCATCTTTTATTTCTTTGACCATTCTCTCAATGAGGTCTCCCACTTGCCAGTTTGCTTCACATTCGCATACTTCAAAGATGAAGTTACGTAACATCAGTTCCCCGTTTTTTGTGTGCATTACTTCGGGGTGCCATTGAAGCCCATAGATTGGAACGTTTTTGTTTCTGTATGCTGCAACGGGGCAACTATCGGTATGTGCTAGAACCTCAAAATCTGGTGGTAGCTCTAAGACGGTATCTCCGTGACTCATCCAAACTGTTTCTCGAGGGCTTAAACCTTGTAAGACCCCCACGGGTTTATCGATGTTAACCTCAGCTACTCCGTATTCTCGGCAAGCGGCGTGTGAAACCTTTCCTTTGACCATGTAGGCTATAAGTTGATGGCCATAACAAAGTCCTAAAATGGGCAATTTTAGGTTTAAGATATTTGGAACTATGTTTGGGGCATCTTTTTCGTAAACGCTTGATGGTCCGCCTGAAAAAATTAAGCCTTTAATGTTGAATTTTTCGTTTAGTTTTTCAATTTCGATTGGATTAATGTCATAGGGTACTATTTCCGAGTAGACACCATGTTCTCTAATTCTTCTACCAATGAGGTGGCAGTATTGTCCGCCAAAGTCAAGAACGAGTATGGTGTCGTATTTTGTTTGCATTATGTTGGCTCAGAACTATTGGAGTTTAGGGTCTAATTTAAGATTACTATCTTATTTGTGCTAAAGACAGCTGTTTTGGGGTTATTTGTTGGCTTAATTGATTTTCATCAATTAACTCGAATAGCTAAACTTTTATTAACTTAATCAGAATATTATCAAAAGGATGTTCCGAAAAATAGGGTTTAACTGAAAGAACGTGCAGGGTAAGCTGATTATGGAATTAAATGAAACCGATGTAAAAATTCTAAAAGGGTTATTGGAGGACGCAAGGTTCTCAAGCAGGCAAATAGCCAAAAATGTAGGTGTTTCAGTTGGGACAGTTTTATCTAGAATCAAAAAGATGGAAGAAGACGGCTTAATCAAAGGGTACTCAGTTATTTTGGATCATGAAAAACTCGGCTACCAATTAACAGTGGTTACTGAAATTACAGTTTCTAAGGGCAAGCTTGTGGAAACAGAGAATGAAATAGCAAAAATCCAAAACGTTTGTGGAGTTTATGATGTCACAGGCTTGACAGACGCCCTAATTATTGCTAAATTTAAAAGTCGCGAAGATTTAGGAGCATTTACCAAAAAACTGCTTACTCTACCTTACATCGAACGTACAAACACCCATGTAGTCTTAACAACAGTGAAAGAAACCTTCCGCTTGCTATAATTGAGCTTTTTCAGTTTCTTTTCTATTTTGTTGTTTCTCAAAGACTACCGTAAAGAGGTCTATGGATTTACCAGTTGGTTTGACTCTTTAGATAAGGGCTTGTCTCTGAAAGCAGTACTTCTCAGAAAAAGATAAAAAGTTAAGGCTTTGTTTTTTCTGGATGATGATTTTCCATTTTGTATTTTAGTTCAGGAGCAGCGATGGTTATTTTTGTTCCTGAAGGCACTGCTGATGTTATCCAGACGTTTCCGCCGATGACTACGTTGTCGCCTATTACTGTCTCAGCGCCAAGCAAAGTCGCGCCTGAATAGATTACGACATTATTTCCTATTGTGGGGTGGCGTTTGCGGCCTTTGATAATGTTTCCCTTTTCGTCTTTTGGAAAGCTCAATGCGCCAAGTGTTACGCCTTGGTAGAGTTTAACGTTATCGCCGATTTCTGCGGTTTCGCCTATGACTACGCCTGTGCCGTGGTCTATGAAGAAGTTTTTCCCGATTTTAGCGCCTGGGTGGATATCTATTCCTGTTTGTGAGTGGATGTGTTCGCTCATTATTCTTGGAATTAGGGGTACACCACTTAGGTAGAGTTCATGGGCTATTCGATATGTTGTTATTGCAAGTACACATGGATAGCTTAAGATGACTTCCTCATTACTTACCGCCGCGGGGTCACCACCGTAAGCCGCTTGAATGTCACCGCTTAACATAGCGCGGATTTCGGGCAATTTCTCAAGAAGTTCTTTAACCACAACGTGGGCGCGTTTTTGGCAAACGTCCTGTGGGCATTCACTGATTTTTCTGCAAATGTACTTGAGGCTTCTTTCAACCTCGTTAGTGAGCCTTGTATAAACCGATGTTAAGGTAGTGCCAAGTTGATATTTTATGTTGGCTTTGGTTATTTCCGAATCGCCCAAGTAGCCTGGAAAAAGGACTGTGAATAAATCTTCTAAAACTTCGATAACTACAATTTTCGATGGCAGGTCTCGTCCTTCAAGATGGTCCATGCCACCGAATTTAAGGTAGCTATTCATGATTTTGTCTACTAGTTTTGGCACGCTGGTTTCTACCCAGTCCTGTTCCACTTTGTCGTGGTTTTGCATGAGTGTGGCGAGCATTCTGTCTGGGTTCCAGCAGTCATTGTCCAAGTTTTTATCTTTGCATTTCTGGCATTCTTTTGGCAAGGGCTGGTTTGGGTTTGTGGACATCTTGTTTCACTTTACTTCAATTATGAGAAAGGGGGATATAAGAAAAGCGTCTTTTAAACATAGATTATATGTTGGTGGGTGCTGGTTCTTGGAAGAGAACGGTGCTTAGGTAGCGTTCACCTGTGTCAGGAAGGATTACAACTATGATTTTGCCTTTGTTCTCGGGGCGTTTTGCTATTTCTATTGCCGCGTATGTTGCTGCGCCAGAAGATATTCCGACAAGTAAGCCTTCTTTTTGTGCAAGTTGTCTTGCAGTCTGCAAAGCCTGGTCGTCTGTAACTTTGAATATTTCATCCACTAGATCAATTTTTAGTACATCAGGCTTGAAGCCGGCGCCTATGCCTTGGATTTTGTGCGGTCCTTTTTGGCCACCGCTAAGGACTGGTGAAGACACGGGTTCTACAGCTACTACTTTGAAATCTGGTTTTTGCGTTTTAATATATTGGGCTATGCCTGTTATAGTTCCACCTGTTCCCACACCTGCAACAACTATGTCTACTTTTCCTTTAGTGTCTTCCCATATTTCTTTTCCTGTGGTTTCTTTGTGTATTTTGGGGTTTGCTAAGTTTTTGAATTGTTGGGGCATGAAGCTGTTTGGCGTATCTTTTGTGAGTTCTTCGGCTTTCTTTATAGCTCCGCCCATACCGTCTGGTCCGGGTGTGAGTATGAGTTGTGCACCGTATGCTTTGAGGAGGTTGCGGCGCTCTATGCTCATGGTTTCAGGCATAGTCAAAATGAGTTTATAGCCTTTGACGGCTGCCACCATAGCAAGTCCTATTCCTGTGTTGCCGCTTGTGGGTTCAATTAGGGTTGCGCCAAGCTTAATGATGCCCTGTTTTTCAGCTTCTGAAATCATTGATAGGCATATTCGGTCTTTAACGCTTCCGCCTGGATTTCTTGCCTCCAGTTTAGCTAGTACGGTAGCGTTATCGCCTTGGGTTAGTTTGTTGATTTGGACTAAGGGTGTTTTTCCGATTGTTTCTAAGACATTTTTATAGATTTTCATTTTTAACACCTTATTATTATAACAGTGTTATGTTTGATGTGTTATAAGTTTTACCACAGCCAAACACAACTCTATAAAACAGTAATACAAACTAAACCTAAAACAATTACGCTAAAAACAAAGTAAAGCCTTTAAATGTGCCCTGTTTCTATATTTCCGCTAAACGTCGCGGAGGTCGCCCAGCATGGCCAAAGGCGTAGGACTGAGGCTCCTATCCCGCAGGGGTTCGTGGGTTCAAATCCCACCCTCCGCACCAGCCAAGTTTTCCGTACAGAATAAACCTAAAATAACAGTTTTTAACACTTTACAATCGGCGACCCTTATGCCTACATCGATTAGGTATACTTTTATTCAGCGTTTTGCAGTTTCTGCTCAAAAAGCGTTTGACTGGTGCACAGACTTCGATCAACAAGACAACCTGTTAATGGGTGATAAGGCAGCTGAACGGCAAATAACCAACCTCTCCGATTGCGCAATAATCCTCAAGGATTCCTTCAATGTTTCAGCAGAGAGACTTGAGAAGCAAAAAATCGTGCACCTCTACCCCGATCAATGCAAATGGATATCAACGCACTTGACAGGTCCAAACAAGCACTCCCAATTCCTATATCATATTACTCCACAAGGCAAAGATGCTTCAGTTTTAACCTTTACAGCGCTTCACATAGAGTACGGTGAAAATGCAGACGCAGAATTTTTTGCAAAACGACTATGCAAGGAGGATGCCGCTGCATGGAAACTCTTGGCAAAATTTATGGAAGACGATCTTAAATGAAACGCTCCTTCAAGCAAAGGGCAAAGCATCGTTAAACAATTAAATGTGGCGGCGCATATCTTGTTATGGTGATGTTTTTGCCTTTTGTGCAAGTTACTGTTTGGTCAGGATTGAGTTTGGAGAACAAGAAAAAAATTGTTGAAGGAATTACCAAAGTCTTCACGGATATAGGTATTCCAAGTCAAGCAACCACAATCGTGATTGATGAAATTCAACGGGACAATTGGGCTACTGGAGGCAAACTCCACTCAGAAACGACGTGGAATCTTGGATCCCAGCCAAAATAGAGTTTCAATGAATCTGGTCTTATTTCGGTCTTTGGCTTCTAAAATGACAACGTATTGGTATCTCAACTAACAGACACCAATCAATGTCGCACAACAGTTTTTCCAATCAAATTACTGCTTTTTTTAAGTAACGGTTAAAAGCCAATGATGCGCAGTGATAGTTTAACACCAAAGGTTTGGTAACAATGTCTGCTAAAAATCAACAGAGAAAATTCATTTCAGTTGACCCAGGCAAATGCATTGGATGCGGAATCTGCGAGTACGCTTGCACCGTAGAAAAAGGTGAAAACACTTGGAATCCAATCCGTTCCAGAATCAGAGTAGTCCGCATGGCACCAGTACTCAACTTTGCATTAACTTGTAGGGGTTGCGATGATGCAAAATGTGTAAAAGCATGTCCGGAACGTGCTCTGTCCCAAGCAGAGGATACAGGCTTACTAATAATTGATGAAAATAAATGTAAAGGTTGCGACTGGTGTGTACAAGCCTGTGACCACGGAGGAATAACTATTCATGCCGATACAGGAAAGGCAATCGCATGCAATCTTTGTAATGGTGAGCCACAATGTCTTGCTTCTTGTCCCGAAGAAGCTTTAGCAATTGTGAGTTCAGATGAAGAAGCAGAAAAACGTTTTAACGACTCATTAGCAACATTGTCACAACAAATTGAAAAAATAACAACCAGTATCAAGAATAAGGACTGGAAACCATTTCTAGCTATCGCAGAAAAACGTTCAGGCGTTATTACCGAAAAACTAGAAGCTTTAAACAAGAAAGCAAAGACAAAAAAATAGAAACAATACTTTTCATACTTTCCTGTTTTCTTCATAACCCCTTAGAAAACTATCGATATCTAACCCGACTTTCTCGCCAACGTAGCCGCCTTCCAAGACAAAAAACGTGGGTTTTTTTAATTTAGCGACTCTTTTGCCAATTTCAAAGTAATCACTTTCAACTAAACCTAAAGTTGCTAAATCTCCTTGATGAGTATCAAAACCTGCGGATACTGCTACTGCTTCAAACTTGGCTAAATCAAACATGCCTATCGCTTTGTCAAGTGTTTCCAAGTAACGTTGTCCGCCATAATCGCCTGGCAAAGCGAAATTTATGCAGTTTCCTTCGGTAAAATCTCCTGTTCCTGGGTAATTAGGTGATTGATGCAGTGAAACATAGGCGATTTTTTCGTCGCCTTGAAAAATTTCTTGCGTGCCGTTCCCATGGTGTCCATCAATGTCCAATATTAAAGTGCGTTTTCCAGATTCTTTTACAGCTATTGCCATGTTGTTTAGATAGCAGAATCCACGGGTGTAAACACCCAAGGCAGCTCCACTTCTACCAACGTGATGTCCAGGAGGACGCATAATTGAAAAACCATTAATTTTGCTGGCTAATAGTGCTCCGCCAACGGAGAGTCTTGCAAACTCGAAGATGTCTTTATATGCAGGTGTATCTGAATCTTCAACCAACCCTTTCTTTACCTTAAAAAGGTAATCGGCGTCATGAATGCTTAAAATTTCATCATCGGTTGCTGGCTTTGGCTCCAAGAACTCATAGCCCTTAGACTTCAAAACATCATGTGCGGCTTTTACTCGTTGGGGTCCTTCAACGTGCCAGGTGCCATAGCCTAAACATTTTTCTGAATAGACTATTTTTGTTTTCATCGCGTGCTGCATGAATTAAACAGATGAATACGCTCACATTTAAAATATAACCTTTAATCACCCTTTAGCAACCAATAGTAAAAGGAGACTCAGCATGTGGTTTCAGAAAATCCTTTCAATCAATTCCGAAAAGAATGCCAGACTGCATTGGCAAACGCATTAAAAACAGCCCTGCCCGAAACAAAATATCTGGCTATAACGCTAAGCAAAACACCAAATATCGAATACGGGCAATTAGCATCATCAATCTGTTTTGAATTGGCAAAGAAACTGGGACAGAAACCACTTTCTTTAGCTAACCAATTGGTCGGAGCCATAGACAAATCAGAATTTAATTTAATCGAGAAGGTTGCACCTGCAGGTGCAGGCTACATTAATTTTCATGTTGACTTTGCTAAATTCTCAGCTTTAACTCTGGAATCAATAAAAAAGTTAGGATTAGAATATGGTTTTACAAAAACTGACAAGCCAAGAAAAATCATTGTTGAGCACACCAGTGTTAACCCTCTGCATCCAATCCATATAGGACAAGCCAGAAATCCCATGTTGGGTGATGCGTTAGCTCGAATTCTCAAGTACAGGGGACATGAAGTTTCACGCCATTACTACATTGATGATGTAGGAAGACAATCATCGGTTGTGGCTTACGGTTACGCTAAACTGGGGAAACCGAAACCCACCGAGAAAACTGACCTCTTTGTGGGAAAAATCTACACAGTAACTAGTTGCATAGTTGAGATTAACCGACTCAAAAAAACACGAGAAGGCGCAATTGCCATACATAATGCAGATGACTTAGAGAAAGCAAACAAGCAAATAGACGAATGGATGGTGATTGCAGCTGAACTTAAAGAAAAGTATCCAGTACTTTTTGAGGCGTTAACGGTACAAATTAGCCAAGACGAAAATCCTGAGGAAGAGATCAAGCATCTAAACTGTGCTTATGAGAACGGCGAACCTAACGCAAAACAGCTAATACGCGAGGTCAGTGATTTATGCCTTGAAGGCTTCCGCGAAACCATGAAGACGAGTTGGTGTAACTTATGATTCTTGGGATTGGGAAAGCGATTTTGTGTGGAGTACTCAAGTGAACGATGTTTTGGAAAAGCTCAAGGATTCACAGTTTGTTTCTAATGAAAACGGTGTCTTAGTGTTTGACGCAGAGAAAGTGGTGCAAACCCTCGACTTGAAGGGTAAACTGGGTTTAAGCGAAAACAATGAGGTTTCCCCGTTAACTCTTGGACGCGCTGACGGAACAACACTCTACACCACTCGTGACATTGCTTACACACTCTGGAAGTTTAAGCACGCGCAAAAAGTCATAAACGTAATCGGTATGGAACAGTCATTGGCTCAGTTGCAGCTAAAAATAGCGCTTTATGCAATGGGTAATGCTGAATATGCCCAAAATCTGGTGCATTTCGCTTATAACTTGGTTACTTTGCCAGGTTACAAGATGAGCAGCAGAAGAGGTCACTACATCACGTTCGACGAAGTTTTGACTGAGGCGGTTCAAAGGGCTTACGAAGAAGTTTCGAAGCGTTCACCCTTGCTTTCAGAAGAGGAAAAACGCAAAATCGCGGATTTTGTAGGTTTAGGATCGGTTCGCTATGCACTTGTGGATGTTGATCCATCCAAAACAGTGGTTTTTACATGGGATCGCGTGCTAAATTTTGAGACTAACAGTGCACCATATGTTCAGTATACTCATGCAAGGGCCTGTAGCATCCTTCGAAAGGTCGCATGTGAACCCGAAAAACCATCTTTTGAATTACTTACCGAAAAGCTGGAGCATGAACTTGTCTTAAACATAGCCAGTTTCCCAGACATGTTCATTGAAGCCACAGAGTATCTTAAACCAAACATGATAGCCGACTACACCAACATGCTTAGCCGACAAATTTAACACATTCTACAATGCATTACCCGTAATAAAGGCTGATTCAAAAGAGCTCAGTGATGCACGAATTACTTTGACGAGAGCTATCCAGATTGTAATGCAAAATGCATTGAATCTGATTGGTGTGGTTGCACCAGAAAAAATGTAGCTCCAGACTGTTATGAACAGAATCTATGTTTTTTAGTTTTATCTTTTTTTTATTCTTATCGCCACTCCAATTTGCTGAAGGCCCACAAAAAAAGTAGCTCACTCCGATTTGGCCAATCTGAAAAGAAAGTCAATCAAGTCTGGAAAAACATCAGACTACTTTTAGTTAAAAATAGATTAGGCACCAAGCTCTGTAGATTGAATTGGGGTTGGGGGCACTTCTTCATCTTCTTCTACTTCAACACTTTCTTTACCGACACCCCGCAAAACGTATGCAATCACCAGCGAAACCACAGTTAAAAACATGTACGGAAACACATTTGACAAAATAGAAAGCACCACATAATCAATTGGTGGAGTTGCGGTCGCATTAACTATTTGAATAAGGCTGTATGTTACAATAACTAATATAACCGTAAATACTGCGGAGACTGCTCCAAAATAAGTGGCTGCTTTTTCTACGATTTTTAATGTGTTCATGATTATGTACTGTCCGCTTTTTATGAGTCGATGTCTATCTTTAAGTTATGCTCTAAGTACTTAAAAGTAAGAGTTAGGTAACTTGCTATCACTAGAGGATTTTCACTTTTTAAGGTAGATTTTTTAAAGATAACGCCGTCTAAAAATAAGGCAGTGCACATGGGTAAAGTATGGGTAATAACTAAGAAAATCTTTAGTGTCTCATTAGTTTTTAATGCCTTGTTAACCATCGGCTGCATAAGTGGTATCTTGGCTGGATTCTACTGGTACTACTACGATTGGCACCCGTTTTCACCATACTTAATCAGCGGCAACCTATTTGGGCTCGCAATCGTTGCTTCTATAATCAACATTTTCCCAAGTGCTGGAATCGGCCGCTCTTTGCATACTGGTAGATTTCTATTCCATCATTATTTCTATGGTTTCATGGTTCTGGTTTGCGCGGTCTTTTACATTGTATTTTTTGCTCAAATTTCTCTGTTGACAATTTTTCTTGTGAATGACACAAGTGTCCAAGTTAATGTAGGTAGATTCTTTATTTTGGGAGGATTGACACTTGTTTTGGATGACCTTCCCGATGTTCATACAAAGCTGGATTCGGGATTAAACTGGCTAAAAAGCAAGGTTGGGCAAGGCGCCCGATTTGTTTCTGTGGTCCAATTGATAATGGGAGCAGTTTCTCTCTACATTTTCTTTGCTGTTACTCTTTCAGTTTATACGACACCAGAATACGTTACTGTTGCCAATCTATTATTGATCGGCACACTTTTTATCACAAGTATAACATCATTTATTTTCGTGAGAAGACAAGTTTGGCAGAAGATTTCAGATTAGGCAATACTCACTTGGTATTCTATACTTTGTAGCTATTCTTGCAATAACAAATTTCATATACAAGCCCAATAACTTAAAACGAGGTGCACATTAATGAGCGATTCATACTTTAAAAAGAAACTTGAACCAATCAAAGTTACAAAACAGAAATCAATTTCTCAACTCCTAAAAGAAATGGGGAAGACCGCCTACCAAGGAAGAAAACTTGGTGAAGCAGTTGACGTTTGGGAAAACATGATTAAAGAAAAAGATACCGTAATTGCTTTGGGTTTTGCAGGCTCCATGAGTACAGCGGGGCAATGGACAATAATTAATTGGCTAATCGAAAATCGTTTCATAGACGTGTTAGTTTCAACAGGTGCAAACGTCTCAGAAGACATCGTTGACGCTATGGGTTTTGGCTACTATCAGGGCAGTCACATGGCAAATGATGAACAGCTACTACATGACGACGTCAACCGATACTACGATGTCTACGGCAAAGAAACAGATTATCGTAAAATGGAAGAAGTCGTCACCGATTTCGTCATGACATGCAAACAGGATTACAATTACACATCCGCAGAGTTCCTCTATTTACTGGGCAAGTATCTGAGCAAGAAAAAGATTCCCGCCATCTCCGCAGTTGCTGCAGCAAACGGCGTTCCAATATTCAGCCCGGCTATGGTTGACAGCGCTTATGGAGAAACATTCCTCTTAGCCAAAAACCAAGGACACAACGTTGTCATTGACTCTGTTAAAGAATTTGACCAGTTTGTTAGCATAGGTACAAAAACCAAGGAAGTTGGCGTAGTTTACATCGGTGGTGGAGTTCCCAAAGACCTTACCCAACTAATTGCTATCTCAGTTTCACCGTTCACGTGTGATGAAGGTGTTAAAGGTAGAAAAGGAGGTTTGCGCAAAGGTCTGCAAGAGTACTATTACCCTCACAAATACGCCATACAAATCACAACTGATTCACCACAATGGGGTGGTTTATCTGGCTGTACATTAGAGGAGGCTATTAGCTGGGGTAAAATTAACAGCCAAACAGGCACGCGTGCAGTTGTTTACTGCGACGCAACAATAGCGTTGCCACTAATTTGCCACGCACTAGCTGAGCGTGTACCGGAAAAACGGAAAGGGCCAGATATGCGTTGGCTATTCAAAGGCGTGCAGTAAACGCCTAATTCTTCATTTTTGTTTCTTGTTTAGTCTTGTGAGCAGCGAGCTTGTAATTATCGGCATTATTATTGTTGCGTCGCCTTCAATCATTATTTGTTTAGCTTTTTCGTTGATTTTTCCCCAGGATACTGCTTCGCGGGGGCGCGCGCCGCTTAAGCTTCCATCCCATTCGTCTGCAGTTGTAATGTATACGACATAGTCTAAGCCGTCTTTGAATTGGTTCCACCAAATTGTGTGGTGCTTGCTGATTCCGCCGCCGACGATGAGTGCTCCGCTTTTCTTCGCGTCAAAAACGATGTTGTTGAGGTCATCTTCATCTTTCAGTAGGTTTATTCTGAAATCCTTATGGTCTTGGCTGAAGAACCAAAGTTGGTAGCCTACTGCGCCGTCTGTAATACCCGGAACGAAGACTGGAATGTTGTTTTTAGCTGCCCAATAGAGAATTGATGTATCGTCGCAACAGCGTAGACCGATTTCGCGGGCAAGTTCACTTGTTGAAAGCTCCTTTTTGCCTTCTCTATAAAGCTCCTCAAGCAACCCTATGATTTTCTTTTCTATAACTGTGCCGTAACTGTCGTTTGGGACAAGTACGTTTCCAAGTCGGTTTACTCCTTCTTGGTGAAGTTTAGAATCGTTCATAATGAAGCTGCCTTTGTAGTAGTCTTTGACACACCGTGCCACATCATGGTCTAGTGTTCCGCAGGTTGTGATTATTACGTCTACGAGTCTGCGTTTAACGAGTTCTCTTATTACACCGCGTGTACCAGTGGCTACTATGTCGGCTGTGAATGAAAGGAATTTTACACATTCTTTGTCGTTGATCATTTCTTCCATGATGTTGACACCTGTTGCAAGTTTGCCGGCGGTGAAACCCCAAGCTGCATCCATCTGCACAACTAGCTCATCAACAGATAATTCCTTTGAAAAATCGTAATCTTTTACGGGTACCTTATGCGATGCTTCTTCATACATACCTAATTACTCCTACATCAACTTTGATACTAAAAATTGGAATAAATAGGTGTCGAAATGCGATAGTTAGTAGGCTAGGTAATCTATGATTCTCTGGTAAATGTCTTTATCCATCGAGTCTTCGTAGCCGGCGTAGATGCTTGGGTTATCGTTGATTTCTACTACCACGTAGTCGCCGTTGACTTCTTTGATGTCCACACCATAAAGTCCTTTTCCCGCTACGCTGCACGCCTTAAGTGCTACTTCACGGAGTCTTGCAGGCATGTCACGTTTCTCTGAACTTACAGTTCTACCCCAAACAACTGTTGGTTTACCGCGAAGTTTAGCGCCGTGTTTCCATTTACCCTTTGGAATCATGTATTTGCAGACATACAAAATATCGTTGTTGAGTACGCCTACTCTCCAATCAAAACCTGTTGGAGTGAATTTTTGAATAGCTAAAACATCGGATTTTTTGAAGAAACGTTTGGCGACATCTCGGAAGCTGGTTTCGCAAGCAGCCTTCTCAACATAACGTGAGAAGCTTGTGTAGGGTGCTTTAATGACTACGGGTTTGCCTAGTTCTTCAAAGATTTCGCTGATTTTTTTGTGATGCAAATCATCTTTGTTTAGGAAAACGGTTGGGATGTGGGGGACGTTGTATTTTTCAAAGAGTGCGTATTGGTGGATTTTGTTGCCGCAGATTTTGATTGATTCGGGGTCATCAACGACTTTTAAGCCCAGTTCCCAAGCGGTTTTTGATACGATGTATGATGTGAAGAGGGGGTCAGTGGTTGCCCTAATAAAGACCGCGTCGTAATTTGGAATGTCTTCAATGTTTTCGCGGAAAAGAAAACTAAATTCGTTTCCTGATTTGTTCAGCCGCAAGTTTAAAGTTTTGTAGGGCGGCTTCCCTCTCTGTGGTCAGTGAAATTATATTTCTCAACAAAGCAAGCGATCTTAGACACCGATATGTTCACCCTGCTGAGAAATCAGCATAATCTCCTTCGAGATTAACTTCAAATCATTCTTAGATAGCTCCGTTTCTTTCATTGGTTCAAGACCACACAGGAACGCTTTTCCCTCTGTTTTTTGAACATGAACTTTGCAGATGGGAATCTTGAAAAGTTCATAAACCTTTTGCGTGATAGCGCTAATTTGCTCATCCTCGATTTGGCATTTTCCGAAAAACGATTTGACTGTGAATATTTCGCCAGTTAAAGGCTGAGCACAAACAGTAAATTTGTAGTTCATCCCTAAACTCTTCAAAGCCCTATACAATGCGCTCTTGTTCTTGGCAACTTCATAACCCTCGTAAATGAATGGGTTAACAGCAAAAACTACAACTGGCAATTTGAGTTCAGTCATAATTTTTTTAACTGAATCAGTAACAAGGAACGGCAAAGTTGGTATGTTTGCTCTTTTTGCGCGCAATAAAAGAATAGGTGTTCGGCTTGAATCAATAATGTTTTCACATGATGGAATAACGTTGTTGCCTAAAACTTCTGCATGCAATGACACATAATAACCTGTTTTTAGGTATCGATACTCGTTATTGATGTTGATGGTGGTGTCTTTAATCGTTGATTCAAGAAACTGTGAAGGTTTTAGAGCTTTAAGCTCATCTGTAAGGTCGAAGTTAGAGACGACCAACACTCATAGTGCACCAGTCAATTAGAAGCCGTTATTCGTAGAGCTATATTTAAAATTAACTATACATAATAACAGATCTCAAGTTAACGTTACTTAAAAAGAGAGGCAAAATCAACGTATAAACCGCTTGAAGTGCTCGGACCAGAACACGAATACTCGCTCGTAGACAAGTGCCTAATTCCCTTGGCAATTAGCGATAATATCATCAAAGATTATTGTGGAAAAATAATTAACTTCATAGAATTACCTTCATTCACTTTTGGTAAAGAAATGCAACTACATGTAATGGAAATTAAAGCCAATCAACCGTTCAAAACACCTTATGAATTTGAAGAAACAATGCAAACCGCCGTTTCAACCCTAAGTCAAATTGTGCAAAAACACGGTGCTATGCTACTTGGAACAGGGATGCACCCCCTCTTAAAACTTCAGGACACTGGAATCTGGTCTCATTACCACAAAAAGATATACCAGCAATATGGCAAAATCTTCAACTTAAACCAGCACGGATGGTTAAACATCCAGAGCTTCCACCTGAATTTGCCCTTCCAAAAAGATGAAGACGCAATCCAAACACATAACCAACTCGCAAATCTTTGCGCTTATTTGCCGGCAATCTCCGCTTCTTCACCAATCTATGAAGGCAAAAATGGTTCAGACATTGATAATCGCTTGCAGTTCTATAAGGTAAACCAGAAAGAAGTTCCAACTATAAGTGGAGAAGTCATCCCCGAATATGTGACCTCATTTAATCAGTACAAAAGAGACGTTATTGAGCGGTACTCACAGAATTTAGCTAACTTGGGTGCAGACAAAACTTTGCTTCACAGAGAATGGGTTAATTCAAGAGGCATAATTTTTCGTTTTGACCGATGTGCTCTTGAAGTTCGGGTGATTGATGAGCAGGAGTGTATAAAGTCGGATGTGGCGTTGTCTTGTTTTGTCCGTGCTGCGCTTAGAGGTTTAATTGCTTCAAATGTTGAACTTCTGTCTCATGATGTTTTAGTTAAGGATTTCAATAATGTCATTAAGGAGGGCTTAAACGCACCGGTCTCGAATCAACATGGAAAGACAGCAAGACAAGTTTGTCAGTACTATCTCAAAATAGCTATGGAACATGCAACTGAAGATGAGAAAAAGTATTTGTGGCTTGTCAAGAAACGTATTGAAGAAGGCAACCTCTCAGAACTTATTCGTGAAAGAGTTTTGAGACGCGCCCAAAAAACAAGTTTCCATCAATCTATCATCGATGTTTATTCAACTCTTATTAAGTGCCTTATTGATAATCAACCCTACCTCTAAGAATGGTTGATAAAATGCCGGAAGACAACAAAGGAACAACTTTCTCATATAACATATGTAGCGAATGCAAAATTATCTGTTGCCAAGACGCTAAACCACCAGTAAGTGAGAGCCGAAAAAAAATAATAAAAGACTATTTGCAGAAACAGAAAATAAACATTATTTCGCCTTTCACCAAAGAAAATTATTCTTACCCATCAGTGGATGAAAGTCTTCTTTGCAAGTTTAACAACAAAGAAACCAAGAAATGTGTTGTTCATTCAGTTAAGCCTGAAACATGTCGAGCTGGACCAATTACCTTCGACATTAATTTTAAGACTAAGAAAGTCGAGTATTTCTTGAAAAAATCAGAGATCTGTGCTTATGCAGGTGAATTATATAAGAATAAATCCGCATTCAAAGATCATTTTGAAGTTGCCAAGAAAGAAATTATGCGGCTAGTCAAAGAATTGGATGCGAATGAGTTGAGGGAGCTTACAAAAATTGAAGAACCTCAAACATTCAAAGTTGGCGAAGAGGATTTGCCCTTTGAAGTGGTTAAGAAACTTGGTTTATAAAAAACCAGCATCTCTTAGTTTAAGTGCTACGCCAATGTCGCCTTTAAAATGAACTTTTCCTGTGAAGAAGGCTTTTTCAGCACTTAATTTGCCGTTAACCATATCCATGAAATCATTCTCGTTCATTTTCAATGTTAATGTGGGCGTTGCATGGGTTCCCTCGGTGACCTGAATTTTCTGGTCTTTTAATATAACCGTCCAGTTCCCGCCTTCGGGTCCTGTTACATTTAATTGCGTTATGACGCTGATGCCTACTGCTTTTTCTGGTTTAAACCTAGCAGGTAGAGCTTTTTCGAAGAATTCTTTGGGTGTATTTGTCTCCATGATCTCAGCCCGTTGATTTTCAAACATTTTACACAATTGGGTTATTGAACGTTTGGTAACTTACCTAAAGAGGTCTCTTTCTTTGGCTCTAGTTAGTGAAATGGCTGAGGCGTTGTTGTCTTTTTCATAGTTGTATCCTCTGATTATAGCTGCAGGAATACCTTCGTTGGCTTGACCAATTACAAGTTCTGCAGCTGAAGATAGTTCATCTGCGATGGCGGTTTGCTTTATTCTAAGCGTGTAACCGAAGAGGTCTTTTTCGCCTCGTCTATCCCTTATTGGTTTAAATCCAGCTACGCCCACTGCCACATTAATTTCGCCAAGCCTAAACGGTCTGCCATGAGTATCAGAAATAATAACAGCAACGTCAGCTTCTGTTAAACGTTTTATTTCTTTTCTTATGTTCTCTGCCGAAGAACTAGGGTTTTTTGGCAAGGGCACAACATTTCTGTCTCCTGAAACGTTGGATCGGTCAACTCCTGCATTTGCACAAATTATGCCACTTACGGTTTCAGTAATTATGCTGTTTTGGCCAACTCGAACGATGTCTTTGGTTTCCTGCAAAATAACTTCGACTAATGCGGGGTCTTTGTTGGTTTTTTGCGCTATTTCCTTTGCTTTCTCGGAGGGTTTAACTTTGTCTAGATCGATTACGTTTCCTTCTGCCTTCGAAACCACGACATGCGTAACCACTACAATGTCTTTTTCTTGGATTGGGGTGTTCTGTTTCTTTGCTGCTTCAACAATAAGCTTTCCTAAGTTGTCTCCTTTCTTAATTAACGGTAAATTTTCAACAGCGAATACTTGGACAGGGTTCACGATTTTTGCCTCTTCTCAAAGTTGCTAATTAAGCGATAGAACTTAAGTTTATCTCGAAAAATGCGTTGAAAGAAGAAACTGGAAAAAAGATAATTTGGGACCGTAAAGGTCTCAATTGTTTTGATTGTTGTTTTTAGTTTCTGAATTTCTGCAGTTTTTGCAGCATCAATTTGTCGCCTTCAGCATCGCCTGCGCATGTTGCGATGATGCCGTCGACGAGTCCAACAAGTTTTGCTGCTTTCTCTTCAACTGTTTCCATGGTTGCAGCGGTAGGCCATCCGATCATTTTGACGGTTTCTACGTTTTTAGCTGTTCCAACTAGGAAGTAGGCGAACAGTGGCTTGTTGAGTTTCTTGCATTCAGCTGAGACTGCTTTAAGAGCTTCAAATGAGTCGTCGGTTAGCCTCATGAAATACACGAAGTCCCATGGTTCGCGTACCCGTTCAAGAGTCTCTTCAATTGAGCGTCTTGCTGTAAGTAGGCAACCGAGTTTTAGGTTTTTGGTTTTCACATCTGTGCGTATGAAGTCTCGTGCTTTCTCGGATGAGGGCAGCATTGTTATAGGTTGACCAAACTTCGGGTTGTCTCCCATAGTGACTGCTAAGCCGTCTAATCCAATGATGTCTGATGCTAAAGCTAAGCCTCCAACTTCAACTGGACCTTTATACTTTAGAATGAAGATTGGACAGACATATTTTTCTGGGTACTTGTATTTGAGTAAGCAGCTTACGACTACTCCGCTTGGAGCTGGGTAACCTGCTGCACCGTCAGTTACGTTCCATCCATCTACTAAGTCTTTGAGTTCTTCGGCAAGCTTTAGGAATTTTCGTGTTGGCACAAATTCATTTAGTATTTTCATGGAGATTTCATCTCAGCTTAATGGGTGAGATGTTTGGGTTAAAAAGGTTTTTGCATTAGTAGAGTCTGGTTTTTTGTATAAGGTTTTTTGGAGAAACATGATGAGAAATAGGCGTTATTTAGGTGTGTTTAGAGTAGTTGCGGCTTTTTTGGCGCGTTTAATCTTGAATTTGGCTAATCTGACGACTTCTTCCTTATCT
The DNA here is from genome assembly GCA_963804785.1 of Candidatus Bathyarchaeota archaeon. Taxonomy (GTDB): domain Archaea; phylum Thermoproteota; class Bathyarchaeia; order Bathyarchaeales; family Bathycorpusculaceae; genus Bathycorpusculum. Next base: position 132,205 of record CAWDRR010000002.1, read on the forward strand.
ACCTCTTCTTTAGTTGCGACCAAGTTTTTTAGGAGTTCCATCCCGACTTTTGACCTCACAACAACACTTGAAAAACCAGGTTTGCTTCCAACGGAGCCAATTGAAACGTCGGCGAAACGCGATGTGAAATCATCACAGTAATGGCACGCTCTCTCTGCGGCGATGTCAAGATCATTTACTTTGCAGCTGTATTCTTTTCCGTTGGCATAGGCTGTGAATTTTCCATGGCGTATTTGAGTTTTTTCAAACTTATCTAAGTCGATACCCCAACGTGTATGCATTTCCTCTTTCAGCTTTGTCTTGTTAAAAGCTTCAAAGCAGAATAAGCCGATAACAGTGATTTCGCATTCGTTCCTTAGTGATTGCTGTATTTTTCTAGCGCTTTTTGCTTCGCAGGGCGTGCAAACGATGGCTATCCTTCTTTTTCCTTGGCTGATTAGCTCACGCAGCTTCTTGGTAACGTTAACTCTGAGGTATCTGGTTCCCCCCGCGGCGACAACTTCATCGGCATTCGTGGCAACGAAGACTTTTGCACTGTATCCCTCTCCGCGGTAAACGACAATGGCGGTATCAAAAATGTGTTCCTCTAAGCCCTTAACCAACAGTGCCGTAACCATTCCACCATCCTGCCCCTTAAACCTGCTTTTCGCCGAAAACATATTGCAGTAAACGCCGAGGTTTGGATCTTTTAAGCCCTCCAGAAATTGCTTTTCATTTTTTGATTCGCCTTGGGCTATGTAATTTTGGTTTTTCTCAGCTTGGTTATCCGGCATATTTGAAATTCAACCAGTTTTTTATTAAGTTTAGTTGGGGTTTTCGGGCAAATAAAGCTTTAACCTTCTATGACTACGTGCTTTTTCAGTTAAATGGGTAAGTTATTTTTGAATAAAAAAAATCAGGTACAGTCATGGTGACCAAGCTTTGCTTGACAAAATAGAGCCTTGCTTTAGAAAGAAATAAACGAGCACCATTGCCAACATTCACCAGATTTCAAAGACTGTACAGTCAGATGACTTTTGAATAAAGACAACCTCGATATTTTAAAGAAGTCATTTGTCCGGTAAAATTAGGGTTGACTTGGCAATCGATAAGCGTCAGGGTGCACTGTTGGATACTTCGTGAGCAGCCTAATTGTGAAAAGACAGACGAAATTAAATCCATTTTCGTCAATGTCGCTTACAGGAGTTTGGGAATTGGTGATTTACTGAAAGGGACGCACTATCATGGTTGGATGCAGAAGGTGCCACGGCAAAAATTGTCGAGATGTGCGTTAGAAATGAGCAAGAATTAGGGTTCTACGCACGTTGCGGTTTTCTGCAAAGGAAAATGGTATTGAAACAAGTGAAAAATTATGACTCAGATAGTCTCTCTCTCGAACGACCCTCTCTTTGATAAAAGGTAGAATTTTCATTTCTTGATTAGGTTTTGTTTTAGGAAACGTAAATTAATTCGGGGAAAGCAATTATCTTTAGTTTGTGATTATTATGAAAATTGCTGTTTCTGGTAAAGGTGGCGTAGGCAAAACCTTGATTGCAGGCGGTTTAGCGAGCGGTTTTGTTGAGCGCGGCTTAAAAACTATAGCTATAGACGCTGATTCATCACCAAACCTCGGTTTAACACTTAGGCTTGTCAGCTGAGGAAACCCGCAAAATAGTTCCTATTACAGAGAACAAGCCGTTGGTGGAGTCTAAAACCAGCACTGGCTACAACAGCATTTACAATTTAAATTTCACTGTTGACGATATAGTTAGAGACTACTCCATATCCACTCCCCTTGGTGTAAACCTGATTGTAATGGGAACGGTGCAGGCGATGGAGGCAGGTTGCATGTGCGCCCCAAATGCTGTCATCCGTGCTCTACTTCGGCATCTTGTGGTTGATCGGAATGAAGCTATTGTTATGGATTTGGAGGCTGGTGTAGAGCATATAGGCAGAGGCACCGCTAGACAAGTGGACGCATTACTAACAGTTGCCGACTCTAACCTAAAATCCTTAGAAATCGCTAAACACATACATGACTTGGCATCTGCAGCGGGCATGAAAAAGATCTACCTCATCGGAAACAGAGTAATGAATGACGCCCAAAAAGATGCAATTCAAAGTTTCGCAGACAAAAACGGGCTAAATTTGCTTGCTTTAGTGCCCTTCGACCAAAAGGTAATTGAGGCAGATATGCTCGGTGTAACCCCACTGAAAAACAAAGAAATCGCGGCAATTAAGGCGATAGACGATATTTGCGAGCTTTTAATTAAGAAAACAGCATAATATTTTTTACTTTTTCTTGCTGTAACATGCAAATAAATAGAAGTAATTTTGTCGCTGAATTCTTTTATTCCAGTTTGGCTTTCTTTATAAACATCAAGTAGGTAAAAAAAATGGTTAAAATCAAAATAGGTGACATCGCACCAAACTTTACCCTTCAATCAAACATTGGTGAAGCTATTAGTTTGTCACAGTTCTTGGGAAAGAAGAACGTTGTTCTCTTCTTTTATCCGCGGGATGAAGGACCTACTTGCTGTAAAGAGGCTGAGGCATTCAGAGATAATTATGAAGCCTTCAAAGATAGTAATTCAGAAGTAATTGGTATAAGTGCGCAAAGTGTGGAATCGCATAAGAGCTTTGCCAATAATCATAATTTACAATATGTTTTACTGAGTGATGCCGATAACATAGTAAGAAAACTTTATGGAGTTACGTCTACTCTGGGAATACCTGGAAGGGTTACTTTCGTTATTGATAAAAAAGGTATCGTTAAGCATGTTTTCTCTTCACAACTTCATTTCATTAAGCATGCAAAGGAAGCCTTACAAGCATTAAGGGTATAGTTGAAACTTGAACTAATCTCCAGTAAGTGTATTATTGGATCGTTGAGACTGCTCTCTTAGATTGTATTTTTTATTTCATACACCATATCACAGTCGCCTACTGGACCTGGTTTGCGGATCTCTTTTAATCGGACATTTCTAATTTTTAGGTTTTCTGACAGTGCTCCTACTGGGAACAATGAAATTGCGCAAGCTGGCATGATTCCAAACCGTTCTTTAACGAGTTTGCCATGGCAAATGTAGCACCCTCGAAATTTCAGAATATATTCTTGTGCTTGCTTTTCCAAAGTTACGCTATTGGCAATCTTACGTTCGTTTTGAATGTAACTTGCGGCCTTCTCCATTAAGTCATCTGGAGTTTGAGCAGGATGAATGGATTTGCCCCAAGTTTTTCCTAATGCCATGCTAGCTTTTGAAAAAACCTTTTGATTTTCCTCTCCTAAGGCTCCTTGAATAGAACACATAATTTCGAGGACTGGTTTTTGTGGGATCATTTTTTCCTCTGACATTTTTGTTCCTCTTGGACTTTTTGATACTCATCAAAAGATCGGGAGCGTTTAAGGATTTTGTTTCTTTTCAAATTAAAGTTGTAAAGAAACTATTTCAATACTGACTTTGAGTTAAAAGACAATGCAGAGAAAAGGAAGAAAATTTAAAGCTAAACTTTAAAGGTTTAGCAGTGATCGTGACCGCAATTGCAACTGTGACCAGACGAGTTTCCACCGATATATTTTTTGGGATCTGCTTCAAAGGATTTTTTGCATCCTGGAGCACAGAAATAATAGTATTTACCTTGGTAGATTGTTTTGTACTTTGCAGTTTTCTCATCAACTTCCATGTTGCATACTAAATCTTTAGCCATACTTTTTTCACCTCCAACAACATCATTTTAGGTTTTGTGATTATATTTTTGGTTTAAATCTCCTGAGAAGTGAAGCGTTAGCAACTACTGTTACTGAACTGCTTGCCATTGCTGCTGCCGCGTAAACTGGATTGAACAACACATGTAAGATTGGGTAGAATGCTCCTGCCGCTAAAGGAATTAGGACTATATTGTAGAAGAATGCCCAGAACAGGTTCTGCCGAATTTTCTTCATCGTAGCGCGGCTCAACTGAATAGCTACTACTACATCCCTTAAATCATTCTTAATTAGCACGATATCTCCCGTTTCAATAGCTACATCTGTTCCGCTGCCCACTGCAATTCCGATGTTTGCTTGTGCCAAAGCTGGAGCATCGTTTATTCCGTCTCCAACCATAGCTACAACTTTGCCTTCGGATTGTAGTCGCTTGATTTCTGTGGCTTTTTCGGATGGAAGAACTTCTGCAAAGACGCGGTTAACGCCTACTTGTGATGCGATGGCTTTGGCTGTTCTCTGGTTGTCGCCTGTAATCATGATGACTTCCAATCCCATCTGTTGAAGAGTTTTCACTGCGTCGGCGGAGTGTTCCTTTAAGGTGTCGGCCACCGCTATCAAACCTGCAAGCTTGTTGTCAACGGCCAGGAGCATAGCTGTTTTGCCTTCTTCCTCAAACGATGACATTTTTCCCTCAATCGCACTGAGGTCCAAGTTGTTTGCCTCCATCAGTTTTCGGTTGCCCAACAATATTTTGGCTCCTCTATGTTCTACTTCTACTCCATATCCAGGGATAGCGTTGAATAATTCCGGTTCATCAACTTGGATTCCCTTTTCCTTTGCTTTTTTCACGATGGCCGCTCCCAGCGGATGCTCGGAGTTTTTCTCTGCGATGGCGGCGAACTGCAGAAGCTGGGTTTCTCCGAACGGTTCAGATGGGGCTATGTCGGTTACTTCTGGTTCGCCCTTGGTTAATGTTCCTGTTTTATCAAAAACAACTGCTTGAAGCTTGTATACCGCTTCCAATGCTTCACCGCTTTTTATTAGAATGCCGTTTTCTGCTCCTTTTCCAACACCAACCATTATCGCTGTAGGAGTAGCTAGTCCAAGAGCGCAAGGGCAAGCAACAATTAACACAGCGATAAAAACTGTGAGTGAGAATATGAAAGTTGCTCCGACAATAAAGTACCATATTAATGCTGAAAGTGTCGCCGTAATAATGATGGCTGGAACAAAATATCCCGAAGCAATGTCGGCTAATCTTTGAATAGGTGCTTTCGAAGTTAACGCATCTTCAACCATGTTTATGATTTGGGCAAGGACTGTGTCTTTGCCGACTTTGGTGGCTTTGAACTTTAGCATACCCGTCTTGTTCATGGTGGCTCCTACGACTTGGTCGCCGCTTCGCTTTTCGACTGGGATGCTTTCGCCTGTGATTACTTTTTCGTCCACTGCTGAGTAGCCTTCGGTAACAGTGCCGTCGACGGGGATTTTTTCTCCCGGTCTAACCAAGACGATGTCGCCTACTTGTACGTCTTCAACTGGAATTTCCTGTTCCTCACCGTTACGGATGACTCGGGCTGTTTTGGCTTGAAGACCCATGATTTTTCTGATAGCTTCAGAGGTTCTGCCTTTGGCAACGGCATCTAAGAGTTTACCCAGCAAAATGAAGCTCATGATCATGGTGGCGGTATCGAAGAATACTCCTGCACCGGGGAAAACGTTTGGGACAAAGGTGACGACTGTGCTGTAGATCCATGCGGTGGATGTGCCCATTGCAATTAAGGTGTCCATGTTGGCGGTCTTGTTTCGTAGCCCCTTGTATGTGCCAACGTAGAATGTCCAACCCACGATGAACTGAACTGGTGTTGCAAGCAGGAACATTAGGATGTTGTTTTGCTCCATAGGTAGAGGTGAGAGCCACATCAAAACAATGATTGGAATAGTCAGGACAACGCTTGTGGCTAAAAGGATTTTTAGGTGTCGGATGTGGCGTTTGCGTTCTGCACCTGCTGTGTCCTCATGAGTTTTTTGTTGTTGTTCGATTACTTGGTATCCGCTGTCTTGGATGGTTTTTTTTATGCTTGGTAAGCTGATTTGCTGGGGGTTATATTCGACTGAGACGCTTTCAGCGGCAAAGTTAACGACTGCGTTGTAGACTCCTTCACGGTTGCGCAAGGGCTTTTTCGATGGTTTTGGCACAGTTAACGCATGACATACCTCCGATTTGGAGGGCGATTTTTTCGTGGATTACATGATAACCTGAGTTGGTGATAATATCTTCGATGGTTTTTTGGTTGATGATGTCGGGGTTGTAGTCTATTATTGCTTGTTCAGCGGCGAGGTTTACGGTAGCTTGGTTTACTCCGTTTAATTTGGAGAGTTCCTTTTCGATGGTGTGTGCACAGTTTATGCAGCTCATTCCACCGATGTTAAGTGCGATTTTTTTGTTTTTTTCTTGACTCATTTTGTTTACCTTGGTTTGAATGTATTATGTATATTCTAAATCAAGTCTAATTCTAGATAATAATGTCATTCGAATAGGTAAATATTTCCAACACTATTGAAAACAAAGTTATTTGGAAACTCTCAGGCTATAGAAATTAATGCTCGCTATCCTGTGCAATGGAGGGCACTGAGGCAGGCGAAAAAACGCAAATATCCCCCGATTTAAGTTTGCTCTTGTTTTGAACGGTTTAAAGCTTTACGATTACAACCTGCACAGAGTTGAGAGCGCGCGCCAAAGAAAACTAACGCAATATTCTCCAATAGTTCCAAGATTTCGCGGTGAAAAGCCTTCGATCATTAAGCACTTCCTTATTCAGACTAGCGTATGATTTGAAGAAACAAATCAACAAAAACGTTGAAAAGTTTATTTTCCCTTAGACCAATACATCTTATCTACAATGGAAATGCTTGAAGTTAAAGACCTATCAGTCAAGGTCGAAGGCAAACTCATACTGAAAGACATGAATTTTAGTCTGAAAGAAGGCGTTAGCCATATTCTCTTTGGACCCAACGGCTCAGGGAAAACCACACTTATTAGCACTCTTATGGGGTTGCCAGGCTACGAAGTGGTCTCCGGCAAGATACTTTTCCGCGGAGTCGACATCACAAACGAAGGCGTTGATGAACGCGCTAAGTTGGGGATGATCATGAGTTTCCAGAACCCCCCGGAAATTACCGGTGTAAAGCTTGGCGACCTTCTTAAATTGTGCTTGGGCAAGAATGAAACTTACGAGTTCAGCACAGAAGAAAAAAAGCAAATAGACGCTTTCAGGTTAACCAGTTTCCTGAACAGGGATACTAACGTAGGTTTCAGTGGTGGAGAGCGGAAGCGTTCCGAAATTCTGCAATTAATTTTCCTTAAGCCAAAGCTGTTGCTTCTGGATGAACCTGATTCAGGAGTGGACGTAGATAGCCTGCGAATGATCGCAACCGAAATTCAAAACTACATTGAGAGTTCAGGCAGTTCAGCGTTGATAATTACACACAAAGGTGACATATTGGAGCACGTAAAAGCCGAATACGGTTGCATACTGCTCGAGGGCCAGTTCCACTGCTTTACTGACCCAATGAGAATTTACGATGATATCAAGCGGGTAGGCTACGAAGAGTGTGTAGCCTGCAGAAGAAGAAAGCCACAGGGGTGGAAAACTGAGCAAACAAAGTGACCTTACGAAAGTTCCACACAAAATACTTGAAGAAGCCCAAAAAGCAGGCCTAGAAACCCAAGAGAAGAACCGTTCAGCCACTTTCTTCCACCTAAATCAAGAAACGATAGCAGCTAAGGTCAATGAGCTCTATGAAGGCAAGTTAGAACTCATGGACACAAAAGTGGCACTTAAGAAGTATTCGTGGCTAGAAAAGTATCGTTGGAAGCTTGTAAGCAAGGACAAGGACGAGTTCACAAAGAAGGTGGCGGAAGATTACAGTGGCGGCTACTTCATGCGCATACTGCCAGGGGCTGAAATATCGTTTCCACTACAATCTTGCCTGATGATTACCGAGAAGAACTTAGAGCAAAAAGTACACAACATCATTATAGCCGAGGAGGGATCAAAAGCCCACATAATCACCAGTTGCGTACAACACTCCTCAGTTCCTAAAGCAGCACATTTGGGAATTTCGGAGATTTATGTGAAGAATAACGCCATGTTAAACTTCACTATGATTCATCAGTGGAGCGAGGACACGCTGGTCCGACCAAGAAGCGCAACTCAAGTTGATGATAGGGCCACTTTTGTTTCGAACTACGTGTGCATGCGCCCTGTTCGGGATGTACAGATGTACCCAGTCGCGTATTGCAATGGTGAAGACTCTCGTGTAAGCTTCAACAGCATACTATACGGACAAAAGAACAGCCAACTCGACATCGGATCTAAAGCGGTTCTAACCGGAAAAGGCAGCAAAGCAGAGATGGTAAGTCGCGCAATAGCTCGTGAAGGCTCCAAAATGATAATTCGCGGTATGATTGAGGGTAATAACTCCGAATGTAAAGGTCACCTAGAATGCCGAGGGCTACTCATGGATGATGAATCTCTCATTCAATCCATTCCGGAGCTTATTGCAAGGAAAAAAGGTGTAGAAATAACACATGAAGCTGCCGTGGGGAAGATTAGCGAGAAAGAAATCACGTATCTAATGACACGTAGATTATCGCGAGACCAAGCAGTCTCACTCATTATACGCGGCTTCATGGATGTGAGCATTCTTGGTTTGCCTGAGGCTTTAAACGTAGAGATCAAGAACATCGTTAACACCTATGCTGACGCTGAATAGCCTGGAAACAAAAACGGTTTTTGGACAACAACGGTTGCCATGGCGATTTTTGTGCCTGTTAGGAAAGGAAGACTTACGACCCCCTCGAAGCAGCAGCCAAAGTCTACACCCACCTTTTATTCTAGTAGCAGAAGCAGTAACATTGGGAGAACGCCAAGAACAAGAGACATCATCTGCAACGCAGCTTTCTTTGGCTCGGGCGTATCTTTGCGAAGCTCTGGAATCAAATCTGATCCTGCAATGTAGATGAAGTTGCCCGCTGCAAAAGGTATCAATAATGGTGTGAAACCGCCGATAGTTGAACCTACCACAAACGCGATTATGGCTCCAACAATCGCTGTCAAAGCAGTCAAAAAGTTGAACATGAGTGCTTTTTTCTTGTTGAATCCCCCATAAACTAAGACGCTGAAGTCTCCAAGTTCCTGAGGAACCTCGTGGAATATCACAGCTATCGTTGTGGCTATGCCTAAGGGGATGCTGGCTATGTAACTGCCTCCAATTATTAATCCATCTATTAGGTTGTGGACAGCGTCTCCGAATAGATTCATGTATGCAAAAGAATGTGGATGCTCGTTGGATGTTGGAATGTGGCAGTGTCTCCACTGCAGAAATTTTTCTACCGCAAAAGAGGAAAGTATGCCCACGATGATTAGCAAAGATGTGGCTATTCCAAGACCAGTTTCTTCTGCTGCCTCCGGTAAGAGATGCAAAAACGCGTCTCCAAGCAAGCCGCCAGCTGCGAAACTAACTAAGTAAATGAATACTTTTTTGAGCTTCTTATCAGATACCCATAAAGCTAGTACACCAATCAAAGAAATCATGCTTACAGCTAAAACGCTTAGTATGCCAAGTATCCATGCATCCATGTTATTTCACGGAGGAGTGGATTATTCTGGATGTTATTAAATATTGTTAAATTCTTAATAAAAGTTTATATTATAAAACACATAATCTTAATAAGATTTCAAATGGGCATCATTAGTCTTTCAATCCCAAGTAACCTGTTAGAAAAAGTTGACCTCTACATAAAAGAACAAGGTTTTGCGAATCGATCTGAAATAATCAGGCAAGCCCTAAGAGCATACATATCTGAAGGCAAAAGACTCAGTGAGCTTAAAGGAAAAACCACAGCCACAATAACAATTATCTACCAGAAGGGCGCGAGAACAGGGCAGATAGCGGGCGTTCAACACAGTTACGGCAATATAGTCTCAACGTTTCTCCACACACATATAGAAGAAGGCTACTGCATCGAAATCATCGTAGCCAAAGGAGACGCTCAAGTTATGAAAGCCTTCATTGCAGCCTTGAAAGCAAACAAACAAATTTCAGAAGTTAAGATCACGCTCCTATAAAGTTACTTAGGTATCTGAAGTAATACAGATGCCTTGGGTGATAGACAATAGCAACCAGGCTTATCTACTACCTGAATTTTGACGAAACCTGCTTGTCCCGAAATCCTTTTCATTCTTGCCTTAGGAAGGCTATTATGAGGAACTGTTGAAGATGTGTTGTGGTGATGACTTTTTATTTCCGTACTGCTGACTGGAGTGGGTACGCTTGTTTGCTGTGGCAAACCAATGACTTTGGTTACTGCTTGAACGTCAATCCAGCGGTTACATTAGCCTTAGCTTTGTAACCTTTTTTTTGGATTAGAAACCCACTAATGAGAGTTAACGTGAGTGTTACAGTAAAAAGTTTAAGTGATAGAGGGTCCTATTTTATCTATGATGTGATTTTTTATGGTACATTGTCATGATATGAAATTAGGTCAGGTTCTTGTTTGTGAAAAATGCGGGTTTGAACTAAAGGTTGAGAAGAGTTGCACTGCGGATAGTAACCATCCCAAAGGAGTATCTTGCAATGTTTGCACTCATGTCTGCTGCAACAAAGATATGAAATTAAAAGCGTAGTTAAGAGGTGATAATATGTGTGAGGATGTTCCGAAGAAAGATGGCTCTGGAAAAGGCAAAGGGCAACCTGGAAAAGGTTGCGATGGGAATCCACGAAAAAGAAAAGGAAGGAATCAATAAAGCTATCGTGCCAGATGAGATTTTTGGCGTTTGCTCGCGTTGGTCAATTCAGAATTTCTAATGCAGAACAGAAGAAGAAAAAGAGACTAACTATTTCGTGCACTATTCCCATTTGCCGTTTGTTTGTTTAAACTGCAATTGAACCACGCGGCAGTTCTCACACCAAATCCTATGCACATTCGAAACAGATGTGCCCTGACACGCCACGCTTTTTTTGCCCTGGTGGCAAGTACAAGGGAATTTAAAACTACAATACAGTCTCTTTAATTTGAACGGTTAAGAACTTTACGACTATGCAGATGTAAAAGCGATAGTTTTTTTTCGCCATGTCTGTGGGCTCAAAATTTTATGCTCGTTATAGCGAGATCAAGACTATCGTTAACACATCCGCGGGTACTGAATAGTTTTTCTCTCAGCGACGAAAAGCTTATCAAAGAACGTAACGGTTTCCGACACTGTTATATACAAAAGCATCAGGTAAAACATTTGCTATAGCCAAAACTCCTCTCCAGCCGGTGCAGTGGCATGGAACTATTAGCTTTGGGCTTATTTGCTTCAGTTCTTCTATGGTCTGTTCGATTCTATTTTCATTTTCCTTTCCAGATAAATGAAATCCACCTATCACTGCATAAACATTTCTTATTTCAGTAACTTTTTGTGCATAATGTAAAGTATTAATTATTCCCGCATGTGCACAACCAGAAATAACCACTAACCCTTTTCCTTTAACATTAAATACAACTGCACGATCGTCCAAAATCAAAGGATCCGGTTGCCAAATCCCATCTATCAGAGTTCTATGCTGCAAAAATCCTGTTTCAAAACTTGTTTCACGCGGAATCTCGCCTGTAACTAGAATCGTTCCATCGCCGATCAAATATGGTTTTTTTGTATCGATTAATTGCGCTAAGCATAGCTGTTCCCTTGCTGGAAATTTGGGATAAGCCCGAATTGTTCCGTTACTGTTTTCGGCTCCTCTAGTTTTAAGAATGTCCTCATGAATGATGACTGGCAGATTGGCTTTGTTTATTGCTTTCAGCGCGGACATAAGACCACCGAAGTGGTCATAATGCCCATGTGAAAGGACGACGCATTCAACTTCACTAAGATCCAGTCCGATCCGCTTAGCGTTTTCAACGACTCCATCGGCACTAATGCCTGTATCAAACAAAATAGTAACTGATTTTCTTCCCCACAGAACACGAACAAGCATTGAGAAGCCATGTTCAGCAAAAGGCAGCGCAGAATGCGTTTTTGTCCATTCTTGACCGTATTCATTAATTGTCCATTGTCTGAAGGAGTTCGCCTCTTTTCTGCCAATGGTAGATAGGAAATCTGCTGAATTATCAACTAAGCTGAAAACTTCTAGACCGTCGACTTCTGCAATTCTAAGATTCGCAGGCCTTGCAGTGCTCATGCTGTGGGGTTCCAATTTATAATGAACCTTTGTAGTTACTTGTTGTTGGGCAACCGACGCACTTTTGGGTCTCATATCGATTGCAGGGGTTGCATTCCACGTTGCATGGCGCTACCTTCTTTTCCTTGCGAGCTAGATTTTCTCTTATTTGAAGAAAGGGTGAAAAGTATGATTCGCTTACGGGGTAAAATTCTGATCTGCGTATTCCTTTGCTGCATCTTAGCGAACATTTCTCCATAGATATGCTCTCTAGCGTTTCTTGGGTTTCTGCGACGACAAGGGCAATAAGGTTGTAGCCTCCCACTGTCTTGAATATCTCGACCACCCTTGGGCACTCTTCAAATCGGGTAAGGAGGTCTTGCATTGCTTCTGCGCTTTCCATTTCTAGCATTACGATTGCTGGGTGGAGTTTGAGCACACTTGGATTAATTAGAGCTGATATTTTTATGGTTCCGGTTTTTATGAGTTTTTCGAGTCGCTTCTTGGTGCCCATGCTCGTGAATCCAGTTATTTTTGCCAACTCTTCAAGTGTTGTTCTTCCGTCTGCTTGAAGTTGTGTAATTATTTTTTTGTCAATCTCGTCCAATTCAATCGCCTGTTTATTTTATAAACGAAAAGTATTATTTATTGTTTGCTTATTATACTAAATAGTGCGTGCTGCATATTTGAGGTGTGGACGCTTATGAAAAAATTAAGAGTAAGTAGAGTTGATTCTTCCGACGGTGAAATACATTTCATTCTGGAAGAATTCCTGCATATTGAGCGTTCTGAGTACTTCAAAGATTCTGACATGGCTGAAATCAAGAGAATTTCGAGAAAAGAAGCAGCCAAACTACTTGCTTTAGTTCGCGAAGAGTAAACTTCATCGAGTTGAAGGAGGATTGAATTAATGACAAAAGTTAATGTTGATTGGAAAAAGTGCAATGGATGTGGGACATGCGTAGATAACTGTCCTGTTTTGGTCTTTGAACTTCAAGACCTCAAGGATTATCCAGACTCAAAGAAATCCGTTCCCGTCAGAGCAGACGACTGCATTCAATGTATGACCTGCGCGACCTCATGTCCTACTGGCGCAATAATAGTGGAGGAATAGGAAATTATGTCAACTGTAAACAAGCCTCAAAGCAAGCGAGCTAAACCACATGGTCGGGTCGAGCATACTGTCAATAGCAACAGCAATGAAGCCAGAAAGCCATTGCGAGTTGTTCCTCACGACCAAGGTTTTCATTTCTACAAAGCCATTGACTCTTGTATCGGAGTAACTAGTTGCAGCTTGAAGGAACTGGCTGAGGCCGTTAATGACGTATGTTCTGAAGCAATTCTTTTTCATTTTGAGCGTGGCGATTTTCAGAAATGGATAAGGGACATAATAGGCGACGCTGAATTAGCTCAAAGTATAGATGAAATAAAGAGGTGTTCGAGCAAACTCTCAACAGAAGCCTGTAGGCAAGAACTTGTAGAAAGATTACGCATTCGCATTTTTCAATTGGAAACTAAAGAAAGTTCTCCCTTCTTTGGTGAACGAAGAAGAGAACAAGCCCACTAATCCATCCACGCTTGCTAGAGAGAATATTTAGTTAAGAACTGTACTGAGGCAAAAGATGCCTTTGGGTGTTGTACTGCCTACCTGGGGGCGCACCATTTCTAAGCGCCCTCTTTAATTGCTTTCTCAGCAATATACGCAAAGTCACCGAGACCTAACGCTTTGAGCTTCTCAGTTGTGGGCACTCCGTCGGCAGTCCAGCCTCTGACAGAGTAATAATCGTCTAATCCAATTTGGAATTCTTCCTCGCTAACATACATGCCTTTGGCAGGTCCCTCATCAGGCACTGGAAAATTCATTATCTTCCAGGGTAAGGTGTCGAATTTGCGTGTGCCTTTGTCTTCTCGGATGTTGAAGAGTCTTGCAAGGTTCTCTATGCGCTCACCGCTTTTTGTCATTTCTTCCGGAGTCATCGGTAAGCCTGTGGCTAATGTGTAATAGTTTGCCAAGTCTTTCCAACCGTCGTAGTATGTGCCTCTGCTGAACTTGCAAACGATAAGTGAGTCAATTATGTTGTACATGTTGCCTTCGTCCGCGATCATTTTGCCTCTGCCTTTCTCAATCTTAAAACGGTTCACTTTACCTTTAACGTCAGGCGAGTAAGCTCCGTTTCTAAGGTGGCAAGCACCGCGAAATGAGACACTAAAGCCAAGTGCCGCTGTCTTAAGCGTTCGAAGATCATAACCTGGTAATTCTAAGCCTTTAATGTGGCAAGCATATTTGTATGCGTCTCCACCGATCAATTCAGCGGCTTTCGCAACCCCTTCTGCCAGTATATTGCCTAGCCAGCCTTCGCGTTTGCCAATCTTGTGGATTATAGCGATTAACGCTTCAGCATTTCCAAAACGAAGGTCAATACCATCAGTTTGCTCCTTTGTAATTATGCCCTGCTCATAAAGATCCATTGCAAACGCAACAACGACCCCGATTGATATGCCGTCCACGCCGTACTCGTTAACGATTCTCATGGCTTCGATGACAGCGTCTAATCGGTCAATGCCGCAGAGTGGTCCCATGCTCCAGAGGCATTCGAACTCCAATCGTGAAGTTGATCCCTTGTATGGTCCTTCTGGAACAACTGCAATGTGGTCACACCGCATTCCGCAGGTTGCGCAGCCAATAATTTTTTTAACATAGTGTTCATTTAAATTTTCACCACTGACTTTGTATGCGCCCTCAAAATGGGAATTAGTAAAGTTCCTTGTAGCTAACGCAAAAAGAGAATTGAGAACAAGAACATTCTCGGGTGTCCCCAAAGTCTTGTATTTCTTGGTTGCTGGGCCCTCCATGCGTTCAAAAATCATTTTGATAAATTCTTTGAATCCTTCAAGGTTTGCGACGTTAACGTCGTGTGTTCCACGGACTGCAACTGCTTTGAGGTTTTTGGAACCCATTACTGCGCCCATGCCGCTTCTTCCAATGGCTCGGAACTCGTCATTTATGATTGCGGCAAACCTACAAAGTTTTTCGCCAGCTTCACCGATAGCTGAAACGCGGATGTAAAAGTCGCCGAGTTCATCTCGGATTTTATTATCAGTATCGTTAACTGTTGCGCCTTTCAGGTACTCAGCATCTCGAATTTCAACTTTGTCGTCGTCGATCCAAAGGTAAGATAATTTTGGTGCTTTGCCAGTGATGATAACTGCGTCGTATCCTGCACGTTTAAGGTCTGGACCAAAGAATCCGTGTGCTTTACCTTCGCCTACTCCTCCGGTAGCGGGTGACTTTGAAACAACGGCGTAACCGTTTCCGGCTGTTGGACCCATTGTTCCGCTGAGGGGACCAGCGCAGTAAATCAATGGGTTATCTGGGTCAAATGCGTCTATACCTGATTTTGAATTATCCATAAGCAAACGGATGCCTAATCCTATTCCGCCGATGTATTGTTTAGCCATTTCTTCTGATAAGGGCTCGGTTTTTGTTTCTCTAGTTGTGAGGTTAACGTGTAAAATTTTTCCTGCATAAGCAAACACGCTTTTTCCCTTCAATTAGATACTAGTCAACCGAATAGTATTAACTTAATAGCTTATTCAGTGAAAAACACATGTTTAATTACGACATATTTTCAATATACAGCGCAATAAATAGTCATACAAATAATCTTCAAAATAATCATTCCAGGTATTAGAAAAAGAGGCTGAAAGATTGCAAAGAGTATTCGAGCGAATGTGCAAAGTATTTAACCACCGATAAAGCAAGTGCAACGATCTGAATGCTGCATAAGCTTGAGCGATTCTATTTAATGTTCTTTATAAAAAACAAAACCTGGTCGTAGAATTAGCATGGCCGCAGTAGTAAACCACTGATTAGCGAAATGCCGCGACTGTATAAGACCGTGTAGATAGTGGGAATTTTTAGTTCGTACTCGACAAATTAATTTTGCTTTGGACTTGAAGGGAGTCAATAAACACGTTCAAATTGAGCTGAGGTAGATGTGCAAACTCGATGTTTCTTAATTTGGGAACTTGCGAAACATCAATATTGTTATCTGAACAATCTTTCTTTAGTTGCGACTCGAAATCTGTTAGGTTGAGATTGATGATCTGCAAGTTGTTTATTTTTAGGCACGCTGAAACGTTTGACAACAGTAACGGGGTGTTCTCGGGCTGGCGTGATTCAGAACTTACTTTGAAGGGACTTTTACAGGCGCAGGAAATCGCTGAACAACTCACGCAACATCGTATTGACTATGCTTTTACCTCGCATCTTAAACGAGCCCGAAAAACCCTTGAAATCATACTTCAAAGTCGCTCGTCAGTTCCAGTTTTCGTCGACGATCGACTCATTGAACGTTGCTACGGCCTGCTCCAAGGCAAAAACAAGAAAAAAATGGAGCATGAAAATCCTTCTTGGTATGCTCAGATTCATCGAGGCTATGGTTTAGCTCCGCCCGAGGGGGAGAGTTTGGAAATGGTTGAAAAACGGGTAACTTCTTTTTTGGAGCAACTCAGAGAATGGCTCAAGCAAAACCCAGGTAATGTGGCTATCTCTTGCCATAATAATTCTATTCGTCCTTTAAGAAGGATTTTTGAAAACCTGAGCATAGCCCAGATGTGCAAGCTTGAGAGCCCACAGGATCATGCAATAACATACAAGGTCCAACAGGGAGATTCGGGTGTTGAAAGCCCAAGAGGAAGGGTAACCAAACTGAACTGGAAGGGTATTGTGATTTCAAGAAAAGTGAAATTGGCAACAAATGCTCTAAACCTTCTAAAGATTTACTACTGATAACACATATTCGAGACTGACACATTTGTTTGTTTTATAAACAAAAAGTATTAATATTATTTAGCTAATAAACTATATTCGTTTTAGACGGTGAAAAAATGACAAATACAACAAAGCAAGTAAACGTCACCGAGGAATGCGACGGGAAATGCGGTTCATGCTCAACATCTGATGGTTGCAGCGATCAGAGAAAGGAAAAGTATGAACAAGAGCAAAAACTAAAATTGAAACTTGACAAAATTAAGCATAAAATAGCAATTATCAGCGGCAAAGGCGGCGTCGGCAAGAGCACCGTAACTGCGAATCTTGCCATGGCTTTTGCGATGCAAGGGCATAAAGATAAAGTCGGGGTTCTTGATGCGGATATTCACGGTCCATGTATTCCAAAGATGCTAGGTCTTAAAGGTCAGACGCTTATAGGCGGGCCTGGTGGAATGTTGTTTCCAGTTACAGGTAAATTAGGGATAAAAGTTGTATCAATGGACTTTGTGCTTCCAAACGATGAGGCGCCAGTGATTTGGCGCGGTCCATTAAAAATGAGAGCTATTCAACAATTTCTATCTGACGTAACGTGGGGAGAACTCGACTATCTGTTTATTGATCTTCCGCCTGGAACTGGAGATGAATCATTAAGCATCACGCAGTTGATTCCAGACATGGACGGCGTAGTTATTGTGACTATGCCTTCTGAAGTTTCGCAAGCCGTTGTTAAAAAGGCGGTAACGTTTGCCAAGCAAATGAAGGTGCCCATAATCGGTATAGTTGAGAACATGAGCGGTTTTGTTTGTCCAGACTGTGGAGCCAAAGTTGACATTTTCAGAACTGGTGGAGGAAAAAAGATAGCCGAAGCCCAATCGGTTCCTTACCTGGGCAGTATTCCAATAGATCCCAAGATTTGCAACGACTCAGATAACGGATTGGCTTTCATAGTTGAAAACAAAACCTCTCCTGCAACTAAAGCGTTTATGGAGATTGTCAAAAAGATTGATCAATTCTTAGAAAATACAAATCCTCGTGATCATAAGGAGATAAAAAAATGAAAATATGTGTTAGTGCAACAGCAAACAATTTGGAAGCACAGGTAGACCCTCGCTTCGGCAGATGCCTATACCTTATAGTTGTCGACTCTGAAACAATGCAGTTTGAAGTCACTCCAAACATGGCAGCGGGCGCAACAGGCGGTGCAGGAATCCAAGCGGCTCAAGTCATAGCCGACAAGGGTGTCAAGGTGGTTATAACCGGAAATGTTGGACCTAACGCCTTCGGGGCATTGTCAGCGGCTGGCATAGAAATTGTGACCGGAGCATCCGGGGCTGTCAAAGAGGTTGTTGAAAAGTTCAAGAAAGGCGAGTATGGAAAAACTGGCGCGCCTACAGTGGGCGAACATTCCGGAATGGGTCGAGGACGAGGCGGAGGAAGATGAAGCACATAAACAAATTGAACGTGGTTCGACCAAGCAAACTAAGAACATCATTCAAGCTAACAGAAGTGGAGGTGAGGTAATTGACAGATAGAATAGTAATCCCTTCAGAAGATCAAAATGGCTTGAACGCAAGTTTAGCAGAGCATTTTGGACGAGCTCCATACTTTACCGTTGTTGACTTTGACGAGAAAGGTGAAGTTTCAAACGTTAAGGCTGTTCCAAACGTTAGCGAGCATGCAGGTGGAGTAGGTGTTGCACCAGACCACATTTTGGAGTTGAAACCGACTGCCGTAATTGTCCACGATATGGGGTTTAAAGCTATTGATATTTTTAAGAACGCAGGAGTGGCAGTGCTAAGATCCAACGCAGACACGGTTGACAAAGTGGTTGCCGCCTATAAAGACGACAAGCTCCAAGAGCTTACGGAAGGTTGTGGGCATGAACAACATGAACATCAGGAGCATCACCATTAATGTGGAAATCAATGGTGATGATGAGGTTCTGAAGGTGGAAAAATGTCAAGGAAACTATCAGAAGAAGAATTGAAACTGATGATGGAGTCAGGGTACTCTAAAAAAGCAATCGATCTGTACGTGAATAATGTTAACGTAGGCACATTAGAGAACGCTAGTGTCGTCACCACTTTTCTTGGTCCATGTGGTGACCTCATAAAACTGTATTTACAAATTGGCAAAAAAGACAAAATTGAAGATGCTAAGTTCTATTATTTAGGCTGTCCTGGTTCAGCTGCTTCAGCGTCTGCGATGACTGTGCTATTGAAAGGCAAGACTGTTAATCAGGCAAAGAACATGACAGAAAGCGACATATTGAATGAGCTTGGTGGTTTACCAAAATTAAAGTCTGACTGTGCAAAGCTATCCATAAAGACCCTGCGAAAAGCTATTGCTGAATACGAGAAACAAAAAGGTCGCTCAGAAATATAGTTAATTTCCCATTTTTTCTTAATTATATCCAGGCGGATAAGTAAATGATTGTGTCTGTTGCTAGTGGAAAGGGTGGAACGGGAAAAACATCAGTTGCTGTGAACTTAGCTCTTTCAGTAGGCAATGTCCAACTTTTAGACTGTGACGTTGAAGAGCCGAACGCGTATTTGCTTTTGAATCCTGTAATTAATAGAAAAGAACCAGTTTACACCTTAATTCCGAAGGTAGATCGAGAACTTTGTAACACTTGTGGGGAATGCACAAAATTCTGTCAGTTCAACGCTATATTTGTAGCCTCTGAGAAAATTCTTGTTTTTCCAGATCTTTGCAGCAGCTGTGGCGGATGTGCTATGGTCTGCCCAAGAAAAGCGATCACTTGGGAAAAGCATGAAATCGGTTCACTGAATTTTGGTGCAACTGACGGAGTAGCTCTTGTTTATGGGGAGCTTGAAGTAAGCAAGCCTATGGCTGTTCCAGTCATAAAAGCTGTTAAAAAACAGATTAAAGAGGGGGAAAATGTGATTCTTGATTCTCCGCCTGGAACCTCATGCCCATTTGTGGAAACTGTTAGAGGTAGTGACTTCTGTATTTTAGTGACTGAACCTACTCCTTTTGGTTTGCATGACTTGAAGATAGCAGTTGAGGTTTTGCGAAGAATTGGGGTTCCTTTTGGTGTAGTTATTAACCGCGCTGGCATAGGTGACAAAAAAGTGTATGATTACTGTGGAAAAGAAAACATCCTTATTCTTTTGGAAATTCCTTATGAAAGAAGAATAGCTGAACTCTACTCTAAAGGCATTCCGTTTAGTTTGGAAATGCCTGAATGGGTGGATAAATTTCAAGGGCTCTACAGCAAAATTAAGGAGTTAGTCAGAAAATGAAGCAGTTAACTGTGTTAAGCGGCAAGGGCGGCACTGGCAAAACATCGATAACGGCTTCCTTTGCAGTTCTAGCGAAAAACACGGTGGTGGCTGACTGTGATGTTGACGCACCTGACCTGCACATGCTTCTGCATCCCGAAATAATTAAGACTCAAGCGTTTAAAGGGTCAAAGGTAGCTGTCATCGACGAAACAAAATGTGTCAAATGCGGTTTATGCAAAGAGAAATGTGCTTTCGACGCCATAAATAGTAATTTGAATGTTGACGTTATTGCCTGCGAAGGGTGCGGAGTCTGCGCATTTGTTTGCGCAAAAAATGCCATAACTTTGGCTGACAGGGTGTCTGGAGAGGCCTATATTTCAAAGACTAAATATGGCTTTATGTCACATGCTCTTCTTCATCCAGGTGAGTCGAATTCTGGAAAACTTGTGACTCTGGTTCGGCAGAACGCCAAAATACTTGCCGAGAAGGAAAAGTGTAATCTGATCATTATTGATGGTTCACCGGGAATTGGCTGTCCTGTTATAGCTTCTATTACTGGAGTAGATGCTGCGTTGGTGGTTACGGAGCCGACTTTGTCGGGTATTCATGATCTTGAAAGGGTCCTGCAACTGCTAGACCACTTTAATGTTGCTGCATTTGTTTGCATAAACATGTACGATGTAAACACGGGCAACACTAACAAGCTTTTGAGTTTCTGCAGAGATAAAAGAATTGAAGTTGTTGGCTGCATTCCCTTTAGCTCTGAGGTCACTCAGGCAATGGTTAATGGAAAAACAGTTGTTGAATACTCTCCTGAAAGCGGTGTTGCAGAAGAAATAACGAACATGTGGAACAAGATTAACCTATTTCTCGGTGAAGGGAAATCATAATACCAGACTTCTTTTTTCTAACAAAAGGTGTGGGGAAACACAGAGAACAGTTACAGTCTTTTGAGTTGGCGTTAAGAGATGCAGGCATACAGCAATGCAATCTTGTTAATGTCTCAAGCATAGTGCCGCCAGGATGTAAAATGATTTCGAGAGAGCAGGGCTTGAAAATGTTGCAACCAGGAGAAATTACCTACGTGGTACAAGCCAAAAACTCCGCTAACGAACCGCACAGGTTGCTTGCATCATCAATAGGTGTTGCTATTCCATCAGGCAAAAACCAGTGTGGCTACTTGTCCGAACACCATTCCTTTGGGCAAACTGACGAGACCGCAGGCAACTACGCTGAAGACCTAGCTGCAACTATGCTCGCAACAACCATGGGTATACAATTCGAGCCCGAAACCGCCTGGGATGAACGCAAACAACTCTTCAAAACCACAGGACTCATCATAAAAACAGCCAATACAACGCAGTCAGCTACTGGAGACAAGAATGGTTTTTGGACAACAACTGTGGCAACCGCTGTTTTTGTATCCCCGAAAAAATAAAGACGCGAAAGCTATAATGAAGGTTAAAGTTTTTCTGTGAAAGTTCATATAGACTATTTTGCGCCCAGATGAAGGACTCTATTACGTTTTTCCAGATAGAAGAAGTTGGGCGTGTGCTTTAAATTTCAGTTGTAATAAATGATATTTGTATGATGAAATATAGAGTTATCATCAATAGAGATCGGTGCATAGATTGTGGCATATCAACTGGGCAATGTCCCACTCACGCAAAGACTCTATCACAACTACTGAGCGAGAACCGAAAAGATATGTCTGTGGGAGTTTTCTCTGAGGACATCTACGAACGCGTCAAAAAGCTTGCCGAAGCTTGTCCGGTCAAGGCAATAATAATTAAGAAGATTGAATAGTTCTGGGCAATACCCATACTTTATTTTTCAAAAACAAAAACACTAGAGTATATTTGTATGTTTAATAAAAAGATTATTGTCAGATTGTTTATTTTCTAAACTATTCTTCTTCGTACTCTTATTAAGATGGGCAAACAGAGTTTTAGTTTCCAAAAACACCGGATTTGATTAACCGTGAACGGTTGTGATGCCTATTTGATCTCGGCAAACCGCCACGGTCGTTCTTATTTGAGATCCAGCCTGTTGAATTTCTCTGGCCTTAGCTTTCTTAAAAGACTCTGCTACGTCACTTTTGTTTGAGAGCAACAATAAGCTATTTTGTTTCGTTATCGTTTTGAACGTTTTTACTTGGCGTAGATGTGACTATATAGATTGGTCTTCCTTCACTGAGGGCTTGCGCCGCTTTTCTTCTTGTGCTTTGAACAAGTCTCCAGATGGTTCCTCTTGAGATGCTCATTCTTTGCCCAGCCTCCTCCTGTGACAAACCCTCCTTATCAACCAGTCTCAAGGCTTCGATTTCCGCAAATTCAATGAATACTGGTTCAAGGTTCCTTGATGGATTAGGCGTAAAGCTGGTTATAGGCGGAAAACCCTCTAAGGTAACAGGTTTTGGAAATCGCCCTCTTCCACCACAACGATGTCTTCCTCGCCACATAACAGATTTTCCTCTCTCGAGACTGTTTGCCTTTCGCTCAGTACGTTAATAGATTCTCTGTTTCTTCGAGAACCCATTCTAACGCTTGCTTTGCTGCTTTTCTAGCGATGATTTCAAATTCAGTGAATGGTCCATTGGTTAGTGTCTCATTTTCAAGATTCTTCAGGCTTTTTCTGATTTCTTGCTCTGTTTTCATGTTCTTCACACTTCGATACCTTGTCCGTTTCGGTTCCTTAAATGAAGTTTATGTTGTGCAGAACTTTTATATATTTCTGTGCATTATCACATAAATAATTATGTGCATAAACACAAAAATAAATTGAAAGAGGTGAAACAAAAATGGGATATAGAAGAAGAGCTTATTTCGATGAGTTGCCCGGCAGAGGGCCATTTAGTCACTTGCCACCATGGCAAAGACCTGGACATGCATACGGCGGCAGAGGTTATGGAAGAGGACGGGGCGCTAATCCGCAGACATGTGCAAGATTTCCGGTGCTTCCAAGATGGTGGTGGGCAAACCCAACAAACACATATCAGTCTCCAACGCCTACGCCACAAGATGAACTAGCCGCATTAGAAGACTCCAAAAAGCAACTCAACGAAGAGAAAGCCAGCATAGAGCAAGAAATCAACGACATAGAAACTCATTTAAAAGAATTAAAAACAAAGCTTGAATCAGAGAAAAAGCAACCAACAGGTCAGTAACAATGTCAAGTTTGATTAGCAAAAAGCCTTTCAACATTTCAAGAGCGCACATGAGCGTGACTTGTACGAGCGCAATTTTTCCCCTTTTTTGGGTAGCAATTAGACTCCAAATCGAAAAGTTATCGGTTTTCAAAATAAAATTAGAATGTTTAAGTAAGAAATAAGGTAGCAACTTCGAAAAATAGATGAATCGGAAATGAGCGAAAATAGAATTTCGTTTAGAAAGGGAGAAAAAGCAGCAAAGCTTTCCACAATTGTTCTTCTAGTACTCGGCATCATAAAAGGGATTGTGGCCGTTGTTAGTGGTAGCGTAGCTCTTTTGGCAGGTACTATCGACTCATTCGCAGATGTTTTTTCTTCGATTGCAGTTTGGATGGGACTCAGAATCGCAAAGAAAAAACCCACCGAGAGATTTCCTTATGGATACTATAAAGCAGAAACATTTGCGTTACTGACAGTGTCTACGATACTTGTGGCATCGAGTATTTTGATCATGTTGGAGTCTTTTCAGAAGTTTTTTGAGATCTACGTTATCTCATTTTCGGACATAGCATTACTTGTGTCCGCTTTATCCGCGATTATCTATTTTCTGCTTGCTAAATATAAGGGGCGAGTGGGGCGCCAAATTGGTTCACAGGCGTTAATCAGTGAAGGTTTGCATTCTATGATAGATGTTTACACCTCTATGTTGGTTTTCGTCGGCGTTTTTCTAGGTGTGCTTGGTTTTCAAGTTGGTGAAGCTCTAATAGGCTTTGTGATGGGTGCATATGTGTTGGCAAGGGGATTATGGTTTGGAAAAGATACCGTGCTGGTTTTGATGGATGTTTCGCCGAGTCCGCAGAGAGGTAAGGAAATGAAGGAAATAGCTGAGAGTGTTCACGGCGTTAAGGGGACTCATGAGGTTAGATTGCGAAAATCTGGTCCTGTGTTCTTTGGTGAGATACATCTGGAATTGCAGGAGGGGCTTTCTCTGGAAAAAGCGCACGTTATATCCGAGGAAGTAGAAAATAGAATCAAGGAACGTTTCAAAGACTTAGAGTTAGTAACTGTTCATGTGGGGCTTGCACATAGGAAAAAAACAAGGATCGCTATTCCAATAAAAGAAGACAAAGGCATGGATTCGTCAGCTGTTCTACATTTTGGAAGCGCCCCTTATTTTGCCTTCATAGAGGTTGAAGAAGGACAAATTGTGAGTTTCAATATTAGAAAGAACGAAGGAGCAACACTGTCGCATAAGAAAGGGATACAAGCTGCCAATCTTTTGGTAGAAGAAAAGGTTGATGTTGTACTGGCCGGGAGCATTGGAGAAGGGCCTTTTCACGTATTGGGCGACAATCTCGTACAGGTTTATTATCTTCCAAAATCTGTGGAAATCCGAGAGGCAGTTCGCCTCCTGAATCAAAACTTGTTAATAAAAATGGTGTCGCCGACCGAAAAGCTTGAAGAGGATAAAATCAAATGAGAAATCAATCTTCTTTTTGAAACGAGGTTGCATGTTTAAGACTGCGACTGAGAAATTATCTTCGCAATTTTTTTAACATGAATAGCTATTTCAATTTTGTTTATTTTATAAACGCAATATTTTAATAATGTTTAGCTATTAAACTAAATCTTAAAAGTACATCCACTGAGGTTTGAAATTGACCAGCAAAAACGTACATGTAAAAATTGGCGAAATGAAAACCAGCATTGGTTATATCAAGAATCTGGAATTATCCATAGGAAAAGTTGTCGATGACTCTTGGTCGGAGCCTATGGGACCAACACCGATGCCTGGTTTAACTACCCTGAGAAAATGGGATATGAAACTTCTCAACAAGTACAAGCCCTTTTACATGCCCGACTGTGACCTTTGCTGTCTCTGCACGTATGGGAAATGTGACTTGACAGCGGGTAAACGCGGAGCTTGCGGTCTTAACATTGCCGCCCAATCATCCCGCATAGTCCTCTTAGCTTGCAGCATAGGTGCAGCTACTCACACTGGACATGCTCGACACGTAGTTGACCACCTAATCGAAAAGTATGGTCGTCGATATCCTTTGGATGTAGGTGGCTTAAACGTCAAGGTTGAAGCCCCAGTCACAAGGCTTGTCACTGGAATAAAACCTGAAACGCTAGGTGACCTAGATGAAGTTCTGGAATATTGCGAAAAACAAATCACACACCTGCTCTCCGTTGCACACACGGGTCAAGAAGCAAGTAACTTGGATTTTGAATCAAAGGCTTTGCACGCAGGCAGAATTGACCAAGTAGGAATGGAAGTCGCAGACATAGCCCAAATTTCAACATTAAACTTCCCGAAAGCTGACCCCGAAGCCCCACTAATACAAATGGGCATCGGAACAGTCGACACATCAAAACCAGTCATAATGTGCATTGGTCACAACGTCGTACCTTCCGTTGGAATAATTGATTATATGAAAGACAACAAACTTGATGACAAGATGGAAGTCGTAGGCTTATGCTGCACTGCCATAGA
Organism: Candidatus Bathyarchaeota archaeon; assembly: GCA_963804785.1. Classification (GTDB taxonomy): domain Archaea; phylum Thermoproteota; class Bathyarchaeia; order Bathyarchaeales; family Bathycorpusculaceae; genus Bathycorpusculum. The sequence goes on from CAWDRR010000002.1 coordinate 157,765, forward strand.
CAACACAAGATACTTTGAACGAGCAAAAATCGTCGGACCAATTTCATGGGAACTCCGCTTCATACGCGGCGGATTTGCCGACGTAGTGGTTTTGGACGAACAATGTGTACGAACAGATGCTTCCCTGGAGGCTGAACGCGTCAAAGCACCCGTTATAGCTGCGTCAGAGAAAAACTGCATAGGCTATGAGGATCGCACAAACGACCCTGCAGATGAAATAGTGACAGACTTGGTAAGCCTCAAAGTTCCTGGCGTTTTGATTCTTGACCCAGAAAAAGTGGGGGAAGTCGCTGTAAGAGTTGCTCACAAAATCGCTCCAATACGTAAGAAAATGAAGTCTCTACCAGAGCTAGACGAAATCAAAGAACTGGCAAAGAAATGTAGAAATTGCAATATGTGCCAAAGAAGCTGTCCACAAGACCTCAAAATCCCAGTCGCAATTAAAGCCGCGGCTGAAGGAAATCTTGCTCCGCTTGCTGAATTGTACGAAGAATGCATCGGTTGCGGACGATGCGAACAAGCATGCCCAGTCAAACTTGAAATCCATAGCTTCATACTCAAAGTCGGTGAGAAAAACATGCTTGAGGAAAAGAACTATTGTCGTTCAGGCAGAGGCGCTATTCAAGACGTAGAAATCAGAAGTGCTGGGGGTCCAATTGTGCTCGGTGAAATTCCTGGTATTGTCGCAGTGGTAGGTTGCGCTAATTATCCGCATGGTGGAAAAGACGTTTACGATATATGTAGAGAATTTGCTCTTCGTCGCTTTATAGTGGTTACTTCTGGTTGTTCAGCCATGTCTGCAGGTTCCTACAAAAACGAAGAAGGCAAGACACTCTACGAGGAATTCCCAGGTGGCTTTCAGGCTGGCGGTGTACTTAATGTCGGTTCTTGCGTTTCAAACCCTCACATTGCAGGTGCAGCCATAAAAGTTGCAAACATATTTGCAAAGAGGAACCTCCGCGGTAACTATGAGGAGATCGCTGATTATATCCACAATCGCGTCGGTGCAGTTGGTTTAGCATGGGGTGCATATTCACAGAAAGCAGCGTCAATCGCTTCTGGTTTCTGGAGCTTAGGTGTTCCAGTTCTTGTCGGTCCACACGGCTGCAAATATCGTCGCATGTTATTGGGCAGAGCGGACAAGCCTGAAAACTGGGAAGTTTACGATGCACGTACAGGCGACATAGTGAACGTTGGTCCCGCACCTGAACATCTGTTCCAAACAGTTGAAACTCCGCAGGAAGCCATGGTCTCCATTGCAAAGCTATGCATAAGGCCCAACGACACATGGAAAGGGCGCTCAATAAAACTTTCACACTACATTGATTTGCACAAACGTCATTACGGACTAATGCCGCCAGATATTCACTTGTTCGTGCGGACACCAGCTGACATACCCATGACCATGAAAGGTGAAATAATCGAGATCCTGAAAGCAAAAGATTGGAAGGAATCAATTATTCCTGACCCGACAATGCTTCCTAGAATGATAAGGAAAACTAAGGAGTGATTATGAATGTCCTGTGAACCTTGGCAATGTGCAGAAATAGCTGCCACAAAGAAAGCAAACCCCATTCAAAAACCCGAGATAGCAGTAGCAATGATAAAGAAAGCCGCTCGCCCATTACTTGTCGTTGGCAGTAATGTAATCGACCGTTTCATGGAAGGCAAGCCCCCAATCGACTTCATCATTGACCTCGCCAAAGCTTCAAACGTTCAAGTCGTTGCTACCGCACACATTGTCGGCGAATTCCTCAAACGAGGATATGAGCCAGCAGGCTTCATGTCCGCAATGGACATAGGAAACCGTTTAGTTGACCCAACTTGGCAAGGCTTAGGCGGCAAAGGACACCCTGACCTAGCCATGTTTGTAGGTCTCCCCTATTACATGGAGGCTCTTATTCTGTCAGGGCTCAAGCACTTCGCTTCAGACTTGAAAACCATGACCTTAGACAACATGTATCACCCACATGCAACCTGGTCCTTCCCAAATGCCAGCTTAGAGGAGTGGGCTAACAACCTCAAAGGTATGACTTCAAAATTTGAAGAAAAATAATGAAATACGCGCTAATTCCATGGCGCGTATTCTATTATCTCTTTTTAGAAAAAACGACCTATTTTTTTTATATTTTCCTTTAGAAAGCAGTCGAATAAATTCTCAAAAATTTCCCCAAAAACAGAAAAGCTTACAACTTAAAATTTTTCGATAAATCTTTCAAAACATGCTTCACCAAACTACTATATACATGTATTTGATTAATTTATAAACATAAACTATTAATATAGTTTAGTAGTTAAACTATAGAGTATATAAATTCATCAAAGAAAAATGAGGTAGAAAACAATGACTAAAAGAATAGTAATTCCAACTGAAAACAATTCTGGTTTAGAGGCACATTTAGCCCAACATTTCGGGAGGGCTCCATACTACACAATTGTAGATTTAGATGAGAAAAACAACAATGTAGGGGTACGAACAGAAGTTAACAAGGGTGAACACGTTGGGGGTACTGGTCATCCACATGAACATCTCTTAGCCTTAAAGCCGAACATTTTTGTTGTGAAAGGAATGGGGCCTGGATGTTTAAGTAGCCTTCAAAACGCCGGAATAAATATACTTGAAGCCACTGGATCAACGGTAAATGAGATAGTTGAGTGCTTCAAAGAGGGTAAACTAAACGCCTTAGCGGGCGCATGTGAACACGCACAACACCATGAACATTAGCCGTAAATTTTAAATCACGACTTGAGAGACGAATACTAGGTGAAATGATATGCCGAAAGTAAAAGCAAAAGCAACATGGGTTGAAAACGTACATTCAAAGGTTGATAATCAAAGAAACCACAGCGTAGAATGTGACCTCTCGACAGCTGCGGGCGGAACAGATTGCGGTCCAACCGCGCTTGAGCTTAGCTTGATGGCACTAGCTGATTGCGGCGTGACGATCTTTGCTGACGTTTGCAAGAAAAGCAACATTAAACTCAAAATGGTTGAAGTAACCGCTGAAGCTGATAAATCGCCTGATTCACCGATAATAAGCGGTGTCACTATGAAAGTCAACGCTTCCTCCGATGCAAGGAAAGAACTACTTGAAGCTGCTTGGAGAAGAACCGAAGCAAATTGTCCCGTGCTGTTTATTTTTAAAGAGCCAACGTCAGTCAAGGTTGAATTTGAAGGAAAAACGGAATAGATGACTAAAGACCTGCAAATAAAGGATGCTCTGATAATTTACTGGTCTAAGACTGGCAACACTGAAAAAGTAGCTAATGCAATCAAACAGGGCTTGGAAGAAGCTAGTATTCAGGTAACTATTAAGAAGCCTGAGGAAGCCGAAGCGCTTGATTATTTTGACTACGATTTAGTTTGCGTGGGTTGTCCTTCGTACTCTTGGCATCCTCCAGAACCAATGACAATATTCCTTAAGAAAAAATTTGCTGAATGCCGTCAAAATGGTAAAATCCAGCCTTCCGCTCCAAAAGTTCCAGGCAAAAACGCCCTCGTTTTTGTAACTTACTCGGGACCACACACAGGAATTGATGAGGCTACCCCTGTTGGCAAAGATATCCGACAATACTTTGAGCACATAGGTTTCAGTGTTATCGATGAATGGTATATTCTAAGCGAATTTCACGGCTCAATAGAACACAGCACAATAGGTAGATTGGGTGATATTCGGGGAAAACCTACTGCCGAACAGTTGCAAGTTATTAAAGATGACTCAAAGCGTATAGGCAAGATGCTTTAATTCATCCTTTTTTATTTTATCGAATGTTGTAGCGAAAACAATTTTAGGCTTCCTATCTTGATAAATACTTGTTTGTGGTTATTTTGGCTAAAACTCAGAATAGTTGCAACGCCGAAGAAGCTCAAAAAATTCTAAGCTCAGTTCCTTATAGTCAAGGTTTCCACTTCTTCATGAACGATGGCCATTATACCGGTGAAACAGCAATGTCTCTATGTTCATTTTTAAGAGATCTTGGAAGCGTTGATATGCAATCAATCAAATTCCACTTTGACCGCGGTGACTTCCAGAAGTGGATAAGAAATACAGTCGGCGATGAGGGACTCGCCAGAATAATAGATGAATTAGACAAAAAAATTCCCGAAGAAAAACTCCCAGAAGAATTAGCAGACATTTTGCAAAAACGAATTTCAGAATTGCAGTCAACACATTAAATCATGCTGATTGCAATTTTTATAAACAAGTCACGTTTTTTTGGATATTTAGAATTTCAAGTGCTTTTTGTTTCCCATTTTGTAAAGTAAATTTTGCCATCTTCTCTAAAAGCACAGAGTAGTTCGCAGTGCCTAAAGAAAGCAAACTCTTGCTCTAAATGGTCTGGTTTTACATTTAGGATCTTGACCAAATCTTCCTTTGTGATTTTCACATAATTCTCTACAGTATTGTATATTTTTTGCTGTAACTCAGTTAAGCCTGCACTGCCTGATTGGCCTAATTGTTTTCGCACAGACAAGGCTGATGAAACAGCCATTGGGTCACAAGCTTTTGGAGGGTTAGTTTCATACATGTAGCAGTCTTCGCATAAGGCTCTGCCGTGGAGGTCATAGGTTTCTCCTTCCTTTAGAAACGATTTGCAGCGTTCATATTCCATTTATTCTCGCCATTATGTTCTTTCTTTACTTTCTTCTCTCACTTTTGTATTTTTTACTCTTGTTTTAAATGTTTTTTAAAGTCAGATTCGAAGCTGTCTAATAATGCTTTAAGACTCTCAGTGATATCTCTTACTCGTTCTAGAGCGTGTTTTTTAATGGTTTCTGCGTCGAGCATAGAGTAAGTGTGGTAGTATCCTCCACATTTGATTGATTTTGACTGCTTTGTTACTAAATTTATGCTTACTAGTTTAGAAAGACAACGGTGTACTGAGCTTCGATCCTTTTGCACTATCTTTGCTATCTCGTTAAGGGTTGCGTCTTCATTTTTTGCCAGGGTAAGCAGGACTTCAAGGTCTGAGGGTTTCAGGTTGTATAGACAAATTAATAAGTCGGTGCAGGAGGCGCCTTTTTTTGTTAGTAGGTTAATGCTTTCCATAAGAAGTGATTATTAGTTCTACCATATAAATGGTATTGTTTGGTATTGACAATACCGTAAGATATATTTGGAAGAGAACTGCATTCTTACTTCATAGGAAGTGTATTGATGCAGAAAAAAATTGAATGCCCCCGCAGTATCCCTGAAGAACTATGTGACCACTCTCCAACCTGCAAAGTCTGGGTGGCAAGACTGCACTCTCAAAAACAAGCTTAAAATCCCCAAAAAAAAGAAAATAAAGGTAGTTAATGCATGTTTGAGGAAAATGAATTAGAACAAATAAGAATCAAAAAAATTCAAACCATGCTAGATGCTGTCAAAAAAGGTCAAACACCAATAAGAAAACAACCAATACTTCTAACTGATGGCAACTTTTCAGCTGCAGTCGCAACAAATAGACTCCTATTTGTTGATTTTTGGGCTCCGTGGTGTGGTCCTTGTCGAATGGTTGGTCCCATAATAGAGCAACTTGCAGTTGAATATTCTGGAAAAGTAGCATTTGGAAAGATGAACGTTGACGAAAACCAGAAGGTCCCAAGCGCTCTTGGAATCATGAGCATACCAACTATAGTCATTTTCAATAAAGGCAAAGAGGTTGAACGAATAATCGGTGCTTATCCCAAAGTGCACATCGAATCTACATTCAAACGTTACATAGAAAACAGAAATCAGACTTAACGGATGTAATCATGTCAACTATAGAAGAAAAGATCGAAACAACAAAATCTCGACTTGCATCTGGCAATCTGCTTGCTGCCATATGGATTATTATAGGAACAGTTGGCTGCTGGTTAGTCAATCCTTTGATTGGATGGCTTTTCTTAGGTTTTTCCACATTCGTAATCTTAATCATAATTCGAAGAATGCTTTGCAATTCATGCTATTACTGCAAATCCTGCACAAAAGGATTCGCCAAACTATCAATTCTCTTTCTGGGCACTAATCGTATTCCAGGCTTAAATAAAGGATCAATACTTAGCATGACAGCTGCAATCTTTGTAATCCTTTCAGTTATTCCCGGTTTGTTGATTGCAAGCTCTATATTGCAGGGATTTACCTTACTCAAGTTCTTAGCATTAACTTGCCTTATTGCAATTACGTTGTACGCTGTTGGAAGTAGATTGAAAAATGGCAATCGTAACTTGTGGAAGCTTGAAGCTACAAAGTGACGACAAATGCATAAGGCCTTAATTGACCCAAATGCATGTCTTCGATGTTTTGAGTGCCAAGCGGCAAAAGCATGTTCCCTCAAAGCTATTTTTCGAATTGACGGCAACGACCCAAATTTTGTTGACCCAAAATATTGTCGCGGATGCGGTGATTGTATTTCAAAATGCAGCGCCAATGCAATTAAATTAAAAACTAGTTAAGTTTAGGTTCCACGAACCTTGTCATTTTGATGCTTCTCGTAAAATGCATTTGGGCCTATCAAAAAATAGAGGGAAAATATTAGTTTTTGTTCTTTTCAATAGGTAGATGATTATAAATTGCAGAATTCTTGCGATGTTTCTATAGCATTTTCGCAACTTCACTCAGTGGTTTAACGGGTCTTACATCAACATTCATTTGGCCAAAGAATTTCTTGATTGTTTCCGGGTTCTGTGCGTCTATCGTAAAGAAACCTTTGTGGTCTACGGCTGTATCTTGAGGGCAGCTCATGTAGGCAGCTACTATGTTAATTCCAGCGTTTTTTATGTTCTGCTCTGAGAAAAGCTGCTTGAGTATGGCTTTTCCTTCAGTACTCAGAAGGGGACATTGTGCAGCTGGATGAGAATGTGTAGCTTCAAATAACAAGATTATCACCTCCTTTTTCGGTCTTCAAAAATTAGAGTTCTTATATTGCTAAAGGTCTTTAATCATTTAAAACTTTTCTAGGCACGTTAGGTCTAATTTGATGAGAGGTGAGTAAGGTTAAAAACTCCCATTTTAAAATAATAATATTAAATCTTGGAACCATAGACAATATATTCGAGTTTTTGCTTAAGAAAACGCAGTAAACTTTGAGGTTATTTTATATGAAAACTTTGGTTACAGTTGGTCGCGGTGGAACAGGAAAATCCAGCTTCACTGCTTTAATGGCTAAAAACTTCATTGAGGCAGGACAGGCACCTTTACTGTTGGTTGATGCAGACCCAGACCAGAATCTGGGTGAAATGATTGGAATAGACCTTAAAGAAGTGGGAAAATCTACAATAGCTGACCTTATCGTGAGCACTTTTATTGAAAAGGGAGGCACTACGGTCGGCGTTCCGCCAAGAGAACGCATCGAAAGTCGCATTTGGGAAAACGGTCTCTATGAAAGCAAAAGCTTTGATTTCCTTTCAGTTGGCACCAAATGGGTTGAAGGGTGCTATTGCATGCCCAACTCCGCCTTAAAAGCTGCTTTGGAATCGTTGACTAAAAACTACAAGTACGTACTCGTTGATTCTCCAGCAGGCCTTGAAAATTTGAACAGACGAATCACCTCGGATGTTAACGATATCTTTGATATTCTTGATCATTCAAAAAAATCACAAGATCACGTAAAAAGAGCAGTTAAAATAGCTAAAGAAGTTGACATGAAATTTGAAAACTTTTACCTTATAGGTGGTTACCGTTTTCCCGCAGAACTGGGAAAGCAGGCGGAAGCTGACTTGAAATACAAGTATTTGGGCAAAATTGAAGCGGATGATCAACTTGATGAGTTTGTTTTGAATGGAAAGTCCCTGCTTGACCTGCCAAATGACAACAAAGCCTACCTTTCAGTTAAAGAAATCCTCAAATCTTTGGGTTATTTATAATCCCGAAGTCTTTTACATAATTTTTTGAAAATCTTTCATATCTATAGTTGTATCATGACTTTTGTCCAAAAAATCTGGAAAGGTTTAAAAGGTCTGTAATGCAGCATAGACTGTAAACCTTTACAGAGGTTTCACATTTGACAAGTAAAAACGTCCATATAAAAATTGACGAAATGAAGACCGGTAGCGGTCTCATTAAAAATCTTGAATTATCCATCGGTAAGGTTATGAATGACAACTATAACGAGCCGATGGGTCCAACCCCAATGCCCTCCTTGACAGCCCTCCGGGATTGGGACATGAAGCTTCTCACTAAGTACAAGCCCTTCTACATGCCCGACTGCGATCTTTGCTGTCTTTGCACTTTTGGCAAATGCGATTTAACAGCTGGAAAACGTGGTGCATGCGGATTAGACATAGCAACCCAATCATCTCGTATTGTGATGTTAGCTTGTGCAATTGGAGCAGCCTGCCACACAGCCCACTCACGCCATCTTCTTCACTCCTTAATTGAAAAGTATGGTCGCAGGTACCCCTTAGACGTCGGCGGATTAAACATAAAAGTTGAAGCACCCGTCAGTCGTCTCGTTACTGGCATAAAACCTGAAACACTCGGTGACTTAGATGATATTTTAACTTATACTGAAGAGCAAATTACCCAAGTTCTTGCAGTTGGACACACCGGCCAAGAAGGCAGCAACTTAGACTTTGAATCCAAAGCCATGCATGTCGGTATGATTGACCATGTAGGAATGGAAGTTGGCGATATCGCCCAAATTTCCGCTTTAGGTTTTCCAAAAGCTGACCCTGAAGCACCACTCGTAAAACTTGGTATCGCAAGCGTTGACCGAACCAAACCAGTAGTAATGTGCATCGGTCACAACGTTATGCCCTCAGTCGGAATAATTGACTACGCAAAAGAAAACAAAGTTGACGACAAAATCGAAGTAGTCGGTCTTATGCTGCACAGCACATGATATGACACGGTACTATAATCGGGCCAGAATTGTTGGCCCAATCAGCTGGGAACTTAGATTTATCCGTGCAGGATTAGCAGACGTAGTCGTACTCGACGAACAATGTATCAGAACAGATGTTTACGAAGAAGCAGGCAAAGTTGATTCTCCAGTAATCGCAGCGTCAGAAAAGAACTGCATGGGCTTCAAAAACCGTACAAATGATTCAGCAGACGAAATTGTCGCTGACCTCGTGAGCGGCAAAGTCAAAGGCGTCCTGATTCTTGACCCAGAAAAAGTCGGCGAAGTCGCAGTCCGTGTAGCACAAAAAGTTGCTCCAATACGCAAGAGAAAGAACGTCCTTCCAAGCTTAGAGGAACTCACACAAATCGCAAAGACCTGCACACAATGCAGTAAATGTCAACGCAACTGCCCACAAGACTATGCCATTCCCGCAGCCATGAAAGCAGCAGCCCAAGGTGATATAACACTGCTAACTGATCTTTATGAGACCTGTATTGGATGCGGAAGATGCGAAGAAGCGTGCCCACAAAAAATCATGATTCACAGCCTAATCATTAAAGCCGGCGAAAAATCCATGGAATGCGAAGATAACCTGTGTCGAGTTGGCAGAGGTGCAGTCTCAGACGTCGAAATCCGCAACGTTGGTAGCCCAATCGTCCTTGGAGAAATTCCAGGAATCGTAGCAGTTGTAGGTTGCAGCAATTATCCAAAAGGCGGCAAAGACGTATACGACATATGCAGAGAATTTGCAAGCAGAAGATACATCGTTGTACTCTCAGGCTGCTCAGCCATGTCCGCAGGCAGCTACCGCAACAGTGAAGGCAAAACACTCTACGAAGAATTCCCAGGCGGATTCGAAGCTGGAGGAGTGCTAAACGTCGGCTCATGCGTCGCAAACAGCCACATCGCAGGTGCAGCAATCAAAGTAGCAAACATCTTCGCAAAACGCTCACTAAGAGGCAACTACGAGGAAATCGCAGATTACATCCACAACCGCTTAGGTGCAGTCGGCTTAGCTTGGGGTGCATACTCACAGAAAGCCGCATCAATTGGCGCAGGATTCTGGCGCTTAGGTGTACCAGTACTCGTCGGTCCACACGGTGTTAAATACCGCCGTATGCTCCTTGGCAGAAAAGAAGACCCATCAAACTGGGAAGTCCTCGATGCACGCACAGGCGAAAAAGTTAACGTTGGACCAGCACCAGAACACCTCTTCAACATGGCTGAAACCAAAGAAGAATGTATGGTTGCAATCGCAAAACTCTGCATCAGACCCAACGACACATGGAAAGGACGCAGCATAAAACTTAGCCACTACGTCGACTTAAGCAAACGTTACCTCGGAGTCATGCCAAACGACCTACACCTGTACGTGAGAACAATGGCTGATGTCCCAATGACCATGAAAGACGAATTCGCAAAAATTCTTGGCAGACAAACAACTGGAAAGAAACAGTAATTCCGGACCCAACCTTGCTTCCAAGAATGGTCCGTAAAATGAAGGAGTAAACGGAGGAAAAAAATATGTCCTGTGAACCATGGCAATGTGCAGAAATAGCAGCAACTAAAAAAGCAAACCCCATAACTAAACCCGAGATAGCAGTAGCAATGATCAAAAGAGCCCAACGTCCCCTTCTCATTGTGGGAAGCAACGCCACTGAAAGGTATATGGAAGGCAAACAACTAATCGAATACCTAATTGAATTCGCTAATGCCTCCAAAGTACCAGTAGTCGCAACCGCCCACATGGTTGGCGAATTCATAAAACGCGGATACCAACCAGCAGCATTCATGAATGCAATGGAAATCGGCCAAAGAGTAGTTGACCCAGAATGGATGGGACTCGACGGCAAAGGACATCCAGACCTAGTTTTGTTGGTTGGGTTACCTTACTACGTTGAATCATTGATGCTCTCAGGAATGAAACACTTTGCACCAGACCTAAAAACCATGACTCTCGACAACCTATTCCATGTCCACGCAAGCTGGTCTTTCCCAAATGCAACCCTTGAAGAATGGGCTGCAAATCTCAAAGTAATGACCTCAAAATTTAATGGAGGAAATTAAAAAATGTCAATGTTTAAAGATATACCTGTTGAAGTTGGCGTAATCTACGAAGGAGAACGTATCCGAAGAAATGATATGCAAGTAGAACTTGGCGGTCCAACAGTCAAGCAAAAGTTTGAACTTGCAAAAGTAAAACCCATGAATGAAATCGAAGATGGAAAAGTAACCATCATCGGTCCAGACCTAAAAGATATGAAAGAAGGCGGCGCATTTCCTTTCGGTATCCTTGTTGAAGCTGCAGGCGCAAAACTCGACGCAGGCCTTGAAGGTGTCATTGAAAGACGCATACACGGCTACCTAAACTACATCGAAGGCTTCATGCACCTAAACCAGCGCTACGACATCTGGATACGAATAGGCAAGAAATCCTTCCAGAAAGGCTTAAACAGCTTTGACTCAATCGGCAAAGTTCTCTACAGACTCTTCAAGAGCGAACTACCAATCATCGAGAAAGTACAAATTACCTTCATAACAGACCCAGCAAAACTTGACGAAATGACCCCTGAAGCAATGCAAGCATACGAATCACGCGACGCAAAAGCAAGAGGATTAAAAGACTCAGAAGTCGACACATTCTACGGATGTGCACTATGCCAATCATTCGCACCAAGCCACGTCTGTGTCATCACACCACAAAGATACAGCAACTGCGGTGCAATCAGCTGGTTTGACGGTAAAGCCTCAGCAAGCATCGATCCTAAGGGTCCAGTCTTCGCAATTCCAAGAGGCGAAATGATCAACGAAGAGAAAGGCGAATTCAGCGGTGTCAACGAAGCAGCCAAGAAACGCAGCATGGGCGAAGTTAACCAAGTCTGGCTCTACACAGCATTTGACCACCCACACACTTCATGCGGATGCTTCGAAGCAGTAACCTTCTACATCCCAGAAGTCGACGGATTAGGCGTCGTTCAAAGAAACTTCAAAGGTGCAACAGTAAACGGCTTACCATTCAGCACCTTGGCAGACTCCGCAGCAGGCGGACGACAAATCGACGGATTCCACGGAATGTCCATCGAATACATGCGAAGCACGAAATTCTTCGCAGCAGACGGTGGATGGAACCGCATCGTTTGGGTACCTAAAGAAGTTAAAGAAAAAGTAAAAGACTTCATACCAAAAGACATCGTTGACAAAATCGCCACAGAAGAAGACGCAAAGAACGTTGATGAACTAAAAGCATTCCTAAAGGAAAAGAACCACCCAGTCGTCGCTAAGATGGGAAACAGAAGCACCAGCAGCAGAAACACAAGCCATCACAGTTAACGAAGAAGCAGCAGGCACCATGATGCCAGTTGCAACAGCAGGTTCACTTCCAATAATGGCCGGCGGATTCAAAATCATACTCAAAGACGCAAAAATCTACGCAAACAAAGTCATCATCACAACCGTCAAAGACAACAAAGACAAACGGTGATCTTTACGACTCACCACGACACAGACAAAAAGAAAGACGCTGAAGGACTACAGCTAAGCGAAGAGCTACTGGCAGCTCTCGCAAAGTTCCAGACAAATCGAGCTGGAAGACTTCCAGATGGACGTCAAAGAACTGGAAATCCTCTTCGAAGCAGGCGCAGCAGGTCAAATAATGCCCAAACTAAAGCTTCCAACGACAGTTGCAGGCGGCAAACCACTGAGCATGTTGCAGGCAGCTTTCTTACCGCCAATCGAAATCTATCCAAACAAAATCGCTGAAGTAAAACTTGGGGCAACAAGAAGCGAAGGCGGAACACGCGGAAAATCACTCACCATAGGCGGAGAAGTATCTCCAGCTTTCTACACTTTTGAGCGTCCAATGCCGCACAAACCAGTCATCACCTTAGACGTTTTCGACATGGAAGTTCCCCTAAGCAAAGCAGTCAAGATGCACGTTAAAGACGTGGTCGGTGACCCAGCAGCTTGGGCAAAACTTGCAGTCGACAAATTCGGTGCAGACATGGTTACTATGCACTTAATCAGTGTTGACCCACTACTCAAAGACGCATCACCCAAAGACGCATGCAAAACCATCGAGAAGGTCCTGCAAGCCGTAGATGTACCACTAGTCATCGGCGGATGCGGAGACCCAGTTAAAGACACAGCTGTCTTCGAAGAAGTATGTGCACAATTTCCAGGCGAACGCTTCCTAATCAGCTCCGTAACACGCGACATGGATGTCGAGAAATGCGCCAAATTCATCAAGAAAGCAGGCCACGCAATACTCTCATTCACACCAATGGACCTCAACTTGGCACGTGAACTAAACAGACGCCTCTACGACTATGTTGGCAAGAGAAGACATCATTATGGACTTAACCACCGCAGCACTCGGCTACGGTTTAGACTATGCATTTACAAACATGGAACGCGCACGCATGGGCGGCTTAATGGGCGATGCTGAACTGGCACATCCAATGTCCTCAGGCACAACTAACGCTTGGGCAGCAAGAGAAGCATGGCTTAAAATGTCAGCTGAATGGGAACCACGCGAACTCAGAGGTCCACTTTGGGAAGTAACAACAGCTATAACCCTGTTGCTTGCAGGCGTAGACCTATTCATGATGATGCACCCAGCAGCCGTAAAAACACTAAAAGACGTCACAAACTACCTGACAAGCGCCAAGAAAGCAGACCCATCAAAATATTCAAACTGGGTCACGGTAAAAGCTTAAGGAGACATGACTGATATGGCAGAAAAGAAAAAAGGCGGATTAAAAGAACTTAGCCCTATAACCATTTACAAGAGCTTGCCAAAAACTAACTGCAAAGAATGCGGCCAAGACAACTGCATGGCATTCGCCACAAAAATTGTCAACCGCGAAATCGAACTCGACAGCTGCAAACCACTATTCAAACCAGAAAACGCCAAATCATACGCTATACTCAAAGATCTTCTAAAACCCGCAGTCAAAGAAGTCATCGTCGGCGTCGGCGACAAAGCCAAGAAAATCGGCGGCAAACTAGTCATGTACCGCCACGAATTCACATACAAGAACCCAACAGCAATCGCAATCGACGTAACTGACGAGATGTCCGATAGCGAAATCGTTTCACGCGTACAGAAAACAGATAACTTTAGCTTTCGAATACATCGGCAACACCCTAAAACTCGACATGATAGCAGTCCGATGCACTTCCGGAGACGCAGACAAATTCAAAGCAGCAGTCAAAAAAGTCTCAGAAACCACCAAGTTACCAATGATACTTATGCACCCTGAACCCAGCAATAGCTGAAGCAGGCTTAATGGCAGCACCAAAAGCACGACCACTCCTATACGCAGCAAACTCAACAAACTGGAAAGACATGGCAGAACTCGCACTGATGTACAATTGCCCAATAGTAGCTTCTGCACCAAACGACCTGAACACTCTAGTCTCATTAGCAAAAACCCTGATGGCTTACGGCGTAACAGACATAGTCTTAGACCCAGGTACCTTCACAAACGAAGGCTTACCAGACACAATCAACAACTTTACAATGCTACGAAGAGCAGCAACCAAAGGCGGCGACGAACTCGCAGGTTTACCTCTACTTGGCGTTCCAATGGTCGCTTGGGTAGACAAAGGCGACACAGCAGACGACCTAATCAAATGGCGTGAAGCATACATCGCTTCCATGCTCATAGTTCGCTATGCAGACGTACTCATTATGCACGGCAACGACGGATGGTGCACTACTGCCAATGACAGTACTACGCCAGAACATCTACACTGACCCACGCAAACCAGTCGCAGTCGCACCAGGACTCAAAGTCTACGGCACACCAGACGAAAACTCACCAGTACTCTTCACATCAAACTTCGCATTAACATACTACACTGTCGCATCAGACATCGAAAGCAACAAACTCAACGCCTACCTAATCGTCGTCGAAACAGAAGGCTCAGCAATCGACAGCGGAGTCGCAGGACGCAAACTAACAGCCGAACGAGTCGCAGACGCAATCAAAGCATCAGGCATAGAAAGCAAAGTAAAACACCGCAAAATCATCATCCCAGGCAAAGCATCACGCATCAGCGGCGAAATCGAAGAACTCAGTGGCTGGAAAGTCCAAGTTGGACCACGCGACAGTACTGAGATACCTAAGTATCTCATAGAGAAATGGCAACCATAAGCCATCCACTCTTCTTATTTTATTTTAAATTTTTTGTTGTTTTAACTCAAAGTAATTCTTTTTTAATTCACTAGTTTCTTGGATTTTGGTAATTTCTAATGGACTTAGGCTGGATGGGTGCTAGCTTTGACCCTGAAGGTAACCCCTTCTGTATGTTGGAACACATGCAAAAGCCCTGATATTTTCTTCTTTTTTGTGTTCTCTCTATCTCAAAGTGTCGTTGCTATCAATCTGTATTATGTCAAAAATCCCATGGTTTTAACTTAAATTTGTACTAAAAGCGTATAAACCCCTTCTTTCAATCTATGAGCATTTACTGCTGGAAGGGACTGAAAAATAGGCTGCGGTATCTTTGGCGCAATAAATTATGAAAAACAACCGGTTTTTCCGTATCTTTACTGGGGGTTACGTGCCCAAAATCATCGAGGTCACCAGTCACATGGTTTCCTCACCAGCAACAACAACGAGTTTTTCACTTACAAAGCCTTGGATTTGGTTCCAAGACTAAAAACCAATTCCATTCATGAATGGTTTGGACGTCTGCCTGGATCAATCGGTATTGGCAACGTAAGGTACACAACCTCAGGCAAATGCGACGACGTAGCCATAATCGATGGCACCCAGCCTGTCGTTGCTTCTGTTGACGGCATAAAACTTGCGCTCTCCTTTAACGGCAACATCGTAAACACTTTGCCGCTAAAAAAAGAAATAACTGAAAACTTCACTGATTTCCTCTACAACTGTGACTCAGATATTGTTTGCCACAAAATGCTTTTAGCTCTAAAACAAGGACAAGACCTAACGTCCGCCGCTCGCACAGTCATGGAAAGTTTAGATGGTGCATTTTCCGTAACAGGTATCACTGGAAATGGCGAATTCTTTGCCTTCAAAGACCCACACGGAATAAAACCGTTGTGCGCTGGCCATGACCCTGAAACGAAAACCTTCGCATTTTCCTCTGAGACTGTAAGCTTGGACATGAACAGTTTTGTACGAGATTTTGAATTGAAACCTGGGGAACTTGTAACAGTTTCAGAAGAAGGATTCAAACGCACCCAAGTCATTAAGAATTACCGTGAAGCATTCTGCGCTTTTGAATATGCTTATTTTGCAAGGCCAGATTCAAGATTCGACGGAAAATATGTTTATGAAATGCGCGAAGAATTCGGAAGAAACATCGTGAAAGAGTTTCCAGAAGTCGTCAAAGATGGTGACATTATTATGTCGGTTCCTGAAACCGGCGATGACTCAGCAATGGGCGTTCATGAAGAATCAGGTTTACGATGGGAACGCGCATCAAGACGTCACCGGTACGTAACCGAACGCGCCTTCATTCTGCTAAATATGGAACGCTACTCAACAATCGACAAGAAAATTAATATTTTAGGTCCCAAAGTGGATGGAAAACGAGTTATAGTGACAGAAGACAGCATTGTAAGAGGGGATACAACCAAAGTTATTATAGAAAAAATGCGTAAGGCAGGCGCCAAAAAAGTTTATCTCTTCGTAACTTTCCCACGCATCATCGGTCCCTGCTTCTATGGCATTGACATGTCGACTTACGGGCAACTTGTAGGTTCAAGAAATAGTGCTGAAGAAATCGCTAAAATCATCGGTGCAGACAGAGTTTGTTATCAATCTATTGAGGGATTAATACGTGCGACTGGGCAAACGGAAGAACAACTATGTTTGGCATGCATAACTGGAAAGTATCCGACACCTTGTGCTCAGAAAATGGCTAACGTCATGAAGAAACGGTTCCAAGAAGGATATGAAGAAAAAACAAGAATTTACGAATCTGAAGAGGTTCAGCCGTAATCGCTATTAAGCGTTCCCTTCAATGTCTAAGCTTATAGGTGTCTTGGATGGAAAAAATCGGTGTCCTAGTAGTTTCTTATGGCGCACGAGAAGTTGCCATGGCGGATGCTCTTTTAAGAAGTAAAAACTACCAAGTGGAACTTTACGTCGCCGATAAACAATGCAACCCTTACAACGCTAAAAACGCCACAAAACACGTGGTCATCCCAACCCTTGACATAAACGAAATCTGCAAGTTTGCAAAGACAAACAAAGACAAACTCGACTTTGTAATGGTGGGTTCAGAGAAACCAATAATCGAAGGAATCCGCGACCTCATCGAGAAGCAAACAGGTATACCCGTAATATGCCCTACCAAAGAGTACGCAATTGAGGAGAGTAAGATTGCCCAGCGATTACTTTTCGAGGAAATTGCCCCCGATGCAAACCCTCGCTTTAAAATTTTCCATCCTGCTGATTTCAAGGACAAAGACATTCAGAAATCAGTTTATAATTGGCTGGACGAACTGGACAACCAAGCGGTTGTTAAACCCGATAAACCCGCGTTGGGTAAAGGCGTGGGTGTTTGGGGTGATCACTTCGCAAATCGGGACCAACTTTTTGAGCATTTCATGTCCAATTTCAAGTATGGGTCAGTTTTAATAGAAGAGAAAATTGAGGGGGAAGAATCCAGTTGCATGGGGTTCTGCGACGGCAAACACTTCATTCCCCTTCCTGACACACGCGACTACAAACGCGCCTTCGACGACGACAAGGGACCCAACACGGGTGGTATGGGCTCCTACAAAGACGTAGCCGATTACCTACCCTTCCTCACTGCCTCTGAACACGAAAAAGAACTTGCGTTAGCTGACAAGGTTTTCAGGGGATGGAAAACAAAAATCAAAGACGACACAGCGCTAAGAGGTGTCCCATTGTACCTTGCTTTTATGCACACGGGCAAGGGTATTAAAATCCTCGAAATCAACAGTCGCCCAGGCGACCCCGAAATCATGAACCTTCTTTCAATCATAAAAGACGACTTCGTGGACGTATGCCTCAAAATGGTCAAAGGAAACTTAAATGGCGTTGCAATGGAGAATTCGGCGACGGTATTAACCTACAAGGT
The DNA here is from genome assembly GCA_963804785.1 of Candidatus Bathyarchaeota archaeon. Classification (GTDB taxonomy): domain Archaea; phylum Thermoproteota; class Bathyarchaeia; order Bathyarchaeales; family Bathycorpusculaceae; genus Bathycorpusculum. Next base: position 175,660 of record CAWDRR010000002.1, read on the forward strand.
CCCAGCAGATTACGGTGGATACGCCGATGCGTTCCCAGACAAAGCGAATAAACAATCCGTCAACACACCCGTTGATCTCGGCAATGTTGATGAACTTGTCAAAAAATTCGGAGATAAAATCCGAATATACCCCGGCTCCATGGAGCTACGCGACGGCAAAAACTACGCTCTCAAATCCCGAGCAGTAGGAATCCTGGGCATCGGCGGCAGCATTGAGGAAGCACGTCAAATCAGTCAAGAAGGAGCCAAAGCAATCATTGGTGGTGCACTCTGGAACCGAACTGATGTTGCCTCAAAGCAACATATCGCTAAAAGCATCCGGCACATGAAGCAGTTGAGGCAGAAGCTTTGAAGCGTTTGTTTATCTCCGACTGCGAAGGACCAATTTCAAAAAACGATAATGCCTTTGAGTTAGCAGAGAACTTTATTCCAAACGGCGACAAATTCTTCACCAACATAAGTCTCTACGATGATGTCTTGGCAGATGTGCTGAAGAAACCTGGTTACAATGCTGGTAGCACGCTCAAGTTGATTTTGCCATTCTTCAAAGCGTACAGTATAACGGACAGCCAAATGGAAGTTTTCTCTGCCAAAAATATTGTTCTAATCGCCAACAGCAAAGCTACACTAGAATACATACAAAGAATTGCTAACTCCTTCATCATTAGTACCAGCTACGAACACTACATCAAAGCCCTCTGCAAAGCAGTCGATTTTCCATACAAAAACACATATTGCACAAAAGTAAAACTCGACAAATGCCCGATCACGCCCACAAGAAAAAGAGCGCTTAAGAGTGATAGCGCAAGAAATCGCGCAAATGCCTCCAATAGACATCCCCCCAAATGCAAAAACCATTGAGGTCTTTTCAAACCGCGACCAAACCTTTATCCAGCGGTTGGACGAGATTTTCTGGAGCTTAATTCCCACGTTGTTTGTTGGCAAGTTTCTCAACGAAATAATTACCATTGGTGGGGCACAGAAAGCCGAAGCCATCCGCGACATAGTCAAACATTTAGGCACTAGTTGGAGGATGTGTTGTATGTGGGTGATAGTATAACTGATGTGGAAGCATTCAAACTAGTGCGAACCAACGGAGGCATGGCGGTCTCTTTCAACGGGAACAGTTATGCAGTGAGGGAAGCTGAGGTTGCTGTTCTGTCGGAAAGTAACCTTGTTACGGCTGTGATAGCTGATTTGTTCTGCAAGTTGGGTAAAAAACAAACCCTTAAAGCGCTCAGTTCATGGAGTTATGACGTACTTAGCAAAAACAAGATAGATGAAGCTCTACTAAAAAAGCTATCAAAACTGTACCCTGATGCGTTGCCCAAAGTTCAAATAGTAACAGCCAAAAATATGGAATCACTAATAAAAGAGAGCAGCGAGTTTAGGAAGAAAGTTCGCGGAGTAGTCGTTGGGAGACTTGGATAAATGCCTAAAACACAAATCGAAGATACTTATGCTGAAGCCTTTACTGGGACTTTATTGTCGGGTAATCGTAACTGCGGACGATGAGCCAACTCTACGCAAAGCAGCCGAAGACTCTACTGCGTACGCCATCAGTGGTCATTGGCAGAACAGAGGGAGGAGTCGAAAAATACCTAACTCCAAGCGAAACACCAGACAAACGCATGGGCGCTATATTGCAGTTCTGGGGAGAAATCAACCCAAAAAAAACCTTCGAGGAATCACTTAAAAAGTTTGAAACTGAACTTATCTTACCGGATCCGCCAGGATATTCTTGTTAAACCTTTTACAGCAGTCTTCGATGCAATGCCACGAGCTGAAGGTAAGCTTGACATGATGGAGAGCGTGGGGCACTGCGGCGACGGTTATCGAATGGATAGAAAAACGGTATGGTAGAGACGTCATCGTTGTACCCTTGATGGTTCCAGACTTTGTAATTGAACGTTATCTTAGGTTACGCGCCGTGGCGTGATGGGGGGCAACTTTTGGATAATGTGCAAATCAAAACAAGCACTCAAAGAAGCCGGCGCCAAAGCCTTAAAGGCAATTCATAAAGTGTATGGCGTCGTGAACACCTTTGACATATGTTCCGCTGGCTCCAAACCGGAAACTCACTATCCCAAAATAGGACCTACAACGAATCACTTATACTGTCCATCGCTCAAATCTCGCTTAGGCAAAGGAATCCAAGGTTCCAGAAGGCGTCGGGTACATAGCCGAAGTCGTCTTCGACGGTATTTCTTTGGATGCAGTCAAGGAAGCCACCAAAACAGGAATCAAAGCAGTTTTAGACATTGATGGTGTTGTTCGAGTTTCCGCTGGCAATTACGGTGGCAAATTAGGCGAATATAAAATTCAATTAAAGGAGTTATTTCCATGACAAAATTTGATGTAGTAGGTTTCGGAGCACTTAACGTTGACATGCTCTTCAAAGTAAACAAATTTGCAACCGCTGAAAAAGAAAGCTTCATCGAAGATTATACAGAAGCCTGCGGAGGCTCAGCCGCAAACACGATTGTAGGTTTAGCCAGGCTTGGCTGTAAAGTTGGGTTCATAGGAAAAGTTGCCGGCGACCGCGAAGGGAAACTGCAGGTCGACTGCTTCAAAGCCGAAGGTGTGGACACCAGCGGAATCGTTGAGACATCAAAGGGTAGGAGCGGTTCAGTGATGGGTTTTGTGGACAAGAACAGGCGCAAGAACCCTCTACATTAACTCTGGCGTCAACGACTTAATCGAACCTAGAGAAATTAAATACGAATACGTTTCCCAAACCAAACTCATCCACCTGTCATCTTTTGTGGGTGAAAAATCGTTCCGTGCACAAAAAAAACTCTTAAGCGCATTGCCTGAAGGGGTCGAAATCAGCTTCGATCCGGGCTCCGTTTATGCACAAAAGGGTTTCGGAGTCATCGAACCCATAATTAAGAACTCTCACGTTTTGATGCCTAACGCAGCTGAACTTGAACTGTTAACAGGCGAAGAAGACTTCCGTAGAGGCGCAGATTTCATGATTGGTATGGGCGTCAAGATCGTGGCGGTGAAACTTGGAAGCAAAGGCTGCTACGTTACGGATGGCCAAGAGCATCTCAACGTGGAACCCTTCAAAGTTAAAGCACTCGATACCACAGGCGCAGGAGACGCTTTCAACGCGGGCTTTCTCTACGGTTTAATACACGAAAAAAGCCTCTATGAATGCGGGCAGTTGGGCAATTTTGTTGGTTCCCGAAAGATATTGACTATGGGTGCCCGGGCAGGGTTACCATATGCTAAAGATTTAGCATACCTTGGTTAGCTTGTCAATAATGCTTTGGAAGATTAGTTTTCCATCGCCATACTGCATCATTTGTTGCTCGCTCGTCCAGTTGGGTTGCTGCCACCAATACATCGCCCTCTCGGGATGTGGCATTAAACCAAAGATGTTTCCTTCTTTGTTGCAGATTCCAGCGATATCGTAGAATGAACCGTTGGGGCAGAGCGGATACTTGCCGTCAGCAACCTTGCCATTTTTGTCGCAGTACCGGAACACCAACATGTCCTCATCGATGAGTTTCTTTAGCAGTGCCTGTTCTTGTTCTTTTGGAAATAGTAATCGTCCTTCTCCATGTGCGATGGGCAAGCTGATGACTTTTCCAGCGGGAATTTTGCTTGTGAATGCACATTTTCCTTTGTTTTCTTGTTTTAGATAGGTCCATTGACATTTGAAGCCTGCTGGTTCATTTGTTGTTAATGTGGCTTCGGGGTAGGCGCTCATGCCTTTGAAGCCTGGAAGCAAACCATATTCGACAAGGATTTGGAAACCGTTACATATGCCCAAGATTGGTCTGCCCTCTTCGATGAATTTTCCCATTTCTTTGGCGAGGTTTGCAGAGAGATGTCTCGCAAAAATCACGCCTGAACGAACGTAGTCGCCGAACGAGAAGCCGCCTGGAAAAACCAGAACACTGTAATCCAGCAGGTTTCGGCGTTTGATTAACTCGTTCACATGAACAGATTCTGCTTGGACGCCAAGTTCTTGGAAGGCGCGCTGGGTTTCCGCATCGCAGTTGGTGCCGCCGACTCGCATTACGCATACTTTGATTTCTTCAGCGTTCATTGTGGTGTCTCCTCTTGGTTTAGTGTTTTTTTCCAGCTATGTCTTAGTTTTTCAAGTGAAGCGTCAATTGCACTTTTTCCATTCAACCCCATGATGAGTAGTTTTGGTTCTTTTGTTACTTTGCCAATTAAAGCGCAGTTCTTGCCTTTCATTAAAGTCTCAAAGTCTTCCTTGTCTGCTTCTGCAACTTCGATTAGAAAGCGACTGTTTGACTCTGAGAACAATGCAAAATCGTTCCGGATAACTTCTTTTGACTGGTACTTTGCTGAGGTCTATTTCTAAACCGTAGCCGCTTGCAAACGCCATTTCAGCCGCTGCTACTGCTAAACCGCCTTCCGAGAGGTCGTGGCATGATTTAACTAATCCTTCGTCAATGGCTTTAGTAACTGCTCTGAAGGTACGTTTGGCTTTTGCCCCTTTTACTTTGGGTACGCTTGCGCCAAGGTAGCCTTTGAGTTTGTAGTATTCGGAGCCGCCGAGTTCGTTGTATGTTTCGCCGATGATGTAGAGAAGGTTGCCGGGGGCTTTGAGTTCCATGGAGATGGTTGATTGGATGTTGGGAATTACGCCTACTGCTGTGATTAGCAGCGTGGGTGTTATTGGACCCAGCGGCGATTCGTTGTATAGGCTGTCTTTTCCTGAAATGAACGGTGCCTTAAATGCTACAGAGAAATCGTAGCATGCTTGACACGCTCTCACAAGTGATCCTAATCGCTCTGGCTTCTCTGGGTTACCCCAAGTGAAGTTGTCTAGTAGCGAGATTCTTCTTCCACCCACTGCTACGTTGTTGCGGATTGCTTCGTCAATGGCTGAAGCTGCCATCCAATAAGCATCAATTTTGCCATAATTTGGGTTCATACCACAAGAAATCACTAAACCTTTCCACGAATCGTCTAGAGGTTTTAGCACGGCGGCGTCGTTAGGTCCTGCGTATTCGCCTTGCAAGGGTTTGAGGGTTGTGTTGCCTTTGACTTCATGGTCGTAGGTGCGAATGATGCTTTCTTTGCTAGCAATGTTAGGCGCTGCGAGTAGTTGGAGTAAGGTTTCGGTTAGGTTTGATGGTTCTGGGAATTCTGGTTCGTGAAGGTTGTTTTTTCGATGGTTGCAACTTTGCTGCTTGTGCATGGGTTGAAGAGAAAAGTCATGTCTATGTCGCTGACGGTTTCTCCATTGTAGGTAAGTTTTAGGTGTCTCTCAGGTGTCAGTGTTCCAATGGCTGTTGCAATAACGTCTTCCTTCTCAAAAACAGCCATAACTCGCTCTAGATTTTCAGAGGGCACAGTAATTAGCATGCGTTCTTGTGATTCTGAAAGATAAATTTCCCATGGTGCCAAATCCCTGATACTTCAAAGGTACCTTGGCTAAGTCCACAGTGACTCCGCAGTTAAACCGTTCTGCTGTTTCGCCAACTGCTGAAGATAATCCTCCGCCGCCAATGTCAGTTACAGCTGAAGCAAGTTGTAGGTCGCGAATTTCCACTATTGCTCGTTTAACTTTTTCTTCTTCGATGGGGTCTGCAATTTGGACTGCTGGACGCGAGACTTTCTTCTGATTTCTCTGTTAATTCTGCGGATGCGAAGGTTACGCCGTGGATGCCGTCGCGTCCTGTTTTTCCACCTGCCAAAACTACAATGTCACCGACTTTGGCGTTTTTTGCATACTTGTTTAGAGGTAAAAGTCCGATGCAACCACAGTATACTGTGACGTTGCCTGTGTAGGAGTCGTCGAAGTATATTGCACCGTTTACGGTTGGGATTCCCATGTTATTGCCGTAGGCGCTGATGCCTGCGGTGACACCCATGTAAACGTATTTTGGATGTTTAACGCCTGCAGGAAGTTTCTTGTAATCGTAATCTAAGGGTCCAAAACCCAAGACGTCGGTGCAAGCGATTGGGTCAGCCCACACTCCAAGGATGTCGCGGATTACGCCGCCAACTCCTGTTGCTGCGCCACCAAAGGGCTCAACAGCAGAGGGATGATTGTGAGTTTCCACTTTTGCTGCTATGCCAAAACCCTTGTCAAACTTGACAATTCCAGCGTTGTCTTCAAAAACGCTAACACACCACGGGGCCTTGATTTGTTTGGTAGCTTTGGCAATGTAGGTTTTGAAGAGGCTGTCGATTTCTTTGCCGTCGATTTGGATTTTGCCTTTGAAGGTTTTGTGGCAGCAATGCTCAGACCATGTTTGGCTAATGGTTTGTAGTTCTACATCGGTTGGATTTCGTTTTTCTTCTTTAAAATAAGCTTGAATATTGCATAGTTCTTGTTGGCTAAAACCCAAAGCTAATTCACTGTTGATTTCTTTAAGTTCCTCTGAGGTAGCTTTTGTTATTGCAACTTCTAATACTGGGCTGTTTTTGCGTTGGGTGTAGAGGTTAGCGTTCATTTGGATTCAACGACGCTTATGGTGTAGTTGTCTTTGGTTGGGTTTGTCAATAGGCGTTTGCTCATTTCTTCTGCCTTTGCTTTAGCTTCAGTCAGCGTTGATGCGTCAAGGGTTACCGTGTACACTTTGCTAACATCCACCATTTGAACCTTGTAGCCGAGTTCCACAAGTAAACGTGCGGTTGTTTCGCCTTCCGGGTTGCTATGTCCGGGTTTGAGGCTGACTTCAATTTTGGCAGCGTATTTCATAAGCCTTTAAAATAAGCAATCAGGATTTAAACGCTTTCGTTAAGAAAAGAGCAATATTTTACGTGAAAACCATGTGTTTGTTCCTGTAATTTATTTCCACGACTTTTTGTTTGTTGGTTATTTTGCCGATTATCTCCGGGTTTACACCAACCTGCTTTAGTGTGCTTAATGCTTTCTCGGTATCTGCTTTGTCAACCACTATGCCAAAACCCCAGCCCATGTTAAACGTCTTAAACATCTCCTCATCAGTTATGATAAATCCCAGTTCGACTGCGGTTCTCTGGATTAAACCAAAGATCGGATGTGGCTTGAAGTTGTTGAATTCAAAACCGATGCCTGGAGAATAGTTGGCGAGGTTATTGAATTTTAAATAGGCATCACCAGTTATGTGGACAGCTGCCTTAACTTTGACTTCGTGAGCAAGTTTCAAGACAGGTTTAACGTAGATTTTCGTGGGTTCCAAAACTTCAAGAACTACTTCCCTGTCCAACCCTTCTGGAACGTCATTTGGCAGGTATTTTCCGCCCCACTGCTTGAAGAGGATTTTTCTAGCGAGCGTTATAGCGTTGCTGTGCAGACCGCTGCTGGCTAAACCAATGATTGTGTCGTCCGGTTTGATGTTTTCGCCTGTGATGATTTCTTTCCGTTCAACACTACCTACTGAGGCTACAACCATGTCGAACCCGGCGTTTTCAGCTAAGCCCTTGATGAGTTCAGCTACATCGCCTGTTTCGCCGCCTGTAACGGGACATTCGGATTCGTGGGCGCCTTGGATGATGCCTTTTAGCCATTCATTTACTAGTGTGGGTTCGCTGGCTTGCGCATGAATGTTGTCCGCTATTGAAAGCGGTTTGGCGCCTGAACGGATTACATCATTAACAGCCATCGCAACTGCGTCTATGCCTATGGTGTCGTATTTTTGTGCCAGCTGCGCCACAAGAACTTTGGTGCCTACACCTTCGATGACCAAATCCAAAAAAGTATTCTCGCCGATGGGGAAGATGTTTCCGTAGGGTAGATGCATTACGCCGCCAAAAAGGCTATGCTTGTAGGTTTCATGCAGGTTTTTGAGTTGTTTTTTGGATTCTACGCGTTGTTTGCGGTTTACTCCTGCGTCGTCGTAAGTGTAGTTTTTGGGCATGTGCTTGTTTCTCCTTGCAAGCTAAATGTGTAGGTTTCTGTCTCATAACGATTTTGTTTTCGAATTGGCGAGGTGCAAGCAAAACATCAAAATGCTTGTAGTTCCATTAGGATTTTAGTTTGGATGGGGTTAGATTTGGATGTTAAGATTAGGCAGGAATTTGCAGCGGATTCAGCTGAGGTGCTTGAGGTTGTCCGGTTAGCATTTGGGCGTAGTGTTGAGAGTCAACTTGTTAAGAAATTTAGGCAAAACCCTGATTATGTTCCAGAGTTATCCTTGGTCGCCGAGTTCGAAGGTCGTGTAATTGGTCACATTCTGTTCTTTCCCGTTGAAGTCAAAGTGGACGGTGAAGCGCTGCAGACGCTTGTTTTAGCTCCTCTCTCTGTGGATCCAAGCTATCAACGACGGGGTGTAGGAGGCGAATTGGTGAATGCTGGATTAGCAGTTGTCAAACAACGGGGGTACAGTTCGGTTTTAGTTGTTGGGCACCCAGATTATTATCCCAGATTCGGTTTCAGACGAGCAAACGAATGGGGGCTCCAAATGAAGGAGGCTAACCCGCCTGAAGCGTTTATGGCAATCGAGTTCATTGAGGGAGGGCTTAAGAGATGCAAGGAATCGTTCCATTTTCCCATGGAGCTATTCGACTGCGTAACTTAACCGAGCCCGCGGGAATGGCAAAGTTTTTGTTTCTAGAACAGCTGATTAGCATTCGATTAACGTGCAAGTGCCCAAATACCACATCTACGTAGAGTACGCCGAACCGGACAAATCTGGCATCCGATTCAACGTTCCCCAAGAGGAACTTGTACGAACCTTCTCCTCACCCTTCACCATGGGTCAACCCTTCTGGTTTTTGGGCAAACTTCTCAACCCCAAAAAAGTCATTAAAACCCTCATCTTCTGGTCCTACCAAACAGCCGACAAACTAACCTTTCCAAACCAAGAAAACCTCGTTGTGACCAAAGACAAAAAATATCTTCTCGAAAACATACTTAAGGGTGAAGTCAAAGGGGCTTTACCTTTGCACTGAAAAATTCTTACCCCCAACCATCAAAAGCATAACTCCGAATCAATCAGTAAAATCTACTTCGGATACTCGACGAAGGATTTTTGTTGTTTGCGGTAGAGATGACGCGATGAAACAAGCCATCACTAATGCTTTGACTAACCTCTGGCTTGTTCCTGTGGTAATGTGCGAAGAACCAAGTCAAGGTAGAAAAATTGTTGAACGTTTCGCAGATTACTCAGACGTTGGTTTCGCCACAGTTTTGCTCTCGCCTGATGATTTTGCTTACGCCTCTGAGGAATCCCCGACAAAGCGCAAGCTAAGGCCCAGGCAAGACGTGGTTTTTGAACTTGGTTTTCTGTTGGGAAAACTTGGCAAGTGTAATGTACTTGTCTTATTCAGAGAAGTCGCAAACTTCGAAATCCCTACCGATTTCGATGGCATGAAAGTCACAGCATTCGATGATCGCGATAGCTGGAAGTTTACCCTCATACGTGAACTAACAAACTGCGGATACAACGTCGACGCTGATAGAATCCTGAGATAGGCGGGAACATAAGAAATGGAACGTTTTCAACTTTATTTTTTCTAATTTTGATGGCTAATAGCGATAGTGCAGAAATAATCACTAAGAGTAGAGTCGAAAAAGTTGGAAACTCTGGAACTGTGGGTGAAGGCGAGTTTGTAGGCGATGGAGAGGTTGGTTGTTGAACGGCAATTGCTCCAATGGCGTAGATGTAGTAGTCGTTTGAACCTATGTAGACAACGCCGTTGGCAACAGCTGTAAACGATTCCACGTCGGCGCCGGTCTTGTAGCTCCATATTTTTTCGCCGGTTTTAGCGTCTAAAGCATAAACATAGTCGTCTTTAGAGCCAATGTAAACTACGCCACTAGCAACAGCCGCATAAGAGTCTATTGCGTCTCCAGTCTTGTAGCTCCACAGTTTTTGGCCAGTTTCAGCTTTCAAAGCATAAATGTAGTGGTCATCAGAGCCAAAATAAACAATGCCATCCGCAACCGCTGGCGATGACGTTACATAGCCGTTTGTCGTAAAGTTCCAAATTTTAGCACCACTACTTGCATCCAAAGCGTACAGGTTGTAATCGTTGGAGCCGAAGTAAACGATACCGCCGACAACTGCAGGAGAAGAATACATAGAATCCTTGGGCTTAAAACTCCAGATTATATTTCCAGTCGAGGCATCTAAAGCGTAAACATAATCCCAAGACGTAACGTAAACCACGTTATTAACTACGGCGGGAGAGGACCACACATAATTGCTTGTTTGAAAGCTCCATATTTTGCCTCCATCTTCTGCCTTCAATGCATAGACGTAATTGTCGTTTGAGCCGATATACACGACGCGGTCGACTACGTTAGGCGAAGAATACACTTGGTTTCCTGTTTTGAATTTCCATATTTGGTTGCCTGTTTTAGCGTCTAAGGCGTAAACGTTGTTGTCAAGCGACCCAACATAGACGACGTCGTTAGCAACCGCGGCAATAGATTTAATTGAATTACCCGCTTCGAAACTCCAGATTTTGTCGCCTGTGGCTGCATCCAAGGCATAAAAGGTGCGATCCTGCGAGCCGACATAAGCAACACCATTTACGATTGATGGGGAAGAATACTCTACAGAATTGCCGGTTTTGAACTTCCACAGCGTTTGATTGGTTAACGGTCCAGTCGAGGTGGAGCAACCCGTGTGGGCTGAGTCATGATGAAACATAGACCACCAATCTATGGCGGGTTGTTGAGCCTCTATTCCTGATGTGCAGGCTAGCAACGTGGGTAAAAACATGAGTGCCAGCGTGATTGCGAGTTTTTTGTTGTTAATTCTCTTAGCCTCCTATTCAATTGGTTGGATGATCCAACCAGAATATATGTCTTCTCTTAATTCAAGTATTTTTGGATTAAAATAAAAAATCAGCGGAGTAAACACCAAAGACCAGAAGGCAGAGGATATCAAAGGAAACAGGACCTTAAAATAACCTCATAGTAAAGTTTCTATATCAAATGAACTATCCCTATGCAAATAGGCTATAGAGCAAAGCAGGTAACAGTTGCGGTTGTAGTCTAGTTCGGTAGGACTGCAGCTTCCCAAGCTGTCGACTCGGGTTCAAATCCCGGCAACCGCACCACAATTATTTGGCAATCATCTGAAATATATTTTTGTAATTAGGACTTTTTTGGTTTTTTTTATAGACTTTCCTTTGTATTATTGGTGTCAATAATTCTTAAAACCGTCTTCTGAGTTTAGAAGCTGGAAATGCTTTGGAGTGGAATAATTGTTTTTGTCCGCATTCTGGGCAAAAATGCGCTGAAACATCCATTCGGGTGATGCATTTTGGGCAGATTTTTAGAATAATTGGTTGTTGTAGCCGGGTGCCGCAAAAGTTGCAGTAGTTAGAAATCGCGGCCACTTGTGATCTGCATTTTGGGCACTCTATACCTTGAGAATTAGTTTGAACAGGGATCATAATAACGGCTGAAAAAATGTTCTAACACCCATGATAGAGAGTAGAACATTGGTTATTTTAGGATTTTGAAGATGACATATCGGTCGTTTGAGTATATTAGTTGTAAGAGTTTGCTTTTGATCATTTGAGTGTCAAGTTTGTTTCGGTCGTAGACGATGAAGCCTATTTGGTTTTCTTTGATGTAGTCGCTGAAACTGCGGGATGTCACTGTGAATTCAGTTGGTTTAAAGTTAAATAATCCTTGCAATGTGTCGGGTGAAAGTGTTAGGAAACTGTTTTTTGACATGGTTAGCACTTGGTAAGAACGTGAAGCTGTTTGGTTTACTTTTAGGTCGTTGAATTGGTACTGGAACCTGACAGCGTCAATCTGTCTGTTTGCCAACACGCCGATGTTTCCCCATTCGGGTAAATCATTAAACTTGAACGCAAAAGCAATATCGTCTGCACCATCGTAGATGCCAACGTAATTATCTTTCAAGTTTGTATTTGCAAAGCTGGCTACTGCCCAATTAGTTCCTTCAGAAGTTCATTATCGGTGAAGGTGCATCCCACGGGTTAACCCAATCCAACAAACCTGGAATTTCAGCTTTCTCAAAATGGAACTTAAGGTCAAAGAAAGTGCTCAAATAAAGTGAGGCATTCACGATTTCGCTATTTATAGGAGTTAGCATCCAAGACACTTTGAGCGGATAACTTGTGTTTTCGACAACTACAGTCTTTGTTAAGGCAACAAAGTCGTTAGAGTAGATGTACTCTATCTTTTTTGGCATGCTTTGCTCATCAAAAATTATTTGTTTACTTAAACTTGTTAAGGGAAGCTTGTAGTCTGTGCCGTTCACTGTATATGAAAGAAAATCTCCGGTGCCTGAAACAAAAGAAATCCTGCTCCAAACCTGGTCAATAGAAACATAGGTTTCCTCCGTGATGTCACCTTTCGCCTCATAAGCTCTTAATTAGCGTATTTGGATGCTCAACTTCATAAGATAAACTCAAAACTGACTCAGCAATTTCGTTTCTCTGCACAGTATGAGTCAGTTTGCGCAATTACGTTCTTGCCCGAAAACTCTTGGAACCAAAAACCAGGAACCTCAGTTACTACAACTGTAGAATTTTCAGGATAGTTTGCTCTTAACCAAACTCCGGCGTCATAAGCTTTCAAATCTGTAGTTGAATAGTAAACGCTGGCTTCCATAATTTTTCCATAGACTATGTCGGAACGGTAAATCACCATCACAGACAACAAAACAATTATGGAGACCGTGACTATTTTCAACCAGGTTTTCTTGAAAACCTGTTTGTTTTTGATATAGAACGCTGAGACTTTATCAGCTATGAAAACAACGGAAATGCTTGCAAGAATTGCCATCAAAGGAGTCAAGTAATAGATAAACCAACTGAAGGGCATGTACAAACCAAAAAGGTACGATTCAGCAAAGAATAGTGGCACAAAGAAACTAAGCATCAATGTGACAAAAAGAATAAGTTTTTTTTGTTTTTTTAAGACATAATAAGAAACAAAAACGCCGCTTAACGCTAAGAAAAATATGAAGCCAAAATTAATCATGAACGCGTTAAAGCTTACGGCTGGAATTTGGTAAGCGTAGGCTTTTATTGCGAAAAACACGTATTCAATAACAATGTCAAGATATCCAATCATGGCTTGGAAGTAATAGAGGAAAAACGCTATTCCTCCGCCTAAAATTAATGCCATGACGACTTTTAGATAAGCGCCTTTGGATTTTATTAACATATACATCAATATGGGCGGCATTATGAAAATTGATAGGAATGCTGCAAGTTGATGAGACAAGACAACTCCGAAAGCCGCAAAAAAAGTAACCGCCAAATATCCAAAACGCTCAACTGCTAAGGGCGTATAGAGAAAAACCAAGACCATAAACGCCAAAGCTAAAACGGTGGTGTAACCGCCGAATTGGTTAACCTCATACATAGGAAAACACATCAACAACAAAACAGCGGCGACAGCCCCAACTCTTCTGTCGAAAAATCTTCTACCGATCAAATAAACAGAGAGAAACAAGAGCCAATCAACTATTACCGCTAAAGCTTTAACCAGAAAGATCATTTGCCCAATGTCAGTTGCTCCAGTGAGAGAAACAAACATTGCAAGCACAATCTGATAAAGAGGAGGCGTCCAACCCAAGTTAGCCAAAGAAATTTTACCTGTATTTAAGAAAATTTGGGCTTTTTCCAAGTGAACCGCAGGGTCATTTCCTAAAACCACGCCGTTCATTGAAATGAGCAGTAAAGAAGATGGCAAAGATTAGCACCGAGAAAATACTAATGAAAGCGATTTCGATTTTTTTCTCTTTACTCAATAGCGCTAAAGGCGGAGAAGGTACTCACCCGTTTTGATTGAGGTTCCCATTTACCTTAAAGATTGCAACTTCACTGTTAATAAATACCAAGCTAAACGCGGGGTCACCCCTAAATTTCACGTCTAACTCAGCATTTCTGCAAGCAATATACGATACATTATTTCTTTGCAATTCAAATCTATAGTCAAACCATTCTTTGAAATCAGTGGGGAAGAGAATTTGGTTGGTCTTCAAGTTGGCTGCTATTACGGGGGCGAAAAAAGTCTGTATGCTTGCACTATCTTTGTAAATATCTTGATTGTTATCGGCAGAGTAAGCACTCGCTGAAATCTGGATTTGACCATAAGATTGACCTTGCAAATTATATTCTAAATCGATTAAGAGTGGATCTACAACTTTTATAGTTACATTTGGCTGATTACTTGTGAAGATTAATTGACCAAAAGTCTTCACTCCTACATCTACTAGGGCAACTGTACTTTTGTCGTCGTATACTATTTGTGTTCCCTTGCTCTGAACACCAATGTTAACCCAATCGAAAGATACTCCTGGAACAGTAGTGTCAAGAGTTGAAGTTAAATTAACAAAACGCAATCCCTTATAGACGGTGGTTAACTGTGTATAATTGAAGAATTCATTACCTCGGCTAACAACTATGGTTTTGTGATCCAAGGCGTCTTCAAAACGCATCTCTTTCACTGTAAGCTGATTCAAATAGACAGATTGTAAATTGCCATTGACTTCATATTTAATTTCATTTTGGCTGCTATCAAAATTGAAGAATGAATAAGGGAAGTAGGTCCAGTTTAGGTCAGCCAAAATTTCTGGATTATGTCTTGCAACATAACCGCCATCTTCGCGTACCTGAACTAAGTTGTTATCAACTAAGTAATCTGTGTCAAGAAGGTAGGTGGCGTTTTTTGCAGGTGCTACCTCTCGGGCGCTCGTTATGTATTGTGGGTCAACAGCGCTCAAACGTTGGTCTCTGCGCAAACCCGCCAAACCACCAGCCATATAATGCGTCCGATACAAACACTGAGTTGGTAGATGTGTTCTGCTTAGCCCATTGTATCGCTTCCCAGCCTGGGTTATCCATAACTTGGTAGAAACTTTGAATCGTTTGCCCCGCCATCGGAGTCAAAAAAACTGGTATAAACACAAATGAAAACAACAGGAAAAACAAGGTAAATACTCCATAAGCTGTTTTACGGGTAAAGTTAGCGGAGAGCCAAATGATTTTCTTATGTGTGGTTTCTTTATTTTTCTCTACGCAATTCGCCCAAGAACGGTAAAATCCTGCAAAAAACCCTGCCCCGTTATCAACCAGTATTTTCTTGTGAGGAATTTTCTTTTCTTTTTGATTTTGCCCTGTCCAAACACGGTAAAAGTCAATTATATTTGCGAAAAAGCCTGAACCATGGTTTATCAAGACGGCAATAAAAATTATTACAGGCAGAATAATGAAGTAGAGGAATCGGTTGTAATCGACGATGAAGCCAAACAGGTAGCCCTGTGTTAAAAATAGAGGAACAAAAAGCCATGTTGACAAGCAGGAGTGTTGGAAGACTAACAAATCGTCCTTTGTAAGCTTTGGAGAACAAAGCGAAAGCCAATATTATGAGGAAAAGCGGTAAAACAAATTCCAGAGGAAGTATTCTTGTTGTTAGTATTGCCGAAGTAATGTCATTTACACCCTGAACGCCTGGTGCTGAAGAGTTATCCTGCAAATAGGTCGGTACAGCATTAAGCAGAAAAGGCAAAACAAGGATGGCTCCTAAAACAATGGGCAGTAACCAATAAAGGCCGGTTTTTCTTGAGGCTCCAAACTTTTTAGGAGAAACCAAAACAAACAAAACAGTGATGAATGTTACGAAGACAAAAATTGCAGCGCTCAACGAATGTGTCAGAAATATAGAGCCTGCCAAAATAGAAGTTGAAACAAAAAAAGGCGTTAAAGAGAATCGATCTTTTTGCAAATACAAATAGAACGTTAAGGGAATAAGCAATAGTGTTATTACATTTGGGTAGCCTCCCCACAGAGTCATTTCTATGTCAAAACGTGAAATCGCCACCAAAAAAGCAACGATGTAACGCAGCTGGTTCACTCCAAATACTCTTAGTTATCAAGAATGCACATAAAACAATTAATGATGAGAACAAAGCCACAATGACTACGTGTGCTATGATATCGGGCAGTCCAGTCATCAACATAATGCTTGAAGCAAAGATGTGGTATCCTGGAAAAGTCAGCGACATGCCACCACCCATCTGATAGAAGTTATACATAAAATTCACATTTCCTGATCCAGTAATTGAGTAAATTACGCTGTTATGCAAGACCAATATCGGCACCAGATGGATAATTACTCCAAAGCATCAGAAGCATACGATAGATAAATGAGAAAGTAAAAATGAAAAACAATAAGAGATATGTTTCTGTTTGCTTTGAGCATTTACTTTCCCGCTTGATATGCTTACCATTGGAATTGTTGGTAAAAGGTTAAATATTGATTTCGAGTATAAAAAGCCCAGAGTATCTAAAAAGGAAAAAAAGGTGTTTAAATGTCTTGGCTTAAATCTATGATGGAAAAAGAACCACCAGAACCAGAAAATCCAATCGGCATAGTCGTAATCGGTAACATCGAACCAGACATGCACGACACTGCAAAAGAAGCAGTCCGCAGGTCACTAAAACGCGCAGGATTCAAAACAATCGACGTCGGAAAAAGCGTTGCACCACAAGTATTCATTGACAAAGTAAAAGAAAACAATGCAAACTTGATTGCAATTTCAGTTAACACAGTTCCAGCAAAGAACAACATCGCAAAACTCGACGAACTCTTGAAAGCAGCAGGTCTCAAAGACAAAGTCGGCATAATCATGGGCGGCGCAGCAGTTAAAAAAGAAGATGCAGATGCAATCGGTGCACTTTTCGGCAAGAACAAGGAAGAAGCTCCTGAGCTTGCAAAGAAAGCACTGAAGAAATAATCCATCAGATGTGGAAAAATGTCCTTTAAATTCAATACCGAACAAAAAATATATGACCTTGCTGAAGCAAAAGTAGGCGGTCAACCAGGAGAAATATCCAACCTTTTTGATCGGCTCCATCTTTTGGCTAGGCCAAAAAATGGTTACCGATGCAAACAAAGGAATTTTTGATGCTAAAGTAGCCGAACAAATCATTAACACAATGCCAAACCCAAAGCGACATAACCGGTGTCAAATTTGCACTTGACATCGTCGGAACAACAGAAGCTGCATTCGAAAAATACATTGACTTCGTACCGAAACACACTGATGCACCACTCATGCTTGACGCAATGAGTCCAAAGACCCGTATGGCAGCAGCAACCTTAGCAAAAAAGATGGGTCTTGCAGACAGATGCCTCTACAACTCCGTCTATAAAGGAGTAATGGATGCTGAACTTGCAAACCTCAAAGACAGTGGCATCAAAATGTCAATTGTGCTTGCTGATGATCCAAAAGACACAACACTGGAAGGCAAAATGAAAGTCATCGTTGAAGCCTTGCATTAGCAGAGAAAGGTGGAATTACAAAACCACTAATCGACACAGCTATCCCAGCGTTCGAACCAGACATGGGTACAGCCGTCAGAACTATACCTATCATGAAAGAGAAGTATGGTCACCCTGTAGGCTTAGGCAGCGGAAACGTTGTCACAACCATGGGTTGGGTCAAAGCAAACGTCGCCAAAGAATTCCGTATGGGCTGTAGAACTTCAACAAACTCAATCATGCAAGTGGCAGGCGCAAACTGGCTTATGATCGGTCCAGCAGAACAAGCAGAATGGGTATTCCCAGCAGTAGCAGTTACAGACACATACATCGCTTCAGCAGCAGGTGACCTTGGAACAAGACCCCTAGAAGAGTCTCATCCAATCTACAAGATGTTCATGTAAAATTTTTCTTCCTTTATTTTTTATTTGTTTAAATTTTTGAAGGTTAAAATCTGAAACCGCTAAAATGGTTTGAAATTATCGTTGGTTTTACAGTTTTAACATTACTGGTTACTTATTTTATTCCAAACAATCCAGATTTTTCGATTATTTTAATTCCAAGGTATGTTTTAAGTTTTATTTTTATCGCGTTTTTGCCTGGTTACTGTCTTGTAAACATATTGTTCTTGGGAAAAAACAAAATAGATTTTGTCGAACAACTAGTGTTGTCTGTCGCGTTAAGCTTTGGTTTAACTGGGTTGGTAGGTTTATTTTTGGGGTTATCACCTATCGGGATTAATTTTACTTCAATCACAGTTTCACTTAGCTTGTTAGTTCTGGTTCTTGCTGCAATTGCCTTGGTTAGGAAAAGTAGGAGAATTATCAGGACTTAATGTGCAGAGTACCTGAGCAGATAAGCGCCTGAAGTTTTCACCGCAGCGATTCCATAGATGTTCCGCCTTTACGCATCATCTTAAACACGTAGCTTGGTCGTAGATAGAAATCCTGGTAAGCCTTGTACCGAAGTTCAGCTAGTTTCTCCATGCTTAAAGAGGGTGTCTCAAAAGTTGGACCAGCAGTGTCATACTTGTCAAAATCAGTAACTCTTAGCCAACCATTCTTCTTTACTTATTCATACATTGGTGTTCCAGGATAAGGCGTTGCAATATAGAAACCCACATCATCAGGATTCAACTCTTTAACGAAACGGATTGTTTCTCGAGCAGTCTGTTCTGTTTCGCCTGGAAAACCTAAAACAACGTTGGCAATTGTCATCAATCCTAACTTCATGTGCGGTCTTGTATGCTAATCTTGTTTGATCAAGCTTAATGCTTTTGTTCATGGCTCCAAGAATAGCTTCTGAACCAGATTCTACTCCTAACCAAACAGCGAAGCATCCAGCATCACGCATAGTTTTCATTAGTTCGCGGTCAACCATATCAACGCGGGTGCCGCAATCCCATTTCATATGTAAGTTTCCTATTTTGCAGTTCCTCACAGATTTTGACAACTCGGTTGCGGTCAACACTAAATGCGTCATCATAAAACGTAACTTGATCAACACCGTATTTGTCATGGACAAACTGCATTTCGTCTACAACGTTTTTGGGGCTGCGCATTCGGTAACCTCTGCCAAACATGCGAACTGTGCTGCAGAAGTCACACCAAAAGACACATCCGCGGCTGCTTACCAACGGGAAGATTATTTTGCCATTATGCTTTAGATTTTCAAGCGGCATCAAGTGATGAGCCGGGAAAGGCAGAGCATCCAAATCTTCAATGAATGGTCTGTCTTCGTTGCGGACGATTTTTTCACCGTTTCTATATGTGATGCCTAACACATTGTTGAGGCTAGACTGGTTGTTGATTTTATCTATAAGTTCAATGAAGGTTTGTTCGCCTTCTCGTCGTACAACAATGTCTAAGCTTGGATATTCTTTGAGAGCGTTTTCGTCCCAGAAAGTTCCATGTGAACCGCCAAGTACAGTGACTGCTTTCGGCTGAGTCTGTTTAGCTATAGTCAATAAGTTTCATGGCGGAATTGTAAAGTAGAGTTGTCGCAGTTACACCAATTATGTCAGATGGAGTTTGGGCGATGCGATCGCGGAAGGTTTCATAAGCTAAGTTTTTCAGCTTGACAGTCAATTACTGTGACTTGGTGACCTGCTTTCTCCGCAACTGCGCCCAAGTATCCCAATCCCAATGGAATAAAAGGTGGATGTGAATGAACACTTGGTGGATAGGGCGGATTAACTAAGGTAATTTTCATCTCATTTAGCCTTGTAGTTGAGAATTCTATGTTGGATTAAATATATTGCTTTCTTAAATCGCCAAAATAAGGCTTCAAGTTAGGTTTAAAGAATCCCTTTGGATTTTTGAAATATTTTTGAACAATAATAACGGAAGAAAGATGGTTTAGGAGAGTTTTATGTGCATGGCTCTTAGTGCATAAGCTGCGGATGTTTTGAGTCCAGATCTGCCGTAGGTTCCGCCTTTGCGTATCATCTTGAACACGTAGCTTGGTCGCAGGTAAAATTTCTGATGTGCCTTGTATTTGATTTCGCGAATTTTTTCCATGCTCAACTCTGGGGTCTCAAATGTTGGGGTTGCTGTGTCGTATTTGTTGAAGTCGGTTACTCTAAGCCAGCCGTTTTTGACTACTTGCTCATACATTGGGGTGCCAGGATAAGGTGTTGCTACGTAGAAGCCTATGTCGTCTGGGTTTAGTGAGTTGATGAAGTTGATTGTTTCCCAAGCTGTCTCTTCTGTTTCGCCGGGGAAGCCGATGACTGCGCTGGCAATAGTCATCATACCAGCTTTTTGTGCCATCTTGAAAGCTGCGCGTGACTCCTTCAGGCTTTATTTTTTTGTGCATCTGATCCAAGATTCTCTCTGAGCCAGATTCAACACCAAACCATACGGTTATGCATCCAGCATCATGCATTTTTTCAAGCAATTCTTTATCGACGGCATCAACACGGGTTTCGCAATCCCAAGTGACATCTAAGTTTACGCGCTTTGATGTCCGCACACATTTCAAGTGTATGTTGACGGTTAACGGTAAATGCGTCGTCATAAAATGTGAATTGGCTTTCGCCCATACTTGTTATGTAGCATCTCCATTTCATCTACGACGTTTTTTGGACTACGTACACGGTAACCTCTGCCGAACATCCGGACGGTGCTGCAAAAGTCACACCATTGGACACATCCCCGACTGGTTACTATCGGAAAGATAGTTTTGCCCATGCGGTGATATGCGTCTAGAGGAAGCAAATGATAAGCTGGAGAAGGTAGCGAATCTAAGTCATGGAGGAAAGGTCTGTCGTCGTTTCGGATGATTTTTCCCTCTCTTCCACGGAATGTTGTTCCTAGGACTCCTTCAAAACTCTTTTTTGCCGTTATACGTTGCAGCAATTCGAGAAATGTTAGTTCGCCTTCACGACGCACAATGATGTCTATGGCAGGGGATTCGTTTAGGGCGTTTTCATCCCAGAAGCTCACATGGCTTCCGCCAATCATTGTTACAGCGTTTGGTTGCTCTTCTTTGGAGATTTCCATTATTGTTTTGGCTGAATTATAAAGAAGAGTAGTTGAAGTTACTCCAACTACGTCGGATGGAACTTGTTTGATTCTTTGTCTGAATGTGTCGTAAGTTAGTTTTTCACCTTGGCAGTCGATTACTGTTACTTGGTGTCCTTCTTTTTCGGCCACTGCTCCAAGATAAGCTAAGCCCAATGGGATGAAGGGTGGATGTGAATGTGCATTTGGAGGATAGGGTGGATTAACAAGAGTAATTTTCAATTTAGTTTCGCCCTTTTAGTGATGGTTGTATGTTAGATGGATTATATAGTTTTCTAAATAAAACACAAAACTAGAGAAACAGCAATTTAAGAAGAAAGTCTCTAAAAAATGCATCAGTGCTTTGGGCATTTGTAGTTTTATGCCAATTGGACTGTACTTGTTATATGACTTAGTGTCGAGTGAATGAGTCTTGATTGGAGAGTTGTTCACCCATTTTTGGGTATTGTTGCTTACTTTTTTTTTAAGCAAGATAGAAGTTGGTGGACTTAGCGCCTGTAAGCAAGCATATGTGTTTTATGAGCATCCATTCGATGATTGCGAAGTTCCTCAGGATTTTGAAAACTTGATGAACAAATTCTACATTTAAATTTTTCTTGGACTAGTTTTTCGTAAGTATACATCAATTATAGCCTTCTCAATTGTTCTCTTGCAAAAATACAAGCTTGTTAAATAATGGGTCTTGCATGCTTATAAATGCATGATACTTTTTTGACTAAAACAAGGTTAATCAAGCGCTTGTGTTTTTTGCGCTTTGTTTTTATAGGCATCCTAAATAGTTACGGTGTATAGTAATAGCTGAAATCCTATTGGAGAGCCAAGGAGGGACCAGACGATTGAAGAAAAAGACCAAACTTAAGGGTAAAGGAACAAAGTATTACCAGAATACTCATGGTAAAATCTATAGAGTAAAACCAAACCCTAAAGCAAACAAAAGAAAGCTTCTGCAGAAACGCCAGAGAAAAATAGATGCGCAAATTAAGGCAACAGAAACTGCCTAAATTTTCCCCTGTAATTCTGACTTAATTACAGCTTTTATTTATGATTCCTTTATTGATGCAAAATCATTTTTCTAATTGAAGAGTTTCATTTGTTATTTGTTTTAAATCAACTGGGCAATTGTTCTTTTTCAAGTACAAATTAAAATGCAAAATACTCATGCATTTATCTAACCATTCGTTAATTGAATTTCTTTCGGGATGTTCTGTTTTTAAGTAGACCCTGACAAAAACGCTTTGAGCGAGCAGAATGTAACGGCTACACGTACGAATTAGACTTTTACTGCTTAAACCAATGACCATTCAATATTTGATTAACTCCCGACGCATGATTAAACCGTACCGTTGGGGTGTTTTTGCATCCAGCTCTCAGCAAATGTGTCCGCTTTAGATTTGGTTGGATATTCAGGCGAGATTGTTTTGCCTTCCTCCTTACTGCTTTTTCCAGACTCGAAGAGTCGAACATGGTAATCGTTGCTGAAATCTTTTTTTAAAACAACAACGGTTTGCCCTGTAATATCGTTGAGGTAGCCACAATCATGGCTCAACATCTTCCAACCTTTTATTATCTTCATTTTTTCTTCCGCTATTTTTATGCACACACATGCATTTAAGAATTGAAGTGAACCGCATTTGAAATTTTTTTCTCGAAAACTGGATAACGAAAATACTGATAACAAAAATGCTGAAAGAAAATAGTGGCATCAGTATGTTTTAAATAAAGAATCTTGAAAAACTTAAAAATATTAATCTTGATTAAAATTGAAAAAAAATCAAATAAAAAGAAAATATGGGATGCTTATTTTAGCATTTTTTCCCATCGGTTAAAGAGTTCTAAGACATCGTCGCCGTTGTGACCCTTTAGGAATTCACGTGTTTCTTTCTCTGCGACACAGCTTTTTCTGGAACTCTCTGAATGTAGTCAGCTTTCTCGGCTAGGAAAATTATTCCATCTACGCCTTGTCTTGCAACACGAGTGGCAACAGTCATTACTTGTTTTGCTGGTGCAACTGTGTCCCATGTTTCGTTTGGACCTCGGACGTAAAAGTTTACCAAGACAGGTTTTTTGAGGACACTCTTGAAGCCTCGTGCGATTGTTTCCCAGTACCAAGGGGTTGGGTATGCTTTGCTGAACATTGGAATTACGAAGTAGTCAGCGTATTGTGCCATTGCTTCAAAGTCATAACCAAATCGTTCCTTGCCCATTAGTGGGTCAGGTAGGCAGTTGACAAACAGGGGTTTGCCTGGTACGACTTCTTTAACTTCTGCAAGGAAATCAGTAACTACTTTTGCTCGCCAATCCACCCAATTTAAGCCGCTTTTACTTTGTTGTTCAATGCATCTAGGACATGTGCAGAAATTTTGATCTGCAAAGTGTTGGCTACTAATGCTGATGCCTGGGGATACTTTGGCGCATTCAGCGATGATTTTTAGGTTATATTCTCTAGCTTCTGGGTTAGTCATGCATACCACGTCCCAGCGCAGATTATAGCGTTTGTTGGTGCGCAATGCAGGACCAAATGAGCTTACAGAGTTCCAGTCTGGGCGTTTTGCCGCCATATAATTGTCGCCAAAACATGCGATGTTAGTGTACATTTCAGGGTTTACTTTTCCAACTATTCCTGATTCAGATTTTAGACGATAGAAGTTATAGTCGACGCCTTCAACAGGCTCGGGTTGATAGAGAAATACGCCGAATTTCAAGTTTAATACACCATTTTTTGTTGTTTTTGTTTACGGAATAAAAGTACAAGTTATTTAAGTCTTTTCAGTTAATGCTCAAATTGCGAATTCATAACGAATATTGATCAGAGTATGTTTTAAAAATGGAGGTAAATCCACAAATTCGTAATTAGGCATGTTTGTACACTCAATCTTGTTTTGCGAACGTGTGCCAAATAATTTACTGATCTCCATCCAATCCGCAAAGTCAGCGGGCAACAGATTCTTTTTAAAATCATCATCCATCTTCGTAGCCGCCAACAAAAACACCAATGCAAAAGTATTGCTCTTTAAAAATCCAGCCAAACTTTCCGCGTTTATAGTTAAACCCTCAACTTTGGATATTTCAGCAGCCAACTTCTCAAGTGAAAGATGCCTTTCCTTAAGTCTGTCCAACACAGTTCGACACGCCCAACCAGGTTCCTGCTTTAGCAAAGCTTCTGTAACAGCTTTTCTGGCACAATAACCTACCAGTTTACCCAGTTTCGAGGCTGGACCACCCAAACTCAACGTTTTACCTTGGCAGATTGAGGCAACCGTAACGCTGTCAGTTATCGAACCTGTTGCCGAATCACCTGTATACCTGCTTCGAACATCAAAATCCCTGAGCACAGCCGACTTTGCTTCAGTAGCAGTGATTAACGCCGCGACCATACAACTCTCTGATGGGTTACCATCGATTAAAACGATGATGTTTATGGTGCCGGTAATTTCTTGGACATCCATCTCCTCCCCAGATGACTCACCATGAGAACACCCTGCGGTTGCAATTACACTTACTGAAAAATCTGTAGCTTTCTTTGTAACTAAACTATAATTTTTTATTTTAGCAGCTGTGACCATGGCGAGGTAATCTTTGGTTAATCCAACCTTTGCCGCGGATGAAGTTATAAGTTCTAGCGGGTTAAGATGCAGCGAACGGTCATTATATCCTTTCGGCACGCCTACATTGAGGACAGCTTTAACCTGTTTGGCCCCACCGTTGAAGAATGCTGAGCTAATTGTCTTTAAACCATTATCACAAAAAACGGCTAGTACATTTTCTTTAACAATAAGTTTAACGTTGTCTGAAAGGCTAATTTGCTCCAAATTCGCCAGAACCCTCCGTACCTATTTTTTCTGGTTATTAACATTTATAGTGATGGCTTTACTAGGACACAAGTTCTCGCAAATGCCACACTTTGTACATTGAACTAAAGCGATAACTTGTGGTTTTCTATTCTTGCCTTCTTCCAAGGCGCCCTGTGGACAAACACCAATACAGATTTGCCCCGTGCAGGGACCACATTTAGCTGCGTCGATTGTGAGAGGGGATTTATATTTGTCCATTTGAATCAACAATTAAATAAGCGCCAATAATATATCTGTTGCGAGCAAGGAATTGGGCATGAAAATAGGCTTAGTGACATACAAACCTGAATATGTTGAGGGCTTTGATCTTCACGTTTTCTATTCTAAATGGGTTGACGGACAAGTTTTTCCGGCGGCGAAGGGCATGCAGAACGACGTAACTGTTCTTTGTGATGCCAAAGCAATCCGTGAAGACCCAAGCATAGTTGCCCTCTCAAAAACTGGTCCAGCGCTGCGAAGCAACAAAAGAAGTCATTTTGTCTTTGACTATGTTTGTCCTACACATCCAAGTTACCGCACTAAAGTGATGGATTATATCGAGGGATTAAGTAAAGAAAATATTCTTGGTGTAACACTTAACCTGTATCATTTTCCAGACCAAGACTTCTGTGTTTGTCCTAGGTGTATGGAGAAGTGGAAGAAGAGCGACTTGAGTTGGACACAATGGCGAGCTCAAATAATCACAGAGTTGGTCAGAGAAGCTAAATCGAAAGTAAAGGGAACGTTTGCTGTTGAAATTTACCCTGATCCTGTATTAGCCAAAGAACGATTCGGAATAGATCTTGAGGCTATTGGCAACCTGGTAGATTATTTCCACGTTCCTTTGTCATCACGCGATTATTTGACAAGCTACTGGGTTGACATAATAACTCGAGATTTCGTTGCCACGCTCAAAAAACCGGTTATGGTGGAGTTGAGTGCTGAAATGCCAACAGACGAAAAACTTGATGCCCTACTCAGAACAACATCTTACATTTCACGCCACAACTTGAATGCAGTATTGCTACTGGTTCATGACTCCGAAAACGCTCGACAGGTCGCACGGTTTGCTGTACATAACAGTGACTTCCGAAATTGGATAGAGAAATACGAGTTTACGGAAATGCAACGAATCGTGGATTGTTGGACTAAGATTTACTGAGTTGCGCTCGGTAGTCTCTTAGCATTGTCATGTCTAAATCTGCGCTCAAAATTGAGTCTTCCAATGAGTCAGTAACCTCGCCAAGGACACCCCACGGTGCAATGATGGCGCTTCGACCTCCCCGCATATTTGAACATACATTTCCAACTTTAAGAATATAGAAACCGAAGTTCCGTGCAATACCGACTGTCAGTGGGTGACCTTGAACTGTTGGGTGAGTTCCCATTGCAGCTACGGGTAACGAGACAATTTCTGCACCCAAGGTTGCCACAGCCTTAATGACCTCGGGGTTAAAGGTGTCTGCGCATACAATCATCCCAAGCTTGCCCAAAATCTGTGTCTATAACAATTGGTGTAGATCCTTTGGCAACGCCTGCTTCAAGCTCAACTTTTATGGGGCTGATTTTCTTATATTTTGCCAATAGTTTGCCATTTCTCCAAAGAGTGCTTGTGTTGTAGTATTTGTCGTGGTCTTCTTCCAAGATCGTTCCACCAAGAAGGTATATGTCGCCAATGACCTTGGAGATTCCTTTGAGGAAAGCTTTGGTTTTGCTGGCGGTTTGTTTGCTAATTTTTGGAGCGTTGGTGAAGTCTGCCATACAGTTGGGGACCGTGAAATATTCTGGTAGAGCAATTAATGTTGGGTTTTCTTTTGCGGCTTTGAGGACAGCGGTTTCGGCGGCTGTTAGGTTGTCTTCTAATGTGTCGCGTATTTCCATGTGGAGTATGCTGACTTTCATGTAGGATGCCTCGATTTATGGTAATATGACTTTTGTTTTTTAACATTTAAACTTAGTTGATGGCGATGTTTAATTGATTATTTTGATTGATGAATAGCCGTTTGTATAGCATTATTAATGTTTTCAGCACATGTGTCTACTAATTGACTTCTTTTATATGCAAGCGGATAAACTTAAATACTGCCTGAACAACAAACACTGTAATGCGAGGGACAGAAATGACAATTAATGAATCAGAAGTTAACAAACTGTTACCAGACATCAGAACATTAGTAAACAAAGTCGTCAAGGAAAACATGGCTGACGGCTTCCTCTTTTCCGCTGGAACAGACACACAAATAATTGCCTACGAAGCAGTAAAATACAAACCCGACATCCCATGCCTCACCTTAGCTTTCAAACATGGACAACCCAAAGACACCGAATACGTCAAAAAGATGGTTGAACTCCTGCATCTAAAGCATGAAACCTACCAATTCGGCAAAGAAGACGTAATGAAATTCTTCCCCAAAGTCGTGGAAGCTCTTAAAAAATATGATCCTATGGAAATTCGAAACAGCCTCCCCGTCTACATTGGCTTAACCCTGTTAAAACCCAAGGGCATAAAAAATGTTTTTACAGGCGATGCATTAGACGAGCTTTTCGGTTACCCATGGCAATTCCACCTATCGGAAGATCAGTTCGCTATAAAACAACAGGAAATGTGGGCAGAAATGGGCTTCTCCTCGTTCCCGATGGCAGAATCTCTTGGAATGCAAATCAAAGCACCTTACCGAGACCCAGAATTTATGGCTTGGGCAATGAAGTTGCCAATCAAATATAAGATTAACATGTACAACGGCGTAAAATATGGCAAGTGGATTTTGCGCAAAGCCTACGAAGACGTTATACCCAACGACATTATTTGGAGACCCAAAGCACCACTCGAAGCAGGAACCGGAACAGAAACACTACGCACATACTTCAACGACATGATAACTGACAAAGAATTCAATGAGAAGAAAGATACCATCAAAGCAGCAGACGATGTAGAAATTCAAGACAAAGAACAACTTCTTTACTATGAGGTCTTCCGCAAGAAATTCGGTAAACCAAAAGATGTCTTCCCTAAGATTGAAGGCGCAGTTCAATGCCCCAAGTGTCACAGCTATCTCAAAACCAAAATCCAGTTCTGCAAAATTTGCGGAGCTTACCCAATCTAATTTCTTTTATTTTTTCAAGTTTTGTAATTTCAAGTATTTTTGGGAAAACCTTAATTCTTTAGTTTCAGTATTTGTGGCAACTAACGAGAGCGAATAAAATTTGGCTAATCTGTCACAACTCAAGTTTGCAATGGCAACATCAATTTTCCTATCCGCCTTCATATTCGGGCTTCTATTGTTTGGCATAGTCTATTTCTTGGAGATAGATGTTTTTTCTGGTTTGCTCATAGCGTTGGGTGGTTCAGCATTATTCATCTTGTTTCAGTACGCAATTGGTCCGACGATTGTGGTGGCAACAACACGTCTGCATTATCTGAAGCCCGGTGAAAACCCTTGGCTTGAATCCACTGTTAAAGAATTAGCTGATAAAAGCGGTTTACCCATGCCCAAACTAGCGACAGTCCCAAATAATACGCCAAACGCTTTCACTTTTGGACGAACCACCAGCAGTGCCACCTTAGCGGTGCATGAGGGGCTTCTGCGACAATTAAACGAAAACGAAGTAAAAGGCGTTATAGCCCATGAGCTGGGTCACATAAAACACAAAGACTACATCGTTATGACGGTGCTCTCAGCATTGCCGTTAATTGCTTACTACATTGCGCAAGTTACTTTGTATGCAGGAGCCTTCAGTGGTAGGCGAAGAAACAGTAAAGATAATTCAGGAGCTGCTATTCATTGCTATTGGCGTAATTGCCTTCATAGTTTATATTATTACATTTGTCATCGTTATGAGGCTTAGCCGACTCCGAGAACACTACGCCGATGCCTATTCAGCTTACGTAACTGGGTCTCCCCGAGAACTCGAGAGTGCGTTAGCAAAGATTACTTACGGACTTTCCATCTCACCAAAAGCCCCCGAAGGAGCAAGAGCATTTTACATCGAAGACCCAGGTCAAGCAAAACAAGAGGTACAGCAGATCATGGACAAAAAAGATGAATACGACTTAGACCATGATGGTGTTCTGGACGAGCGTGAGTTGCATTTGGCAATGGAGAAAGAATCCAAGAGCACGTGGGTTCAAATGAACAGTCTCTTTGCTACTCATCCACCAACATTTAAACGTATATTGCTCTTACGCGAGATTGAACAAGAAATGCAAACAGGACAATACAGCAACGACAAAATGTACACTCATGTGTAAAAAGTCATCTTTTTTTGGTTAAAATTATTGAAATCCATGCGAAGACTAATATCTCTGCGGAAGCGATTTACTATAAAACTCCCCTGAGAGAAAAACAATGTCAACGACCTATTGTCCTGAATGCGGCGGAGAATGCCATTACATGATAGGCACCAAACTCTATGTCTGCAAAAGCTGTGGTTTATCCGTAACTCAGCAAGAACTCATGGATTTGCGGGAAAAAAACAGGCCAAAACGTGAGACTGAGGATGAAGAGCGAGAGAACCGCAGAAAAGACTACCTTAAATGGTGGCTTAGCAAGAAATAGAGCACGTTTTAGAGGGATAAGTCACCCTCTTAGCAAACGCTCTATTTGCGTTTTCTGAAAAACATTAAGTCGTTCTTTTCGCATATGTATTGAAAGCCAACTTCTATGAGTTCTTTGATTTCCTTCGGATCGGATGTTGCTTTGACATGAAATTCTTCTGTCGCTTCTTCAAAAAGGACTTGTTCGATGTTACTGTACACCATTGTGCCTTCGAGTGCCTTAAAGTATGATAATGAATTTGTAGCAATATTGTGTTTTGGAGTTTGATATTTGCTTTCATTCTTGCTTTGTTAGAATTCTTGTATCAATGATTTTTGGCTTTAAGGTCTTCCGCTGACGGAGGAGTATAGCGTAAGAAATTCTTAATTTATTATTTTGTATTTTATATGTTGTGATGGTAAGATAAAATATGAAAGACATTTCTCCCTCTATACCCCTAAACGGCGGAAGACCTTACGAAAGCTTTCTCGCGAATTCTTTAGCTTGCTTTAGTTCCTCGTCTGTTGGATGTCCTCTTTTTGATAATCCTGCAAACTTTCCAAAACAACTAAAGCAGTCAAGGATTGTGTAGCCTTTTCGAGTCAGAATATCTTTCATTGCGGTAAGCGTCTTGGTTGAATCTCCGGCACAACTCGAAAAGCAAGCCGCCCGATTATTCTTCACGGGTTGCAGGTTTTCAAGGAAAGCAACCATTTCTTTTCCCGGTTTGCTACCATAAGTTCCGCTGCCAACAATCAACAAATCTGCACTGCTGACATCAGGCGTTTCCTTCTTAACATCAACAGGATTAATTTTTAGCTCTTCAGCCATAGCTCCCGCTATCTTGCGAGTATTGCCGCCACGCGAAAAATAGACTAATGTGATATTCATCGTTTTTTCTCCTTGAAACCATATTCTAGCGTTTGTCAATAAAAGTTATTCTTTGTTAGGGCAATATTTTTGATCCCGCTTGCCTTGCAATGTCTGTTGCAGTGCTACCATCGTTTGGAGCCATAGAAGTCAAACCAATCGCTTCCTTTACTGTGCCGCTCTCAGATTGTACTTTTTGCTGAATTATGACCGCGCTTTCATTTGCATTGCCTGCTGCACAAGAAACAATGACCGTCTCAATTCCATGCAAATTGCCCAGTCTATCTAAATATCGCACTATGGCAGTTCCGGGTTCAGCTCCGTAAGTCGGAAATCCTAAAACCAATAGGCTGTAGTTCGAAAGCTCTGTGGGAGCCTGTGGGCTTGCCGTTGTGATCTCGACTCTCCATCCTGCCTCGGCTAACCCGTTTGCAAATGCATGTGAAACATCTCTGGGAAAGCTGGACAAGCCGGGTTGATAGACAATTAGCGCCGATTTGTTTCCTTGCGGGTTGATTATTTCGATTCCGCTAACTACATCCTTGTTCAAAGCAACACCGATGTAAGCTGCAAATACCGCGAAGACTACAACTATTATTAGGAAAATAGCAAGAAGAATCTGTTTCCATTTTTTCTGTGGCCAAAACTTCATTTAGACACCGCTAGCCATTTCTCAATCCTCAGCTAATAAAATTAGCGGCTCCTTATGGTTATTCATATGAAAGGCCTTTCACGAAGAGGCTGATATATTGAAGATAAGTCTTAATTTATTTATTTGATTTTTTATATGTTCTGATGATAATGTAAAACCTGTAAAGCTTTTCCTACTATAACCCCCAGAAAATGGAAGGCCTTCGCGGCTGCCGCTGAATTATAGGTACTCATATAATCATCGGTATCATTAAACCAAGATACAAGAGTGACATGAAATGACAGAAAAAGCAAATGATGTAATATTCGTCGGAAACAAACCACCAATGAGCTACGTTCTCGCCATCATAACCGCATTCTCTGGGCCCCTAAAAGAAATTACCCTAAAAGCCAGAGGGCAAGCAATCACAACCGCCGTTGACTGCGCAGAAATCGCAAGAAACCGATTCATAAAAGACCTAAAAGTGACAAAAATCGGAATTGGTACCGTTGAGATGCCACCTCGCGAAGGCGAAACAAGGTCCAGAATGGTTTCGACGATGGAAATTACTCTCGTGAAGCCCTAGACAATTTCTCCAACTTTTTTTGTTGATCCAGAACAGTTGTGTCCTAAGGTATTTCGCGAAAGGCGGCAAAGATGCAACGCGTATAAAAATTATTTTGTACTGCACTTTTCTTTAGCCTTGTCTCTGTTTTTTAATTTCTTGAGAGTTTTAATCAGTTTATAGAATAAATCGAGCAAACTGTATAATAGAAAACACTCCTAATTTTACGGTTAATGAGGAAATAGAGCATGACAGTGGATCTCGAAATTATATGCGTGGGTAACGAACTGCTCATCGGCAAAGTAAAAGATACAAACGCGCACTATCTAGCCAAACAAGCCACTAAACTCGGTGCAAACGTCAAACGGGTAACAGTAATCCAAGATACAATCTCTGAAATATCCAGTGCGATCTGCGAAGCAATTGCTCGAAAACCAAAGTTAATTGTCATTACCGGAGGGTTAGGACCAACATTCGATGACAAAACCCTCCAAGGTATCGCTAAGGCATTTAACCGCAAACTAGAAGTAAACTCAAAAGCCTTGGAAATGGTTAAGCAAAAAATTTTAGAATACTCAAAAGAACGTCAGTTGTCAACGGAAATTGAGTTGACGCCACCAAGAGTTAAAATGGCGACCCTACCCCAGAAAGCTAAGGTTGTAAACAACCCAGTTGGGACTGCACCTGGGGTACGCGTTGAAGTACAGGGAACAATTTTGTTTGCTCTGCCCGGTGTGCCTTTGGAAATGGAAGCGATTTTTAATGAAACAATAGCGCCGGTAATCAAACAAGCAGTAGGCAGTAGTGTGTTTTGTGAGCGGAGTATTTTTGTCGATAACATTATGGAGTCCTGTTTGGCCCCACTAATTGACAAGGTAATGAGCGATAACGAAGGAGTTTATGTGAAGTCTCATCCCATACGAACTGAAAATAAACCTCACCTTGAACTTCACCTAACAATTTTGGCAAACAAAGAACAGAATCCTGCTGAAAAACTCGCCAAAGCCGCTAAAGAACTTGTCAGTTTAATTGAGGCGGATGGTGGGTCTGTCATCTGTTGAGCTCGAGGGGTAATTTGGGCATAAACATTTAAGGAAAATACCGTATTCGGAAAGTAAAAAGCTGGTTATCATCTCGTATGAAAAATATTTACATCAAGGCAATGAGCGTTGCAGTGATTGCTTTAGTTGCTCTTTCTTTAGTACCGCTTGGCAAAACACAAGACCAATCAAAGGCTTATGAACGCTCGTTTCTACTACTAAATCATCCAGATGGCGATATTACTTACGAGTTAAACATAACAATTCCTAAAATGCTCTACCAATATTACACCATGCAAAACCACGCGTTGTTTTCTGACTCTGATTTTGCAAAGTTTGTTACACCATACACTCTAAAACCAATAGCTGATAAACTGTGGCAAATCTATAACAACACCGAAGACTTCACCAATGGTGTGTTGATGCTTGTTCACCAAATAGGCTACCAAGAAATTGTACCTGGCAAGTATCCCGTTGAAACCTTGGTTAATGGCGTGGGCGACTGTGACCTTTTTGCATATATTGCTGCTTCTATTCTAGAAGCGGGAGGAATCTCTGTTGTACTGCTGTATTATAGGGATCAGTTACACATGGAAATAGGTGTAGACCTTGGTCAGGCCCCCACAGAAGCGAGAGTTGAGGTTTATAGTGTTAATATCCAAAACGTTTCTTATTACATTGCAGAATGCACGGGTGAAAAGTGGCGTGAAGGTTGGCGCGTCGGCGAAACCCCAAGCGAATATCAGAATGTTTCATCCCAAATATCAACTCTCGAGAATATGGAGAAATCCTCAATCGGGCAAGTTTCAACAAGCCTAAGGGAACTCGACCACAGCACTCTTTCACTTCAAATTTTGCCCTCAATCATCCTTGAAAATAGCAATGTAACTCTCACTGGGCAAATCTATCCTAAAACAACAAACGAGAACGTTACAATACAAGCTAAAATTTACAGTGACAATTGGACAAACATAGCTACTGTACAAACACAATCAGATGGGCAATTTGAGTATACTTGGGTACCTCCATCGAGAGGGTTAATTGCAGTTCAAGCAAGTTGGGTGGGAAACAGACAATATAATGGCGCAACTAGCGCTCAAACAAATGTTATAATCATTCCGATATTTTTGGTTGCCTTAATATTATGTTTAGTGTTAGCAATCTTAATCCTAGTGATTGGTTTTCTTTAAAACAAGGTCCAAAAATTTAGATCTTAAAAATCAAGCTTGAAAAAAAACAAAAGTTAAGAAAGAAAAAAATTAGGCTTTTTTGGTTTTCTCAAGCTCTTTTTTGAGCAGTTCAGCCTTGTCAGTTTTTTCCCACGGAAAATCTGCTTCTTCTCTTCCGAAGTGACCGAACACTGCTGTTTTCTTGTAGATTGGTCTTAGAAGGTTTAACTGGTCGATGATTGCTTTGGGTCTCATGTCAAAGTATTTCATTACCAATTCTAAGATTTTTTCGTCGGAGAGCTTGCCTGTTTCGTAAGTGTTTACCAGCACTGAGATTGGTTGTGCAACGCCGATGGCGTAGGAAATTTGGATTTCACATTGGTCTGCTAAGCCTGAGGCAACTATGTTTTTGGCGATGTATCTTGCCATATAGCAACCTGAACGATCTACTTTTGATGGGTCTTTGCCGCTGAAGCATCCGCCGCCGTGGCTTCCAACTCCACCATACGTGTCAACGATGATTTTTCTGCCTGTTAAACCTGAATCTGCTAATGTTCCGCCAATGACGAATCTGCCTGTGCCATTGATGACATAATTTATGTCTGGCGACATTAGTTCAGCTGGGATAACGTTTTTTATTACTTTTTCAATTATATCATTTTTGAGGGTTTTTTCGTCAACAGTTCCGTTGTTTTGAGCAGCAATTACTACTGTTTTTACACATTTTGGTTTGCAGCAGTCGTATTCAACTGTAACTTGTGACTTGCAGTCTGGACGTAGATAAGGCATGATTTTTGTTTTTCTGCATTCAGCCAAGCGTTTAACAAGTTTATGCGCCAGCATAATTGGCAAAGGCATAAGCTCTTTTGTTTCATTAGAGGCGTAGCCGAAAACCATTCCTTGATCACCGGCACCTTGTTCGTGACCTTTGGATTCGGTTACTCCCATAGAAATGTCTGGAGATTGTTCAGTTAATGAGACTAAAACGCCGCATGTTTCCCAGTCTAGGCCATCCTTTGCATTGTCAAAACCAATTTCTTTGAGTGTTTGGCGAACAATTTTTGGAATGTTAACGTAGGAGCAAGTTGTTATTTGACCCGTAATCATTACGGTTCCCTGCATGACAAGAGTTTCACAGTCAACTCTTGCTTTAGGATCGCTAGTGAATATTGCGTCTAAAACACTGTCGGATATTTGGTCTGCAACTTTGTCTGGGTGACCTTCTCCAACTGACTCGGATGTAAACAAATATTTACCGTTTTTTTTCATTGAAATCTCTCTTCAGTTTGAATGTATGATAGGCATAGTAACTTGCTTTTTTTCTTAAAAGGCTTTCGACAATACTGTCTATTAATCCATAGGAAATTACTTGATAAAGAGTTTGCAGAAACCATTTTAAACTCCCCTAACACACAAGCAACCAAGGGATAAGTATGAGAAAAGTGGTATTTACCCAGAACGCGCCAAAACCAATCGGACCGTACAATCAAGCAATCCAAGTAGGTAAATTCCTATTTGTTTCTGGACAGTTGGCTATTGACCCAAAAGAAGGCAAAATAATAGTTGAGAACATTAAGCTTCAAACGCGTCAGGTCATGGAGAACATTAAAGCTATATTGGAAGCGGCCGGTTACTGGCTAAAAGACGTGGTTCAATCAATGTGTATCTCTCTTCGATGTCGTTGTTTAATGAGTTCAACTGTGAATACGCTAAATACTTTGAATCAGATTTCCCTGCTCGAACAACAGTTGGTGTTGAACTCAAGTCAGGCGCACTTGTTGAAGTTTCAGTCATCGCATACAAGGACTAACTGCATTGCCTTTAAGAAGTTATAAAAACCCAGTCTGCACTTAGTATGTCAGGACAAGATATGGTAGCCTCTCTTAAGAAGTTCATGCAGCAAATCGCTGGAAAAAAAGCTCCAGGACCATCAACCTCTTTCACAATATTCCATGTCTTTTATGCGTTGGAACTCATGGCACAGAAACCTCTTGGCAGAAATAAACTAGCCGAGAAACTTTGCGTTGGAGATGGTGCGGTTCGCACGATAATCAGTAGGCTAAGAGAAGCAGATTTGATTGAAACCTCAAAAGAAGGATGTAACTCTGACAAAAAAAGGCGCAGAGATTTGGCAACAATTTGAAGAAATTTTTCCTAAACGAATCGAAATTCCTCACTCTGAGTTGGCTGCATCTGAATTTAATTTTGCTTTCTTAGTTAAGAATAGTGGAGAAAAAGTTGAATCTGGGATTGACCAGCGCGACGCAGCTATTATTGCTGGTGCACGCAAAGCCTTAGTAATTGTCTACAAAAATGAACATTTGATCATTGAGTCAGTTAGTGACTGCATAGAACAAAAGTATCCTAAGGCCGCGAATCTAATTCTTAGCGAGTTAAACCCTCAGGACAATGATGTCATTATTATTGCTGGTGCTGAATCAACCTTGAAGGCTAAACGCGGAGCTTTTGCAGCAAGCTGGGCACTTGTTCACGTTTAAGTTGTGTATTTTTCTCCTTCATTCAAAATACGTTCAAGCAGAGTGTTAACGTTGACCATGCCTTCGTTTGTTTTAGACGAAACGGGCATTAATAAGAATTGTAAGCCCAGTTTGTTTATCGCTTGCATCATGTTTCGGCTGAAGAGGCGTTTTGTTCCTTCAAGTTTCTGCTCTATGGCATCTTCAAGTGTATTAGTGTTTGCTGACCAATTCGCAATTGCTTGTACATCCTTCTTTGGCACTAAATCACTTTTTGAAAGTAGATGTACTTGTGGTTGGAAAAACCTGTTGTAAACTGCTGCAGCCAGGAACATGTTCGAAACGTAATTTAAAGGGTTAATTGAGAAGACAGCGTCGAAAAGGTAGATTAGGGCCTTTGGTTCTTTTGTTAATTCGTCAACGATGTATGGTCCGCTTGCGCGAAAGGCGAACAGCTCCATTTGACCAGGTGTATCGACAAGAACGATGTCGGCGTGGGCATCGTCTATGTCTCGTGTTAAATTTTCTATCTCATCCGCAATCAAGTCAGCTGCCATAATCATAGCGCCGTTAGGACCTAGACCGTATTTATCCATTATGTCGCCAACATTCACATAGTTGCGTACATCAACGTCCGGTTGATAAGGCAGCTTTAACGCGCCAGGATCCAAATTAACAACTGCTACATCCTGCTTTGACATTTTTAACCATTCAGCAAACGCGGCTGTGAAAAGTGATTTGCCTGAACCAGCAGTCCCAATAATAAACGCTAAAGGCACGGTTTAATCTCCGCTTACGAGTGAACTACGCTGGAAATAATAACCTTTCTACTTAGGCGTCATAGTTATTTTGGATCTTACGTACTTTTTTTGTTTTGAGTGGATGTGGCGTTATTATAATTTCTTTGTTTGGATAGTAGCTTTTCACATTTCGATTGTAAAACAAAAAGTAACTTAAAGAAAAGTTTGAGTTATTGCTTACCCATTGGGTTTTTGCGCAATGCTTCGAGCGCTTTGGGGTCTTCCCGAAGGATTTTGGGTATGTAATTGCATGCTGGGTCTGACTCGAAGAGGTCGCCTGTGTAGAATTCTGCACGTGTTCTGCAACCACCGCAGATTTCACGGTACTCGCAGACTCCGCATCTTCCTTTGAGATTGCTTTTGTCGCGTAGCTTCAGGTGCAGTTCGCTCTTCTGAAGTTCTTCCCATGCGGTGCGCAGTTTCGTCTCTTTTACGTTGCCAATGCGATAGCCTTCATGGAAACCACAACTTCGGTAGTCGCCGTTTTCAGTGATGCCTATATAGTTGCCACCGATGGTGCATTTTCCGAGGTAACCTTCGTTGTACCATTGCCAGAAGTCCACTGGATTCTTTTGGCGTACGATGCGTGCATAAAAGGGTGCATAGACGTTGATTTTGACTTTTCCATACAGCTTGCGCTGTATATCGTAGATTTCGTTAAACGCTATCTCATACTGGTCGGCTGTTGGGGCTATGTCTTCCATGTGTTCGCCTGCCCGACCCACGGGGACGAGATTGTGGTAGACGAGCATGCGGGCTTTGTATTCCTCCGCAAGTGCAGCTGGATGAGCCATCTGATGGATGTTGTGCTTAGTCATAGTTGTAACTAGGCAGTCGAGTAACCCGACTTCACTGAGTTTCTTCATTGCGTGCAAGGCTTTGTCGTAGCCACCTTTGCGTCGTATCATGTCGTTTGTTTCTTTTTCGCCATCGATGCTGATGGCTGTGTGAACTTCATACTTGCGAAGTTTATCGAAACGTTCTTCATCCCACGCATAGCCGCTTGTGATTAAACTAACTTTCATGTCATGCTTTTTCTCAGCGTACTCGATGA
This sequence comes from Candidatus Bathyarchaeota archaeon, assembly GCA_963804785.1. GTDB lineage: Archaea > Thermoproteota > Bathyarchaeia > Bathyarchaeales > Bathycorpusculaceae > Bathycorpusculum. Next base: position 213,334 of record CAWDRR010000002.1, read on the forward strand.
TCTCCCATATGTCAGGTCGAACCAGGGGTTCTCCGCCGCTGATTCCAAACCATTGTGAGCCAAACTCAGCCATTTCATCGACCATGTGTTTAGCCTGAGCAGTGGTGAGTTCTTTGTCTTTGGCGTATTCTTTGATGTAACTACAGTAGGTGCAGCTACCTACACAGTTGCGAGTACATCGCCAAACAACCATGAACAATGGGGCCGTGATTGGATTCATTGAATTACTCATTGAATTCACAGAGTCAAGTTAAATTCGGCTAATCGATATAAAACTTCCTCTAAAAAATTGAATTTCCATTTTTTTGGAAAAAGTGCAAAAATCACTGTTTTATGTTTTAAAAAAGTTTATTCTTTTTCAATTTTGTTTTTGCGTTTGTTCTGAAGTAGTCCTTCAACAGTGAATACTGCCAATGCCAAACCTGTGATGAGTGTTAAGAGAAGAAAAAAAACTTTGAATTCTAGATTTTCAATAGAAAAATGAATCAATAGAACAAATAGTTCAACCATCAAGATCGATAGAAAAAGCAGCGAGTATAGCCACATTTTGGGCATCAATCGGTGTCCAAGCCAAATATATCCCCCAATTTTGGCTTTGCGTTTAATCGTGTATTCGCCGTAATCGTTCTTCTGCAGATAGCCTGAGTCTTCAAGTTTCTGTAGGTGCCTGTAAGCGACGCTTGGGCTACTGAGGTTGGCTCCCTTCATAACATCTCTGGGACCTACTGGTTTGCCTTTCTTTATGACGTGCAAGTACACAGCTAGCGTTAGTCCTTCAAGATCCTCGTTTTTTGTATCTGTCACAGGTAAGCCCCTGTGAAGATAGTCTGTTGTTTACTTGTATTAGCTTTGCCTAAAAGTCAACTTCTTTCTAACTTTCCAATAACTTTGCTGATGCAAAAAGAAAATTCCACTTTGGCTTCATTCTAACTATTTTTCTCAGTTAATATTGAACATGCCCTAAGTTTAAGGAAAGTCTTATAAAACATATCATCCCTAAATTGAAACAGAAAATTAAGGAGATTATAAAAAGAATGACTAAACCAAAAGATTACTCATGGATGACTAAAGATAAACTGATGACTTACACGTTCCTTGCACTTGTGGCAATAGCAGTCGTAACCACCGTTTTGTGGTGGGGCGTAGTCGCAAAAGACCCAGCAACAGGCACTGAAATAGGCTGGCAATATGGTTATGCTGTTATCGGCAACTGTCTCATCGCAGTAGGTCTGGCGGTCGGTATTGACTTTTTACTCTATAAAGTAGCAGAAGATAGTTCACTCAATACTATGTCAGCAGCAGTCTTCGGATTGATTGTTGCGCTTTCTTACACTGTTGGCGAACCACAGATGCGCTCACTCGATGTGCTTCCCCTTCTTGCACCTGAATGCTTCACCTGGGTTGCATTAATCACCATAATCGGCATTGTACTTTTCAAAAAAATACAAGGATTGAAAGGACGAAAATTCGTAAACCCAGCAGCAGCAGCAAAATTATTAGTCTTTGCATTACTCGGCGTATTCGCTGTACTGATTCCATCTAACCACACAAGCTCAGGTCCGTTGGGTGTTCCATCACTAGCCGGTGCGATAGGGTATAACTTGCCAATAAATGGCAACGGTTTGGCTGGATTTGGATTTTATCTTGCTGGCTGCTTTGGCAATCCCAGCTCAGTAATTCCAAACGTTGTTACACAAAACGATGTCTTTAACTTACTGATTTTCAGCAAATTCCATAGCTGGATTGGAGGCGCTTGCAGTCTTGCAGTCATAATCGCTGGTATAGCCTTGTTTGTTCTTGCTCGCAGATACATAAAATGGAGAATTACAGTAGCGTACTTTGTAGCAGTCGCAATAATGTCCGTAATATTGAACTTTGCCTATCCAGGTGGAGATCTACTGCTAAGACTCGGCTTTGAACTCTTGATAGGTAGCTCAGTGTTTCTAGCGTTCTTCATGGCAACAGATCCAGCGTCCACGCCATTGACGTACTTTGGACAACTAATATTCGGTGTAGGCTTAGGAGTGCTGACGGTGCTGATTCAAACATACATGGGCTTCTTGGGCGGTTCAATACTTGCATTAGTAATAATGAATTTGACATCGCCAGTTTTAGATCGCGTTGGAAAGTGGAAACCTACCACAGAATCCAAAGAACCCAAACTGCCGAAAGCAAAAGCATTTGCCCCTGAAAAAGTCAAAACTTACGAATGCATAAGATGCGGTGCATGCTTGAGAGTTTGTTGCCACAAACTAAGTCCGATACTGATCAACCAAGCATTTGTCAAGCAAGATTTCGATGCCCTGATTAAACTTAATGCTGACTACTGTACTGGCTGTGGACATTGTAGTTTCGTCTGCCCATCAAGAATCGACTTGAAAGGTAGTGTGCTCAGATCAAAAGCGATGCTAAAACAGCAATAAGAAATCTTCATCCTCTACCCCTTTCTTTTATTTTTTTAACAACCAATACTTGTTAGATAACCTTTTAAAAGCTAATTTAACCACTCTTTGAGGTATTAAATTTACTATTTTTTGCTCCTAAATACTCCTTACGACGCTTACAAGCATTAAGCTTATTAACACGCCGCAACGTAAAATAATTAAAAGGGATAAAAATTGGAAACACCAAAATTTAAACTTGCAGACATACTCTACGCCATAATCATACCAATGATACTAGTGCTTCTGATCTACGTACTTGCAATATATGTTAACCCAAGCGGACAATATCACGTACTTGGTACAGAAGGTTTCGTTGCCACACTCGGAGTTATCTTTTCACAAGGTTTTGCCCAAATGATTGTACTTGGCATACCATTAGTGCTTGGTTTGCTATGGAACAAGTGGGCAGGCGGCGCAGCAGGCTTCATCATGGGCGGAATGTACTATGTAGCAGCTGCAGGTCTCTACAACGGATACTACGCAGGCGTAGCCGCAACAAATCCAGCCTATTCAGTTAATTTCTACGGCGACATCAGCATGCTCTTCTGGCTCGTTAACGCAGTCATAATCGGCTACATCGCAGGATCACTCAACAACGGATCATCAAACTTCAAACGCATGCTAGGCGCAGGCTTAACCGCATCAATCATGGTATCAGTCATCCAGGCATACATGAACTATACCGTTTCGCTCGATTTCAAAGCACCAGGAGGCGTGATGGGTCAATATTCTCCACGAGGCATGGCTCAAGGATCCTGGGTAGCAGATCCTGTTAACGCTATTGTGATCAACTTCCTTCCGGGAATTCTTTTAGGCATAATCGTTCCGATTTTGGCAAAAGTAATGACCTGGTATGGAATGCAGCCACAGAGACACTAAAACAATCCATTTTCTTTTCTTTTTTATTTTTTTAAACCAATAAATTTGTATTTTTAACTAACTATTTCTAGAACTAGACTTTGAAAAAAAAGTTTTAAATAAAAAAGAAAAATTATTTTGTCTGATTAGGTGCGAATTCCCACGCAATGTTTCCTTTCCAAATTTCACCTAGCTTGGTTATTCTGACTTCTTTGTCGTCAATTTCTATTAAGCCTTTTTCTTTTAGTTTTTGCAGTTGTTTTGGAAAGACCTTCTCTGGGGTAGTATCGAATTTTTCCATGAACTCTTTTTTGCTCACTGGTAATCGTAGGTAGAGTCGCGTCATTGTTCTTCGCATCATGTCTTCATTTGTGGATTCTGAGAGTCTGCAAATGGGTAATTTTCCAGATTTTACTGTCTCCATGTAGTCGTTTATATTTTCCAAGTTAGAATATGAAAACTTTTGAAGGTAACCCATGAAGCAGCCTGCTCCTGTAGTTAATATGCCTCCCCATGGCCAACCGTTAAGGCAGTTCTCACGCATATGCCACTCTACGCGGCTATAGCGGTCATGACCGACAGCCTTGTAACCTGCTTCAGTAAGCATCTTGTGTGCGGTTAAGAACATTTCTTTCTCATACTCAGAATTGCCTTGTGGAGGCGAAGTGCCGTCTTTAATCATTTTTTCAAGAATCGTTCCGGGATCCACATGTAGAGAGTAAGCATCAACTTCGGCGTCTAATTCAATGGTTTTCTTAAGAGTGCTAATCCAGCTTTCCATAGTTTGACCAGGCAAGTTATACATAAGGTCAACGCAAACTACCAACCCAAGTTTTCGTGCATATTTAATAGCTTCTTCAACGTCGGCAGCACTGTCTGGCAAGCATAAGGCTTTACGTAATTTATCGTCAAACGTTTGGGCGCCCATGTCCATCTGGTAGACGCCGTATTTGGCTAGTTTATCAATTTTTGGAAGTGCCAGAGTTTTTGATGACCCTGTGACTTTTATAAAGTATTCTTTGCTAGTGTTAAAGTTGGCTTTGCAGAAATCGATTAAATCAATTATTTGTTCTGCGCTAAGTACACTGGGGGTTCCGCCTCCCAAGACGATTTCGTCAAAGATGCTTGTTTTTACATATTTTGTTTTAGCGTACATAGATAGTTCTTTTTTAAGTAATTCAAGATAGGATTCAAGTTGTACTTTGCTTGAAGCTGTAGTTGGGAAATAGCAGAAAGCACATTTTGAGTCACAAACTGAGACCCATGGTTGCAACTCCATTAACCTGCCTGAAGTGTTCTCGGTGTTTAGGAACTTCATGAAAGCTTCGTATGCCTCAGGCTTTATGCCTGGGTAATCTCGGTAAGTGTAAGGTGGCCAGTTTTCTCTTGTACCGTAAGCTTCAGCGGTATTTGTCATCTATTTTTCCTCTTGATGTTGTCTTAAAAACCGCTCGAATATGTTATAAAGTTTCCGTAAAAATATCTATCAAGAAGCAAAATAGATTTTTTGATTACTTTTTAGAATTAGCAATCGGAGAATTTTAAATTCAATTCGACAAAAAGATTCTGTATTTAAAGAAATTTTATAACTTGCTTTTCGCTCGCCAAAGCATATAGTTAGCGGCGGTTCGGGTCATTATCTTGCTGTACAGGTTTCCCTTCAAGTAGCCTTTCACTGCTTGTCGCATGATGTATTTTGGCGAGTAGAACTTGTTGTAAAAGTTCTTGCGCATCTTCGCTATTTCTTCAGCTGGTAGGGCGGGGTCTTCAAAAATTGGGTTCATCGTATTATAGAGTTCCCACTTTTCCGACATTTTCCATCCGTTCTTCTCGACTATCTCGCGAAGACACGTTCCTGGATAGGGAGTTGCATGGCAAAGCCAAACATCGTCAGGTTCCACTTTGCGAACAAAATCCAGCGTTTCCTGCAAGGTTTCTTTTGTTTCACCAGGATATCCCAAGATGACTGAGACTGTTACGAATATGCCTGCTTCTTTGGTCCATTTAATCGCATTCTCGATTTGTTCAGTTGAAACTCTTTTCTTTAAAACGTCACGCATCCGCTGGCAACCCGATTCTACACCAAACATGGTTTCGTTGCAGTGAGCTTTGCTCATCTTGGCTAAAACTTCTTTAGTGACTACATCCGCGCGGGTTCCGCAACCCCACGGCAAATTGATTTTTCTTTCAATTATTCCGTCGCATATGTCTATTGTCCGTTTTTTGTCGAAGGTTAATGTGTCATCTTGAAAAGCTATTCCTTCAGCTCCATATTCATCTCTGAGCCATTCTAGCTCGTCAAGAACGTTTTTTGGGCTTCTTGCTCTGAATTGTGAACCAAACATTTGTGTTGCAACGCAGAAGGGACATTGGAAGGGGCAACCTCTGCTGCTGATTATTGGTAGAAGGTTTCTTCCTGTGATGTTGTATTTTTCCATTGGAAGATACTTGTAGGCTGGTCGTGGTAGGGCATCGAGGTCTTGGATAAATGATCGTTGATCAGTTCTTATTATTTGGTTGTCTTTTCGAAAGCTTATGCCTTTTATTTCACCAAGGGACAGTTGCTTGGCTATTTCAACGATTGTTTCTTCTCCCTCGCCTCTTACGATTAAGTCAACATCTTTTTCGGTGTTGAGAATTTCTGTGTCTGCAAAAGTTGCATGTGGTCCACCCATCACAACTTTAGTGTCTGGGCAGGCTTCTTTTGCTATTTGCGCGCATTTAAGTGCTGACTCAATGGTGGGCGTCATTGAGCCAACGCCGACTATAGTAGGTTGGTAAGCTTCTAGTTCAGCTTTGATTTTTTGATGGTCAAAGTCAAGGACAGGAGAATCAATGATTTTTACATCAAAACCGTTTTGCTCAAGAACTGCAGCCATATAAGCTAAGCCTAAAGGTGGAAAGAGGGGGTGGTGCGCAACTTTCTCTAACAGTGGCGGAGTTACCAATGCTACCTTAGTTTTAGTTGTACTCATCACAATACCTGTTACTGCTATTTTTTGCGTAGGCTCTTGGGTATATAGGCGCATGCTGGGTCAGATTCAGCGATGTCGCCTGTGTAGGCGTATGCTCGATTTCTGCATCCTCCGCAGATTTCACGGTATTCGCAGACACCACATTTGCCTTTCAGTACATTTCGGTCTTGGAATTTATTGTAGTACTTGGATGCTTTGATTTCTTCCCATGCTGTGGACAAACTTTTGCTTCGTATATTTCCTAGCATCATGGGTTCGGAAGGTTGTAGGTCGGTGTAGAAGCAAGGGATTAAGTCGCCGTTTTCGGTTACGCTAAGGTATCCACCAAAGGCAAAGTAGGTGCATTTGCCATGAAACTCTTTTTCGTACCATTCGTCAAACTCTTTATCAGGGATTCTCTGTTTTACTACCCTAGCAAAATGTGGGCAGTGAACGTGAACCTCAAATTTGCCTCTATATTTGGTTGTTATGTCCCAGATGTGGTTAAGTACCCATTCGTATTGTTCTGGGGTCGGAGTTAGGTCCATCGTGGCTTTTGCCCGTCCACTTGGCACAAGATGATTGTACCAAACAAAGTTAGCATGGTATTTTTCAGCTAACTCGGCAACGTGATCGAGGTGTTGGTAGTTTATGGTTGTTATGGCGCAGGCTAAGCCGTTGAGAATTTTGCCCTTAGATAATTTTTCGATGGCTGAGAGAGCTTTTTTGTATGAACCTTCTCCGCGTAGTTGATCGTTTATTTCTTCAGGTCCATCAATGCTCACCGATGTCCAAACTTGATTTTTTACCAAATTGTCATAGATTTTTCCATCTACAAAGACCCCGTTTGTCAAAAGACATACGTTTAAGCCTTTATTTTTGGCATAAGTCACAATTTCAAAAATGTCGGGGCGTGTTAGGGGTTCACCGCCTTTTATCCCAAACCATCTTACGCCAAAGCTTTTGACTTCATCTACCAAGTGAAAGGCTTCTTGGGTTGTCATTTCTCTTGGAGCATGCGTACCTGTTGCGTCGACATTGCAGTATTTGCATCGAGCATTGCAAGCGCCTGTTGCTCTCCAAGAAGTCATAAGTAAAGGCCCCTTCTTCTCTGTCAAATAAAATACCCTCAAGTTTCCTTCAATAATTCATTGTTTACCTTAAGGGTTCTTTTCGTCTTAAAAAAGATTGTGCGATTCTTACTTTTTTTGGTTTTGTAACCTTTTTTGCATTTTTTCTCGTTAATTAAGATAATTATTGTTGATTCTTGGTTTTCCGCAAAGTTTATAGTGAAATAGACGCCCTAATAATTAATTCTCGGGGGCAAGGAATCAACGCAAATTAAAATCAAAATGCTATTTATCTTGGCATTATTACTTGTTTCATCGGTTTTTACAGTTTTTAACTTACAATCAAAATTAAACTTTGTAAATGCCCAAACCAGCAGCAACACAACTTCCATAAACGCTAATTTACTTCAGTACGAGTGGCCACAGTTTAAGGGAGATTCCTCTTTCTCGCGTTTTTCAGCTGGACCCGCCCCCGATACTCCTGATATACTCTGGAAAGCCAACGTCTCAGGCATACAAACCTACCTTTCCGCGTTTGACGGAATGATCTTCGTCGGTACCAACACATCCGTAGTTGCACTTAACCAAGAAAACGGTAACCAAGTTTGGAAGACAGATATTCCAATGCCCAAACCTTGGCCAATAGCCTACAAAATTGATGATTCACACATGATCGTGGAAAGCACCTGTCTTGACCCGAAAACAGGCAAGATACTTTGGACTAGCTCCAATTTCTGCGCGGATACAGGCATTTTCAGTGCCAATGTTTACAGTCCGGAGGAAAAAATGTTCTACATCAAAGTAGACTCCTTCACTGAAGGCTGGAGTTTTGTTGACCCATCACATCCACCAAGCATGATTTGGAGGACTTATATTCCAGGTGGCGGTAAAACCGGAATAGGAACTACCTATGGTGACGGACTGGTTTTTCCTGGGTCTTTTATGAACCAGCAAATTGCGCTTGACGCCAAGACAGGCGCGGTAGTGTGGACTACACTGACTAAGGGACCTATGATTTTCGAAGGCGCTTATTCTGATGGCAAGTTCCTGCGTGGAGGTACCGATGACAATACAATGTATTGCTTTAATGCTGCAGATGGCAAGATTCTATGGACATATACGCCAGACACAGACGGATACTTTACCACAGGCCCAGCGATCGCGTATGGCAACGTTTATGAACTTAACAAAGACGGCAACCTCTATGCTATTGACTTGGCAACCGGGAACCTTGTATGGAAATATCGGGGACCCGGTACACTTCTTTGGCCAGGATACCCTACAGTTGCAGACGGCAAAGTCTATGCAACAACAGGTCAATTTGCCCAATACGGTGGCGCAGTTGGAACCTCCGAGTTTGTATGCTTAAATGCTTACAATGGACAACTTATCTGGAAGCTTCCTATCGAAGCTTTGGCTCCAAGAGAATCAGTTGCAGTAGCATATGGACACCTATACCTAATTCCCGGAACTGTAACCGATGCGGTTGACTCCACTTCAGGAAGTGAATACGACAGTTTCAACCAAGTATGGGCAATTGGAACTGACCGATATCCCGACAAGTGATTGGCCTATGTGGCGTGCTGACGCATCACACTCCTCCACAGCTCAAGTTGGACCCTCAAACCTGTCTTTAGCATGGAAATTCACCACTAATGGTTCAGTTATCTCTTCGCCCAGCGCTGTAAATGGAATAGTCTACGTTGGTTCCCAAGACAAAAACATTTATGCTCTTGGAGCATGGAGCGGTAACCTTGTCTGGAAATTCACCACCCAAGATGCCCAAGTATCTTCCCCAGCAATTGTAAACGGCAAAGTTTACACAGGAGGCGATGACGGCTATGTCTACTGCCTTGACGCATACACTGGCGCGCTTAATTGGAAGACATTTGTGAACGGCGACTTGCCCTACACGTACGGCTCCTTTGTGCTTAAGTCCTCACCGACTGTATTCGATGGTAAAGTTTTCGTTGGCTCATTGGACAGTTACATGTATGCGCTCGACGCAAAAAACGGCTATATTGTTTGGAAGTTCAAGACAGGTGGTCCGGTTCTTTCTTCTCCAGCTGTTGTTGATGGCGGCGTCTACTTTACATCGGAAGAACCCAATTCTGGTGTCCTCTACAGACTTGACGCCAGTAGCGGCTCTGTTATTTGGAAACTGCCGTTACCCTACGAGTACCAGTTCACGGGAGGCACTGAGATGATTGGCTCTCCATCAGTGGCTAATGGCATGGTTTTTGCATCCTCCAATTTGAGAACTTATTTTGGAATAAACGCTACTACAGGTAGCATAATTTGGACTTTCAGGGACCCAGCTGCTATGGAATTCATAGTTTCATCGCCAATTTACGTCAACGGCCAACTTTATGTTATTGATAAGTTTAGCATGACATCCCTAAATGCAACCAATGGAAACACAAACTGGGGCTTTTTCACAGGCGACGAATTATACGCTTCACCATCTTATGCTGATGGCAAAATCTACATGATGACTAGCCAACGTCACATATTCATTCTTGACGCAAACAATAACGGGTCAAAACTTGCAGCCTATACTACACCGTCGGGTAGTTGGTCTTCACCAACAATAGCCAACGGGAGATTGTACATTGGAAACCATGATTGGAACGTCTACTGCTTCGCTAACACCATAACTGCAACGGTCAATAAGCCCGCGGAAAATTCCTTGAACTCCCCATCTTCTACAATAGTGATAGCACTCATAACGGTGATCATAGCCTTGGCGGTAATAACTCTTTTTTATTTTAGTCGAAAACTCAAAAAAACAAAAAAATTAAACGGACCCCTTTAAGTGGTCTTCTCTAAAAATACTATAATCGTGGGTGTCTGAGCAGAACCCGTGGCAGCCAGCCGCTCCACACTCTTCAAGGCAAATTTGGGTGCTAACATTTTTTCTATTTTTTCAACTGTGTAAAAATTTCTATGTGAATCATAGTTTAAACCAGCTATCCCTTCAGGAGTCTCTATGATCAAAAAACCGTGAGGTTTGAGGGTTCTATATGCCTCGAGTATGAAGCTTTCAGGCGCCCAGAGATGTTCAAGAACTTCTGATGCAATAACTAGATCAAATGTTGAATCTGCAAAAGCTAGTGTTTCTGCATCGCCTGCCATAATAGAGGAAACGTTGCCTTTATGGGCTGAAGTGGCTACTGTGGGTAAATCAACAGCTGCAACAAAGTGACCTTTCTTTATTAATGGTTCACTTATGACACCGTCGCCACAGCCTACATCCAAAATCTGTAGGTTTGCTCCAATGCCTTTGACTAGGTCGTTAAAGATTTTGATTCTGTCAACGTTCAGGGTGTTGACGCTTAAAAGTTCTGCATGTTGCTCAATCATCATAATGTGCATGTTTGCATCGTACTTTTGCCACTCAACCCATTTGCGTTTGCTTTTTTTACGTTGTCCAAAATGGATCTCCCTTGTGATAACCCATCTAAGTTGATGTGGGTGGGTGAGTAGGTACTTTATACCTGCAAGGGAAAACATAGCGTTAGGTTCCTTGCTGTTTACTCGGGGTGCTGTGCCCGCCGGGGCTTTTTTTGGGGTGATAAAGCTTTCTGAGGACCCATCGTGCGAAGCTGTTGTTTGCTACAATATGGTTTAAGGCGCTGCGTGCCATGATTTGGCTATAGAAGTCTCCCTTCATCTTCTTTCGCAGGTAAAAGGTTGGAGACAAGTAATGGTCGTAGAAGTCTTTTTTTGTCTGATTCAACTTTTCCAGCGGTAAGAGATTGTTTTGGAAGACTTGAGTTTGTTCATGGTACAAGCTCCAGTCTTTGGCTAAATCTAAGCCTAGGCTTTTGGCAAAATCATAAAGTTCTGTGCCTGGGTAAGGAACTGCTTCACACATGTAGACGTAATCTGGCTTTGTTTTATAGATGAAATCAATTGTTTGCTGTAATTGCTCAGGTGTTTCAGTGGGATAGCCAATGACAAGCGATATTGCAGCTGATATGCCTGCTTCTTTTGCCCACTTAATTGCTTGAGCGTTCTGCTCAACAGTGGTGCCTTTACGCATCAAGTTTAACACCTGCTGGCTGCCCGATTCAACGCCGAAGTGGACAAGTTGGCATCCTGAACTCCTCAGCTTAGTTAACAGTTCTTTAGAGACTTTATCAACTCTTGTTCGGCAATCCCAAGGTAAATCAAACTTTCGTTTTTTCATTTCATCGCAGATGGCAATTGCCCTATTCACGTCAAATGTGAATGTGTCATCGTAAAAGGCAAACGCGCCTCCTCCAAACTCGTCTCTAAGCCATTCCAGTTCGTCAACGACTTTCTTTGGGCTTCTAGCTCGAAAACCTCTGCCGCACATTTTGTATCCTGCACAAAAAGCGCAACTGAAGGGGCAGCCTCGGCTAGTAATTATGGGTAAGTAGGTTTTGTCAAGAATTTTGTATTTGCCTACATCAAAGTGTTTGTGTGCCGGATAGGGAAGTGAATCAATATCCTGCATGAATGGGCGGTCGGGATTTCGAACAACTTTACCATTGCTTTGGAAGGTTATTCCTGATACTTGATTGAGATTTTTGAGGTTGCCCTCGGAAACTAAGCCTGCAAGTTCCAGCATGGTTTGCTCCCCTTCGCTGCGTACCACAATGTCGACATTTTGACTCTCGGTGAAAACTTGTTCATCCATGACCGTCACGTGTGGTCCGCCAATCATGGTGACGGCTTTGGGGAGGGCTGCTTTTGCAGCTTTTAGAATATCGAGTGCTGGATTGTAAGTAAGTGTGGCGGATGTGACTCCGATTATGTCGGGGTTTAAGCTTCTAAATTTGTCTTCAAGCTCTTTTTGTGTAGGGTGTGTAGTTTGGCAATCAACCACGTCTACTTTGTACCCCTTCTCTTCAAGGACCGCTGTTAAGTAGCTGATACCAAGCGGCAGGAAGATGGCTTGTGGCGCTTCAACTGGGTATGGTGGATTTACAAGTGCTACGTGGGCTTTCACGTTGGTTCCCCGATTTAGTATTCCCAAACGGTTGTTGGAACTATTATGTGTTTTGCAGATCAGCTCAATACTGGTATTTCTTTGAAATTGACGTGGAGCGCAAGGCTTTTTACTTCAAGCATCAACTAGCCAATTAATATCGACAGTAACTGGAGAAATTTGGCATTTGTCAGCGGACTTGGTACTTATTAACACTAATATTCGAACAATGAACCCAAACCAGCCCACAGCCCAAGCCCTGGCTATTAACAAAAACAAAATTATCAGAGTTGGAACCAACAAACAAATAGGTCAATTAATCAACGAAAAAACAAAAGTCATGGACTTTGAAGGAAAAACAGTCGTTCCAGGCTTAATCGACACTCACATCCATGTTGCAGACTATGGACGTTGCCTAATGTGGCTTGACTTAACCAATGCACAATCCATCGAAGAGCTGCAAAGTATGCTTAAAGAAAAAGCTAAACAAACACCTGCTGGAAAGTGGATTATTGGTCGGGGATGGAATCAGGATCGCTTAAAAGAAAAACGAATGCTGCAAATCTCAGACTTAGATGAGCATACACCAATCAACCCAGTCATTCTCTACCACGAGACCGCCATGATTTGCGTAGTAAACACCAAAGCTCTCCAAATTGCAGGCGTAACAAAACAAACCGTCGTGCCTTCAGGCGGTTTCATCGACCAGGCCCCAGAAACTAAAGATCTCACGGGTATTTTGCGCGACAGCGCTACGAACCTAATCTGGAAAGCTATTCCTGAACCCACTGTCACTGACCTTTTGGAGGCAACAGCATTGGCTTGTCAAAAAATCTCTGCGGCTGGAATAACTAGTGTTCATTGGTTGGTCTTGTCAGAAGTTGAACTTGAGATTATTCAAAATTTGAATGCGTTTGGAAGGTTGCCTTTTAGGGTGAACGTTGTTGTTCCGCAAGAACTTCTAGAGAAAACAGTCGGTTTCAAGACCAACAATGTTATCGGTGTTGCGAGTCGGGGGTGCCACGATTGCTGTGGACGGGTACTTGGATTCTAAAGAAGCTGCATTGCTTGAGCCCTATACTGACGAACCAAAAAACAGTGGAAAACTGCTTTGCACTGGAGAAGAGTTGGCGGCTTCAGTTGCAAAAATGTTGGTCGCTGGAGTTCAGCCCGTTGTTCTTGCAATGGGCGACAAAGCAATCGATATGACCCTGAAAGTTTTTGTGCAAACACAAAAAAGTAGCGTTCGATTCCGCATCGAGCAAGCGGCTGTCTTAAATAAAGATTTAATTAATCGCCTAAAAAAACAGGAAGTGGTCGTTTCGGTTCAGCCCAAAGTTATTTCAACGGAATTTTCGGTTTGGTCAGCTATCCAACGACTCGGATTGGAACGGGCAAAATGGTTGCATCCGCTCAAAACGCTTCTTAATGAAGGAGTGAAGGTTGCTGGTGGTTCTGATTGCCCCATGGAACCCCTATTCCCATTGCTTGGAATCCAAGAAGTGGTGTTGCGAAAAGAGTTTCCTGAGCAACGTTTAAGCGTTGAAGAAGCTTTGCGGATGTACACTCTGGATGCTGCCTATTCTTCAGGTGAGGAGAATGTTAAGGGTTCAATTGAAGAGGGTAAACTAGCCGATTTAACAGTCCTGTCAAATGACCCGATGGTTGTTGAACCCGAGAAAATTAAGGATATAAAGGTTGAATTTGTCATAATAGATGGAAAAATATTGGTCTTTTGAATTCTACTTTTTCTGAAATGCATTGATTAATCTTTCTTCTTCAGCAGCATTTTCGTTGTCTTTAGAGGATGCTTCATCGCCCGCAAAACTTTGCTCCTCGTAAACGTCGGATTAACCAAATTCGCTTTCATACATAATTCCTGCAAATCCCGCGTCGACCACTCTGGAGTCTCAACCTGTGGCTCCGTAGCCGCTAATGCAAAGTCGCAGAAGCCCTCTTGGAGAAATCCGCCTGCCTTTGCTTGTTCATAGAATGCTGTGCCGTAAAGTGGCATAGCTATGCTGAAGATAAATGTGTCAGCTCCTAAACCCCGAAGCTTGTAGGCAAACTCTATAGTTTTTTCGATGTCTGCTTTGGTTTCTCCGATTAAACCAATCACAAAAAAACAACCCACCTTAATGCCGACTTTCTTGCATAGGACCACCGCTTGTTCGACGGTTCTGAGGTCTTGGTTCTTTTTGATAACATCGTTTACAATGTGTTGTACGCCTGATTCGGGTGCAATTCTGATTTTTTTGCAACCCGCAGCCTTCATCTTTCGGAGTAGTGCCTCATCAAGTGAATCTGCCCTGATGCCGTTAGGCGTAAACCACTCAAACCTCAACCCTCTCTCAACGATTAAATCACAGATTTCAACCATCCGCTGCCTATCCAAAGTCAAGTTGTCGTCCGAAAAATCAACCTGTTCAATACTGAATTTTTTAATTATCTGCTCTAATTCATCAACCACATTTTTTGGGCTTCGAGGTCTCCACTGTTTCCCCCAGACTATGCAGTTTGAACAGAAGACGCAGTTGTACGGGCAACCTCTGCTAGTAATTACAATAGTGTAGGGCTTGTTGATTTCGCCTCTAAGCGGGTTTTGTTTAACCGCCTGAGCATAAAAATCCATAGGCAGCAGATGCCTTGCTGGAAAAGGTAATGAATCTAAATTTTTGATTATCGCACGTTTCGCATTCAGGACAACTTTGCCTTCTTCCCTAAAACCCAACCCGGCAATGCTCTTGATATTGTTCTTTCCCCATTCCAGTGCATCAACCAACTCAGAAACTGTGTTCTCGGGCTCCCCAATTATCACAAAATCCACATCGGCGTTTTCTAGGCAAGCTTCCGGACGGGAAGATGGATGTAACCCAAACAACACAACTATGATGTCTCTGTCGACCTTTTTTGCTATGGATACTACTTCAAAGGCGGTTTTGGACCATCCTGAAAAAGGAATCTCAATCGCAACCATTTCAGGTTTAAGATCTGTAATTCGCTGTGCAATTGTTTCTGCACTCAAACCCACACGATACTTGGATTCATCCAACTCCTCAAGGTTCTCCCAGCCCTCAGTTGGCGCATCAATAATGCTAACAGCATATTTCTTCTCTAGAACCGCTGCCACCGTCGCCAAAACGATAGGTGGAAAAACGTTAGGCTTCCCCCATACTTTGGGCTGAATCCTTGGTGGGTTAATGAGGCAAACACGCATACAAGTGGCACTTCTATCTCAGAAATACCCTTCTGTTTGATTAAAACTTTGCACTAAATTGGGATGAACCAGAAAAGCCGCACCAATACGAGGACAAGGACGCAAAGTAGCCCCCAAAGGATAATGGTTACATCGCGGATTCGCAGTGCTCCTAAAATCTTATCACCGGTCAAGGGCTCCTGCGCATCTCCAAGGATATATTGCCCTGGCTTTTCCAGCTGAATCCTAAGTGCACCGGCAACTGCGGCCATGGGCCAACCGTGGTTGCGGCTGGGAGTTTTCTTGTGGTCTCGGCAAGCGATTCTCCAAGCGTTTGATGCATCCATACGAAGAATTGCCGCTGAAATTATCATGAGCAGCGTCGTCAACCTTGTGGGTATGAAATTGACGAAATTGTCGAGATTTGCGCTAAACCAACCAGTATTGATGTGCTCTTTAGTTTTGAAGCCAACCATGCCATCAAGCGTATTTATTACTCGAAAAACAATAGCTCCAGTAACACCAAAGAGGGCAAAGGACATCATGGGTGAAAGTTTGAAGTCAATTAGGTTTTCTGACATAGATTCGATGACTGCACTTCCCATTTGAACGCCGTTTAGGTCCTTGGATTCTCTTCTGGAGAAGTGGCTGTATTTTTTTGCTTCGGGTAAATTGCTTTGGTCAATGGCTTTAGCTGCAGCTTTTGCCCAATCTGTCTCCAATTTAATGCAAATTGTCATTTTTACTAAGATTACGGCAATGAAACCGTACACTAAGATGTTAACATAAAATGGTGTAAATGAGTAAATTGCCCATAAACCAAAAAACACTGGTAACGCAAAAGTGGTAATGACCGCTAAGCCCAATAGAACTCCCAAAAACTTTTCCGTTTTAGTTTCAGGATTTTTAAAATAGGGCTCTATTTTCTTTGTAAATTTCCCAATCAGCACAGTTGGGTGCAGCTTGAACACCCATTTGTCTGGGTAGTTAGGTGAAGGGTCGCCAAGTACTAAATCTAACAGGATAGCTAAAACCAATATGGCAATTGCTACAAGTGCATTTATTAGGTTTAGCTCCATGAGTACCCCGACACTGCTTTCGAATACTTCAAGTAAACAGTTAATATTAATTACGGTAAATCGGTCCAATTCAAGGAGGCTAGTTTTTTCACACTAATTTTTGTGGATTTCAAATCCTTTTTATTTTTCTAAGAATTGTAGCAAAAAAGTAAGTATAATTCTTGAATTAAAGACGAGGTTCTTCTAAAATTAAATTAATTAGTTAATAATTTTGGCACAAATAGCTTGGTTTTTAAAGGCAAACACTGCTACTCTTTCATTGGTGCTACTTGTGGAACCTGAAGAAGAACTGAACGCAACAACCTTTCAAACATATCTCTATTTAGTAAAAGTCGGCAAGCCCATTGGTCCTCGAGATTTAATGCGTGGAGCTAATCTTAGTAGTCCAAGCGTCGCTTATAGAAACCTTCAGAAACTCATAGATTTAGGATTAGTCGTCAAAGACACCTACGGTAATTATGTTGTTAAGGAAAAGTTGGGATTGAAGGGATATGTTTGGTTAGGAAAAACTCTCATCCCAAGCTTCGCCATCTTCGGATTTGTTTTTCTGGGTGTTTTAATTGCTGAAATTGCGGTTTTAGCTCCTCACTTGATTGTAGGTGCACCTGTGGAAGAGTCATTTTGGCTTCTAACAATAGTGACGATTGTTGCTGCTGCAATTTTTCTAGTTCAAGCCCTGCAATTTAGAAAGAAGGCGAAACGTTAAACCCTCTCCTGGTGAGGGTTACAGCTTTGGAAAATTCTATTCCTTAGGGAGAACTAAAGAGATTTTTAAGTTATTTTTTCTGTAAGCTTTACTATTGAAAAAGCAGTTTTTGTTGTTGTCAAAAAAAGAAAAGAAATGAATGTTTATTTTCTTCTTAGTTTAAGCTTGATGTTTGCTGCAAAATGCATGCCCACAACCAGCGCTGTAGACGGCCTAAATCGCCTTCTTTTATCAAAGAAATACGCTCTGCGAAGGTAATAATGGTGGAACGCACCTTCTCGAAGCTTACCCAATTCCTTCATGTTGAGCTGCGGCGTTTCAAAAATTGGTCTGGTAGTGTCGTACATATCAAAGTCAGTTATTCTAAGCCACCCCTTCTCCTTCACCAAATCGTACATTGGCGTGCCTGGAAAAGGCGTTGCCACATTATAGAATCCCACTGCGTCGGGAGAGACTTTTTCCACGAACTTGATGGTTTTCCAAGCGCTCTCTTTAGTTTCACCAGGAAAACCAAGGATAACATTTGGAACAGGCATCAAACCTGCCTCGCGTACCCAACCTAAAACTTTCATGGTTAATTCAGGAGAAATGCCTTTTTTCATCGCATCCAGAACCTGCTGCGTGCCAGATTCAACACCAAACCAGACAGAAACGCATCCAGCTGTCTTCATTTTTGCAAGCAGATCTTGTGTTAGCATATCCACGCGTGTGCCACAGTTCCACTCAATCTTCAAGCCACGCTGCAAAATTTCATTACAAAGCGCTTCTGTTCTTGGTTGATCTACAGTGAAAGCATCGTCGCAGAACGTAAATTTCTTCACTCCATAGGTTTTGTGCAGAGACTCCAATTCATCAACCACGTTCTTTGGGCTTCTCATGCGGTACTTTCGCCCATGCATCCTCACAGTTGTGCAGAATTCACACCAGTAAACGCAGCCTCGGCTAGTTGCCAAGTAGAGGATATCTTCTAATTCACGGAACTTCTCCATAGGCCAAAGATGACGTGCTGGAAAAGGCAAACTGTCTAAATCCTCAATGTAAGGTCTATCTGGGTTCCTCACAATTTTTCTGTCTTTTCGACAAGTCGTGCCTAAAACGTCACTGTAACTTTTCCCTGCTTCAATCCTCTGGACCAACTCAAGCACTGTGTTTTCACCTTCACGTCTTACCACAATGTCAAGTTCTGGGCATTCTTTAAGCGCATGATCATCCCAAAAAGTAACGTGCGAGCCACCTGCGACTGTAATGCATTTTGGGCAAGTTTCTTTAGCTATTTTAACAAGCTTCAAAGCCGTTTGATACGTCAACGTTGATGAAGTTACCCCGACAATATCTGGCTGACGCTTGCTAATTTCACTTCTAAAATCTTCAAGAGAGAACTTCAGCACCTGACAATCGATGACGTCTACTCGGTACTGGTTTTTCTCTAAAACAGCTGCCAAATATCCCAAGCCCAATAACGCAAAGGGCATATGCATTGCGGCACCTTCTGGAGCAGCAGGATTAACTAACGTTACGTGAGGTTTCATTCGACTTCACATTTATTCTTCAAAAAGAAGATGCTTGATGCTTAAACATTTCGCCTAAATAACAAAAAAGACCCTGAAACAAAAAACCAAGAAATCAGCCACTTGTTGTTACAGCATTTTGTTTTACCTTCCCATTAGGACTCGATAGACCCATCAACCCAATGCTTAGGCGCAAGCTCGTTTTTAAGCAGAGACGAGAACAAGTTCAACGGTCACCCAGGAAGCATCGGTGTTATTGAAATTTCTGGTTTTTCTATCCCCCTGATATTCCTGATTTTTCCTTTTACCTCAAACTTTATAGCAAAAATTCTCAAAAACAATTACAGCCTATAAGTTTTAGTTTCCAATGAGTCTGGTTTTTTAACAAAAACACCAAAAACGATTTTTGGATAAGATATATTAACTCAGTAATAGTTATCCATACAGAATAAATTTATAGGAGAAAAGAAAAAATGCAAATTGCAAAAAGTAAAACAGCAGCTATTTCGATTGCAATATTCTTAATCATTTCAATGGGAGCATCAATGCTACTTATACCAAACGCAGATGCACATACGCCTCCATACGAGTACAAAACATACGCCAAACTCCAACTTTTGCCTGACCCAATCGGTGTCGGTCAATCAGCACTCGGCTATGCCTTCCTTGGAAATGCGCCTCTTTCAGGGTCATCGATGTTAAACACCTTTAGATTCCATAACTACACAGTTCTTATTACAGACCCCGAAGGTAAAGTAACAACGCTACATTGGGACACTATTGAAGACACAACAGGAGCACAATTCTTCCGGTTCACTCCAACCATAGTCGGTCAATACAATATTACCTTCAATTTCGGTGGACAAGTGCTTAACTCAACTTACTTTGACACAACCAGCGCCGTAGCAGTTGGCGACATATACCTGCCTAGCACTGCGACAGACACTTTGACTGTTCAACAAGACCCCGTCTATGAGTACCCCAATAGTTATCCTATGCCAACAGAGTACTGGGCTCGCCCAATTTACGGTGAGAACACTGACTGGTGGACGATTTCTTCAAACTGGTTAGGAGTTGGTTCGCCTGTTCTTTCTAGCGTTAGTGCTGGTACCATTACTGGTATTCCAAACAGTTCAATGCTCCAAAGGTATCCTGGTGATGCTGTCGGACCACTGACTAGTCACATAATGTGGACTAAGCCTATACAGGAAGGTGGAGTTGTGGGTGGTGATGCCTATGAAATTCAGGGAAACACATACTTTGAAGGTTCAGCTTATCAGCAAAGATTCATCAATCCAATAATAGTTTACGGACGATTATTCTACCGAGAACCAGTTTCCTTCCTTGGTCCCAGCAGCGGAGACAGTGTCTGCGTTGATTTGCGTACAGGCCAAGAAATCTGGAGACGAAATGATTTTCCGACGATATCTTTTGCTTACATTCCTGACGTTCAGAATCCTAACCAACACGGAGTTTTCCCAGCGCTCTTATGCACAAGCAACTTTGGCCAATGTTATGATATGTACACAGGACAAAACGTTTTCAACGTAACCGGTATGACTGGTGGTAGTGGTGTTGGAGGTACATTGGTGATGGGTCCAATGGGAGAACACATAAGATACAACTTCTTTAACAATGGCACTAGCTCAAATCCTGACTGGTATTTGACTCAATGGAATTCTACAAAGTTCTTCCGTGGAACAGGTTATCATCCGGGTGAATCAGGAAACTCGCCACATAATTGATGTTACTACCACTACAACTACAACAAACCAATCGTCAACAACTTATGTTGACGGCGTTGCAACAACTACACTTACACCTGTCACGACAACAACAAGGGTTGTTGAAGCGAATCGTGGTAATCGTTATGACTATTTAGATGACGTCACACAGAACAAGTCAATACCTTGGCGTAATTCACTTCCGTCTTCGTTATCATTTAGTGTTGTTGCAGCTTTCTATGGTGACATTATGATTTGCAGAAACGGTTCATATGCAACATTAAATGGACAGACACAAAATGTTTCTGGCGTCGTTTCGCTAACTAGCGCTGAATGGCAGTACTTTGCTATTAACCTTAACGCATCCAAGGGAGCAGTCGGTTCTATACTTTGGTGGAGTCCTATATACAGTGATACACGGGATAAAACGATACTGTTTGGCGGAGCTGATCCAGTGGCACGTGTCTTTATAGAAACATGTAAGGAAACTCAGAATTTTGTGGGCTATAGCTTTGCAAACGGCCAGAAACTCTGGGAAACAGACGAGGTAAACGCGCTGCAACAACAGGAAATAACTCCTCTTGACTACTTTGGCCTTCCATACTTCCCATATGTAGCTACTCAACTTGCTTACGGTAACGTGTACACTATTGGATACGGCGGCATACTCTTCTGTTATGATCTGCAAACGGGAATGAGACTTTGGAGCTATGGCAACGGCGGTACACCTGGCAACAATACTGACAGTGGTCTTCAGATGCCTGGTCCTTACCCGGCTATCCTAAATGCGGTCGGTAATGGAGTAATCTATACTGTTAGTTCTCAGCACACTATCGTAACACCTATTCCTAAGGGTAACATGGCGCGGGCTATCAATGCAACTACAGGTGAAGAAATCTGGACTCTAAACGCTTATACTGGAGAATTCAGTCAGATTAGTTATGCTATGGCTGACGGATACGCAACTTTTTCCAATGGTTATGACAATCAAATCTACAGTGTCGGAAAAGGTCCTAGTACAATGACAGTTTCAGCTCCATCGCTTGCAGCAGCATCAAACCAGCCAGTCGTAATAACGGGTTCAGTTCTCGACATCAGTGCAGGTTCAAAGCAAGCCGAGCAGGCATATCGCTTCCCCAATGGTATTCCACTCGCAAATGATATGATAATGGGCGATTGGATGGGATATGTCTACCAGCAAAAGCCATTGCCAACAAACTTCTTAGGCGTTGACGTTGACATTAGTGTTCTTGACTCAAACAACAACTATCGAAGCATAGGTACAACTACAACTGACGCAAAAGGCCAATACAGCTTAGTTTGGACACCGGACATTTCGGGCACTTATCAAGTCGTTGCATCATTCGCAGGTACCAATGGTTACTGGCCATCATCAGCAACAACCGCATTCAACGTCATGGAAGCAGCACCAACTCCAGCACCAACTGAAGCTCCAGCAACTCCAGTGTCAGAGATGTACTTTGTTCCAGCAATCGCAGGGCTGTTTATCTTCGTAGCTATCATCGGCGTCGTCATCATCCTGGTTCTCAGGAAACGACCATAAAAACCCAAAGTGGATAAAACCACTTCCTCTTTTATTTTTTTTATTTTAATCTCAAAACTGAATTTTCATACTATATATTAATTTGAAAATACCATAACTCACAACTATAACTCTCCCTGATGAGGTGCCAAAATACTTGCGAACAGATTCAGATCTTAACGATCAAATTCACCAAGCAAACGTTACAGTCCACCGCATTGAAGCACAATACTACGAATTATTACATCCAGAAGTCTATAGCAGACAAGAACAAAAAAGAGTAACAGCCAAACTAAAAAAAATTGATAAACAAATCACAGGTAATCAGAGAAACGCGCTGGATGTTGGAGCAGGCACTGGCAACTTAACTGGTAAACTATTACAAATGGGCTACAACGTGACGGCAACTGATATTTCGCCGGAAATGTGCTTAATATTAAAGAAAAAGTATGCTGCCTACTTACCTGACAAATTAACAATAATTAACTCGCCAATTGAAAACCTAAGTTTTAGCAAGGGCAAATTTGACCTGATAACATTCTATTCTGTGTTGCATCACTTGCCCGATTATCTTGGAGCACTAGGAGTTCTTTCCAGTTTCTTAAAGAAGGGAGGCATAATGTACATAGATCATGAAGCTTCGCCTTTCTATTGGAAAAATGAATTTAGCAAACTTGCCAACTTTGCAAAAGACCTCTATTTTCATTCGAATCCAGTTATCAATAGCTTATATTTCGGTTTAATAGGGTTAAAAGTTCCCACAATCGATTACACCCTATCTGATTATTGGCATAAAAAAGAACATGCCCTAAACCATCAAGCCATAGCCCAAGTTTTCAAAGATGAAGGTTTTGAATTTTTTAAACGAAATGATTACTACCAACACTCTACATGGATTCCAAATCCTTTGTACCCTATTTATCGACTTTTGTGTAGTCCTGAAATGAGTTATTGGGTCGCCAAAAAATGACTATGTTACACTATTTAAGGCGCTAAGGGGCATCCAAGTACTAGAATATTGTCAACTTGAAAAATACTATTTTTGGTGTAATTCAGAATCAGCTTTTTTGAGCATAGTTGCGATGGATAGTTTGTATGGGCATTTTGTTTCGCATAATCCGCACGCTGTGCATTTGTCCACTTTTACTTCCAATCCATCATAGAGTTTTTTAGCCCAAACTTTCAACTTATAGACTTCATAGAGAGTATGAAACCTTAAAATGGCTGCGACGTTAACATTTTGAGGGCAAGGTAGACATTGCCCGCAGTCTCGACAGTAATTCGCTCTGAGGTTAAAGTTGAAATGATTTTTTTCTCCCGCTGTTAATCCTGTGTATTGTTCTGCGGCTTTGGCTGCGATTTCAACTTCATTAATGGATTTTAATCCTGGAATGACAGTTGTAATATCTTGAGATAGAACGTATTTCAAGGCGTTATCAACCATAGCATCACTGTTTTTTCCTAATAGGGCTTTAAGTTCAGGCTCATCTGAAATGAGCGAAAGTGAAGGTTTGTAAAGACAAGTGATTAGAGTAGAGGTTTTTGCAGAAAGTGGTTTCATTACGACAACGCCGACATCATGGGCTTTCGCTGTTGGCAATAGTTCCTCTAATGCTTGCCTAGTCACAACATTAAGAGGAACTAAAACAGTATCAAACTCGCCACTCTCAACCGCTTTAACCAAAACCCTTGGTTTGTGCCCAGTGATACCGATAAAATCTACAAGCCCCTGTTTGCGCGCTTCCTTGCAGGTCTGCAGCGAACCATCTGTGCTCATGGCTTTGGATAGTGTTTTTTCATCATCTATTCCATGAAGCTGAATAATATCCAGTTTATCGGTTTTGAGCAGTTTTAGGCTACATTTGAAGTCTTCGAGCGATTCTTTCTTTGATCTAGAACCCGTTTTCGTCGCGATGATACATTGATCTCTAATCTCTTGCAGAGCGTAGCCGATTTTTTCTTCGCTATCTCCGTCCAGCTTGGCAGTATCGAAATAGTTTATACCTAAATCAAAAGCTCTCTTAACAACGGCAACCGCTTCAGGTCACTGCTAATTCAGATATCCATGTTCCACCAAAACCCACAATTGACACTTGAAGGTTTGTTCTCCCAAGCCTTCTCTTCTGCAAAACAATTCCTCTTAAGCGACTCCTGTGCTCTTCCTCGTTCCACCCATTAGCCTGCGCTTGGCAAAGTTCACTGCACCTTCACGGCGGATTCTTTTCAGTATCTGTTTGGGCGTCATATGGAACTCCTTAAAGAATCGACGTTGAACCATCATGAGCGAGTCGTAATCGAACTCGTCGGTTTTTACGCTCAGCAAAAACTCATCCAACTTAACATAGTTGCCCTTCTCGAGCAGTTCGTTGTAGAGTCTGCTGTCGGGATAGGCGATGAAGGTGTTGAATTGGCACCAGTCAGGGTTAAGTTTCTTGGCGAATTTGAGGGAATCTTCCATATCTTTTAATGTCTCGTCGGGCAATCCCAGCATGAAGGAACAAGCTGTTTTTATACCGTTTTTTCTACAGAGTTTAAACGCGGTTTCCACTTCTTGTGGTGTGGTGTTTCTGCCGATGCGTTGAAGAATTTTTTGTGATGCGGATTCGACGCCAAACCATATGGTTTTACACCCAGCCTTACTCATCAACGATAAAAGTTCGTCGTTGACGAGGTCCACGCGGGTGTCGCAGACCCATTCCAAATTCAGCTTGTTCTCAAGCATCAAGTTGCAGAGTTCAGCTGTTTCTTTTTTTCGCAGCGTAAAGTTGTCGTTTATAAAATAGATTCCTTTCGTTCCGTACTTGCTTTGAAGGTCTTGGATTTCACCAATAACCCTTCCTGGGCTGAAGCCTCTACAGATGTTTCCCCATAACTTGCGGGTTTCGCAAAAGCCGCAGTTGTAGACGCAGCCCCTTGAGATGCTCATTACGTCGGCGGGTTTGGCGTCCAAATACTCGATTGTTCGGTCGTAGAGTTCAAGCGGCAATAGGTGTCTCGCTGGATAAGGAATTTCATCCATGTTCTCTATGTATTTTGGTGGGTTCTTGATATTTTCACCATTGCGCTTGACTGCCACTCCTGCGATGGCTGCGGAGGCTTTTTCGTTGCCGCTCATGATTGTGGCTGCTAGTTCCGTGATTGCACGTTCGCCCTCGCCCATAACGACATAGTCGATTTCGGGGTTGCCCAGCAAGCTGTCGGGCATGTAAGAGGCGTGCCATCCTCCCACCACAATTTTGCAATCGGATTTTACCTGTTTGATGGCTTTCGATGTTTCTACGCATCGAGGATACGTGGCTGAACCGCAAGTTATCCCTACGATTCCAGGATTAATCTGCGTAATTAACTGTTTGATCTCCTCAATTGACTTCTTCATGAGGTAGTTGTCGAGCATCTGCACTTTGAAACCTGCTTTTTCGAGTGCAGCAGCGACGTACATTAATCCAATTGGAGGCAATCGTTTGCCAAGATACCATGCACCGTTTTCAGGCGGAGCTGTGGTCATAAGTAAAATTGTGTTGTTTTCGGTTTTGTATTTAGAATTTTTTTGTTTGGATTGGGCGGGCACAGTTTTGCCTCTATATAGGAAGGATTGTTGTTCCTTTTGATGATTGCGCAGTTTATAGCTTTAACGGAACACAGAGCCTTATGTGGTGGCTTATTTTGATTGCTGCTTTAGTAACTAAAAAGAATCAAAACCCTTTAGTTCTTACTTAGTATTTTTCTTATTGTTTCTGCAAGAGTCTGGTTGTCTTTGGCTGAGCGAACGGTAACGCGGAAGTAGTGGTCGTCTAAGCCCATGAAGGTGCAGCAGTCTCTGATTAAGATGCGTTTCTGAGCCAGTTGTTCTTTGAGCATGGTTGATGTAATTTTGGAGCCTGTAATTTTAACTAGCAAAAAATTGGTTACAGATGGGTAAACGTGTAACCCTTCGATTTCGCCCAAAGCTTTGGCTAGGGCTTCGCGATTTTTTGTAATTGTTTCTTTTGTGTTCTGAATAAATTGTAGGTCGTTAATGGCTGCACTCGTAACTTGACAAGCTAAACCGTTGATGCTCCATGGCAACCGCGTGGTTTGCAGCTTATCAATAAGGTTTCCCGCGGCAACTGCATAGCCAAATCGAATTCCCGCCATCCCGTAGAACTTTGTTACAGAGCGAATAACAAATAGATTCTCGTAATCCTTCACCATCCCAGCCAACGTGTTGTCCAAGCTTTTATCAGCAAACTCGATATAGTTTTCGTCTATGCTGAAGATGATGTCTTTCTTGTTGCAGAATTTAACCAGATCCAAAAGTTCTTCTTTGCTGTAGAGCGTGCCCGAAGGACTGTGCGGGTTGCAAATGCAAATAATTTTGGTGTCGTCGGTAACTGCCTTCTTAATCTTTTCTGTTTCCAACTCAAAGTTTTCTGGTAGCTGAACAAACACTGGTTCCCCACCTACCCGAAGTGCTGCCTTCTCATATTCCGAAAATGAAGGTACAGGAATCAACGCTTTAAAGCCTCTGGGCAGAATCTCAGTAATCATGTAAATGAGTTCGATTGAGCCATTGCCCAAAAGCAAGTTTTCCTCTTCAACACCATGACCCACGTACTTTGCGATTTCTTCCTTGAACTCCACAGGGTTTGGGTCAGGATAATAACGAATTAACTTTGCATTCTGCTTTACAGCTTCCACAGCTTTGGGTGAAGGTCCAAGAAAGTTTATGGGTCCGCTGAATTCAAGCACATCTTCGAGAGGTATGTTATATTTTCTGCTGAAACCCCAGATGTCTCCACCGTGGCTGACGAACCTGCGTTTTTTACATGTGGTCGACACGTTTCTCTTCCTCCATTAGTCTGCCCATTTCTTTCTCCACTTGCAAGTGTGCTTTATAGTGCGCGTTGTACAAGTTTACGACTTTGTACAGCCAGTACACAGACCCTACGCCCAGCGTAACTAAAGTTATCACTGCATAAGTTTTTATCGGTATTGTCTGCGGCATAAATACTCGCTCTGGTAGAGCAGCGGCGAGGAAAGTCATCTTGCTTTTGTTCGTGAACCGCCAAATCTCTTGACAACAAATACAGGATTATAAAAACTGGCACAATAAGGATAATGCTTGCATGTCCACGCCTTTGTATTCATATCGGCAGAACATTCGCTTTCAACTGGTCGCTCCTTCGCCTTGCTTTTTAAGTAAGTAGATACTTGACTTTCAAACTCTGCTTTCTCTACGAAAATGTCTGTTTCTCCCATCAACCAAACGATAAAACATCGGGAAAAAAGCTACGCCGAAAGTGACAATTGCTCCCAGAAACCACATGGAAAACCAGACCTTTCGGTCGCATTCAACTTTAGTGTTCAGAGTGGTTTCCATTTAGGCATCAAACTTACCCATTCAATTGCTAACAAGGTTGGGGTAGCCAAACTTTATAAGTTCTTCCATTGGCTTCTTAAAATCAAATGCGCCCAAGCAATATGCTGCTCTCTGTAATTATTCCCGTTTACAATGAGGAACAAACAGTCGGCAACATCATTGAGCGCACGAAAATAGCTCTGCAGCAACAAGGCTTAGATTTTGAAATAATTGTTGTTGATGATCAGTCACATGATAGATCCGTTGAAGTGGCAAAAAGACATAGCGTTAGGCTCTTTTCTTTGAAACAGCATTTAGGCAAAGGCTATGTTCTACGCGCTGGGTTCGCAAAAGCAAAAGGCGACATCATAGTCACCATTGACTCAGATGGGTCCCACCGACCGGAAGAATTAGCTGAAGTTTTAGCCCCTGTTCTCCAAGATAAAGCAGATATGGTAATAGGTTCCAGATACCTAAATCATAAACGACGTTGCTGCAAGAAAACTCAACAGGTTTGGTGTACGGATCTTCAATTTCCTAATTCAACTATTTACTGGAACAGCTATCACCGATTCCCAGTCTGGCTTCCGCGCCATGAAACGGGAAGTTGTCGACAAGCAAAAGCTCTACGCTCGCGAATATGAAATAGAATCGGAAATGCTTGTTAAAACGGCCAAAGCAGGCTTTAGGGTAGCTGAAGTGCCGATTAGCTTTGAGCAGCGCACATATGGCCGCTCAGGTGTTGATCCTTTATGGGATGGTTCAAAAATTTTATACTCAATTTGGCTTGCTCGTTTTAGGGGATAACAAATGGCTGAAGACGGAACTCGTGAAAGTTTCAATCATTGTTGCATCTTACAATAGCCAAGACACAATCGAAGAATGCCTCAAATCCATCCTAGCTCTGAATTATTCCGAGGGTTTTTTTGAGATTATCGTGATGGACGGTGGTTCCAAAGATGCCACAGTCAAAATTGCGGAAAAATATCCAATCAAAGTAGTTTCTATTCGTCTCAATGCTCCAGCAGCATACAATTACGCAATGAAAATCGCTTCACATCCGATTCTGGGCTTCATAGATGCCGACGCCAAAGTCGAAGTTGATTGGCTAAAAAAACTTGTGCCACATCTAAGCGACCCTAACGTGGCAGGAGTTAGCGGGAGCATCGAAACCTGGAATAGCGAGAATCCTTGGGCAAGAAGTATAGGGTACGAACTGAAAAACCGCTACAAACGCATAGGAAAGTATACAGGTCGAATAGCTACAATGAACTTGCTTCTCAAAAAAGCTGTCATTGAGGAAGCGGGCGGATGGGATGAGAAACTGCCAAGCCAATATGACACTGACCTTGGATTTCGTATCAGCGCTAAAGGCTACAAGATCGCCTATGAACCCAGCGCTGTGTGCTATCATTTTAACCGCCCAACACTTAAGACCTATTATCGGCAGCAGTTACAGTACGGAAAAAACACCCTTAAACTCTACTTCAAGCATGGGCATTTAGCGAAGGGTGACGAAATCACCGATGTTGGCATGAACATCCAGCCACTTTTGCTTTTGGTAGTTACTGCGTCTTTTCTTTTGGGAATAATTCCGTTGCTAAGAATATTGTGGATTGTTTCAGGAGTAGTTCTATTGGCAATGTTTGTTTACTTTGTTTATTCAGCGGTGAAAATATCTGTTAAATTTCATGATTGGACTTCAATGCGGTTAATTGTGCTTTATTTTGTGCGGTCGGTGGCGTGGTTTGTTGGCGCAGTTATAACCACGGCAAGATATCTGACAGGGAAGGACAGGTAAATGACGCATAAAGTCTGCTTCATCACGCCTGAGTACTGGCCGCTCACTGGCGGAACAGGTGCGTACGTTTACTACCTCTCAAACGAACTCCTGAAAAACGGCTACAGAATCCACGTCGTCACAGGCTCAAACCAAACCCAAGACATCCAAGTCAATCCACAACTCGACGTTTCTTTCCTGAAAATCCCCAAAATCCCAGTCGTTAAATCTTTTATGCTTGCAGCCGCCAGCAACCGCAAACTCAAGCAGCATCCGCAGACACCGCCAATGTCGACATTACTCATCCACAGTTGCCCTTAACGCCCAACTTTGCAGTTCCGCCCAACTTCGGCAAAGCCCTCGTCTGCACTGTTCACTCCACATGGAAAGGCGAAGCTGAAGCCATCCGCGGCGAACCCTACAGCCGCCTAAACGCGAACGAAAAGTTCCTTGTAAGTTTTAATTGGTTTTTGCGGTTCTTCGAAGAAGGTATGCTTGCAAGGGCACGAAAAATCATTGCTGTCAGCCACTTCACGAAATGGGAACTCACAAACTACTACAAGATTCCAGCCCACAAAATCCAAGTTATCCACAACGGCGTAGACATTAAAAAGTTCCAGCCAGCCGTCGACAAAAGAAAAGTCAAGGTGGCAATGGGGCTTAACCCCGATGACTTAGCCATCGTCTCGGTTGGGCGTCTTTATGCCCGTAAAGGGCTCTTTACCCTAATCGAATCCATGCCCGATGTCATCAAGACGTTTCCAAAAGCCAAATTCATCATCAGCGGCAAAGGACAAAGCGATGAAATGCACAAACTCAACGCCCACGCTGAGCGATTAGGTGTCAGAGGCAACATAGTCTTCACAGGCTACACTCCCGACCGAGAACTGCCAAAACTCTACCAAGCCGCAGATGTCTTCGCGTTTAGCACCTTCTATGAGCATCACCCGTTCGCTGTGTTGGAAGCACTGGCAACAGGCTTGCCCGTGGTCACCACCACCGTGGGGGGCATTCCCGAAACCATCGACAGCGGCAAAAACGGCTTTCTCGTGGAACCTTTCAATCCCAAGCAGTTTAGCGAAAAAATCCTGTACCTACTTGAGCACCCAGCGGAGGCAGCGGAAATGGGTGCCAAAGCGCGGAAGACGGTTGTGGAGCAACTGGATTGGCGTATAGTCGTCAAAGACGCCATGAAAGTCTATGATGAAGCGCTAAGATAATCGCCGTTTTTAGGCTCTTCATCAGCAGATTCTCATCAATCTTTAAAAGGTAACAACCCAACTTTATCTTGATACAAATGCCAACGTTAGAGAAGCTCAAGGCGATTTTGGCTTTACATAAAGAGAATTTAAAGAAGAATTATAAGGTCAAAGAAATCGGTATTTTTGGGTCTTACGTTCGACATGAGCAGAAAAAGAAAAGCGATCTGGACGTTTTGGTTATTTTCTATGAAACAATTGACCTCTTCACGTTTGTTGAGCTTGAAAACTATTTGAGCGATATTTTAGGGGTTAAAGTTGACCTTGTTATGAAAGATGGGATTAAACCTCGCCTCAAAGAGAGGATTTTAAGCGAGGCTGTTTACGTTTGAGAGACTTTCAAGTCTACTTTGAGGACATAATTGACGCATTAAACTGCATAGAAGCATACACTAAAGGGCTCACCTATGAGGCGTTCGTTAACGATAGAAAAACCGTTGATGCAGTAATAAGAAACTTTGAGATTATCGGTGAAGCAGCCAAACAAGTTCCCCTTTCAATTCGACGAGAGTACTCCAAAGTGCCTTGGAGGGATATGGCTGGAATGCGCGACAAGCTAATACATGGCTATTTTGGGATTCAGTTAGATGTTGTTTGGAAAACTATCAAAGAGCGTTTGCCGCCACTTCGGCTTTTACTGCTTGACGCTTTAGCAGATATGAAGAAATAAGATCCGTTGAGCAGCAGTTGGATTGGCGTATTGTAGTTAAAGAAGCCATGAAAGTTTATGATAAAGTGTAGAATAATCCTAAGTGCCTATCCGGCAGACCAGACACTGGCAAACTTGACAAAACCATTGTAATAATGTTTAAGGGCATTATTCCTGCTTTGATGTCTGGTTGGTTTGTGTTTGAGGGGTAAGTTATGGTCAATCGAGCAAGAGCGGCAACTTCGAAAGCTCGTTGCAGAGGGAGTTGGTATTGCCGAGATTTCTAATGTTATGGGTAAGACGCGTGTTTCTGTGAGGTCTAAAATGTACCATTTAGGTTTGTCTGTAGTTGATGCAGCAGCAGTTTCCCCGACCATTGCTGTATCAGTTGCATCAATTGCATCAGTTGCATCAACTCCCGAACCCATTATCGACCATGCACCCCTTGATCATGTCCCCTCTCAGGTTCCAATTATAGACCATCAACCCGCTGCTGCCTCAGCTCTGCGCTTTGTCCTAGTGAGGTTGACGTCTTTGCGGCTCAACTCAAAGAGAATGCACCTTTGCCTACCATTGAGGAGCAGCTTCATGTTTTGAACGCTGCGATAGTAGAATTGCGCAGGCCAGGTATTAGCCGGGCTGAAGTTGCAAGGAACTCAAAGATTATTGATGGCGTAAAAGTCTACAATGACCTGTTCGCTAAATTTGTCGATTACCGAGGGCTCGAAACTAAAGTCTTGGAGTTAGAAAAACGGCTTGCCAACGAAAAAAACCCGTAGTGCGCAGAGTCGTCGGAGATTCAACGCCAAAGAAATCCAATCGCACTGGCAAAACCTGGATGAAGCATACAGAATTCGCCAGCAAGCCACACACGCAAGAGTCGAAGCAGTTAAGGGTGACACGGCAGCGTTTTTCAAGGAAATCTGCCGCCTCAAACCCTTTGGCTACCAGTTGGAACTTGCAAAACTGTATCGTGAAAGCCAGTTTTTGGCGGTTAGGTGGCCACGGCAGACAGGCAAGAGCACATCGATTGGAGCGTTGCTGCTGCAGGATGCCTACGAGAATGGCGACTTAAGCATTGCATTCATTGGTCCTAGCTGGCGCCAAACCAAGCTTAACCTGCGACGTGTAGCGGGATTTTGCCGCAACCTGCCCCAAGGAACCTGCCATGTGCAGAAAACAAGAATTAGCTTTGAAAACGGCTCATTCATCGAAGCCTTCCCAAACAACCCCGACACCACCCGAGGCAACACATTCCACCGCGTCTGGTGGGACGAAGTCAACTTCACCCAAGGCGACGACGACCTATACGACGCCCTCCTATACACCCTGGGAACCACAAACGGCAAACTCGTAGCCAGCAGCACCCCATTTAACACTGACTCACTGTTTTGGAGAATGTGCAACCACAAAAGATTCGCAAACTATGCAAAACATCACTTTTCCTACGAGGCCGCACTTGAACCAAATGGTCCACTGAATGCGCAGATGATTGAGCGGATCAAGGAACAGTTTGGGGATGATCCAAGCCGTTGGCGGCGGGAGATGGAGGCTGAGTGGGCTGAAGATGAAGATGTGTGGCTTGCTCAGAGTTTGATTGTTTCATGTATTGGCACTAAAAAGAACTGCGGACAAGACCTCGAAGAATACGACACAGAGAAAAGTTGCAGCGGCGAGTTTTTCTTGGGCTTAGACATCGGTCAAGTAAGAGACTACACATCGCTAAGCATCGTAGAAATGGTGGACGACACGATTTATTTGAGGCATCAGAAGCTGTTTCCGCATCCAACCACCCACGCACATGTCTTAGGCTACATCAAGCGTCTGCAGGATCTGTGGGGCGGCTTCCAGAAGATCCGCGTTGACTTCACCCGAGAAGGTCCAAGCCTCATCAAGGACATGGAAAACGCAGGCATAGACAACGCTGAAGGCGTCAACTTTAGTGTCCCTCGCAAAAGCGAAATGGCAAGCCTACTAAAACAACGCATGCAAAACCAACAATTCCGCTTTCCCCTGCTCACTTGGGAGAAGCCTTACCGAAGCGACATATGCAGTGAACTTAACGTTGAAAAATATCAACTGCGCAAAGATGGCAACATAGGATACAGCCACCCCAACGGCACCCACGACGACGTCTTTTGGAGCATAGCATTAGCCGTATACGCAACAACCGACATGGCGCCTGAACCTTTCTTAACAGTAGTTCCTCGAAGCTAAGACTAAGTCAGGGCTAATTAATTGAGTTGTTGGGGCTGCTGGGATTTGAACCTAGACCTCATGTCGATATTCTGAAAAGTCATCGCCACGTTTACTTATTCTCCGCAGTTTCCTTCCTTTTCTTTTTTTTCTGTATTAGTCAGGAGGCTTTTTGATTGAATCAGAAGGAAATTGAAGTAGCAGCTTTGGCTATGCGGATTTTCCTTGCAGGTTTAGCTCTTAATTTTGATGCTAATTTTCATGAACTTGAGGAGATTTCGAAGAGAGCTTTGGCTGCTGTCGAATCGGAGGTTGAAGAACATTGAGCGATTTTGTTTGCACTGGTTCTGCTGTGAAGGATAATGTTCTTGAAGAATTGAAGTGTAAGCTTCTAGCTGAGCTTCCTGAGGAGTTGGCGACTGCTACTAGCTTTAAGCCTGATGCGAAAGCTTCGGGTTTAGTTATGGATTTTGCTGTGAAACTCACTAAAGCTGATTATCCACTAGTACTTGGGGTTGTTAAGAAGTTTAGTGGGGACTTCATTAATCAGAAGGATAGTGAGGGAAAAGATCATGGATGCTTCTATATTCCTAAGCCTCGTCCTGCGGATCCAGCGGTAGTGACGCCTCAAGTTGAGAAGCATATTGAAGACCCCAAGCAACCTAGCCCGATCACAATTTTCTCTGCAACTTACTGTGGCGTTTGTGAGGATTATGGGGTGTCCTGCAGTTGCCAATCTAACTCTGAACGCCGATCGCTTTGCTTAAAGATTTTGGCTATTCAGACTTGGCAAACAATCAATGTTAACCTAGAGAAACTTTGCAAAGTAGTGTTTTCTCAACCTGTCCAGGCTGTTTCTTCTAATCATTCAGATGCCCGGTCGCCTCCTGCAGCTGCTCCGGCGCCGCCGAATCAGAAGGTTGAACGCAATACTCACCCAACAGAGGGGCACAGGGAAGGCGATGTCGTATGGGTCTATGCGGAGAATCAGAAGGGCGAACGCTACGAGAAGGCGCTTGAAAAAGACAATCAACGGTCTAATGATTATTTTGAGTTGCGCGGTCAGATTGTTGAGCGGATCAATGCAGGCAAGAAAGGCTTAGAACTAAACGGTAAGTGGCTTTGGCTAAGTGACCGCGACGACTACATAGGGCGCAAAGTTGCGAAGGAATTTCCCAAAGGAGTCCGACGCTAATGAAAAATTGTATGACTTGCGGTTCCAGCCAAGGCCACATTGACCAAACAGCACAGCAGAAACTTGCAGGAGAGGATTGTGTAGTATAGGGTTATACTATACTAAAATTTCAGAGTTACCCATTCCTTACCCTTTTTCTTAGTTGCACGGAAAAAAAAGAAAGTAGTAGTATAGTATAGTGAAAAAAAGTGAAGTGTGTATGCCTCGCCAACCTGACATCAAAAACAAAACAAATCGCCTAGTCTTCATTCCGCTTTCAAAAGACGACGAGAGAATATCTATCGAATTCAAGGCTCTGTGCAATCAAGACGGCGTTACAATTCATGATTTACTCATGGAGGGAATAGAGCATATCTTTAAGGTGCATCATTGGCCGCCTGGCAACCCACAATTAACCCTCACAAATTATCAAGTTAAACCTTCCAAGGTGCTGAGTAAATGTGAGTTTTCAGGCTGCAAAGGCGAAGCTGTAGCGTCAGGCGTGTTTTTGCCGAAAAATAAAGAGTACAGGCTTTGTAAGCGGCATTTGGTTGAAGCTAAAAATAGCCGTAAGGTTTGGGAGCTAAAAAACTAATTATGAAGAAACTTTGGGATTATGTTAGATGAATCAAGCTGACGCGCATTTTGCAGGATGGTTAGTGTGTCCTGTCTGCAAGAAAGAAACTCGGCACTACACCAAAGACACCCATGAATAGTCCTGTCTCGAAGATGCGCAGGATTTGGTGTGAGGATTGCCGTGTGGTTCAGATGCAGTTTAAACAAACAAACAACAAATGGGAATAAATGTAACCATAATTTGAGAGCGCAACAGAAGTCATCCGTTTTGCATATTCATGGAAAAGCGGCGGGATGAGGTAGCTTGCTTCGTGGTATTATTAATTAATTTTAAGCATAACCTTTCTGTTCCCGTTCCCTTTTGTGTAAATTTTTCTTTGCGAGCTGAAAGCTGATCAGACTGTAAAACCAAGGTGTCCAAAGTATTAAATATGGTTACTACGCACATGATTGTAATTTGCAATCATTAAGGGAGAATACTGAAATGAAAAAAACAAAAACAGGATTCATAGTTTGTTTACTTCTAGCATCAATGATAGTCGGGGTTATCCCCGCTGTCAAAGCAAGCAATCAAGATAGTTTTGGCTACACATACACAGACAGCAACACAGGAGGACCTGCGTATGACTGGATTGAAATCAACGAAACAGGGACCCATATTTTGCCTAATTCTGATAATTTGTGGTTTGGCAGCACAGTGGTAGATCTAGGGTTCGTTTTCGAATTCTATGGAACAGAGTATGATCAATTATCTGTAGGAAGTAACGGTATGTTATTCTTTGATAACGTAGTAGCAAATTGGGACAATGAACCAATACTGAGCACTCCCGAGGTTCACGGCTTTGTTGCTCCTTTTTGGGACTCTTTAGTCTTAGGATTTAATTGGATCCCGGAGACTATTTTGAGTTCGGTCTACTCTCAGACTTTGGGGACAGCTCCAAATCGGGTTTTTGTAGTGGAATGGCAAGATATGCTCAACGTGTACTCCCTGAATTCTACTATTTACAACCCCATCTCAGGAGTTACTTTCGAGGCATTAATGTATGAAGGTTCAAATGACATAGTGTTCCAATACAAAGACGCATATTTTGGGATCCCTAATCTTACATATTTTGATTGCAATAATGGGGTTTCAGCAACAGTTGGCATTGAAGATCCAGCTGGAATTATGGGTGTAGAGTACTCTTATAACCAACCTGTGATTGCAGATGGATTGGCTGTTCTCTTTAGTTATCCGCAAGTTGTTTCAGAACCAGATTTGTTTGTCGAGTTGTACTCACCCTTAGCAATCGAACCAGGTCAAATGCTGTCTTATTCTCTTTCATATGGTAATTTGGGAGGGTCTTTAGCTTCAGATGTCACGTTACATCTAAATCTATCAGCCTGCTTGTCTTCAATAGATACATATCTTGTTAATCCCTCGGATGGCGGCATCTTTGATCCTTACACGGGAATAGTAACTTGGGATATAGGTTCGATTCCTGGTTATCCTTTTTTTGAATACGGTTTAAGAACCGTGGATATTGTTATTAAATCAGATGAAATACCGGGTACAATCATCCATGCTTCGGCTGATATTTCGACCAGTATTATAGAAACAAGAATGGAAGACAATTTTGTATCTATACAGACTTTAGTTAGCCAATCTAGTCTTCCACTAAATGTTGGTTTGGAAGGATCCTGGGAAGACGGTTCTGGAAACATTCTTGTCTATTATGCAACCCCCATCACCTTTACATATGAAGATTCCCAAGCCACAAGCATTGACATTCGACTTCAAATAAACGACGGCGGACCGGACATAGTTGGCACAATGACTGGACCCGCTCCAAACTGGGCTTATACCATAACTTTGTACCCAAGACATGGAGAAACTACTGCCATCTACACAGTTCACTACCCCACAACAGAGGCAACTGTTGCTTTTAATTTCTATATTGACCCAGCTGGCTACGTATATGATGTGGAAACTTTTGACCGAATCGAGGGAGCAACAGTCTGGCTTCAAAGACCAAACGGTTTTGGAGGTTGGGAGAACGTTCCAGTTGAAGCAAGTCCTTATCCGATAATGCAGCCTGATATTAATCCATTAGTCACCGGAGCAGATGGACAATACCAGTGGAATACTCTGTCTGGAACATACCGTGTGCATGTTGAAGCTTCAGGCTACTACCCGACGGACAGCAGGATTGTAACTGTTCCTCCACCAGTAACTGACCTACATGTGGGCTTAGTTAAGATTCCTTTACCTCAAGACAATTCACCCCCAATAGTTCAACCCATAACTGCACCGCTATACCCTATTCAGGTCAACTCGCCCGTAAGTTTTAGTGTCACCTTCACTGACTCAAACCCTATGGACACTCATTCGGCAGTTTGGAGTTGGAGTGACGGATATACATCAAAAGGGATTATAACAGAAACAAACGGAGAAGGCACAGTAACGGGGACGCACATTTACACTTGTGCAGGCGTTTACACTGTAACACTTACGGTATCAGATAGTAACGGCGGTTCAAGTGAAGTCTCAACTCAGGAGTACATTGTGATCTATGATCCGAACGCTGGTTTCGTGACTGGTGGAGGCTGGATAAACTCACCCGCAGGCGCTTACCCTGCTAACCCAACGTTAACCGGAAAAGCAAACTTTGGCTTTGTATCCAAGTATCAGAAAGGCGCTAACGTTCCATCGGGTAATACTGAATTTGACTTTCGCGTTGCTAAGTTCAACTTCCATGGCGTTTCATATGATTGGCTTGTGATCGCAGGAATGAAGGCGCAATATAAGGGATCTGGCACAATAAATGGCGTAGGTGACTACAAATTCATGTTAACTGCTGAAGACGGAGGCAACCAAGGACAAGACACTTTCCGCATCAAAATCTGGGATGCAACCACTGACTTAGTCGTTTATGACAACGGAGCTCAAAGCCCGCTTGGCGGCGGTAGCATAATAGTGCATAAATAGCATCTTCTTTCACCCTTTTCTTTTTCTTTTCCCTTTTGCAAAAAACCCCTTGCTTTTGCTGGGCTCAAGAAAAGTGCAGCTCAAGTTAAATCGCAAAGTTCTTAACCGTTCAAATTAAAGAGTCAACATCGTAGTTTTCAACTCCCTTGTACATACCACCAGGGCAAAAAAAGCGCGGCGTATCTCGCATTCTAAGTCACTAGAAAAATGACTGCATTAAACCGTCACGTGAAGGTAAATTCATAAATAAAAAAAAGGAAAAAAGAGAAAGTTACTTGTTTGCGGTTATTTATGTTTCTTGAACGCGAATACTCCAGCTACGACCACGACTATGGCGATTACTGCTGCTCCTATGTAGATGTATTCGATTGACATTCCACTCTGAGTTGTGATCGGTTGTGGGTTCTGTTGTATCTGCGAGTTCTGCTACGGTCCAAGTTGAGAAGTGATCAGTGTTGCATACTAGGTACCCGTTCTGGTCCATGAAGCTTTCAACAGGCATCCATTGTGCCTGTGTTGTGTTCCAGTACATCCATGTGAGTCTTGAGGCGTTAACTTCTCTGTTTAGCTCTTGACTTAGCTCTGTTTGGTTGATGTGCAATCTTATCTGCGCCGTCAACTGCAATTCAGCGTTGGGCTCTATGCCTAAGTAGAAATTCAAAGTTCGCTCCATAACCTGTTCGCCCTGAAGCGGAGAGCCGTACATGTTCATAGTAAGCGTCATTGTCTGATTCGGCTCCACGGATAACCCTATGATTTTGGGTGTTACGTCTGGGTCTGAGTTGAAGACTACATCGCAGTTCTTTGAGCAGTTCATTAGCATAGTCATGTTTCTGTACTGGAATAATGCTGGTTCTCCGGCTGCAACTTGAGCCATTTCAGCTACGGGTGTCGTGTCGGTTTTGTTGTATTGAACTGCATTGTCAGGGGCACCTGGAACATCTGGATATTTACCTTCGCCTGAAGGCTCTCCAGAACCAGCGGCGGTTACGGCTGTCGTGTCGGTTTTGTTGTATTGCTCTGCATTGTCAGAGACACCTGTCACTTCCGCATATTTACCATCGCCCGAAGGCTCCCCAGAGCCAACGGTGGCTACGCAAAAAGGTACAATATATGCGACGATTAGCAGGGCCATGATGAAGGCCCCGATTTTGTTTCCATTTATTTTTCTTGTTATCATCGTTAATCACGAGATACAATATATACTAACGCCTAACTTAAGGGACATTATGAAATAAGCGTTTCAAAAATTGGAACACCCCTGTCTATGTCTCAGCGTTTCAACTTTCCACAGTGGACACACGTCAATTCTGAATTATCTCAAACCTTCCAATGCACTCGACCTGTATTTTGGATTCACAAAAATCTTAACTAAGACAAGCAAATATAATGTGAAATCGCATGAAACTCTACTGTCTGCGAATCAGCACCCTAGCCCTGCTTGCCTTTTTCCTTTTATCGACATTCAGTTCAGCTGCAGCTGAGTTCCAATTCGAAGTCGAAACCATGACAATCAAAGTTTATAGAGACGGACTAACTCACGTCACACAAACTCTAATCGTAGATAGTCTGCTTCCTGAAGTAGTCTTGCCTCTTCTATCTTCATCTGTTGAAAACCTGATCGTTCTTGACGAAAATCAACTGGCTGTAGACTACCAGCAAAACGCAGCAAATCTAACGGTCTTCACTTTAGGAGCCTCTCGCGTCTCGATTGAATATGACACTATTGCACTTACGAACAAAGAAGCAGATGTATGGACTCTAATACTGAATCATCCCTATAACCTAACAGTTTCATTGCCTAAGAACTCAACAATCGTATACCTAAATCAGGTGCCAACCACAATAGACACAACTGGCGAGGAATTATCCTTGGCTCTGCATCCAGGTCAATGGGAAGTTAGCTATATAGTGCCATTGCAACTGGAAGTCCAAAACAACGAAGCTTGGGCAATTCCAATCGAATATTTGATCGCTGCAGCAATCGCTGTCGCAGTAGCTATTCTCATTAGTGATATTTGTTGTTAGGACGAAAAAGAACAATTAACGTTAAAAAGATACTGAGTCGCCATTCGGATTTAGTGAAGGAAGATATAGCTGTAATTGAGTTTTTGGCTGAAAAAGACGGCAAAGCTTTCGAGGCTGAAATACGCGAGCGGTTTCCAGACATGCCCAGGACAAGCCTTTGGAGACTGGTCAGGCGCCTTGAAGGGTTAGAACTTGTTGAAATAAAGCGAATTGGTCTTGAAAATCAAGTTCAACTTAAGAAGTAGAAATAAAAAAGAGAGTTTGGGAAACATTTTTCCCTTTTGTTCTTATGGGCCGCCGCCACTGCCACCATAGCCAGAGCCGCTACCGCCCTTGCCAGAGCCGGAGCCACTGCTTCCCGAACCACTGCCGCTTAGAATCGCTGCCGCCAGGTCCGTTTTGCGCTTGGTGTCTGCCTATTTCCTGATTCAGCGACTGCTCCATCTGTTGAACCATTTGGCTGACTGCTTCGCAATCTTGCAGGGCAATGTTAAAGTTTTGTTCGCCTTGAGCTGTTTGAGCACGGTTCTGGAGGGCTTCCATAAATTGGCTTTCAGTTTGGTAACCGTAAGATTGCAGCACACTTGTGAAGTCGACACCTTGATCTTGACCGTATCTGAATCTTTCACGGATTCTCTCTTGGACTCCTTGGCAGTAGTTGCTTAGTCTCCAAGTGTTGGATTCTTCAGCTTGCTCTTTCAGGTACTGGTAGACTTCTGATATGTCTTGTTTAGCTTCCAGAAACGTTGATCTCGCTGCTGTTACATCACCATCAAGCAGCAATGTTCTTAGCCTCGTTCAATAGTTCTTTGGCGTCATCCAATAACTTCAAGATCTCTTGTGGAGCTTCCGTCAGGTAGTATTTCTCTGAGATTATCTATTCTTTGAAGATCACGTGTTATAGCTTCAAGCAGTCCCTGGTTCTCAATTAAGTCATGCTTTTTGGAGATCAGCTGCTTGAAGTATAACATGTATTGAACTGTAGACTTCTCTGAAAATACTCAAAGCTTCCACCGCGAAATCTACGGCATCTTCGTATTCAGAGTTTGCCAGTGCTGTTTGTGCAGCTTCCAAGTTTTCCAAACCAGTTTCGAACAATGTTACATTTTGCATCGAATTCATCAGTGAGACCAACGGTTTCGATTTGTGCAAGTGCGTCCTCGTCTGCGTTTATCATGTCGATTAGGTTTTGGACTTGTTGCGCTGCTCTTTCAGCGAGTGTCACTATCTGTTGTGAGGGGGTAGTTTGAATCTGTCCTTGTGCTAGGAGCATTGCTGGAGTTGTTGCTAATATAATTGATAACTAGTATTGCTATTGCAGTAACTTTGCTTTTCTTGAGCATTTCAAATCACCGATAATAGTATTAGTTATTCCTGCAGTTAAGGGACACTTTGGAACAAGCGTTTCAAAAGCCGATACACCCGTTCCGAAGAGCTCATGCAGATTTATTGAGAGATCACCTTAGTGCGCAAACGAAAAAAAAGAGCAGATTAGTAGGGGGTTATTTTCTAGTTCAATTAAAACCCGCTTCCGTCTGGAATGCCGTCGCCAGAATTGGGTGCTGGTCCAACATCAGAGCCGTCTCCGTTTGGTCCATCAAACCCGCTTCCGTCTGGAATGCCGTCGCCAGAATTGGGTGCTGGTCCAGCAGGACTTACCACGTTATTAGCTGCTGCACTTACTGCACCTACACAAAGCATTGTCATAGTCAAGATGGCAACAATTGTTATAATGCTAATCAATTTTTTTATTTCTATCACCACCTATAACGGCACTGGCGCACACAGCAACTTAAGGGACACTTTGGAACAAGCGTTTCAAAACTTGGAACACTCAGTTCTAGGGCACTCATTCGGGTTTTGGTGTCACACCGCCGTGTGAGCAAATCTACGTTCCAATTCAGCGAAAACTTTAATCGAAAAGTTTTTAACCGTTCAAATTAAAGAGACAGCATCGCAGTTTTCAACTCCCTTGTACTTGCCACCAGGGCAAAAAAAGAGCGGCGTATCAGGGCACATTAACCACAGATCGAGAGTAGATGTTAAATGGGGAATCTTCGAAGCCCAGAAAAAAGGCAAAAACGTTACAATAGGCGTGATGCAAATAACCTGTTTCTAAAATACAGTTTTCACGATAGGCTACTTGCGGAAACGGTACATACTGTAGAAACAGAGAAGATTGTTTCTGACGTGTTGGCAAGAGAGTATCCATCTGTTCCTGAAGCTGTTTTCCAATCTCAAGTACTAAATCATGTTTACGGCGAAGTTTTGGTTGGAGCGATTCAATGAGTGAAGTCGATGATTGTTCTGAGGCCTACAAAAACCCCTCTTGCCCCTATGTCACTCAAATAAACATTAACACTGCCTGCATGAAGCAGGTTGACAAGGCTTTGATTTCGCTTTTAGGCAAAGACGGAACTGGGCTTAACGATGGTGTGATTCATCGGATGCTTCAGAAACTGGATGATTTGGAAGCAAAAAACAAGGTTTCTGCGAGCTGGTTGGATATGATTAAACCCATCGCAGTTTCTGTTGTTATCACAGCTTTGACAACTTATCTTCTGACAAGGTTTGCATGACCTTGGCCTTAGAGATTTTAGTTCCTGAACCGGAAGTTGTGGCAACTTCTGAGCTTAAAGTGGATGGCAAAAACCCAAATAAGATGTCGCGGGAACAACATGATCGCCTTAAAGCTTCAATAGAGAAATTCGGCTTTATTGTGCCAATCATCACAAACAAAGACCTGCTCATAGCGGATGGCGAGCAAAGGTGGATTATAGCGAAAGAGCTCGCGATGCCAAATGTCCTCATCATCAGGCTTCCCATCGAAGAAGTTGATAGGCACCTAATTCGTCAAGTTCTAAACAAGCTCAAGGGAACTCATGACCGCGAACTTGATGCAGAAGAATTTGAAACAATAATTGAGTTAGGCCGAGAAGAGGACCTTAAGTATCTGCTTGATTTGTCTGATGATAAACTCGATGGGTACCTCAAAGAGGAAGAATCAATTGGCTACGAAAAACAGTTTGAAGTAGTCGTTGAATGTGAAGACGAAATCAACCAGGAAGCAATCTACGGGTTTGCTGATGCGGCTCCTGCCGCCTATGATTGTGCATTCTATGCGACATTTTCGTTGCGTCTTTAAGGTATTGCTTGAGAAGTTTAAGCTCTTCATTAACAGATAACCCTTCATAACAAAGGTCTCAGGATATATTCGTTAGTTACCCAATTTCGACAGGTGTACCTCGATAAGCCATTGTGACCTTTTGAAACAGCTTTACTATGTCTAGTGAGCAGAAAAGCGCTTTTGTTAGGTATTCATGTTGGTAAATCATCATTTGTGCCTTCACGGGCAAATCGATTCTGGGTGGCTCAAATCTGCGTGCAACCTCCGCCACCTGCAAGCCATCGATGCCGATGTCTTCCTCGCGCATGCCAGTCTTGTTGGCGATGTAGCCAAGGTAGGTTTTTTTCCAGTCCAACATCATTACTTTTGCGGCGACTATGTCCACCGCTAAAGCGTCGTTACCGGTAAGCATCAAATCCATCTTGACAGGTTTGCCTTTGGTGGGTCCGTTGCCCTCGATGCCGATTCGTGCATCCATTATGGTTAGTTGCGGCTTGAAAAGCGAGTAGAGTCGGTACATGACTTCAGGCAGGTAGGGGTGAAGGTAGATGCGTTTGTTGCTGGGTACGCAGCCGAAGAGGTTTTTGATGGCGCCGCTGTAAGCCATAAACTCATGCGTCTTCATCAAGGGCAAATCCACCACCGCATCGGCGTCCAGCACAGTTTTTGGTAGAAACAGCCGTTTGAGGGGGCAGCCGTCTGGGAATTTGACTTCGACGACTTTGTCTTCGGAGAGGTTGATGGCTTTGCCGCCTGCGGATTCCACGGCTTTCTGCATGCCTGTTTTGTCAAACGCAGTCCAGCAGGGATAGTTAAAGCCGTTGGATTCGCCTACGACAACTTCGCTGTTGCCGTCCCTTAATAGCCCGACGAGTTGATGCATAACCTGTGGGCTTGTTACTACGCCTGGCAAGTATTCGGGGTGGCTAAGGTTTGGCTTTATGAAAATCTTTCTTTTGCCACGTAACCCTGAGTCGGCGACGGCTTGGGCGACGATGCTGCTTACGTCGTCTCCTGCACGGTAAATCGTGACTTTATGTGGGTTAGGCATGTTTTGACTTCACTCCTTGGAGGCATCCGGGGTCGCCGTTTAACATGTCTCCACTGTGGTATGCTGCGGAACGTGCTCGGCAGCCGCCGCAGATGAATTTGTAGGTGCATTTGCCGCAGGTACCCTTAAGGTTTGCTCGGTTGCGGAAGGATTTGAACAGCGGCGCGTTTAGCCATATGTCCTGGAACTTTTCTGTCTTCAGGTTCCCGACGTTCACGGGCAAAAATACACACGGGTGGACATCGCCCTGTGGTGAGATTGAGCAGTAGAGTCTTCCTGCGCCGCATCCGCCGATGAATTCGCCAAGGGGGACGGCTTTTTTTGTGACTTTGACGGTTTGCATGTGAGCCATTGACATGGTGACTTCGTCTGTTCCCGCTGGACCCTGACATTGCAAGGCGACGCGAGCTAATTGGGGCGCCGTGGCTAGGATGGTTGTTTTGCAGCCCGCAGACATCCGATTCAGCAGATAACGCATAACATCCTCGCGTTC
The DNA here is from genome assembly GCA_963804785.1 of Candidatus Bathyarchaeota archaeon. GTDB lineage: Archaea > Thermoproteota > Bathyarchaeia > Bathyarchaeales > Bathycorpusculaceae > Bathycorpusculum. The sequence goes on from CAWDRR010000002.1 coordinate 258,012, forward strand.
CTGCGGCGAGAGGTCTTGGTCGAAGTGGGCTTTGCCGCGTCCAGTCGGGATAAAATTGAAGTAGGTGAAGCGTTCCGCATGGATTTTCTCGGCTAAATCGATAATGGCAGGCAGCTCAGCCATGTTGTTCTTACCAACAGTAGTCGCGATGCAGACACAAAGATCCGCTTCAACGCAGTTTTTGAGTCCTGCAATAGCTTTGTCAAAGGTGCCTGGAACCCCTCGGAAGTCATCGTGGGTTTTAGCACAGGCGCCATCGATGCTGACGTCGATGTAGTTGACTTTGGCTTCTTTAATTTTAGCTACGTTTTCTTTGGTGAGGAGCGTGCCGTTGGAAGCCAGCGAAACGTAGAGTCCGCGGTCGGAGGCATATCGCGCAACTTGAAAGAAGTCTTTGCGCGTGAGAGGTTCTCCTCCCGAGAAAGCCAGAGCCGTCACGTGTGCATCGGCTAATTGATCGACAACCGCCAAAGCCTGCTCAGTGGACAACTCCTCTTCCTCCACAGCGCCGCTGTTACTGTAGCAGTGTTTGCACTGTAAGTTGCATTTGTGAGTGAAATCCCAAACCACCAGAAACGGCGCAGTCAGCGAAATGGGTTTTTTGATGCCAAAATAATCAAATGATTGAACCAAATTTATAACCGCTGCTCGTGCATATCGGTCAGTTAAGAGTTTCTCGGCTTTCTCACGCTTAAATCCGAGGCCTTTTCGGAGGAACTCTATCCAGAAACCGATAATCTGAGAGTACAAACCGCTGCATTTGTCGCATTTGCGAGTCGATTTTGCCGCCGTAATCATCCAAAGCTGCTTCAAGGACTGTTCTGCCACATTTGCCGCATTTTTTTAGCGAGAGTTGGAGCATCTTCTTAGTCATTGGCAGGGAGATGACTGCGTTCCAGAATGTGTCGTGGCTAAGGATGCTCATTTTAGTTTCTCCAATTGTGGCTTTGGTAGTTAATTGGATTGTTGGGATGTTAAATATTTCTCTAATCGAGATTCAGATTCAAAAAGCTGCAAAAAGGCAAGTTACTAGAGACGAATGCTTTGCCGAGTGTTTTTGATGCGTTTTTAGTGCTTTAAAGAGTTCGAGCATGATAATAGGATCTATAGGGAAAAGGAGCTTTAGAGTTTCTTTGTTTTCAGCATAATGTTTTGGGCTATTTCCAGGTCTTTGGTTGTATTGATGTTTAGCAGAACCTCGATTTCTTCTGTGATTATGGCGCTTGTTTCGATTTTGCCTTCGCCAAGGATTTTAGTGCCATTTATGACGTTGACTCCTGAAACAGCGTACCAAACTCCCTTGTATTCGTCGGTGGAGGAGATAGACAAGCCCAAATCTTGCCTTGCTTTGATAGGGACAAAAACCGCCAAGAAATCTTTTCCGCAGACCTCAAAGGCATCGATGATTTTGTCAAGCACCTGTCCTGTTATGGCTGGAACATCGGAAGGCATAGTGAGTATTGGACCAGTCAAATTTGCCTTCAAAACGGCTTGTTTTAGGTCGTTGTGATAACCTTTGGCGTCTGTATGCAGGATCTTCCAGCCTTTTTTTTGGCAGTATTGTTCGGTTTGCGGGGTGTTCGTGCTTGTTATGACGTAGAACTCGGAAACCTTCTTTGCCTCCAAGATTGCTTCTGCTACCCAATCAATCAGCGGTTTACCCAGAAACGGCAACAACGGCTTCTCCGTTGACAAACCCATCCTTGAACCTTTTCCGCCAGCCATCACAATTGCAGGAACCTTCATAGTAGAATCAGCACCACCACAGCAAACAAAACCAGTGCAACTGCCCTTGCAACTTCGTTGGTTGCTCCAATCATGTCGCCCGAAACGCCGCCAAAGACACTGTTCGAAACCTATGTTCATCACGAACGCCACTGGAAGGCTACAAACACCAAGGCAATTGCGGCTAAACCCAGCTATTGGGTAACCTGAAAAGTAGAAAACTGGGTAAACAATCAAGGGAGACAATTACAGTAGGCTGCGAAGTTGAGTTTCTTTTTGGCTTTCGCAAGAAAAATCGAGCCTAATCCTTTATGGGAGGGTTTGCCGACCCAAACGATTGTCACCATTGAAAGCTTAGCTGAAACCTCAGCCAAAAATATTACTGAAAAAACAAGAAACAAATTCGTCGTTATGTTCAGTGTTAGCCAGTTAGTTAAGAATAAACCTGCAAAAGCTAAAAACTCAACGACTAACGCCAGAACTGCTCCAGCACTTGTGACTGTCCAAGCGTGCGCCTTCATTTTTCGGTCCTGAACATTTCTTAAGCCAACAGCGTTTCCTAAATCGATTAAGCCGTCGAAATGCTGCAGTCCAGTTATTACGCTATAGGAAAGCTATGGTCATTGCTGCGGGAATAATGGCTCCAAAAAGCCCAACGGGCAAAGCTACAAAGCTGTTAGCTAAACCCAAACAGAAAACCAACAATAACGCTTGAGCCGACAAAGTAAGCTGCGCCAAGCAAACCGATGAAGCCACCTATGAATGGAAAAAGCCACATGTTTTCTGCCGTCGTGAAAATGAAATCTTCTTTTCCTCCCAACTGGAATTATGGTGAGGAAAGACAGCAAATCCCTAAAAGTTTTTATAGTTTTCACAGGCGACATATACCTACAACCTTCCCAATAGGGAATATAGGCTTTGTCGTGACTTGGATGGCTGACTTGAAAGGGAAAAAAGTGTTCGTTACTGGTGGAGCAGGCTTTATAGGCTACCACCTTTGCAATAAACTGTCAACTCTCACTGATGATTTGACGATTTACGATAATTTATCAAGCGGCAAGATGGAAAACGTCAAAGACAATCCCAAAGCAAAATTCGTTAAAGGCGACATCTTAGACGTTAAAAAACTCTGCAGCCAACCAAAAGCCGACTTGATTTACCATTTAGCAGCACAGGTAGTGGTTCCTTACTCGATGGAGAATCCACTGATAGATTTTGAAACCAACGCCAAAGGAACCCTTTGTGTTCTTGAGAAAGCGCGTAAAGACGATGCTAAACTAGTCTTTGCCTCAAGCGCAGCAGTGTACGGCAACCCAACGCAACTACCAACCTCCGAAGACTATGGGTTCCACCCGTTCTCATGCTATGGCTTATCCAAGGTTGTAGGCGAAGAATACTGCCAAATGTACCGTGAACAATACGGTTTAGACATAGTAATCACAAGGTTCGCCAACGTTTATGGACTGAGATGCCATGGCGTTATCCATGACTTTCTCGAGAAACTCGCTAAAAACCCAAACAAACTCGAAATAATAGGCACAGGTCAACAATCCCGCGATTTGGTGCACGTCTCCGATGTGGTGGAACTGCTTGCTACGGTTGGTTCAATGTGAATCTGCCAACGGACAAACCTACAACGTAGGTCTTAGGCAAAACAACAAAGATAATCGACTTAGCTAAACTGATGCTACAGATCCTTAACCTGCAAGACAAAACCGTCGTAACAACCACAGGCGTTTCTTGGCAGGGCGACATCGTCACAATATGGTTTAACAACCAAAAAGCTAGAAAAGAACTAAGTTGGAACTCCAAAGGTCACTTTAGAAGAAAGCATAAAAGAAGTCATCGCCGACGAGGAAACTCTCGAAATGACCCCTGCCACCCCAGCGAAGGGATTAATCGCTCTTCTGCGGCTTCCCTACTGGCTTATGACAGGCGGCTTAGCGGTTTTAACAGCGTTTGCTATCCTTAAAGGGAATTTTTCAAACATCCCGACGACATTGGGCAATATGGGTTTTGGAGTAGTTGCTTTATTAGCTTTCTTTTCGATGGCGTTTATTGCATCCGCAGGATTTGCGATAAACGATTATTTTGACCGCGAAAGCGACGCAGTTATAAAACCAAAACGTCCAATTCCCTCAGGTGCACTCTCCTACAAACAGGCTATAGCAGTTTCAGGCGTGCTCTTTGCATTGGGTTTGGTTTTGTCTTCTTTCATCAATTGGCTAAGTTTCGCAATTATCGCTATCGATTCACTTTTGCTTTTGGTTTACTCTTATCTGGTTAAGCGTAAGTCAGGTTTTGCCGCCAACCTATTGATGGGTGTCCTGACAGGAACTGCTTTCATTTATGGACAAGCAACCGTCACAGGCACAGTTGATTTAGTTTCCTTAAGCCTCTATCCAATTGCGTTTGGAACAATCGGAGGCAACGTTCTCCGTGACATTTTCAGCGTGGAGGGCGACGCTAAAGTAGGCTATCCTACATTGCCCCAGAAAATCGGCACTGTCAAGCGCAGCAAAAGTCGGAGGCGTATTCTTCCTATTGACGGGTATTCTTGCTCCACTTCCAGCTATTCCTATCTTCGAGGGACACTTCACCATCTACTATTTGCCGCTAATTCTACTATGGAGTGCTCTTTTGATCTACTCATCAATACGTCTATTCACTTCAAGTTCAACCATAGCGAATATACGCAAGATATGAACGCTTGGTAACGATGTCAATGATGTTGCTACCGCTTGCGCTCATCGTTGAAGCAGTCGTTGGATGGTTAATGTTTTGAGTGAAACCAAAAGCATCTGTCCTGAATGCCAAAAAAAAATTGACGCACAACTATCACAAAGTGGCGGCAAAATCCAAATCACAAAACACGTGCCCCGAACACGGCGAATTTAAAGCCACCCACTGGCAAAGCGTACCAATCTACAACCACATGCAAAAATACGATCAGTACCAGTACCTTGGCGACTTGAACGCGCCAAAAAACCCTGATGGTTGCCCATACAAATGTGAAACCTGCAACGAACACGCTTCAGGAACAGTAATCGGCGTAATTGACGTAACCAAACGCTGCAACTTCAAATGTGCAGTTTGCTTCTCAACTTTTCCAGATCAAGAAACGGATTATGAACCCACCAAAGAAGCACTCATAAACATGCTAGAGTTCGCAAGCAAAGCTAACCCCAAACCCCCAGCAATTCTCTTCTCAGGCGGTGAACCACTCGAACGCGAAGACATGCCTGAAATCATCGCAGCTGCCCATAGACTTAAAGTTCATGACTATCTTGGCGACCAACGGGACACATTTGGTTGACACGCCGGGATTAGCTAAGAAGCTAAAAGACAGCGGCTTAAACATTGTTTATTTGTCGTTTGACAGTTTCCATGAAGAGTTTAACAGAAAAGTTAGAGGCCGAGACCTCTTAGATATGAAACTAAAGGCTATTGATGTATGCCGCAAATACGACATGGAAATCATCCTCGTTAACACACTCATGAAGAGTCTAAACGACAACGAAGTCGGCGACATGATCCGGTTTGCAGCCAAAAACACCGACATCATCCGAGGCTTAATTTTCCAACCCATCGCCTTTACTGGCAGAGCAACCGAGAATCCGTTCCGCGAAAACTTCCGAGAATGGAGCTTTGCCGAGGATGTGGAAAACCAAACTAACGGTGAAATAAAATCCACTGACCTCTACCCCATGTCGGTTATGACTTCGCCAATTAAGATAATGCGAAAGTTCATGCAGAAACCCTGGCCACTGTTCTCCTGCAGCCCACAATGCGGCATAGTCAACTGGGTTTACGTTTCGAAAAACGGCAAAATGTTCCCGATTAACCGCTTCGTAAACTTCGACCGATTCTTCAACAGTATCCGCAAAACAGCTGAAAACGCTGAGTCCAAAGGCAAAATGTCCCTGCTCTCATCGCTGTTTATGGCTTCGATGCTGTCGATGAATATGTTCTTGGTTACCAAAGAAGTCGGAATGCCAACCCTGATGAAATCAATCATGCGAATGCACCTATCGCCATCATATCAGTCGTTGGGCAAAATCCGCCGAAGAATCTTCCTCTTAGGTTGCATGGCATTCATGGATTCCTACAACTTTGACGTCAACCGTGTTCGACGATGCGTCGTGCACTACATCACGCCAGATTTGAAAATCATTCCGTTCTGCGCCTACAACAACGTCCACCGCGTCGCCATCGAAAAAGCGTACGCGCAAAGACACAAGAAAGCTTGATCAGTTGGATTTGAAATTTAAGTACTAAAAAAGGTTTTTCGCTTTTTTGATTCCATAACTCACTTGTGCTCTTTGAGAGTTTCATCTGTATTTAACAGCACCAATTTTTAAAATGCTGATGAAGCCTGAAAACAGAATTCAGTAATATACTCTTACGTTTTCAGGGATCACAAAAAATTAGTTTATAACTTGGATTTTTAGAACGCAGAAGTTTTGGGTAAACAGCAAGGAGCCATCGTCTTCGTGCTGCCAGAGTTCAAAAACAACAGAGTAGTTGCCGATAGTGTTCTCTGTGATTGTTGCTGTGGTTTGCCACGGTTTTCCATTGTTGCTTAGGGTTCCAGTTTCGTAAACCTGGGTGGGTTGCGTATCTATAGGGAAAATTGCGGGAAGATTCTCTACAATTTTCACCTCAACAGTGTAATTAGCGCTTTTTGTCATATGGTTTTCTACGTTAACGTATACCTTAAAGGTGCTATTTTGGTTCGCAATTAACACTTCTGGGTAATCCACTGCTTTTTTGTTGGCGTCAAGCAGATAGATTGTGTTGTAAGATTCCGGTGGTGGAGCAAGAAATGCATAGTAGCCAATTACGGTGGCGGAAACGATGAGCAGCGCAAGAAAAATGGCGACTGCATAGCCGTTTTCATCGTTTAAACCGATTTTTCTTCCAATGGCTGTAACAGACGCGAAACGTTTTTGCATCCAAAAACCCCTTAAATATAGTGGTAAATATCTCTATTCCTGATTTAAATGGTTTCAGCTTAGTTTTGCCGTAGGTACGAGGCTTATAAGTTGTGGGAATCTCAACCATGTTGTAGCCTTCCCTAGCAAATTGGATAAGCATCTCCGTGGCAAACGCCATGTCAGTTTCTTTAAGCTTCACATTATCTATGGCTTCATGGGAGATTGCGCGGAAACCAGATTGGCTGTCGCTGAGGAATTGGCTGTAGAAGAAGTCATAAGTTAAAGTTATGACTTTATTGCCTAAGAAATTTAGGAAGCCCATGGCTTTGTTTGGGTCATACATACGTGTAGCTAAAACCATGTCTGCATCTTTCTCAAGCATGCGGTTTATGAGGCGGTCGATATGTTTGAACTCGTAAGTTCCATCTGCGTCCACCATGATTATGATGTTGCCTTTTGCGTTCTTCATGCCAGTGCGCAGCGCTATGCCGTAGCCGCGTCTCGGTTCAATGATGAGTTTGCAACGGTTTGTGTCTTTAACGATTTCTATGGTTCCATCTGTGGAGTTACTGTCCACAATGATGATTTCTTTAGGGTACATTACATATTTGTCGATTGTGTCGATGGCTGCTTTTATGGTTCCTGCTTCATTTAATGTTGGAATAACAACCGAGACCATTTCAACTTTTGACGTCATCAGCTAACTTCCATCTTAGAGGGCTATATTGTTTCCGCATCATGGTTAAATAAGCTCTTCGTATATTTCGATGAGTCTTTCAACATTTGTCTCCCAACTGAACTTCTCTTCCATCATTGCCCGGAGCTCCAGTTTGCGCTTGGAAAAATCCTGCGCGGCAAAATCCAAAACCGCTTCTGCAAGCAGTTCAGGCTGGTTAGGCGGCACCAGTTTGCCGTAATCCTCCTTTAGGACTTCTCTTATTCCGCCTACATCTGTAGCTATAACTGGAAGTGCGCATGCCATGGCTTCAAGCGCGACCAAAGGCAATCCTTCACCCGACTTAGATGGCAAGAACAAACAGGTCAGCAGCATTGTAGTATGACGGCAGATCTGCATCGCTAACAAAGCCCGCGAGTCTAAAGTTAGACTCAATCCCCAATTGGGCAATTCTTAGTTTCACGCTGTCAGAATCTGGACCCTTCCCAACTGCTAAGAACACGATTTTCGAGTTCTTCTTGACTGCTATGTTTGCACCTTCAATGAATGTGTCGACGCCGTTCTTGTACACAAGCCGCCTAACAGTCAAAACGACAATGGCGCTCTCCGGGATGCCAAGTTTTCTGCGCATTTCCATGCGTTTCCCAGCCAGAGGACGGAACTTCAACATGTCAACGCCGTTATGAACCACCTTAACCTTCTTGGGTTTGGCACCTAAACTCAACACGTAATCTTTGGTTGCCTCGCTTACAGCTATGATTCTGTCGGCGTCTCTTAGGTTCTGCTTCCCCACAGTCAGATCATTTAATCGTTCAACTTCGTCGAAGATGTTGTTGTATTCGATGAAGGTGTTGTGCTGGGTTAGCACGAAGGGTTTAGCGTACATTTTGGCAAGTTTACCCGCTGCAAGCGAGGTCAAGTATGGGTGACCGTGGGCGTGGATTATTTTACACGCGTTCACTGCTTTAAGAAAAGTTGGAAAGCTGGCAACAGTCGGAATCGAGTAAGGAATTCCCAAACGAAACCCCGTGTTGAGCGATTCATAGCATTCAACATTTACCCCATCAACCCTATATTTTTGGGGTGTGCCAATGCGGTTAGTAACAATCACAGGCTCAAAATTTTTGTGAAGTAGCCGCTTGCTTTGTTCATTAACCACCTTCTCTATACCGCCCACATGCGGCAGAAAGGTGTGTGTGACAATGCAAAGCTTTGTTTGCGCCATGGGAGCCCAACGGATAATTCCTCAATCGGCAGAGTATTATAATCTTATGGTAAAAGGTCGCCGAACACAAATGCGACTAAAACTTCACAAAAAAGAAAAAATTTGGAATCACTTTGGAATGCCTGTGCTTTTCAAAGCACGCGTATAAACATTTGAAGATGCACCTGCAACAAGCGCGCCTATCGCGTCGTTGGTAAGCGGAGGTAACTTTTTTAGAATTCCTGGTTTAGCCTGATCAAATCGTACGAACTCAAACATGCCCTTTGACCCCCCGATGTATGTGGCGATGGCTATGCCGATGAGTTCATCTGCAACGAGTCCTGGTCTGCCCAAAAATCTCTCTTTCGATAGTCCTGGAATTCGACCGTTTTCAGCTTCTTCTTGGGCATGGAAAGCGGCAACAATTAAGGTGGAAACGTTTACGTCTTTGAGGATGTCGAGGAATTCTTCAGTTAATAGTTCGGTAGCTTTTTGCTGTGTTTCTATGCCTGGATGAGGAACGAACATTTCAAGTGCGCTATCAATTAAGCTTTGGAGCGAGATGCCTTTGTCTTCAAGGTACGTTAATAGCGGCGGTGGTTTGCTTTTTCATGCTTTTTAACCTCAGATTTTAGAGGTGGTGACTGTTTTAAGTGTTGTGTGGTTTTATTCACCGTAATGCTTATTTAAAAAGTGAAGATAAACCAACCAAACTAATAATATGATAATTTGCTGGGCATCAAAAAAACTTGCGGTATTCTGACCAATCTTTTATCAAAAAGGAAGTTACGCAACTATTTGAATAACAAATAAACAGTTTTTTATACAAGTGTCTCCACAATTAAAAATCACCTAAAATCATCCATTAAACAATCGGTTTAGGGTGAAACAACTTAGGAGATAAAAATGTATGAAAGTTGTTGCTTCATGGAGCGGCGGAAAAGACAGCGCTTACGCATACTACTTGGCTACCCAGCAAGGTCATCAAGTAGTCAACTTGTTAACTATGATGATGAGTGAATCCAAATCAAACTTCCACATGATACCCTCAGGAATCCTAGATTTGCAAGCCGAATCCATTGGCATTTCATTGATTAAAAAAACCACTTCTCCGCAGCACTTATGAGAAAGACTTCAAAGAGTTACTATCGCAATTCAAAGCAAAAGGCGCAGAAGGCTTAGTCACAGGCGACATCTACGAAGTAGCTGGACACGAAGAAGGCTGGCTTGGACGAGTCTGCAAAGAAGTCGGCTTAACACCCGTAAAACCACTATGGATGGGTGATACAAAACAAATTTACCTTGACTACCTCAAAACAGGGTTCAAAGCAACGGTTGTACGCACAAAATTGGACTTGCTTGGTGTAGATTGGCTTGGAAGAGTGTTGGACCACAAATTCTATGATGACATCCTAAAACTCGGCAACGTTGACCCATGCGGCGAAGGCGGCGAATACCACACTGTAGTCACCGACGGACCAACCTTCAAGAAAAAGATTGAAATTGGGGAAACACAGAAACATAAGCTTGAAGGCGGCTTTGGATACTTGGAAATCAAAAAATTCAAAGCTGTGCCCAAGTAAAGGGAAACCAAATGGATGTACTAATTGCGAATAATGAACTTAAAGCAAAAGCCTTCCTAGACGAAATTGAAGGCAAAAAACCCCTCTTCATCTGCACCATAGCGACTACTGAAACCGGCGAAAATTCCCGGTTTATCGGCGGCTGGAATGAACCCTGATTTTACTGATTTTACTCCGCCCGCAGACGCAGAATTGTTGCTTTTGGGCAAGTGTAAATCGATTGCTGGTGTTCCTATAACTCCTGATGGAATTCCGACACCTGGTCTTGATAACTCTGTCGGCTTTACATTTAGCAGACATACCTGTACTGGTTGTTAATGGTGGTGTGAAGGTTAAACCCCAGATTCCCTACATTGATTTAGGCGGTAGTAGTGGACGAGATATCCGAACAGGCAATTCCGTCGATAACGTAGAAGAAGTTATTGAACGCGCAAAGATTTTAGGGGAACACATGGCTAAAGTGTCGGATTACTTAGTTATTGGCGAGAGCATTCCAGGAGGAACCACAACTGCACTGGGTGTTCTCTCAGCTTTGGGTGTGAATGCACAGGGAAAAGTTAGCAGCACCTTGCCGGAAAACCCACATAACTTGAAAGCTGAAGTGGTTGCCGCTGGCTTAAAAGCTGCAAAAGAAAAATTCGGTAGCCTAAAAAATAACCCCATAAAAGCGATTTCCTGCGTTAGGTGACCCAATGATGGCAGCTATGGCTGGTTTAGTCATCGGTGGCAGCAAGGCAGGCACCTGTTTTGATGGCTGGCGGAACACAAATGACTGCGGTTTTAGCAATAATCAACGCTTTAAACCCCGAAGCACTCTGCAATGTGGCTGTGGGCACTACACGTTGGGTGGCAAAAGACAAGCACTCCGACATCTGCGGCATAATCAAACAGTTCTGCGACGTACCCGTTCTGGCTGCAGACTTGGATTTTGGTCCCTCAAAGTACCCTGGCTTGCAGAATCTACGAAACAGGGCTTGTAAAAGAAGGAGTCGGCGCAGGCGGCGCATCAATTGCAGCGATGGCCAAGACTCGGTGGAGCAGTCACCAAGGATATACTTCTTAAGGAAATAGAGCGTAATTATGCTCTACTGATGGGCATAAAGTGACACGGGCTTGGTTGTTAAAGAGCTAAAAAATCTTTTTTCTTTCTTAACCGTTTTCCCAGTAGCAATGGACAAAGACTTGTTGACTGACTGCGCCCGAAACATGTGGGCTTTCCCATTAATCGGTGCTTTTCTGGGTTTGCTAGCTGGTTTGTTCGGTTGGGTGGCATTACCAGTTCTTGCCTGGTCTTGTAGTCGGCGCTTTGGCTTTGGCTCTACTTCTATGGATGACTGGATTGCATCACACGGATGGGTTGCTGGATTTCGGCGACGGCATAATGGTTCATGGTTCCGCAGAACGTAAAATTGAAGTTATGCATGACCAGTTGACGGGTGCAGGAGCCATAGGGCTGACTTTGATGACCTACCTGATTACAGCTTTCGCATTCGCTCAACTCGGAAGAACTGTATTCATAGGGAGTTTAGCCCTTCCCCTGATTTTTCCTGCTTTGATCATGGTTGAGTTATGCGCAAAGTTGTCGATGGTTGTTGTTGCTTGGGCCGGAAAATCTGTTCATCAAGGCATGAACTCGTCGTTTCTGGAAGCCATGCATGGAAGCAAGGGCAATTTGCGTTTGATTGTAGCGATAGTGATTTCTTTTGCGATTGCTTTGCCTCTTTTGCGTTGGGCAGGAGTTTTCATCGTTCTGGCAGGATTAATAACTGGCTTGGTGATGGTAGCAGTTGCACACAAACATTTTAACGGGGTTACAGGCGACGTTTTTGGCGCTACTAACGAGTTAGCGCGGATGGTTTGCGTCTGTTGTTTTGTTGGTGGTGATTGCATGGGCATAGTTGCTTTGGTGATGGCTGGTGGCAAAGGCACTCGAATGCGAATCGCCAAAGAAAAACCTCTTATCCAAGTCTGCGGCAAACCCGTCATCGAATACGTGCTTGAAGCCTTGAATGAATGCTAAAAAAATCGATGCCATCATCGTCGCAACATCCAGTAGTACACCTAAAACCACCCAACTAATGAAACAACTCGGAGTTCAAGTTATCGAAACCCCAGGCAAAGACTACGTTTCCGACATGGGTTACGCTGTACAAACCCTTAAACTGGGCGTTTTCTTAGCAATCGCCGCTGACCTGCCAATGGTTAAAAGCGAAATGATAGATTCAATTGTGAAGCGCTACGAATGCTGCGGCAAACCAGCTTTGACTGTAGCGGTTCCGCTTGAAACCAAAGCTAAATTGGGTATGTGCATAGAGTACTCCTTTAAAATCGGACGACAAAGATGTGGTACCTGTCGGAATCAACGTTATCGATGGGCACAAGCGATATGGCGACGAATGGCTCGATCAAGATATCTGTCTACTGGACCTCAAAGAATTAGCTGTGAACATTAATACAGTGTCGGAACTGCAACTAGCAGAACTATTGTTAAATAAGCAAATCAAAGAGTAGCCCGCTATTTTTGATTTGAAAAATCGGCAATTCTAATTTACGACCTATTTAGTTTTTGCACCAAGTTTTAGAGCTCAGATTTCTGATGCTTGTTTTCTAAAACCTCTTTTAGCGTAGCCTGCATTTTCCTTGCATCAACATCCAAAATTGGTGATCTCACAAATCATCGTTGGATGCAATCCAAAGTCAACAATAACTTCGGCAAGCATCCGGAAGTCTGGTCCGTAGCGTTCTTCGTCAAGGGTGTGGTGGCGTTTTTCTCCTTGGCTTGAGAACTCGATTTTTGAGAAGTGACAGTGCATGGTTTTTAGGTGTTCTGTGCCGAGTGTCTGCTCGACTTTTTCGGCGATTGTCTGGAAGTCCTCGACTTTTTTGAGGGTGCCTTGATGCAGTGCATGTAGGTGTCCCCAGTCAATGACGAGTTGTGTGCCTTCGACTTCTTGGCAGATAGTTAGGATTTCGTCGATGGTGCCAACTTGGGATTTTCGACCCATCGTTTCAGGTCCAAGCTTCACTTTTAACCCGAGCGCCTTCATTTCAGCGCTGACTTCTTTTAAGGCGGTGAGAGCGTTTTTGAAGGCAAAACTTTTCTCGACTAGACCATAGAAACCTGTGTGGAAGACCACAACGTATGCTCCCATCCAATCCGCTGCGGTTGCACAGGCGATTAATCGTCGTTTGCTGGCTTCCACAACTTCCTTTTTACCTGACAAATTCACAAAATAGGAACCATGCATACTGAGTCGCACATTGTTTTTCTTTGCTTCTATGCCTAGTTTTTGAGCGTCTTCTATCCTCATCTGCGGTTTAGGTCCCCAACGTGAAGCTTGATACTCAAAAGCGTCTAGTCCCTCTTCATGAAGTAGCTTTGGAACATCAGTCATAGTTGCGCCTAAAAGCCTGAACATCGGTGGAACTCCTGCTGGACCAAAACGAGTTTGCTCTGCCATTCTAATCCTTCCACCTTTAGGTTGCGTTGGCAATAATGTTTTCTCTTAAATGCGATAAAGTGAAGATAAGACCGCCGTTAGAGAACAAGGGTAATAATGTCTGAACATTTTCACCTATCAAAAAACGTCTATTGCAGCCTTGTTTACTTCGACAGTTTGGTTGTGTGTCGTTTAATATAATAATTGGGTTATTGTTGGAATCGATGCAAAAAAGTGCACGTAAACTGCCATAGCCAAAATTACAATAGTAACTGCCAACAACACATAATCGCCTTTGTGCAACTTTAGCAAGTACAGGTTGGTGCGTTTTTTTGTGGCTCCCCAAGCTCGTGACTCCATTGCCTCCGCCAACTCCAAACTTCTGCGGATGGCACTAACAATTAACGGGATAAGTACAGGTACATAATTCCTAATTCTCTTGAGCAAATTGCCCTTCTCAAGCTCCAATCCACGGGCTTTCTGGGCATCCATAATTGTCTGGGCTTCCTCAGCTAAAACAGGAACAAAACGCACCGCAGTAGTGAAGGCAAACGCGAACTCGTAGGGAACGCGTGATTCCTCCAGCGCCAAACCTAAATGGTCTGGTGAAGTGGTTAGGAAAAAAACTGAAAACGACTCAACCAGCACAACAAAGCGCAACGTCATCGAAGCTGCATTCTCCACATTTGAAGCGGTCAACAAGTAGCCTGAAGTGAAATAAGTCGTGCCAACATTAACTGCGAAAATGAATGTCGCTAGAAAAGCTGCTCCTCGCAGAGAACGAAGCCATTGCCTCTGAACACGTGCTAACAAAACAAATGGTATCTGCATAAAAAACAAGACAAGCAACGGAATAATCTGGTAAAAAAGAATAGCCACAACAAATATTGCGATGACGTAGACGAATTTTACTCTTGGGTCTAGGTTGTGAATTGGAGAATAAACTTTTCTGAACCTTAAACCGTCAAAAACACTCATTTCAGCTTTATTTCTCCTTGGCTTTTAAGATGATTGCTTTGGCTTCGTAAATATCAATTACATCTTTGGGAAAACCCAGCGGCGCAAGCTTGTTGAAAACTTGAGCTATCTGTGGCAATACAATCGACGATAACTCTAAAAGTACTGGGTCAGTGAGGATTTCTTTTCCGACACCATCTGCCACGATCTTGCCATCTTTCATCAATACTACGCGTGGGTTGCATTCCGCCACAAACTCCACATCGTGTGTCACAGTTACTACTGTTTTCTTCTGTGTCTGCATTTGCATAATGAATTGACGTAGCTTCTCTTTTTGCTCATGGTCCTGTCCGATAGTGGGTTCATCTAAAATCAACGTTTTAGGGTCCCAAGCTAGAACTGAAGCCAACGCCACTCGTTTACGTTCTCCCCCGCTAAGCAGGAAAGGTGAGGTTTTTCTGTACTGAGTTAGCGACATCAGGTTCAAAGCCCACGTAACTCGGTCTTCGACAACTTCTGGTTTAAATCCAAAGTTTTTGAGTGCAAAAGCGATTTCTTCTTCGACAGTTTCACTGAACAGTTGGTGATCGGGGTTCTGGAAAACGAAGCCCACGTTTCGTGCTAAAGCTGCAACACTTGATTTAGTTGTTTCAACGCCATCTACTAAGACCTTTCCCTGCGAAGGTTTCAATAGTCCGTTAAAGTGTTTGACAAGGGTTGATTTTCCTGCGCCGTTCTGCCCCATTATGGCGACGAATTCGCCGTCTTGGATTGTTCAGTGAGACGCCTTTTAAGGCCTCAACTTTGTTTGGGTAAGAATAGTGAACGTCTTGAGCCTCAATCATTCGGGGGTTAGTGCCTCCAAAAGTTGGTCGGCTAATTCCTCCGATGATAGTGGCGTAGAATCTCCAAGGTTTAAGCCCTCTTTCCTTAGCATTTGATAGAGCAAAGTAGCCTTCGGAATTCCAACACCTATTAGGCGGGTTTCTTCGCTGCTCAAGATTTCCTTTGGGTCACCTTCAAAACGCACCGTTCCTTGATCCATAACGATTAAGTGGTTAGTGTATTTCGCGGTTAAATCTAAGCGATGCTCGACAAGAATTACTGTTATTCCTTGTTCCTTGTTTAGTTTGTGAATTACTTCAAAAATTTTTTCAGCACTCAAGGGATCAAGAAAAGAAGTAGGCTCATCTAACACTATGATTTCTGGCTCCATTGCAAGCACAGATGCAATTGCCACGCGCTGCTGTTGTCCACCTGAGATTTCATGAGGTGAACGTTCACGTATATCATAGATGCCTGTTTGATTGAGTGCCCAATCCACTTTTCTTCGCATTTCTTCCCGTGGAACCCCCATGTTCTCTAAGCCAAATGCTACATCTTTTTCGATTGATAATGCGAAAAGTTGGTTTTCGGGATTCTGGAACACTAAACCAACGTGCTTTGCCATCTCATAGGTGTGGTGTTTAAGAGTGTCGATTCCAGAAACTGAAATTTCGCCTTTTAATTCGCCTTGGTAAAAATGAGGAACTAACCCGTTGAAGCATCTGCACAAAGTTGTTTTTCCACAACCACTTGGACCCGTAATTAAAACAAACTCACCCTTCTCTATCTTAATCGAAACATCCACAATCGATGGTTTTGTGGCGCCTGGATAGGTGTAAGTTAGGTTTTTTGTTTCAATTATGGCCATTTTTTTGTGCCTGCTTATCTTAAGCGTAAGAGTTTGCTCATTTAAGCGTAGCTACGCAGTTTTGGCTATTTTCTGTTTTAAAAGAACAAGACATTGTTTAAGAGATTCTTGTATTTCGCCCACTCCGCTAACGCCTGAAGCCATAGCGTGTCCACCGCCGACACCATGCAAGTACTCACCCAGCGGCGCTGCAATATCAACCCCCAAATGAACACCTGCTAACTCATTGAATTGGCGCGTAGACCGTAGACTCAACTCAACTTTACCATTCTTTTTTCCAGCTACAGCTGACATGTGAGCTCCTAAATCAACAAGGGCTTTGGCTGCGGGAGCCTGATAAGCACTAACATGTGAGAGCGCAATAATCCAACCTTCAACCTTAATGATTTTAGCTCTTTTGCAAGCCTTCAGCTTTGCAACTCGCTCAGAAGGGTCGATAGGAAGGGCAAACTGCGCCAATGTTTGCTGAGCATCTATTCCTTGTACAACTAGTTTAGCAATAATCTCAAAAGTCGGCGAATTTGCCAAAGCAAAATGCCTAGTATCAAATGCTATACCAATAAACAATGCCTTAGCCTCATTGAGGTTAGGTTCGACACCTGCTTCACTATAAAGACGGTAGATCAATTCACAGTTAGCAGCCGCTTTCTCATCTACAATACAGACTTTGCAGGATTGCATTGTTTCAATGCTGGGGGCGTGATGGTCGATTATTATTTTTGGGGAGGACGATTTCTTGATGACATCAGCAACTTCGTCAAGTTGCTCGATGGTGTTCATATCTAAGAGCACTATGGCTTCGGCAGATTCAATGTTGGGCTTAAGGTTAACCGTTATGGGCATATACTCAAACAGTAGCTTAGCCGGCTTGTTAACACCCTGTGGACAACCAATTTCTATAACGGCGCTGGGCAAAAACCTCTTCAGCAACCCCTGCAATGCATAAGCTGAACAAATAGCATCAGCGTCGGCACTACGGTGACACAGCAAAACAATAAACGATGCCTTTGCATCTTCTAAAATTCGAAGTAATTCTTTAAAACTCATTTTATCTTTCTCAAAAAGTTTTCAGTAGCTTTATGCGCCTCATTCACTGCCTCTCTAACCAAAGCCTCAGCATCAACATTTTTTGTTTGAGAAGCCAAAATAAGGTCGATTTCAACTGTTACATTTACTGGTTTTGACCCATCTGCTTCTACACTGATGTCTAAACTATCTATATCTTTGTTAGAAATTTTGGATAGAATATATTTTCTAGCGGCGTTTTCAGCTGTGGAGCAAAGTGATTCAATTTGCTCAGTGGTTAGCTCTGGGAATCCGAGCTCTACCACAAGCTTCACCTTAAGATAGGGGTTGACCAGAGACAGGGCTTAGGTCTTCTTGCAGTTTAGTTTGTGCTTCTTTAACTTGGCTGCGTACGCGTTCTTCTTGTCTTGTCATAACAGTGCTTCTTGTATCCAAAAGCGACTTGCGTTCTGCTAGATCCTCGTTTACTTTTGGTTTTTCTGCCTTAACAAGTAGCGAGCCGATTGCTTTGTAGATAACTGCGTCATCCGGTGTCTTTTGTAGTTCAGCTAAGGTTTGTTCGACCTCGGTTTTTTCCATGTCAACTTGTTGTTTCTGCGCTAGAATGGACTGCAGTGTTTGTTGGAGTTGTTGGAGCCTAAGAAGCCTTTCTTGGACGTTAGGCGGTAATTTTGAAATTTCGTCACTCACGTTTTATTCCTTCCGTACCAGCAATAAGATAAGCTCTTAATTAAGCATTTCCAACCTTAATTGTGGTTGATTTGAGCATGTCAAATAGCTGTAGCGTTCCAGTAGTACACTTTTTGGTATTCCACATTTGAAAGGGGGTAGTCTGAATCCTCATAAACTATGTCCAAATTGACACCGTAATAGTATATGCACATGGCAGTAACGACTGCAACCTGATTTGTTCGGTTGTCAGTTAACCAGAAACCCCACACAGTATCATCGGGGTCGCGTAGACCCCAACCGAAGTTTTTGGGCAAAACCAAGGCAGCTTGGGGGCTGCTTAAATCGGCATATTGTTTAGTGGTTATGTCGTTCCAGAATCTCTGGAGCGCTGCAAAATGGTCATCTGTGAGGGTTCCATAGGCGCCTCCTTCGTAAGGGTAATTGAAAACGGCGATGTATTTTGCTCCAGCTTGATAAGAAATTAACATTTGATTGTAAATTTCATTCCCGCTATCAAGGTAAGGCGGCGAACGATACTTCCAAGTAATCATTGTGCCCCACTCTTTATCCTGCAACCTCGCCGCGCCTTTAACTAAGGCGATTTGCTCGGCAACGCTAACATTCCAGCCTAACTCCGCTAAGATAACATCGTACCCGCCTTTGTAATCCCACCAATACAAGCCATAATCCGACGTAAACGACCTAATACCTGCCGCGGTCAAGTTCTCAATACCCGGGTCATGGGTGATAACATAATCCATGAAGAACTCAGCTTCTAATTCATAATCATCGGGAGAAGGTTTAGTTCCGTTTTCGACGTAAAGAGTTAGTTTCTGTGCAATCTCATTGAGTGATTGCAAGGCGGGAAAACTGCTGTTGCCAAGATGCTCCATGGCATACTCATAGAATTGTCTCCAGCTACCATCCAACTGAATGCCGCCTGGTTCATCATTATAGTAAATGCCTAAGAATTTGTCCCCCCAACGCTGAGTCCACTGCTGCTTTATACCTTCTAAAGAAGGTTGACCCCAAAACCAATCAGAAGAGTCATACTCATCCTTAATTCCCAAATTAATAATCACATACAAACCCTTACCGACGGCGTAATCGCACACTTCCTCAACCTTCAACTGATCAGCGCTTATCGGGTTTCGACCCGAATCCAAAATGAACAGGTTAGTATAGCTTTTTACTTTATCGATGAGTTGTTTGGCTTGGTCTGTCGTGTTTCCGCAAAATGCAATTCCTACATAAGCATTGAGGTCGGCTTTGGTTTGGCTGCCAGTAGAAAACGATAAGTAAACTGCAAACATCGAAACAGCTAAAATTACTATTAGGAAGATGGGAACCAAAAATTTCCTAACCTGATTAGAGCCGCTCATGCTCAACCCTTGCTATATAATACAGTTTATACATCCTTAAGGGTTGCCCAAATCACCTTTGAGGAAAATCTGGCAATTTTGTGAAGTCTTTTTAAGCATCCAAACATTAACCAACAACACAGAAAGGGGCGAAAAACAAGTGGAAAGAGCCAAAGTCGTTAAGGAAGAAGTGCAAGGCAAAGACATACGTTTTCTAGCCGTTTATGTCGAAGCCAAAAACTCAATAATGATTATGCTTAGCGAAAAAGAAGACAAACTTGGCACTCTGGCAATAGCCGTTCCAAAACCAAAAGACCTTCTAGGCTCGGTCACATCATCGATCCTTTTAGGCGATAAGAATGTCATTTCAGCACGGATGTTTGCCGAACTTGTTGCTTCTAAGAAAGGTAAAATTGCAATGGTTTCAGTTTGTCTTGAAACGGTAACTGAACTCCAGGCGCAATCGTTTTTCATGCATCTTATTGATAAATTAATTAAAAGTGAAAGCCAGAAGGAACCTACTGCAATCTAACTCTTCCGTTATAAGTGACTTTTCAATGATTCGAAAACTTACAAACACAAACATCCAAGAGATCATAACTGTGGTAAACGACGCTGCGACTGTATACAAAGGCAAAATTCCAGCGGATAGATGGAAAGAACCCTATATGTCTACTCAAGAATTAAAAGAGGAAATCAATAACGGCATCCAATTTTACGGATACGTAAATAAATTATAACTGCATTGCTGTCATGGGGATCCAACCTGTAGACGATGTCACATTAATCAGGCATGCATACACGTTGACAAGCCAACAGCGAAAAGGAATAGGAGAAAAACTCCTAAATCACCTGCTCATCTTAGCCCAAACAGATAGAATTCTGGTGGGAACTTGGGAAGCCGCGGCTTGGGCAGTCAAATTCTATGAAAAGCATGGATTCAAGCTGCTTTCAAGAGAAGACACAAATAAAATTCTGAAAAAATACTGGAAAATTCCTGAGCGACAAGTTACAACTTCAGTTACACTTGAATATAAAAGGAACCTCCAATGAAAACACTCCTCTTAAAAGTCAACCCAGAAAAACCCGATCTAACAAAAATCCAATCAGCAGCAGAAATAATCCAAAAAGGCGGGTTAGTAGCTTTTCCCACAGAAACCGTTTACGGATTAGGCGCAGACGCACTCAACCCAGAGGCGGTTTTAGCCCTTTTTAAGGCTAAGAAGCGTCCGCTGGATAATCCGCCAATAGTTCATGTGGCTGACCCAGCTGAAGTTTACAAGTTAGTTGAAGAGGTGCCTGCAAAAGCTCGGATTTTAATGGAGAAGTTTTGGCCTGGACCCTTAACACTCATATTCAAACGTTCAGACATAGTGCCGAAAGTGACGGTTGCGGGCTTAGATACAGTTGCGATCCGAATGCCAAAACACAAAGTAGCTCTTGAACTAATCAAACTAAGCCGTTGTCCTATTGCGGCACCAAGCGCAAACCTCGCGGGCAAACCCAGCCCAACTACCGCGCAACACGTCTATGAAGACCTCAACGGAAGAATTGACGCCATAATAGATGGCGGAGCAACAAACATTGGTGTAGAATCCACCGTCGTAGACCTGAGTATAGACCCGCCGATGCTTCTTCGACCAGGTGGTACACCCTTTGAAGCATTAAAGATGGTTATATGTGACATTAAACTTCACGTTTTCGTCAAAGCTGAACAAGAGTTGACGCTGACAGGAGATTCGGTCGCCTGGAATGAAACATAAGCATTATGCGCCTAAAGCAGAAGTTATTCTCATTGAAGGAAATGTTCAAGCTGTAATAAACAAAGTCAGAGAATTATCCGAATCATTTAGACATAAAGGTAAAAAAGTAGGAATCCTCGCTACCGATGAAACCCAAACTGTTTACAAGGCAGATGTTATCAAATCGCTTGGTAGTCGCTCTAACTTGGCATCTGTCGCTCAAAACTTGTTTCGTCTCCTCAGGGATGTCGACGCCGAAAACGTCGACGTAATCATCGCTGAGGGTGTATCTTCCGAAGGACTTGGTTTGGCAGTGATGAATAGGCTCAGAAAAGCATCAGGTTACCATATAATTAAGGCAGAATAAACTCTTATTTGTCTCCAAAAAAGGGAATAATTAAAGCATCTGCAAAAGATGCAGAACTCATTGTTGCTGCACCCAACGAATAAAACATAGAAAGAAAATGGTCAGAATATTGTCTAAACTATTTTTTGGGTATTGCTGAAGTAAATTAGCCATTTTTAAGCCTAAGTGCTGGGAAAAATTTATATCTAAAGGTTTGATTGTTCCGTTTAGAATCTAATAACTCTAAAAGGAAATATTTGGTGAAAAAAATGTCTCAAGGTAGTGGAAACATTCCAATTCTAGTATTAAAAGAAGGCACAGGTCGATCAAGTGGCCGCGAAGCACAAAAAAACAACATAATGGCTGCAAAAATAGTGGCTGAAGCAGTAAAATCTACGCTCGGTCCATGCGGCATGGACAAAATGCTCGTTAGTAGCATGGGCGATGTTGCAATAACCAATGACGGCGCAACCATAATGAAAGAGCTTGATGTTCAGCATCCAGCAGCAAAAATGCTCGTTGAAGTTGCAAAAGCACAAGATAATGAAGTTGGCGACGGAACAACAACCGCAGTCATTTTAGCAGGAGAATTACTTGCAAAAGCTGAAAGCCTGCTTGACAAAAACATACATCCAACAGTCATTATTGAAGGTTACAAAAGGGCAAGTGAGGAAGCACAGAAAATTCTAGAAAAAATAGCTATACCAATTGCATTCGAAGATGAAAAAACCCTTCGGAACATTGCAATTACATCCATCTCCAGCAAAAGTATAAACGTTGCAGAAGATCACTTTGCAAAAATAATCGTTGAAGCAGTAAAACAAGTCTCCGAAAAAACAGGCAACAAATACGTATCCGATATCGACCTAATAAAAATCGTGAAGAAACATGGTCAAAGCCTAGATGAAACAGAACTTGTCAAAGGCATGGTACTTGACAAGGAAGTAGCCAGTTCAGGTATGCCAAAACTAATTGATGGCGCAAAAATCGCTCTGTTGAATGCTAAATTAGAAATTGAGAAAACAGAGTTTGACGCTAAAATTAACATTGAAAGTCCAGACCAGATGAAGATGTTCCTTGACGAAGAAGAACGAATGCTAAAAGACATGGTTACTGCAATTACCAAATCAGGTGCCAACGTTATTTTCTGTGAAAAAGGCATCGACGACATGGTACTGCACTTTCTTGGCAAAGCAGGCGTTTTAGCTGTTAAAAGTGTAAGTAGTAGCCGACATGGAAAAACTATCTCGTGCCACAGGCGCAAGTATTGGTGCATAGCGTAAAAGACTTAACACCTGACTCTCTTGGTAAAGCTAAACGAGTTGAAGAAATCAAAATTGGCGATGACAAACTAATCTACATCCGCGACTGCAAAAACCCAAAAGCAGTAACGATCGTTATCAGAGGTGCATCCAACCACGTAATAGACGAAGCAGAACGTTCACTACACGACGGTTTATGTGTAGTGCGCAATGCAATTGAAGATGGCAAAATCGTTGCAGGCGGCGGTTCACCCAGAAGCAGAATTGGCTAAGAACCTACGCACTTTCGCAGTGAAAGTTGGCGGACGTGAGCAACTTGCAGTTGAAGCATTTGCAGACGCAGTTGAAGAAATCCCGCTTACTCTCGCTGAAAACGCAGGCTTAGACCCCATAGACATCATGGTAGCATTAAGGGCACAGCACGAGAAAGCAAATAGCCAGACTTTCGGCATCGACGTAACAACAGGTAAAATCGTTAACATGTGCGACAAAATGGTTATCGAACCACTCCGCGTTAAACAACAAGTTATAAAATCCGCAACCGAAGCAACCAACATGATATTGAAAATCGACGACTTAATTAGCATCAAAGGCGGCAGCAAGATGCCCCAGATGCCCCCAGGAATGGGCGGTATGGGCGGCGGCATGGGTGGAATGGGCGGTATGGGCGGAATGCCCTACTAAAAAACCCAAACTTCTTTTCTTTTATTTAATTCTAAATTTAATTAGATTCAATTTCTGTTTAAAATATTGTCTAAATGCATTTTAGTGGTAACCTTATATTCAAAGTGGACGACATTATCGTTGTCTTGGAGGTTCATGCTTTGAAGCACGCAAAGATATCAGCGTTTGATTGTCCTGACGCTTATTTCAAAGTATTAAACAGTATTTGGAAAGAAGGCGATGATTTCAAAGTTGGCTACGGTTCTGAGGTCACAGAGACAAAGAAACTCAATTTAACTATAGAGATTATGCATCCAGAGAACCGTCCGCTTGTTAGTGACAAGGCACCCTGTGATATGAAATATGTGCAGTGGTATGCTTTGACTTATCTTTGGTGTGGCGAAGGGAAACAAGATGAAATCTACACTTACGGTAGTAGATTACGCGAACCCGTGGATCAAGTTGAAGAAGCAATTAAGAACTACGTTAAAGAACAACGTGATCGACAAGTTACAATGGTAGTTAGACTTCCTGATGACATTTATAAAACAAATCCGAAAACAAAAGAAAAACATGAACCACCCTGCCTTAGTCTAATCGACACAGAAATCTTGGACAACAAAATGCACCTAACATGCTACTTCCGTAGTTGGGACGCCTATGCAGGTTTGCCTGCCAACATTGCAGGGCTCCAACTTTTCAACGAAGCATTTGTGGCTGAAATCAACGAACGAGGGAACCTTAACTTGGAAACGGGCAAGCTCATTTTTCACTCAAAAAACTGCCATATTTACCAGCGACAGGCAAACCTTGTTAAGGAGCTGTTTGAACCTAAAGATAGCTCAAAGAACAGGTTATCAAAAAAAATGAGTGAAAAAGAAGAAGAGTAATTAGCGAATTTTTGATTAACAGATTAGTCCACATCAAGATATGAGGCGAGTTTCCATGATTAACTCTTTATAGCGCAAAACGCTTTAAGATGATTAAACGAGGCAAAGGTTATGGGTCATAATATGGCAACTTGGAAACTGCTCGAAGATATGCTGATTGAACTCAAGAGAAAAGGGGTTAGTATTCCATCAGATATTATGGAGGATTTGAGGGCAGCTAAATCAATGATTAACCTCTCCTGCATGCAAGGGGGTGGTGACGCTATTCAGAAAGCCGAAGAATACACTGCAAATGTAGAAGCTTACGTGATAAACGAAGCTCAAATGATCCTCGGCTCTGAAACTGTTGACCACTGGCTCAGGCGGTTGGAAGACGCCAACGCTGAGGTCTGTTACGAGACAAAAAAAGAAAACAACTTCGTGACGGGCATTCCCCGAGACCAAAAATGGGTACGAGTTGAACCTATCGAGACATGGCCAACAGAAAGAATTTTACAGCTTGCCAAAGAACTGAAACTTGAGGTTAAATCGCAAAATGATGCTCGTTTATTAGTTTATGGTCAAAATGAAGACATCAAAAAATTCCTCAAAAAAATGACAGATAAGACAGCGGTTACAGAGTAAATTTTAAGAAAATTTTTTCGTTTGCAATTGTTTCTTTTTTCTAATGGAGATTGGGTCTGGCAAAAGAGAACTCGTCTTTTTCGTTACCATTGTTTTCCATTTGTTAGTTTTAGTTTCGATATGTTTTTTATGTTAATTAACTAGTGCTCTTCTGTGGGAAAAGTTTTGGTGAAACTCAGAGGATTCCAAAAACTAACCTTTATTGACCAAGCATTGCAGGCTTGGTTTAGTGCATTGCAGATTGGCAAGCCCAACGTCGTCGAAGTTCCACTTCGGGAAGCATTAGGCTGCATTTTAGCTGAAGACCTTATTGCCCACGAAGCTTTACCCCGTTTTGACAAATCAGCTATGGATGGCTACGCAGTCAAATCAGCTGATTTGACAGGTGCTACACAATCCAAACCCGTAGTTCTAAAGTTAACCCAGAAAGACCAAATAAACGCTAAAGAAGCCAAGCAGGTTTGGACAGGTAATCCCATTCCCAAAGGTGCAGACGCAGTTGTGATGCTTGAAGACACCAAAATGTTCGAAGAGCAATTGGAGGTTTGGCGTCAACTTGTGCCATGGTCCAACATCTCTAAGATTGGTGAGGACATCAAAAAAGACGACCTATTAGTCAAAGTAGGCACACGTTTGAATCCATATCATCTGGGGTTAGCTGCTGCATTAGGACATACCAACCTTAAAGTTGCCCATAAACCAAAAATCGCTATCATAGCCACAGGCAACGAAATAGTTGAAGTAGCCGCCGAACGTGCAGAGCAACCAAATTTATGATTCAAACAAAACCATGATTTCGGCCATGTGCCATGAACTTGGTGCAGAAACAACTGACTTTGGTATCGCAAAAGATAACATAGATGAAATTGCTGAAAAAATAAAAAGCGCCTTGAAAACCAGCGATGCCGTGATCACTACTGGTGGGACAAGCGTTGGCGGCTTAGATTTGGTTCCTGAAGTTGTAAACAAGTTGGGCAAACCTGGAGTAATCGTGCATGGTGTTGCACTTCGTCCTGCAATGCCCACTGGAGTGGCGATGCTTGAAGGTAAACCTGTTCTGATTTTGTCAGGTAATCCCGTTGCGGCAGTTATAGGTTTTGAAGTATTTGGCAGACCATTAATCTGCAAACTGTTGGGAATGCCTCAAACCGAATTTAGACCCATGGTTAAAGCAGTTTTGATTCGAAGAATCACGAGCGTCTTGGGAAGAAAAACCTATGTCCGAGTTCGAGTCACCATTGAAAAACGGTGACTTGTTTGCTGAACCAGTTAGTGCAAAAGGGTCAGGATCCATCTCCACAATGACTCAAAGCAACGGGTATCTAATTGTTCCAGAAAACCGCGAAGGAATAAATGAAGGCGAAACAGTATTTGTCCAAATGTTCAGCATCTTGGAGGTTGCAAACAATGTTTAGAAAACTCATGACGTTTGATGAAGCAAAAAAAGCAATCAACGAACATTTTAAATCTACTTCTTTAGGTGAAGAAGAAGCTGTACTCTTGGAAGCTTTCAATCGCGTCCTCAACCAAGATGTGGTTTCAACTTTGGATATTCCACCTTTTAACCGGTCAACCGTAGATGGATATGCAGTTAAAGCCGAAGATACATTTGGAGCTGATGAAAACGAGCCTGTAAAATTGAATGTTACTGGCGCCATATGTGTCGGTGAGCAGCCTAATATTATGGTGGCAAAGGACGAAGCAGTTGAAATTGTTACGGGCGCTCCCATGCCTGAAGGCGCCAACGCGGCTTTAATGGTTGAGGATACTGAGCGGGAAGACTCTCAATTAAATGTCTTTGCATCGGTTACAGTTAACCAGAACGTTATGAAGAAAGGCTCAGACATTAAAAATGGTGACATAGTGCTCAAGAAAGGGCAATTGCTGGGGTCTTCAGAGATTGGCGTTTTAGCGGCTTTGGGTTTAACTAACGTGAAGGTTTCCAAAATTCCAATAATTGCAGTTTTATCTACTGGAGACGAAATAACCGAACCAGGAAAAGACTTACCCGTAGGAAAAATCTATGACATCAACGCCTACAGCCTAAGCACAGCCGTCATAGAAAGCGGCGGAAAACCCGTTTATTTCGGCGTTGTCCCAGACGACAAAGCAGCATTAACCAAAGTTTTGCAGACAGCAATAGCTTCAGCGGATATGGTAATTACTTCAGGCGGTGTCTCTGTTGGTCCACGCGATTATACTCCACAAATCGTGGATTCACTTGGTAAACCTGGAATAGTAGTCTATGGAATAGCAGTAAAACCTGGTAAACCCACAACCGTTGGATTTATTGGGGGAAAACCTGTTTTTTCGCTGCCGGGTCATCCAACATCTGCTTTGCTGATTTTCTATTTGCTCGCGAGACCACTGATTCAGCAGTTGGCAGGAAGACCTGTGGTAGGTATGAAAGTTGTTAGGGCTTTTGCAGGTTCAAGAATGTTTAGTGCTAAAGGCAGGCGAACCTTCGTCATGGTTAAACTAGAGTTTGATAAGAAATGTCGCTTGATTGCTGAACCAGTGGAGTCTGGCGCTTCAGGTGCAATTACCACTTTAACTAATGCTGATGGGTTTGTTGAAATTGCCGAGAACGAACAGTTTATTGATTTAGATGAAGAAGTTGAGGTATTGCTCTTCCGTGGTTCTGCAGTTAAAGTTTAGTCTTTTTTCTTCAGTAAAATATACGCAGTAAACATCCAGGTTAGAACGGCGTAAGCAAGCATGCTTAATGCAACTATAATGTTGCTAAAACCAACTGAGAAAAGAATATCCAATGAAAAAGCTGTGTTTACAATAAACACTATTGCGACTAGCCATGATGCCCAACCTCTTTTTACAAAAAGACTGTAAGCCGATATCAAACTGAAGATACCAAGAAACCCCAAATGCGGCGGATAACCGGTTAAAGGCAAAAACGCCAAAAGAATTAATCCTGTGACTGCATAGAAGGCCATGGATGCAAGTTGGAAGGGCTTGAAAGTATTCAGTCTTTTTGATAGGGACACAGGTATTCGCCTTTACCTTATGCAGTATGAGTATTATTAATAAATTTAATGTATTAGTTTGGAGCGAGACAGTTTAGAGTAATCCTAAGAACCCAACTCACAAAGTTGAATATGCTATTAGCAATCTTAAATTGCATACTTCCGAACAAACATTTTCGGCGGCGTTCAGAAACTTTTCGAAAAAAACAGAATACGTGATTCTCCTGAATTTCAATTGAATTGTAGTTAACGGTTGCTTAGGATTCATATATTTTAAAGCCTGTAGTTAATGTTGTGGAGGGCTTGATGCTTTGTCTAAAGCGCCAGAAACGGTGGTTTTAACGATTGGTCACTCAACCCGCACCCTCGAGGAGTTTGTGCAGTTACTAGAAGCTTACGGTATAACCCTGTTGGTTGATGTGCGCACTGTTCCCCGTAGTAGACACAACCCCCAGTTTAACAAAGAAACCCTGCCAAATAACCTCAAACATTATGGCGTAAGATACATTCATATGCCTGAAATCGGCGGTTTGCGACATCCAAAACACCAATCGGTCAACACAGCTTGGAAAAACAGTGGCTTCCGAGGATACGCTGACTATATGCAGACCCACGAATTCATAGATAGTCTGCTAAAAATCGTGGCTTTGGCAAGGGAAAACCGTTTGGCGTTGATGTGTGCGGAAGCTCTTCCTTGGCGTTGTCACCGAAACCTCTTATCGGATGCCTTAGTGGTGCGGAATATAAAAGTTGAGCACATCATAAGTAAAGACAGTGTTTTTAACCATGAACTCAACTCGTTGGCTCAAGTCGAAGGAACAAAAATAACATATCCGCTATTCATCAAAGAAAAATCGCAAAGAACACTAGGCGATTTTGGCACTGCTTGATTTTTCGTTTTTGATTATTTTTTTTGTAGTTTTGCTATGAAGAAGCCGTTGCATTGGTGAATATGTGGATAGAGCCGTTGACACTGAATTAAGCCTTTTAGTCCTGGCATGCCAATTTTGGGTTCGATTTCCATTAGCGCGAATTCTGGGTGTTCATTTAGGAATCGCTCAATTATGCCTTCGTTCTCTTCGATGGTTATGCTACATGTGGAATAAGTCAAGATGCCGCCTTTAACTACTTTTTCTGCGCAATTGTTTATCATTTTCCACTGGAGCTCTGACATGTTTTGAACTGACATTGGGCTCAAACGCCATTTAGATGAGGGTTGCTTGGCAAATACGCCTGTGCTGGTACAGGGTGGATCCAAAATAATAAGGTCTGCTTCACCAACTAATGGGACGGAAACTGTGGCATCCGCTACTATAGGTTCAGCAATTCTAGTTCCCATGCGTGCGGTCTCTTTTTTCCAGGTTTTCATGCGTTTGGCAGAGAAATCGATGGAGTAAATTTTGCCTTGATTTTGCATTAATTGCGCAAGAAATGTTGTTTTGGCGCCTGGTGCTGCACAAATATCAAACACACTGTTGCCTGATTTGGGGTTTGCAGCTTGGGTAGCAAAGCAACTTGCTTTGTCTTGCACATAGAACAAACCCTCTGCATAACTTGGCAAAGCGTTTAGGGGTTTTTTGGTTGATAAAACTCGGTGAGTGAAATTTAACTGCGGGGTTTTTTCTAAAACGACGCCTTCTTGATCGAGCTTTTGTAGAGTTGCTTCCTCTGATGCTTTTAAAGTGTTGATTCGGATGTATCCAGGCGGCGGAATCATGCTGCCGTTTAAGAATGCAATTGCTCCGTCGTGTCCAAAGAGTTTGAAGCAATATTCAACGAACCATACTGGATGGAAAGTTTGAAGACTGATTTTTTCTGCTTCATCAACGCCTTCCATAATAGATGACAATTTTTTGGTAAGCAAAAAGCCCAGAAACGGTTCGATTTCCCGCATCGTTTCCCAGCCAAGTATGGCTCTGCCCATGCTTGCGATGTTTTCGGCTTCTTTAAGGTTAATTTTTTCCCAGTTTTTGACTATACGTGTCTGGTAAACGTACAAACGCAGGAAAGCTTGGATACCCATGTCATGTTCGCTTAAGCTTTTGGGTGCAACTATTTCATTTATGAATTTGTCGATTAAATTTTTTCGACGTTCTGTCTCAACAACCAAACCGTAAGCGAAACGTATAGCACTTGGGTCTTTTATGCCCAGCTGTTTTACTGTTTTCATCAATGCTGAGCGCTCGTTGAGTCGACGCATTTCTATCCAGCTAAGGGTTTCTATGGCAACAGTCCAAGCATCTCGTAACAAACTTTTTCACAGCTATGAAAAACACAGTGCACCTAATAAGAATTCAAAATTGTCAGCTACATTACATCATGTTAAATACTTTGTACATACTTCCTAATTTGTTCCAATATTCTTGCTCAAACTCCAAAAGTGCGACACGAGTATTAACACAAATTTGTTTAGGCGTCTTTTTCCTGTTTCTATTGCTAAATAACAAGTTGGCCATAATCTCAAGATAATTCAGAATCCACACCGCAACAAAGTACATGGAAAATTAATTCTATAAAGTAAACTTTAGACTTTTGTGGTTTTAACAAAGTTTCTTGTTGTCTAAGCCATGAAGAACTCTATATTTTCTCGTAAGTAAGCATTTTAGTCTCCATGTACCATAATGAAGTTAAGGTTAACCGGGGATGGCGCGTACTCTCTTAGATTACTGCATCAGCGAACAAACTAAACCTCGTATTAAAGAGGAGATTAAAGCGCAAGCGCCAATTCCAAGCAGTTGAATTGCAAGAGTTTGCAGTTGTTAAGCGAAAGAAAAGGCAGTGTCAACCGTATCCACCAATATGCCCCGAAAACCTACCGCCTTCATATTTTGTCTCAGCATCTTACGATGGACGCCAAAAAAAGGCATTTATCAAACTATACGAGCCAGAATCCGGCAACATTTACTTCTGGTACGATAATACAGGTCACAAACCATACTGTTTAACCAACCTCAAACCCTACGATTTAAACAGAATTGAGCGGTTAGTTAATCATGAAGGGTTTGACAGTCTAGAAGTTACAAAGAAATATGACCCCCTACTAAACCAAACAGTCGAAATTACCAAAATAATTGCAAAAGACCCTTTAGCAATCGGTGGCAGACCTCAAGGCACCATTCGGGACATCGTGCCGGAGGATTTCCCAAGAATTTCTGAAACCCACATTGAATCTCAAGAAATCAAGATTTGGGAGTCAAAAATCAAGTACTATCAATCATACATTTACGACAAACAGCTCCAACCAGGAATGATTTATGAAGTAAAAGACGGCAACCTTGTGCCTAAAGTACTTGAGGAAGCAACCGAGAACCTCAACAAAATTAAAGAACATGTTCAAAGAATGCACCGTTGAGGAGCAGGAATACGCGGAGATGTGGGCTAAACTTCTTGAGTACCCCGCGCCAAAGTTTCGTCGGGCAGCTATTGATATTGAAGTTTATTCGCCTCTGTCAACTAGGGTGCCTGACTCACGAGAAGGTGCATGCCCCGTTATTGCATGTTCCGTGTATAGTTCAGATGGCGAAAAAAGGGTACTTATCCTCAAACGTGAAGGCATGCAAGAAGGTAGCCACCATTTGGCCGCGGACATAGAAGTTGAATACTGCGAAACCGAAGAAGAATTGCTAAAGAAAGTGTTTGATGTTCTTTGTGATTACCCATTCATTTTAACTTTCAACGGCGACGACTTTGATCTCAGATACCTCGTTCACCGTGCTTACAACTTGGGTTTTAACAAAAAAGACATCCCAATCGAAATCGGAAAACGAGTCTGTCTTCTAAAGTATGGTATCCATATTGACCTTTACAAGTTCTTCTTTAATCGCAGCATACAAATCTACGCTTATGGTGGCCGCTATAAGGATGTCAGTCTTGGCGATGTCGGCAACGCACTTCTCGGCGAGGAAAAAATTCATATAGAAAAAACGTTTGGTGACCTTAACTACAGCGAACTCGCAGCGTATTGTCTTCGTGATTCAGAAATTACTTTTAAACTGACAAGCTTTGAAGACGACTCTGCAATGAAGCTCATCTTGGTACTCGCCCGTATCAGCAGCATGCCCATGGAAGACGTGAGCCGGCAAGGAGTAAGCCGCTGGATACGCAACTTCATGCATCGGGAACACCGAAAAAGAAACATGCTCATTCCAAACGCCGAAGATATTTTAACCAAGAAAGGAAAAACCACCTCAACTGCAGTGATCAAGGGCAAAAAATACAAAGGCGCCATAGTCGTGGAACCAACACCTGGAGTGCATTTTAATGTGGCTGTTATGGACTTTCCCAGCCTATACCCTTCAATAATTAAAGTTTGGAATCTCGGATATCAATCCATCTGTTGTAGTCACCCAAACTGCAAAGGTCACATGATACCTGATACTCCCCACTGGGTCTGCACAGAAAAACGTGCCTTAGAAAGTCTCTTAATTGGTTCTCTTCGCGATTTGCGTGTGCGATGGTACAAAAGCAGAGCTAAAGACAAAACATTGCCAACGGAACTGCGCAGCTGGTACAACATCACTCAGGGAGCGCTAAAAGTTATTTTAAACGCGAGCTACGGGGTTTTTGGCGCTGATAGTTTTGATCTCTACTGTCCACCAGTCGCGGAAGCCACAGCCGCAATAGGGCGGTACTCTATCACCCAAATCTTAAATCATGCCGAATCAGTAGGCATTCAAGTGCTCTACGGTGACACTGACAGCTTATTTTTGAAAAACCCCTCGAAAGAGCAAATCGAAGAGGTTGTTCGCTACACTGAACACGAATTGAACATGGGCATCGATGTTGAAAAAGTCTACCGATACGCCGTTTTTAGTTCGCGCAAAAAGAATTATCTTGGCGTTCTCGAAGACGGCACAGTTGACGTAAAAGGACTAACGGGCAAGAAAAAACATATTCCAACCTTCATCAAAGATGCCTTTAACCAAATGAAAGATAGGCTTGCAAAAGTTAAGAACCCTGAAGACTTCGAGAAAGCACGAAAAGACATCGCAAACATAGTTCGAGACCGTTACAATATACTAAAGCGACGTGAATGGGGAGACATTAGTGAACTTGCCTTCCACGTAGTCTTGGGTGACGAGGTTGCAAGTTACACAAAAACGACTCCCCAACATGTGAAAGCCGCAAAAATTCTGCAGGCAAGCGGCAAGGAACTTCGCGCAGGTGACCTCATAAGCTTTGTTAAAGTCAATAGTAACAAAGATCGAGTAAAACCAGTTGAGTTATCTTCAAGAAATGAGGTGGACGTTGACAAGTACATTGCTTATTTGCAGGCGACGTTTGACCAGGTTTTGGATGCGTTGGGCTTGAGCTTCGATGAAATAATTGGGTTAACTAAACTCGAAAGTTTTCTTTCCTAAAATTTTAGATTAGCAGTTGGGTTAATACGCCAAGAAGTGTAAAAACGGCAACAATTATTGAGATTATTATTACTACTTGGCGTTCAGTTAAGGGTCGATTATAAGTTATTGTTGTTACCAAGCTTTTTCTGCTGGTTGCGGATAGTCTTTTGCCGTCAAATGTTACTGCGGCTTTTTTACGGACAAAGAATACTGACAGTAAGATGATTGCAGAGTTGAATATGTAGGGCAACAGAGAAATCAGCAAGCTTATTTTTAGGTCTGAAATAACAGCGAAGGAAGCGATGGTAATGCCGATAGCAAATGAACCAGCGTTTCCAACGAAGATCTTTCCCCGCAAGTTAAAGTAAGCGAGTACCAGCCAGAAGAATAAGGGACCAACCATAAGGATGTATGACGGTGATACAGCCATCAAGCCAGCGATAACTAATGCTGGGCAGACTGTTTCCAAACCGTTTAAGCCACCAAGTTGGTTAACGGTGTTTGTAACTATCATAACTATAAGGGGAATAATAAGGAAAACATAGTATGCGCCGAAATCTAAAGTTCCAACAATCGGGAGCGATATTGAGGTTCTTATTGAACCATTCTGTAGACCCTCAAACGCATAGTACATCAGCGGTAAAGCTGCAATCAATGGCATAAATGCTTTGTAGCGCCATTTCAAGTCCATAAAATCATCCAGGAGTCCCATGAAGCCTCCAAAAAGTACACAAACTGCTAGCGTCAAAGCGGCCGAGACGCCGTTCACCGAGGTATCTAAACCTAAAGTGAAGACTCTGTTTGAAAAGTAAATCGAGAAAAGATAAACGGTGGTGGTTAGGACAAAAAGAACACCTAACCCGTTTGGGATTAAAGGTCGACCAACCTTGTGTTGATCTGGAACCTTTGGAAACAATGCTATGCTTCCTTAAACTTAGGGGGTTATGCCGCGGTCGGCGTTGTATGCTGCCCAGTCAATTTCGTAGATTGCAATTACCGGGACTAAACCGCCATATTGGAAGGGTGATGTTTGTAGTCCTGCAAAGTAGGCTTCTTTGAAGTAGGTTGGTTGTGTAACTGTTTGGTCTGGTGTCATGCTGATTCCTAAGTCAGTCATCATCTGTGTATACCGTACTTCCGCATAATTCATTAGCTTAAATACTGTACAGTTCAAGCCTTGATCGTTCCATACCCATTGGCCATTTTGAGGGTTACTTGAGCCAAATGTGGTTTCATCTTTCCACGCTGTTCCAGGGGTCATGTGACCTTCATTTAGTAGTCTTGTCTGTGCCTGTCCTGAAATCCTCGCCATCCACACCCATTTGCCTTCATCTCCATACCCAGCTGGAGATGCAATGTACGATGAAGCTCCACTGCTTGATTGGCTTATTACAAGAACTTCAAAGACAGCAATATATTTGACATGTGATTGACCATAGCTGTTGAGCATTGCCATCGATTGGTTCTCGTTGCCCATGAATATGAAACCTACGTTCTCTATTTGGGTGCTGTTTACTGTAGTGTTATCTGCAAAGCTGGTTACGTTTCCAAGGTCAGTTAACCAGTTGCCGTAGTCCCACCACATTACAACGGCGTCTGTTGAATGAACATTGCTCTTCATCCAGCCTACTGCGTCAAGCCATGCAGTTACTGGAGCGTTTAAACTTGCCCCCCCAACTGGAAGGCTTGATCCGCTAATGGCTGTTGGTCCATAAGCTTGCGAGATTGATCTTGGCATTCCACCGATTTGTGGTGAAAACGCCAAGTTTGTTACTAGAAGCATGAATATTGCGAAGACTGCGACTCCGCTGTATTCTTTGCTTACTCGTGCCATTCTACGTTTTGATTTGGCCAGCGTCTTTGGCGCTTCTTGAAGCAGCGTTAAGAACGGTTTTAGTATGCTGATTATGCCTATCGCTGCAATTATAGCGAAGGCTGGGGCGAAGAGTACCAGTAGACGAACCATTGAAGTTGCAAAGTACAGTGAAGTTACTGCGAAGAGCATTAGGAAGATGTTTCTGTTGGTTGGATTTCTAAGGACGAAGTATAACCCTACAAGGAAGAACAGTATGGATATGCCCAATTCTATGTATAGATTTCCCCACGCTGAGATTCTCTGTTCTGCCACTGAATCAATAAGCGGTGAAGCTGCCCTAATGAATGGGTCTAAAACAGTGATGAATTTTCCAGCTATACCGCCAAGTAAGACCAGTTACTGCTGCAGTAATTATGCCGCTGATGATAATGACTATTGAGGCGATTGCCAATGTAAGCTTGTTCTTTGCGGATATGTTGTTTCGAAGAATCTCTGCCAGTATAAGTACGATAAATACTGCCGCTACTGGAACGATTGCACCTGAGGTTACGTAGCTTAATGAGATGTAAGGGACTTTTGTTCCAATAAATAAAGCTAAACCAAACACTATGCTGTAGTTAATGAGCAGTCTTGGAGTGTATCTCTTTAGCAGAACCAAGACGAAAACGAACAAAACCGACAAATTAATTAGATAATAAGCGGCCCCCCATCCCGCGATGAAATATCCTAACGCTGCTGCTGCACCTAGAGAGTACAATAATGATGCACGCAGTGACTTGTTTCCGTCAATTGACCTCAGGAACAAGAACATGAATAATACTAGCCCAAGTACACCAGGTACTTCAGTGTCAAAGAATCCCAACGAACTTCTCTGCAAAAATGATGGTGCTAAAGCGAGAAATAGTGCGGCAAATAACCCAACTGCTTTTCCACCCATGTCTTTACCGACAAAATAGAGTACCAAACATGAAACTACTGCTATTAGAGCTGGCAAGATCGAGCAGAAAGTCATTAAATCAATTTTTGCACCGAATAATGAGACAACTTGGAAAAGCACTGCTGCTGTCATAGGTAGAGCAGGCAGTGAAGTGGACATGTCTAATCCATCTGGATACCATTTTTGAGTGTTAATCCAGTGGGTTGGCCAATAAGGTGAGAGTAAACCGTTTTGAACCATGTGTTGGGTGATGCTGAATTGATAGTAGGGGTCAAACTCGTTTAGAAGAGCTGTGCCACCAGAAAGGTTTTCCCAACGTAACGGTAAAATACGAACTGTGAATGCAACAAATAGAATCATTACTAACGCTGCAAAAGCAATGATTGAACCGTGGCTTACCTGAATTCTTAGTCTGCTAAAAATTGATAAGCTGTTACCAAGTCGTTCCTTAATTCCTTCGCCCACTTAAGTCATCTCTTCCAAATGTATATTGCGATTGTACTATTTTACACATTGGTGATTTATTTATGGCTTTCCAAAACCAGCTCGAATGAGTTCAAGTGACTAGGAGGGGGAATAGCTGCATTAATTATAACCCAAGGGCTAAACCTAACAACCTTCCGCAACCCAAAAAACCTCTCAAATTGCGCAAGAATAGGTACGAGACTACTCTCAGATGTCCTTCCAAACGGTATCCAACTGTACCCAGTTTTTTTCTTCACCACGAATCCTGTCGTAGACAGGCACTGCATAACTTCCCTGTATGAGTGGCGATAATTTTTTCCCTGCATCGCCTTCAACTTTGCTTTAAGGCTTGATTTGTTACCAAAAGATAATATGCTGTAAGCGTTGGTTTTCAAAGTACGTTTACACTCAATTAAGGCTTGGTTTAATTCGGAAATGTAGTCTAAGACCTCAATCATAAAAACAACATCAAACACGCCTTCCCTTAAGGGAAGTTGTCTTGCATCTGCCTGAATAACGTTGACTTCTTTATTTTTTAGTTTTAATCTCTTTAAGGCGTAAGAATTAACATCAACGCTTACAACAGTGGTTTTATTGTTTGCCGCTAAAAGTGAGAACCGTCCCGCTTCAGCGCCCACATCCATCACGGTGATGTTCGATTGGGATAAATCTATTGATTTAGAAATAAAATCTATTTCTACTTTGGTTAGATATTTGCCCATTTTGGTTTTAGCAGCAAATTCCCAATGGGTCTCTGCAGATATTTCAGGTGACATACTCAATTTTGCAGTCAGCGCTTAGCTATAGGTTTAACTTCAACTTCCATTGGCAATAAGGATAGTTTTCTGTCGCATTTTGGGCAATTTCCTCCATGTTGTGCAATTACTTCATCTGGCGGTTTAAGATCTTTGCCTTCATACAAGATATGCTTACAACCATGGCAAATAACACGTTGTGGCATCCAAATCCTCGATAGATACATTGATGTGGCGTATTTATTGATTGCTAAAAACTTTAGGTTCATTCCAAATTATATTTACTGTAAAGCTTTTAATGGGAATCACATTGGAATGTTAACGTGTGGTTTAACAGCGTTTGGAAAAATATACTTTAATCATCACGGAAAAACCTGATGCTGCAACTAAAATAGCTATGGCTCTTGATGCTCATGGAAAACCAAAAAAGATAGTCACCCATGGCGTCCCCTACTACCAAGCATACCGTGATGGTGATATAGTGGTGGTTCCTTCATTGGGACACCTATACACAATATCGAGCAAACAGAAAGGATATGCCTACCCAGTTTTCGATTATGAATGGGTTCCACGATATCTGGCTGAACGAGGAAAATCTAGAATCCGAGTTTGGTTAAATGTAATTGCTCTATTAGCGAAAAATGCAGATTGCTTTGTAGATGCATGTGACTTTGATATTGAAGGTAGCATCATAGGTTACACCATCCTAAAGTATGTCTGCTGTAGCAAAGAAACATCAGCTAAACGCATGAAATACTCAACCCTTACAAAAGAAGAACTTCAAGAATCATATACTCACTTATTGCCCTCTTTAGATTTTAAGCAAATTGAGGCTGGATTAACTCGCCATGAAATCGATTGGCTATATGGCATAAACCTATCAAGGGCTTTAACCCAAGTCGTCCAAAGTTCCAATGGACAATATACCACACTGAGTACTGGCAGAGTGCAAGGACCAACATTGAGGTTTCTAGAAATCCGTGAAAAAACAATCAACTGTTTTGTCCCTACACCTTACTGGACAATAACTGCGAAAATAAGTATCAACGATGTTGTTTTTCAAGTCGAATATGAAAAAATCCTTGAAAATAGAGCGCAAGCAACGGCGGTAAATGACTCCTCGAAAACCAAAGAAGCCCAAATAGAAACCGTGGCTGTAACAGAGTTTTCGCAGAATCCTCCCGAGCCATTTGACCTTGGCTCATTGCAAAGTGAAGCTTATCGCATCTTCAAGTATACTCCCATGCGTACCTCAAGCATTGCCCAACATTTGTATTTGGATGCGTTGATTTCTTATCCCCGAACAAGTAGCCAAAAGCTGCCCTCATCAATAGGCTACAAAACAATACTTGAAAAACTTGGAAAAACACCCGAATATGCTAAACATGCAGCTGAACTCCTTTCTAAATCGACTTTGACTCCTAATGAGGGAAAAAAGTTTGACCCAGCCCACCCTGCTATCTACCCTACAGGAAACCTTCCTGAAAAGTCTCTTGTCCCGGCAGAAAGGAATATCTTTGATTTGATTATTAAGCGGTTCTTGGCTGTCTTCGGTGATCCGGCAATCAGGCAAAGCATACACGTAGCCGTAAACATCAATGGAAATCTTTTTCGTGTGAATGCAGCGCGGACCTTATTTGATGGATGGCTCCATTTCTATAAGCCATACGTCCAGTTGAAGGATGAATTGTTGCCTCCTCTATTTGAGGGACAAAAAGTCAGCGTTAAACAGATAGTTTTGAGTGAACATTTTACTAAACCGCCCGCTCGTTTTAATCCTCGCAGTTTACTTTTGAAAATGGAAAAAGAAAAAATAGGGACAAAAGCTACGCGGGCAGCCATAATCCAGACTCTCTACAACCGTAAATACCTAAACGGGACAGGGAACTTCTATGTTAGTGACCTTGGCTTTGAAGTAATCAGAGTTCTCTTGAAGTATTGCCCAACCGTTGTATACCCTGAAATGACACGAATGCTCGAATCAAAAATGGAGGCGATTCAACAGGGCATTGAAACCAAACAAAACGTTTTGCAAAATGCCATTGAAACACTAAAAATAGTCACATCTGAGTTTAAGAAGAAAGAAGCGGCGATAGGTGCCAAGCTTATTCAACCGCTTAAAAAAAGTAAACCCAAAGAAAAAATCGTTGGGACCTGCCCAAAATGCAATGACGGAAAACTGGTGATTTTGCGTTCAAAAAAAACTGGTAAACGCTTTGTCGGCTGCACAAACTATTTTGAAGGCAAATGCAATACTGCTTTTCCACTGCCGCAAACGGGCACTGTTAAACCATTACGAAGTATCTGCAAAAGTTGTGGATCACCAATAGTCGCTATTACTCTAAGAGCCAAGCGACTTTGGAAGTTGTGTCTTAATCCAAATTGCTCCTCAAAAGGAGACTCCAAAAAATGAATTGCAAAATCTGTAGTAAAGAAGCCGAAGAGAACGGTTTTTGTCAGTTACATTCAAAGGCGCTTAGAAATGTACTTTTAAAATTCAAAGTATGGGCAGCTGCTTCAAACGTTTCTTGGATGGAGTATTTAGTTGAGATTCAGAAAAATTCATTAACTGGAGTATGGGCTAAAGAAGTAGCAAAGTACCTAATTGAGGAAGAGGACCAAAAATGACTAGTAAAATAAAGAAAAGTTCTTCAAATATGTCTTTTTCACTTAGCCGATGGTTCCGCAGAGTCTCAACCACAGCACCTTCTGCATTCATTGTCACATTAGTGGGAATGTCGTATGCCCTATTCCTGTTCGGCGGAGGTCTATTTGCGTTAATTAATCATCCTATAACATCGTTCTACAATAGTAACACTGGGCAATTCTTCTTCTTATACCCAGATATTAGCAATCAATTCGTATCAGATACTCTAATTTCAATAACACTCTATGCAATGGGCTTCGTTGGGTTACTGGCTATTTACCAGAGTACCAAAAGTGCATACAAGCCAAGACAAGCCTACATGATGCTAATCGTAGGAATCGCACTTCTGCTACTAGCATATGTGTTCTTGGAAGGCTCGATCTCATTTAAGGTAAGCGGCGGAAGATAATTTTTTTAGTCGCCTTACCATGGGTTTCTTTTTAACTTCATTTTATAAGCTAAGAAATTAGTGAACAAGTGAATTGGTGGAGTAATCAGTAGCAGCAGTCAATGCCACTTCCCAACCAATCAATGCTAGAGGAAGCGAAAACACTACAGCCCCAACTACAAAATCAATTTGGTCAACAATGGGCAATAACCCTCCCGGAGCGATGCTTAATCTACGTTTTATAAAAGCGCCTGTTAAATCGCCTAAAAGCGCGCCCAAAGGAATGAGAAGTGCGAATAGAATAGTATAATTCTGAAAACCGAAAATTGCTCCTTCCGCTAAACCCACCCCAAAGCCCACGCCCCAACCGAAAAAGAAACCTCTAAACGTTTTGTTATTCCCAAAAATTCGTTTGCCATCCAGAAAATTCTTGCCAAAATCCATCTTGGTTCCGCCTCCAGCAAGCACAGGCGTTCCGTTGGCGCAGTAAGCTGGGAAAATAAACTTCAAGGCTTCAACAATTATTAGGGCTATATCCATTGGGTTTCAACCATTCGTCAGTGGATTTGAGTATCTTGTATTCCAGATTCCCCTATTTGTACATAACACATTACTTCTTCTTCGATTTCCCGTGCCTTCTCCAAAACTGCCTTGATTGTTTGGGAATTATTGGTGGGTTTAAGGCTGATTATGGTATCGGCCCAAAACTTGAGAACCCGCGTCGCCACCGGTCTAACGCTTGTACTTTGGTCGTTGAAGACGCTGCGAACTTGGCTTGTGATTATTACTGGGATTTTTTTGATTTTTGTGGTTTGCGCCAAAATAGCGAGTTGTCTGTTTAATTCTCGGTTAATGCTAAATGTTTTGGATTTAATTGGAGTCTCAGAAACTTTTGCTCCGTAGAGCGATGTGAATGTGTCGATTATTATTAATCCGACGTTTGCGGTTGCATAGTCATTGATTTGGTCTATAACTGCGGTTTGTTCCTTAAAATTTTTGGGTTTCACTAGAATGATTCGTTCAGCAACTTCGTCAAATCGATCTTTTGAAATTTGAGATAGTCTTTTAGCATAGAAACTGTTGTCGCAATCAATAAAAAGCACTTTCAGGTTTTGGATAGCGCAGTTGACGGCGCATTGTATTGCAAGGGTTGTTTTTCCAGTTTCAGGTTCACCATAAATCAACGTGACAGTTTCAGGCAATATACCTCCGCTAAGTTTTGTATCGATGCATTTGCATCCTGTCAGAATTATAACCATGCTTTACACGTCAAGGATTACTAACTTGAAGTTAATATTGTGTTTTGCACTTAAATCTATACTTTAAGGTTGCTTTATAAAAGAAAAAGTTGTAGTTGCAACCATTCAAGATAAAGCCTATTTTCTTATAGTTAACAAACTAAGCGAACAACGAATTCCTTTTTTCAGTTTAGTTCCCGGCGAATCTGTGCCTATCAAAAAGACTAAAGCGTTGACAACTAAACAGGAAAAAAATTCGATAGAATCATTAATAAATCTTTTTTTCTAGGCTAAGATGAACTTGACCGTTTGCTTGACCAAGTGAAAATTTGCTTTTAGGAAAAACAGTTTTTCAGAAATTGGAATTCGACATAGATCCAGGTGTCGCAACTGGGATGGTTGTTATTGCTGATGGAAAAGTTATTGAGGAAGGTAAATGCTTTAGCACTAAAGAATTAGTTACCAGCATCCTTAAAATATTAAGAAACGTTAACTCTGAGGTCACAAGCGATTCTGTTAAGATTGGAAATTTATTTCCTTTCTGCAAGGAGATACTTGAAGATTTAAAGATCGATTTGCCGCCGGAAGTAGCACTAGACGTGGTGAGTGAGGCGGGAACTAACAAACCTTTAAAAGAAAACAGATGTAGCAGAAGAGTCAGAACTATTCCTTCAGCATTACGGATTGCAGGAAGAAGCGGAAAAATACATTTCAAGGAGAAACATAGTTGCAACACACAGTAGAATCA
Organism: Candidatus Bathyarchaeota archaeon; assembly: GCA_963804785.1. GTDB lineage: Archaea > Thermoproteota > Bathyarchaeia > Bathyarchaeales > Bathycorpusculaceae > Bathycorpusculum. The sequence goes on from CAWDRR010000002.1 coordinate 300,130, forward strand.
AATAAAACAATGCTAGTTGATGGTCCAGCGTCAGTGCGGCTTGTTTTAGGAAAAGCTGAAGTGTTCGGTTATCCAATGAAAGAATCACAACGAGTTTTGATTCAAATAGGAAAACGCCTGCCCTTTTTTGTCAATGAAAAATCAACATTTGATGTCTCTTTAGGTGCCAGTTCTGGCATAGCTGAAACTATAGGCAACACAAATCCGTCATCATGGGACACAACAGTTCAAGCAATTTTGGGTTTGCAGAAGCGTCCTGTGGTTGTTATGATTTTGGGAGCGGCTGATTGTGGTAAAAGTAGTCTTTGCACTTACCTTGTAAATAAATTGGTAGATGGAAAATGTAAGGTTGTAATCTTGGATGGCGACTTGGGTCAATCCGACATCGGTCCCTCAGGCACTGTTGGTTATGGCTCAACTTCTAAACAAATATCAGAACTCTACGATTTGAAACTAAAAAACGGATTTTTTGTTGGTGTGACCTCTCCGCTAACAGCCATGTCCAAAACAATTGAAGGCTTAGTTACTATGGAAGCTGAGATTTTAAAGGGACAGGTTGATTTTGTTTTAATTAATACTGATGGTTTGGTTGATGGAGAAGTTGCTGTCAAATACAAAGCGGACTTGGTTAAATCATTAAAACCAGACGTTATCGTTGGCATACAAAAACAAGGTGAACTTGCACCCTTGATCGATTGCTTGGGAACTCCAATATTAATAGTTGAATCATCATTTGCTCTCAACCCGCGAACAATAGAAAAACGCAGACACCTCAGAGAAATGACTTATTCAAGGTACCTAAAAAACGCAAAACTGCAGATTTATCCCAAAAGTCAAGTGACAATTGAACCCAGAAATGCCATACCAAAAAACCAAGAACCAGAAAAAGGTATACTCGTCGGTTTGTGTGGTCGAGGAAGTAAGTTTTTAGGAATCGGTGTCTTGCGGGAAGTTAATCAACTTCGAAAAGCTCTGAAGATTCAAACAGCGGTTTCAGCTAAACCCTTACGGATTATTATAGGGAAAGTAATTATTAACGAGAAACTTCAGGAAGTTCAGACTGAGTTCTGAAGAAATTGCTAACTTCAGTTGCTAAGACCTCTTTTTTGTCTGGTAGAATTTTCATTCCGTTAGTAATCCATGAAGGCAAAAAGTTTTTGCAGTAGTTTGTTGCAAAACGGAAATCCAAAAACACGATGGCGCCTCTATCCTCAAGTGTCCTTATAGGTCTCCCCGCGGCTTGTGAAGCTTTTTTCATGGCAGGCAAAACATAGCCGTATTCGCGTCCAAAACCTGGAAAACGTTTTTCATAATACTCGATTTGAGCTTTAATTCTAGGAGTTGGCTCCGCATAAGGCACGCCAACTACCACTACTGAATTCATTTGGTTGCCTGGAAAATCCACACCTTCCGATGTTCTTCCACCTTGAACGCCTAAAAATACTGCCCCGCCTTTGTCGCCGCAGGCTTTGAAGTCCTGAACCATTTTTTCGTTAGCTTTTGAAGTCATGCCTTTTCGTTCATGGAAGAGGGGTTTCAATAGAGCGTTTTCTAAGCCCTCATCCAGCAAGGAGTTTAAGACTTGGAAGGAGGCGGCGAATATGCCTGTGTTGGTTGGGGTGCTGTTTACAACTTCGTTTATGCGTTCAACCATGGTTTGGTACATCTGGGGGGTTCTTTTATCCATCGATGTGGTTACGCCGAGAGATACAGCGGTGAACACGTGTTCCTTTGGAAACGGTGAGGGAACAACAAACTTGACGGTGCTTTCCGGCAAACGAGTTATCCTTGCGAAAGCTTCCAATGGCTGAAGTGTACCTGACATTATGACATTGGCATAGGTTGATGAAAAAACAGGTTGTGTAATCTTTGAGGGGTCTAGTGCCACTATTTCCAGTTTGGCAGTTTTGTTGTTTTCTTTGTTGAAGTACTTGCTTGCTACATTGATGAATGAGTCATCTTCAATTGTATCGAACCACTTTGAGCAGAAACTCGCTCATAGCATGAACGTAAGACCTTGGGTTTTTGCCATCGGCTAACAAAGCCTTCTTAATAATTCCGCCTGCCTCGTGCATGTGCTCAAAGAACTCTCTGGGACGCGGAATGTTGCCTTTTTTCTCGATGATTTCCATTATGATCTTTGCCGAAATTATTTCCTCCCGGCTTATTTTATCGGTTATTTTCTCCACTTCGTTTCGGAAGAAAAAAGCAAAATCCTCGATGTCTTTGTAACCGAAACGTGCAGCTTCCATCTCTGCTGCCCTCATAACGAACAGCGAAAGTGTGCTGCCTGAGATGCTGATGGCTGTTTCAGGCAAATTATGTGCTTCATCCACGATTAGAATTATTTTATGCAGTTCCGTTTCAAGATTTTTAAGAAAAGCCGTGCGTATTACGGGGTCGAAGACGTAGAGGTAGCTTAACGCAATGACTTTGACGTCTGAGAGTCCTGCTTTTACGAGTTCATAGGGGCAGACTTCTTTTTTCTTGCAGATTCGCTGAATTTCTGAGCCCATGTAAGGTCGGCTGGCTACCTGCTGCTGGAGTTGCATGTAATCATACGTTCGCTCTTCTACGTTAGTGTAGTATGGGCATCTGCTTTTTGCTTTGAGGAGTTCGCACACCTCCATAAGCGACTTCGAATCAAAAGCACCCCTAGAAGCGAAAACGTTGAGACACATTTCGTTGCGTCCGCGAATTGAGAGTCCTGAAACTTGGTGTTTTCTAAAAACAGCTCTTAACTCTTCAATGACGCGGTCATGCTGACGGTGAGTTCGCGCTACATAAAGGATTTTCAGTTTTTTCTCGATGGCTATTGGCAACACTGCGGAGAGAGCGGAGATTGTTTTTCCTAGGCCGTTGCTGCCTTCGATTAAAACCGAACGTCGACTGCTTACAGCGTTATAGACGGTACTGATGAATTCGTCTTGGTGGGGTCGCACGCTATCATAGGGGAAGTATTCTGTGACTTGACTTGGCAGCTTAATCATTGCCTTTCTCCATCAGGAAAATATAGCCACAAGTATGGTTTGCAGACTATAAATACCAATTGCGGCAACCAAATGGTTCTTCTAAGATCTTTTTTGGATCAAGTGAGTGAGGGGCAGTTTAATTGAGCATTGTTTTTTCTATGATATTAGAAATGGCTTTGAGGGGCTTTTTTTAAAAACTTGGCATTCATAGTTGATTCAAAACAAGCGTTCCTGTAATCTCGTTATTAACGCCCTGAAAAAAATGAGAGATTATAAATCAACACAGGACAACAGCATATTTATTGGCTTGTGTTTTAAGTTGCTTTTTTAGTTTGGGATTTGTTTTGTTTGCTGTTTGTTTGTGGGTTGAGAGGTTTTAATTTACTACTATTTTTAGTGAGCTGGTTGTGTAGACAATGTTTGCGTAATACAGGTTTTGTGGGAAGTTTTTAGGGGGAAATTTTAGAGACAGCTTTAGATAAGGATTTTTGCGCTCTAAAGAATCAAGATTTTGATCTACCGTTATGCAAGTGATATAGTTTTTTAGACTAATTGTTTCTGTATCATAGGTTATCTTTATTTTCTTTCGGAGGAAGCAACCTCAAGCTCATGAAGTATGATTGTTTGGGTTTTGCTTTTATAGGAAAGGTTTTTAGTGTAGTTATTATATGAGACAGTGAAAAAGTGTATAGTGTAAAGTGAGGTTAACATTATGTCTGTATTTGCAGCACCAGGAGCATATGACCGTGCCATTACCGTTTTCTCGCCCGATGGACGACTTTTCCAAGTAGAATACGCAATGGAATTAGTGAACCGCGGAGCCACCATAATAGGTATTCAATCCACAGAAGGGTTAGTTCTTGGTTCAGAAGAAAACATCGAAGTCCTTGAAGAAGCAGGGTTCTCATGGAAAATCTTTCGAGTAGATGACCATATTGGCGCAGCCATAGTCGGCTTAAGTTCCGATGCAAGAATTCTGATCGATCAAGCAAGAATATACGCTCAAAGCAACAAATTAACTTACGACGAACCCATCGACGTAGAAGTTGTAACTAAACGCATATGTGACATCCAACAAATGTACACACAACACGCAGGTGTAAGACCTTTCGGCGTTTCCATAATCTTCGGAGGAGTCGACAAAACAGGAACTCGTGTCTTCGGTACACACCCAAGTGGAACTTACAGAGGTTACAAAGCCACGGCATTAGGTGCAGGTAGAGAAACAGTTCTCCCTATCCTAAAAGAAGAATACAAAGAAGACCTAACTCTCGATAACAGTATAAAACTGACTGTCAAATGTCTGGTAAAAGCTCTTGAAGCACGCCAACTGCCTCCAAGAATAAAAATCGCAATCATCCCAGCCGCAACACAGAAAATGGAAATGCTAAACGACAATACCGTGGAAGGTTACATCAAAGAGCTGGGTTCAAGCAAGTGAAAAAATAATGAGCGAAAAGTTCACCGTCGCGCGCTTAACAAGAGAAAATGAACATTTTGAAATACTAGTTAAGCCACAGAAGGCGCTGGACTACCGAAATGGCAAAATTGCGGGAATAACTGAGGTTTTAGCCGCTGAAATGATTTTCGCTGATGCAAACAAAGGTACCAAAGTTTCTGAAGAAGCAATGAAAAAAGCCTTCAAAACATGTGATCCATTAAAAATTGCAGATGAAATCATAAAAAAAGGCACTCTGCAATTAACAACTGACCAAAGACGTAAAATGGTTGAAGATAAAAAAAGACAAATAATAGATTTTATTTCTCACCAAGCAGTTGACCCAAAAACGAATTTGCCACATCCTCCAGCATCGAATCGAAAATGCAATGGAGCAGATTCGTTATCCAATAGATCCGTATAAGCCAATTGAGGAACAAGCCAAAGACATAGTTAAACTTCTCAGACCGATCTTGCCACTTAAAATAGAGCAGGTAACTGTCGCCGTGAAAATACCCACGCAACATGCGGCAAGAGCTTATGGCACAGTCAAAACGTTAGGCACCATCAAACGAGAAGAATGGCGTGGAGACGGTTCATGGTATGGCGAAATCGAATTACCCGCTGGATCATACTCATCGTTGATAAACAAACTTGGCGACGCAACCAAGGGAACGGGAGAAGCAAAAATAATCTCTTAGTAATGAAAAAAAATGATAGGTGATTTTATGCCAACATTCTTTGAAAAAAAACAGCTTGTTACGCCTGGAGAAATACTCGCTGAAGGCGACTATTTACCCGGTGAAAACACGTATGTAGAAGCAGGCAAGATTTATGCCTCAAGGATTGGACTCGTAGACAGTGACAACAAAAAAGTAAACGTTGTTGCATTAAGGGCATTTTACGTCCCAAAAATGGGTGACATAGTGATAGGAACAGTCATTGAAGTAGGCTTCAACGGCTGGACAGTCAATATCAAAGCACCCTACACAGCAATGCTTCGCGCATCAGACGTACTGAGTAGACCCTTTAAACCACAAAACGACGAGTTATCCCAAGTCCTAACCGCAGGCGACTTAATCGTTGCCAAAATCGCGATCCTTCGACAGAGCACACGACCCACAATTAACAGTTGGAGAACCAGGACTGGGAAAAATCACTCGCGGTCAAATCCTTCATGTGACCCCCACAAAGATTCCTCGTATAATCGGACGGAAAGGTTCAATGATTTCCATGATAAAACAAGAAACCAACTGCCAAATCATCCTTGGATTAAATGGAGTCATCTTGGTCACAGGCAAAACCTTGGAAGAAGAGGAACTTGCCATATTCGTGATTCGAAAGATTGAAGAAGAATCCCATACAAGCGGTCTTACTGATCGCATTACACAGTTGCTAAAAGAAAAGAAAATAGATAAAGTGGAGGAAAATAAAGTTGAATGAAAAACCAGATAAATTAATCGATAAAAAAGGCATCCGATTAGACGGTAGAAAAGCGGATGAACTTCGCCCTGTAAAGCTTCAAGTAGGCGTTTTGTCACACGCTGATGGATCAGCCTATATTGAACATGGAAAAAACAAGATTCTAGTCGGCGTATTCGGTCCAAGAGAAGTGCATCCAAAACACTTGATGCAACCTGACCGTATGGTTTTGAAAGTCCGATATCACATGGCACCGTTTTCCGTACAGGAAAGAAAATCTCCCGCACCATCCAGAAGAGAAGTAGAACTCTCAAAAGTCATAAAAGAATCTTTAGAACCAGCCCTATTTCTCGAACTATATCCACGAACAGGAGTTGATGTCTTCATTGAAGTCTTGCAAGCTGACGGAGGAACAAGATGTGCAGCTATCACGGCGGCAGCACTAGCAATCGCAGACGCAGGCGTTCCAATGCGTGACCTAGTTGCAGGTTGTGCAGCAGGAAAAGTTGACGACACTGTAGTTCTAGACCTATATGACGCCGAAGACAAACTTGGCGCTGCAGACGTACCAGTAGCTTACATGCCCGCTTTGAACGCAATTACTTTGCTGCAAATGGATGGCATTTTGGAGCCTGCAGAATTCGAGAAAGCTGTTGGTATGGCTATGGAAGGATGCAAGAAAATATATGAAATGCAAAAGGAAGCGTTAAAGACCAAGTATATGGTTGTTAAAGAGGTTGAAGAATAATGTCATCACTTGTAACTAAAGTTAGACTAAAGCAAATAGAGCAACTGCTTGAAAAGGGCAAACGCCTAGACGACAGAGGCTTACTTGATACCCGCGAAATCAAAATCGAACAAGGACTAATTGAGAAAGCTGAAGGTTCCGCAAGAGTTTTTCTTGGAAAAACTGAAGTTCTCGTCGGCGTCAAAGTAGGACTTGGAGAACCATTCTCAGATACACCAAACGATGGTGTCTTAACAGTAAACGCAGAATTAGTTCCACTAGCTTCACCAAACTTTGAACCAGGACCACCAGACGAAAACTCAATCGAACTGGCTCGAGTCGTAGACAGAGGTATCAGAGAATCAAAATGCGTCGATACTGAGAAGCTATGCATTGAACCAGGCAAAAAAGTGTTCGTAGTTTTCGTTGACATTTACGTACTCAACCACGATGGAAACTTGATTGATGCAGCAGCATTAGCTGCCATGGCCGCACTAATAAACACAAAGATGCCCAACTACGAAATCAAAGATGGCGAACTAAAAATGAAGCAAGGTTATACTCAACTGCCCCTTAAGAGCCACCCAATTACAGTCACCACAGGCAAAATTAACAACCACCTGATTACTGACCCATGGATCGAAGAAGAACAAGTCATGGATTCACGTATAACATTTGCAACAAAGGAAGACGGAACCATATGCGCAATTCAGAAAGGTGGCTCCAGCTATTTCACACCGCAACAGATTTTAGAAGCATCAAAGATTGCTCTGGACAAAGCAGCAGAACTGCGCAAGAAACTTGATTGGTGAGATAAAAGTTGCCTAAGATGAAGAAAGTTGGTCCAACGCGAGGTTTAGGGGTACGTTACGGTTCCACAGTTAGAAAACGATACATGAAAGTAATGATTGAACTCAAGAAGCCACACAGATGCCCACAATGCGGCTTTAACCGCGTTAAACGTGAAAGCGTTGGCATATGGAAATGCAAAAAATGTGAATTCACTTTTGCAGGCGGAGCATATACACCAGTAACAAAGTTGGGTGTTGTTGCCAAGCGTGCAGCTAAAGGTGCGCCAGTTGAAGAAACGGTGAAAGCTGTAGCGGCTGTTGAGTCGGCAACTGAAGAAGAAAACGACGAGTAAATCTTTCTTCTTTTATTTTAATTTTGTCTATTTATTTTGTTTTTGTTTATTACTTTGAAAACCTTGTCTAAGCCTTGAGAGATATTCAATGGCAACTGGGGCAAAGGCTACTATACGCTTAGAATTTACTTCACAAAAACAACTCACAACACTCATAAACGCCCTGTCTCCCGAAGTCAAAGCACAAGTGACAAGACGCTCCAAAATAAAAATAGAAAAAGACGGTATATTTCTCATTTTAACCGTCGAAGCAGAAGATACTGTTGCAATGCGAGCTACACTCAACGCTTACTTGAGGTGGATAAACTCAACAATCAACGTCATTCATGTGATTGAAGAAGCTTAATTCTGCAAAATTGTCCCACGATTTGTTTTAAGTATATTTTGGGCCTAATCAAGGTTCTATTTACAAGACTATAGAGAATTAGACATTTCAACAAAGGGGTGATCCTGTTGGCGTTTTTTCAAGCCATTTAACATATGAAAAAGTATATCGCAAAGACCTTGGACTTGAGATAGCAAAATATTCCTCGCAGACAAGACAAATTTGAGTATAGTTAAGTTGTTTGATGTATGGATTAAACCTTCTTTGGATGAGGTAGAGCACATTGTTGATCTCTGCAATCAAGATAGATTTGATATTATAGAGTTGAGACAGCTCCGCTGATATTTTTAGTAAATTCTACATAAACATTCCATTTTTAATATAATAATTAGGCATTTTTTAAGAATTCGTGTAAAAATACTTATAAGAAATGCTTCACAGTAATGTCAAAAACAGTAGCAAGGGAAAAGGATGATTTTTCAGAACAAAACCTTAGAGGGTGCCATTTTCGACATGGATGGAACGATGTTTGACACCGAAAACCTTCGGTTTAAAATGCTAAAGATAGCTTCTAAGGAAATCTTCGGAAAAGAAATTTCAGACTCGATTCTCTACGATTCTCTTGGATTAAGTGCCTTGAACGCTGAGAAACTTGCAAAAGAATTCTATGGCGAGAACTATCCCTATAAAAAAATAAGAGAACGCGCAGACGAGTTGGAAAGAGGATATGTGCGAGAAAAAGGTGTCCCAGTTAAGGAAGGTCTTTACAATCTACTTGAACGTCTCAAGAAAAATGAAGTGCTTATTGCTTTGGCTACATCAAGTCGCAGAGAAATCGCTGAGGAATATCTGCTCAACGCAAGAGTACTCCGATTTTTTGATATAACAATATGTGGCGAAGAGGTTGAAAAAGGAAAACCCGACCCGGAAATATTTATCAAAGCGGCTAGTGAACTAAACTGTGAACCCGGCAACTGCTTTATTTTTGAAGATTCCCAAAATGGTCTTTTGTCTGCAAGCGCTGCAGGCGGAGTACCCATTTTCATTAAGGACATCAAAGAACCGGATCCAGAGGTTAAGGCGCTTGCGTTTAAGTCATATGAAAAATTGACAGATTTTTTGGATGAAATTATCCAGCTGATGCCAAAGATGCACATTCCGAGTCTTAATGAACATTTTCCACAAAGTGTAGGTTATATAATTGCAGGAATACATGGGCTTGGTGCAATGGGAGGCGGTTATCTCGCCCAAGTCTTTTCGCATTGGGATGGATACACTAGACCTCGCCAGATAATCGGAGCTACAAATGATAATATTAAACTTCAGCTGATAAATGCACTGGGCAAATACAGTGTGAAGTATGAGAGCCTTGCATACTTTCAAACGATTTCCAATGTGACAATTATTGATATGAACGACGAAGCTCAGATGATTGAGCTGTACAAGAAAGTGCACATAATGGGGATAGCTCTTCCAGAACAAGCCATTAGATCTCAGTCTAAAACGATTGCTAAAGGACTGATAGAAAGATACAACTGCACTGGTAAATCTCTAACCTTGCTTATTGTGATGAATAAAATTAATTCTGCAAAATATGTCAGAAATCATATTGAAAGCGCGATTAAACTCTTGATAGGTGAAGAAAAAGCCAAAGAAATTATTGAAAACACCTTTTTCAGCGAAGCAGTAGTTAATAGAATGGTGTCAAAAATACCTGATGAGGTTGTTCTTTCAAACATCCAGAATAAGCTCTATATTATGCACAAAAGCATCTTGGAATATTCTGAAAAAATGAAGGAAATCGTCGAGTTTTCTCAGGCTTATCTCGCAGAAAATGTTTCCAATAAATTGAATAAATCCGCAAAAAGCGAAGTCAAAGCAATTTCACAGACCATTAACATTGCTGAATATGTTTCTTCAGTGACCCAATTTGCTAATGAACTATCAAAACTGACTGTTACCCTGTTTAGCAGCGAACCTGAAATGCCACTATACGTCAAAAAAGGAAGTCCCATTTTGGAGCAATTAAGACAGGTAGTGACAGTTGATAACATAAAATCAATGCAGGAAATAAAAAATAAGCTTTCAAATGGGCCCCATGCGATAATCGCGTGGTATTCGTCGCTTCTCGGATACAAAACTATCGGTCAAGGCATGGGTGATTTGAGGGTGTCAAAACTTGCCGAGAACATAATTAAAAACGAAATTAGACCGGCGTTACTCACTGAAAACCCTAATTCAAAACAATACATAAATTCTATAGCCTCTAATTTTCTTAAACGCTGTCGGGCTTCGTTTAAGGACCAGTGTTCAAGAGTTGGACGAGACCCTATTAGAAAACTTCAATGTGGCGAACGGATAATAGGGACGATCCACTTGGCACAAAAATTTGGGTTGAAAACCAGTGGCTTGGAGTTTGGAGCCGCCTGTGCAATAATGTATTCTATTTTGTCTGAAAACGAAAATGACGTGGAAGCCTTAAAAATCAAACAGTTGTATGAAAAAGGAGCATCTGTTGTAGACATACTTACGTACACCGATGAATATAATAAATCAAAATACTTTGGACTCGATATAAATGTGGACCTTGAATTAATTTTGAGTATACAGGCTAGCTTTGATACTTTGAAAAAAGAGTTGTTTTCTCCAAGTGAAAAGAATGCGGCAACGGCATTTTTAGTTAGCCGTTGATGGTTCATTTTGGAAGAGAAGGTTTAAATAAATACCGCCATATTTCGTATATGCTTTAAAGTTAAAAAACGGATGAAAACTTAGCATGTCGTCACAGGAATATCGCTATATACTTCGTATAATGGGTACAGACTGTCAAGGTACCTTAAAGACTTATTACGCTGTCGCGCAAGTCAAAGGGGTAGGTGCAGCCCTCGCAAATACAGTGCTTAAAAAGGCGGGAGTAAACCCGGACCTGCGCGTTGGTTTTATAACAGAGTCAGAAATCTCGAAAATCGAGGATGTAATTAAGGACCCAGCAAAATATGGTATTCCCAGCTGGATGTTTAATCGTCGAAAAGACACAGACTCTGGAAAAGATCACCATATTTTGAGTTCTGAACTCGCATTAAAAATTAAAACTGATATTGATCAAGCCAAAGAAATCAGGTCTTGGCGAGGATACCGCCATGCTTACAGCCTGAAAGTACGTGGTCAACGAACAAAAACCACTGGAAGAGCAGGCAAAGCCTTAGGTGTCAAGAAGAAGAATCTAATGCAGAAGCCAGGTGGAGCATCCGCAGAAGGAGGCAAATAAACATGGGAGATCCGAAGAAACAACGTAAGAAATTTGATACTCCACGTTTTCGATGGCGAAAAGATGTACTCCAAGAAGAACTAAAACTCTTGGGGCAATTTGGCTTGAGAAACAAACATGAACTCTGGCGTCACAAAACTTCTCTATCCAAATACAGAAGCATCGCCCGATCACTTATCAGCAAAACCACTGAAGAACGCGCAAAAATGGAAAATGAATTGCTTGCACAACTAAAAAAGAAAGGTATCTTGGAAGAGACTGCTGTGCTTGACAACGTGTTAGACTTAACCATTGAAGACATATTGGAACGCAGACTGCAAACAACCGTTTTCCGCAAAGGCTTAGCCAGAACAGTTTTCCAATCACGCCAACTAATCACACATGGACATGTAACAATCGATGGTCGCCGAGTAACAATTCCAGGTTATATAGTTCTAAAAGAGGATGAAGCAAAAATAGTATACTCCCCCGAAAGTGGAATTGCAGTTCCGGAACACGCATTACGCGTTGGATTAACAGTGGTGGCTAAACAAGTGGAAGCTAGACCACCTCAAAGAGGTCGCAGAGGCGGACGCGGAGGCGGCAGATTTTGAGCGCTCCCAACAATAAACGTAACGAGAAGTGGGCAATTGTCCACATCTTCAGCTCTTATAACAACACTTTAATCCATATTACTGACATTTCAGGCGCAGAAACAATAGCTCGTACAACAGGCGGAATGTACGTTAAAGCTGACCGCATGGAATCTTCTCCATACGCAGCCATGCGTGCATCAACTGGAGCAGCCGAAATCGCACGTGATAAAGGAATTACAGCTATCCACATAAAAGTTCGAGCTCAAGGCGGTGCAGGACCAAGAACACCTGGACCAGGCGCTCAAGCAGCCATTCGAGCATTAGCCAGATTTGGTTTCCGCATTGAACGCATCGAAGAAGTCACACCAATTCCCCACGATGGAACAAGAAGACCCGGTGGCAGAAGAGGCAGAAGAGTCTAATCTGCAATAATCTCCCTATATTAACAATAACTTATTGGAGTGTTTAGCAAGTGAAAATAGAAGTCCTTGAAAAAAACGATATCAACCTCCGCATAGCTGTTAGGGATGCGGATGTGCCTTTAATGAACGCTTTGCGGCGCCTAGCACTTGCTGAAGTTCCTTGTATGGCCATCGAAGAAGTTGTAATGATAGAAAATTCTTCAATTCTTCAAGACGAAATTATTGCTCATAGACTGGGTCTTACTCCACTCAAGACTGATTTAGACGCATACAATCTTGCCGAAGAATGCGAGTGTAAAAGCGAATTCGGCTGTCCGCAATGTCGAGTAACATTAACTCTTGACGCTGAAGCAAAAGACGGAACAAGAACTGTCTATTCTGGCGAAATAGTTTCTGAAAACCCAGAAATCGTGCCGGTCTCAGATAAAATTCCAATAGTTAAACTGGCAAAAAACCAGAAACTGAAGCTTGAAGCCTACGCAAAACTTGGAATAGGTAAAACCCATGCAAAATGGCAGCCTGTTTCAATGTGCGCATACAAGTATTACCCAAAAATCACTACTCCAACCGAGAAATGTGAAGATTGCTCAAAATGCGTTGACATATGTCCAAAAAAAGTTCTCGCTATAAAAGACGAGAAAGTTGATGTGCACGACCTTTTAGCATGCAATCTTTGCATGGATTGCGTTGATGCTTGCCCCAAAAAACCCTCACAACTCAAGGTTGAATGGGAAAAGAACGCTTTCGTAATGAACATAGAGTCTACAGGTGCGCTTCCTCCAGAACGAGTCTTAAAAGAAGCAACTAAACTGTTAGGCAAACAACTAAACGAGTTTGAAGAACAAATAAAGGCTGGATTACAATGAGAGAAACCAAAACCACAAACCCACAATTAATCGATCTTATTTATCTTCTTAAGAAAGAAAGCCGCGAGAAGCAAGCACCCATCTGGCTAGATGTCGCTGATCACTTGGCAAAATCACGAAGCCAACGTGTAGCTGTTAACTTGAGCAAATTAAACAGGCACACGAAAAAAGCCGAAATAGTAGTTATACCAGGTAAACTTTTAGCTTCAGGTAGCATCGACCACGCTTTAACTGTAGCAGCATTCGACATCTCAGATAAAGCCAAAGCAAAAACTTGAGGCTGCTAAAGCTAAATACATAACAATCTCAGAGCTGTTGGAGAAAAATCCCAAAGGCTCAAAAGTAAGAATTATTCGGTGAGAAAAATGCAAACAACCAAAACATCAGTCACTTTTGTAAACGCTGAAGGCTTAATCGTTGGCCGAATGTGCAGCAAAGTAGCCAAACGATTGCTAAACGGTGAAGAAGTAATCATATTAAACGCAGAGAAAGCAGTTTTCTCTGGAAAGAAGAAAAGCAAAGTATTAGAAGCACACAAATTCCTCGAAGTTGGCGCTCCTATGCGTGGTCCATTCCATTACCGCAGACCTGACCGTTTTCTACGCAAGACAGTGCGCGGCATGGTTCCATTTAAATTGCCTAAAGGAAAAAGCGCCTATCAAACGGTTGAAGGTATTTATGGGTGTCCCACTTGAATTCAAAGATCAAACAATGATCACATTCGAAGAAGCTAATTCAATAAATCTTAAAGGACCACACTTTACCCTTGGCGAATTAGCAAAGGAAATCGGTTGGTTCGACAGGATGGAATAATTATGCCCGCAAAAAAAGTTTTAGTTGTTAGTGGAAAACGAAAAACAGCAGTTGCACGCGCCGTAGTTAAACAAGGCGTGGGCAAAGTACGAATAAACTTGACTCCAGTAGAAATTTACGAACCCGACATTGCCAAAGCAAAAATCATGGAGCCTCTACTTCAGGCAGGCACAGACGTTTGGCAACAACTTGATATGGACGTTAAAACCAGCGGCGGAGGATACATGGGACAAGCTGAAGCAGCACGCATGGCAATATCAAACGCTCTTCTAAAATGGACAAAAAGCACACATCTACGTACAGTATTTAGCGAATACGACCGCACAATGATTGCTGGAGACTCACGAACTAAAGAAACTAAAAAAGTCGGCGGAGCAGGCGCACGGTCCAAAGAACAGAAAAGCTACAGATAAGGAGATAAGAGAACAACATGATTATTCCCGTAAGATGCTTCACTTGCGGCAAACTCGTTGGAGACCGATGGGACGAATTCACTCGCAGAATAAAAACAGGCGAAAACGCAAGTGACGTACTCGATAGCTTAGGCTTGAAACGGTACTGTTGCAGACGAATGTTGCTCTCAAACGTAGAAATCATCGATGAAGTACTGCGGTTCTACGAAGAAGCCGAGAAACGTAAAGAAGCTCGCAACTTCTACTAATTTTTTTAAATTTTTTTCTTGGTATGCGTAAGCTATAGCTCTGATTATTTTCCTTCTCATTTTTAAACAGAAGAAATCCTTAAAAACTTGGCTATACTCTAAAAAATAGTGCAGACTTATAAGAGAATTCTCTTTATTATCGAAGCATGAGTGGCGGTTCTATCCATAAAAATCCCAATTCTGTTATCGCCTATACTCATACAAAGCACTTTTATGAATTTTCCCTCAACCAACACGGTCTCAATATCTGTCAAGTTGAATTGTTGAGCCATTTCATTGGTTGACTCAGTAATTTGAGATAGTAAGATAGCGTATTCGATTATTCTTTCTTGTTCAGTTAGTTCTATTATGGCTGAGCTGTTGCTTCTTAGATATATATCCCCTAACTCCTTTTAGTTTTCGTATTTCTGCTAAACTTGTAGCCAAACTTGAGAAAACAGAATTATCTTCCAACTGAATTAACTGAAGGACTTTCAGTTAATTCGGTAAAGATTTCATTGTTTGTTTTTTGTTTCAACAATTATAAATCGCCCTCATCGATTACAGGCTTAACCATAACTAGCTTGCCTTTTTCAGTTTGAAGGGTTTGCAGGATTTTTTCTGGTATTTGGATGATGCCTTTTGCGTTGGCTTTTGCTTCTTTGATTGCTTTAAATTTACAGGTGGTTTTTTTACCGTCTAAGGCTTCTATGTAAACCATTGTGATTTGTTTACCGTCATATAGGTCGCTCCACTTCGCTATAATTCCGCTGTCGATTCTCACTGTGTCGGCTTGGACAAGTATACCTCCAATTTTTTCAACCATTAACTGGTTCACGGGTGTTTTTGGCAGAAAAGGTTCGAAAGCAGGTTGAGGTTCTAGGATAGGTTCTATGTTTGGTTTTTCTTCCTCAAGTGGCAAAGCGATTTCTTCGTTGGTTATTTCTTTGAGGTGAATAGTTTTTTGGATCTGGTTCTCTGATGGTGAAGATTCAAGCTGGTCAACAAAATGTGCAATTGTTGGAACCACAACATGGGTTAGATGATTCAACGATTTCTTGGTTTGCTTTACGCGAAGAAACCGTTGCCAAATAAAGATTGCCCATTGTTGTGATGTTTAGTTGGCTCTCACCAGTTTGAATAGTCAGGTATTCAACACCTCCTAATGACTGAGCCTGTAATGAGATGCTTGCAAAGTTTGAAATGAGCTTCTTAGTTTGGTCTTCGTTTGTGGCTTGAGTGTTGGCGATGGTTTGGCCGTTGTTTTTAAAAATTAAAACGTTAGTGGTTTCTGGGCTTAAGGTTTTAAATTCATCTAAAATTGTTTGGAGTGGGTTCGAATAAGCCTCAGTCACCGTTTTACCTCCTTTTTCTTCTAACCTATGATATTTTGAATAGGATGCGCTCTGGAATCCCATCATCTTCCACTACAAGGTACTTGAGACCTTCGGTGTCGCCGAGTTGATCAAGCCATTTTAAGGCTTCACGCACCTTCTGCAAAACCAACAGCCGTTCCTGGTGACTGCGCACCACGGATTCTATGGCGGTTAACTCGTGGAAGGCGTTAGCGTCTAAAACAATGTTTAAGGTTCCCACCGTGATTTCGCTTTGGCTTTCTGTTGGGGCTTTTTTGCCAGCCAACTTCATAACGACTTCGCGGACCTTTTTTGATTTCTCCGCTAAGGTGCGAATTTCATCGAGTTTTCGCAGGTACTCGCCCAGAATGCTTTTGGTTTCGGACAATTGCTTATCCATTGCTTCGGATATTGCTTGAGCTGATGTATATTCTTTGATTTGTGTTACCATGATTTTTTTACTCCTATAATTTTTTTAATAGAGAAAGAGGAAAGTTGGGTGAATGCTTGCTTCACCTTACCCCGAATTTTCTAAAGTATTGAATGTTGGAATTTTATGGGTTGTATACTGCAGAGTTTTGAATTTGAGTGCCTTTTGCAGTGATCAATTTGATTTGATATGAGGTGCCTGCACTTAATGCATCTGGTGATGTGACGTGGAATGTTGTTGCGGCAGATTTATCCACTGACAACGGACCTGCTGTAGTGGTTATAGTTGCTCCAACTCCATTGACGAATGCTTGTGTGATGTTTACAGTTGTACTGCCTGAGTTCTGTACTAAAACGTCTATCGTATTAGATCCAATAAATGCAATGTTTGCTATTGATGCTTGTTCTGCGTTTCCCATTAGTCCGATGGTCATTCCTCCCATCCATGCTGCGACGACAACGCTGACTGCGACTGTGACGGCGATCAAGATGATTGATGCTACTACGGGGCTGAGTGCTTTCGCGTTTTTCTTAAATTTTCTGAAGTATTTGTTCATTTTTCTTTTTTCCTTTTGTAGGTTTGTAATACTTATCGACGAAATCAACCTTTTAAATATTACGTCTTACTACATAATACTATAGATATGTAGAACGTAACTACAAATCAAACAAAACTCAACGTATTATTCACTTATACCACAAAAAAAGCCGGGAAAACTCGCTTCAAAAAAAATCAAATAAAAGAAAATAAATAAAATGGCTATTATGCCCTCCAACTAATCTATTTTTTTACGTCAAGTTCATCAAAAAACCCTAGAAGAAGATTTGATACTTTTTCTCCAAGTTCAGTCTTTACATAGTATTTTTTGAGTGGGTCGATTCGTTCACTCTTGGCTAAACCCAAAGATTCAATCTCGATCATTCTTGCTCTAAAAGTGCCATCGCTAAGAGTCAAGTTATTGTCTTTCATGAAGTCTTTAGCATCCTTCCATTTGCCTCGTCCAACGTGAAGCAGCAGCAAACAATCAATAGCATGATCTTTCTCAAGCATCGATTTTACAGCTGCTAACTTTGGCTCTGTGAGCACACGCTTTATCTTTTCTTCATCCACATTCTTCACCATTTTTTGAGTCTCCTTTCATTTGTTAATTATAGGAAAAGACGTCTAAGCATTTAAACTATATTACGAAATGCGACACATATCTCCAGACGCCTATCTCCCGAATAAATTTAATAACATTAACCCCTTAATAAACCTGCAACCAAGCAAGCGAAAAACAAATCAAGCAACATTAAAACCCAATATAAAAATAGAATCACATGCACAAAAAACCCATAAATAGCTGAAATACCAAAAATGAGATACAATATAGTATGCATGGATATTTTGCGACTATAGAAAGGCTTAACAGAATCAAAAAATGTAATTCCCAATCACGAGACGAAAGCTTTGGCTTCAAACATCGATTATGAAGTTCCAACATGGAATCAAATCTACGAAATGCTACTATGCCAAGCCCAAAAAATCAAAACTCAAAATTACAAACCAGATCTAATCATAGGAATAGCTCGCGGAGGTGTAGTGCCCTCACGCATCCTAAGCGACCTATTAGAAACCCCGAACCTTAGCTTCATACAAATAGAATTCTACACAAACATAAACCAAACACTGCAAGAACCAACTCTGAAACAAACTTTACCATCAAATGTAGCTGGCAAAAAAATACTTTTAGTTGACGATATCTCTGACACAGGAAAAAGCCTAAAACTCGCTAAAACACACCTCCAAGATAAAGGCGCCTTTGAAATAAAAACAGCTACCTTGTACCAAAAACCCCAATCCGTAACGACCCCCGACTTTTACGAAAAACAAACTGTCGAATGGGTAGTTTTCCCCTGGGATATTAAAGAGACTCTGCGAAAAATAATTTATAGCCCATTGGGCAAAAGAATCCTAAACCAGGAATTGGCAAAACTCGTAAAAGCAGGTGTGCCTAAGCAGCTTGCTGAAAAACTCATAAAAGATATGTAATAGGAATCAGAAATGCTGCAGTACTTAAGAGAATACGGTAAATACTTGGAAATAACAGGATACAACAATATAGAGTTCGATAAGGCTGAAATATTTTTAAAAACCAACCGAAAGCAAACACGGCAAAACGTTGATATTCAATTCTTCGACGCTGAACTAATCGCTACGCAAGAACATCTTTATTTCGCTGTCCTAAGTGCCCTGCAAGCTTTCAAGAACAAAACCAACCTTTCAAAGAGTCCAGCCATGGAAACCATGCTGTACGCTTCGGCACAGCGGCAAATACAAAAAGCAATCATTCGCGCTGGGATAAAGCCTCAAACTCACAAAATGGCAATAGTAATTGTTGGTGATGACCCAAAACAAATAGAAACCGCGCTTAAGGCAATAACCCAAAGCATGGGTACTGAACCAGATGAGAGAGTTCTTGAATTGACAAAAAACAAGGAAGCAAAAATCAAGAGAAACTTCGAAATAACAGATGAGGAACTGAAAATCTTTGAAAATGGTGATCAAAAGAAGGCAATAACTAACCTGGTTATTGAGCGCGTTGCCCTAGTTATCGACTCAAATGTGAGCTAAATCATTTTTTCCTTTATAACTGCTAACATATCTTTTGGTTTCAACAGAGCCAAACCCGTTAACGAACCCAGAACTTCAATAAGCATTATTTTGTCAGGGTTTTCAAGGTTGGCACTATTTTTGATTTCTCGTACCGCTGCCTCAATAAGGTCCTTTGAGTGAAGAGTAGTGAAACGTTTTTCAACTGTAACTCTGAAAGTTTCATTTTCGGTTATTTTTTTGGCTAACTCTGCTGTGGCTTTTTTAATTTCCTCCAAATCGGTAGGTACAACCTTTTCTATTGGCAGAATTCTCAGAGCATAGCGGAACTCGTATGGGCGTTCTTTTAGGATGTTGCGGAATTTTTCAATCACGGTGCATGGATCAAGCGTAGTTTTAGCAACGATTAAGCCGCGTATTTTCGTTTTTGCAGCTTGCGCTTCAGTGTCGTTTAGTTCTTCCTTGAGCATGAAAAGAATTTCGTTAATCATGGCGCGTTCGTTTCCGCGGGAAGTAGTTATCAAAAGATTGAAACTGTTAATCACTGCAATCACACTTCAAGGGAATGATCGTGGACTGGTTATTTTTGCTTTTGCTAATCAGTTTCAGCTATTAGCACTTAAGACTTGAAAGATGCTTTTCGCAGCCACCACTTCAAAAAACAAGTGCAATAGTAAATTATTCAGCAATCAAAACAGAATAGATAACCGCTACGTCAAAGCAAGGGTAAAAGTTTATATTTCCGTTGGGGTTTTTGCATAAATCCGTATTAAACAAGGTTCTAGTAAATAGGGAATGATAATATGGCGTATTTAACAACAACAAATTCAGGACAACCGGTCCTCATCCTTAAAGAAGGAACAACCCGAAGTAGAGGCAAAGAAGCCCAAAGAAACAACATAATGGCCGCACGAGTAATCGGTGAAGTACTAAAAACCACTCTGGGTCCACGAGGCATGGACAAAATGCTAATCGACAGCTTAGGCGACATCACAATCACAAACGACGGCGCAGCTATCCTCAAAGAAATCGACGTTGAACACCCAGCAGCAAAAATGATGGTTGAAATCGCAAAAACCCAAGACGACATGGTAGGCGACGGAACAACATCCGCAGTCGTACTCGCGAGTGAATTACTCAGAAAAGCCGAAGAACTCCTCGACCAAAATATTCACCCAACAATTCTTGTAAGCGGTTACCGCAAAGCATCAGTGAAAGCAATTGAAGCCATCGGAAAAATGGCAGTACCACTAGACGTAAACGACCGAAAAACACTGCTCAAAGTCGCATTAACTTCAATGAGCAGCAAAGCAGTAGGCTCAGCAAAAGATCACCTAGCAGAAATATCAATAGACGCAGTGTCACAAATCTCCGAAAAACGCGGAGACAAAACAATCGCGGACATAGACAACATTCAACTCGTCAAGAAAACAGGCAAAAGCCTCCTTGAAACACAACTTATTCAAGGCATAATCATTGACAAAGAAGTCGTCAGTCCAGGCATGCCAAAAGTCA
Source organism: Candidatus Bathyarchaeota archaeon (assembly GCA_963804785.1). Classification (GTDB taxonomy): domain Archaea; phylum Thermoproteota; class Bathyarchaeia; order Bathyarchaeales; family Bathycorpusculaceae; genus Bathycorpusculum. The sequence goes on from CAWDRR010000002.1 coordinate 320,634, forward strand.
AAGAAAACGCAAAGATTGCACTCTTGGATTCAGCCTTAGAAATCGAGAAAACCGAAATCACCGCTGAAATCCGTATCAAAGACCCCTCACAAATGAAAGCGTTCCTAGACCAAGAAACTGACATGATGCAAGATATGGTTACAAAAATCAAAGCCTCAGGTGCAGACGTAATCTTCTGCCAAAAAGGCATTGACGACATGGTACAGCACTTCCTCTCAAAAGATGGCATAATGGCAGCTAGACGCGTAAAAGAATCCGACATGGAAAAACTCGCAAGAGCCACAGGCGGAAGAATAGTCAGTGACTTAGATGACCTCAAGAAAGCAGACCTCGGCTTAGCAGGACACGTAGAAGAACGCAAAATCGGCGATGACAAAATGATCTTTGTTGAAAAATGCAAAGATCCACACTCAGTTGCAATCCTCATACGCGCAGGCTTAGAACGAATGGTTGACGAAGCTGAAAGAGCAATGACTGATTCACTCTCAGTCGTCTCAGACGTCTTAGAAAACAACAAAATTGTTGCAGGCGGCGGAGCAGTCGAAATCGAAATCGCTAAGGAACTACGCAAGTACGCAACCAAAGTTGGCGGACGTGAACAACTTGCAGTTGAAGCATTCGCAGACGCAGTTGAAGTAATCCCACGCACACTCGCAGAAAACGCAGGTTTAGAACCAATCGACATACTCGTTGAGCTACGGCAAGTACATGACAAAGAAAACGGCAAATATATGGGAATCAACGTGTTCACAGGCAAACTACAAGACAGCATCGCAAATGGCGTAATCGAACCAATCGTAGTCAAAGAACAAGCCATCAAATCAGCAGCAGAATCAGCAGCCATGATACTACGCATAGACGACGTAATAACCTCCAAAGCACCAAAAGGCGGTCCAGGCGGCCCAGGCGGAATGCCGGGCGGCATGGGCGAAGAATAAATTTATCCCCTTTAATTTTCTTTTATTGTTCTATTGTAAAAACACTTTTTTGCTGTAATTTGTATTTTTCTTTTGTCTTCACGACAAACCTGTTGTTCATATTGATTTGTATCGGAATCGGTGTTATAGTCTTTTTAGGGAATTAACCAAAAAAGGAATAGGTACCATCGCCAAGTACAATACCTAAAAAACAGCGCTTTAACTTCGATAGGGTCCTTTGGGCTATTTTTACTTATTGAAAGTCTCCACGCTGAGTTGCCCTCCTGAGTGCCTATAGCTATACTTTTCCTGTTGATCGGAGTTGCATTCTACATCTCCAGCAGACTTCTAAAATCTGTTTAAACCAAAGCCCTAGCGAGACTTAGAAAAACCCTTTGAACAACAAGTTAAAACATCCTAATTTTTCCGGTTCGCATTTGAGGTACAAAACCTATTTATTTCTTATAGAGAACCATCTTTCCCGAGCTCCGGTAGTATAGTCCGGTCAAGTATGCCGGCCTCTCGAGTCGGCGACCCGGGTCCAAATCCCGGCCGGAGCACTATCAATTACACGTTTTTAATGAAAAGATATTATTTGCAGGTGAGAGTTGAGCAGAGTTCTTCAACTGTCCGGTTAAGCGTTAGTTCTGCCATGTTTCGACTGTAATCCATAATGCGTCTTGAACTGTCAAAGATAAGGCGTAGCACTGAGGCGATGTTTGGGTCGAGTTTTTTGCTTGACATCAACATGATTAATTCGTTTTCGAGGGAAATGAGAGCTTCGCGTTTGGAGATCAGTTTTTCAGCGTCTTTGTAGTCTCTTTTGAATAGAGCTTTAACGGATTCATCGTAAAGTTGGTGTGCTTGGGAACTGAAATAGACAAGTTGATTGTAAATTTCTTCGTCAATGGGGTCTTTTATGAATAAGGTTTGGTCTTCGATTAGTTTTTGTAAAGTGCCTATGTTGTTTATTATGTTCATAGCGTTTTGGGCGATGCTTTCTATGTCATTTACAGCTATGCGATAGAGGAGGAATTCTTTGGGTGTTCTAAAGCCGAGTTCACGATAGAGGTTGCGTTCTATGCCATATTTTAGCTGACGTACGATGTAGAGTCCGAGGCGGTTTACGTCGTTGTGTGCGCCTATGACACTGTCAAATAGGATGGTGCTTCGATCTTTTAATGCAGCTATTGCATCTCTATTTGCGGCAAGAGCTACGATTGCCATTCTTCGGACGGCTTTTTCTAATGGAAATTCTGAGTGTTTGATCAAAATTTGCAGGGTTATTTCATCTTGGGTTTCATCGATTATTTCTGAGCCCAAAAAATTGTCTCGAGCGAAGTTTTTTATTTGGGTTTTGTTTTTTGTAGCGTCTTGGGTGTTTTTGAAGTGGACTCTTATAATGTCGGCGCCTATGGCGTAGAGAGCGCGTATCATTCGGACGGTGGCTTGTAGCGGTTCTTTGGGGTCGATGTTTATGCAGTATTCTTTGGGTTTGGAAGAATCGTCTCTGCCTTCTTTTTCCATTATTATTCTTGGAACTAAGGATAGTGTGAAGTCGGGTTGGATATTGAAGGCGATTTCGCTACCGCGTTTTAAGCCTATGTCTTCTACCCATTCTTTAGGGAGGGATATGATGTAGGAGCCTCTGCCTGTGCATTGGACTCTTCTATAGCCGAGATCTTTTTCCGCCAAAGCATCCACCTGGTAAATGTTTCATTTAGATTACATATCTCATTAAGGTACATATAAATGATTATCGACAAAGTTATATAGAATACATGCTATTTTGTGAGCTAACTTAAAAAAGAGGCAATAGAATGCCGCTAAACACCTGTAAAATACTAGTAAAAAGAGCTAATCAGGCAACGACAAGCAAGGGCATATTATGCACAAGTGACATTGAACTCCATGTGCTAATGCTCACTTATCCGCGCGGAACAATAAATCAGGAAGAGGTTTAAATATGAAAAAAATAATTGCAAAACAAGAAGCATGCATGGGTTGCGGAATATGCGAAGTCTACTGCACTGTAGCGCATTCAAAATCAAAAGATATAATTAAAGCATATAACAGCGAAAAGCCCAAACCCATTAGCCGAATCAGACGCGAAGTAAATAAGCCAGTCTCCTTCGCTATTCAATGTCGGCACTGCGAAGATGCCCCATGCGTAAGCGCTTGTCTATCAGGCGCCATGCAAAAAGACCTAAAAACAGGCGAAGTGACTCACAACAAAGAAAAATGCATAGGCTGCTGGACCTGCGTCATGGTTTGTCCTTACGGCGCTTTAGTCATGGATAAGGAAGGTCACGTAGTCGCTAAATGTGATTTGTGCCAAGGCTTAACCGAACCCGCATGCGTAGCCAATTGCCCCAACCAAGCGTTGGTATTCAAAGAGGTGAAACCATAATGGCAAAATACGTCATTGTTGGTGCTTCAGCAGCAGGCATAGCCGCAGTAGAAGCTATAAGAAAAGTAGACCCAGACGGCGACAATCATGGTAATAACAGAAGAAGCATGCTCAGATTACTCCAGACCAATGATTAGCGATTTAGTCAGCGGCAAAGCAGATCTGCAAAAGATGAAATGCAAAACCGAAGAGTTTCTGGAGGGAAAACAATGCAGAAATACGTTTAGGCAAGAAAGTAGTAAGCCTAAACTTGGCCGAAAAAACCGTTAATTTGGAAGATGGAGAAAAAGTAGTTTACGAAAAGTTGTTACTTGCCACAGGCGGCAAACCCTTTCGTTCCCAAGATGGAAGGCCAAGAAAAAGATGGCGTTTTCACATTCACCAACATTGCAGAAGCCCAGCGGTTAGCTGAAAAAATTGATGACATTCAAGCAAAAAGCGCCGTGGTCATTGGTGCCGGTTTAATCGGTATAAGCGTTACTGAAGCCCTTATGAAACGTGGCTTGAAAGTTACTGTGGTTGAACTTCAAGAGAAAATCCTAAGTTTACTCCTAGATGCCAAAGCGTCCAGACATCGTTGAAGCAGTAATCAGAAAAGCAGGCGTAGACTTTGCAACTGGGCAATCTGTGCAAAAAATCATTGGTAGACCACGAAAACGAAGGAGCAGTTGGCGGAGTAATCTTAACAAAAGGCGAAGAAGTGCCCTGCGACCTTGTAGTCGTAGCTATAGGTGTGATTCCAAGAACTGAACTTGTAGTGGGAACCAATGTGAAAATAAACAGAGGCATAGTTGTGGATAATTTTATGCAAACCACTGTACCTGACGTTTACGCCAGCGGCGACGTAGCGGAAACCTTCGATTTCATCCTTAACCAAAGCCGTTCATTGCCTTTGTGGCCTCTAGCAGTTTTGGAAGGCAGAGTTGCAGGCGCAAATATGGCAGGCGCAAAAACCAGTTATGAAGGCGGTACCAACATGAGCAGCCTCAAGTACTTTGGAATACCAATTGTCTCCATTGGCTTAGCTAACCCCAAAGAAGACCCAACACTAGAAATCATTGTTAAACAAGACTTGGAACATAATGTGTACAAAAAAGTGGTTCTAAGAAACAACGTAATCGTTGGATTGACCTTGGTTAACTGTATTGACCGTGCTGGAATCCTATTCAACCTGATTAAGGATAAGATTAACGTGAAAAAATTTAAGCAAGACCTGCTTCGAGACGATTTCGGCTGGGCAGTTTTGCCTGTCAAGATGCAGAGAAAAATGAGAGTGGTGCAATAATGAACCAAAAAGATAGAAAGATAATTAGTCCATTCGGTGACGATAAAGATTTCTCAGGTTGCGCCCTCTTTGGTATGATGAATACTCAGGGCAAACGCTTCAGTTCGAAAGACCCCGTTCGGGCAATAACCAACATGCATGACCGTGGCAACGGATTAGGCGGCGGCTTCGCAGTCTACGGCATATATCCAGACTTCAAAGATCAATATGCGTTCCATGTAATGTACTTGGGCAAAGACGCAAAAGAAAAAACTGATAGAATCCTCGCTTCAAAGTTCGACATAATCTACGATGAAGAAATGCAAACTAGAACCGCTAATGTTCGGGATCCACCGCAGGTATGGCGTTACTTTGTTCAACCCAAAAAAATACGCCCAGAAAATCAAACTGAAGAAGATTACGTCATAGAAGCAATCATGCAAATAAACAGTGAAACCGGAAAAGCATTTGTCTTTTCTAGCGGCAAAGACATGGGAGTCTTCAAAGGTGTTGGTTTCCCAGAGGATGTTGCAGATTTCTTCTGTTTAGATGAATATGAAGGGTACCTTTGGTCGTGCCACAGTCGATTCCCAACAAACACTCCTGGCTGGTGGGGTGGAGCACATCCATTTAACATCCTGGACTGGACAGTGGTACATAACGGTGAACTCTCCTCATACGGCATAAACCGTCGTTACCTGGAAATGTACGGTTACAAATGCACAATGCAAACAGACACCGAAGTGTTAGCGTACGCTGTGGATTTGCTTATGCGAAGACAAAAGTTGCCAATAGAAATCGTTGCACAAGTGTTGGCTGCGCCGTTATGGAGTGAAATTGACAATATGGAACCCAAACAAGCCCAGCTTCTAATGACCCTGCGCCAAACCTACGGTAGCCTACTAATGAACGGGCCATTCAGCATAGTTATCGCTCATCACGGCGAAATGATAGGGTTAACAGACAGAATCAAACTGCGCCCCATGGTTGCCGGAACAAACGGCGACTACACTTACCTCTCATCTGAAGAATCCGCTATGCGTCTAGTTTCACCGCAACTTGGACAAGTTTTGGTGTCCAAGAGGTGGCGAACCAGTAGTGTGCAAATTAAGAGACAGCCTAGGGGGCTTAAAGTAATGAAAACATTAATCCAACCAGAATACCTCGTTGAACGAGACGAAAAACGTTGCATCCGCTGCAAAGTATGCGTTAACCAATGCACCTACGACACCCACTTATACGATGAAGAAACCGACACTGTATGCAGTAAAGACGAGAATTGTGTTAACTGCCAACGATGTGTAACTTTCTGCCCAACCCACGCCATCACAATCAAAAAGAACCCTAACGTTAGCAGAGATAACGCCAACTGGACAATGGAAAAAATCCGAGACTTGAAAAAACAGGCAGAAACTGGGGGCGTAATCTTAACCGGAATGGGATGCGACAAACCAGAATTTACCTACTGGGACCGTCTATTGCTAAATGCTAGTCAAGTCACAAACCCTTCAATTGATCCCTTGCGGGAACCCATGGAAATCCGAACTTATCTTGGTACTAAACCCGACTGCTTAGACTTCAAGGTCGAAAAAGGCGAAACCGTATTGAAGACACAGTTGACTCCACAGCTTTGTTTGGATACGCCAATAATGTTCTCTGCGATGTCTTATGGTGCCATCAGCTTAAACGTGCATGAATCCTTAGCACGAGCAGCAACTGAATGCGGTACATACTGGAACACGGGTGAAGGCGGCTTAGACAAAGGTCTCTACAAATATGGCGACCACACCATTGTTCAAGTTGCTTCAGGCAGATTCGGAGTTCACTCTGATTACCTCAATGCAGGAGCAGCAGTTGAAATCAAAATCGGCCAAGGTGCAAAACCAGGAATCGGCGGTCACCTTCCGGGCGAAAAAGTCACTGAGCATGTAGCAAAAACCCGCATGATCCCGCAAGGAACAGATGCGCTCTCTCCTGCACCCCAACATGACATCTACTCGATTGAAGACTTACGCCAATTAATCTTTGCGTTAAAAGAAGCAACCAACTACACCAAACCTATATCCGTTAAAATCGCTGCAGTTCACAACGCAGCAGCAATTGCAAGCGGTATGGTGCGAGCAGGAGCAGACATAATCGCTTTAGACGGAGTTCGAGGCTCAACAGGTGCAGCACCCAAAGTCATTCGAGACAACGTGGGCATACCCATCGAATTAGCCCTCGCACAAGTAGACCAACGTTTACGCGAAGAAGGTATACGTAATCAATGCATCACTTGTTGCAGCTGGGGGGATTCGAAGCAGCGGCGACGTCATAAAAGCAATCGCACTTGGCGCTGACGCAGTGTACATTGCAACAGCAGCTTTGATATCTATAGGATGCACTGTTTGCCAACGCTGCTATACCGGCAAGTGCCCTTGGGGAATCGCAACCAGCGACCCATGGATCAGCAAACGAATAAACCCCGACATCGCATCTAAGACGACTTGTGAATCTGCTCAATAGCTGGAGCTTAGAAATTAAGGACATGATGGGTGGCATGGGCATAAACGCCATTGAAAGCTTACGCGGTAACCGCTTAGCCCTAAGAGGTGTCGGTTTAAGCAAGACTGAGCTCAAGATATTGGGCGTTAAGATGGCAGGAGCCTAAAAACATGCTACAACAAAGAACTAAACCCTTAGAAATCGACGCAAAATACCACGACCTAATCAAAACCGAAGACAAAGTGGTCAAAATAAACGCTGAAGGACTCTACTACAAAGAATTAAACTGCCTTACTAAGACAGGTAATCACCACCGACGTCGAACGCATCGAACTACACAACGTATGCGGACAACGATACCTAGGCACCGACCTTGACACCAAAATACAAATCGACGTTTACGGAACACCAGGCAATGACCTTGGCGCGTTCATGTGTGGACCCAAAATGGTTATCCACGGCAACGCACAAGACGCCAGCGGCAACACGATGAACGAAGGCCAAATAATCGTACACGGTCACGCAGGCGACTTAACAGGGCATTCAATGCGAGGAGGCAAGATCTTCATCAAAGACTATGTCGGCTACCGCGTAGGAATCCACATGAAAGAGTACCAACGAAAAATCCCCCAAATCGTCATCGGCGAAACCGCAGGAGACTTCCTTGCAGAATACATGGCAGGCGGAGTTATCCTGATCTTGGGCTTAAACCTCAAAGAAGGCGAAAAATGCGTAGCCAAATTCGTTGGCACAGGAATGCACGGCGGAGTCATCTATGAGCGAGGCGACATACTTGAACCCGAACAAGGAACCAAAACTTTACCTGTGGGCAAACGGGATTTGCAAATTATCACAGACTTAGTTAACGAATACTGTAGTCACTTTGGCGCAGATTCCAAAACAATTCTATCTGGCAAATTCAAGAAGATACTGCCACTCTCAAAGCGACCTTACGAAAAACTTTACTCACACTAAACCTCAACTTATATTTTATATTAAAAATAATCTTAGGGAACGTAGTCAGTTAAATTTCGCTTTTAGCATTATTTTGTCAAGACGTTAGAGTTCAGGAGGAATAAAGCGAAGGTGAAAAACCCTTTAACCTTGAGATCGTTTGATTTCTCTTTGTTGCGCCATAAGTGTCGCTGCCAAAATAGCCAAGAATATTGTTGCAAACACAATCACACCGATGAATATTTTGTATGAAAAATCTATGTTAACGTAGAAAAGCACCAGAATAAACACCAGCATCAAAGCTAGAACAAGTGCTTCTTGGACTCCACTAAAAACTTTTATTCTTGCAAAACTCAATTAGATCTTCACCGTTTTTCAATGTTTTTGCACAAGCGTAACATATTAATTTTCTGTCTAACCTTTTTGTTTTTAAGTTACGCTAAGTTAACAGAAAGTTGAATAATTTAAATTTTAGACAAGAAGAAATTTCCTTGAGGTCCAGTCAACACGTTTGGGGCTTAACCTCTAAAAACTTATATTGAATATTATGTGATGTACAGGATAACTTAATGAGGACACATATAATTGCTGAATTTAACCGGTAAATTGCGACGAATGCTTGCTTCTGAAATAGGCAAGGTCTTAATAATCGGTTTATCTTCAAGACTTCTAATTTTTGGAGTCACTTTCTTAACATCTATCTTTTCTAGCTCAGCAAGAATTGTATCTTCAATTCCAATTGTAAATTTTTTTAGCCAGTGGGATGGGGCTTGGTATAATCAAGTTGCACTTTATGGGTACCCCGCTGTAAGTAACCCTCTTAGCGGAAACTGGGCTTTTTTCCCTCTTTACCCTTTTTTAATGCGTGTTTTTGGAACACCTTTTTACGGATTAATATCATCTACTGAAGCAGTTTTAGTATCTGGTTTTTTATTAAGTAACGTTCTTTTCTTTGTCAGTTTATTTCTTTTTTATAGAGTAACCAAAATCATTTTTGGCAAAAACAACTTGGCTTTGATTTCGACTGTTTTCTTTGCTTTTTGGCCGGGCGCCCTATTTTATTCCACCGTGTATTCTGAAAGCTTATTTATGACGTTCGCACTGGGCGCATTCTATCTTTTGGAAAAAGGAAAATCAGGCAAATCGGCAGTTCTTGGGTTTTTTGCGGCTTTAACACGTAGTAATGGCTTCTTAATTCTCATACCTTTTGTTTATAATGGACTGCAAACTCGCAAGTACCGCACAGCAGTTTTACAAGCTATTGTTATCGTTTTGCCCTATTTGCTATTCAATGTTTATGGTTACTTCTCAACCGGGTTGTTTCCAGTCAGAGAAATAGTGTACAATCATATTTGGGGAGCATCAAGGTTAACACTTACCCAAGTAACCAGCTATCAAATAGGTTATACTGGTCTATTTTCGTTGGAAGCTGTGTTAATTCTTTTGCCGTTCGCTTGGTTTCTTTTCACAGAAAAAACTCCCATTAGAGATTTCTTTTTAGGTTTGGTCGGTGAAAGAAAAGACTTGAAATACTGGGTTTTTTCATTTTACATTCTCTTGATATTGCTCTTTTATTCTGATCCTCAGAACCTACACAGGTATGCTTTACCGATTTTGCCTTTGTACTGGGTTTTAGCTTTAATCTGGGGAATGAATAAAAAAATAGGCAAAGTGTTGCTTGTTATTTCGATAGCTATTTTGATCATAGGTACTATATTGTTTACAACTGGCAACAATTACTTGTAATTAAGAAAATTTATTTGTGTGTATTTTGCTCCTGATGGTTTTTTTCCATCGTTCAAATCGTTATTTTTAACAAATAAATGTCAAATTAGGTACTATCAAGTTATCAATTTTGTAATTCTCCTGTATTGGCTCATACAAGAGTCAAATACACACGAAAAGCTTTGTCGCCAACGACATCAAGACAAGTGGCACCCGAAAACTAGTAATCGAAAACAAAGAGGTAACACGAAAGTTTACCCTGAATAATTTATGTTCTCATTTCGAAGCCTATATGAAAAATAATAAAGAACAACGAAATCGAGGAAACATCTCGGAGGGATCATCTGCAATAACCAAACTAAGCAGTGATGGCCAATTATCATTCCGCCTAAGATTTATCCAACAACTTCTTTTCAAGGTATAGTGACATCCTCCGTTATTCTTACGGTAGCTTGATATAAGTTCGGATTTGGTACGCGAAAATGGCTTAAAGCTTTTAAGGTGCCCCATCCGGAGTGGGTCCGTCAAGTTTTAGCCCGATTTCCTGTAACAAATATTGTTATATATAGCTTTAATTTGATTTTAACCTCGGAACGAAGCATGCTTAATAGATCGAAGGTAATTGCTACAATTTTACTAATGGCCTTTTCACTTATTTTTTTTGTGGCGAACATAAAATACCCAAATCTATACATCGTGAAAGTCTTCTACTCAACGATAGCAATTACGATAGTATACATATTATTTCAGATATTTCTTGAAGGGTACGCATCAAAAAAAATTAAGAACTCAAACACACGGTATACTTTCCGAAAAGTTCTCTCAATTCTCAGCCTTACCACAGCACTTTTGTTTTTACTAGGAATCTGGATAACTGAAACTCAAAACGTACTAATTGCGTTTGGACTCATCGGTGCAGCTATAGCCTTTGCACTTCAAGATATATTCAAAAATTTCATAGGAGGAATAATGCTTTTCATTAATGGTATTTACCGCATAGGTGACAGAATAGAGATTAACGGTAAATACGGAGACGTTATCGACATTGGTATTTTCTATACTACACTTATGGAAACTCGAGAATGGGTTTCGGGAGATCAAGTAACGGGTAGATTAACAATTATGCCGAACGGCTTTATTCTTACAGGAACTATTCAAAATTATACAAGAGATTTTGATTTTATTTGGGATGAAATGACAATTCCTATTACATACGATAGTGATTGGAAAGAAGCAACTCAAAAAATACTTGAAATCATAAAAAGAGAAACCAAAGATGCAATCAACAACGCACAAAAAACTATGGAAAAAATAGAGGGCAAATATTATTTTACAAAAAGGTCCCTTGAGCCATCGATATTCCTGAGCTTAACGGATAATTGGATAACATTTGGTATTAGGTACGTGACCGATGTTAGGAGTAGAAGAGAACTTCATAATCGTTTAGGTCGTTTGATTCTTGAGGAAATAGCGCAATCTGAAAAAATCAAAATAGCATCAACAACCTTAAATGTTACAGCTTTTCCGCCAATTTACTTTAAAAAAGAAGAAAATTGACATTAGCCTTGAATGACTTTACTATTTTAGGCTATCGCTTATTGCTTCATGGGGTAGCAACTATATCTTAATCTTTACACTCTGAAATCTCTTGAGAGCTTTCCAACTCTGCTACAGACCTAGAAATCGTCACCATATGCGCTACTGCTTGAACCATGTCAACTGGAATGCATATTTTGGAACTTCTGAATCTCTTCTTCATTCCAAGACTCTCCGCAGCCTCACCAGTTAGTTTCACATTCAAGAACTTTACCTCCCAAGTATCAATGTCAATTTTAGCACCTTTCACTTCCCCAATAATAAGTGCCCCTGAAGTTACTACCTGCAACCCTACTATTTTTTCAAAATTTATCAAAAATTTCACCTAAATATATCTGATTTGTTCTAAATATATATGTTATCTTTTCTATTCATTTTCATGTGTGCTGACTGATTTAATTCAATATCCCTTAACCTATAGGACTAGAATGTTGCAAGGCAGAGTCCTTATCATGTGAGGGGAGACATCCGAGGGATTCCTGATGGAATCTACCTCTATATCTGCCCGTTTCTGGAAGATCTGTGCCCAAACAATGTACACTGTATAATTTTGTCTCAAAATTTTTTCCGATTTTTTCGGATGCGCCCAAACAAACGACCCTGGCTTTGGAAAGGAACAACCTTTCTGCTTAAACGGATTTTCAGCCTTATTTTGGAACTTTTATGACTGTGGCTACGTGTCCTTTTCTGGAGGTGCCCATTCGCCATCTCTTTGCAATGCAAGAAGTTATCTAGAAATCGATAGTTTTCCCCGATAATTTTATTCCGAAATCAACTTTATCTTGGCTTTAATGATCTTTCAAAGTTGTTTTTGGTTTATTGATGTTGTGGATATTCAACTATTCGTTTGTGGTACCGCTTGCATTCTTTAACAACTCTACTCACGAAATGAGGGGGTACATCGTAATCATCCCGGCTAGCCAAGTGTATTGGCTTAACGACTCTGTCTTTGTTTCGCTGTAATCTGGGCATCCTGTGCATTGATCGGGGAAATCATTGAAGCATGCATGTTGTACTTGCAACACTACTTCCCCACTTCTAGTTGAGAGAGTTAAGCATTTAAAATGTGCGAAAGAAAAAATGATAAATGGCCTATCATAGAATGATAGTTCTGCCTTCGCAGGCTGTGGTTACTCATCCGTTCTGGGTGTCTTCCATCGGCCTGCCATTTCAGTGTACGTTGTATCTTGTCGCACCCAAGGTCTTTCTTTTTTTAAGACCTTCCGAAATCTGGGGGCATAGTGGGAAAAAGGTTTTTCAGAAAATAGCTTATTTTCACAACATAAAAAATGCAAAAAATAATTTTGAGTCTGACTTGTCCAGTACGAGCCAATCGGCGACAGAACTTTGCCCAAAATCTTCTCGATATTTGTTGTTGTAACGCCACAACCACAAAATAATAATAGCTAAAATCGCTGAGTGTTTTTTGATGATCTATGTGTAACCTGCCAAACATGCAAACCCGGGAGCTCAAAGAACTCTCGAAAACGAAGAAAGGGCAACGCAAATTTATTGACGCTTGGCACGTCTGCTTATGAGTTAATGTTGAGCAGCAAGCCTCGGCATAAGAACCATTTAAGCGGAAGCTTTTTGCCCAAACAGATTAAATGGCTTGCTTAAGGTCTTCCGCCGTTTGGGGTGGTATTATGCTTGCTTGAAAGTCCAACGGCAATGTTTTGCTAGTAAAAATATATTGGGACACAAGAATGTTAAGAGCACGATGAGGCATATCGGAAAGATACATTTCAAAGATGACGACTTTGAGACCACAGCTGCAAATACTCTCGAAGAAGTCCTTGCATTAGGAAAAGTTGGCTGGATAAATACGACGAAATGACTTTCAACGGAACATCTATGCATTTTTACAGAAAACCTAAAAGGTTCTCGAACCTATAGGATTCTGATTTCAATGATAGTGTATAAAAGCAGAATAAACGCTATAAGCTTTTATACATATGTTGATGAGAGATGTTGAAAAGAAAATACTTGCTTCCGAGAGGATACAGACTAAATGCCCTACATAAAAAAAATTGAATTAAAAGGCTTTAAGTCTTTTGGACCACAAACAGTTAAAGTAAACCTTGACAGAGGTTTTACGGCGATAACTGGTCCAAACGGAAGCGGAAAAACCAATATTATGGATGCTCTTCTTTTTTCGCTTGGAGAACTTAGCACAAAAAGGCTTCGAGCTGAAAATTCGGCTAAACTAATTTTTCACGGTTCAGAAAAAGCTGGGCAAGAAAAAGCCAAAATGGCCAAGGTAGTGGTGCAATTTGATAATTCTGATGGCGCGATGCCTGTTGATACAACTACAGTTACAATTTCTCGTGAAGTTTACCGAAACGGTCAGAGCGTTTACCGTTTAAACGGACGCAGAATGTCGCGCACTCACATCACAGAAACACTTTCTATGGCTGCAATAAGCAGCATAAGCCAAAACATCATTCCACAAGGCACAATTACAAGGTTAACTGATATTAATCCGGTTGAAAGAAGAAAAATCATTGAAGACCTCATCGGCATAGCCCAATACGATGACGAAAAGACGGACGCAGAGGAAAAGTTGCGTGCCGCCGACATTTCAATCCGCACAGCTATGGGACGAATAGATGAAGTTCAGAAACGCCTAGATGATTTAGAACGAGAACGGAACCAACTTTTGCGCTACAACTTCATTCAGACCGAAACAAAAAAGTTCCAGGCAATTAAAATTTCAAGCGACCTAAGCCAAATGAATATGAAAATAAATGAAAGTACCGGGCAAACTGTTAAAGTAAAGGAAAGAGTTGACAAACTAAAAGAGCAAAGGGACATTCGTAGAACCAAACGTCACGAGATTGAAGGTGACTGGCGAAAACTCAGCGGAGAAGGTCTTGAGCAGGGCGGTTCTGAGGTACTTAAAGTTCAGATTAAGATCGGGGAATTAAAATCTAAGCTTACTGAGTTATCTACAAAAATTAATTCTGGGCAATCTAGTCTTGAAAGTTTTAAACGTGTTCGAGAAAACAATCTTGCACAGCATGAAAACTTGAGAAATGAGATTAGAGAGAACCGCTTAAAAATTCGTCAATTCCGTAGTGAATATGAAAAACTCAAAGCTCAAATAACAGAGAAAGAAGCGGCGCACGGTGTGTTAGCGCAGGAAACAAGTCAGCTTTGGGGTGGTCTTGACGACAATAACCTTCAGATACGCGCCCTCGAAGCTCAAATTGAAAGTCATGTTAAACGAATCGCTTATTTGCGTTCAGTATACACTCAGGATAAATCAGCGCTGCGGCTTTGCTCTGGAAGAATCAAAAACTTAAGTGTGAGAAGAGAGAGGTTTCAAGCCAGCCAAAAGGAAATCGAGAAATCCCTCTCTGAACTTGAACAAGTTCAAAAAGATCAGAGAACCCAACTTAAGAATCTTGAACATTCAATCGAACGCAAAACAAGTCAAAAAGAGACAGTTCTAAGAGAAATCACTGACGCCGAAAAAATAGCAAGTTCCGCGAAAGACGCCGTCATAGAATTTGCCACTCAAAGAGATCTTGCAGCAACTATAGCTAATGAAGAAAAAGCTCTTCGAGGCATCGAGGAAATGGGCGATGTAGGTGCCATTGCTGGCATTCATGGCAGACTGCGTAACCTAATAAAAATTGACAAGAACTTCAAAAAAGCTGTCGATGCTGCAGCTATAGGTTGGCTTGATGCTTTAGTTGTTAAAGATATTGATATTGCCTTTACGTGTATGGAAACGCTTAGGCGTATGAAGCTGGGAAGGATTAAAATTATTCCACTTCAAGGTGCGATCAACACAAAAAACAAGGACCAACCAAAACGGGAAGGCATAGTTGGACCTCTTTCAAGTTTCATGAAGTTTGACGGTGCTTTTGCGCTTGCAGTTAATTATGTTTTCGGAGACACAGTTGTGGTGTCGAATGATAAGACGGCTTTTTCTCTTTCAAATGAGGGTTACCGCGCGGTTACGGTTAACGGTGACTTATATGAGCCTGGAGCCTTCGAAAGTGGTTATTACCGTGCGCCAATTGATTTCTCAACGATAATTCCCAGTGAAAACTCATTAAAGAGCTTAGATGAAGCCGTTAAAGCGCTACAGCAGCACCTTACCCAGCGAGGAACTGATATAATAGGTATTGAAGAAGAACTTGAATACACGAAAATTGCAATTACAAGACTCACAGAATCCGTAGCTACATTAGAAAGGGAAATAATCAGAATAAAACGCGGAGTTAAAAGAACTCAATTTAACATTCGGCATATAGAAAAATATGGCGGAAAACTTGAACGTGAAGCAGCATCCTACAAAGGCCGCATGGAAATATACCGAAACGAGCGAAACGCTATCCGAAAAAACCAACAAAAAATTCACGTTGAAATGGCAGCTTTAAGATTAAAAACTGATGTTACCCATATCCAAGAGCTAGAAGTTCAACGTGAAAAAATCGGCGAAGAATTAAACACACTACGTCAACGATTGGGTTCTGCGCAGACGGAAATTTCAACTTATCAGTCACAATTCGATAGAGTCCTACGTAATGGCTACAAGAACACTAAAATTCAACTTTCAAAGGTTGAACAGCAACAGAACAAACTTGCGAAAGAAGTTGCCGATGCACTTGCTGAACGTGAAGCAATTAAGAAAGAAGCAGATGAGTTAGAAAAAAGCCGTGTCGACCTTTCTAAAGCTGTTTTTTCAGCTCGTGAAGAATCCAAGAAATTTACTTCCCAAATTGACTCCATTGACTCTGAGCTCAGGCTGCTTGATTCAGAGTATGAGCAGGCAGAGCGGCTTCTAAACCAATTGCAGCTTGGTATAGAAACTAGTCAGCTGCGTTTGCAGCAACTTCAAGGTCAACTTAAAATGTTCGGTTACGAGTTGCCACTGGAAACTAACCCACGGCAGGTTCAGGAAGCCGAAACAACCATTCGCATGATGCAGTTTGAAATGGAGAGAATAGGCGCCATAAACCAACTGGCAGCTTCACACTATTCGGAACAGATTTCAAGGTATCGAGAATTGTCCGTGCGGTTAAACGAGTTGGAAAGAGAAAAACAAGCTATAGTTTTGTTTATGGATGAGATTGAATCTAAAAAACGCAAGGTTTTCATGACTGCTTTTGAGAAAATCAACACCGCTTTGAAGGTTTACTTCTCAAAACTCACAGGAGGCGGAGAAGCATCGCTTAAGCTAGAAAACCCCGAAGAACCCTTTAACGGAGGCATAGATATGCTTGTGCAATTTCCAAACAAACCTTCGATTGTGGTGAGTGGAGCAAGCGGTGGTGAACGTTCAGTTTCAGCAGTCAGTTTTATATTCTCACTCAAAGAGTTTACGCCCGCATCCTTCTACATTCTAGACGAAGTTGATGCGCACTTAGACGCTTTCCATACAACAAAACTTGCAGAGGTACTGCTCGAAGAAGCCGGAAAAATCCAGTTCATAGTAATCAGCCTAAGACCAGAAATGGTTAACAAAGCACAGAAAGTCTACGGTGTCTACGAACGCAATGGAGTTTCAAATGTGGTAACTGCAAAGTTCCCACCGGAGGCACCCAAGTAAATGGCGTCATCAACACCGACAACTCCTATGAGGAGACCGTTTTATCTTCGTCCGCCATGGAACATTCTCTTCGAAGTTAGCAAACTCGAAAAAGTTACACCATGGAACGTTAACATAGCTTATTTGCTAAGATCATTTCTAACGGAAATGGAGCGAACAGAAAAAGTAGATTTTCGCGCTTCAGGCGTGGCACTGGATTCTTCAGCTTTAATTTATTTAATGAAGTCTAAGCTGCTGCTCACGTTGCAAGAGCCACCTGTGCCGGCAAAGGCTCCAACGGATTTTGTACCACCACCCTTATTCCTGCCCTTGCGCCATGAATTAACATCTACTACCATTGAGCATTTACTTGATGTCTTAAAAGAAGTCTTGAATGGTGAAAAGCTTCTGACTCTTAACCCTGAGGTTAAGACCCATCCGGTTTTTCCAGCGCTCACAGATTTACTTCCTCAATTTGACAAGTTCATGGCTGAACTCGAGCTACAAGTCGACCAGTTATATGCTATTTTATGCGAGAAAGTAGGGGGTCAAGGAATAATTGATTTTACAACTCTCTCAAAAGGTTCAACTCGAATTGAAGCATTGAGAATGTTTATTTATTTGCTGTTCCTTGCGCAGAATGGTTTAGTCAGTTTATGGCAGAATGAAGAAACAGATGAACTTTACATAGCTGTGGGGAAACTTAACATTGGAAAAGTCGAAAAACCTACAAGTTGATTCAAACATAGTATCAGAGTATACGATGGAAACCGATCGAAAAGCCCATCATTTGGCACTTATAGAAGCAGCTCTTTACGTTGCCGGTCGTCCACTTGACTTAAACGAGCTATGTCAAGTGGTAGGCAGCCGCTCCAAGAAGAGAACCCAAATTTACATTGAAATGCTAATGAAAGAATATTCCGCGCGTAACAATGCACTGGAGATTTTATCGCTTAAGAATGAACGCTACGTTCTGCAGGTGAAGCCAGATTTTACCCATCTGATTAAGAAGCTAGTGAATCGTCCCCTGCTATCGTCCGGTCCCCTCAAAACGCTTTCCTATATTGCTTATCGGCAACCTATCTCTCAGAAAAGAGTAATTGATGTGAGGGGTCAACACGCATATGGACATGTAAAGTTGCTCAAAGATATGGGACTGATTCTGTCAGAGAAAAGTGGACGTTCATTGGCATTGAAGACCACCGATTATTTCGCTGATTATTTTGGATTGACAACGGATACATTGGTAATGAAGAAAGATCTCAAAAAGATTTTTGGTGAAGCAATAAAAGAGGATGCTGCAGAGAGAGCAGAAAAAGAAAAACAAGAACAACAAGAAAATAATGCTAAACAAGCGTAGGCTGCATCATTCTTGCCCAAACAAAACAATTGGAAAACAACCCAAACCAGAATTAGATCCAAAAACACAATTTTTACAACAATTTGTAGTTATTGTTAGTGGTGCTTTTCGCAACAACTATAAAAAAACATGATAAAACCAAAACAATTCACAGAACAACAGCCTATAAACGGATACATTTATATTGAAATCTACGGTTTTAGTGACTACTCGAATCGTAGGAAATGTAGAATATGTCTACTCATAGCAGTTTACGCAAAAGAAAACTTTCAGGCGGCAAAAAAAGAGCTTACCGCTCAAAGAAAAAATATGAAGCAGGCGGTTACCCAGCAGAAACAATTCTTGGCGAACCAAGAAGAAAGACCACCCGAGGTATGGGCGGAATATGCAAAATTAAAGTCCTAAGCGACAAATATGCTTCAGTAACTGACCCTAAAAGCGGCAAAACAGAAAAAACGGAAATCACACGGGTAGTTAAAAACGGAGCGAACGTTGACTACAACCGCAGAGGCGTCATCACAAAAGGCGCAGAAATCGACACTGCACTTGGATTAGCAAGAGTCACAAGTCGACCAGGTAGCGATGGAATAATCAACGCAGTTCTAATAACAAAAGAAAAAGCATAAACAATTTTTTCTTCATTTGTCTTAACGCTTTGTTGGCTGCTGTTGCTGCTGACTTTTTACTTTAATTAATTGTTTAGCTATCTTTTGAATTATCTTTTCTTTTGCTTCCGTCTTTTCCACAAGCAACATACCTGATTTAGCCCAAGGCATTTTGGGAAAATGAGCCTCAAGGTTAATTTCGTTTTTTAAACCTAGTTTTTCCGTGGCTTCTTTGATTTCAGCAATCTTAGGCGACTGCACAGCCATGTTTTTAGGGACACGGCGACCGTCTTTTCTTGTTTTAGCCGAGTCAAAGTAAACAGGCCAAATTATTGCTTTATCGAGTTTTCTCATATATTTCACCTTATTTGTGGGCGTAATAAGCGATTAATTTATCTCCCACTTCATTTACCCGTACGAATCCAAAGCGTTCAAACTGTATAATAGCGTCTGGCTTTAACTTTTTGCAATCAGCTTCAGCAAATCCCTCAGTAACTGAGGCATCTGGCATGACTACTTGTGTTGGGAACTCTGAGAATTTAGGTATCCACTGGATGAGCTGGACTTTGATTTTCCGTACATCCTCATAGGATTCGCTCACAAACTTTGCAGTCACTAAACTGTCAGTTTTGTTTTCGATTTTGACGTTGAAGAGCTCTATGAGTCTGAAGCCTTTTTCAGGTTCCATTGTTCCTGTATCTTTGCTTGTAACCCAAAAACTCACGGTTTTGTCTTCGCCTTTGGGCGTTATGGTGTATTCTCTGAATCCATGCTCTGGCTTTTCGGGGTGTAGTGGAAGTTTGGTTTGGAAAGTTTTTGGTAATCCTCTTACTTTAAGTTCAAATGGTTGGGCTACAAAGAAGTAGCGGTCGCTGGTGTTATCAAGGATTTTACGGTTGTACGAAAACAGGTTCTCCCAACTTAAAGTAATATCGTTTGGTTTGATGCCTATGTCAATTATCATTTTTTTGATGGCTTCTGGGGTGATTCCGCGTTTTCTTAATGCTAGCGAATGTTCCCAATCTAGGGTCGTCGAAGCCTGTGTACGTGCCTGCTTTTATGCCTGCAACGATTTTGGATTTGCTTAAGTCTGCACCTGTTATTTTTAGTCTGCCGTAGTGAATAGCTTCAGGGTAGATCCATCCTAAGTAGTCGTACATGTATTTTTGGCGCACCATGTTGGTGTAGTGTTCTTTGCCGCGGATAATATGGGTCATTCCCATCAAGTGGTCGTCTAAGCCTGCTGCCAAGTTATAGAGTGGCCAAACGATGTATTTGCTTCCTACCCGAGGGTGAGGATACTTTATGGTGTCAATGACTCTCAGTGCTGGCCAATCTCGTATGGCTGGGTTTGGATTTTCAAGATCAGTTTTTACACGAACTACAGCTTGGCCTTCAGTGTAACCGCCAGTTAACATGCTGTGCCAACGTTCCAAATGCTCGCCTGCTGGCAAATCGCGGCACGGACACGCGATTTTAGCTATGGTTTTTTTGCGGAACTCTTCAGAAGGGCACTCGCAAACGTATGCGTTGCCATCACCAATGAGTTTCTCTGTGTATTCATAGTAGATTGGAAGGCGATCGCTTTGGATGTATTCTTCGTCGACGATGCAGCCCAACCACTTCAAATCTTGCCTGATGCTATCATAAAACTTTAAAGATGGCTTTTTGATTTTGGGATCTGTGTCTTCAAATCGTAGAATGAATTTGCCATTGTAGATGCGAGCGTACTCATGGCTTAGAAGTATGGCTCTTGCTGAACCTAAATGTAGGACGCAGTCTGGGTTAGGCGAAAATCTCGTGACAATTTGCTTGTATTTGTCGGCGTTTGGTAGTGGTGAAAGATGTTTCTCCTCTGACTTCTCTTTCTTTTGAGTTTCAGGCCAATTCGCTTCAACGATCGCCTTCTGTTCTGAAAATAATAGACTGTTGACTTCATTCACTACTGAGTTAATTACACCTGAGAGTTCTTTTACTCTGCTTCTCAGTTCCACTTTTTCTCCAAGAATTTTTCCAACCATGGCACCTGCCTGCGCTTTCCCATCATGTGAAACTGCGTTTAACAGGGCGGCTTTTCGAATAAATTCTCTAAGTTCAGTATCGTTTTCTAATGCCAAATCGTTTACGCTCGCTGAAGTGTTACTTGTTTCGTGTTATCAAGAATTCAGCGAACGCTTTTAATTTTTCCTTAGCTGCAGGAGTAGGTAGAAGCTTTTCTGCTTCACTCCAGCTTTCCTTGACCATGTTTTCTGCAGTTTGTTTCACGTATTCCATGGCTCCGTATTTTTGCATCAGGGCGATGGCTTCGTCGCGAAGTCGTTGGTCGGATGTGTGCATGTTTAGAATTTCAATCAAACGCTTCTTGTCGAAACCCTTGGCTTTTTTGAGCGTGAAAATAACCATTAGAGAGCGTTTGCCCTCGGTAATGTCCTGTCCGACTCCTCCTTTCTTTTTGGCGAAATCTTGACCTGTTAAATCCAATATGTCATCTTGCATCTGGAAAGCAACACCTATACTTTCTGCAAAATGCCCGAGTTTTTCAACCAGCGGTTTGTCGGCGCCTGCTAGAACCGCTGCCATCTTTGCTGCCATACGGGCGAGGGTGCCTGTTTTGTAGGCGCACATCTGTAAGTAATCATCTTCACTCAGTTCGTCGGCGTTTGCTATGCCTTTATGCCACGCAATGTCCATGGCTTGCCCCATGCTTAGGTTAATCATTTCCTGCACATAAACCTCGTAAACATCTCGTTGCACCTCAACTGAAACTTTTGCTCTTTGTGCCATCAACGGTAAAAGAGGCAGGTAATACATCGCGTTTCCTGAGTTAACTGCAATGTCAGTTTGGAAAATCTTGTAAGTACATGGCTTACCGCGTCGTAGTTCGGATGAGTCTTCGATGTCGTCGATAACAAGTGTGCCGTTGTGGATGACTTCTGGAATAATCGAGAGGTCCAAACAATAGTCTGACTTTTTGTCAAGTGCTTCACAGATGAGCAGGAAAAGTGCGGGACGCCAGCGTTTTCCGCCTCGGTCCAGCATATCCCAGATTGGGTCAGCAATTGCCTTGTTGAGCGGCTCAAGAGTGTAGCTATACATAGGCGGATTAACTTTGAAAAGAACGGCGTCTTTGGTGAATTTTCTTGGAATGTATTTTTCGATTGCTTTATCAATTAATGGTGCTGTTTGTTCAAGAAACTTTTCAATATCCAAGTTAGCGTGCTCCTCTTTTTGCGTATTTTTGCAAGTTAAAACCTCTGGTGTTGCAGCCACTCACCCGTTTTTCCCGTAATTACTACCGGTGTCTTTGCTAAATCGCTCAATTTTTCTGCCCCTACAAGAAACAAGGCATTACGTAATTCTTCGATTAAGCATGAAAGTTTATTCTCAGTTTCTTTTTCGCCTTTTACTGCTGTCTTGAAGAATTGGTTGGGATATGCTTGCTAAACACGCGTTAAGGGCTAAGGCTTTAGCCACATCAGTTCCGCTTCGCAGGCCACCTGAAGCAATTACGGGTAACTTTACAGTTTGCGCAGTTTCAATAAGGCTAACAGCAGTGGGGATGCCCCAGTCCCAGAAGGCTTCGCCCGACAAATTCTCTTTCGCGGCTGCACGGTAATATTCGACGGCTGCAAAACTTGTTCCTCCCACTCCGCCGACATCTATAGCCTTCACACCAGCGTCTTCAAGCGCTTTAGCATCTTCCGCTGAAATGCCTGCCCCCGTTTCCTTAACAATCACAGGAGTATCGAGTGCACCTGCAATTTCGCTAATTTTAGCTAAAACACCTTTAAAGTTAGTTTGACCTTCAGGCTGAACCGCTTCCTGCAATGCATTCAAATGCACTGCAACTGCGTCAGCATCAATCATTTCCACGACTTTTTTAACTTCTTTTAAGCCGTAGCCGTGCACTAGTTGGACTCCGCCGATGTTGGCGATTAAGAAGGCGTTGGGTGCCATTTTGCGCGCTACTGCAAAGGTTTGTTCGAGTTTTTGGTTTTCAATTGCAGCTCTTTGGCTTCCCACACCCATGCCCAACCCGAGTTTTTCGACAGCTTGGGCAATTGAAGAGTTAATTTGAGTGGCTTCTTGCGGTCCCACCAGTCATGGCTCCAACTATTATTGGCGCGTTGAATTTTTTTCCAAGAAAAGTGGTTGAAAGGTTGATTTTTTCTTTGTTGACTTCAGGGAGGGCTCGGTGAACAAGTTGGATGTCTTCGAAGCCTGATGTGGCATTTTTAGCTTGCGCTTTGTTTCCCAAACAGATTCTTATGTGGTCTTCTTTACGTTTACCGGTTTCGTTAGCCATTTTAGGTCTTCTCTATTTCAGTGCCTAACACACTTTGGTCTGTTAGCGCTCTGTAAATAGATAACCCTTTTGTGGCTCCAGTAACTGTAACATGGACTCCGTGCTCTATTGCGGGTATTAGTGCCGCTATTTTGCCTGCCATGCCGCCTGTAACGTCTTTGCCTTGGGCTTTGCCGAGTTTGGGCTGAATCGCCTTTAGTTCTGTCAACGTTAGTTTTTTGTAGGGTTTTGCGTCTGGGTTGGTTTTTGGGTCTGCGTCGAATATGCCGTCTGTATCGGTGCCGACAACGATTTTTGAGGCGTTGTACTTGATTGCTAAGTAAGCGACTAGTTGATCACCTGAGAGGATTGTGAAGCCTAATTTTTCGTCTAAAACTGCATCGCCGTACATGACTGGCGTGAAAGTCATTTTCTGCATTGCTTTAAGGACTGTTTCGTCAAAGACTTTTATTTTTCCATTCTCGGTTAAGAAGCAAGAAGATGGTGCTATGCTTACGGCTGCGATCTCGTGCCAAATCATGGCATCCATTACTAAACCGTTTAGAACAGTCATGACATGGTGGGTTTCGGCGAAACCAAGTTTTTGGGTTGGGATCGTCATTGTAGCCATCTTTTAAGCCGTATTTTAATGCTGTAGGGTGACCAAAGCTGCCGCCTCCATGAACAACGATCAGGTTATCGAGGTCTGCTCGCTTGATTTCTTCCGCTAAGCGGTTTATTATTTCAGTTTTTGCTGCTAATTCTCCGGTTTTGTCGGTGATGGCTGAACCGCCAATTTTAAGGATGATTGGTCTTGAATCGCTCATTATAATCGTAACCAACCTATGACTAATTGGATACTGCTAATTTAACATTACAGTTCAATTACCTTTTCAAACTCTAATATGATTGCCAAAATATCCTGTTAGCTGTCTATGGAAATGCCAAATACCGCTAACTCAGGCTCAAAATACGTACAACCAATTTTGAAGAAAAGCAGCCGCAACCTTAACTTTAACCAAACAAACTTGAAACCACAACATAACCCAAAAATAAAACCAAAAAAACAACCACACAAGAGAACTCTAATCTAAAACGTCAAAAGCAACCCCGAAACAAGAAAATAGTTAAGAGTGGCAGCAAGCCAAGTTAAGTAAAAACCAAGATTATAGCAGCATAACGTAGCTTGTTTAGAAGATTTTTACTGTGTTATCTTCAATGGTTACATCGTTGCCGGTCTTAATTTTTGAGACATCAACTTTGTCTATGCAAGGAATTTCGCTAATGATGGCGCCTACTGCAATAATGGTTTCGCATTCTTTGTTTATCATGCCTGCTGGGGCAACGCCGTTTTTTTTCATTCGATAGAGCGTGTAGCTGCCGACTGTAGAGCCTTTGCCCTGTGGGAAAACGAGAATTTTATCCTTAACGCTTTGCCCATTCAGTTGATGTCCCTTTTCTGTTACAACGCCTGTGTTTGGGTCAACTCCACCATAGAATGAAATCGGCATCTCCGTAACAAGCGCTTCACCCTTGGCTATTGCCCTTAAAAATTATTCTACCTTTTAGCTGTTCCACTTTCCAGTCACCGCCGCCTCAACACATTCTTTCATGCTACCCATCTTTGTTTTCATGAGGTTTTGCCTTGAATAGAAACATCCCTTCGCCGACGTCGTCGCCAACGATTTGAACCTACCCTTTAGAGGCGCAACTGCCATGCAGGTGTCGCAGGCAAATTTGCCGCCTGCCGTCTCAATGACTTGCAGTGTAGCCGCGTTTGTCCGCAAGTTGCTTGGCTGTTCGTGATGTAGCAACCCAAAACTCCGTGCCCTCTGCCACATGTTTGCCCTTCACCAAGTCTGCGATTTCAGAAATTTCCTTAATCGAGCAATGAGGGCAACCCACGCAAACAAGTTCAATCTCAGAAACGTCGTCGTTAATGTTGTCGTAGGCGTTTTTCAGGTCGCTTTGTTCAATCACCACTTTATCTTTAAGTTGGGGCTGTTGTTCTGCTCCAGGCGTTACACCCTTCATGTAGAAAAGCGGTTTACGCGCCGTAAGTAACAACGGAAGCACAGAACGATTTTAACTCGTCAAGTTCCGCTGCTTTAATGCCTGTGATGTATGGGATTTTGTTTTCTGCCTTCTTTCCAATCGTGTAACCCAGTGCACCCCAGTCTGAGAGCTTGGTTAATTCTGCATTAACCTCCACAAGTACATCGGGTACGCGGTTCTCATCCAAATGCAAACCATAATTGGGCGTCTTCCCGACAAAAGCTGCTGCTAGTGCGGATGGTCCGCCTTCACGGTTGGTTCTTGCGCCCAAAACTGAGTTTGCGAATGTTACAGCACTGCTTTCTGACCATGCCAGATGTTCGCCGTAGAGTGGTAGGTTACCGATTAGGTATGGTGTGCAGGTGCAGCTAATTAGGATGTCCATGCGTCTAAAGGCATCAATTACCAGGTTCTGTTTTTCGGCAAATTCGGGACTTATGCCTAGTTGTTGCCAGTTTTCAAGATCCATGCCAGCGGGGTTCAGCGTTGTGAGTACTTTGACTCTGCCGTCAACCGCCAGCTCATTTAGGAATTCTAAGCCAGCGTCGCCAAGATTATGGTAGGATACACCTGCCACTTGGACACTGCCCACTTTGATTAGGTCTTTTGCGCCGAAAATTTCGCCCAACGCAACGAGTATTTCCATGCTTTTGCGTACGGCGTAGCCTTCTTCGCCATCCAGCATTGCTTGTTCTTGTTTAGTTAACTGCATAATGGTCACAGGTACTTGTTTAAGTCAACTTTAACGTAGTCCACTTTCTTAAAGCCCTTCCCAGTGGATACAAGCGGTGCAGTGGCGTCTAAGCCTGCTTTGGCGGTTGTGGCTTTCTTTCCTTCCGTCAGGTCGCCCGATGGGTCAAGGGATGAGCCCGGTTGGTTTGATAGGATTATAGCGTTTTTGTCTGCTTGGAAGCGCGTGGCGATTGCCCACTCAACATCATGGGGGTCGTAGATGTTGATGTCTTCGTCGACGATGACGCAGTGCTTTAGCGATTTGTGTCCTTCGAATGTGGCGGCGATGGCTTTTTTTCCGTCGTCAGCGTTCTGTTTTTTGATTTGCACAACTGCATGGAGCCAACTGCATCCTCCCGGCGTTATGTATACATCTTTGCATTGGCAGACCTTGTTGACTTCATTGTAGATTGTGGGTTCTTTTGGCATGCCCATCAGGAATTTGTGTTCGTTTTTGCCTGCGAGTATGGTTTGGTAAATGGGGTTTTTTCGGTGGGTGACGCATTTAATTTCAACGATTGGTTGTTGGCGTTCGCGGTCAACGATACCTGTTAAGTCAAGGAATGGTCCTTCAGTTGCTTTTTCTTTTGTAATTCTGCCTTCTAGCACAAATTCGCAGTCAACTGGGACTTCGAGGTCTACGGTTTTGCATTTGACAAGATCAGTTTTCTCTAAAGCATTTGCCATTCCTAATTCGTCAATTCCCATTGGCAGCGTTGTAGCCGCCGAAAGCAGCACTGCAGTGGAGTTGCCTATGCAGAAGGCAATTTCGAGTTCTCCGCCGGCTTTTTTGAGGGCGCTGTCGGTGCCTCGGTTCTCAACGATTCGGGCAACAAAATGGTTTTTGTCTTTAAGCATCAACCGGTGGAAACACATGTTCCTTCCAAACTGGGGGTCTTTAACGATGGATACAGCGGAAGCTATGTATTTTCCTCCGTCTTTTTCGGTATAATGCATTATTGGAAGATTGGTTAAGTCAACATTGGTTTCTATTACTTCTTGGCAAGCACCCTTCTCCACTACTTGTGGTGGTGTAGGGTTTTCGATTGCGGCTAACATTTTTGGTAAAAGCTGAACTTTGCTTATACCCAAAGACCGTGCAATCAAATCTTTCGAGGAAACCAGTCCAGCTACAACAGGGTAACTTGATTCTTTGACGTTTTCAAAGTAGACTGGTTTTTCGTTATTTGCGTTTATGATTCCTGCCATCTCGAATTCGGTGGACACTGGCTTTTTGATTTTTGTTAGCTCACCGCTTTTGTCGAGTGCATTAATAAAACTCCTCAAACCCATCTCAATCGCCTACCGTTTTTCAACGCCGATCTTTGTAGTTAAAACTTCAAATCCTAAACTCTTAATTGCACTTGCGACCTTGCTTTGCAACTCTTTACCTGGCGTCAACGCAAACATGCAGCCTCCGCCTCCTCCACCCGTAAGTTTCGCACCAAGAGCACCCTGTTTACGAGCTTCGTCAACGAGCAAGTCAAGTTCTTTGCTTGAAACCTCAATTTCTTGGAGTAACCGGTGGTTTTCATTCATTAGCTCACCGACTTTCTTAAGGCTGAAAAATTCCAAGGCCGCTCTGCCCTCATAACAAAGCTCTTCAGCTCGCTGGAAAAGCACGTTGTATTTTTGGGGATTTTTGCTTTTGCGTTCAGCAACGCCCTCTACCATTGCTTTGGTGTTGGCTACTTTGCCTGTGCTGCCAATGACGATTTCAACTGGTGCCTCTAAGCTTAAACGCTCAACTATGTCTTGCCCGCCAGACATGTTTTTCTTAAACCACATAAGTCCACCATATGTTGCAGCCGTGTTGTCGATGCCTGAAGGGTTGCCAGCATACGCTTTTTCAGCTTCGTAAGCAACTTGATTAATTTTTTCATCTGCAATTTTCATGCGGATTTCTTGGGCGATAGCTCGGGCAATGGCGACGCTGCTTGCTGCTGAAGCGCCAAGTCCACTGAAGCCTGGTAATGAACCTCCGACCCAAATGTCCAATGCAATTTTTGGGTTGATTCCCATGGCTTTAAGCATGTTTTGGATTGATTCTAGTTGTTGGAGTCTTTTTTCTTCGCTATACCCCTTCGCAGTTTTACGTTCATCGCGAACGTTGATTCCACTTTTAGTTATTGTTACTTCAGCGTCAGTTGTGGAGTCGATTGCAGAAACGATGCCAGGCACGCTGTGAACTACGAAGTGCTCTCCGAACAAGATTACTTTTCCATACCCTGAACCTCTACCCATTAATCTTACACCTTGAATCGTAGATATTGCTCTGTTTAAATAAAAATGTTCGTTTAAGGTTAAGCTTTCCTAATTGTGTGTTAGATTATTATTTTATTCATTTTTGGTCTGAAACAATCTTACCCGTTTCCTCTTTTGAGTTTCTGCATAGATTCAAACATAAAAAAGCAAACCAAATTTTCATCCTAAACAATAGTTGTTCGTTAGGCTTTCCAAGCAATAGCGCACACACTGAAGTTTTCCGAAACCTAAAATAAGCGCGCAACAAAATTATAGCCATTTGAGGTAAAAGCTTGTCCTCCATAATCGAAGACCTCATTGCTCGAAAAATTTTCAACAACCGCGGAGAAGAAACCATAGAGGTCGATGTAATCACCGCTTCCGGCTTCGGAAGGGCAGGTGCTCCAGCAGGTAAAAGCCGTGGAAAAGCAGAAGTAGTTTATTATCCACAGGGTGGAGTGGAGCAAGCAATCAAAAAAGTTGACGATTTAATTGCTCCTGAACTTGCAGGGTTAAACGCTGATTTTCAAGAAGAAATCGACAACACCCTACATGAAATAGATGGCACTACTGACTTCAAAAACATCGGCGGAAACACTGCTTTCGCTATATCCCTCGCAAATGCTGAAGCCGCTGCGAACAGTCACAGTTTGCTTTTGTTCCAGTTTCTTGGGGGAAACGCAGCAAACACTTTGCCTTATCCGTTGGGCAACTGCATAAGCGGGGGACAACATGCACGAGGTAAATCTCCCGATATCCAAGAGTACTTAGCTTTGCCGCATGGCGCAGAGAGTTTTCTTGAAGCCCAAACCGCCAACACACAAATCCACAAGAAAATCGGTGACTACCTCAAAAAGAAAAGCACCACTTTTAACGGTGGAAAAAGCGACGAAGGTGCATGGATAGCAAATATCGACACTGTAGATGCCTTCGAGGTTATTGCTAAAGCTTGTGAAGAAGTTGGTAATGAACTGGATTTTGAATGCGGTTTTGGCATTGATGTAGCTGCATCATCGTTTTGGAAGCCGAAAGAAGAAAAATACATTTATGAAAGCGAAGGCAAGAAACGCGATACTGCTGAGCAGCTTGAGTTCATGCTAGAGTTAATTGACAAGTATCATCTTGCCTATGTTGAGGATCCATTTAACGAAGATGACTTTGACAGCTTCGCCGAGTTAACTCGCAAATCTAAGAATTGCCTGATTTGTGGAGACGATTTGTTCACAACTAATACTGAAAGGTTAAATAATGGAATTAAGATTAACGCTGGAAACGCTATCATCATAAAAGTCAACCAGATAGGCACCTTAACCGATGCAACTGAAACAATCGAGACTAGCGCAACGTCACGGTTACGAAGCAGTCGTATCTCACCGTTCCGGCGATACATGCGATTGGCACATAGCTCATTTGGCTGTTGCCTACAAATGTCCACTCATCAAAACAGGCGTGGTTGAAGGAGCACGCATAGCCAAATTAAATGAACTAATCAGAATTGAACATTTCCTTGGTAATAGAGCCAAAATGGCAGATTTAAAAATACGTTAAGAGAAGATGAAAAGTAATGTCTGAAGATGAAGGAAAAGAAAATCAACCAGTTGAAGACCACGAAGAGGTACCTGAAGAGGCTCCTTTAGAGGAAACAACTGAAACTATTAATACTGAGCCTGAAGCCGAAGAGGAAGAAGAGACTCAGGAAGCGCAAGCTCCAGAAGAAACACTTCTTTTACCCCGAGACACTCTGCTTTCAGCAGGTATCCATATTGGAACCCGAATGAAAACCCTTGACATGGAACCCTTCATCTACCGTGTACGTCCAGACGGCTTATTTGTTTTAGATGTTAAAAAAACTGATGACCGAATTAGAGCAACGGGAAAATTCCTTTCACGCTACGAACCAGCAAGAGTAGCAATTGCAGCTACAAGGCTTTATGCGCATGAACCAGTCAAAATGTTCTGCAAGCTAACAGGTGCAACACCACTAATCGGCAGATTCATCCCAGGACAACTATCTAACCCCCAATACTCCAGCCGCGTAGACCCCGAAATTATCCTTGTCTGCGACCCCAGAGCAGATGCACAAGCAGTCAAAGAAGCATCCAAAGTCGGCATTCCCATCGTAGCCTTATGCAGCACAGACAACGAGTTCTCAGGTGTAGACCTAGTTATCCCGACCAACAACAAAGGCAGAAGAGCCTTAGCAGTTGTATTCTGGCTACTAGCACGACAAGTACTTCGAGAACGCGGCGAACTTGGCCCTGACAAAGATCCACCAGTAACTATTGAAGACTTCGAAGCTAAAGTAACACGTGAAGACGACGAAGAAGGCTAAAATTGCCAACGATTCGGCGTCCACATTTTGCTTCTCAATTTTATGAGGGCGACGCCGAAGCGTTAAGAGCTCAAATTAGCTCTTGTTTTCTCCACCAGCTTGGTCCAAAAAAACTCCCCCAAGTTAATTTTGATTTTCACCCGCGAAATATCGTGGGCTTAATTTGTCCACATGCTGGCTACATGTATTCTGGTCCTGTGGCGGCTTCTGCTTTTTATGACTTAGCTGTTGATGGGAAACCTGATACGGTTGTGCTTTTAGGTCCCAACCACACAGGTTACGGTAGCGCTTTAGCATTGATGCGTGAAGGCGTTTGGCGTACACCACTTGGCGATGTTGAAATTGATTCTGAATTGGCAGATACGATATTAAATGAAACTAGCCTTATTGATGATGACGAATTGGCTCATCGTTACGAACATTCAATTGAAGTTCAACTGCCTTTCCTACAATTCCTGTACGGCGACAAATTCAAGATTGTTCCAATTTGCTTTCAATTGCAGGATTACGACTCAGCAATAGAAGTTGGGCTGGCACTAGCTGAATCCTTAGCAGCTACAAACTCAGTGGTTATCGCTTCATCTGACATGACACATTACGAATCAGCAAAAACTGCCTCGACCAAAGACCACGCGGCACTGAAAGCCGTTACTGACATGGATGCCAAACGCTTCTACGAAACAGTTGAAACCCAAAACATAACAGCATGCGGCTATATGCCGATAACTTCGTTGATCACCTATGCAAATGGCGTGGGCGTTAAAGAAGCTAAACTCTTGAGTTACCATAACAGCGGCGACATAACAGCCGACCACTCAAGCGTTGTTGGATATGCAGCGGTAACCTTCAAAAAATGACATTTCAAAAACTCAATAGTTTTTTAAGAATTTTTCAAAGAACGCTTTGCACTTTGCGATTTCTTCCATCAAAGTTTTGTGTTCTAGTTCTAATGTAATTGGTCCTTCATAGCCATAATCATGCAGCTTTGCAAGGAAGCGTGTTAATTCTGCAGTTTCCTGAGTAAATGGTTTGTGAGCTTTGTTTGCCATGTGAACGTTGCAGACTCGTTTTCCATAAGCTTCAAGCAAATTATCCATTTCTTTAGTTTCTAATGCATGACACAAATCCAAAGTTATTCCCATCTTACCATCTGAATCAATTATGCCGAGAACTTCCTCTAGCTGTTCAACGTTCTTGCCAAACCCAGTTGACGTATAAGATAAATTTTCTAAAGCCAACTTGATGCCGAGGCTTTCTGCAAACGGATTAATTTCACCAAAAACCTCCCCCAAACACCTTTCCCTCACTTGTCTGGGCAACCTCTTTGAAACGTTAGAATGAACAGTCATAAGCGGAGCATGGAGCGCGCGGGCACATTCAAGCGAGATTTTGCCATAATAAACCGCCTGGTGAACCTCAATAGGATCTTTCACATGCATAACCGCTGAATGAAGCGTTAGACAATTCAAGCCTGAAGTTGCTAAAGCTTTTTGTTCACGGTAAACATCCGTATCATGTTCTTTCTTGATAGATTTCATGTTAAACTCAATGTTTTGAAAACCAAGATGTTTAACGGCAGCAAAGTTTCCTTCCAAGCGAAGCTTGCAGAAAATCCCATTAGATAAACTCAGTTTCATCTAGTAAGTCTTCTCAATATTTCAGTTGCTTCTTAGTTAATTTAAAAGTTGTTGGACAACAGGCAGAGTAATTTCTGGCTCCTTATTTTTCTCACATGCTGATAAATCTGCAGGGTCTCTCGATTAATTCATTGGAGACACAAAGCCCCGATTGCAGCAGCTTTTTTGCTTCATAAAAAAATCAGTTTCTCGATTGAATAAGGCATTGTAGCATCAAACTGTTTCTACATTCAGTTGCATAATAGTTAATTTCTTCGTTCTACATTATTCATGAATGGTGCAGAAATAGTGGAAGTTAAAGTTCGTTTCTTTACCAATTTGAGAGAAATTGTCGACAAGCGAGAAGAGACTTTAACGTTCCCAGATGACGGTAAAGTAACTGTTAACTTGGTTCTTGAAAAACTTTCCAAAAAATATGGAATACCCTTCACCGAGTATGTATACGATGTTAAAACAGGTCAACCCAAAAATTTTCTGCAGTTCCTCATTAATGGAACAAGCATCTTAACATTAAACGGTTTAGACACTATGCTTTCGGATAAGTCTGTTTTGGCAATTCTTCCACCTGTCGGTGGTGGCTAAGGACATTGTGTATTCATTAAACCACCCTTGTCATGCATTTATCTGGACTAACTTTTTCCGCATTCTTTAGAAACGATTTACCGAAGTGCTTTACCCCTGCAAATTCTGCAATCATGGAATAATTTAAAATAACTCCTCTTGTTTATATCAAAGAAACACATAAGAAAAGACGCAGGGAAGAAAATAAGACATGAGCGAAGAAGGCGACACATTCTGGGTTTCACTAACTGAAAGAATTTTTGGATTACTCCTCATAGTAATTGGTGCAGTAATGCTTTATTACACAGCAACAAGCCCCGAACTGGGGCCATTTGGCGTGCTCTTTGGCGCCCTAAGCGTTATTCTAGTGCTTTTGGGCATTTTCCTGCTTGTTGTCAAACCGCCAAAATAGACTTCTTCTATTCTCTTCTTTCAACAATAATTTTGCATTTAGTAACCAAAGCAGTTACGACCCCTAAAACTGCTAACCATGGAGCTAAAACCACTCCAACTACACCAACCGTTGCAGGAATCTCTAATAGAGTTTATCCGCTTTCATCCTTAACGATAACTCGCGTTGCGTTTCCTTCATTTAGCAACTCTCTAACGCGATCAATTAGGTTGGTGCCAGAAACTGTGAATTCTTCACTCGTAAATTTAGGCACTGCGGCTTCGCAAACTACACAAAACTTGTCGCCTTCTTTTAAAGGAGTTCCGCAATTTAACACAGCAAGGCAAAATGATTCACTAAACCAGAAAACGCAACAGAAAATAAGAACTTTGCTTTCTAAGCAAAAACTATACAAACAGGGCGCAACACAAATAAAATGATTAATTATTAATCAGCATCCACATCATATTATACAATCATTTAATTGTGAAAGGAGAGAAATTGAAATGCCCACGCGCCAACCAATCGTATGTGTTCTAGGACATGTTGATACAGGTAAAACCTCGCTTCTTGATGAACTTCGAAAAACTAATGTTCAAGGTCGCGAAGCGGGAGGAATGACCCAGCACATAGGCGCAAGTTACTTCCCTGTTGAAACCCTAAAACAATTAATCGGTCCATACATGTCTAACTTTAAAACAGGCATAGAAATTCCAGGTTTACTTATAGTTGATACTCCTGGACACGAAGCCTTCACTAATTTGAGGCGTAGAGGCGGAAGCGTTGCCGATATTGCTATTCTTGTAGTGGATATTTTGAAGGGCTTTGAGGCTCAAACATTCGAGTGCATAGAAATTCTCAAGGCACGTAAAACACCATTTATCGTAGCAGTCAACAAAATTGACCGTATTCCTGGCTGGAAAGCTCATCCTTCAACTCCTTTCCTAAAATCTTATGAACTTCAAAGCAGCTTCGTTCAGGAAGACTTCAACAATCGCCTCTACCAAGTTATGGGCGAATTCTCACGTTTAAGCTTCAAAACAGACCGGTTTGATCACATCCGCGACTTCACCCAAAACCTCGCTTTGGTCCCAACTAGCGCAAAAACAGGCGAAGGCTTGTCGGAATTAGTTATGGTTTTGGTCGGGTTAACTCAGCAATTTCTAAAAGTGCGTTTACAAACCACGGATGGCGCCGCGAAAGGTTCTGTTTTAGAAGTTAAGGATGAACCAGGCTTAGGTTTGACCCTCAATGCCATAATCTACGACGGAACATTACATAAGGATGATTTGATCGTTGTTGGTGGACGTGACGGTCCGATCTCTGCACGCATTCGCGCTATTTTGGTGCCAAAACCCTTAGATGAAATGCGTGATCCTCGTGACAAATTTACAAGTGTTGAATGCGTTTACGCATCAGCAGGTGTTAAGGTGGTTGCACCTGATTTGGCAGGTGCGTTAGCTGGTGCCCCATTGTTTGCAGTACCCACCGGTGAAGATCCAGCAAAATACTGCAAGCTCATCACTGAGGAAATAGGACGAATCAGAATTGCTAAAGAAATTGAAGGGGTCATCGTTAAAGCAGATACTCTGGGTTCTTTGGAGGCAATTGCTGAACTTCTCAAAGCCAACAATGTGCAGGTACGTATTGCCGATATCGGTGATATTAGCAAACGCGACGTTATCGAGGCATCTGTGGTTAAGACGCATGAACCTTTGGTTGGGGCAATTTTGGCGTTTGGCGTAAAAATCTTGCCAGACGCAGAAATAGAAGCTGCCGCCAGCAACGTTCCAATCTTTAAAGAACCCATTATCTATAACTTGATTGACAAATATTTAGCGTGGGTCAAAGAAAAGCGGGAATCAAAAAATGAACAGGAATTTGATTCGCTTGTTAAACCTGGAAAACTCATGGTTTTGCCTAACTGCATTTTCCGCCGAGCGAAACCAGCGATTTTCGGAGTGGAAGTTTTGGCTGGACGTATAAAACCCCGTGTTGACCTTATGCGGGCACAGGATCACGCGGATTTAGGTGAGGTGCAGCAGGTCCAGGATCAAGGGAAAGCGATTGGTGAAGCCAAGGTTGCGCAACAAATAGCTGTTTCAATGGACAAACCCGTCGCAGGTAGGCACGTCTTTGAGAAGGATATTTTGTACGTTAAGATTCCTGAAAACGATGCCAAAAAATTGTTGACTGCACACATGGATGATTTAACCAGTGATGAAAAAGAGCTCCTCAACGAATACATTGCATTTATGCGCAAAAAGACATTGTTCTGGGCAGGCGTTTAGCACCCAAAGAAGTAAAAGGAATAATATTCATAATGCGCTTAGCCTAATAAAATTTAGCTTACAGCACAAAGAACAATCTCTTTCTTTCAATTTGTAAAAATTGTTGTGCATTGTACTAAGGTGGATTTTGCAAAATTATTACTTTGTAAATCTCGTTAGCAATTAATATTGCGCCCTGTTCATCCGGGTGGATTCCGTCACGGAAAAAATCAGAATAATTAGCCAAAGCTGAATACACATCGATAATTGGCAAATTAGTCTGGTTTGCTGCCTGTTCAATAGTGGGAATTACGTTGTCCCTGAAATATTCAGCACTTGGAGTAGTTCCGCTGCAAAAAATCGGTGGCGGTTTCACAAGATATATCTTCGGATTGCTTGAAAGTGCTTGGAACTCTTCAACCAATTTTACATAGTCGTTTACAAAGCTTCCATTGTTTGGTCTGATTAGTGGGTTTGCGTCGTTTGTTCCCAACATTATGATTACAATATTTGGCTGGAATTCCTTTGCCTCTTGAAATGCGCTATTGTTGATGTAGGGATTCCGAGAATCGAGTGCGGCTGTGGACCCACCTACACCAAAGTTCCCTACTGTATAGTTTTCGCCTCCAAGTAGCATCCAAAGGTCTGCTGGGTACTCGGTTCCTCCCGTGATACTATCGCCCACGCAGGCAATTCGAATTTTGTTTTCTGAACTATTTTTGTTTAGTGTAGACAAGTAAAATACCGCTGTTCCAGAGGTCGCAATCAGAATGGCTAATACAATCGATAGCAGCATTAATTTCTTATGATTCATCTTAAATTCTCGCTAGCTCTAAATACTATTTTTATCCATTAATCTATTATGGATTTGTTTTGAATAGATAATTTCCAGTTTAACTCTGCAGAAATCTATAATTTGAAATCACAAGACAAATCTTTCTGGGCCAAAAACTGTCAAAGACAACTTTTGCAATAAAACTTTAAATTGTGCTAAACTCAGAGAAAAGGTGCAAATCAGCTCATCAAATGCTGGTTTTTATTTGCCGAGGTATCCTAGCCAGGCAGGGAGCAAGCCTGGAGATTCCCTTTTGGGAACCAATTAGCTTGTGGCCTTTCGGGGCCGCGGGGGTTCAAATCCCCCTCTCGGCGCCAACTTTTAGATTTTTGCTTTAAGCCTTGTTTCAAACACTTGTTATTCTCACTCATCCTAAAACCTTCGATAAAAAGTAAGCATTATTTAGAAAATCATTTTTTAGATAAAATCTTCTGGAGTTCAAAGAATAGTGAAATTTAGAAAAAGTTATTCTGTTTCTTCTTCATCAACGTTGAGGAATCGTTTTATGGTTGCCATAATCTGCTGTAATCCCTTCGTAGTCAAAGGGGGATTATACGGAATCCTTAGCACATCCCAACCCTGAGCTGTTAGTAAATCAGTGATTTCTTCGTCGCGTTCAATTGCTTTGTCTTTTTTATGTACGGGTATACCATCTAAATAGATGATTTTGCGTTTTTCCATCCAACAAAAATCTGGAATGGTTGATTTTAGGATGATTTGTTGTTGTGTTACCATGCCGCGGGTTAATCCAGCTTCGCTTAAGGATTTAAAAACTTCGATTTCTGCCCTGCTAACCGTTGGATGCATGCGTTCTTTGTAACTCAAGTTGGCTCACGAACGATAGCATTGGCTTTAACCCTTAATAAATTAATTATAAAAAATCAATTAATACATTTATGAAACATTGTAACAAAAATTAGGCTTGACAGATCACCAGTCCTAACCCAAGACGCAGATCAAAAGTAGCCCTTGATTCTTCTTTGGGGGCTTGGACGATTCACGTCATGATTAACGGTTGATCCGTCAAGCTGGGGTGTACCTCTTGGATGGCTATTCTCTTAAGTAAACTACTATCCGCCCACTATAGATGGAGTTGTGGATGTGTTCAGTTAACAACAAACATGCAAATTCTGCTAAGAATTCTTATCTTAAAATCAACAATGAACGAAATTAGTGGTTGATTGTTTAATTTTTCAATTTTATTTCCTGGTGATCCTCTAAGAAGGTAGGTAACAAGATTACATTTTCTTTTTGGGTTAGTCTTGTTGGTTTATTCTTGGTTGTTTTATGGTTGTCGCCTAATGCGTACATACACCAGCCTGCAACGCCTATGAAGATTAACGCAGGTAGAAGGATAATTGTCATAACTCTGCTGCGTTTACCTTTCACTTTTCTGGAAACCAACTTTTGCACCTATTTATCACTCTGGTTTTTGGTACATAAGCTTTGATTATCCAGAATAAAGATTAGGAATCAATAACGGAAAAAAAGAAAAAGAAAGAAAACTTCTCACTCAATTGTTCGTATTATTGCTCAACTTTTTTCTGTTGAATTTGCACACCTGAATATTCTCTGAGTTTCTCCGCCATATCTCTCAATTGCCTATCTACAAGGTAATTCACGGTGCCTTCTTCAAAGGTTCCATCAGCTAGTCGTTGACCTGCTTTTGTTCCTGTAAGAACTTCTATTCCTTCGTCGATGGTTCTAACTGAGTAGACGTTGAATTTTCCCGCTTTAACTGCGTCCACGACTTCTTCCTTAAGCATCAGATTCTGGACATTACTGTCTGGAATCATTACCCCTTGTTTCCCAGTTAGTCCTTTGGATTTGCAGACTTCAAAAAAACCTTCGATTTTTTCATTTACACCTCCGATGGCTTGCACTTCTCCTTTTTGATTAACGGAACCTGTTACGGCTAAGTTCTGTTTTATTGGTAATCCACTAAGAGATGAAAGAATAGAGTATAGTTCAGTGCTTGATGCGCTGTCACCTTCGACACCTTCATAGTTCTGTTCAAAAACCAATCGTGCTGAAAGACTGAGAGGTTTGTCTTTGGCGTATTTATCGTTTAAGTAACCGCTGAGAATCAAGACGCCTTTAGTATGAATTGGTCCACCCATTTTTGCTTCTCTTTCAATGTCCATTACGCCTTCCCTGCCTAAACCAACGCTGACTGTAACGCGGGAGGGCATACCAAAAGCGAAATCTCCCAGCCCCATAACTGACAAACCGTTAACTTGCCCAATTTTCTGGTCAATTGTGTCAATTAAGAAGAAGCCACGTGCAATCATTTCTTGGATTTTTTCTTGAATAAGTTTTGAACGGTAAAGCTTTTCTTCTATGGCTTTCGTGACGTGTTCTCCGGTTATAAATTTAGAGTTATATTGGGTAGCATAATAGTTAGATTCCCGAAGAATATCGGCGATAGCCGAGAATTGTGCAGATAACTTGTATTGATCCTCAACTATCCTTGAACTATATTCGACTAATTTTGCCAAGCCGCTGCCATCAAGATGTTTGAGGTTTTCTTTCTCGCAAAGACCGCAAACGAAAGCGCCGTATTGTTTCGCTTTCTCGTCAGTTCTTGGCATCGTAGTGTCGAATTCTGCTTTTATTTTGAAGAGTTCCTGGAAATCAGGATCCATACTGAACATCATTTGGTATAGTTGTGAAGTACCGATTAGAATTATTTTGGCCGTTAGAGGAATGGGTTGGGGTTTGAGGGTTTTTACACTTAGGAATCCGTAGCGTTCTTCGGGTTCTTCAATGGACATTATTCCGTCTCTGATGTCTCGTTTTAAACCGTCGTAGGCGAATTGATTTCGCAGTAAATCTTCAACTGGTATTATGAGGTATCCGCCGTTAGCTCTATGTATGGCTCCCGCTCGAATCATGCTAAAGTCAGTGGTGAGGGCGCCGAATTGAGCTTCTTTCTCTGTTCTACCAAGTAAATTGTGGTATGTTGGATTGGTCTCTACAACTACAGGTGCGCCTGTGCTGTTGGAGTTGTCGATGATCAAGTTTACTTCATATTTTTTATACGGTTCTTCTCTTCTCCAGGGCATTGGAAAAGAAAACTGCTGTTCTGGTTCACTTCTCCTAATAAACTGTTGCAGGTTCTCTAAAATGTCGTTTTCTACTTCTTTAAGGTAAGTTGAAACTTCAGAATTAATATGATATTTTTCCTTGAGACTCTCCATCTGGTTTCCCAAGGCGTAGAGGGCAACTTCCTTGTTTAATTTCTTAAGGGCTTCATGGATTTTACGTTCCATATCGATTAGTTGGCGAATTGTGTTTCGGAATTCTGTTTCCAAGCCTTCCCTTTTTTCGTTAAACTTATCCTTCAATTTTTGGGGCAGTGCCAGCATTTCTTCATCGCTAAGTGGTTTACCATCTAAAACTGGAACAAGCAGAATGCCTATAGGTGTGGTTTGAATAACGAATCCTTCACTTTGAGCTTTGACGCTTATTTCGTTGATTAACTGTTTGCGTTGGTTTTCTAACTCTTTAATTGTTGTTTCTCTTTTGGCACCGTAGTCTTCGCTTTCAAAAGCCTTCGGAAGCGCAGTTTTGACATTTTCGATGAAGTTTTTAAGGTCTTGTCGGAATTCTTTTCCTTTTCCCGCCTGCAACTTAATGGCTTTTGGCTCATATTGGTTGCCGAAGTTATTTACGTAACACCAGTCTGGTGGAACTGGTTGGGTTTTAGCTTGAGCTTCTACAAAGTTTTTTACTGCGGTTTTTCTTCCTGTTCCAGGGTTACCTGCTACATAAACGTTAAAGCCGTGGTTTTTTATTCCTAATCCGAATTTTAATGCTCGGACGGCTCTTTCTTGACCGATAATTTCGTTAAGTGGAATTAGGTCTTTGGTTGATTCACAATGCATAAAATTAGAATCACAAATATTCCGTAGTTTCTCTGCCGGTAGTTGATTGATCAAACAAAAATCTCCTGCAAACTATTCTAGAAAACTTGCTTTTAACTTTTAGCTGTTTCCACCAAGCTGCAACAAGCTTTCAACTCAATTTCAGAGTTTTGGGACATGAAGTGCTACTACTTCTTGTCTCCTTTTCTTCAGTTAAGAAAAGGTTTATTCACTGTTGAAAATTGAAGCGCCACAAACTCTTTTTCTTTAAAAAGATTCACGGGAAGGAAAAAAGAATACAGTCTATACCCCAAACAAAACTTGCGCCTTAACTCATACACATTTCGATAAACAAAGCTTTTCTAACTCCAAACAATATAATATATGCTAACTTTGCATGCGGTAAAACCAAATTCATTTCAAAAATGAATCAAAAGACCGATTGAAAGTTTTGTTCGGTTTACAATAATGATTGAACTCTTCCTACTTTACCATCAATCAGCCTGACTTTGATTCCGTGTGGGTGCGTTGGGCTTTTGGTTAGTACTTCTTTGACGATACCCTCGGTTAATTTACCGTTGTGCTGGTCCTGCTTTAAAATTATTTTTACACGGATGCCCTGCTTGATTTGGATTCTTGGGGGTTGCATTTGCATTCTAGGTGTATTGGGGCTTATTTGCATTCGCGTAATAATTTATTTATGCTTGGAATTTAGATCACAAATTTTATGAAATTCTCTAAAATTTCTTGGTTTCGCACTTCAGGGTGGAATAGGACACCGTAGATGTTTTTTTGTTTATGTTTTATTGCTTGGATACATTTTGTTGATTTGGCGAGGGTTTCGAAAGTTTTGGATTGTCTGACTGAGAAGTTGTGGAGTGCGTAGGCTTTGAAGTCACCAATGAATAGAGGGTTTTCTTTTAGGGTTGAGATTTCAGTCATTCCAATCTGCAGGCATTTTACCAAGGGTTCGTCGAAGAGTAAACTGATAGTTTGCATGCCAGCACAGATGCCCAGAATAGGGTTGGTGCATGTTTTAATCCAGTTGAATTTCTCAACTAACTTCAGTGTTGTGTGGTCTTTTAGGACTGTTCCAGAAAGAACAATTTTGCTGTAACGCTTTGGTTCTGCAAGTTCAATATCTAAAAAATGCTTAACTCTGACTTCTTCAAGCGGTCGAACAACGGAAACAATGGGTAAAACAAACTCGTTGAATGCCAAAGAATCCTTTTTCCAGTTCATGTCCACGATGAGAATCATTTTGAAACCAGCTTTGCCTTTTTTATAATGAAATTTCCGCTGTTACCCTTCGCTTCAGTAGCGTAGTTGACGATTTCTATTTTCTGCTTAAACATAGGTGCATCCAAGACTGTTGTCTCGATCTCTCCCCCCTCCCCTGAGGGGCTAATGCCATATTGCCCTTGAAACTGCACCAGTCGAGCTATTACTTGGGGGTCGATTTGCGTTCCAAGCCATTTCTCGTCGAGTGGATAGGCAAAAACACCGGAAATAACAACACAGAAATTCTTTGCGACAAGTGTTTTTAAAAGCATTTGTTGGTCATGTTTCCATAGTGGATTAAAACTCCAGACATCGAGGTGGTTGCAGATACGCTGTACCCTTGAAGCTTGGTATACCGATTCAACAGCACCCGTAACCACACCTTCAATTTGGAATTTTTCTTTTGCTTCTGCAATTGCCGCTTCCAAATCAGACAGTTCCTCCTCTTTCGTTCCCTCCGTAACCACCGAAACCAACGGCAAACCCAACGCCTGCGCTTGAAGCGTCGTCAAATCAATATTGGGTGTATGAAACATGTAACTTTCTTTATTCTTAGAAACCACAGTGATTAAGCAGACTACTTCCTCTTTCTCCGCCGCCAAGTGCAGAGCAAACGTTGAATCCTTGCCGCCTGAAAATAGAACTCCAAGTCGCATGAATAGTCTAAAGAAGAGAGGGTTGTTAATATGCCTGCTTGAAAGCGCTTTTTCTTAGATTTTGACGTCGCAGACATTATCGATTTTCTTTATAACCTCAAGCACCTTGCGATCAACTTTCTTATGCAAAACATACACTGAGATGGCATAGCCGCTTTTTCCTATTTGCCGCGAATAATTCGCTCGAATGTTGATGTCGTTATCAGCCAAGACTTTATCGATGTTTGCAAATACGCCTGGAACATCGCGGTGATGAATGAACAGGGTGTGGACAGTTTTTTCTTCCACTTCGATGCTTTCGCCAGCGTTTACGGCGTTGGTGAAGTCTCCGCCTAAGAGGTAACCTGAAACGACGCGGGCAATTTCAGTTGAGGTTTCCCTTTGAGCTTCAGCGGTTGATGCACCAAGGTGACTGCTTAAGACTATGTTGTCGAGTTCTTTGAGTTGGTCTTTGAATTCGGCACCTTCAGCTTTCGGTTCTTCATTGTACACGTCTGATGCGGCGCCTGCGATTTTGCCTTCTTTGAGCGCTTTGTAGAGTGCTTGTTGGTCAATGTTGCTTCCTCGGGAAGTATTGATCACGTAAGCGGTGGGTTTCATTAACGCGAATTCTTTTTCTCCTATTATTGCTTCTTTGCCGCCTGTGTGGATGCTAATGTAGTCGGCTTTTGCAAGCACTTCCTCTTTAGTCATGAACTTTATGCCTGATTCAAAACATGGTTTAATGTCGTAGCCTATGATTTCCATTTCAAAGCCTCGTTTGGCGATTTGAGCAACTTTTTGTCCAATTCTACCGCAGCCCAAAAGACCCAGCGTTTTGTAAGCGAGCTCGGTGCCTTTGAGTTTATCCTTCTTCCAAACTCCATTTTTCAATGAGAAGTGAGCTTGTGGAGTTTTTCTTGAGATGCTGAGCATTAAATCGATTGCTAACTCTGCAACGGCGTTGGTGCTTCCGTAGGGCGCAATTTTTAATACGATTCCAAACTCTGAAGCTGCAGCAGCATCGATGTTATCAAAGCCCACACCTGCTCGACCCACAATTTTGAGTTTACCTTTGGCACCTGCCTCCAAAACCTCACGTGTAACTTTCGTGGCGCTGCGGACAACTAATGCATCAAACTGACCAATCTCAGCAACAAGAGTGGCTAAATCTCTTTTTTTTGTGTCCGTTTCTACTGCCAGCTTCTTGGAAGAGTTTTAATCCTTCCTTCTCTAAACCATCGTTCAACAGTACCTTCATTCTAAATGTCTCCAGTAAAGGTATATTGAAAAGTTGATTGTTGTTGTGGATAATAAAGTTCTCTGAAAGAAGCCATCTGTAGCTTATGCTCTTTGCTTGACTTTTGGAGTTTTCTTTGATTTGGTGACTCTTGTAGACATTACATCATAGTTTGATTTCACGTGGCAGTAGGGGCATTTTAGAGTTCGCTTGTTCCTGTAAACTAGTGAGGTTATTGTGGCGCCAGGTATCCAATGGAAATTGAAGATTCTTTTGCAGTTTGGACAGGTTAGTCTAGAAGTGTAGTGTGGACCATATCTTGGAAGCAGAATAAAAAGCAACAGAGCTCCTACAAACGCGATTAAGAAGAGAATCGAGAGGAGATCTAACGTCATGAGTTTTCATTGGTAAAAACAAAATGTAACTTTATTAATCTTTAGCACGGAAAAAATGGAAAGGAAATGAGGATTAAACCTTTTTTATATAGCTTAATGCTTCTTCAACATTTTGGAATCCATATTTTACTCCGCTGAACTCCTTCTTAAGCGCCAAAATATCCACCTTAACTTGGGCTGGTGTGCGTTTGCTCTTGATTACGTCCAGCATTAGGTCGCAGAGGTGTTTGATATCGCCTTCTGTAAAGCCACGACGAGTTATGTCTTGGAATCCAACTCGTAATCCTGAGGGGTTTTCTTTGCTGCTTTGGTCATCATAGGGGAGCAGGTTTTTGTTGAGGATTATGTTGGCGTCTTCGAGGTCTTGAGCGATTTTGTTGCCGCCACCATAGCTGCGGATGTCTAAGGCAATTTGGTGGCTTTTGGTGAAGCCTTTGTTTTCTGCGAGGACTTTTACACCGTTTTCACAGAGG
This sequence comes from Candidatus Bathyarchaeota archaeon, assembly GCA_963804785.1. Classification (GTDB taxonomy): domain Archaea; phylum Thermoproteota; class Bathyarchaeia; order Bathyarchaeales; family Bathycorpusculaceae; genus Bathycorpusculum. The sequence continues at coordinate 364,723 of CAWDRR010000002.1, forward strand.
TATTGTCCTGCGGTTTGTGCGTTCTTGACTATTTGTCTGGCTAGCTGGGGACCAAAAACCTTCATTTCAAGAGCAGCTATGCTAAGTCCTGGTAACCTGCCTAAGTGAGTGCTTGATGCGCTTAGTGGGAAAACTGCGAATTGTATTTTCTTTACGGCTTTCTCCATTGCTGGACTATTTGGGCTCCCCATGATTACACCGCCCTGGGGACCAGGGAAGGTTTTATGGGTTGATGAAGTGATGAAATCTGCGCCTTCGCGAAGAGGATCTTGGAATTGTCCACCTGCAATTAAACCTAGTACATGTGAGGCGTCATAGGCTATGTACGCGCCGACTTCTTCACAAACCGCTCGCAGTTCCTTGATTGGATGTGGAAACAGAAAAAGGCTGCCGCCGAAGGTGACAATTCCTGGTTTTGCAGCGCGGATAACCCATGCAGATTTTTCTGCGTCAATGTTGAACTCATCTATGTTGTAAACATGGTTAATGTTATCCAAGCCTAAGATGTTGCCTGCTAGACCTGTGTAGTCGTGACTGATGTGTGCGCCACAACTCAGTGGAGTGACAACCATTTTGTTGTTTTTTGAAGCCAAAGACAAACCCTTGAACGTTGCTAGGTTTGCATGAGTGCCCGAAACTAATCGTACATCTGCCCAAGTGCTCTTAAACAAACTCTTCATGATGTCTGTCGCGTAATCCTCGATTTGCGACATGTACTTCTGCCCTTGATAATACCGTTTTTTAACGTGACCTTGTGCGTCGTTTTCGCCTTCAGCGTATCTGCAATCGAGGTCGTGGGAGAGATCAAGCATTTGGTTGACAGCTGGAGATTTGAGTCCTTCGCTTGCAATCAGGTTTATGCATTCTTTTTCACGGTATTGCTCATGTTTTTTTGATGCTTCTACTATGTCTTGGACTAATTCGGGCAGATCTTTCATTTCTATCTCTCCGTGCTGAATCATCAACGGAATTGGTCTTTGCAGTATTTAGCCGTTACTGGGTGGATGTGCGTGTTCACGGGTTTGGGTTGCTTATGTGTGATTTCGGATGGATGTTATTTTTTAGGTGTACCTAAATATTTATTAGGTGAAGTTTAGGTATACCTAAAATTGAGGGCGAGAAGAATGGAGCAAAAATCAACTCAAGACTACCTCAAAGCCGTCTACGGACTATCCAAAAACGGAGACTTGGTTAGCACAACCGAAATCTCGCAAAGACTAGACGTTACTCCCGGCAAGCGTGACTGAGATGTTAAAGAAACTTTCTCAAGATGGCTACGTAAACTATTCACCCTACCACGGAAGTACCCTCACCGAAAGAGGACTTCAAGAAGCCCAAAAAGTAACTAGAAAACACCGCTTGCTTGAAACTTTCCTTTCTGATATTTTACACATTGGAAAAGATAGAGTACACAAGGAAGCCTGTCAAATGGAACATGCCCTCTCCGACGAAGCAGAAGAATCCCTTTGCCGTCTCCTGAAACATCCTGACACTTGTTCAGATGATGGCAAAACAATTCCAGCTTGTGACCTGCCCTTCTCAAACTGTGAAGAATGCATTCAACTTCACAGTCGAGGTTTAGAAGAAGTAGGAAAAAGAAAAGAAAACCTCGTTGCGTTAAGCGAGCTAAAAACGGGTCAATTAGGCAAAATCTCCTTCATAAGAGGAGGTCATTTAGTGCTTCAGCGCCTTTTAGATATGGGGTTAACACCTAGTACAAAGATAACTCTGTTGAAAGCAGCGCCATTTGAGGGACCCATTGAGATATCGGTGCGAGGTTCAAAATTAGCGCTCGGCAGAGGCATCGCATCAAAGGTTTTTGTTGAGATAGAAAACACAACTTGAGGGAGGTTTACAGACTTTATCATGCCATCCTAATTCCAAGTCAAAAAAGAGAACATCCAGCGGAAAAACAGATAATCAACTAACTTTTGCTCTCGCAGGAAACGCTAACGTAGGTAAAAGTGTAATCTTTAACCAGCTTACGGGGGCAAACCAGATAATTGGTAATTGGCCTGGAAAAACTGTCGAACGCGCAGAGGGCACACTTAGTTATGAAGGTTACGAAATTAAAATTGTAGATCTGCCGGGGATTTACTCTTTTTCGACGTTTTCCATGGAAGAGCTTGTTTCAAGAGACTACATTGCTCTAGAAAAGCCCGATGTTGTAATAAACGTTGTTGACGCTTCAGTTTTGGAAAGAAACTTGTTCTTTACCTTACAGTTGCTCGAAATGCAAGTGCCCCTGGTTTTGTGCCTAAACCAAGTAGACGTTGCCAAAAGCAAAGGAATGATAATTGACAAGGATAAACTGCAGGAAACGCTTGGTGTGCCTGTCGTTTTTGTAGTTGCAACACGGGGTGAAGGAATCTATGAACTCATGGGCGAAGCCGTAAATGTGGCCCTGTCAAAGTCGAAAACTAAGCATTTAAAATATCGCCGAGAATTGGAAGAAAATATAGAGAAACTAAAACAGGTTATTGAACAAGCCCATCTTTCATTGCAGTATCCATCTCGTTGGCTTGCGATAAAACTACTCGAAGGTGACACCGAAATCGTTAAGCTTGTTTCTGCCCAGTCAAGGGTAGTAATCGATTCTAGCGTGGTTATATCAAAGGAAATGTCTAGCAACTGTCAAGAAGCTTGCTTTTCTATTATAGCTTCTGAGCGATACGCCCTTGCAAGCTCCATTGCTGCTTCTGCTCTTCAGCAGAGCGAAGTGAAGAGCACTTTCTCTGAAAAACTTGACTGGTTAACAACCCATAGGGTGTTGGGTTACTTTACTTCTGTAGGCGTAATTGCTGGCTTGCTGCTCTGGACTTTTTTTGTTGGCAACGGTCTCTCCAATTTGATTTCTGGAGCCTTAAATTTTATTAGTCCAGTGGACCCAGCCCTGTCAGCGTCCCAGCCACTCATAGGCATAGTATTGAACGGTGTGTGGGGCGGATTAACCGCGGGCTTAACGCTGATTATTCCATTCGTTTTCCCATTCTACTTTCTCCTTGCCATAATTGAAGATTCAGGCATACTGACTCGCGTAGCCTTTATGATGGACAGCGCCATGCACAAAATCGGCTTACACGGCAAAGCCCTAATCCCAATAATACTTGGGTTTGGTTGCAGTGTACCGGCAATCCACGCCTGCAAAATTATGGAAACCAGACGTGAGCGGCTCCTTGCGGCATTCGCAATTACCTTTGCACCTTGTTCGGCAAGAACGATTGTGCTCTTCGGCATGGTCGGTTTATTTGTCGGTATAGAATGGGCGTTGTTTCTCTATGTTGTGGATATTGCGATTATCTTTGCATTAGGCAAGGTTGCCATGAAGGTGGTTCCTGGCAAATCCACGGGCTTAATTATGGAGATGAGTAGTTTCAAGCTGCCTACGCTGAAAGTGGTTGCAAAACAAACTTGGGCACGAACCAAGTCAATCATCTACATCGTTTTCCCTATTTACATCGTTGGCAGCGCTTTTGTTCAAGCTCTCTATGTCTATAATGTTATAACACCGATTAGCAATGCATTGTCGCCTTTGACTGTTACTTGGCTCGGATTGCCCGTTGCCGCTGGCATCTTATTGGTCATTGGAGTGATACGAAAAGAACTCATAATACTAGGTGCGGTGGCGATTTTTGGTTCTACAAATTTGGGGCTCTTCTTCACACCCATCCAGTTGATCGTCATGTCGCTCGTAGCGATGCTCTATATACCTTGTGTTTCAACGATTGCGATTCTTGGTAAAGAGTTCGGTTGGAAAGCCACAACGGTAATTACGGCAGCCAACATAGGTGCCGCCCTATTAGTCGGTGGATTAGCTTTTAGACTTCTAACACTTTTTCTTTAAGATTTTTTAGAATATAACTTTAGAAGGTAAACTATTTCGCCTGAAAAGGATAGAAACCACAATATTGAAAAGAATATTCTTGAAAGTTTGCCATGTCATATGTTCGGCATTTTTCGTATTGTTCCTATTGATTAGTAATAATTATATTGAATATATGAGTAAGTTTAGTTATGTCTGCTCCGAATTGTCCCTGCCCAAAAAAAGATTGTGCACACCATAGTAAATGTGAAGAATGCGTTCCTCATCACAAAGAAAAAAATGAATGGCCCTACTGCGCAAGGTAACTTGCTCATGGTTAAATTCTCAGAAAAGGATGCGCGACAGAAAAGACGAAACGTACAGATTTATTTTTGGAACATCGTTGGCGTCGTTGAGCATATATCATTGCCTAAACTTGAGGATGCAGTCAAAAAAGAGTTCAATTGTATCGATGACCGTTTTGTTCAAGCTCAAATTAAGCTTATGCAGACAGAAGCAATGATAAGAGTACAAAGTAGAGTTAAAGTATGGATAAATAAGCCAAATACGCGTGATTAGATTGTGCACAACTGATGTTATTTTTTGGGTCCTTGTTTACAAACGCTTTTGGATATTTAAATAATAAATTTTAAAAAATAAGTTGCAGATATGTTTGTTTGAATGAGTTTCTTGGACATAACAAATAATATACAGATCCGCACTCAAGCTGACGCTAATTCTATGTTTATCTTGAAAAGATGGCTAAAGCCAAAGTCTGAAAAAATGCTTCCTAAATAAAACTCTAAACCAAAAATATTGGCGGTAATGCAGCTATAAAATAATCTCGCCTACTGCTAACTTTTCCCCCACTTGGATAATTTTAACTTTCACACGATCTCGAGGCTTGGCTTTTGGAACCTGTATAATGTATCCTCTAATATTAGACATACCATCCCCGTTTGGACATAGACCATTGATGTTTATGTCCAATTCTTCTCCTAACTCGACGGGGGGTTTCTTCTCAACATGTTTGATTTTAAATTGTCCGCCTTTTACTCTTCTATGAACCATCACAAAACCTTGCCTTTTTTTCATTTTTAAATAGAGTAATAAGGGCTTAAGTCTTCCGCAGATAATCCTTGTTTTTTACGGAGTTCAAGGTTATTTTTCAAAAAAGAAAATAATAATTTTGAGGTAGACTAAGCGTGGAAACACCTGAACTTGGAGAAAAAGGCAAAACTCCTATATGTTAGGTGTAAGTTTGAATAGCACAGATCGATATGAACCCAGATAATTATAAATCGATAAGAAACAAGCCAAAACGAAACAGCGCAATCAGCAGATCTAAAAGCCGAATGCTTGCAAAACCAATACTAGCGCCCGCTACTCAAAAACTACGTGACAACTACAAAACTAGAACAGAATGGGCAACTAAGGTACTTCCCAAACAAAAAGAGTAATCTCAAAAGTTTTGGTTTCTAAACTTTATTTATAAACCATTTAGTTACCGCATAGGTAAGCTGAGGCGGTGCTTCAAAATATGTTGTGCAACAGTAACTTTTATAATGACTAATTCTCTTCAAGAAAGGAAAGTGAAGTTATATGACTGAATCAATCCAAAAAAGAGTGCAGGAAGCCCTCGACGAAATTAGACCGCAAATCCAAGCTGACGGCGGAGACGTAGAACTTGTATCAGTTGAAAAACAAACTGTAAAAGTCCGCTTAACTGGACATTGTGCAGGTTGCCCGATGGCGGCGATGACGCTTAAAAACGGTGTTGAAGCACTCATCAAACAAAGGGTTCCAGAGATACAGAAAGTTGAATCGGTACAATAGTTTAACCCTCAACCTATTTCTCCCATGTTTCTCAATTAGTTGCAAGATTTTTTAAGTAGAAAATTAAGAAAAATAGAATTTAGAATATGAATTCTGTTTTCATAAAGCATTAGAATGAGAAGTTCCATTTCTCACTAAATGGGTTCAGAGAGAAATGCATTTGATGGTTCGCCATCACCCTTTGCATCTTCGCTAAAACTCTGGGCCCGATCTTGCTTACTATTTGGTTTTTAAGAAATTCAAAATGACATATTTTTCTCTATCATATTCTGAAAACGAAACTGTAATGAAAAATGGTTATGTCAAACAGAATTGATTTGCTTAGAATCTATCGTCTTAGTGACTCGACACTGGTTCCTATCTACGACCCACAAACTAAACGTACTAGTTTAGAGTTGACACCTGTTCCCACTTTGCGATGCTCAGTCATCTTGCCGCATTTACAGCAGTCCCAACCGTTGTTGAAATAATGTTCCTTAGAAACAAAAGGCAATTTCTATCATTTCCCTATGTATGCGTTAGAATAGGCCGCGGTATAAGTCTTCGCTTTACGGGTTGTAGGTAGATGAGCGGGACTTTAGAATTTGAATCAATCAGTTATTAATTAAAGCGTTTATGGTGGGCTCCCTGGATTTGAACCGGAGTCTATAGAGCCCATGGACATTAATTGGTCAAGCTTTAAACAACACATCTATAGTAAATATGCAAAAAGCTATGCCATTGGAATCTTTGAGCATGCACGCAAATATCAGAGTTTTCTAAGGTAAAACCATGCATATCACCAGTTTGCAAGGCACTGGCGACTTGCAAAATGTCAACATAAAAGCCACCAATGGAGGCATGGGTAACCCCAGTCATATTGGCACAGTAATAGGCTGGCCAGACATACCTCCAGTAACACCGCCATAATCTCACACTTCACTACTCTATATCCCCTCTTTTTCTCTTTTTGTTTGCTTTGGCTCTAAAGAACTTCTTTTAGTGACCTTAATAAGCAGAGTTAACCAGTCTGGGCTCCAAACTAAAGGATGTATCAGAATGAAAATCAAAGGTTATGTGAAGTATGCATGAATTCTGAAAACAAAGCTGTTTGTAGTGTTCAAGTTTTCTTTAGAAAGAATGAAGAAGTATCCTACGCAAGGGCAATGCATTATGGAGCAGATAAAAAGTTCTACTATCATCAACAAAGCATAGAATATGTCAATAGAAAACTCAGAGATAACTTCCATTGATCCTTGTCAAGGGTTTGATAATAAATCCCTTGCTCAGACTGGAGTAAATTCAAGTTCAAAATTAAGTTTTGTGGTGGGGCTCCCCGGATTTGAACCGGAGTCTATAGAGCCCAAGTCTACAAGCCTAGACCAAGCTAGCCGAGAGCCCCATTGCATTGCAGAGAACATAATTTCGCAAGAACCATAAAAACCTTAGCTACACTTCTGAGGCTTTTGAAGTTTTAGAGGTTAAAGGGTTGTTGGGTAATAGTTTCTTTAGTAGCGGTACATTTAGATCTGAAAAGAGGGCATTATTATATTCAATTACTTATCTTCTTCGAAGTTCTAATTTTGAGACCTACCGGAAGGTTTAGACTTTTCGGGCTGTTCGCATGCAAGAAAGCGCTTTAAAGCAAAATGTGCATAACTTATGGAGTGACTGATTTGACAAGAGAATACATCCTTTTCTCTCGTATAGGACAAACTGACTCAGACTTCCGTAGTCTCCATGATGCAGGAAGACTCGATATCGTCCACGAATGCATTGTTAGTAGCCTGTTTCTTTCTCATGGCTTGCGCAGGGACGTAACTTTTCATGCTATTCTTAACGGTCCACCAAACCCGCCTGTTCACATTCAAATCGACGGAGAAACCCTCTACGACGTGCGAACCGACATGGACACCTGGCAGGTTATCCTTAAAAAAACCTTGCTGGGCAAACCGCACCCAGGAATTACGAAGGACAAGACAAGCTTCGAAGCCCTTGTGAAGGCGAGAGCTCAAAACCACAAAATATACATTTTAGAAGAAGACGGAAAAGACATAAGCGAAGTTGAACTCGAAGAAAACAGTCTCTTTATCCTGGGTGACCACGTTGGGTTACCAAAAAAAGCTGAAGTCTTTGCCCAGCGGTTTGGAGAAAAAATCAGCCTTGGAAAACAACCATACTTAGCTGCTTCATGTATAACGATAATCAACTACACCCTTGATCAGCAAGCTAAAGTTGGCTTCTGAAGTGCTCCCAGCCCCGCGCATCAATGGGGTGTTCTTCGCCGTTGGCTCTCAAAATAATTCGCTTTTCATTTGTGACTTTTCCAATGGGCAAAAGCTGTCCACCGACCGCTTTAACCGCAGCCAACGCCTTAGCCCAACCCTCAGGCTTAACTGTTAACACCAACTCGTATTCTTCACCGCCATAAAGCGCCAACTCAGACGCGTTAAGACTGTTTAGATCAGCAAACCGCTTAACCTCAGGAGCAATAGGAACCTTATCCAATTCAAAACCCACGTTACTTGAGTGAGCGAGTTCATGTAGAGTCCAAGCTAAACCGTCGCTGGAATCCATAGAGGCTGAAACCTCACCACACCCACTAAACGCCAAACCCTCCAAGAGCTTAGCTTTGGGCATCAAGACTGCATCCATAAGTGTCTTTGCATTCTTTGAAGCTAAACAGCCGCCAAGCAGCAGACGCAACCCAGCCGCTGATTTGCCAAAAAACCCTGTAACTGCCAAAACATCGCCTGACTTTGCACCGCTTCGCAACATCAATGCCGATTTATTTGCACTACCATAAAGTGAGACAGAAATAATCAGATCAGAAGCTTCACTTATGTCACCGCCGATGATGCAAGCGCCATATTCTTGCGCTCCAACATTTAGACCCTCGGCAATTTCTTCAATATTTTTTTGTGTAAAGTCTGCCGGTAAGCCCAAAGCAACCAGCGCCGCTGTCGGTTGGACACCTTTTGAAGCAAAGTCACTGATGTTCATTACTAATGCTTTTCTTGCAGCTTGAAAAAGAGTCATTTCTTGGGGAATGTCCGTTTTTCCTACAAGCATATCAGTTTTAAGCACAGCGACCTGTTTTTGGTCAAGGTTCACTGCCGAAACATCATCTCCGAACGGAACCGGATTGTTAAGTAGCGGGGTAAGGTGAGTTTGAATGATTTGAATTATTCTACGTTCACCCAGGATTTTAGCGGTCAGGTTTCTGGTTGTGTTCATTTGTGTCTCGCTCTAGTTTTGAATGATTGTTTATTGCTTTTAAGGTTGGGGTTTGTGAAACTTTAAAAATTGGTACCGTGTTGTTTAGCGTTTATGGCGCCTCGATAGCTCAGCCCAGTAGAGCGGCTGCCTCGTAAGCAGCAGGCCGCGGGAGCAAGGCCCGCTCGAGGCTTTTCTGGTTCACTTGTGTCGTTGTGTTGTTCAACTGAGCTTTTTTCCAATTCTTTGGATAGGTTTATTAAATATTGCGATACCGATGTTTCTAAGGTGAATGGCAATGCGTCTTTTCTCACACGGTTCAGACGAAAAACTACAATGCCCCTACAAGGGGTGCGAAAAACATTTCGATCGACCAACGATGATTACGGACGATTCAGCTATTCCCCGCCAAACACATTTTGCATGCCCATTCTGCATGTCACGACTAGAATTGGATACAGCTAAAGAAAAAATTGTAGGCGTCCGGGCAACCGAATACCCGATGGTTTTTGATTCACCTGCCAAATGTGCACACTTCAGCGGGCTTTTAAACGCGCCACCAGGGAGCACATCAACTCAGGATGAATGTTTAATTTGCCCCAAAGTACTCCAGTGCAACGTACGTAAAAAATAATCATTCTCAGTTTTTTGCGGTCACATCTTCTAATTAAGAGAATTCGAGTTTATTCAAAAAAAAACTTGTGCTCAATTAATATCCATACTTTTTACATGTAGATCCTTAGAATAGACTTTTTTGGGTCAGTGTTGATTGACGATCTCTCAAAGCTTTATGCTCAAAGCCGTCGCCTTACATCATCCCCACTTTAACGTTGATTGTGCAGATTTATCTATTTTGATTGGACAGAATGAAAACCAAAAAGAAAAAAACGTAAATATAGTTGATTTAGGCAATCAGTCGATTGACGAATTCTTGCACTCGTGCGTTAAGGTCTTCACCGCTGCCGATTTTGACCACTGTAGCATTTTGCAATGTTGCGGCTAAACGGACAGGCATTGATTGTTTAATTTGAGCTATGTCTTCTGGAGATTTTGGACCTTAACTCTTCCCCGGCACAACAAGGTCATCAATCATAACGTTAAAGAATTGTTTCAAAACTAAAATCAGCTAAAACCACAAAGCATGAACTCAACTCACAAGATCTTTTCCCTATTTTAGGAAATGTTACCAACACTTAAACTCAGATTTATTTTTCAAGGTTTACCTTTATAACTATCTTATTGGCATCATTTAACGACGCTTACAATGACCCGAATCGCAGTATTAGATGAAGACAAATGCAAAGTAAAGAAATGCAATTCTCTCTGCGTTAGCTTCTGTCCCATGGTGCGCAGCAGAGTTGAAGCCATAAGAGTTGAAGGAAGTAAAGCAATCATTGCAGAAACTCTTTGCAGTGGCTGCGGAATATGCGTCAAAAAATGCCCTTTCAAAGCTATTAGCGTTGTTAACTTACCCAATGAGCTTGAGAAGGATTGCAGTCATCGATTCAGCGAAAACAGCTTTAAACTCTTCCGTTTACCCATGCCTTCACCTGGAACTGTTTTGGGTTTGTTGGGGCAAAACGGGATAGGAAAAAGCACTACGCTTAAGGTTTTTTCAGGTGAAATCAAACCAAACCTTGGCAGATTCGATGACCCGCCAGATTGGGCAGAAATTATCCAGTATTATCGGGGTTCAAGCCTTCAGGACTACTTTTCGAAGTTAAGTGAGAAAAAACTTAAAGTCAGCAGCAAACCACAATATGTCGACAAGATTCCTAAAGCAATAACTGGGAAAGCTGGAGACCTTTTAGAAAAAGTTGATGAAAGAAAGCATCTTGATATCATTGCTGAGAACCTTGAACTCAAGAAGATTTGGGATAGGCCTCTTGCTGTACTCAGTGGTGGGGAACTTCAAAGGGTTGCGGTTGCGGCCGCTCTTAGCCGAGAAGCAGATGTTTACCTTTTCGACGAACCGTCAAGCTACTTAGATGTTAAACAGCGACTTGGTAGTTGCAAGAGCTATTCGCAGCCTCAAGGAACAGCAGAAAACAATTGTAGTAGCGGAACATGATTTAGCCATAATCGACTACTTATCTGATCAAATCTGCGTTTTCTATGGAGAACCCGGCGTCTACGGCGTTGTTTCACACACTCATGGCGTACGCACGGGCATTAACATTTACCTGCAAGGATACATCCCAGATGAAAACATAAAGTTCCGAAAAGAACCCATTATCTTCCACGAGAAACCGCCATCCGCAGCAGAAATTGTTGGCGAACCACTGCTTAAATGGGAAAAGATGGAGAAGACCTTCAAAGGATTCAAACTTACTGTTGAACCAGGCGAGATACGGACTGGAGAAATCGTCGGTATACTTGGACCTAACGGTATCGGAAAAACTACCTTTGTTAAGATTTTAGCTGGTGTAGACGAGACAGATGATAAGCAGAAGTTTGGCAAATTAACTGTCAGCTACAAACCTCAGTATATCGCACCCGACTACGAGGGCAAAGTTCAAGAATTGCTGATGAATGTGGCTAAAGAAAACTTTACATCTAGCTGGTATAAAACTGAAATTGCCCAACCCCTTAGGCTCCAAGTACTAATGGACCGCAACGTAATGGAACTCAGCGGAGGAGAACTCCAAAAAGTCGCCATCGCCGCGTGTCTGAGCCGCAAAACCGACCTATTCCTCCTCGACGAGCCAAGTGCGTACCTTGACGTTGAAGAACGTCTTAACATAGCCAAAACTATTCGACGCGTAGTCGAAGCCCATGGTACACCAGCATTCGTGGTTGAACATGACGTTGTAACCCAGGACTTCATTGCGGACAGATTGATGGTCTTCAACGGTGAACCAGGTGTCTCTGGTTTAGCTCATCCACCGACCAGCTTAAGGCAGGGCATGAACACGTTCCTTAAAGAAATGGACATTACCTTCCGACGTGACTCGGTTACTTTCCGACCACGCGTTAACAAAGAAGATTCGCAGATGGATAAATTCCAGAAAGGTATTGGTGAATATTATTACACTAAAACCACTAAGCCAGAGAAAGAAAAACAAGGACCAACCAAAAAATAAGTTGAGTTAGATACCCGTTAAGGCGACATTAGATTTAAAGTCGCACTCAACCTCTGATTCGATCTGATTAGCGTTTTTCTACATATTTATTGCAAAAATATCCATTGAGGCATGTGCTGCACTGATTTTAGAACAAGGGTTTTCTTGACATAGTGCAGTTAACTTAAAGAACAAGCAGCAAATATACTAACCACTCGCAAACTTAAAACAGGAAAAGTGGTGTAGGCAACAAGTGGCTCAAGCAACCTTTGAAGAAATAAGTGCATCGGACTTTTTCTACCGAAACCGAGACATCGCAGGCTTAACTAACCCATCACGCGCAATCTTCGTAGCCATAAGAGAAATTGTAGAAAACTCTTTAGATGCAGCGGAAAGCCAAAAAATTCCGCCAGATGTCTACGTACGCTTATCCTACGAGGGAGAAGCCACTAAGGAAACTCAAATCTACAAACTTCGAGTCGAAGACAACGGCAGCGGAATACCGCCCCGATTCATTCCTTCAGCGTTTGGCCAAGTGCTCTACGGTAGCAAATACAAGCTCAAACAGGCAAGAGGCACTTTTGGCTTAGGCGGAAAAATGGCTGTGCTCTACGGTCAAATCACAACCCATCAACCAGTCTTTGTAACATCAAGCACTGGGCAAGAGAAAATTTACAGTTTCAAATTAATGATTGATATCCAACGTAACAAACCCATAATTTTAGACCGCAAAGTCCTCATCAACAAAGACCAGTGGCGTGGAACTATCGTTGAATTCACGTTGGAAGGCGACTACCTTCGGGCTATGCCCAAAATCATCGAGTACTTCAAGCAAACCGCTATGGTTAACCCATATGCAAACATAACTTTTGTTGATCCAAAAGGCAGGCTCTACAAGTTTGTCCGGGGCACAACTGTAATGCCTGAGTCACCTAAAGAAACCATGCCTCACCCATACGGCGTCGACGTAGAACTCCTTCAGCGGCTAATCCAATTAACAACTGTAACAAATATGTCTGATTTCTTAAAGGTACATTTCCACCGAGTCGGCGAAATTACTTCTCAAAAATTTCTCGACCTTTGCCGGAATTCCCCCAAGCAAAAACCCCAAAAAGCTATCTCACGAAGAAATCGTGCGGTTGATGCAGAACCTAAAAAAATACAAGGACTTTCTACCACCCGATGCAAGCTGCCTCTCACCTCTAGGTGAAGATTTGCTTAAAGCTGGTATACTTAAAGAACTTAAGCCAGAATACCTTGTCGTGCATCAACGTAAACCATCTACTTATGCTGGTCACCCATTCATCGTTGAGTTAGCTATGGCATATGGTGGCGATGTGCCAAAACGCGGAAACTTCGTGATTTACCGTTTTGCCAACAAAATCCCCTTGCTCTATGATGAAGCAAGCGACGTTTCTTACCGTGTAATCGCAGCCATGAATTGGCGTCGATACAAAGTACAACCCGAAATGCCAATCGCAATTGTGGTTCACATTTGCAGCACCAAAGTACCCTACAAAACCGTGGGCAAAGAATTCATCTCCGACCGACCCGAAGTACGCAGGGAAGTCGCAAACGCTCTGCGTGAAGTTGCCCGTCAACTGCAACATTTCTTAGCAAGGCAAGAACACGTGCACATGGAGAAGAAACGAATTGGGATCTTCAGCAAGTATCTGCCCAAAATCGCCGAATTCTCAACTACGCTTGCCGGCGAAAGGAGAAACTTCCAGACATAGATAAATTACTAAAGAGTGTACAGAAATATGGCGCAGAAGAAAGCTAAAATCGCTGAAAGAAAACAAGAGGTCATTGCAGGACTTAAAACCTTCGGCACACAAATTTACAATCAACTAGACCAAGGTGTCTTCCCAACCATTAACATGCCCAGCCGCTCCACTGAAAACATCAACTACGACCCAACTCTGCGTCAATTTATTCTTAGGCGAAAAAAGTGTTAGACAGAAGCGCCCGAAACATCCGCCACATCAAACCCTTCACCCAACTCGCTTGGGCTGCAATGTTTAGCAATGAACTCACTACTCAACGTAAAACCTCCACGTTAAGAGATGTCTACTACTCAGCACAAGCCTACGAAATGACTTTTACTGATCAACAGGAATCAAACAACATCATCACCGACCTCGAAACCCTGACGGGGTTTGCCAGAGAAGACTTCAATATTTTTCCTGAAGAACGCAGCGCAATTTTCGGTGACTTAGACATTGGTTACACTGTTCCCGGCTACGAAGGTAAAACTCTGAATTTAACCAGTCACCCAGACGGTGTACTCATTGGTCCTGCTCTGACCATCTTCGGAATTCATAAACACCAGAGCTGACAAAGTTATAGCCATCGAGAAAGGCGCCCTCTTCACAAGGTTCATCGAAGAAAACGTCCACAACAAACACAAATCACTTTTAATTTCTTGCGGTGGACAAGCTCCAAGACAAACCCGCAGTTTCATTACGGCGACTACATGACGAACTTAATTTGCCAGTTTACATCCTGACCGATGGTGACCCATGGGGAATGCACATTGCACAAGTCATCATCTCTGGTTCAGCAAACGCAGCACACCTTCGCGACCTAAACACCCCAGACGCAGTTTGGAGCGGTGTTTGGGCATCAGACATCGTCGAATACAAATTACCCACTGACCCACTCGATGAAGTAGACATTAAACGGCTCAACGAGTTGGCAAGAGACCCAAGATACCAAAACGACCCTATATGGCAACGTGAAATCAAGCTGTTCCTCAAGATTAAGCGTAAGACGGAACAGGAAGCTTTCAGCAGATACGGCTTAACCTACATAGTTGACGAGTATTTACCCACCAAGCTTGAAGCAGCAAAAGGTAAGAAATAATTTTCTCTTTAATAATTCCTTTTAAAAGTGAGAAATTTTCAATTCACCGAAACATAACAAGCTACTGGGTTGGCAAATACCCAAGAAACATAACAAATCAATTGAAACAATTGCTATTAACTAATGATATCTCTTGTTTAACCCTAAAAATGCTCGATAGTAACCAAACGCAACCGCGTAAAACAGTCAAGCTTAAGAAACGATAGACAAAGTTTTTATGCGCGTTTGAAACTCTTACAATTCCCCGTTAAGATAAAGGATGATTTAAGATGGCCCTACAAAAAGGAGATTTCATATTAATCGATTATGTAGCAAAAGTTAAGGAAACAAACGAAGTTTTCGACACAACAAAAGAAGATGTAGCTAAGAAAGAGCATCTTCACAAAGAAGGACAAATACACGAGCCAGAACTTGTGGTTGTTGGTGAAGGTTGGGTTCTAAAAGCCCTAGATGATGCATTAACAACATTGGAATTAAATAAGCCTGCAACCGTTGAAATTTCACCCGAAAAAGGCTTCGGACAAAGAGACCCAGAAAAAATCAAACGGGTCCCAATAAAACAACTCTATGCAAAGGAAATCAATCCTGTAGTCGGAGCACGCATAGAATACCAAGGAAAAAACGCTACCATCCGCTCAATCGGTGCAGGAAGAGTTCTCCTTGACTTTAATGCTCCTTTAGCCGGAAGGACACTTATCTATGATGTTACAATAACAAACAAACTTGACAAAATACCTGAAAAAATAGGCGCCTTGGTTCACCGCAGAGTGCCCGTAGTTGAACAAGACAAATTTAAATTAACCCTAAACGGAACAGATTTAACCATAGAAATGCCTGAAGAAACTTTCTATGTTGAAGGTATACAAATCGCTAAACGCGGTATAGCCATGGATATTCAGAAGTTTGTTCCTGAATTGTCTGAAACCAAGTTTGTTGAAACCTTCAAAGCTGAACCTAAACCAGTTGCCACTGTTCCAACTCCATCACAAGCAACTTCTTCAACTGATTCAGAACCAAAACCGGAAGAAAAAGTGGTTCCAGAAACAAAACCTGCAAAAGCTCCAAAAGCCGCAAAAACTGCCAAGGCATAACAGTTCCCAAAACAAACTTTTCATTCCTTTTAACTTTTTATTTCCTCTTAACTTTTATGAGACGCAATTAGGCAACATTTATTTTTCTGTTAAAAAAGAAGATAAATCTCAAAAACTTTCGTGATAGTAACAAGTCAATTCTTTTTAGTTCTATCAAAAAAATTAAAGCCTATATACAAAAAACAGGTATTGCCTGAAAACAACCCGCAAACTACTTTACAGTTGAATCAACATGCGTTTTTCTATTAAAAATTGAGAAGTTAGATTGACCAGTAACTCAATTAACAAGAGTTTCCAGAAATAGGTTGAATTGTTTCGACAGAGGATCCAGAAAGGAAAACCTTGTTTGAAATTATTTCGTTTATCATAAGTTTAATCTATTGTTCCTGTTGCCTTAGCAGTTTTCTCACATGCTTCCGTATTAAGATTTAATCTGTGGAGGATAGTGTATCTTTCAGGTCTTATTTTAGGTGCTAACTCCAGTGCCTTAATCAAATCTAAGTCTTTAACGCCTAACTCGGCGGCGGTCGTTGGTGCGCCAAGTTGTTTGAGGGTTTTTTTAATGCCTTGCCAATTTGCCCTATACAAATAGGCAGTTAAAATGGCACCGACGCCACATTGTTCTCCATGCATAGCTTGGTTTGACTTAACTCTTTCTAATGCGTGGCTAAAGAGATGTTCGGAGCCACTGCATGGACGACTGCTTCCCGCTATACTCATGGCAACTCCGCAGCTAATCAAAGCTTCAAGAAGAACCCGTAAACCTTCCTCTTGTCTATAAACAATTAAATCAGCGTTCTCAGTTACCAATTTAGCACTCATCAATGCTAAACTTGCAGCGTATCCACCATAGTACTCATTATTTTCTATGTGGGCCAACTTCCAATCTTTGACTGATGTAAACTTTGAAATAATGTCTCCGCAACCACTAACCATAAACCGCCAAGGAGCCTTAGAAATCACTTCTGTATCAGCGATTATTGCCAGTGGTGCTTGTGCCAAAATGGAGTAGGGTTTATCTGAGCCTTTGATTGAGGCAAGTGGACTTGCGATTCCGTCATGGGAGACTGTAGTTGGGATGCTAACGAAGGGGATGTTTTGGGTGCAAGAACTGATTTTTGCCGCGTCTATGATGGTTCCTCCACCCACCCCAAATAGCACTTGCGGTCTTGTTGTTTCAATTCGCTGTTCAATTGTTATTAGGTCTTTTTCAGACATAGATTTTATTTGGAGCACATCGACTTTCAATCCCGCCTGCTCAAGGAGGCAACAGACAGTTTTTCCAGCTAACTCGTGGCTCCTTGATCCTGCAATCACCAATACTTTTCCCTTAATGTTTAGTCGTTTTACAACTTCGGGAACTCGGTTTAAGGTGCCTTTTCCAACGATGACCTCACGTGGAAGCTGCATGTAATGGTAATTTAAACTCAATTGGATCACTGTTTAACTTGAAAGACATAGTTCGGGATGGGTGCTTTAAAACTTTGGGAAATTACACAACATTTGACCAACAAAGATGCCTAATTCAAAAAGGTACCGCTAGCTGGCAAAAGATAGTTTAATAAGATTACAATGAACACTAGTACTCATAACTTAGGGAAAACATGTTGTTTTTGGCGTTTTTTGTAGCAATTAATATGTTGAAACCAACCGATATACTCCAATTCTTCGCCTAGAAAATGTCATGCTTAAATACCGATTATTCGTTTATTGATTTTTAAGGAGACACAAAAACATGCCCGCCATTGAAGTCGGCAGAATATGCGTAAAACAAATAGGTCGAGAAAACGGCAAAAAATGCGTCATCATCGACGTCATGGACAAAAGCTTCGTCTTAGTGACTGGACCCAAAAAAGTTACAAACGTTAAACGAAGGCGCGTCAACCTTAACCATATAATGCCTATTCAAGACAAAATTGAAATTAAAAGAGGCGCTTCAGATGAAGAAGTTGCTCAATGTTTGGAAGCTTCAGGCAAACTTAAAGAAATGACTGAACCCGTAAAAACGGCCTAGTTTTAAACTTTAATTACTTCAAATTTATTTTTCTTATAGCCAGTTAGGAGAATAAACCGAGAATGCCCAGAACAACCCCTCCGTGGGAGATTAAACGTGAACTGTTGACTAAAACAGAGGACACCACCAACCCAAAATATGGTTGTAAACCATCTGAGCGACCGGCAAAAGAATACATTAAATACGGTACAATAAATTTGGACAAGCCGGCTGGTCCCACAAGTCACGAAGTAGCTGCTTGGGTTAAAAGAATCATGCATTTGGAGGCGATTGGACATGGAGGCACCCTTGACCCCAAAGTAACTGGAATTTTACCGATAACCTTGGAAGATGCAACCAAGATGGTTCAGGCACTTCTCTACAGCGGCAAAGAATACATCTGTGTCATGAAACTGCACGGTGACGTTCGTGAAGACCAAGTAAAACGTGTTCTGGCAGAGTTTGAAGATGAAATTTATCAACGTCCACCACTACGTTCTTCAGTTAAGAGACAACTAAGAACTAGGCGGATTTACTATAATGAATATATAGAGTTGGATGGGCGTAATGTACTCTTTAAAGTCGGTTGCGAAGGTGGTACATATATCCGTAAACTCTGCTTTGATATCGGTGAAATCCTTGGCGTCGGGGGACATATGCAGGAACTTCGCCGTACACGTGCAGGACCTTTCCTTGAAACTAGCGCTAAAAAAGTAACGTTGCATGATGTGGCTTATTGGTTTGGAGAGTACGAAGAGAAAAAGGAACAGTCGATTTTGTGTAAATTCATTGAGCCAATGGAAATTGCATTGATGCAATTGCCGAAAATAATAGTTCGCGACTCGGCTGTTGATGCATTATGTCATGGAGCCAATTTAACTGCGCCAGGTGTGTTACAAATTGATACTGGAATTATAAAAGGCTCGACAATCGCGATTTTTACCCTAAAAGGTGAAGTTGTTGCGTTGGCGAAAGCTCTAGTTCCAACCCAGGAAATCATGGATTTGAACCATGGAGCCGTTGCTTCTCTTGTAAGAGTGTTAATGCCGCGGGGAACGTACCCAAAGGTTTGGAAGACTGGTAGCGCACATGAGCAAAAACCCAAAGAGCGTTGAGCACTATTTTTCTTCTACGCCTCAGTCCAATGAACGTTTCGGGCTTGTTC
Source organism: Candidatus Bathyarchaeota archaeon (assembly GCA_963804785.1). Lineage (GTDB taxonomy): Archaea > Thermoproteota > Bathyarchaeia > Bathyarchaeales > Bathycorpusculaceae > Bathycorpusculum. The sequence goes on from CAWDRR010000002.1 coordinate 383,732, forward strand.
GTACCCGCTTATGTGGAAAAACCTTCGAGTTTTTGACTGCGTCAAGTGTTTTTTCGAAGCGAAAAGTTGACTGTGGCACTAGATTACTTGTCGAATCTATGGTTCTTCCTACAACAGGTTGCGTTCTCGATATAGGCTGCGGATACGGGGTAGTAGGCATCTCCGCAGCCAAATTCAACCCTAAATTGCGTGTGATCATGACGGATGTGAATGCACGCGCGGTGCGTTTAGCTAAGAAGAACTTGGCTTTAAACCGGGTAACTAACGCTGAGGTACGGTACGGTTTCTTTTATGAGCCGGTCGAAGATTTAAAGTTCAACATTGTCCTCTCGAATCCGCCTGTGAGTGCAGGCATGGAGACAGTGAAAGCAATTGTGACAGGTGCTCCAAAAGTGATGGTGCCAGAAGCAAGTTTTCAGATGGTTATACGATCTAAAATCGGTGCAAAAATATTACCTGCATTGTTTACTGAAACCTTTGGTAATTGCGGGATTGTTGCGCGAGAAAGCGGTTTTCGCGTACTAATTGGCAAGATATAGAGATTCCAAACTATCTTAAACCAAGTTTTTTGGTTATAAACACTTGATAATGTATTTCTTTTTGGCAAGTAAGTTCGATATAACTGATCCTTGGACATTTAGTCAACACTTAGAAAGCTCTGAAAACAAAATTTTAGATCAAACTCGTAATGGAGAACTTTGGAGAATTTTTGTCAAAGTACCGCAAACTTGAAAAAGCCACTCTACAATAACAGAACAAAACAGTGTTAGGCAGTGGACTAAAATGAAGTTAAATAAAGTTGACGAAAAAGTCTTCAAAATCCTGAAAGAGGAAGGTAAAGAATTAACTCTTCAAGAATTAACCGACAAAACGGGTGAACCCAGCAAAAAAGTTTTCAAGTCACTTAAGAAGTTCTTC
>CAWDRR010000003.1:0-180894 GCA_963804785.1 Candidatus Bathyarchaeota archaeon
AAACGAATTGGTCGCGTGGCGATTCTTGTGAAGGCAGTCATTGGGGCACCCATTCTTTCTGGTCCAAACTCCGGGAAAGATTGAATGTATTTGCCTTCATCGAGGGCGGTTCTAGCCAAAAGTTCGCTGGCTGTCCAAGCACCTTGTCCGCCTCTACCATGCCACCTAAACTCCATCATAGTTTTCAAATCTTATTCCCCTCACAAAGTCTCTTCTAGTTAAATTATCGCAATCCTTGATATACATTTTTGTAGTAAAATGCAAAAACACTTCAATTTAATGTAAAATTAAACTTGGGTTAGATTGGCATAAAAATGTTGACGTCGTCGAAAATAAAGCAAAGTGAGAGTTTGTTTTGATTTTTGCTCTTTCGGAAACAAGATATAAAATTTTTTTGCCTGTTGACTCACTAAATTTTTGTTTCGACAACCTTCTCAACTGGACTTTTTCTGGCAAATGGTATTCTAGTATCATGAAGGATTTTTGTAAGGAGGTTCTCAGGAATTGCAAAGCATAAAGTCAGGCAAATGGAATAAACATTTTTAAAACAACTAAACTTAAATACTCTTGTGAAACTGAAAGAGGAAGAAGAACCAGTGGGTTGCCGCTGTTGCATAGCCCGGTAGTGCGACTGACTGTTAATCAGTAGGTCAAAGGTTCGAGTCCTTTCAGCGGCGCCATTCCAGTCACTCCTTTATACCACCGCATCTTCGCGGATTAACTCTTTTAATTGCTGGCTAAGAACTATCAGCTGATGATTTTCAAGATCATACATGTTTCTGTGCGTGGTAGCTCCTTCAGTAGAGCCTCTTTCGACTTTTTGCTGCTTTGCAGACTCGATTGCCAAAATTCACGAGACTAAAAATTATTGTGTACTGTAAGTTTAGAACATGTGCATTTTATACTTATTTCCTTCACAATCTCAACTTGAGAAAAGCTTTATCCTTCAAGTTTTATTAATTCTAAGTGTACTCATTTAAAACAACAGGTAATAGAAGATTTTTGGTTATAAAAGATTCTTCAAGTTGGTTAAGTTCAAAAAGATTAAGTCAACTTCATCAAGATAAATTTATGGTAAAATTAATTATTGGAGTATCGTAGTATCGTCTTATAGAATAATAGTTTTCTTGTTCACGATCGATTAGAAATACATGTGTTCAGGATAAAAAATCGGATATCGATTTTTATTATTAAATTTAGCTGTTTTAATGCGTCCCGTTTATATTTAACCTCACTGAGAAGAAGATATTCAAGAAGGAAAAAACAATTGAAGCTTCATAGGGCTTCTAGTGAATTTAGTTATCTTAGAAAATGGTTTCCGATTGCTCTTTTGATAGGTGCAGTCTGTGGAGTAGGAAGTATTTTTTTCTCTGAAGCAATTAGACTCTCAAGCTCATTTCTACTTGGCGATATTACCGGGTTTGTTGCTCCTTCATCACTCGGAGAAGGTGGAAGCTTGGGATTAGTATCTTCTCGCGTTTACTTGATTCCGTTGGTTACTACTGTTGGAGGGCTCTTGAGTGGTATACTCGTCTATGGCTTTGCACCAGAAGCTGAGGGTCACGGAACGGACGCAGCAATAGATGCTTTTCATAATAAAAAGGGCGCGATTCGATCCAGAATACCGATAGTTAAACTTGTGGCCTCCGCAATAACTATTGGATCTGGAGGAAGTGCAGGTAGAGAAGGCCCCACAGCACAGATAGGAGCAGGCTTTGGCTCCTTCCTTGGCAAAAGACTTCATCTCAGCTCAAGAGACAGAAGAATCGCAGTTGCAATCAGAATAGGCGCAGGTATAGGCGCCATTTTCAAGGCCCCGTTTGGGGGAGCAATAATGAGTGCAGAGATCTTTTATATGGGCGACTTTGAGGTGGAGACGCTACTACCAGCTTTCATAGCTTCAACCGTTGGCTACAGTATATTCGCGTCTTTTTCAGGATGGACGCCCGTATTTGGTTACATGAATCAAAAATGCTTTCAATGACCCGCTTGATCTGCCATTTTATGCAATCTTGGGTATACTCTGTGGTTTAGTTGGTATCGTGTATGTCAAAGGGTTCTATGGCACGAGATCTCTTTTTCAGCGTCTAGCAATACCGAGATTCTTGAAGCCAGCTTTAGGCGGATTTATAGTTGGTATTATTGGGATGTTTCTCCCGCAGGTGCTCGGTATGGGCTATGGTTGGATTCAGATAGCGATGAGCGGAAACTTTGTTCTACTTCCTATTATTTTGATTCCTGTAATAATCGTAGCTAAAATCGTTGCTACATCCCTTTCAATAGGTTCAGGAGGGAGCGGAGGTGTCTTCGCACCAGCCATGGTGATAGGTGGCCTATTAGGCGCAGCACTTTGGATATTGCTAAATGGGCTTTTGCCAAATTTTGTTCCTGTCACTGCGGGATTTGTTATTGTGGGGATGATGGCGTTTTTCGGAGGCGTAGGAAAAGTGCCTATTGCCGTTATGCTAATGGTTAGCGAAATGACTGGAGGATTAACTCTACTTGTTCCCTCAATGATAGCCACTACTATTGCATACATAATCACAGGCAAGAATACTATCTATAGAAGTCAGGTTCAATCAAGGATTGATTCGCCAGCCCACAGAAGTGAATACTCAATTCCACTACTACAAAAGCTATTTGTTAAAGACGCAATGACTAAAAAAGTCCTCACAACTACCCTCACCTCACCGATTTCAGAGGTCGCTGAGATAATGGCGAAAAATGGAATAAAAGGAACACCAGTCTTGGATAACGAAGGCAAACTTTTAGGTATTATCACACTTACGGATGTTCTTAAAATCAACATAGATAAGAGAGCTGCAACAAGGGTAAGTTCGGTAATGACAAAAGAACTTGTTACAACTCTTCCTGACGAAAGTCTTTATGCTGCTTTTGGCAAAATGGCGAATAATCAGATTGGACGCCTTCCAGTCGTGGGGCAAGAGGACAGCAGAAAACTGATAGGCATAATCACGCGAGAAGATGTCTGGCGAGTCTATAACATAGAGATTATGTCAAAACTGGAAGAAGTGAAACTTTCAGGAAGCATCTGAGAAAAAATCCACCCATTCATGTTCATGTTACGACAGAAGAAAAAAAGTTTGTTGTTGCCTTCCAGAAACTAATCAATAATGCTAAAATTGAAACGTTAACAATGGTTGCAGTAATTCATGAAGCTGAACATTTAATTGGCAATTACAGTTGAACTCGGGAGCAAGATGTTTTGAAATAGCTTTAGAAACGCACTAATCAGTCTTCGCTTCAGGTGTTTCCACCCGAAATTCAGTTGCAACTGGAGATTCCCCACTTTATGAGTTCACATGCTCAAAGTATAGACCTTAAGGCAAAAACAAAATAAGACTAAATTAAAATACAGCCACACATATTTTGTCAAAGCTACCAAAGACTCTGCCCAGAGGAAGAAAAATGAACAACGAAATTGAAAAAACCTCAAAAATGCCTTGCACAATGTCGACACAACACCCTGACAACGCAAACCCCCCTGAATGGAGCAAAAACGAAGTCACAGACGGAAACGCAGAGGTCTTCGAAGCATTCTACTCCTACAGTACTCTGGGCTGTCAAGAAGTAATGTGGGACTCAGAAGGAAAAGACACTGACACACGAGTCGTAAGAAAACTACTGCAAAAACACTGGGACTATTTTGCAGGACATACAATTGGAGAAGATGTCTTCTTAACATATCGAATTCCTAACCCCCAAATTGAAGGAGCCGAAAGAAAATTCATTGTAGAGACACTGCAAAACATCCCCGTGGCTCATGACGTAGCATCATTAGCGTATAAAAGAGAAGTATCACCAATTTTTGAGGTAATTTTACCCTTTACTACCGATTCAAGAGAGCTCATAGTACTCTTCAACTACTACAAGAAATCCATAGTTGCAGACGAAGATGTAACCCTCTACGATTCTACTACAACAAAAGACTGGATTGGCAGCTTCAAACCAAAGGCAATTAAGGTAATCCCGCTTGTTGAAGACTTCGACAGCATCTTCCACGTCGACAGAATAGTGAGCCCATACATAGAAGCGGTGAAACCAAAACACCTAAGAGTTTTCATTGCACGATCAGATCCCGCCCTCAACTATGGGCTCTTATGCGCGGTTCTGCTCTCCAAAATATCACTTAGCAAACTCAAAGCAGTAGAAAAAGAACACGGCGTTACAATACACCCCATACTTGGTGTAGGTTCAAGACCATTCAGAGGTCATCTGTCTCCAGAAAACATCGACAACTTCTTGCAAGAATACAAAGGAGTATCAACTGTAACAATTCAGTCAGCTTTCAGATATGATTACCCGACTGAACAAGTAAAAGAATGCATAAAAATTCTCAACCAAAGACTCCCAAACGGTGAATCCCAAACAATAGACCAATTTGAAGAAGAAATCCTTCTTGGTATTCTTGGAAAGTGCAGGCTGCAATATGAACGTGAAATTGAAGTAATGGCACCCTTAATCAATAGCGTTGCTGCCTATGTTCCTCAAAGAAGAGCTCGCAAACTCCACATTGGACTCTTTGGCTATAGTAGATGCGTGGCAGGCGTGTGCCTACCTCGAGCGATTTCTTTTTCCGCAGCACTCTATAGTGTTGGATTGCCTCCAGAATTTATAGGTATGAAAGCACTAACCAACCTATCCGAACCAGAATGGAAACTCCTGCAGAAATACTACGTAAAAATAGAACATGACCTAAGCTCTATCGGTGAGTTTGTCTCCTGGGAAAACATTAATATGCTTATAGAAATGAGCCAAAAAACTGCAAAAAAAGCCAACATGAGCGAAGAAAAACTCAGAAGCGCACTTTCAAACATATTAGATGACTTAAAAACAACAGAAGAGAAATTATCAATCAAACTTGGACCAAGAGGCGTCTCTGGGAGAAAACATGAGAACTTCACCAACAACTTTCTATTATCCTATATCCAAAATGAAGACGACGAAGCAAGAAAAGCCCTCATAGAATCAGCCAAACTCAGAAAATGTCTAGGATAAAAAATATAAGCAAGAATAAAAACTGTTTACAGTTATTGTTTTGTTTTTTTGTAGTCACTAGAAAATTCAATAGTTCTTTCAACAAAGTCACAGCTTTTATCTCTAAATGGTTAAAGTTATCTTCTTTAATAACTCAGATTCGAGGTTAAGCTATGCAAAAGCTTTCATAGTCGGGGTTTCGTTGGCAACTAACTGCTCCAATCAAATATGAAAAATCAGTATATCTGTTTCCACAAATTATAAATGCAATTTGTTGTATGGAGGCTTGTATATATTCAAGAAGGTAATCAATCGTTTAAACAAGAGAAATTAAGGGGAAATATATGAATAATAAAGTTGGCTTGATCGTTTCAATAATTCTTATGTGTGCTTTAAGTGTAGCTATTCTTGTTACAGTATTAATAACGCCCTCTCAGCAACCTGCGAAGGAATTGGATTTTACTGTTAGTGGATCAAGTGATTGTCTGAGGTTTCTTAACAGTTCAGTGCCAACAGTTTATGTGCCTTTTACGTTAGTTGCAAATGAGAATTGGCAATTAACCATAAACTGCACCAAAATGCCCGGAGGCGCAAATGGCTACACAGATGTTTACCTTTACAAGGGCTACTGGACTGGCGAAAGCAACCATATATGCACTTCAAGCGACCTTTATCCAATTTTAAGCGAAATAAAAAGCACAGATCATCAAATACGCCTCAATACGCCCTTCACCCAAACCTTTGGGGAATCAACCCAACAAAGCTATACCATTTTCTTTGTAATTCCACCAGGCGGACAACAAGCAACCTTTCAAGTAACACTAAAACAAGTGTAATTCAAAACATGCTCTACTTTCCTAATTCTACAATTGTTGTTTTTGCAAAACGATTATATAATTAGTTAAAAATATATGTATCGAGGAATGTGCCTTGTCTGAATTTCTTTGGAATAAACCCGTTCTCAGTCTATATCATGAAAATAATGAGCAGCCCGAAAGGGAAGCCTTCGCTGTAATCAAAGCGAAGAAACTAACAGTTTCCAAATTAGAAAACGGCGAATTCAAAGGTAACGTAACTGATTTCTTCTGTTTAATGGGCGATGTCGACCAGGTAAACAGTGCAAGTAAGTATGTTATTTGTTGGTTTGATGATTCTATCGAAGACTTCTATTCTGGGTTTAGACGTCTATCAAACGTGACCTTCCCAAACGTCGTTAACTTCACTGTAGACAAGAGAGATAAGCGAACGTACAACTCAGTTTTTCAAGCCAAACACGCCAAACTAAAATAGCTGTTGATGGAGTAAGGGTGATTTTTCGTCTAAAGTAGCCAATTAATTCTCATATTTTGATGCATTAAGAAGATGTTTTATCCTTGAATTTTAGAAAATTTTTAAACCACTCTTAAATATAACTGCATAAACTACATTGGTAAGGTCGGAATCATGGTAGAGCAAAAGTTAACGGTAACTTTGCTTACAGGTCGCACAATTGAGCAAGGCATTGGCAAAGAGAAAGGTAAAGCTTCAAAAGAATACTTTGACGCTTGTTCAATGTGTTACATGGATGCAGACGACATGAACAAACTTGGCGTTAAAAATAACACTAACATTTTAGTATCCACCCCAGACGGCTCAGTAGTGCTTAGAGCCGTAAAATACCCTCGTTCTGCGACCCCTGGCTTAATTTATATTCCTTACGGACCCTGGGCTAATGCTATATGTAGCAACAAAACTACCAGCATCGGAATGCCATCCTTTAAGGGAACTCCTGCTGAAGTTTCACCAGCCCCTGAAATGCAGGTTCTAAGTATAGAAGAACTCTTGATGAAGGAATTTGGGCGATAAAAATGACTCTAATTAATTCAGTAACATGTCCAATCTGCGGCTGCTTATGCGATGATATTGAAGTAACAGTTGAAAACAACGAGGTTGTTAAAGTAAAAAATGGCTGCGCTATTTGTGAATCGAAGTTCTTAGGGTATAAAGGAAAGCATAGGCTTAAAACGCCGTTGATGAGAAAAAACGGCAAGCTTGTTCCAGTCTCAATGGATGAAGCAGTTCATGCAGCCGCGGAAGTTCTAGCAAACTCAACATACCCAATACTTTATGGTTGGAGCTCAACTAGTTCCGAAGCCCAACGTATAGGCGTAGCATTAACTGAGGAAGTCGGCGGAATTATGGATAACACAGCCGTCGTATGCCATGGACCTTCTATTTTAGGTGTTCAAGAAGTAGGTGAACCTACGTGTACGCTGGGACAGATTAGACACCGTGCAGACTTAATTATTTACTGGGGATGCGACCCATGGAGTGCCCACCCACGCCATCTTGAAAGATATACCAGCTTCACAGAAGGTCGATTTGAAAAAAGCGAATGGAAGGCATACATGCAAAAATTGAAATCTCAATCTGGTCAAAAGAAAGTTCAAAGTGTTATGAGAATGGAATCTGGACGTAATGAACCAAGACCTCAAACATGCGGTGTTCCAGGTATGCCTCAGACAATGGGCAAAGAAGGAAGAAAATTGGTAGTTGTCGATGTTAGAAAAACTATGTCTGCTGAAATGGCTGATTATTACATCCAGGTGGAACCCAACAAAGACTATGAACTATTACAGGCCCTAAGAGTTTTAATTCGTGATGAAGAACTCGATGTAGATAGCGTGGCTGGTGTTCCTGTAGAATACCTCAAAGAAGTTGCTGATGCCCTAGTAAACTGTGAGTTCGGCGTTATCTTCTTTGGCATGGGTTTAACTCAAACTGCTGGAAAATTCAGAAATATAGAAATCGCAATCCAACTAGTTCGGGATTTAAACCTAAGGACAAAATTCGTAATCATGCCTATGAGAGGACACTTCAACGTAACTGGCGCCAACGTGGTTTCTGCCTGGCAAAGTGGTTATCCATATGCGGTTGACTTCTCATTGGGTTATCCACGCTATAATCCTGGTGAAACATCTTGCATGGAGGTGCTTTTGCGTGAGGAAAACGATGCTTCGCTTGTAATAGCTTCTGATCCAGGTTCAAACTTCCCAAAAAAAGCTGTCGAAAACATGGTTAAGCACCCATTAATCGTTATTGATCCCCACATGAATGCTACATCAATGCTAGGCGACATAGTATTCCCTTCTGCGTTTGTCGGAATAGAAGTTGAAGGTACAGCATACCGTATGGACCACGTGCCCTTACCCCTAAAGAAGTTTGTTGAACCTCCAAAAGGAGTACTGTCAGACGAGGAAATCCTAACGAAAATCCTAGACTGAAGTCAAAGAAATAAAATCTAAAAAAACCTCAAAAAAGGCGGAGGCTTAAGAAATGGTTGAACTGATAATAAAAAACGGCTTCGTCTTTGATCCCATTAATGGGATTAATGGCGAAAAAATGGATATATCCATTAAAAACGGGAAAATTGTTGAAAAAGTCAGTCCTAAAGCCAAAGTAATTGATGCCACTGGCTTAACGATTATGCCCGGGGGCGTCGACATTCACACTCACATTGCAGGCGGAGAAGTAAATACTGGTAGAATCGTTAGACCCGAAGACCACATTAAAGATGTTGTAAGCAAAACCGCTACGACAAGGTCGGGAACAGGCTACTCAATTCCCTCCACGTTCGTTACAGGTTACCGCTACTCAAAGATGGGTTATACCACCGTAATGAATCCGTCCATGGCACCTCTTGGAGCAAAACACACCCATGAAGAATTAAACGATATTCCCCTCTTAGACAAAGCATCATTTCCTTTAATGGGGGACTGGTGGTTTGTGCTTGAATACTTACGAAAAGGTGACATAGAAGGATGCGCAAGACACGTCGCATGGATGATGGAAATAACAAAAGGTTACGCCATAAAAATAGTTAATCCAGGCGGATTGGAATCTTGGGGTTTTGGACATAACGTTCATAGCATTGACGATCAAGTGCCTAACTTTTGCATTACCCCCCGAGAAATCATGTGTGGTTTAGCTAAAGTTAACACAATGCTTAATCTACCTCATTCTATTCACCTTCACACAAACAATCTTGGATTACCAGGTAACTACGCTACCACACTTGGAAACGATGAAGGCGCTTGAAAGCGTGCCTTCCCCTAACGGCAGACCAGTAGCCCACATTACTCACTTGCAGTTTAGCAGTTTCGGAGGCGACGGCTGGGGCAATATGAAATCTGCGGCAGAAGAAATCTCAAGTTACATCAACGCTCACAACCACATGACTTTTGACATGGGCCAAGTAATTTTCACAGACACTACAACTATGACAGCTGATGGACCCTTCGAGTACACTCTCTACCAATTGAGCGGCCACAAGTGGGTAAACAGCGACGTGGAAACAGAGACCAGCGGAGGAATCATCCCATTCCACTACAAGAAGAACAACGCTGTTAACGCAAAACAATGGTCAATCGGATTAGAATTGGCTTTACTCATTAAGGATCCATGGAAAATGTTCATGACCACAGACCACCCCAACGGTGGACCGTTCTTTGCTTACCCAAGAATTCTCGCTTGGCTCATGAGCAAGAATGCACGAACAGCAACTCTGAATCATTGCCACAAGAAAGCCCAAAGAGCAAGTCTTCTACCCTCAATTGACCGTGAATTAAGTCCTTTATGAGTTAGCCATAATGACTCGTGCAGGACAAGCCAAAGCTTTAGGTCTCAAAAACAAAGGTCACCTTGGCGTAGGTGCTGATGCAGATGTTGCAATCTTCAACATTAACCCTGAAACAACTGACATAGCTCGCAAATACAAGACAGTGCGGAGAGCCTTCAAACATGCAGCTTACACGATTAAAGACGGACAAATCGTTGTTAAAGATGGAGAAGTCGTAGGGAATGCCAGCGGAAGAACCATGTGGCTAGACGTCCAAACAAAAGAACCCTGCAAAATTGACGAAGACATGAAGAGTAAATTCAAGCAGTACTGGACAGTTGAATACGACAATTACCCAGTGTACGATCACTACATAAAAGTAAAAGATAAAATAACCGTAAAGGCGAGCGTATAAAAATGATAGTTCTAACTCCACTCAGAAAATTCACGTTCCCCGTTAATGCTGAATGCATAAACCCAGACATATTCCAAGGCAAAGACACCGCTGAAATAGCCAATCTGCAACTTTTCGAAGGCAACAAACCTAAAAAACTAGGTGATCTCTTCAAAATCGAAGAAGACAACGCAGTCTCTCCCACTATAACAATAAACGGTGACGTAAGTGAAGTCCGCAAAATAGGCACAGGCATGAAAACAGGAGAAATTATCATCAACGGAAACGTCGGTATGCATCTGGGTGAAAAGATGGCAGGCGGCAAAATCACTGTAAACGGCGACGCATGCCAATGGGCAGGCAGCTGCAATGAAGAAAGGCTTAATTGAAATTCACGGAAACGCAGGCGACTATTTGGCTTCTCCTTACCGCGGAACCACCGAAGGTATGAAAGGCGGAAAAATAGTTGTGGATGGTGATGTTGGAAGCGATTCAGGCGCTTATTTGCATGGTGGATTAATCAAGATAAAAGGCAACAATGTCGGGCAATTCTTAGGATTCCACATGAGTGATGGAATAATTCACGTTGAAAAGAATGCTAGGTCAAGAGTAGGCGCTAACATGACGGGTGGAAAAATCATCGTTTCAGGTGTCGTGGAGGAAGTCATGCCCAGCTTTACTATCGACAGCGTAAAACCAAAAGTCAAAATCGACGACACTGAATCAGCAGCTGGGCCATTCTACGTGTTCCTTGGCGACCTCGCAGAGAAAGGTAAGGGCAAACTCTTCGTTTCAAAAGCTAACAATCCACAGTTAAAAACATACGAGAAATTTCTTTAATCTCTGTTATCTCTTTATGGGTTAGCCAAACCCTATATTCTTATCACCACTTAAATCAAGCTGTTCGGATAGTGACAAGTGATGGTGCGCCAAGTTGATATTACAAAAATTGATTTGTCCACTGGAAAAGCCCAAAATAATTACTGACTATGTTGCAGAGGAAGTCCCTCTTCACTTGTTTGTTAACTCAACTTTTTGGGCAACAATCCTTTGTTCCCCAACAAACCTCAAGGAACTAGCAGTTGGGCACTTGCTTTCAGAAGGCATTGTGAAGTCAATTGATGAAATAGAAGAAGTGACTTTGAAAGAAAAAGAGAACACTTGTATCGTTAAACTAAACGCCAACGTTAAAGTTGAAGACAGGGTGCAGATTTCAAGGCTCCATGCACGCGTTATTACTTCAGCTTGCGGGAGCAGTTCACCTTACCAGTACAAAGGCGTAACTCCCAAAGGTTGAATCAAACTTGCAGGTTAAAGCTCAAGTTATTTTTGACAGTGTTAACCAGCTTAACTTTAAAGCTGAAGGGTTTCAGACAAACTGGAGGGCTTGCACGTCGCAGCAATCTACAAGAGCGATGGCACGTTGGTTTCGTTGGCTGAAGATGTCGGCAGACATAACGCCGTTGACAAAGTAATCGGAATGGCTGCTTTAAACAAGGTTGATTTTAGCGTGTGTTTTGTGGCTTTGAGCGGACGTATATCTGGCGATGTAGCGTTTAAGGCAGCTAAGGTCGGTTTACCTATTGTGGCTTCTTTGGCGGCTGCGCTTTCTTCAGGAATTGCAACCGCGGAAGAATCAAAGGTTACTTTAGCTGGTTTTGTACGTGGAAAACGCTTGAACGTTTACACTGTTCCAGAGCGAATAATCATTTGAAACCTATTTTTTCGGCTTGCAGTTCGCTCCATGACTTATCAGCCCTTGCCCTTTCAGCCAGCAAATAACAACGGTTTTTCTCGAATATTTTAGCTTCCAACCCATAGTTCTGGGCTGCTTTCAAAAATGCATCTTTGATATCTGTTTTTAATTTGGGTTTACTACATTGCTCAAACAGGCTTAACAAACTTTTTGCTTCATACTCTCGATTTACAGCTGCCCAAAAAACTTGACCTTCCTTCTCAAAATCCACCGCGCAACCTGAAAATATTTTTGAAGCTTCCAAAAAGTCTGAGTTATCCCTTTTCGAGGAGGCTGCTGAAATGTCTAGAATTTTCTCAAAAGACACAACGCCTAAATTTAATCTTACATTTTCGACAAATTGACCTTGTCCATAACGAGGTTGCAGCCGACACAAATCTTCTTGGAAGTTAATATTTACAAAACTGCAGAGTTTGGGGTCTAAAACTTTGATTTTGCCAAGTGGTGAGACAAACAGCGTCTTTAGAGAACCTCTTATGATGTCGTCTGGGTGAGACCGGCCCAATTGGCAGAGGACATTGGCGATTTCCAGAGTTTTTTTTCGATCTAAAACCATAAGGAGCGTCTCGAGTCTTCCATTAGGCCACATCGGAACAACAACAAAAGAATTGTTGATTTCGCAAAATAAGTATTTAGCAACTTTTCCATTTAACATAGGCACATCACAAGGAACAGTTATGCAGGAATCACTTGTAGCGAATTTTAGTCCAGTTAAAATAGCTACTAGAGGTCCGCTTAGGTTCTTCATTTTTAAGTCTGTAACAATTTTTGTTTTTTGAATATGGTATTTTTCTAAAACGTTGTTGTATTGGAATATCCGTGATTCGTTTTCATTGACGACAACTACTATTTCTTCGACGATATCCTGAACATGCTCGATGGCATGAATCATAAGGGGTTTCCCTTCAAGCTCAGCTAGAGCCTTATCTTGCCACTTGTTCTTGGCAATTTGAAATCTTTTGGCTTTTCCTCCAGCAAGGATAATTGCCGTTCGCTTGGTCATTTAGCTATCTTGCTTAGTAGAAACAAAAGCAGTTTATCTATTTTCTTGAGCATTAATCATTTCTCGCTTGTTTAAAGATGATTCTTGACAAGTTCTAAAAGCTTGGTTCCTTCCTCTGGCAGGTTAATGTACGGTATTTTATTTGTTTGTGGTTTATTTTTAGCAATCAAACCTGTTATAGCCAATATTGGTGGCACAGCTTCCTTCAACGTCTTTTCTAGGTCTTCGGGAACCTTTGCAGTAATGATTTTTAGGATTTCAGGTCTTTTTGAAATGAGACTATGGAATCCTTCGATGAAAATAATATCCAATTTTTCGTTTTCCAACATTTTTAAGACTTTGTCTAAATCATTTAGGGAAGCGTTTGTTTTTTCTATTATTGCTATTTCTTCAGGTGAGATAGCTACAGTAATTTTTGATCCAGCTTTGCTGAACCTCCACGTATTTGTGCCTTCTTTGTCCATAGTGAAGCCTTCTCGGTGAATGTGTTTTATTGCACCAACTCGATAGCCCTCGCTACTTAGATGTGAAATTAAGTATTCGAGCGTAGTTGTTTTTCCTGAACCACTTATTCCTACAGCCGCAATAAAAACACCCATTTGACAGGTTACCTCTTTTGAAAAACTATTTGTGGGAGTTAATAAACTCGGCGATTTAAGTTTATGTCTCTTCTTATTCGAGCTTTACCCAGATTTTTCCAGCCTTAATCTTCCAATCATACTTCGTTAATTCATACATAGGCTCCATATCGTATTTGCCGGTTTTTAGGTCAAAACGCCAATCGTGGCAAGGACAAACAATTACAAATCCATCGAGGGTTCCACCTGAGAAACTGCATGCCATATGTGGGCAACGATTATTTATAGCAAAAATTTGACCTTCTTGTTTAATGAATAGAATTGGTGTACCTTCCACTGAAACGAGCTTCATTTTGCCTTCCTGTAATTCTTTTTCGTCTAAAACAGGCACAAATTCATTTTGATTTTCCATTTCTGTCTTCTCCTACAACTGTCTAGCTTAATTATTAAGTAAACAAACATTTAGAACTTGTTCTGTCTTTTCAAGACGCTGAGTATTTGATTTAAATCAGCGATTCAATTACTTTAAGTTCACTAATTATCACAGCATCTCCACGAAGTTTAGGTTCAAAAGCTGGGTTGAAATTTTTCTGAAAGCAAACAAACTTAATTGGCAGACCACCTTACAATTTAGTACGATGTTTCAAATTAGAACGATGAAACCTAAAGATTTCCTTTTTGCTACAAAATTAGCAAATACCATGAATTGGAATATGACAATCGAAGATTTTCAATTTATCACTTCGCTTGAACCAGACGGCTGCTTCGTACTTTTTGACGATTTAAAACCTATTGGCATTGCTTCAAGCAATAGTTATGGCAAAGTAGGTTGGTTTGGGGACCTCATAGTGAAAGAAGAATACCGCGGCAAAGGTGCAGGAACCCAACTTGTGAATCACTCAATCGACTATTTGCGTGACAAAGGTGTTGAAACAATCGGATTATATGCCTACCCAAACCTCATTGAATTCTATAGCAACTTGGGCTTTTGCTATGATGAGGATTTTTCTGTAATGAATGCACATGATCTCAAAGCCAAATCTGCTGAAGCTTTGACCAGCATTGGAACTAAACACGTCGAGAAAATAACTGAGTTTGACCGAACATATTTCGGTGGTGATAGAAGAAAACTGCTTGAATCAATAATTCTCGAGCAAGGAAACTTGAGCTATTACGTTTCCGAGGATGAAGAGGTTACTGGATATATTGCTGCCACAGTTTACGAGACAATGGCTTGGGTTGGACCTTTAGTTTGCCAAGAGGGCAAAGTTGACGCTGCTGTTACGCTGCTAAAAGGGGTTCTTAGCAAATTAACCGGTTTGCGTGCTTACGTGGCACTGCCTAAAAAAGAGGTTGCTCTGGCAACTACTCTTTCAACCGCAGGCTTTAAAGAAGATTTTTCTGTTATACGGATGTTTTTTGGAACGAATGCCGCAAGAAATTGTATATACTTGGCTGAATCTCTAGAACGAGGATAATTTATGGAAGATTATTGTAGACTTTTGCTTGAGGATTTTTTGAAAACTTCCTTCTCAACCGTTAAGGTTTTGGTTGAAGGGACTGCGGCTTCCAAGGGCCAAAATTGTAACCGAAAAGTTACGTTGTTTCGTTATGTTAATGGCAAAAAAGTTTCTTTTCCTTTCTCCGATGAACGGTTCTATCTGCGTGGCTCGGTTGAATATACTAACCCGCAGTTAACAGTTGAGGAAGTTCAAGGAATTATTGGTACTCGACTGCTTGAAACCTGCGCTAATTATTTTTACGAGTACGGTTTACGTAAGCCAGATAATGACGACGTGAATGCGCTTTTTGAGTTGCTTAAGAAACCCCCGCAAGGTTACATCGTACCTTTTCTACTAAACACAGATGACGTAGAGGCTGACCGATACTCAATGAATCCGCTCAAACAATCAATCGTTGATAGTGGTCAGAGTGCTTTTCCAGTAGCCTACGTTAAAACTGACCAGCTTAAAATCGATGAAGCATACCTCAAGAAGTATGATGGGAGCTTAATATCCAAAGAAGAAGCCGTACTTATAACGGAAAGCCTTGAGGATAGTAATGGTTCATACTTAGACCTGGTAGATTGCATCAAATACTACCAGCTAAAGGATTTGTCAGTATTCTTTGGAATGGATCTCACGCTATATACATTACGTATGCCACTTTCAACTCTGCAGACCGAGACCAAAGATGGCTTGTTGCATTACATAATTCAAGAAAGTAACCGTGACTATGATTCTATTGAGGAGGCGTACACCTGCATGGGTCGCAGCATGAAAAACCGCACCACCCTTCTGACAGTTCCGCATTCGAAGAAAGGTTTTGGTTCAAAACGTGCAGCCAGAGGCAAACTGCACTTTGAAAACGGTAAATTGCTCGAAGCAGTAGTCAAATACAAGACCACCCAACTCTACCCTAACGCGATGGACCCTAAAGACATAGCTGTTGCTGTGTGCGATGACTCATTCATAGTGCCCGGCGAAAAACTTGTCGATTACAGTTTTGCTGAAACGCCTTCTTCACCCCAGTTCTTCCTATACTCTATTGGTTCTCCAGAAGATGCAACTTTATGGCATGGTATAGGGGCATTTGCAGCGCCACAACTACTTCAAAGTTATCGTTCCGGACGAATAGCCTGCCGAGAGGGAAAATTAATAAAAAATCTAGCAGAAAAATACAATATCAAAGTAGATGTTCCGTTGCAGTTTAATCTTGCACCAAAAAGTATATGGAGTCATCCAATCCACCGCAACATCGACGCTAGTATAGGTAGCGTAGAAGATCTTCCAGATTTAATCCATCGAGGAATGAGGATTGAGTACCTTCCAACTTTCAAGTAGGAGCAACTTTACGATTTGACAGCAATAGAGTACGCTTTTTTTAAAGTCTTGCGTTTGTTTAGAAAACTCCCTTTTAACATAATTAGTATTGGTAGTCGTAAAGTAATTTTCTCTGAATACTTCAAGGACTTCGAAAATGTTGAGGCTGTAACGGGCATTTTTGGCGAAAAAACCCATGAAGTTCTAAGTCACCTCAAAGTTGAGATTAGTTGGATTATGGGTTACATGTTCGTGGATGGCTCGGACGGGCATTTGGTAATAAGTAAAGGTTACCTCAACGAAGGTGACAAAACCGATATTTACCTTGATTTAATCCATGAATTGTGCCATGTTAAACAGTTCATGGAAGGCAGAGAACTCTTTGACCCACGTTATGACTACGTTGAACGTCAAACAGAAATTGAAGCTTACCGTTACTGTATTCAAGAAGCAAGAAGGATAGGGCTTAGCGAAGAGAGAATTTGCTGTTATTTGAAAACTGAGTGGATGAGTGAAGCTGATTTTAAAAGATTGGCAAAATCTGTGGGAGTCTCATGTTTTTAATGCTTCATGGTAGACTTTGAGCATTTTTTTAGCGCATATGTCCCATGTATAGTTTTCAGCAACAAATCTCTGTCCGTTAGAACCCATTTTTTCTCTCAGTGCCTTATCCGTGAGTAGTTTCAGCAAAGCATCTGCCAAAGCATCGACGTTTCTCGGATTTATCAATAAACCTGTTTTTTTGTCTTGGAGGGCTTCATTGACTCCACCTATGTCAAAAGCAACCACTGGTTTACCTGACGCTTGCGCTTCAAGAAGCACTATTCCTTGTCCTTCCTGAATTGATGGCAAAACAAAAACGTCAGCGCAATTGTACACTGCTGGAAGCACGTCGTCTTTTAGGTTTCCTATGAACTTGAAGTTACGTGAAAGGTTGGCGGTCTTCAGTGAATCTGACAGTTGGTTTCTCAACGGTCCATCTCCAACAATCAAAAACTTTGTGTCACCTTTGTTTTTAACCACTTTTTTAGCTGCTTCAACCAGAAAAGGCAGCCCCTTCCGCGGAATCAGACTACCCACGAATAGTACGCATGGTTCATTGCCTAAACCAAATTGCTGCCTTACCCCCTTATTATCCATAGGTTTGAATTTTTCTATATCAACGCCGTTTGGAACAATCCGAACTTTGCTCTGCTCAATGCCATAATGTTTCTGGATTTTTTCAAGCGAATAATTACTTATGGTGACAACTATTGAGGCGTTTTTCGCTGTTTCCTCTTCCAGCTTAGACAGCCTTCGCATAAAATAGTTAGCAACCCTCTCTCTAACTGAGAGATAACCGTTTTTCTTCGCCAGTTCATACTCATCAGCGAGAACACCGTGAATCGTGTGGACAAAAGGCTTCGTTATTCCCCGTTTCTCAAGCGATTTGGGAAATCCAAACCCACTTACAGCGTGAGCCTCGTAAACATCTGCATTGATAGCGTTGACTTTTTTGGTGAGGCTTCGATTGAAAAACCAATTGTCCACTGGAAAAAGCATATCTGTCGAATAACAGGGAACAAAGTTCACGCAGTTCATTCTACAGGGTTTTTTGAAACCTGCTTTAGTGCCGCTGTAAACGGTAATATCTGAATCGATTTGTAGCCGCTTGACAGTTTCCATTATGCGCCGCTCAACACCCCCAAAGTATAGGTGGGGTGGCTGGGTATTGAAGACGGCTAACGAAAACCTCTCCATGCGGTACACTTCTCGGCTTATTGTTAGGCGTGGTTTCAGATATAAGTTAGCAGGATTCTGCTGCTGCTAATTGAGAATTTAGTTTTTGGTGTATTTTTTATCCTGTAATTTACTGTTTACAAAGGCGTATAATTCAAAATTGAACCAGTTACGGCTGTTAACGCTATGGTAAGCATAGCTTAATGTGACTCATGCAACTACTTTTTGCTTGTCTAAACGGGAAATAAACTTGCAACTTTACTGCTATCTTAATCAACTCGGTGGATGTCTTCAATAATTTCCATAATATAATCCCGCTAGCAATCTAAAAAAGGGTAAAATTAAGCTTCTAAAAAGTATTAGAAAAAAACAAGTTGTCGGTAAGCTTAAGTTAAATTAAAGTTCAACATTAAAGTCAAGCGATAACTATTGGCAGCGCATAACTCTAAGTTCAAAATGCTTCGAAGTAAAGCACCGCAAATAATTGGTGCAACAATAATCATAATCCTTGCCGTTTACATTTCTTTTGAGTTTTTAGAAGATGTGTTTGTTGAGAGTACTTCTTTAAAGAATACAGTAGCTTCATGGGGGTACCCGGGGATTTTTGGTTTAATGGTTCTTGAATCTAGTTCTCTGCCTGTCCCAAGTGAGGTAGTGCTTCCGTTTTCTGGTTACCTTGTCTCGACAGGGCAAATTAACTTTTGGGAAACCGTTTTAGTTGCAACTATTGCAGCTATAATTGGTTCATTGATTGATTATTACATAGGGTTGAAAGGTGTTGAGGCTCTTTCTAAACGTCGGGTTCTAGGACGAGTTTTGTTTTCTAGAGATCAACTTACACTGGCTTCTAAATGGTTTGATAAATATGGTGCGATAATAATTTTTCTAGCAAGATTAATTCCTGGAATTAGAACTTTAATCTCTTTTCCTGCAGGAGCTGCAAAGATGTCAGTGCCCAAGTTTTTGGTTTTTACATTGGCAGGGTGTCTGCTTTGGAACAGTGTTCTAATTTACGTGGGTTACTATTTGGGATCAAATTGGATAGAAGTCGCGAGCATTTCACATTATGTTATCATTGCGGTAATAGCTGCTTTGATAGCGTTAGTTGTTGTTTACTTGTTAGTGCGAAGTAGAAGAAGAAAAATACGCTCTCAGACGCAAAATGTGGAAAAGATTAATTGACTATGTTTATTTTCGGTTTAACTTCACCTTTTATTCCAAGTGCTTTCGCTTCTTTTATTTGCAGCATGCAATCGACATGAGATGCCTCGTTCAATACTCTATAATCGATCGATCCGAGGAATGCAGCGTCGATTGAAACAGAAGAGTCAGAAGCTAAAATACCCACATTCTTCATTATAATTTTGCCGGGGTTAGGCAGACAATCGCAATATTGTGTGATGTCTTTTGCAAAACTTACATATGCAACTTTGTTTGGTTTGAATGTTGAGAGTACACCCAAGGCGGCTGATGCCAGGGCTTTGCAAAGGTTGCCTTTATCAACGAAACTTATGGCGTCCATTGGGCAAGCGTCGATGCATACTGGGCAACGCATGCAAAGTGGCGAGGTATTTCGGGCTTTTCCCTCGATAATTTCTGGAATGTTAGTTGGACAGGCTTCTTTGCATTTTTTGCAGCCTACACATTTGGATGAGTCTATTTCTAAACCAACTGTTCTGTGCTGACGAAGCTTTCCCAGACCCGGCGTGCATCCCATTGCTAGGTTTTTTATGGCACCACCGAATCCGCTTAGTTCATGACCTTTGCAATGCGAGATAACAATCATGGCGTCCGCTTGAGCAATTGCCCCTGAAACTTCAATTTCTTTCAGAATACCTTTGGTCTTTACGGTTTTGGTGTTTTCGCCTTTTAGTCCATCTGCAACAATGAATGGCGCCATGTTGAAGCCATTCCTTAAAGCTGTGTTCATATGGTCATAGGCGTTGTTTCGTTGAGCATGGTAAGCTGTGTTGGAGTCGGTGAGAAAGGGTTTACCTCCCACATCCTTAATTCTTCGGATAATATCATGGACGAAAAATGGTTGCACATAGTAAGGGTTGCCTAATTCGCCTACGTGCAATTTAACAGCTACGAGGTCACCGTTCTGTATACAATCAAAGATCCTTGCTTCATCATATAGGTGATTTGTCTCCTCCAACAAGTTTAGACTAGTATCCCACGGAACTAAATGGACAGTCACAACTATTCCCCTTAACTTGATATCAGCAAATAGTATTTAAAACCTTAAAAGACAATTTTTTTATTAAAGCAAATCTGTTTTTTTAACAATAAACGAAAAGTTGCTGGTTAGAGGGCAGCTGCTCACATTGAATGTTGAAGTTTTTGGTTATCTAGTACTTTTTTCCAGAACTAAGCTTTTTTTGAATTTCTATGCATATCCGCTTCTTTTTCGACTAGGATATTAATCCAGAGTTCAAATTCAGCTTTTGATATTTCTTTTTGGATTACGCCTTGTTGGTCTCCTGAAAAAAACTTTGATGTTCCTGTGGAAAATAATTTAATGTAGAAAATTCTGTCAGCCATAATTATTTTGGAAGAGCAGCCAACTAGTTCACCCTCGCCGTAATTGATTTCATAGGTCATTATCAAGATCCTCTCTAAAAGCGTGGGCTAATGTTTACTTAAAATTTTCCCACGAAAATGACAAAACTGTTAATGGCTGAATAATCTTGGACGAATTTCAAATCTTGGGTATTCTTGAATTACTTTTCTTTGTCTTTGGGTTTGTTCGACTTTTTGTGATTGTATAGTAAGTAACCTGAAGATAAAACAATAATTACAATGGCCACTACAGCTGCGATTGCAACAATTGGGAAAGGCGAAACGTTAAAAGAAACTGTTTTTTCAGCGAAATTGCCTAACTCATCGGTAGCATAGAGCGTCAAATGGTGGCCTCCATTAGATAACGCTGGCAAAGTTACATTGCCCACAATATCTTTCTTAATTTGTCCATCCAGACTATAAGCTAAATTAGACAACGCTTCATTTATCGTAAACGTTAACTGAATATCGGTTACGCCGTAAGTTTGGTTTTGAGGAACTAATATCTCAAGAATTGGCGGAAGTGTATCGATAGAGAAGAAAACGGCGTTCGAAGAACCCATGTTTCCCAAGCTATCGTTCGCATATATTGATATGTTATGACCCCCTTGAGAGAGACCTGAAAAGTTAGTTTCTGTTTTTATGGTGACATTTTGATGGTTGTCTAAACTATAACCAATCCATTGCGTACCTCTGTTAACCTTGAACGACAACGTTACATTTGAGTAAGTTTTGTTTTCAGGAGAAGTAATTTGAATTTTAGGTGCAACCGTTCCGTATCCAATCGGTTTATACTGCTCGTTTACATTCAGCCAGTGTGCTCCATCAAAACCGCCTATAGCATATAGAACATCATTCACTACCGCTACTCCCAAATACGCTCTTGACGTAGGCATTGTTTCAGCAATGCTCCAAGAATTGTTCTCTGAATTGTAAGCTTGAGTTTGCCCTGTAAATTTCCCTATAGAATAGCCCCCTATATAGTATATTCTTGCTGGAGCCATGTACCCTTCAGTTGTCCCTGCTGCCCCATAACTGACAGTGTTGGGTAAATTTGCAGCTAAACTCCAAGTGTCATTTTGAGGGTTAAATACTCGGGTGGCATCTGTTGTTAGAGTGTTCTCAAGTGATAACGATTCCAGTGATCCTCCCATAACGTAGATTTTATCATTGAAAACGGATGAAGCGCACCCCTTAATGGAAGTAGGAACTGGCGTTTTTGTGCTCCAAGAGTCGCTAGCGGGGTCATAGACTTCATTTATGTTGGTTTCATCAAAGAAGGGGGTTATGCTTGAATATTTTTTGCCTCCGATAAGGTAAATTTTATCGTTAACTACATTTGCGCATAGGTCTGCTCTGGGTGTAGGCATTGATGCCTTTGTTTCCCAAGTGTTGCTTACAGGATCGAAGACTTCGTTGTTTCCAATATATCCATGGCCAACTGATCCTCCTATTACGTAAATTTTGTTAAGGTAAACTGTGATTGCGAACCCGCTTCTGGGTGTAGGCATCGGCGTCTTGCTTGTCCATTCATTGGTTTGAGGATTGTACTCTTCAGTTATGCTGACTGGTAGATCGCTTCCGGTTAAGCCGCCTATCGCATAAATTTTTCCGTCAACAACAGCTACTCCAAATCCTCCACGAGTAGTGAGCATAGGCGCCATAGTGGTCCAAGAAGACTGTGCGTCAACTCCTTTTGTCGGGGGTAGATTAATTGCTGGCAGAAGGGTTAATGCGATAAGCATGAAGATCACAATTTGAATATGCTTATTTATCAACGTACCCCCAACAAGTTCACTTTAGTATAAAATAGCACTTTATCCTTATATTGCTAAGGGTAAAGGGATCTTTACAGATATTCAACAAAAATCATAATGGCTCCTATTAGGCTTTGAAATGAGGAAAAGCTTAATGGTTTTAGGAAGCATATTTTCTTGGAATCAATTTATTGTTTCGCAATATTTTGGTTGTTGTCGATGGATCAGAAAATTTGGATAGGGCTTTGGATTTTGGTTTTGATCTGGTGGAAAAATACTGTGAGAATGGGGTTCACTCGAAAAAACCCTTGTTCTAAATAAATTTCTTCATAACTCTATAACTGGTTTTGAGTCTAATTGACTTAAGGTCCAGATTACCATAATACTATTACAAAAAGAAAAAAATTTATATTATAGCTTTGATTTTGGCGCAGTAGAAATTCCCGTTGTGACGTACAAATGCAGGACATTTTCCGCTGTAGCAGTTCTCTAGCCATTGGCATGGTGCTCGAACCTCATGTATTCGGGGCAAGTATCCGTGTGAATTGACCATTTCTTGGTGGATTTCTCTTTTAGAAATTTGTTTTAAAATTGCTTCCATTTCAAAAACACCTTCAAGTTTTGCTAACCTGCTTGAGAAATATTATTGCTAACTTCAGGTTATTATAAATGTGTTACAGTCGTTGTACAACAACAAAAGCATATAAGCTCTAACAAGCCTCAAAAAATCTTGACTTGAATATACAAAATGTTATTTAACAGTTGGCAGCTTTCTTGTTTTGGGTGCCTTAATTGGAATTCAAGGGAAGAGACATCATATCAATCGAAGACTTCTCGCAGCAGGAAATCAACCATATCTTGGATGTTAGCAGAACCATGGAGCCCCTTGCCAAAAGTGGTTCGACAATGCTGATAGGCAAAATTCTCGCTACTTTATTCTTTGAACCAAGCACTCGTACGCGGCTGAGCTTTGAAACTGCAATGCTGAAGCTAGGCGGGTCCAATATTGGTTTTGCTGAAGCAGAAATTGCTTCTGTCAAGAAAGGGGAAAACCTCGCGGATACCGTTCGCACGGTTGAAAATTACGCAGATACGATTGTTCTTAGGCACAGTTTAGAAGGCTCGGCGAAGTTAGCAGCTGAATTCTCCAAAGTTCCAATAATTAATGCTGGCACAGGTTCCGAGGAGCATCCCACCCAAGCATTCATAGATCTCTACACTATGCGTAAGGAGAAGGGCACGATAGATGGATTAAAAATTGCTTTAGTCGGGGACTTGCGATATGGAAGAACTGTTCACTCACTGGCCTATGCACTAGCATTATACAATGTAGAACTGTTCCTTGTCTCACCTGAAACACTGCGAATGCGAAAAGACGTAATCCAAACAATTAAGAGCAAAATCACAGTAACAGAAAATGTAAATCTTGATTTCATAATGCCCCAAATTGACGTCTTATATGTTACTCGTATACAAAAAGAACGTTTTCCGGATGCTGCAGAATACGCCAAAGTCAAAGGTGCATACAAGATAGATCTAAAAACCCTGAAAGGTGCAAAAAAAGACATGATTATCTTGCATCCCCTGCCACGGGTGGATGAAATTGCTGCTGAAGTTGATTGGACGCCGCAAGCAAAATACTTTCAGCAGGTCTGGAACGGCATCGTTGTCCGGATGGCGCTGCTAGCGTTAGTGCTTGGTGGGGTTAAATAGCTAGGTCGATGTGAATCGATCGAATGTTGTTAGCGTGCTCATGGAGCCACATGAGGGGCATTTATGTAAGGTGCCAAACCAGTTTTTCTTGCAGTTGTCGCAGAAACTGATTAAGCGGTTGTAGGTGAAGAATTCTATTGATTGATTCTCCATTAGGCGTTGCGATAAATTCATCAGGGCTTCCGGTGTATATTGGGCATCTTCAAGTTCGATGATGCTGAGGTTTCCGCCAGCATTCAATCCTTTCCATCTTTTTGCTGTCTCGAGCATTTCGGTTTTTATGCTGAGTAATTCAGCAGCTTTCACTTGGAAACGTTTAGCAGTTGAATAATAGGGTTTTTCTCTTGTTCCTGAAAACTTAACTTTGGCAACTCCATATCGTTCAACGTCCAATTGGGCCAATCGCTCAGATGCTTCCGAACTGCCAAGTATGACTGGGTAAAGCCGTTTGCCGTATTTTCTGCCGATTTTCTGTTTAAACGCTAAAAGATTCTGGATTATCTCTTCTGCAAATTTGCGGCTTTCTTCCGAGTTGATGTTTTTCTCGGTGAAGGCTTCCGCAGCTTCTTGAAACCCGGCTAAATTAATTATTCGAGAGCAGTTTTCTAGGCGGAAATAAGTGTCACCGTCTGCTTTTTGCAGAAGAAAAGGCAATGAAGTCTTGCCGAATTGTTTGAGGGCATTATTCTTTATGCTTAATGCCCGAGCTGCTAGTTCAAAACGTTCCCGCATTAAATCGTAGAACTTGTTTTTATCCTTCTCACATTCAAGTGCAATTCTGGGTAAATTGATAGTTACGCAACCTAAACAACCAGTCCGCAACGTGTCGGTTTCCCAATCACCAGTCAAATCAGCAGCGAATTTAACACCTGAAGACGAAAAAGCCACGTTTTCGCTCTCTTTTTTGGTCATGTTGGCAAAATAGGGAATGCCGCTTTTCGCTGCTAACTGATGAGCTTTAAGCAGAACCGATTTAGAATTTTCGTCAACTAAGAAATCATTATTGATTTTTATTACTATCCTTGGGCTAAGTAAAGGTTTACTCGTGCTTTCTTCGGCAAAAACATCGATGATGAGTGATGATATAAGTTGGCTTTCTTTGGTGAAGTCGCCGTATTTACCGTTTGATTTGCCCTTTGGACCGATTGCTTCTTTTTCCGCGGTATATTTATTAATTGAAAGTTCAAGACCCAAAGTAGCCTTAGCATGTTGATTGAGGTTTTGAATAAACAAACGCAAGTTCTCTTTGATCTTTTCAGCTTCGTTTCCATTAATAAACGGGGCGAGAAAAACATTGAAGTAGTTGAAGGTTTGAGTGCGGTTCGTTTCTTTGCTGGTGTGTAAAATGACGTTGAATGCAATGGATAATGCAGATTTTAGGTCTTTGGGCGCTTCCATTGCGACTTGGAGAGGGTTGTCGAGTTTGACGCCGTGTTTGAAGAAATATCGTAGGTCGTGGATGACTTCGTTGGGTTTCAGTATCCATGTGCCTAGGCCTTCTATATGGAGGGCTCCTGAAAGATGTGCGTCAGCGATGTCTCTTGGAAAAACGTTTAGCAATGTGTATTCGCTCAAAACGGTTTGGCCTGCTTTGCTAATCGTTGCTTCCGAGGCTTGTTGGTGATCTTTTGATTCGATTAATGTGGTTACTTCATGGATTGGCATGCCGACTCTTGTGAGTTTATTGCGGTACTCTTCGTAGCCCTTTTCAACCAAAATGCCATTCACAACCTCCCTTATTAGCGAGGCTGTGAGATACTTTGTTTTTGATTTGACAAGTCGTTTTTCAGTTTCTTTAGCTGCTTTTTGGGCAAGTTCTGCTGGAACCTTAGCTTCTTTGATTAGTGAATTAGCTATTTTATTAGCATCAAATTCTTCAAGAGTTAAATGAGAAGTGCGAACAACCATACTCCGTGGTTTAACTGCTTTCTTTTCCACGCGGTCTGCAACGTCAAGCACCATTTTACCAAGGTCAGTTAAGAAATATTTTTTCGCTTCAACATCTGCCTCAACTAAATCAGCTTTTAACAAGAATTTTAAGTGATAAGCAAACCTGCCTGCGTCTCTGCTGGGGTTCATTTTAAGTTGGTTCATAAGTTCAGTGTAGGAGAGGGCGCTTTTTTCAAAGAGTAGGTTTAAAATTTGCAGCCGTAGAGGTGAAGAAACGGCTTTAAGCACTTTGACGCCACGGGCACGAAGCGGTGGTGAATTAACCATACTCTTTTTTCTCCTTAATTCCAAAACTTGGTGGTGTTTTACCTATTATTCAATGCAGAGTTTAAACTTAACTAAAACAAGCCCTTGGTTTATATTTTTTTGGCGATCAGGAAGGGCAGGGTTGCTGTTGGCTTATGCAGTGTATTGTGCCAAACCCATAGACTAAATCAACGCATTTGATTCCAACCACTTTTCGTTTTGGAAATAGTTCCTGAAGAATGGCTAACGCTTTTGCATCGTTTTTGTGGTCAAAGATTGGAACCAGGACTTTTTCGTTGCCTATGTAGAAGTTCGTGTAGCTCGCAGGCAGTTGTTGTTCTTCCTCGCTGACAACATGGGGCATGGGCAACTTGACGATTTTGAATTTTTTGCCATCTTGGTCAACGGATTGGCTGAGTATTTGGTAGTTTTCGTTTAGAACGTTGTATTCTGGATCGGTTTTGTCTTCTTGGTATGCGCAAACAATTGTTGTCGGGTTGACAAAGCGTGCTAAATCGTCGATGTGACCATCGGTATCATCGCCAAGGATACCTTTTTTGAGCCAGATAAAATGGTTAACGCCCAAGTAATCTGAAAGAAATTTTTCAATCTGTTTTTTGTCCAGATCAGGGTTTCTGTTCTCGTTGAGCAAGCATTGTTCAGTTGTGAGTAAGGTGCCTTTGCCGTTAACATCTATTGAGCCCCCTTCGAGAACTATGCCTGGCTTAAAATATTGCAAAGCCATTTTGCTGTTGATGATTTCTGGGATTTGCCGATCTTTTAGAAGTGTCTCGTATTTTTCTCCCCATGAATTAAAGTTCCAGTGTAACATCGCTAACTCATGACTATTATTCTTAACAAAAATCGGCCCATAATCCCTAAACCAAACATCAGCATAATCGAAAACATGAAAATTAACTCTGGACAAGTCAATATTCGCTGCTTTGAAGAGGATGGTTGCTTTCCTTTTTGTTTTTGTATTTTTCACAAACAGGTTGACTTGTTCGCCTGTATGGATTTCTTTGATGATTTGGACGTAAGCTTCTTCGACTTTTTCAACTCGGTTGGGAAATGTCAAAGGATCGTAAGGCCACGCAAGCCAGATGGCGTCGTGTTTTTCCCATTCTGCAGGCATAATGTAGCCTAATTCTCTGCATGATTTGCCCTTGCTGCTCATTTGTTGTTGCCTCTTTTACAAGTATCTTTGACAAGTGAATTGTAGGTGTCTGGGCGGCGGTTCTTGAGGAAACCCCAGCCGTCTTGAATTCGCTTGTTCTTGCTCAAATCAACTTTAACAATTAATAATTCTTCTTTTGTTGTGCTTGCCTGGTTGAGGACTTTGCCAAAGGAATCACATACAAATGAGCCTCCCCAAAACTGCAGTTCTCCCTCTTCGCCGACTCGGTTTACAGCGACAATGTGGATTCCATTTGCTATAGCGTGTGCGCGCTGAACAGTTTTCCATGCGTCATGCCAATCACCGTCTTCGGAAGTGTAACCCTTAACGTAGCCAATTGCAGTTGGATAAAAGATAATTTCTGCATCCTTTAATGCACATATTCTTGCGGGTTCTGGAAACCATTGGTCATAACAGATTAGTACCCCAATGCGGGCAAAAGGTGTGTCGTAGACTTTGTATTCTGAATCACCCGCTTCAAAATAATCTTTCTCGTAAAAATATGGGTCATGGGGGATGTGGGCTTTACGGTAGGTTCCCAGAAGTTCGCCATTTGAATTGATTATAACAGCTGAATTGAAGAATTTGCCATCCGATGTTTTCTCAAACAGGGGTGCAATTATTACCAAATTATGCTTTTTGGCTAATTCAGAAAAAAGTTTTGTGGATTCGCCAGGAATAGACTCAGCCAAATCTTCAGCATCTGCTTTTTCTTGCTGTGGAAAATACCTGGTTCGATACAGTTCTTGTAGACAAACGATTTGGGCGCCCCTCTGGGATGCTTGCTCAATTTTTTCCGCGGTTTTCCGCATATTTTGAAGAATGTTTTCTGATACTTTTGTCTGGATTAGCCCTATCGTAACTACTTCATCTGTTTTTTTCTTAAGTGAAGAGATGTTTGGATCCAATTTGGCAGAGGGTATAATCTATTCCATCCTTGTTTTCAACTAATTTATAGGCTGTTGGTATTAACTTTTTTGAAAAATTTTTTGAAGTTTATGGGTTTAAGCGAGTTCTTGAAATAAGGCAAAAAAAATTTGGAAAAAGGTGAGCTAGAAAACTGTTTTTCAATGTTATGGTTGTTTTTTCAATAAATCTTTTTTTAACCCAATAATAAAGTTATTTTCTATTACACTTTTTTGTCAAAAAAGGGTTTTTGCGAGATTGAAAGCGCTTGCAGCGCATTGAATTGCTTACAGCGACTGTTTCTATTTTTCGCTTAATTCTCTTACTTTGATGTGTTGTTGAGAGTGTAGCTTGTTTGTTTTGATATCAATCCAAAAATGAAAAATGTCTTCATTATGCATCTTGTGGCTATGAGGTTCAGGTTGCACATGGGATACAATCATACTAAAGCAAACATCAGAAATTAGAACTTCGAAGTCTCCATTTGCAAGAAGTTGTACTGTTACGTGACTCTCATTAGTAGGCAGATTTCCGTAAGTTCCTTCGTTT
Organism: Candidatus Bathyarchaeota archaeon; assembly: GCA_963804785.1. Classification (GTDB taxonomy): domain Archaea; phylum Thermoproteota; class Bathyarchaeia; order Bathyarchaeales; family Bathycorpusculaceae; genus Bathycorpusculum. The sequence continues at coordinate 28,728 of CAWDRR010000003.1, forward strand.
TCGATGTTTAGTTCTCGTTCGAGCCAAAGCTCCAATAATTCGGTGTCTGGTCTTTTGGGTTTTTTTATTTCTTTGTGGATGTAGCCTATATACTCTTCTGGAATCGTTAATTCAAATACTTTCAAAGCAAACACCTAAAGGTATCTTCCAAGAATAACGCGAATTCTGAATAAATATGTTTAGACAAATTTTCTAATATCTTACTCAAAGAAAACTAAGCTTAGCTTATTAGTTGTTTAACAGGGGTGGAAGTCACATAGAAGCCGGATGACAGACGTTAGTCAAAAGATGAATTGCGTAACTCCTGATAGCTGTATTTTAGTAATAAATCTCTTAAGGAAAATTTTAGGTGCTTTTTCTTTTCGTAGATTATTTCTCTGGTACTTCCATGTATTATTAGTTGGTGATAAGGGTGTTTCATGGCCGATTTCTAAGACAGATGATGAGTTGGTTATTCCAGTGGTTCTTGCTCGAGAAGCTGTTTTGCCATATCCGAAGAGCAAGGCGTATCGTAGTTCCCAGGAGCTTGAGGCTGCCTTGTTTACGCTTATTAAGGCGCTGGTGACTGCAGAGAAGTATCCCGAGCCATTAATCAGCACTGTTATGGATCATAAGCGCCAAAATAAAAGCGAATTAACCAAACATCATATTAGACACTGAAACTGTGAATCATACGGGAAAAAAGAACCAGATACATTAGCTAATTACAAAAAACGTATCTATTTTCTGAGTTTTAGTAGGTAAGTCTTGTTTTTAGCAATTTCGTTTAGCAATGAATGCATGACTTCAGACTTCACTCTAATGTCTACTCCCTTTGACTTTCCTCGAGCATTCTCCAAAACGCTTTCAAGCTCACCGATTTCCAAAACAGTTGCGGCTATGCAGTAGTATGTTTTTGAGCGCCCCTCGTTGAATTCTGCCAGAATTGCCCTAAGCAATCTCTCTCTTGTTTTTTGCATTTTTTTGAACTCTTCCAATCCATTTTTCTGGATGAAAGCAATGTTTTCTTCAAGCTTCTGGTAGCTTAGTATTGAATCGTGTTGTTTACCAGATTCTCTAAATTTTTTCCACTTAGCACAAGTGTTATTTTCATCGCAGACTCCGCAGAAGACTATCCTTTTTTTCTTAACAGCGCAATTGTGGAAAGGACATGTAGCACCCATTCGGTATTCGCTTTTGCATCCTCCACACTTACTCTTGGTTTCCCTGTGGTAGGCTGGACATAGCTTGCAAGAAAGACCGCAAACTCCGATTTCAACGAAACTTTCTTTCATATTTGGCTTCACTTGTTAGGTGATTAGATTTTGTTCTGTATCCATTTTACTTTTATGGTCTATGCTTCCATTTAACGAGTGTTGTCAAATGAATGAAAACTGAATTTTAGTCCCAACTTACCCAAACTACACTCTTTTTTCATACATCTATGTTTGATCTCTTTATTCTGCATGTTTCATAATACTTTTTAATTTTTAATGAAAAGTGGGAAAAAGGAGTTTGCGGAGATAAAGAACAATGACGCCGAAGTGTTTTCCATATAAAACTATGTTATTGCTTTTCTATTTTTTCAGCATCAGAGGTTACAGTTTTATGATATTAAACTACGTGCCTTTTTCCTGTTCCTTAAATTTTTCGAACTTGAATTTTGCAGTTTTCAATAATGCAGAATTGGTGACAACCGTTAAGCTACTTATCGCCATGGCTCCTGCTGCGTATATGGGATTTAACAGTGCTGCAGCCGCTATCGGAATCATTACCACGTTGTAGGCGAATGCCCAGAACAGGTTCGTATTGATTTTACGCATGGTTTTTTTGCTGAGTTCAATGGCCAACGCGACATCTCGCAGGTCGTCTCTGATTAGCACTATTCCGCCAGTTTCTTTGGCGATGTCAGTTCCGCTCCCGATGGCGATTCCTATATCTGCCGTGGCAAGCGCTGGAGCATCGTTAATGCCGTCCCCAACCATTGCCACAATTTTGCCTTCACTTTGAAGCTTCTTAATAGCTTCCTCTTTTTGCCATGGCAAGACATTTGCTATTATTTTGTCTATTCCTATTTGTGAAGCTATGGCTTTTGCAGTTCTCTCGTTGTCGCCTGTTAGCATGACTACTTGGAGCTTCATATTTTTCAACATCTGAATTGCTTCAATCGCGTTCTCTTTTGGTGTATCCATTGCAGCAACTATGCCTGCTATTTTTCCATCTACTGCCAAGATCATGGCAGTTTTCCCTTCTGTTTCAAGCTTTGCCATGTCTTCTTCTATGTCTTCAATTGGGATGCTTTGTTCTTGCATGAGTTTGCGGTTTCCAAGAAATACCCTTCGACTTTTAACGGTGCATTTTACGCCTCGTCCAGGCAAAGCTTCGAAAGATTGGATGTCAACGAGTTCAACTTGGGCTTTTTCTGCTTGTTTCACAATTGCTTCTGCTAAAGGATGCTCTGAGCCTTTCTCAGCTGAACCTGCAAATACTATTACTTCCTTTTCCGTGAAACCATTAAAAGTCTTGATATCGGTAACTGAAGGTTCACCCTTGGTTAATGTTCCTGTTTTGTCGAAGACTATGGTGCTGAGTTTCCTAGCTCTCTCGACGTATTCGCCGCTTCGCAGAAGCACACCGTACTCTGCGCCTTTGCCCACACCCGCTAAAATTGCAGTGGGAGTAGCAATTCCTAAAGCACAAGGACAAGAAATCAGCAGCACTGCAAGCAAGGCTAGAAAGGCAGTTTCAAAACCTGCCGTTAAGTACCAGAAGACGAATGAAACCGCTGCAACCGTGAAAACAATGGGTACAAATTTTTCAACTATTCTATCTGCGAACTTTTGGACAGGAGCGCTTGAAGCCTGGGCTTCTTCAACCAGATGTACGATTTGGGCGAGGGCGGTGTCTTCGCCAACTTTGGTAGCTTTAAACTTTAGCAGACCAGTTTTGTTAATGGTTGCACCGATGACTTCGCTACCAACGTTTTTTTCAACAGGCATGCTTTCGCCAGTAAGCAGTTTCTCATCTACGGAAGAATAACCTTCGATGATGATTCCGTCGGTGGGGATTTTTTCGCCCGGTCGAACGACAATAACGTCATCTATCTGTAATTCGTCGGCTGAGACTTCAACCTCTTTGCCATCTCGGATGACTATAGCAGTTGTTGGTCTGAGTTCGAGGAGTTTTCTTATTGATGCTGCCGATTTGCGGCGTATAGTTTCCTCAATGTATTTGCCAAGCAAGACAAAGGCTAAGATTGCTACTGATATTTCCAAGTAGCCTTCTCCTCCTATGGTTGGGAAAAATGCGTATATTGCACCATATGCCCAGCCTGCGAGAACTCCTGTGGTTACGAGTACGTCCATGTTTATTTTGTGGTTTCTAAGCGAAAAGTACGCGCCTTTAATTATGCTGTAGCCGGCAATCCAGACCACAGGAGTTGAAACCAAGAATACTGCCAAACTATAAACTGAGAGTCCACCAACTATTTGAAGAGTCATAATGGTTCCGACAAGTCCGAAGATTACAATTATACGTAAGCTACCAGCCGCAATAACCCCTAGAAGCGTGATCAGCACTCGACGTTTCATTGCTTTTAGCTCTCGTTCTGGTTGAGCATAAACATCAAGGCACGATTGTGAACAGAAGTAGTAGGTTCGGTCGCCTATTTTTGATTTGAGCGCTGTATCTTTATCCACGGTCATACCGCATACTGGGTCTCTTGCGGTTTTACCTGGTTCGTTAGTTTTGCTTTCTTCCATTTTATAGGAGATTTTTCTCGCCAACAAATATTGTAACTCCGTTTTATTTAAATATGTCTTTTAAAGATATACCCCAATAGAGATATTAAACACATGTCAAACTCAACACTCAATACAGACAGCCTTGTAGTAGATTTCTCCCGATTTTACATACTGACGATACTCTATGAAGGTCCACAGCATGGATACAGAATACTAAGTACCTTCAAAGAAAGAACAGGAAAGGTGATGAGCCCTAGCTTAGTTTATCCGTTCCTTAGTCAACTCGAAAAGAAAGGTTATGTAACTCATTCACTAAAAACAGTGGGAGCAAAGAAAAAGAAAGTTTTTGAACTTACAAAAGAAGGCTTGGAGCTTTGTAGGTTACTTTTCAAGCGATTTTCAGCACTTGTGTCAGTTGCAATCGAACCGACTTTGACCATGTGCACAAATTGTGGTTGTAAGATATACGAAGGTGGATACAAAGAAAATCTTAAAGGAAAAGAACATGCTTTCTGTTGCGTCCACTGTGCGCAATACTATAATGATGAATTATTGAATAATCAAGAAAGATTAAAGATAGATTCAAAGACTGTGAATAGCACTGCTTCCACTGTATAAGTTTCAATTATGATTTAATTGAGGTTTTTCCATTAATGAGTTTTCCAATTCTTGACATAGCCCCTTGATTTAGTTTTGTAACAGCAACTGGACTCCTTTTCACAAAAGTCTTTGTAGTTATCTGCGATTAAGAAAACGAAAAGTACTTTTTATCGACGGGTTTTGGAATACTCTTATAGCATATCCACCTATTTATGTAAGCAGATTGGCAACTAAACAGGTTTCTGGATACTTTGCTAAGGGGTTTAGAGGTAGCTATCTACTAAGGGGGTGTATAGTTACAATTGTGTTTGTTTGGAGGTTGACGGTTTTTTTGTTCGCCACGTTAAGCCACTGTAGATTGTAAAAGCTAAAAGAATAACAAAAACCGTCGCCTTTATAATAGTGAAATTTTGAATCGCAGAAAATAATGCGAATACAGCTGGAAATGCACCTACTAGCAAAGAGAAGAATATTGCTGTGGGTAGATGATAGCTATATTTGTAGTCTTTGAAACTTCGTTTGCCAAAGTACAATGCGGCCAATCGCCCCATGCCATGCGTGCATTTTATGCAATTGTAACATGGACGAAGGCAACCGAGAAGGTGTAGCACGCCATAAACTGCGATTAGCATCGCTAAAAGAAATACAACACCAACTGTTATGTCAAATAATAGAAATGCGACTGCGTCAAGAACAATCCAAACCGCGAGAGCGAGGTTGCCAAGTAAAACTAAGTTTTTAGGGAAAAAAATTGGTCGACCGGTTGTTGAATCTGGCATGCAATCCTATTGTAACAGACACTTTATAAGGATTCTAATGCAAGGGTCATTAGTTGCCTATCATAAATTTTTGGCATAGAATCGAAAAAGCTTTCAACATGAGAAGTTATCCAAGGCGTCTTTATTCGCTCAGTTCTACTAAGGTGTTGTTTCGAAGGTTCGCCGGTTTTAGCGATAAAGATAAGTGTTGAGTCTGTCTAATTGAGTTTCAAGTTAAGTTGCGGATCTAATCTTGAAGCGATATCCTCACTTCCATTCAAGATATACAAGAAAAACTGTCACATTAGTGTTCATTGCTTTGGCATTATTTGTTTTTATTCCCACCTCAACGGCTGCTACTAACCCTCCTTCAATCGAATGGCGTAAAACCTACGAAGAGTTTCAGGTTACTTCTGTCATCCAAACTTCAGAGGGAGGCTACGCCATGGCTGGCACTGCTTGGTCTTCTGGTGGAGTGACATTTATAAAAACTGATTCGTCTGGGAACATGCAATGGGCGAAGGCTTTTGGTGATGCTGTGTCTTTGGCCCAAACCAGTGATTCCGGCTATGTCCTGTTCTGCAAAAACGGTGAAGTAATCAAAACAGATGTGGAAGGAAATATTCTCTCGGTTTTTTCTGTGGCAGCAAATGGAGGTACCCGTCAAGGAATCATAACTGATGATGGAACCTACATTGTTGTCGGTAACAGTATCAGAGAAGGCCAAGAGAACTATGTCTGGCTTCGAAAAGTTGACGCTCAAGGCAACCTGCTATGGGACATGAATTTTACAGGTGGTTTTCAAGTTTCTGCTGTTGTAAACACTGTTGATCGCGGTTGCGCGTTGGCAGGCAATTGGAAGAATAATTTTTGGCTAGCCCGAATTGATTTAAACGGCAACCAGCAGTGGAGCCAAAACTACGTTTATGGGGATCCCTTAGATCCGCATTTTGTTTATTCCATAGCTAAAACTAGGGATGGCGGATTTATTCTTGCAGGAACAGGAAGGTGGCAATCTAGCGGCGGCATGATTCCTTGGTTGATTAAAATAAATGCCCAAGGTTATGAACAATGGAACCTGCCCTATGGTCAATATCCCGGTGATAGTTTCAGCTCGATTGTGCAGACTGCTGACGAGGGCTACTTAGCTGCTCGACCCAGAACTGCATCGATTATGAGGGCAGATTCCTCCGGAAGCGAACTTGGGCAAGAGCAGCTAGGCACTTCGGCAATAATATCGCCGCTAGGCTATCCGGCATCATGTTTAATCCCCGTGAAGGATGGTGGATACGTGATTGCAGGATCAACTTCGGGAAGTGCTTTTATGATCAAATTTTCTCCAGAGACAATTCTTCAGGCACCCGTTGTTAGAATCTTTAGTCCACAAAGCAAAACATATGAAATAAGTGACGTCCCCTTGATGTTTTCAGTAAATGATCAAGCTTCCTTGCTCAGCTACAACCTTGATGACCAGCAAGCTGTGGCGATCACTGGAAATACAACTCTGACTGGATTAACTATCGGAGTTCACAACCTAACAGTTTACGCCAGTGGTTCTGCAGGACTGGTTGGAACTTCGGAAACGATTTCTTTTACGGTAGGAGCTCGGTTCCCAAGTGAAATAGTGTTCACGGTGGTGGCTATTGCTGTTGTCGCCTGCGTCAGTTTTCTGCTTTACGTGAAAAGAAGAGGCCTCTCTGATTACAAGAAAAAAAACCTAAAAAGTTTAGTGAAGAAACAAAATCTTGCTGCAATCACACAAAACAAGATAGTTTGGACAGTAATCATAATCAGCCTCTGCTTCATCTTGGTTTTTGTTCTATTTTTCTTTCCTTATATCTTCTATTCATATTCTTCTAGATCCTCAAACGGGTCCTTTGAAGTGGGTGTAAGCTATGTCTACGAGCGAGATAACATCGAGCAAATCTACAGTGAAGTATCCCACATCAAAGATTTAGGGTTCAAAGTAATTCGAGTTAATCTCGTATGTGATTCACATATCCCTAGTTCTTATTTGAACTCTCTCTCAGATGTGTTCTTCAGCGCTATTAGGGAACTTGGCCTGAAAGTTGCTTTGATAATCAACGACCACAGCAGCTCCAGTGACATAAATTACTACCTTGACAGGTGGGGTAAAGATTTAGCTTACGTTCAAATCCTCAACGAACCCGACGTGGCTTCGTCATGGGAAGTGGGAGCCTTATTTACAGACGATGAAGCAGGTTCAAAATTCGAAGAAATCTATGCATTAGTTGAGCAGCACCAACTTCCTGCGCAACGCTACACTAATTTTTCCCCAGCCTTCATCGCTCGCACTAACCTGCCTATCCAATTTAGTGAAAAACTAGACTTCGTAGGTTTTGATGTCTTCATGGATTCGTTTCTGACTCTTTCACCTAACATGATAGAGTTTCTTCAAAAGATAACGAATAAAGACGTGGTCATTGCCGAATTTGGCATGTCAACAAACAACGACGTTAAGCAGTGCGACTACATAATTAAGGGGCTGAATCTTTTCAGGAACATGGGGCTTAAAGGCTGCTGGATAGTCTACTGGAATGACGCCGATAACGATTATGGAATACGGGGAAGATTAACGGAACAGAAAGTAGGTGAATGGATTGCCCAGAACGTTTAAACTATCTAAACAAATCTTCATCCACGGCTTAGTAATAATAGTTGCCTTAGTAACCATTCAATTGTTGCTGGATGCTTGCCAGAACGCGTTCCTGATATATATGCCGCCCATCGGGTTTGCAATGTTTCTAGTAACTATGTTTGTCATCCAACCTATAATTCTCGGCGTTTTGAACATAATCGTTCTTCACCGCTTATACGACTGTGAGGGCTGGCAGATAGGCTTCTGGCTCAATGGTTTTTTCCTCCTATTATTTTTCACCACAATAAACCTACTGATACAAACAACTGCTGGTGCACAGTTTTCATTAGGTATTGGAATAATCGAAGTTTTCTTGCTCTCCTACCCGTTTGGGTACCTGGGAAAATTCAGCAACCGTGGGTGCAATAGCCAAAATCCGCGGCAAACACTCACAACATAACCCAACTTGATTCAAAATGATTCCCTTCTTGTTTCTATGTTTCAATAGTGGCTTGTTTGCAGTTTCAATGTTTCTTGTTGTAGGTTTTGTATTCGTTTTTAGTTAATACTGTGGGATTACGTGCAATATGGTTATGTTACAGTTTAAGCTTTATTGTATCATTTATAATATAACTATGTTATAATTTATTAAATTTGTTTATTGAAAAATCATATATACTCATAACAAACGAAGAAGATGCTAGGTTGGGCAAATAGACTTAGCGCTTTTTGCTCAATACAACATAAAATGAGGAAAAGAAAAAAATGCAAACAATAAAAAATAAATCTATGACTATTTTGATTGCTTTGATTTTAATGATATCTATTGCAATTCCGCTCGTTAATTTGCCCGCAGCAAATGCACATACGCCACCGTGGGATTTTCCATCTTATGCCTATATTGTTCCTGCACCTGAACCTATCGGTGTAGGTCAAACTGGCGCCATTGTGATGTGGATTGACTATCCTCTACCCTCATCAGTTGTGGGTAATGATATTAGACGCCACGATTACACCTTGACCATTACAAAGCCTAATGGACAAACTGAAAGTAAACATTGGGACGTCGTAGATGATACAACCAGCATACAGTATTACCAGTATACTCCCGACCAAGTTGGTACATATACGCTCAAATTTGATTACGCAGGACAAACATACACCTGGAGCGGCACCTACCAAAACGATACTTATGCACCAGCCACAAGAACAATAACTTGGACTGTTCAAGAAGAACAACTTCCGCCAGCTCAGGGAAGCTATCCGCTTCCAAAAGAGTACTGGACACGCCCCATCGAAGGACAAAACACTGATTGGTTCTCTATTTCTTCAAACTGGCTAGGAAGTCCGCAAATCGAAAACAGGTTCCAGGCTGACGGTATTGCACCAAACAGCGCACACATTATGTGGTCTAAATCAATTCAGGAAGGTGGAGTTGTAGGAGGAACAGACCTTGGGATCGATGGAAAAACATTCTACATGGGCGGTTCATACAATGTCAGATGGGCTAATCCGCTGGTTATGAATGGAAAACTCTACTATGAATTGCCTTTAGGTAATTCAGGCGGTGGAGACGGATGGGTCTGTGTAGATCTGCGTACTGGTGAAGAGATTTGGCGCGGTGCACAGATGGGTGTTACAGGGTCAGGAGTTTCCGAACCATCATTCGGTTATCTCTATGCTTTAGACACACCTAATCAACACGGCGTACTACCAAATGGCCTTTTATTCTCAAGCAACTTTGCCAGTTCAATTGACCCAGACACAGGAATTGTCACAAGCATGAACATAACAAACACACCTTCTGGTACATCTGTTCTAGGTCCAAAGGGCGAAATACTGCGCTATTCAGTTACAAACGTTGGAACTACCGCAAATCCAGATATGCGTCTGCTTCAATGGAATTCATCTAAAGTAATAGGTTCTGCTGCAGGCACCGGTGTAGGCGGCTGGTATTCTGGCACGTATCCTGCAAACTGTCCAATTGTTCCTGAACGAGAAGGAAGTACATACTGGAACGGTTCAATGTGGGTATCAAACACTGTTCGAGCAGCACAAGGCTATAGTTCAGTAACAACCCCGGCGTACGACTTTAACAAATCAATAAACTTGATGAATTCTGGAACATGGAGCATCAACAGAGCTAGATACGGCAGCTATATGCTTCTAACTCAGGGGCGTTTTGGTGGCAGAGCAGATAACTATTATGGAGGAGACTGGTACGGTGCAAACATAACCTGCGTTAGTCTAAAGGAAGATTCAATGGGACAAGTACTTTGGGGTAAATTCTTCCCAGCGCTACCAGGCAACGTAACACGAGATCTAGTAGCTTGGGATCCCGATGCTGGAGTTTTCGTATTTGAAGTCCGAGAGACTCAGGTGCACTACGGCTACAGTCTTACTGATGGCAATCTATTGTGGGGACCATCCACAGCTGCAAATCAATATGACTACTTTAGGTCAACAACGCGCGCTGCTTATGGCAACATTTACTTCGGAGGCTTCGGTGGAATACTTCACTGTATGGACATAAAGACTGGAGAACTCAAATGGACCTATGGCAACGGCGGACCAGGAAACAGTACAGACAGTGGTTTGCAAACAGCTTGGGGTCACTATCCAATCTTCATGCCAGTTATTGCAGATGGCAAAGTCTTCCTTTCCACTACAGAGCACTCTCCTGACTCGCCATACTACAAAGATGGACGTGTACGCGCTATCAACGCTACTGACGGAACTGAAATCTGGACTTTGATGGGTTGGGGCACAGGCATGGACGCAAACTATGACATAGTCGCAGACAGCTTCTACATTTACCTCAACTGCTACGACATGAAGGTCTATACTATCGGCAAGGGACCAAGCGAAACCTCAGTTAACATACAAAACAATGTTATCTCTCAAGGTAACAGTGTCTTGATTGAGGGTTCAGTGTATGACATTGCAGCAGGCACAAAGCAAGCTGAACAAGCAGCAAGATTCCCAGCAGGCGTTCCAGCAGTCTCTGATGCAAGCCAGGGCAGATGGATGGAATATGTCTACATGCAGAAACCACGACCAACAGACACAGTCGGAGTTGACATCACCCTTACAGTGATTGATCCAAACGGAAACGTCAGAACTATCGGTACAACAACAAATGACCAAAGCGGCAAATACAGTTACATGTGGCAACCTGACGTTCCAGGAAAATACACAGTCATCGCTAGCTTTGATGGCAGCGAATCCTATTGGCCATCATACTCTGAAGCAGCTTTCGGCGTTATGGAAGCAGCACCAACTCCAGCACCAACAGAACAACCATTAACCTCCATGGCTGATGCATACTTTGTTCCAGCAATCGCAGGGCTATTCGTCTTCGTAGCAATCATCGGAGTCGTCATTATCCTGGTTCTCAGGAAAAGAGCTTAAAAGCCACAAAAAAACAAAAATTATCTTTCCCCTTTTTTAGTCAAAAAAATCAAAGTAACAGAGAAAAGTTGGGGCTGAGTAAGCTCTGGAAAACTAATTAGTGGCTATAGAATTTGCCTTTAATCTTTTCTCAAAAAAATGCTCCAGATGATAAAGTGCACAGTTTCTACACTGCAGGCGTGAATCTGCTAAGAGAGTATGTTGCGTCTAATTATCCGGCTAATGTTTCTTTTGAAGACGAGGTTCCGATGACTAATCATTCGTTGGCTTAAGATGTGGGTTCATCAACTAAATGCCTTCTTTATATTTCTTTCAAGGTGCAATATTCGCGTTTGCAGGCTTATTTGAAGGCAGCTCCCGATCGAGGAAAGCTTAGTCATAGGCTTAGGCAAGAGAGGTCGATTTAAGTTACTATCTCACCCAAGAGAAATTGAAGTAGCTGAATCTTTCGCCTCAGGGGATTGTTGCCCAGATAAAGGGAGCAGCAGCATGGCGAACTAGGTTACTTGTCAAAAGTCATTTTAAACTTTGCAAGCAAAGTTTAACCGAAACAGTTCTCACGCAAAATCTTTTAAGCACATCTCGGATAGCGAAAAATAGCCTTTTATTAGATTCTACACTTTGGGAAACTGCCATGAAAGTTAAGGAAACATCGGAAAAAATTTATATCGTTGACACCGATGCCTTATGAAATGTTGATAAAATTATGAATTTTTGGAGCGGTATCCCAACGGGCGATAATCCACCTGAACTTTTAAACATGGTTATTGAAGTTGCAAGTGGCTCACGAGATAAATATGAATATGCCATAAAATGGGAAGCTTTCGTACTGGATAGGATTATTCCTTCATCAGTAGTTTTCCCTGTTGAATATGGGTTCGTTCCGCAGACATGGTTTGACGATAAGGACCCCTTGGATATTATGGTTCTTAGTTATGCACCTCTGACAGCGGGTTGTATAGTTAAAGTTCGCGTTATAGGCGCTTTAATAATCGAAGACGAAGAAGGACTAGATGCAAAGATTCTTTCCGTGCTAGTCAACGATGCCCGTTTTGAAGGCTACCATGACATAACCGATGTCCATAAGCATCGATTAGAAGAGATTCAAGAATTTTTTGAGACCTACAAACGACTTGAGCCTCACAGATGGGTAAAGGTTAGAGAATGGCAAAACGCGCAGGAAGCTCAGAAGATCGTAGAATACTCCAGGGAAATGTATCGTGAATTAAGTGAGAAGCCTCCTGCAAACCATAAATAACCCTCAGAAACTTCGGACAAAATTGCCTTGTTTTCTCTTTTTTAAAAAGAATAAAACCGTGATGGGTGCTGATCTAGTCCTCGTGACGGCTATACTCGGATTCTTCTTGAAGACCTACTCCTCTGAGGCACCAAAGGTTTACTTTTTCCTCGGAGTAAAGATGTTCGAAACGGAGAAGTATGTCCAAAACTAACAGAATGAGCGTGCTAATTTAGAGTAGCATTACTTGATTCCGCTCCAATAATAATTAGCATAATAGAGTTTATCATCTTGGATTTGGCAAATCAGGACTGTCTAGAGTGGAAATTGTATGATCAACTTGACGTTCTCTTGATTGTTGATCTACGCTTAAAAAATGATGCTATTCTCTATTTTCTAAACAGCGTTGGATTACAATCCAACCCCAAAAAAATTCGGGTCTACATCGCTGGAAGACTAAACCGCAGGGATCACGTCAGAAGAATGATAGGGAGCAAAAGCATACTAGATACGCAACTCTACGTTAACATGGAGAAAGTATTCTTCAACGAGTTAACAGAAAGAATAAAGTCGTATCAAACATCGAAGAATCTTGCAAACTAGTAGAAGTCAGTTTCGAACTCGTAATAGAAATGGAGGGCAAAAATATTCAGAAAGCGAAAAAAATGACCAGACTATATACAACTGATGGAAAACATAAACAACTATTTATTAAGCCAATGCAGTGACAATATCTTAGTTTACTGGGGCTAAATAATATGAAAATATTCATTGTTCAATTTCCCTTCGGCGTAGCAGCCTTTGACGAAAGCAACGGCTTAGTAGAAAAAGCGTTGTTTCCAAAAAACGCTCAGGATGCAGCAAAAAGCTTAGTTAAAACTGAGTCTGGAAAAATATCTGACGAAGTTTCATCATTAATCTCACTTTTAGCTAGCGTGGGTTATGACGTATTTGTTTTTGAATCCGCCAATTTGGCAGCGGAAGCCCAGAAGAAAATGAAAGTCAACGTTGAAGTAGCAAAGCCAGCAGAAACTGCAGTGCTTCATTCACGCATGGTTGAAATAGCACTTGAATCAGGCTTTGCAAAAGATGAACAAGAACTAAGCACTTGGAACCGAAGTGTTAGCTTAGAACTTGCAAAGATGAGAATTAAGGGCGCCTCAGAAAAACGGGATTTAATTGTTGCTCAAAGTATTCAAACCCTCGATAGTTTAGATCAAACAGTCAACCTATTCATGGGAAGACTAAGAGAATGGTATGGCGTTTATTTTCCTGAACTTGACCGCTTAATCGAGAAACATGAAACTTACTCGCGTCTTGTCACGAATTTAGGCAATAGAGAAAACTTTACAGTTGAGAATTTAGAGAGAGAAAACATTCCAAAGGAGAGAACGCAATTGGTCGCGAAAGCGGCTGAATCATCCATGGGTGCAGACGTTGCAGATTCCGACCTTGAGATGGTGCAGGCTTTAGCTAAGGATGTTCTTAATTTCTATTTATTGCGCAAAAACATGGAAGATTACGTTGAGAAAACGATGGAGGAATTAGCGCCTAACGTGCGTGCAGTTGCAGGTGCGCTCCTTGGTGCACGGTTAATCGCCATGGCAGGTAGTCTACGTAACTTGGCAATGAGACCAGCTAGCACCATACAAGTTATAGGCGCAGAAAAAGCACTTTTCCGCAGCTTAAAAACAGGAGCTAGACCACCAAAACACGGCTTAATCTTTCAACACACCCTGCTTCACGATGCAAAAAGGTGGCAACGCGGAAAGATCGCAAGAGTCATCGCAGGCAAACTTGCTATTGCTGCTAGAATAGACGCATTCGGAGCAGGTCACTATATTGGAGATAAATTAAAAGCTGACATTAACAAACGCTTAGAGGAAATCCAGATAAAATACAAAGACCCGCCAGCACCAAAAGAAGTCAAACCCAGACCCGCAGGATCAAACTTTGAACGGCGAGATCAACGGTCAGAACGACCGCCTCAAGGTGGATTTAGAGGTGGCGGTAAAAACTTCGGTGGTGGCGATAGAGGTCCAAGACCGCCACGACACGGCGGTGGTGGAGGCGGAGGACGCAATTTTAGTTACGGTGGCGGACGTGACAGAGGCGATCGACGCGGCGGAGGCGGCGGTCCAAATCGGGGACCAGACAGACGTGCACCTCAAAGTTAAACCACACCCTAAATTCAAAGAAATCTATCAAGTAATGCTTGAAGACGGTTCGCAACGATTAGGCACACGCAACTTAACCCCGGGGTTAAGAGTTTATGGCGAACGACTTTTTAAATTTAAATATGTTGAATACCGAGTTTGGGATGCTTTCCGAAGCAAACTTGCAGGTGCCATCATTAAAGGAGTCCAAAATGTGCCTGTTGAACCGGGTTTTAAGGTGTTGTATTTAGGAGCTGCTTCAGGAACCACACCAAGTCATGTTTCAGATATTGTTGGCGAAACAGGTCACGTCTACTGCGTAGAATTTGCACAACGATCCTTAAGAGATCTCGTTAACAACGTTGCAGCTTACCGAACCAATATTTCACCAATGCTTGAAGATGCACGGCAACCCCAACGTTACGCCATGTTCATCTCAGGCAAAGTTGACTCAATCTACTGCGACGTAGCCCAGCCCGAACAAGCCAAATTGCTCGCAGACAACGCCGACGTTTTCCTCAAACCAAACGGCTGGGTCATGCTCGCTTGCAAATCACAAAGCATCGACGTAACAATGGATCCCAACGCAGTCTACCGTCAAGAAGCCAACATACTAAGAAACAGAGGCTTCGATGTGAAAGAAATTGTTGACCTAGAACCATACGACAAAGCACACGCCATGATAGTTGCACAGCGTCTCTAAAATTCGGAATTAAGAAAAACTCAAAGAAAAAAATGAAAAACAGCCTATAGAACCGGAAAAATTTCTTATTATCTCAGGTCGGTTTTTTCTGCTCGGCTTGCTTTTTTCATGTTGTTCGATGTTTTGGAAAAGCATTATAACTCAGAAAACTAAAGCCTTCATTGTTTAGGAAGAATAACGGATATGTTGGTTGCTGGTGTTGACGAAGCTGGGAGAGGATGCGTTATCGGTCCATTAGTTGTTGCTGGTATCGCGATTAGAACTGAGAACCTGCAGCTTCTAATTGAGATAGGAGTAAAGGACTCCAAGCTTCTCACCGCGAAAAAACGTGAAGAACTCTACCCAGAAATTATAAAATTAACCCAAAACCACCATATCATAAAAGTTTCACCTGCCCAAATTGATAAAGTCGTTCTAAGCAACAGAGTACTTCACAAACTCAACAGACTTGAAGCCCAAACAATGGCGAAAATAATTGAAGCTTTAAAACCTGATGAAGCCTACGTTGATGCGGCAGATGTTTTAGCAGATAGGTTTGGCTATCATATTGGCGAATGCCTCAAATGCAAAACAAAAATTATATCCCAGCATAAAGCAGACAGGACTTTTCCTGTAGTGTCAGCGGCATCTATTATTGCTAAAGTGGAGCGAGATAGCGAGATTTCAAAGTTAAGATTGAAACACGGCGATTTTGGCAGCGGATACTTAACAGATGAAAAAACCATGGTTTTTTTGAAGCGACTGCTAGATGGCAAAGATGACTTCCCGAGTTTTGTTAGGAAGTCTTGGAAACCTGCACAAAGAGCCAAAAGTGAACATGGAACAATTCAACAAAAACTGGTGTAAGAGATAGAACTATTGTGTTTTGTAGTGTCTAAAGAGATACAATTTATAAACATCTAACACCTTCCTTAATACTGCACAGGTTTTATTCGGCGGTAACTCGATGAGTGAAAAAGACGTAACTAAATTCCTGCAACTTTTAGGTTTATCCAAACGAGAAATTCAAGTTTATATGTTCCTCGCAAAAAGCGGTGTCCAATCAACCAGCTTCGTAGCTAAACGACTCAAGATGGAACGTGTTCAAGCTTATCGTACATTCAAGAAACTTCAAGAAAAAGGTTTCATCGAAGCAACCCTAGAACGCCCAACTAGGTTTACTATAGTTGCTTTTGAAGGCTTGGTTGATAATTTCATAAATACAAAAAAGAACGAAATCGTCAACCTAAACGATCAGAAACAAGATCTTCTGACGGCTTGGCAATCAATAAGTGCCCCAGAAACAGAGTACCCAGTAGCTAAATTCTCAATCATAACCGGAAAAAAGAAAATTCATTCCAAAATGATTACCATGATTGAGGAATCAAAAAACCAAATCACAGTGTTAACCACTGCTCCGGGCATAATTCAGGAAGACATTGCGGGAATCTTCGATGCAGCTGTCACTACATCCCAAGAACGTAATGTTAATGTCCAAATAATAACTGAAATTGTCCCAGAAAACCTAAAAACTGTAGATAGAATTGATCAAAGTATCACAGAAGATAAACTAAACATTAAACTTCGCCACGTCGGCATGAGCTCTAGGTTTTTCCCAAGGTTTCTAATCAAAGACGAAGAAGAAGCCATCCTATACTCACCTTTTGGAAACGAAGCCTCTGTTTTATTCCTTGAAGATGAAGGATTATGGATAAACGACAAGATGTTCATCTCAGTTCTAAAAGCGTTTTTTACCCAGATGTGGCAAACCAGCGTTGATGCTTCAAGACGAATAGAAGAATTGAAGAGCGGAATCCCGATAGGCGAAACTCTTGTTATCAAGAGCGTTGAAGACGCATTGAGCAAGGTAAAAAAGGTTCTTGATTCAGCCAAAAAAGAAATTATAGTAATTACCTCTTCGCAGAGTATCAATCGACTCGCTGAAGGCGATCCCATCGTAAAATACTTTAAAAAGGGCTTAACCACCCGCATAATGGCGTCTATCGATCTAGATAACCTTGAACCAGCACAGAAACTAGCAAAGACATTTGAAGTCAAACATGTGCCAATTAGTTACATGACCATGATGTTGGTTGACGAAAAACACCTGTTCATGTTCAAGATGCCGTCGCTGAGTGATAATGTCGCTGAATCGGCCTTCTATTTAACAGACACATTTTATTCCAGTGACCCCGACCAAATTGAACGAGTAAGCGAAATGTTAAACGACATCTGGAAACGCGGCATTGACATAACAGAAATTAGCAGTCAAGCAGGAACAAAACTTCCGACAGTGGAAATTGCGGCATCTGAGACAATAGCTAAAACCGTTGATAAAATGCTGCAAAATAACGTGAACTCAATTTTAATCACCGAACATCACAAACCCATAGGTGTAGTCAATGACAGAGAGCTGTTAAAAGAGATAGTCAATGAACGAAAAGATCCGCTTAAGACTCTTGCAAAAGACATCAATTACACGCCACTCATCGTTCTTGAAGGAGACGAATCGATGCTTACAGCTATGAAAATTATGTGTAATAAAAAATTCAAGCGAGCAGCAATGGTTAAAAATGGACAATTGATCGGCATGCTAACTGAAGAAGCAGCTAAAAAAGCATCACTTCAAACGAAACCTAATGCCTAATAATTCATATATTTGCAGCTTTTTTGAATTTTTGAAAAAGAAGTTTTAAGTAATTTTACAATTATACTAAACCAGGGAGTCATATTATGTTTTAAATGGGTATGGCTAATTCCAGTTTATCTCATAATTCGGTAGCAATAGAATTTAAACCGAAAATATAGAGAAAACCTTGGGAAACAATTATTAACAAAAATAGTGCTACCCTTAGACCGAGGCAAAATCCAATTGAACCTACAAGCACCAATGATTATTGTAAATTTTAAGACTTACTTAGAATCTACAGGCAAAAGAGCAGTTCAACTCGCCCAGCAAGCTGAAAAAGCCGCCAAAGAAACAGGCGCCAACATTATTGTAGTTCCACAGTTTGTTGACCTTGCTAAAATCGTTGAAACGGTTGAAATTCCAGTTTTTGCCCAGCACATAGACCCAATTAAACCCGGAAACTCCACTGGACATATTCTCGCTGAATCAATTAAGGAAGCTGGTGCTGTAGGAACTTTAATTAATCATTCAGAGAGGCAATTGAAACTTTCTGAAATCGACTCTATTATTGCGTTAACAAGAGAAAAAGGTCTTGTTTCATGTGTTTGCGCTAATAATCCTTCGGTAAGCGCTGCAATAGCTGCCATGCGACCAGATATTACTTCTGTTGAACCCCCAGAGTTGATTGGTTCAGGGATTTCTGTTTCTAAAGCTAAACCTGAAATAATAACTGACACTGTCAAACTTGTCCAAAAAATTGACCCCAAAATGACTATTCTCTGCGGAGCTGGTATAAGCACAGCCGAAGATATCTCAATAGCGCTCAAGCTTGAAACTCAAGGTGTTCTTGTCGCAAGCGGCATAGTAAAAGCGAAAGACCCATATAGTGTGTTACGTGCATTTGCCGACGCAATAAAACATTAACCGTGTGAAGATACCTTGAAGGTTGAAGCAGAATGCGAATCATGCCTGCTTTTTCGGGCACAAATACAAACCTACCAAGCAACCACAAACCCCGCCCTACGTTTTAGATGCTTGGCCGAAATCGTTAAACTGCTAAGTCGAGAATTTAAGCCCACTTCGGTAGCGGCAGTAATTGGCACAAAAAGAGACCGAATAATCAGACAATTAACAGGTAACAACGACCCATACAAATACAACAAGAAACTGGCAAATGAAAAAGCCCTGAAAATGCGTCCTCACGCAAAAAAATATGTTGAATCAGGAATTAATCAGCAGGAACGTTTCAAGAAAGCTTGTTTATGCGCGATTGTAGGAAATATTATGGAGTTTGATATTCCAGGACACAAGTTTACTTTAAATAATTTAGCAACTTGTGTTAGGGAAGCCGCAAAAGACTTGGTTATTGATGATTTAGACAAGGCTTATGAGCTAGCGAAGAAGGCAAAGAGCGTTTTGTTCTTAGCGGATAACGCTGGAGAAATCGTTTTCGATTCTTTGCTGGTTGAGCAACTCAAGAACATGGGGTTAAAAGTCACTTACGTCGTCAAAGGTAGTCCCGTAATCAATGACGCCACAATGGAAGATGTTGAAATATCAAACATCGACAAACTCGCCGACGAAGTAATAACCACAGGCTGCGACGCCGTCGGTTTACAGAAAAAAGAAGCATCTACGAACTTCCTAAAAATCTATGATGCCGCCGAACTTGTTTTCGCCAAAGGCATGGGGTACGCTGAAACCCTCACTGAATACAAACTAACTAAGCCTCACTTGCTAATGTTCCGAACAAAATGTGTGCCTGTCGCAAACTATTTCTGTGTTCCACGCGATAAAAACATAGCAAAGTTGATGCCGTAAAATGATTTTGCCCTCTATAACTTTTCAAAAAGAAGCTTTTTCCTCCTTTAGCAGCCTTTTAGAGAAGGAGTGGCTGATAACCAATGGGTTGGGCAGCTATGCGTCCTCATCTGTGCCAGGAATTAATACGCGAAAGTATCATGCATTGCTTGTTGTTGCGTTGGATCCACCTGGAAACCGCACAGTTTGCCTTTCAAAACTCGATGAAGATGTGTTGGTGGGCGATGATGTTTACAGGTTGGGTTCTAACGAGTTTCATGATGTAATTTATCCCGAAGGCTACAAACTGATTGAGCAATTTTCAATTGACCCGTTCCCAACATACAATTACGATGTGGGCAATATACAGGTTAGCAAAACAGTTTTTATACTAAAAAACAAGAACATCGTAGTTATCACCTACAAGCTAACAAACAAGAATAGTTCAGAAGCCAAAGTTAGGCTTTATCCACTTTTAACATGCAGACACTATCATACAGTGGTTTATCAATCGAGAGTACCGTTGAATTTTACCCTAAAAAGCGATGGAGCATTGTTTCATGCTACTTTTCAGCGTCCACAAGCCACAATCGTTTGCCGCATAACCGACGGAGAATTCAAAGAAAAAATAAACTGGATAAACCACATACATTACCGCGACGAGTTGCAGCGGGGTGAAGCAGATGTTGACGATTGTTTCCAGCCTGGATACTTTGAGATTCATATTCCTGCAAACGTGGAAAAAGAATTTGCAGTAACATGTGCCGTGAGTCACGAAAGCCAACAAGCTGGAGCGATTTCAGATACAGTTGGAGGCACAATCAGCAGCATAAAAGACGCATACCGCCAAGAGCTAAGTCAGCGGAGCAATTTGCTGGCTGATTTTCATCACAATCACCCCGATGTGCCGATAACCGATTGGTTAAACTGGATACTTCTCGCAGCTGACTCATTCACTGTAGAAAATGATTCTGGGACAAAAGCCGTCGTCGCAGGGTATCACTGGTTTGAACCATGGGGCAGAGACACCTTTATCTCACTACCAGGGCTAACGTTGGTTACTGGAAAATACAACCTTGCCAAAGACATCTTGCAAAGTTACATTCAATATTGCAAGAGTGGGTTGATTCCTAATTTTATCTCCGATAAGTCAGGAATCCCCGTTTACAATACAGTCGACGCTACCTTATGGTATGTTAACGTCGTGCTACAATACGTAAAATACACTGGTGATTTCGGTTTTGTCAAAGACGAGTTGTGGCAGAAACTACAGGGTATAATTGAGAACCACCAAAAAGGCACTCTGTTTGGAATACACTTGGATGTTGACGGCTTGCTTATGCACGGTCCTAGACTCACGTGGATGGATGCCTCCGTGGGAAACGATGTGATTACCCCTAGGACAGGAAAAGCCGTTGAAATCCAAGCACTGTGGTACAACGCCCTGCTAACCATGGAGTTGCTCGCGAACAAATTTGAGGCGCCCATTTTAACTCAAAGGTACGCTGACATGGCAAGCCAAACACGGCAAAACTTTAACGAAAAATTCTGGAACACAAAGGAAAATTGCTTATTTGACGTCGTTGACGATAAAGCTTCTGACTCTTCTATTCGCCCCAATCAAATATTCGCTGTCTCACTCGACTTCACCATGCTTGACGGGGAAAAAAGCAAAAAAGTAGTTGAAGTAGTCAACCGCGAACTTGTGACGCCCTACGGGTTGAAGACGCTATCAGTAAGCGACCCCAAGTTTGTCGGCAAGTGTTCAGGTGACCGCAGAAGCAGGGACATGGCTTATCACAATGGGACAATTTGGCCTTGGTTACTGGGTCCTTACGTGACAGCATACCTGAAAGTCAACGAATACTCTGCAGTAGCAAGGCAACAAGCACTGGAAAACTTGATTCTCCCTCTATTCACTACTGGAATCCACCAAGGGGGCTTAGGAACAATAAATGAAATCTACGACTGTGATCCACCCAACGAGCCCAGAGGATGTATATCCCAAGCATGGAGCGTTGCTGAGCCGCTGCGCGCTTATGTAGAAGACATATTGCAGATTAAACCAAAAAAAGCTAATGAAATCTTGAGAATTTAAGTTTTAATTGTTTTTCTAAAGCTTTCTGTGGCTGTTTCAGGCGTTACTGTGTTTATGTATACTCCAGAGCTTTTTTCGAAGCCTGCCCACGTTGACAGTTTCGGATAAACCTCCAAGTGCCAGTGATAGCTATCTTTGAATTCAGGAGTTATTGCTAAGTGAAATCCATAGTTGTAGGGTGGATCGTTAACTATGTCTTTTAAGGCTTTAAGGGTTGATTTAAGAGTTTTAGCAAACGCTGAAACCTCAGATGCGGTTAGGTTCAAAATGTTTGGAGCATGTTTTTTGGGAAGTATCCAGAATTCCATTGGGTTAATGCTTGCATACGGTGCCAAAACAACAAAATCATTGTTTTCAGAAATAAGACGAGGTCCCTTGGTTTCCCGCTCAATGATATTGCAGAAAATGCATTTCCCATGCTCAATGTAGAAGGCACTGCTTGCTTTCTGTTCCTCTTGAACAGTTGTTGGCACCATGGGTGTCGCAATTATTTGACTGTGCGCGTGAGATAGAGACGCGCCTGCTTCCAAACCATAATTGCGGAAAATCGAGACGTAATTAACGTATGGTTTAACGCTTAATTCTCTGAGCCTATCAACGTAGGTGTTTATGACCAGTTCCAGCTGAGGCAACTCAGCATCTGCTGGTCCTTCATCGTGATTTGGAGATTCAACTATGACTTCATGTTGACCAATTGCACTCCATAAATATTCGTTTTGAATTATTTGTCTCTCATCTTCAGGTTGTTTAGGTGGACTGAAAGCGGGAAAAAGATTTGGAATAACCCGTACAAGCCAATTTTTAGGCCGTTCCCCAGACAAGGGATCTTGGCTGCGCATTACTTTGTTATTTTCTTTTTGAAAAAGCATTATCGCTGGAGGCGTCATGTTTTCGTTGCCAACACACATTGGGCAAACCGTTGTTTTGGCAGCTTCTAGTTTGTTTTTCGCAAAGTCTGTGGGTCTTCGGCTGCGTTCTATTGCGATTACGACCCAACGGTCGAGTAAGTAATCTTTTCTAAGCTCATTGTAAGGCATATAAAACAAAAATGGTGCTGGAGCATTTTAGGATTTCTTAAGGCTCTAACTTCAGAATTGAATATTGTCTAAGAGTTCAGTTGGAAGGTTTTATATCCCGTACATACAATAGGAAGCAATGGTTCTAAACCGCTGAGAACATGTTGGACCAACCAAGTTCAAAACATAGTTGGAAATGCTTAATTGGTACGTTGGACAAGTGGCGAATAGCATTTTTGATTCTTGCGTTCACATACTTTGTTTTCATACTGTTGAACTTGGTTAAACAACCTATGAATTGGGATGAGGTTGGTCACTTAAACCGTGCACTGGAATTACAGAACGGTTTATACAATAATTTTGTCCGCGATTCATTCTACCCACCGCTTTTCTCCGTTTTTACCAAGGTTTCATTCGATTTGTTTGGCGCAAGTCTTTTTTCAGCTCGACTGGTTTCAGCTGTTTTTAGCATCCTTACACTTTGGGTGGTTTTCGAGTTAGCCTATACAATGTACGGAAAGAAAGCTGCTTTACTTTCAGCTTTCCTCTTGGCAGTTATGCCTGGTTACTTTTGGCTCTCGCGATTGGCTCTGTTGGAAATTATGCTTGTTTTCTTCTTTATGTTGTCTCTTTTTCTATTTTTCCGTTGGTTAAAAACCCGTAAAAACTGGTTAATAGTTTTAAGTGGTTTTGCATTGGGCTTTGGGTTTTTGACCAAGTACCAGGTGATTGCAGTAGTGCCTGTTATGGTTGTGGTCATGCTGGTTTTAGGGTGGGGTCAACTTAAACGTTTGTTCTCAAGGTTTATGTTGCTTGTTGTGGCGGCAGTGGCTGTGATTGTTCCTTGGCTTGTCATTGTTTACAATGTACTTGCTTCATATGTTTTCAGTCAATGGGTGTATGCTTTGCAGATGGGTAACCCTGAAAGATCACTCTACAGCCTTCGCTTTCCTACACCAATATTCTATCTGGTCGAAATGACTTGGCCCTACGTTGATGTTCACCCAATTTCTTTGCTGTTTTACATTGTGGGATTAGCTGGTTTAGGCTTGTTTGTTTGGAGGAGAAAACGAGAAGACAAGTTTGTTTTAGTTTGGTTCCTCTGCGTTTTCGTATTTTTCACAGTAATTTCAAACAGAGAATGGCGTTATGTCTTGACTTTATTTCCAGCTTTAGCAATTTCAGCTTCAGTGCTCATCCTATTTGTTTTTGATAAGCTGCACGGCACGTGGATAAATAACGTGAGAGTGAGTAGGAAGAAAACTGCTAAAGTTGCTGCGACATTGTTGATTGTATTTTTGTCTGTAGCGTTAGCTTACAGTGTAAATGACATCTACTACAACGTCAGGCAAACCGACATTAAAATTGAAATCGAGAAAGCCACCGACTATGCATTAGCCCGCGACGCCTCAAATCAGTCAATAATGCTTCTTTGCCCTTTCAACTACTTTAGCCAAGATATGGTTAGCTTCTACCTGACAAGCAAAGGAAACAGTCAAATCAAAACCTATCAATACCCAACTCGAGCTGTTGACACTTACACTCCCGTTTTCAACATCACCGAATTCATCGATCTTTGCAGGCAGGACAACGTAAAATACGTATTTACCTACGAATACGGCGGCACAGTTCCTTATTTCAATACAACACTGAACCTGGAGCAAATTTACATACAACTTTATGCTTCAGGAAATTTTAGTGGAATAACCGACGAAGCCACGTTTGGCTCTAACCCGCGAAGAATTTTGATACTTACATTCCTTGGATAATCTTCTCTAAATATATTGGCGCAGAAAAGTGTGCATATTCGTATATTAGGGAAAATATTGGCTTTATTCGCCGCGTTGTTTTGTTTTGCCTTTGCCGAACCTAAGTTTAGCTGTCAAAATTTTCTCTGTAGCAAACAGTCGCGAAGCAATGTACATTATGACAACTGTGAAGATGGCAACGTAAACGATGCCAAACACAACTGTTCCATAGTCGCCTGTTACTACGGCTTTTGCAGCAAGAATCGGATGGCTGTATGGGATGGCGTAGAAGACTGCTTTTAATGCAAGCGGCAGTGAATTCACGTCGAGGTAGATTAATGCCATTGCAGGTAGGAAAATCAATGGGTAAACGTATCCAACTAAAGCCTGTGCGCCTCTTACGTTCTCGCTAAAAGCGGACATCACAACTGCCAACGCCAAAGCTGACAGCAAAGTAAAGAACAAACTTATCCCCAACAGAGCATAGCCGCCTACTGAAGGCACCAAGCCTAAAGCGACTAAGTCAACGCTGCCACCTGCAGCGCCTGCAATACCCACAGATAAAGAACCTATCATATAATTGTAGCCAATTAGAACTGTAACTGCCGCAACTCCGGCAACAATAATGGTGCTTGAGACTTTTCCCATCAAAATTGCAAACCTATCCACTGAAGTAGTCAACAATGTCTCCAACGTTTTTTCTTCTTTCTCCATCGCAACACTTGTCGCAGCAATCTGCATTGCATAAGTCAACATAACCATAATTGTAATGGGCAAAGCAATCGACTGTGTTAACAATAAACTTGAAAGTGCACCAACGCTGATGCCTTCGGTAATTGTGCCCTTGACAACGCTGGATTGCACTACTGAAACAACATCTGGGGCAACTGCCCGGTTAAATCCAGCAACCACAGCATCAACAGCTGAACCACTAACACCACTAAATATGCCGCCTCCACCATCAAACATACCGTAAGTATTGACAACACCCGTAACATTCCATTCTCCAGCGTTATGTCTAGTAAAGTTATCACTGAACCCAGCCGGGATAACTAAAAAAGTACTGCTATTGTAATGTTTCAGCATCCCTTGGTCAATTACACTCTGAGGCGAAGTATTATTGACAACTTGAACGTTTATTGAGCTGTTTAAGTAGCCGACAAAAACTTGGCTCCAATTTCCGCAGTCATTATCAATTACTAACAAAGTCGTTCTTTGGGCCTCTGTCTGCGCTGTTTGCACAGCATAACCCATAACTAAACCCAGAACTGGAAACATGATGAGGGGAAGGACTATCATGCCGATGAGAATTTTTGGGTCGCGCATTAGTTCTTTTAGCTCTTTGATTAGTATGGTTGTGAATCCTTTAAGCAAAGCCAACCACCTTCGCAAAGACTTCCTCTAAGTTTTCGCTGTTGTATTTTGTTTTAAGGGTTTTAGGTTCTCCTTCAATAATCAATTTGCCTTGATTCACAAGTGCCACGCGGTCGCAGAGATATTCAACTTCAAGCATGTTATGGCTGCTAAGCAGAACCGTAACGCCATGTTCCTTGACGTATCGTTTAACAATCTCACGAATATGATATGCATACAAAACATCCAAACCACTTGCAGGTTCATCAAGCACTGCCAACTTTGGATGAGTCATAAGTGCTCGCGCAACCAGCAAACGCCGCTTCATACCTTTACTGTAGGTTTTAGCCCTATCTTTTAAACGATCCCCTAGTCCGCAGATTTCTATAGCTTCGCTTATAGTGGCTTCTATGTTTGTTTCTGGTGTACTCTGAAGTTTCGCCATAAACTTGAGGTACTCTAAACCTGTAAGGTTAGGGTAAGCACCCGATTCCTCAGGCAAATAACTGATGATCTGCCTTGTCTTTTCAGGCTGCTTAGCGACATCTTGACCAAAAATCGTTATAGTGCCTGTTGTCGGCTTAATTAACGTGCAGATAATGCGCAGGGTCGTGGTTTTGCCTGCACCGTTAGGTCCAATTAGGCCGTAAATTTCGCCAGGTTTAATGTTAAAACTTACCCCATCGAGCGCTCTTACTTGACCAAACTGCTTAGTTAACAAATTTGCTTCTACAGCGAAACTCAATTTTTCCCGCTCTCTCAAATGTTAAGACTAGAAAATTATTATTTAAGTTTTAACATCCCTCGCCGAGCTTCTCAAGATAATCGAGAAACTTTTGCATCTCAACTCTATCCATTTCCACCAACTCACTGCGCTCTGCCTTAACATATTTTCGAAAAGAATCTAAACATTGAACGGCGCTAACATTTCCTTTAAAAGTCCTAATTTGGTCACGTTCAATCTTGATGCGATAGAGAGTAGCAACGAAAGTTGCAAAAACCACCAAAGTGTTGCTAACAATAACAATTAAGGAGATGTCAACCATGAAGGTCACATTTTTCTTATTGAATAATAAAAGAAGGGGTATTTTCCCTTTTCGCTACTATGAACATTCCTTGTTTTCAGGCAAGATTCTTAGGACGCGAAGTATTTTCTTGAATTCTTCCTCTTTTAGCGATGCTCTGCGACCGTTAGCGTACATGTCTTTGACTGTATCTACTACTGCAGCGACAACTTGATCATCTGGAACATTCCCAGTTAGCTCTGTGATTTTGTGTTTGATTATGCCTTTACCTGATTGTTTGCCAATGGTTAAGCGTCTTGTGTTGCCGACTAGTTCAGGCGGATAGGGTTCATATGTCCATGGATCATTGAGGACGCCATGGGTGTGGATTCCTGATTCATGCGCGAAACCATAGTCGCCAACGATTGCTTTGTTAGGCGGCACTGTGAAACCTGTTGCGTTTGCCAATGAAATCCGCTGTTGCCTTAAGTTTCTCAGTTTTACCCTCATATTTTTTGATTCCATAATGCAAGTACAAGTTCAACAATACTTTTTCTGTCTCTGCGTTGCCAGCACGTTCGCCGATTCCCAGATAAGTGGTGCTAATGTAAATTTTGTCCCAAACTCCCGAAGCAGCCTTAATTGCGGCCATAGTGTTCTCGACTGCGTTGCCGAAATCGTCATGAGCGTGAATCTCAATATCGCGTATTCGGGTCTCCTTCTTGATAGCATTTACTTTCGCTGGGATACCGTTAGGCAAAGGTGCATCTGTATCAGATAATCCAATTCCAACTGTGTCGCAGATGCGGTAACATTCTGCACCAGCATCAGATACAGCGTTGATAAAGCGTTTCTCAAATCCCCAGTCTGCACGGGTGCTGTCTTCGCCATGAACAAAAGTTCTCAAACCGCAAGTCTTAGCAGCATACTCGGTTACATCAACTATGTTGGCTAAGATTTGATCTCGGGTTTTTTCTGGCCATTTAGCCTTAAAATGTATGTATGAAACAGGATGTGAAATACCTACTTCTTGAAGTCCACATTGGACTGCACTGTCGATGTCTTCTTTGACTGCTCTGCACCAACCTGAAACACGTAGGTCAAGGTGCATATCACCGATTAGTTTTGCTGCTTTTTTGTCTGGTTCCTGAAAATGAAATAGTTCGATGCGTTCGACACCTACTTCGCTTAGCATTTGGGCTATTTTTGCGGAATCTTTGGGTCCAACTGCTAAACCGGGCATTTGGATACCATCGCGAAGTATGGAGTCATCTAGTATGGGGTCCGTTTTTAGGGGCTTGAGTTTGAAGAAGTAAGTCTTTTATGTCCATTTTTGTTCTCTCTGTTGGTTTAAGTTTTTCAAATGCTTTTTGTAATGCTAATTAACGCATATCTGGAATTGATAAACATTTCTGCATACTTTATGTAAGATTGTTCAAATGATTATGAGACTTAACTATAGAATGTCTTATCTTAATGTCAACAAAATATTTACATTCAAAACATAATTAGCCGATATTGGCGTATAACGCCTTGAGCGTACCTGAAACAAACAAAACATTCAATGATGAAGCCTTTCCAGCTACAACTGTAACTGAAGCCAACGAAGCCCTAACTATAGCCAATGACGCAAGCGAAGTGCGAACCACAAAAATCTTGCGTTCCCCATCAAAATTAATCAAAGACAAACCTGTCAAACTTGCCCCAACTTCTCCATAGAGCTTAGTAACAGCATTCCAAATAGCATCCATAAACTCCCGCTCACTAGGCAATCCGTCACATTCCAAACGCAATGCAATGTAGCGGCGTTTAACACGTTTCAAACAGTTTTGCCTTCCTTAACCAAACTTATACCAGGAGCAATAAATCTTGAACTAAGCTTCTCTCGATTACGCATAACAATCGCATTAGGATTAGTTGAAATAGCATCTAAAGCCTGTGCCTCATCAAGTCCGAACAAGTAAGCTAAACTTGCTAAGTCTCGGGGCATGCGCAAAAAATTCTCAACATCAACACCGCTCGAAACCACAATTGGCACATGAAACTCGAGTGCAATTGCAACTTCACGACGCAAGCATGAAAGCAATCTAACACGCGCTGGACCTTCCAACACAAGCAGAGATTTAATATCCACTTCTAAACCTGTTAAACTGCAGCTGGCTAATTCAGCTTCGGCGCGATCAAAAAAGCGTTTATGATAATCAAGGCTTGGAAAGTTAATGAGGTCTACACGTCTATCTTTGGCAGCTTGACGTGCAATTTCTTTTGAATCGCATATGATGCAAATTACTTCGAATTTTCGTCTAAACTTGCGTAGAAAACGCATTAGGTCTTCTTGGGTTCGGGGTTTAAAATCTGCGCGTAAAACAAAGTCTAGACCTGTTTTAGTGCACATGTCTTTTAACACAGCTGCTTCAGTTTCTTGTAATCCTTGAGAAAACGGAATACTAATGTAGCGGTAACCCAGTTGCGCTGCCTTGCCGATCAGCCGTTGAGCCGTTTGGGTATCTTTGGGGTTAATCCGAAGGTGCAAATCAGCGAAGGTTCGGGTCATGGCAGCAACCCAGTTTGCTTAGAAATCTCCATTATTTCTTGTGCAGTTTTGTTTTTGAAATGAATTTTTAAGTGGATAGGGTCGTTTTGAGTAAGCTTGAGTAGCTCCCAAAAAGGCAGATTGTTTATCGAACCTTAGGTACAGGTTACCTTTTTCAAGGTGAAGTTTGATGTCGCGGTCTAACTCTTCCTTATCTAGTGCGCCAAGGTCTTTACCAATTTTTTCCAACGCTTTAGGAAGCAGTTTTTTATCTGTTAGTTTAGAAGTAAAAAGAATGATGGGGTTTCCATGATGCCCCGTGCAACTTTGTATTTCAAAAATTAAGGTTTCAGAGAGTTCAGTTGGCAAAAGGTTGCGTACGGCTGTTTGGACCTTATCTGGGTCTTCGGTTGCATGTGCGAAGACTCGTATGTCCATGTAGGCTATTGGCGGTTTAGTAGACATTAGTCACCGGGTTTGTGTTATGTGTTTTGGCTTTTAGCTTTTTTGTTTGAACACTGGTTTGGGTTTTGTGGATTTCGGTGTTGCTTTTGCATGTGCTTTTATGCAGTCTACGTTTTCTTTGTGCGTAGATTTGCGTTTGACGTCAACCCGTAAGCCAATTTGTTTGGCTTGCTGGATGTTTACGCCTGCTTCTTTGAGTTCATTTGGGCTAAAGCCTTGACCGATGCTTTGTTTGCCGTTCTGTTTAGTTATGACTATTTTAAGGTGATGCATTTACTTGCCTCCCTTTATCTGGTGGTCGCCATGTCTGCCTGTGTTACCAGTTCTACGGCTTGGACGTGCTTTTTCTGAGCCTCTGCCGCGGTGATGTAGTCCTCTAACGTTTTTGCCTGCACTTGTCATGCTGCGGAATACTCGGCTTGTATGTTGAGGTTCTGCAATCCAACCGAGGTCTTTGTCAGATTTTATAGTTGGTGCATTGGGGTCGACAAGTATAATTTCGAACCATTTGTGTTTGCCATCTTCACCTACCCAGTAGCTGTTTAAAACTTCTAAGTTAGGGAATCTTTTGGCGGTTCGTTCTTCAGCAATTAATCGGATGCTTTTTCCTGGTTTGAATTTAGCGACACCCATACGTTTGGGTCGTCGTCCTGATTTAGGTCTAAGTTTTCTTAATCCGCCTCTGCGGACTTTTGTACGGGCAATTACGATGCCTTGTTTTGCTTTGTAGCCTAGTTTTCTTGCGCGGTCGAGTCTTGTTGGGTGCTCGATGCGTAGAACTGTTGGTTGTTTACGCCATTGTACAAGACGTTGGCGCATTAATTCTTCAACGAAGCTTTTTTCGGGCTGAGCCCATTCTTCAGCTATGTATTTGTATGCCATCTAAATTTTTTCTCCTATGTGTATTGTTTGCTTACGGTTCAGTCCCGAAGGACCACATCCCAACGGACACGGTTGTCCGCCTGCAATTTCACATCATAGTAATCTTGCATGAAATAAACCTTTCCCGCGTTATTGAATCCAAAACAGCTTAATTTACTTATTAAAAGCCGAAAAAAGTCTTTAGGAATTTGATTTTTTGAATTGGCTATTAAGTAGAAAAGCAATTATTAAAAATACATTGATATTTTTTATTCGAGAATTATTCTTGCGTCGACTGTTTTTGCGCCTTTGGGATATGCCATTACCGGGTTGAGATCTAGTTCTTTGATTTCGGGGTTTTCCATGACGAGACATGAAACGTTGCATAGAATTTCTGTGAGAGCATTAATGTCAGCGGGAGTCGTATTTCGGTATCCATTCAGAAGCGGAAAGGCCTTAAGTTGAGTAATCATCTCTTTCGCATCCTCAGCATTGATTGGAGCAACACGGAAGTTCACATCTTTTAGCAGTTCAACAAATATGCCGCCTAACCCAAACATTACAGTTTGACCAAACTGTGGATCTTTGATTGCGCCCACGATGACCTCGGTAGACTGCGGGGCCATTTCTTGAACCAAAACTCCTACGATTTTTGCATCTGGTTTGTATTTTTTTGCGTTTTCTAATATTTTTTTGTAGGCAATGCTGACTTCTGAAGAGGTTTTGAGGTTTACTATTACTCCTCCAGCGTCGGATTTGTGGATTATGTCTGGTGAGACAATTTTTAAAACGACAGGGTATCCGATTTGGTTGGCTTGTACTGTGGCTTCTTTTTCATTTTTTGCGAGGTTGAACTTAGTGACTGGGATGCAATATTCGATGCAGATGGTTTTTGCTTCGGTTTCCAGAAGAGCTTTTCTGCCTTCTTTTTTGGCTTGGTTGATGATTTTTGTCGTCTGGTTCATGGGTTATTCTTCCAATAGCCTATTGGCGTATGTAATGCTTGGGGATTAAAAATGGTTTTGTTGAGTTTGAGTTTTTCTTTTGTTTTAGGGTTTGATTGTATTGGTGTAGTACATATCATCAATACTGTTTAGTGAGACATAATATTTAATAGTGATAAAAAACTCAAAATACAAATCAAGAGACCACAATATGCCAAAACTAAATATCAAACAGCCAGTCACAGAAAAAATTGCAAAAATCAGAACAAAACTACAGCAAACCAGCACTTCAATGAAACTAAACTTTCAAACATTCTCTTTAAATACAAAAACAAAAATCAAAAAAATAAAATCACCAAAACTTCCAAAAATAAATTTCAAAATAAAATTAAATCCAAAGAAGAAAAAACCTGAACCGGAACCTACTCCGCAGGCTAAAACCTTATCGAAAGGCGTTAAAATCATTGATAAATATCCACTCTACGAGCCTTTTGCCCAAGTAATAATTGTTCAAGACCCCACCACAGGCGAACACAAGTACATTCTTGACGAGCTCCAGCTTGATCCAATGGAGCGAGGCATCTATCATCGTATTCTAGAAATATTGCTCGCGGAAATAGAATCGCCTAAAGAAGAAATAACTGATCCGAGAAAATTCTTTGCTGAAGAAGCAAAGAAAATCGTTGATAAATACCGAATTACTCTTGGTTGGCTACCTGATGTCTCTTGGTATAAAATTCTCTACCATGCAGAACGAGATTTGGTTGGCTTTGGTAAAATCGACCCCTTAATGCGCGACCCGAACATTGAAGACATTTCTTGCGACGGAGTAAAAAAACCAGTATATATTTGGCATCGCAACTTCGAAAGTTTAGAGACTAATCTTCAATTTGAAAGTGACGAAGACCTTGACAACTTGGTTGTTAAACTTGTTCACATGGCTGGCAAACACGTAAGCAGTGCCTTTCCCATCGTTGACGCTTCACTTCCAGGAAAACACAGACTCGCTGTAGCCTACAGACGAGAAATTACACCTTTTGGCACGGCTTTTACAATACGAAAGTTCCGTGATGATCCATATTCAATTATTGACCTAATCAACATCGGCACTTTTACCGAAGAAATGGCCGCTTACCTTTGGATTTGCCTCGAAAACCGCGCCTCAATCATGGTTTTGGGAGGTACAGCCGCAGGCAAAACCACCGCCTTGAACGCTTTAGGCTGTCTAATTAAACCAGGCAGCAAAATTATGACCATAGAAGAAACCGCTGAACTCAATTTATCCCATGAAAACTGGGTTTCACTAATAGCCAGACAAAGCTATGGTTTGGGTGGTAGCAGCGTAGGTGAAGTCGCACTCTTCGACTTGGTGAAGACATGCATGAGACATCGCCCAGATCTAATGATTGTAGGCGAAGTCCGGGGCCAAGAAGCATACGTGCTATTCCAAGCTCTCGCAACAGGTCACGGTGGCATGTGTACAATGCACGCTGAAAACGTTCAATCAGCCGTTAGGCGTCTTACCCAAAAACCTATGGACATTTCCCCAGCTTACATCCCTCTAATGAACATCGTTATGTCCGTACAACGTGTTCACCTAGTGAAGAACGGCGAAAAGAAAGCTTACCGCAGAGTTCTCTCAGTAAACGAAATTATTGATTCTGAAAAATTTGTGAACCCCTTCAAATGGGACCCCGTCAAAGACCTGCAAACTGTTGATTTTGAGAGCAGTTTTCTGCTCGGCAACTTTTCAGAGCGACTTGGAATAACACGTGAACAACTAATTGCTGAAATGAATCGTCGAACAGATGTGCTACATTGGATGCGTAAAGGTAACATACGAAGTTACAAAGAAGTCGCTTCAATAATTGCAGAGTACTATGCTAGACCCAAAGAATTCTATCAAAAAATAATGGATATTGAGGAGACAAAGCCAATTGCCATTTCTAGATAAATTTGAAGCTTGGTCTTTTCGCCTTTTCGGGCGTTTCGCTCCTTATGTCATAAAGAAAATTTTTCCAAAGATTAAGGGGACTCTTGAAAAGGGTCGTGTGAGGATTCATTCCGAAACCTATGTTTCTCTAATGTTTCTTTCAGCAATACTTACTCTTCCTGTTTCAATTATCGGCGCTGTCCTTGCTTTAACGACTGGGATTTTGTATCTCTTACTCCTAGTTCCACTTCCGCTCTTTGTTATCGGCGGTTTTCTAGTTGTGCCAATGAACAATGCAAGTGATAGATCCTCAAGTTTAGAACGTGAAATGCCTTTCGCGGCTGCATACATCAGCGTAATGTCGTCTGGAGGCATCGCACCCTACTCGAGCTTCAAACGATTAACTCAAGTAGATCTCATGCCAGCAATGAGTAAAGAAGCAAGAGATATCATAAAAGATGTAGAAATCTTCGGAGTTGACCCACTCTCAGCACTAGATTTGGCATCAAAGAAGACACCTCTTGATATATTCAAAGATTTCTTAGGCGGGTACGCTTCAACAGTTATCATCGGCGGCGACATTGGACACTACCTCGAACGTAAAGCAGAAGACATTTTTAGAATACGCGCTCTACGAGTGAAAGCTGCTGCCGAACGCTTAGGTATGCTACTGGAAACTTTCATAATCGTAATGGTCATGATGTCTCTGTGCTTTTACATCTTGTTTGCAGTAAACGGGATTCAAAGCGGAGCCAACACAAGCGCAGATATATCCCAATATTCAGGCATACTCATGTATACCTACATTTTCACGCCAATGTTGTCTATGCTCTTCGTCTACTTGGCGCATAGTATGCAACCTAAAACACCTTTGGTGGACATGCGTCCCTACAAAGTCTTCGGAATCTCCAGTACGATAGCAGTAATCGTATTCCTACTCCTTACCAACTTCATGGGAACAACACAACTGCCAATATTCACAACTTTGCAATCCATAGGAGTCGACTTGTCAATGGCACTTGCTATTGCATTGTTCATTTCTGCCGCACCAGCAGCCCTCGTGTATATTAGATTGTCAAAAGCCAGGGAAAGCATGGAGAATGGAGTCTCAAATTTCCTTCGAGATCTTACCGAAGTACGAAAAACTGGTTTGTCACCTGAAAAATGTATCGAAAGCTTGTCCAAACGGGACTATGGGACATTCAGTTGTCAGCTTCGGAAAATTAGCTCTGAAATTTCCTGGGGTATCCCAATTAAAAAAGTCATGGGAGATTTTCTGCATCGTACTCGCAGTTGGATGGTGCAAATCGTCATGTTCCTATTGGTTGAAACCATAGATGTAGGAGGCGGAACCATTGCCATGATTGAATCTTTGGCACGTTTCAACAATCTAACTCAGGAAGTTGAGAAAGAAAAGAAAATGTCCGTTCGTCCCTATGTGTTCATGCCATATCTAGCATCGATCCTGCTGGTTGCAACCACCATTATGATGATGGGGTTAACCACAGGAATAACCGTGCCTGGAGTTGAGGCAGTACCAACGGATAACAGTCTGATGCAAACAGTCTTCATGTCTTCAGTCATCTTCAACAGCTTCCTAATTGGAATTGTTGCAGGAAAAATAAGCGAAGAATCGATTGGAGCAGGGTTCAAACATGCAGCCATTCTTGTGCTTATCTCCATAATTGCAGCCAAAATAATTCCACAATTCGTGAACCTCGGATAGGAGACGATGCAAACGCGAAAAAATCACAGAAGTTTACATAGAGATAAGCGGGCAGTTAGTCCAGCAATCTCAACTGTTGTGTTGACCGCTGCCGGTATCGTGATGATTCTGATAGCAATGAGCTACTCAAACAACATCTTGGCCTTGAAGATGGCTCAAAATGAGTACAGCACAAACAAACAATTCATGCAGACAACTGCACAGCAGATTGATGATATTGCATGGACAATAGGTCGTACACAAACGGTTAGTTTTTCAAACAAGTATGGAAACGTCCAGTTTCAAGCTGAAACTCTCAACTACACATTCCAGCTTCATTATTCCAGTACCAACACATGGGAAACCCTGAACATATCTGGAAAAACAGGAATTATCCTATACAACATGCCCGTAGATTCATATTCTCTTGGAAATAATTACTTTGAACGTCTACCCTCCAACGCAACCAGTTCATTTCTGCTGTCTGGCTCCACGGCGCCTATAAGTCAAGTTTTATGCGAGCAAAAAGTACCTATGGCAGACGGTACTTACAGTCGAATCGCCTTAGTGCCTAACATGAGAGTGCTGACCTCAACAGTAACGTCAACGAATTATTTCAAGTTCTATTTACCTGACCTTGAAAGTGGCACAAATCTCTACAGATCTCAATCCATTACTTTAACCGGAAACGGTATAACAAAAGTAACCCGAAGTGGCGTAGACCAAGTAATCATTAGTGTTAGTTTTCCAAAGACAGAGTCACTTGGATTTGACTCATCATTTTTCAATTTCAAAAGCACCAGCATAACTCTCAATGCATCTTCGACTCCACAGTTGCCTTCCAATTCGGTTGTTGAATTCTACGTTGGAAAAGTGGTAGTTGCAATCGGACAGGTGTAAATCATGGAGGATAAAAATTGGCGCATATAACAATCGAATACATGATTATGATACCTGTTTTAATTATGCAGATTTTCCTTTTTCCGATAGCTGCCTCAGTAATCATGAACACTTGGGGAGATTCCAATACGACCATACAACTGCAAACAACATCAGGGCACATGGGCAGTTCAATACAGCAGCTCTATCACACAATTAGCCATGGGTCAATGTCCGACGGCTCTATGAAAATCACCCTCGATGTTCCGCCGATAATAAACGGACGTGCGTATACAACAACTCTAAGTCATTTAACACATTCTGATACATCTTATCAGATAATGAATGTTACTCTCAATATAATTGGAAGCAAAGTCCAATCTTCAACATTAATAACTCTAGGGGAAAACGTGGATTGGGATGAAAACTTGGCTTTCAACAGTACTTCCCATAATCTCAGTTTAATTGCAACCAAGACCGCGAATTCCATCTTAATAACTTATGGAGGAAATTAACATGGCAAGCGCATCTGTAGACCACATGATTTCTCTAACAATTTTCATGGCTGCCATACTGATTTTTATCGGACTCTTTAGCCAAACCATGCAAACAGGTATTACTTATGAACTTCACACAGCGTTGTCTACAAAAACAAGCGATCTTTTAGATACAATTCTGCTTAATCCAGGACTACCTGTCAATTGGTCACAGAGAGATGATGCAATTGTGGGATTCGGGCTGCAGAATCCAGATTTCAGTCAATACAAATTGAGTTCGCTTTCTCCGATGCGGTTGACTTCTTTCGCTCAATCGCCTGTTTATTATTCGCGAACAGGATCTTATTATAGCAACAATAGTGTAGGGGTTGGAAGTTGTCTACTTGCTTCATCTGCAAAGAGCTTTAATTATTCTACTATATCAAAACTGCTAGGAATAAATGGCACCTATGGCTTCCAATTTACTATCTCGCCCACAATTACAGTTTCAATCGATAAAACCTCAACTGGAACACCGCTGAAACTTCTTGTTAACGCTGCTGGAACTGGTTCTCCGCTTGCAAATGCACCCCTAAGTTACACCCTTATTTTAGTGAACCAAGACGCAAACAACTATCCTTCATACTCCACGATTATTGGGACAGGTACAACTGATCCAGCAGGTTTTGCCCAATTGACCTTCCCAGGAATTGACGGTGAAAGCCAATCTTACGCTCTAATCGTCTATTCCTACCTAAACGGTCTAAAGGGCATGGGCTACTATGTTCATGAGCTGCCTTCCTTTACCAAAACTATCGTTCCGTTAATCGATAGCTTCCAGAACAGAACCATAACTATTACCCATGGTGATTCTGTTAGTCAACCTCCACAAGCCCCTTCATATTCATTATTAAGCTATAATGCCTCATTTGTTCTTCTAACCGAAGAATATACACTGCGCGAGGTTGCTTTGGAACAATCTAGTGCAGTTGGAAAAGTATTCTATGATACAAGCAATGACCAAAACTACACTTCGGTAAACTTGCCCAACAATGACGGAATATTAATTGTAACCTACAAGGGCACTTCTGCAGGTCAGTATGGTCTTGTTTTGGTCCCCTGGGGTCTGAGTTCATTAGGGTTTCCCTTAACATTCGGAGGGAATCCCATAGGTCAAGAATGGGTGACAACCGACATACGCCAAGTAATTGTCGGCGACATATCTTACCAGGCAAAACTCGAATTGTGGAATCTGCAAGGGTACCAAGGTGTTCGCTAAATGATTCGTACAATTGAAGTCCTATTCGTTATATTGATTCTGTCTAGTGCCTTTATTGCGGTCTCATATTTCACTGTGTTGCCGCCCCCAAGAGAAGTTTCACCAATTAATTTAAGGCGTCTCTCCTTCACAACCTTGCAGACTCTTGATTCAAATTATGATTTAAGTCGAGCTGCCTTTGACACGGATAACTCAACATCTTGGAGTGGACTGCAGGTTGCGCTTTCAGCTTCTCTTCCGCCTGGAGTCGTTTACAATCTGACTGTATATGACATAAATGATGCAGAGGGACAACTCTACAAATACGTTAATTCTATTTCCAATGCTGCAAGCTTAGGCACAACCAACGATGTATCCACTTTTGCTGTAGCGTCTTCAAACGTGACTTTCAATGTTATACCCCAAAAAATCGGGGAAGGCGGCAACGGTGGGACTCTTTATATTTTGAATTGCAGTGATTCAAACGGCTGGTGGATCACCGGTTATACTGCGCCAAGTTTAGCCCAAGACTTATACAATATATTATCACCATATTTTATTAACACCATAATGGTGCAGACAACAGCTCAGCTTGGACAGATTCTGATTGGAGTGCCCTTGCAGGGAGAGAGTGTCCAAAACGCCGTCGTCATCAATACCTGCGGAGAAGCAGTACCTATACCCGCTGCATATTGCACAACACCTTATTCATCTGATTCATATGCACGTTACAGTTACTTTTTGGGGCAACGGGTGAACCAGTACAATTGGACTTGGGCAAGCATTGTCGGATACCCATTCTACTATGTTAGTAACACTGTGGCTTTTTCCTCTGGACAGAACAACTGGGGCATTTATGGGATGCAACAAACAGGTGGAAGTGGTTCCATAGCTTTTTTAAGAGGCTTAGACAACCAACCCTACAGCCCAAGTGGCACCGCAGTTACTGACAGCGTAACTAGACAAGCAACGCTTACTCAAAACGCCTCAGATGCATGCAACTACTACGGAATTTACCCATCAATATATCAAACCTCTACACGAGCACTTTCCAATTCTATACTTCAAAGTTATAATCTGACCATAGGTCTCAACGTTTTCAATCCAGTAGGAACTTACAATCCTGGATCAATATACAATCACAAGTCAACAGGTTCAACGGACATCACAGGGTCGCTTTTAGCTTTAGGATTAACCCGAACCCCCGACGTTCGAGTAACAGGCTTAAGTCTTCTATCCTATTTTCACCCTAGACTCTACGCTTCCGAATATACAATCGAAGGAACTTCGCGAATAGTAATTTTACAATTAGGTTTAGTGGGGAGTGGATAAATGAATAACAAAGGTCAATTTTCAATCATAGCTGCTTTGCTTGTGGCTGTAGTTTTGGTAGCTGCTGTCATGACGACTTATTCTGCAATTCGTTACAGTCCAGTTCAGGGACAGCCTCAAATTTTAAGTGCAGTAGATGAAACCAATCAGGTGCTCAAGCAACTTTTAGGTTTCACTGTTGGTTATTATGGTTCAGTTTTAAAGGTTACAGGAAACGTCACTTATGCTCAACAATTGGCTTCAACTTACCTAAAAAGTGGGTTAACGAGTTCCGGTTCTATTAAACCAGAATGGGGGTTATCCTTGAATACTACTGAGTTGAAACTTGAGGCCAACTGGTTTTCCAACAATAGTTTCAGTCAGGGTACAATGCAAGTCACTTATGATTTGAACGGTTTAGGAATTACAGGAATAAGCTACAATGCCTCTACACGCCTGGAAGTACAAGTTTTAAACGCTAGCTCACCAACACAAGCGCAGTTCAAAATCTTAACCGACAACGGTGAACCGCTAATCAACCTGGGAACTAACAACATAAAGTTTTACCGCTATACCTACGGGAATTTGACTTGGGATTTTTCAGTTCCAACCAGTATTATTTCACATGGAGACGGAACCTATATAGTTGATCTCCCCTCAGGAGTATCTAGCTACTCATACGTGGTTCAAGTGGAAGATACCCGTGGACTCTCTGTTCTGGCAGCTTCATTTAGCCAATTTACATCGGCAATTTCATGGAACTCATCTGCATTTGGAACCGCGTTGGATTACGTGGATAGTGCTAATTTGGATGTTTTGGGAACTCACAGTGCTTTTGTTGAACAACAAAATGGTCCCGATAATGTTTACGACAATCTAACCGAGCAAGCATCAGGACTTGGTAGCTTCAACTATTCTCCGCTCTACTGCAATTTGCTTGGTTCAACAACTATTGCTCAAAGCTCAGGCAACATAACCGCTGACACTGCCGTTAACGATGGGAACAATCTACAGCTTCGCTCTTACCCCTCAGCTTTCTCGCTTCAAACCAGTACCATAGGTTACTCAACCAAAGGTGTATCATATCAGAACATAGAGGATCGAATCACCGGTTCTCTTTTCCCGACAACTAATGGTGGTCAAGTTCAATCAGTTTCCGTAAACCTTTACTCAACGGCAACTAGCCAAAATCACAACGCAAAAACCGCGATTTATTTAGCATCTGATAAATCTCTAGTTGCCACTTCAGAAGCCAAGACCATTATTCCTGGAGATAATGGCTGGGTATCTTTTACTTTTAGTGACCCTAAACCGGTACTGAACTCAAACACCAACTACATCCTTGTTGCTTCGGCTAGTAGCGCGGATGGAG
Organism: Candidatus Bathyarchaeota archaeon; assembly: GCA_963804785.1. GTDB lineage: Archaea > Thermoproteota > Bathyarchaeia > Bathyarchaeales > Bathycorpusculaceae > Bathycorpusculum. Next base: position 69,278 of record CAWDRR010000003.1, read on the forward strand.
CAGTGCGCATGTATTATGACTCCGGCTCAGCAAATCAAGGGTATGCAGACTCTGAAAATTATGGTAACTGGCCAAATCCAGATACTCAACTCATAGCGGATTCTCAAAGAAAATACAGCATAAACTGCACATTTTTACTTGCAACCCAATACACGGTTCAGGCCGAGTTTGCCGGAACTTCAGATCAAATCAATTGGCTACAATTAGATTGGGCGATTGATAGCGCCGTTACCTCAGGAACAGCAAATTATGTTGCCCAATTGTACAACTTCGCAACAAGCTCATATCCGAGTAGCGGCGACGGATACATGACCACTTCAATAGGAACAAGCGATTTTCTGCAAACCCAAACCATCACCGCCAACCCAACCACCTTTAGAAACAGCACTAACACTTGGAAATTTATGTTAACCGCCGTAAACACAACAGCAGAACAGTTTGACCTGAAAGTAGACTTGGCAAAGTATACCTCAACATTCACTAATTATGCAGTGAATTTGCAGGAGCAATGGCTAAGCGTTAACGCCACGAACGTTCGCCAGGATTTGTGTATCAAAACAGGCGCCATGGGTTCCGAGCCCTTGTTGGTGCAGGTGTTGCATGGTGGTTCATGGCTGAACCTAATGTCTCTTGTCCCAAATTACTTCAACAATGTTTCCCTTGCACCGTTTATAGATTCAGCTGCACTCACCATCCGTTTCATAGGAAGTAACGACTTAACCGACCCTACTCCGGACACCTGGAATATTGACTCAGTTTACTTAAAAGATGAACCAGACATTAGTTTCCTCCTTGACCTGCAACAAACCGTATTCACCCTTGAAGTTCTACAGAATGGCACTGTTCGTTGGCTTGGCCAAAATATGCAGCTAACCACTCAAACCTTACCAATTCCGCCTATACCCGTAAAAGCGATTCACGTTAACCAAACCATAAATGGTGTAAACCAAGAAGTTCCTTTCCAAATTGAAGATTGGGCATCCAATTACCAAATCCCATTAGGCTTGACGAGTAACTCCACGGTTTTTGGAAACCGCCAAATGATTGTTTTTCTGTTAAACAGCAAAGTTAGTGACTTCACAGTTTGGTGGAATGGAAGCGATGCAGCATTCCAGACGCCTTTGGCGTTCACAAACAAGTATTTCACCAACGATGATATCAACGCAAAAACTCTTTCGAATGGCTATGTTACTCTTCTATTCGGAAGCTTCAACGTTAAATCAACTGTGGCTGGAACTGGTACATTTAGCACCGCGACTTTCATGCGCATAAATCAGCAAAATAGCACCTACGGCGCTGGATTAGCATACGTAATTCATCATGGCATCGTCAGAGACGTTGTGCAGCAAGAAGCAGAATGGAACAATGGACCTACCGGCTGCCCGAATCTTTATGCAAACATTGTACTAACGTTACCTGCGAATTCAACTTATTACACTTACAAGCTTAGACTAATGTTCATCAATTCATCACAAGCCCGTTCCATCACAGATTTGTCCCTAATCCAGTTAACAACTTCAGTAAGCGTACCACAATTACAAACTGAAAACGGGACTCTCGCTGGGTTCCCAATTCTTCAGAACGGGACAGGAACCTTCCTTAACGCTACAAGTGGTAGTTGGACCGCTCATCACTTTAGTCAATTCATCACTGGCAACACTAAAGGTGCTGGAATAATGTTCACAGATGTAGCTAACCAGAGACTCTACGCGTTTGATTCTATTGCTGGAAGCTCCACTGGTGCTTTGAAATCAAGCAGCGTCATAATCGAGTTGCTACCTGTTAGTGCGGCGCAAGCCTCATTCAAATATCCATATGACATTACCTGGTACGGTGCAGTGGTAACGTTTGATGGTACTACACCTGTTTGCAGTTTGTACGATGGAACCACGCCGATGGGTCTTTGGATATTAGCCGAGTATCCGCCTACCTTAACCGTAACAGCCAAAAGCTAAATTTGCAAATACCTGCAATTGAGTGATGAAGTACTTGCCAGCGAAATCTTATTAGCTTAAATCACCAACATGCTACTCCAGAAAAGGTAAAAGGGTGCACCAACAATTCAAACACTGCAAGCAATCCTGACAGGAGCAAGCATAACAGTTTCAATAGTAATTCTAATTTATGCTTCATGGCGCGACCACAAAACACGCGAAGTCAGCAACCGCGTCTGGTTAATCTACGCCCCAATAGCACTATCGCTAACTTTATCTGAAATCCTTTTGTTTGAGCCCTCTCAGTTACCTTTTTATGGCTTAAGCTTTGGTGTAACGGTGGGTTTAGCATTTTTGCTGTTTTATGTTGGTGGGTTTGGCGGCGCAGACTCGAAAGCTTTTATGTGCATCGCCCTTGCTTTACCTTTTGCTCCTTTAGCTTTGTTTACACCTCTGCTGGCTGAAGTAATATCGCCAATTTCAAAAATTATTTTTCCGATAACCATTTTTGGTAACGCTGTTTTATTTGCCGCGGCTAGTTGCATTTACATAATTGTGCGCAACTTAATTTGGCACAACAAAACAAAAACCAAAATGTTCCAAGGGACACTAGCATCAGAATCAATAGCTAAAAAGTTAATCGTGCTAATTACAGGTTACAGGATGAATATTTCCAAAGTTAAGGAGAAGTGGCATATTTTTCCTTTGGAAGACATTGAAGATGAGGCTGAAAACCTGAAACGTAAGTTAGTTGTTGTGCCTCATGATGATGAGGGTCGAGAAAAGATTGTTGAACGATTATCTAAAGCTGCTCAGGAAGGTAAAATAGGTAATTATGTTTGGGCGACGCCAGGGTTGCCTATGTTGATTTTTGTTACTTTAGGGTTAGTTGTTGCCTTGTTTCTTGGGGATTTTGTTTGGTTGCTTGTTAGGTTTATTTTAGGCGCTTAAACCCTGAAGAAATTATTGTAAGATATTTTTGCTTCTTTTTGAATAAGAAATAGATGCTGTAACCATTGAGACCGAGCCTACCCCGACAAACGCAAGAGCTATGCTTCGATATGGATAAGCCAAGCTTATTCCTTGATATGAATAAAAGAACATGGCTACTGTAAACAATGTAATTGCAGCTAATAGCAGGCTAACCTCGGTTTTAAATTTCAATTTCCTTCCCTCTCTCAATATTCTGAATTCTTATTCAACATCAAAAGGTTATTTTAGCTTTTTGGAAATACACCTTTATGGAGCTAGCTTATGTCCATAGAAGAGAACACAAGTGAATTACTGGGGTTTCTTCAAAAACAGCAGGTTAAAGAATGTAAAGTGGTTGTTATGCCAGATTTCTTTCTTGACCGACTAATAAATTTCGAGTGGGATGACTCTGACTTTTCTAGATTGGTTGCTGATGTAACTAAACGGAAGGGCGGTAGCATCGATGGTATTTCACAGACTGACTTGCCGGGAGGAAACGCCATCAATGTCGGGTCAGCTTTAGCCAGGTTGGGCGTTGAAGTTACGCCGATTGTATCTACAAGCCAATTTGGTTTGCAACAAATAAAATATCATTTCAGAAACAGCTCCATTGATACTTCACACATAAAGACGGATGGCAAAGCCTCAGTGACAACCGCTATGGAATTTAAAAGTGAAGGCGAGAAAACAAACGTTATGATTCGAGATTTAGGAGCACTTGCCGATTTCGGACCTGCAAATCTTGACGAAGAAGACTACTCTTTGATTGAGGCTTCGGATTACGTATGTTTATTCAATTGGGCTGGATCCTTAAAATTCGGCACTGCATTAGCTCAAACAATTTTTGATAGGATGAAACAGAAAGGAAAAGGCAAAACATACTACGATACGGCTGATCCAAACCCCAATGCGCCTGAGATTTCTAATTTGATGGAGAAAGTCTTGAAAACTAATAAAGTAGATATTTTGAGTTTGAATGAAAACGAAGCAATAACATATGCAAGGCTACTTGATGAGGGCTTGAATGAGGGGAAGGCACGTTTGGAGTTTGCTGAGTTAGCGATGGAGGCGGCAAGGGTTTTAGCTAAATGGTTGCCAGCGAGAATTGATTTACATACAACAGCTTTTTCTGCTACTTTAAAAGGCAAAAAAGAGGTGGTGGTTCCAGCGTTTAAGGTGAAGGTTTTTCGTGCAACTGGTGCAGGTGATGCTTGGGATGCCGGAAACATTTTGGGTGACCATAATGGCTTGTCTGACCAGAGTCGATTAATGTTGGCAAACGCAGTCGCCGCCTGTTACCTTTCGGACCCAGATGGATTACATCCAACTAGAGAAAAACTCTCCTCATTTCTAAGAAATTATCTTTAGGATATGCCAAATTATTTTAAGCTACAACCTCTACCATGCTTGTAACGATTAACTTACAGGTGTAATAGATGGCTAAATTGTTCGGAAGCTCAGGTGTGAGGGGATTAGCAAACATCGATTTAACGCCTATTCTTGCTTGCAGGGTTGCTTTGGCAGTTGCAACTCATTCAAAAGCTAAAACGGCTGTAGTAGCGCGTGATACTCGTGTTTCAGGAAAAATGCTTGAAGACGCCTTGGTTTCAGGTTTGCAGTCCACAGGCACGGATGTTTTGATTGCGGATATTGTTCCCACTCCAGTTTTAGCTTACGCAACCAAAGCGTTGGGCGCAGACATAGGTTTCATGTTGACAGCTTCACATAATCCACCCCAATACAACGGTATCAAAGTATTCAACAACGAGAGCCTATCCTACACGGATGCAGACCAAGAAGCCGTAGAAAAAATTGTGGCAAACGAAAACTACGCAATGACAGATTGGCGCAGCCTTGGCAAAACCACCAACATTGATGCAAGCTACTAGTTTACTTAAGCGCTATCCAGAAAACCGTAACCCTGAAAAAACGATGGAACGTTGTCGTCGACCCAGGATGCGGCGCCGCATTCAGCGTTGGTCCACAAATGCTCAAAGTCCTTGGCTGCAAAGTAACCTCCCTAAACGCTCAACCAGACGGATATTTTCCAGCTAGAAAATCTGAACCCACAGCCGAATCCCTTCAAGACTTGGCAAAAACAGTAAAAACTCTCCATGCCGACATAGGGGTCGCTTTTGATGGTGATGCTGACCGAGTGGCATTTGTTGATGAGAACGGGGGATTCGTTAATTTTGATCGTATCGTTAGCAGCCTATGGAGCTTTTGCGTTGAAACAAAGCGGCGGCGGATTGATGGTTACTAACGTTGAAGCATCCATGTGTGTTGAAACTATGGTTGAAAAATATGGAGGAAGAGTTGTTCGGACTCGTGTGGGAGACACTTACGTTTCTGAAGCTATAAAACGAGATGGAGCCGTTTTCGGAGGCGAACCATGTGGCGCTTGGGTGCATCCTCAAATTCATTTTTGTCCAGATGGACCTCTTTCAGCAGCACTTTTCCTAAAAGCTTTAGAAGATGAAGGCAAAACTGTTTCCGAGTTTATCGGTGAAGTCCCAGAGTACATTACAATGAGGGAAAACATTGTCTGCACGAACGAGCAAAAATATGTGGTAGTGGAAAAACTCGGTGCTGCACTTAAATCCGGATTTCCAGGTTACACAGACTTTTCTACTGTTGATGGCGCAAGATTAGCTTTGAAGAATGGTTGGTTGCTAGTTCGGGCGTCAGGCACAGAACCCCTCATCCGCTTAACCGTCGAAGGCGAATCCCAAGAGGCGGCAAAAGATATAACCCAAAAAGCCACAGCACTTATACACAAACAAGTCGAGGCACAGTAAACATGAAAGCAGTACTCTTGGCTGCAGGGGAAGGCATCAGACTCCTGCCAATAACGGCAACTCGTCCCAAGCACCTAATCAAAGTCGGCGGAAAACCGATTCTGCAATTCTGCTTGGAAGCTGTTAAGCGAGCGGGAATAGATGAAGCAATAATTGTTACCCATTACATGGCCGACGCTATCTGTAGTTACTTTGGTGATGGCGAAGAGCTCGGCTTAAAGTTAACTTACGTAGAGCAAAAAGCTATTTTGGGCACAGGTAATGCTGCAGAAGTTGCTGAACCATATTTGGATGGAAATTTTGTTTTAATTTACGGGGATTTACTGTTCGGTCAAGACACAGTGAAAACCGTCTTGTCTCAGTTTAAGAAAGGAAAAGCGACAGCAGTTATGGGAGTTATTCCAGTTGACAAACCTGAAAGCTACGGAATAATTGAGCAAGATGTAGAAGGAAAAGTAAAGCGGATCGTTGAGAAACCAGCCGCGGGGAAGGCGCCTTCGAATCTTGCCAACGCAGGTGTTTATGTTTTTTCAAAAGAAGTCTTCGGTAAAATCAAACAGACCAAGGCATCGATTCGAGGCGAATGGGAACTCACCGATGCAATAACAATGCTTGCACAAGAAGGTAAAACAGTTTTGGCAACTAAACTGAACAAGGACGATTGGTTTGATGTGGGAAGGCCTTGGGATTTGCTTGATGCGAACGTTTGGGCGCTCAAACGTCTGGACCATAAAGTGTTGGGTACAGTGGAGCAGGGTGCGCATTTGATTGGTCCGGTTACTGTAGCGGAGTCAGCGAGGGTTCGTTCAGGAGCCTATATTGAAGGACCCGTATTCATAGACGAAGAAGCCGATGTTGGACCCAACTGTTTCATAAGATCGGGTACAAGTTTAGGCAAAAAAGCACGTGTTGGAAACGCCTGCGAAATTAAAAATAGCATACTCATGGATGGTACCCATGTTGGGCATCTATCATATGTTGGCGACAGTATTCTTGGAGAAAAATGTAACCTTGGAGCTGGCACCATAATGGCGAACTACCGCTTTGACTCTGGCTCAATAAAAATGATGGTTAAAGACCAAGTCGTTAACACGGGTAGGCGAAAACTTGGTGCTGTTCTAGGTGACAATGTTAAGACGGGCATCAAATCCTTGTTTATGCCAGGGGTAAAAGTGGGTGCAAACACATGGGTTGGAGCTAACTTCATGGTAGAACATGACTTGCCCGCAAACGCTATTGCTACACTTAAGCAAAATTGTGAAATAAAACAAAAAATAGGTAATTATTGAAGTGCTCATGAAGAGCTCTTTTTACTTCTTTTCTATTCGTCAGTTTCATCTATCATTAATCCATCACCTCAAACCTTTTTTGGAGCACAAGAAACCACTGCCTGGTCAGCGCCATGTTAGTAGTCTCTTTTGAAAACTGCATACAATGTTGCTATTGCTGTCCCAGCTGTTGCAACGATTGCGCCTAATATTATCCAGTTTATTGGTTCGTTTCTGTTTGACTCAACGCTAATTGGTTGATTTGTCGGTTGAGTTTCAGATAGCAAAACTGGTTCTTGTATCGGCATGGGTGTTTGAGTTGGGATTGCTGTTGGCTGAGCGGTGGGAGCTGGGGTTGGCGTTGTTGTTGGCGTTGCTGTTGGAGTTGACTCAGTTGAAGGTGCTGCTGTTGGTTGAGGGGTAGATGCAGGAGGAAAAGTTGTTGTCTGAGCGGGCGAAGAACCCAGCGCATAAATGTAGCCGTCATAAGAACCTATGTAGACTACTCCGTTGGCGATGGCAGGTGACGTGAAAAGAAAGCCGCCAGTGCGGTATGACCAGATTATGGAGCCATTATAGGCGTTCAAAGCGAATACGTAGCTGTCTATTGATCCAAAGTATACGATGTTGCCAGAGACTGCTGGAGAAGAATAGATGTAACCGGTTAATTGACGTGTTGAGTATGGTGAAGTGAAAAACCAAAGTTGGGAGCCATCTGTTGCGTTGAAGGCGTAGTAACCGTTGCGTGCACCAATGTAGACTATTCCATTGGCTACTGCTGGAGAATCGTCGGTGTGATCTGTGCCACTGCCGATATTTGCTTGCCATATCTTTGTGCCGTCACTTGCATTTAGAGCATAAAGAGTTCCATGTTCCGAGCAAACATAAACAATGTTATCAGCAATTGCTGGTGATGCATAGACAATGCTTCCAGCGTAGAAAGACCAGATTAACGTTCCTTTAGTTGCATTTAAAGCGTAAAGGTTGCCGTCATTTGAGCCTTCGTAGAGGATTCCATTAGATATCGCGGGTGAAGAGTAGATAGAGCCGCTTGCAAGATATGACCATATCAACATTCCGTTGGTGGCATTTAAGGCGTAAATGTAACCATTAAACGAGCCTATGTAAACGACGTTGTTAACTACTGCAGGCGAAGACTGTATTTGATTGTTAGTTGCAAATCGCCAAATTAATGAGCCAGTGTTTGCATTCAATGCAATTACATAACCTCCCATTACTCCAAAGTAAACGATGCCGTTAGCTACAGCGGGCGTTGACTGTACTTGACTGCCGCAATTATATTGCCAAATTAATGAGCCTGTAGCTGCATTTAAGGCGTAAAAATACCCTTTCCATGAGCCTTCATAAATTACGCCATTTGCAATTACAGGAGAGGAATAGACTTTGTCGCCTGTATTGAATTGCCAAAGTAGATTGCCGTTGGAGGCTGTGGATGTCGAGTTTCCTGTGTGATTTAAGTCATGTTGAAACATTGGCCAATCATCTGGGGTGGATTCATTAGTAGGCGTGGTTGTTGGTGTAGGGGTTGTAGTCGGTTGAGCGCCACCTACTATGATATTTTTATTCATGTTTTCATTGACTGCAAAGTTGTATTCATAATAGGTTGGGAAAGGAGTACATGGACCTGAATAGCTTGGGTTGAAAGCAGTTTGAGGGTGAGCGTCTATTGTATACGTTCCAGCAGGTACATTTATGAAATAATATCCTAAACTGTTAGTGAAATATCCTGAACCATAAATTCCATTGCTGTTTTTAAATAAAACCGACGATCCCACCATGGGTGTTCCTATGGAATTAATGACGTAGCCTGAAATTTTGAAGCCTGTCTGCAACGTCATGTTTTTTGTGACATCGGATGAAACTGTAAATCCTGCTTCGTCGCCATTAATGTAGTTTGAATCGTAGGGTGGCCAAACGTTAATGTGGTACGTGCCTGAAGGACCATAAGTTTCGTAGTAACCTGAATTATCTGTAAAAACACCTGGAATAATCGAGGGGACATTAAAGATAACGTCTGCTTTGGCAATTCCACGACCGTTTGAATCCAAGATGTAGCCTGATATTTTGAAAAGGTCTGATTGGGCTTGTACATAACTGAAACCAAGACTAAACACACTTATTAGCAGCAACGTGCAAACAAAGAAAACCACAAGGAAGTTGCGTTTTTTCAGATTTATTTTGTTATTTGATATTTTCAATAATTTCGGCAATTACGTTCGCCAACCTAGACAGCAGTTTTTTTGGCAATAAAAGAGTTCTCGTAAAAGTTTCTTGACTGGTTTTTGTACAATTTTCTTTACTAAAGATCTGCATATCGTTTACAAATCAAGTTATGGGCGTCTTTTCATTTGATTTCTTATATTTTCTCTTTTTTCCCGGAGTTTGTGTCTACATTTAATTATGGACCCTTTACGGCGAAGTATCTTGTTTATTTGTGCTAGGTTTCTGTGCCTGCGCTGGTGCTTAGCATTTGGACATCTCCCACTTGACTTGTATCAGCGTAGATACCGATTGTAACTACGTTTAGTCCACCTGCATATGTTTGGGTGAGAGCTAGCTCTATGTACCAATAAGGAATCAGTGCAACACTGTTTCCGCGTGTATGAGGCACTAGCTGTACAGATATCGGTTGGTCTTGAACTTGGAAGCCTGTGACTTCTTGACCTTCAATTGTCCACTTTAACGTTTTAACGTAATTCTTGGCTGAATCTACTGCACTTTGTTTTGAAGTTGAAATGTCATTGCTTCCTAAGTTAGTGTTTCCTACAGTGAATAGGAAATAACCATCTGTCAAAGTGGTTAAGACGTTGTTTTGGAAAGTCATCGTTAAGCCTTTGGTTTGAAAGTCAATTCCGTTTTCAGTGTACATCCAGAAGAATACAACTATGCCTGGTGAAACGATAACCTGCAGCTTTACGTTGCCTTGCGTTATTTCTGTGTTTTCTAACTTGACTACAGCGGTTAAGAGGTTAGACATGTTTGTTAGATAGTTGTCGCCTGAGAATGCTTGGTATCTTGCTAAGGTGTATTTTGCATTTTGTAGAATTTCGTTGGGTTGTAGCTGAGTGAATATGGGTGCGCTTTCAATTAAATCAAGTTCGTACCGTGAGAAATGGTTTTCTCTAAACCGGAAGTTCACGTTGAGATTGCTTGTACCGCTGGTTAAAGAGTACTGCATTACCTCTTCTGTGACACCGCCGAAATCACTTCGCCACTGTAATGTGTTTTTAAGTAAAGAAATTGTGTAGGCTCTATTGTCAATTTGAGTTACGTTTTGTAGAAAACTAGGTACTTTGTCAGTGCCCACTCCATAGGACAGCAAATGTTGGTTTTCTTCTAAGAGCAACTTTTGTGTGTTGGAGAGCTGATTTATGTAGGTGAATTCCAGAGTTGTCATGCTTGCCATAACTAAGACTATAACCAATAACGCCGCTGAAACGATTTTCCACTTGAAAGAGGAAGCACGACGTTTAGGTTCTGCATCATGGACTTCTTCAATGCCTCTCATGGCGTTTATAGTTGCTAATCCAAAAGATGAGAGCTTATACTTGTCATTTTCCATTTTAGCGATCAATTCACCAAGACTTTCAAGATGATAAGTCAAATTTGGACTTGAAATCCCAAGTTCCTCAACCATCTCCATAAAAGTCATCGGTTTATTTCCAAGCATTCGAAGAATTTTACGTCTAACTGGATGCTTTAGCGAGCTAAACATTATAGAGTAAATTTCGTCTTCATGCGAGCCAGCCATGTCCAACCCCACCCTACATATGCAGTATTCAAGCTAATAATATTTAGATGCTCCACTCTGATGCTTTGCCATCGCTTTTGTTTTCGATGTTTCAGCATTCTAATTTTTAGAACCTTAGGCGCGCAATTCAAACAGAAAAAATAGCATTTTAACAATTGTTTTAATCAGAAGGTTACTTGAAAAAGGTAGTTCTAATTTTTGTGATACTGAAAATGGTGAAAAAGATCAAGTTCTCTCAATCTTTTTAGGTAAATAGACGACATAAAAGTTCGGGTTGATGAAGGTAGGGAGTTGTTAGAGGTCACTGTGACTTGAGCTACGGGACAAATGAAGAGTCGTTTATATTGTCTATTTTTTACTCCTATAATTTATTGGACTTGAATACTATTTTTCTATGACTTTTCTAACAGCGATTTCAATGTCTTCTGTTTTTATTGTTTTTCTTTTAGCATAAGTTGCATACTCAAGTGCTTCTTTTGCAATCTTAAGACCAATTTGTTCGAGAATCTTTGCAAGTTCCTTCGCTGCTTCTTCACTCACCCTGTCTGCTCCAGTTTTCTTACATAACCTATGCATTGGAGCCAAAGCTATTTCTATTTCATTCATATGAACTTTATTCACAGTCTCTTTTTATTTTTAAGGCAATATTAAGCTTTGTTATCTTTTTAAGACATTCTCTAGCAAATTATAAATACAAATTGTAATCATACATTAAATCCCGAGGATATTTCAATGGCCAAGAAACCAGTTAAAAAAGCAACAAAAAAAGCCCCCGCAAAGAAAAAGTAAAACCTCGGTATAAGCACATTCATTTCTCTTTTTTCTTTTTAGTTATTAAGCAACAAACACTCTAACAAATAATTTTGGCGGATTTGGACCCTGGTTGAGATTTCACCTGAAGACTAAACTGTTAATTTGTTTTTTGAATAATTAGATATTCCACCTTAACAGTTGGTAATCTACAAGAAAATATCTTGATGTTGGTCTGAGAGTATCAAATATTTTTCTAAAGGATTTGTACGCTTGAAGCCTTAAACGCTATGAACACTTCTGTTCCTAGATTTAGATTCATTTCAGCAAAAGACCTTTTTGTTATCTGAACAGTAAACGGCTTGCCAATATCCACGGTGAGCTTCACAAGAGAATTTAAGTCGCTTATTGAGGATATTTTTCCTTTAAGGACATTTCTTGCGCTGGAAATCACTTTCGTTTTGGACAAAATTATGTCATGCGGACTTATAAAAAATCGTATTTCACCGCTTTTGTCGGTGGTAGCCTCAACAAGTATCTCATTGCCTAAATCAATAATTGATATGCCTTCGCCTGAATTTTTCGCTGTTCCGCTAAAGGTATTATCAACAGCGGCGAAACTGGCAAGGTTTTTTGAAATCTTTCCGAAAATCTCGCTAGGAGCGCCTACTTCTGTAATTCTTCCTTCGTTTATTAGTGCTATTCGAGTGGGTAAGCTTTCTGCTTGAAACATATTATGTGTTGCCATGACTATTGTAATTTTGAGTTGTTGGTTCACTGCGGCAATCACTTCCTCAATTATCGCCGCGTTTTTGGGGTCCAAATTTGCGGTTGGCTCATCAAGTAGTAGCAATTTTGTTTGCAGAACTAATGCCCTAGCCATAGACACTCTCTGCTGTTCACCAACTGAAAGCTTTTTGGCTGAACGCTTTTCAAAACCTTCCAACTTCACAAGTTTCAAGGCTCGTTGAACTTCTTGAGCTATTTTGTCTTTGGGCATCTTTCTAATTTTTAGTCCGTATGCTACGTTGTTGAACACATTGGTATTAAGGAGCAAAGTCTTTTGAAAGACAAGAGTACTTTGCAGTCGCAAGAGTTCCAAGTTTCTTCCCGTAACCTTTGCACCAAGGAATTTTATTTCTCCGCCATCAGTTGGCAAGAGAAGAGCAAGAACTTTTAATAATGTACTTTTTCCTGAACCGTTTGGCCCAAGCAACGCCAGAATTTCTCCTTCTTGAACCTGCAGATTTATGTTGTCAAGTACAGATTTATCGTTGAAGCGTTTACTTACATTGGTTAATTCGATAAGGGTCGTCATTTTCTGCAATTCCATGGTTTTTATTGAGGCATCCTTCCCCACAATATGAGTATTCTTGGGTTTCTAGCTAAGTGTACAATCAGGTTTATGCCGAAAACTAGCAAGAGCAAAATGACTGTAAGGGCGATGGCGGTCGCAAACTCACCTCGAGCAGTAAGAGTTGAAATATCCGTTGTTAGAACATCGGTTGAGTGTACGCCTGCGCCTACAATGTTACCTCCAACCATCAAGGCAACACCGAGTTCTGCAATTGCACGGTTGAAACCAGCAATATTTGAAAATAGAATCCCGCTCAAAGCTTCCTTCATAATAGTTACTGACGCTTGTGAACTGTTAGCGCCAAGAGTTTTTGCAAGATTAAACATTTCGGGGTCTACAGCTTCAATGGCGCTAACTCCTATGCTAACAATCAAAGGAGTGATTAGTATGGCTTCACCGAGCATTATTGCTCCTGGAGTGTAAAGAAGCCCAAAAAAGCCTAATGGTCCAGCCTTCGAAAATGTGAGAAACAGGATCAAGCCTAAGGCTACAGTAGGCAGACCTATCATTGCTGTGAAAAAACCTTTTACTATTGATTTGCCATGAAAATCTTTGAGAGTCAGTAACATCGCTATTGGAATTGACCATAATACTGCAAGTATAGTTGCTACACCCGAAAATAGGAGGGTGCGGTAAACAGCGCCATATACTGTTGGATCTCCTGTGAATATTAGCTGAAAGGCTTGGATTATTCCGTCTAGTATTTGATTCAACAGTTTTTCCTCTATGGATAAAGTTCTGGATGGTCATCTTGGAATTGTGTTGGACATTCGGTACCATTGAAGTAGGCGTATTGTTTTATCCAGTTGACATCTGGTTGAGGACTGCCGGCTATTAGCGGTTGGACTGCACCTGAGAATAGAGTTTGTGTATAGTTGCCCGCTCCGTAGTTGCTTATTACTTGTTGTCCTGTGTCTGAAACTATCCATTTTATGAAGTTAATAGCTTCGTTGTAGCTATTATCGCTTATTTTTTGTGGATTGACTGCGTAGATGCTGTAGACGTTCAGTAGTGAATAGTCTGCTTGTACTAGTGAGACTTGTGATGGAGAGACTGCTCCGTTTTTAGAAAACTGAAGGTATGTTCCTAGGTCTGAGACTGTGTATGCGTTTTTTTGGTCAGTTATTACTAATGTTGCACCCATGCCTTGTCCGGTGCTTGAATACCATGGTTCTTTGGATATCTGTGTCCAATTGAATCCTGCGCTTTTCCAGAGGCTTTGTTCTTTTGAGAATGTTCCTGAGGCATCGTTACGGGAAATCCAAATTGTTGACTGCGATGTTTGGTTATTGGCGTAAGCTACTATGCTCTTTAGGGCTTCTGTGGCGTTTTTGCCCGAGATTTTAGCAGGGTCGGAGTTGGGTCCAACTATGGTGAAGTAATTCCAGGCAACGATTTTCCTGCAAACTAGAGTACCATTAGATAGGTGAGGGTATTCTGATGATGGTGCATGTACAAGGACCACATCGGCGTCGCCTGCTGATGCACTTGCTAATGCGAGTCCTGTTCCTTGGGGGAGAATTGAGATGTCGACTTTGTGGTTTGATTCGTATTGGTTTTTAATTTCAGTTAGTAGTCCTGTATCCCAGAGGCTAGTGGTTGAGGATATTCTTAGGTTTGGTGTAGGGAGAGTGTTGTAGTAGGTGAAAGTTCCTGCGATTACTATTATTGTGGCTATTGCCGCTACTATTAAGATAGTTTGCCATGCTTTCACTCAATTTTTCTCCCGTTCGTTATGTGTACTCATTCATATCGAGTCATGGTTTATAAGTTTTCATAAAGTGGAGAAGCTATTTACAGTACGAGCCGACCTAATTACTGGGACACTAACGCATATTTTTGAAATGCTCTATGTTTTATTCGGTTTAAAATAAAAATCATGTCAGTCACATCAAGGTGAATATTCAAGAAATAAAAACTGGACCTCAGATTATGCCATCGATACTGAAATGTTTAAAAATTGCTTCTTCATTTTTCCCTCTTTCGCCTTCCAGTTTTTCTTCTTTGCGAAACCATTCAAACATTGTTTCATTCTGCAATTACAATACATTATCAAGCGTATGTTCTAATCTCAATAGCTGAAATCATTTACGTTTATGGGGGTTTGCTGAAGGGGTTGATCTTGATCTCCGTCTGAAGTAAAACTGTCACCAGTAAATTCTCTTTTTCTGGTTAGGCTGGGGCGTTAAATTTTAATGTGTGCCACATATTATTAATAACGTAACAACTTATCCTTAATGGTGTGAGTACCTTTGCTCTTTGGACATAAAAATAGATTCCAAGTAGACATGGGCGATTTACAGAATGAAAAAGAGCACTTGTCCAACTTTTTGCAGTCAAACCTTGATGTATCCGTTGCCCCAGTTGAAAAGAAACTGATTGTGAATTCAGAAAAGTTGTCTGTGTTGGAATTGCAGCAGGTAGTGGCAAAATATGTTTATCGCCATAACTTAAGCAGAACTCACTTTGTCTCTGTTCAAGATAAAACTGTTAAAATCAATAGGTTCAAGGGCTCTAAGAAAAAAGAAAAACACAAGAAAAGCACACCCCATCAGAACATTACCCAAAGCTGGGGACTATAAAATGCATTTCGTTTCCATCACGTTATTTTGGGTGTAAGTGAACTCATTAAGGCTTGTGCGAGAGGATCTTGGGTCCTTCTCCATATCTTAGGCAATCTTAGAAACTGGATCTAAAAAACTACAAGCTCTTTGTTAGTTTAGCGCCTTCGTGTATAGTCGGGAATGGGGGTTGCTAGCATTTCATATATGCGAGCAGAAGAGAACATGTTTCCATCTGAGGCGCCTCTTTAGTGGCGCCGGAGGTTTTGGGATTTGAATCATCCATAAAATGGAGACACCACCCACATTTTTCTCGATATAAATTGATCTTTTAATTGAAAAAGAAGTTTTAGCTAACGCGCTCTACGAACTATTACAGTTCAGTTGTCTCTCTGTAAGCCGTTGTAGATAAATAGTTGTAATACAATTTCATGTACCAATCAAGGAGAAAAAAAAATTGTCTGTAGCGCAAAGAAAATACTTCACTGAAATCGCAGCGTTAGCAGATAAAACTGTAGCTGTAATTACGACTACTGGAAAAGTATTCAACGGTACTCTCATCGGCATTAACCCTGATAACATGAGTCTATGCTTAGCTGACGCCAAAGAAGATAAAGGAATCTTAGTGCACCGCATATTATTGAATGGAAGCATCGTTGCTCAAATATCAAGCGCAGAAAAACCCTTCGACCTCAAAGCCCTCTCAAATAGACTAGAGAAAGTCTTCCCAACAATGGTTAAACTCTACGAAGATAAAGGATTTATCTGGGTTATGGATAAAGTAAAACTGACCGACCGTGGTGTCACTGAAGGTTCAGGTCCAGCCGCCGATCGCGTGCAAAGAGTTTACGAGCAATTCATGAGCGAAGTAAAAGCCTAAATAAACCAGCGCAGTTGCTGCTCCTCTTTCTTCTTTTCTTCTGTAATACTTCTTACAACTCCAAATGACTCAAGCATCTTTTTGATTTCGTCTCCGCTAGCTTCCAGCCCAGACAAGTCTACATCTAGGAACAGGTATTTGCCAAGAGTAATCAATGCGTATTTTGCGGCGTTTACGTCGGGATTCATTCCAGGGGTATCAATAAGCAGTGAAAAACCCTTCATATCCCTAATCCTTGCCATTCCTATGGATAAACCCGCAATGCCAAACACGTGTCCAACCATAACTTTTGTACCTAAATCAAGCACCTGCTGCATAGTCTCCAAATCGGTGGCTGTACTATAAATTCCTGGTATCGGCTCAGCTTCATCTTTTTTGAAGCCGCCGATCGAAATTACAAAGCGACAGCCAAATTCCTGTGCTATATCGAGGACTTTACCCACTAACTCGTATTGCCCCACAGTAGTCAATGCTTGAGTGTTGCCATACCAAATAATTAAGTCGCGCTCGCCATCTCGCTTTGCATAATAAAGTTCGTTTATGGGGGTTCGTGCTCCGCCATCACCAGTGGTTATTGCAAAATCCTGAAAAGATGAAGAAAAAATTTGGACAAACCGTTTTGCCTTCAACTCTTTAATTAAATGAATCGCTGCTATATTAGCCACAAAACCAATGCCTGGTAGTCCTTCAATTAAGATAGGGTCGTTTAATGTTGGTCTTTCGCTTATGTCAATCGAGCAAACCATGACTGTGCACTTCGGTGGGTATTTAGAGGAACATTCCGATATAAGTATGCCTAAAAAGGCTATGTTTTTTATAAACGAGCAACGTTTAATGTTTGGGTTTCATCTTGAGCTTCGAAATCAAAGAAAAAGACTTGTTGGGCAGAATAGGCAAACTAAAAACCAAAAGCGGTACAATAGAGACACCGCTGCTGTTTCCAGTAATCAACCCCAGCATCCAACCTATCCCACCCCAGAAACTCAAGGATACCTTCGGTTTCCAAGCAGTCATAACCAACTCTTACATCATTAAAAAAAGATATGACAACAAACCCTTAGAGTTGGGTTTGCACAAATTCCTAAATTATGACGGTGCAGTCATGACGGATTCTGGCGCTTATCAAATTCTTGTTTACGGTGACATTGATGTTTCACAAAAAGAAATTGTAGCTTACCAAGAGGGCATCGGCAGTGACATTGCCACAATCCTTGATATTCCCACAGGCTGGAAAGTAACTAAAGAACAAGCAGAAATAACTGTGGCTGAAACCCTGAAGCGTGCAAAAGATTTTTTCAAGATCAAAACTCGCGATGACATTTTGTGGGTTGGGCCCGTTCAGGGGGGAAAACACCTTGACCTTGTCGCTAGTTCAGCAGTTGAGATGGGTAAGTTGCCCTTTCAAATACATGCACTTGGAAGTCCAACTGAAGTTATGGAAAGCTACCGCTATGATGTGCTAGCAGACATGATTTTAACCGCGAAGAAAGGTTTACCTCTTGAGCGTCCACTGCATTTGTTTGGTGCTGGACACCCATCCATGTTTGCTTTGGCTGTAGCGTTGGGTTGTGACCTCTTTGACTCTGCAGCTTACGCACTCTACGCTCGGGAAAATCGTTATATGACTGAAAATGGCACATGGCGTGTAAACGAACTGGATTATTTCCCGTGTAGTTGCCCAAGATGTTCTGCAGAAACACCAAGAGGCTTTGAGAAAAAATCAGCCAAAGAACGGGAAGTCTTCCTTGCTGAGCACAACTTGTATATGTGCATAGCAGAAATTAAGCGAATCAAACAAGCGATTAGGGACGGTCGACTTTGGGAACATACTGAAATGCGCGTTCATGCACATCCAGCGTTGCTCTCAGCTTTAAAACATCTGCGCAAACACGCTGACTTCCTTGAGAAATACAGTCCAACAGCAAAAAGCAGTGGCTTCTTCTATTTCGATTCAGTGGGACTTGCACGGCCAGAAATTACCCATTATCGCAAACGACTAACCGAACGGTACACGCCGCCCCAGAATGTAAAGGTGCTTTTGCTAGTTCCCCAAACCAGAAACAAACCCTTTCACAAAGCACCTGAATTTAAGAAAATCAGGCAGCTATTCAGGAGTATAGGAAACGAGTTCTCCGGTCAGGTTCATGTTTGTGTTTATTCGGCTCCGTTTGGCTTAGTTCCGTTGGAGTTGGATGAGGTTTACCCCTTGTCTCAGCATGAGGCTGCACACCCATTTGATTTGGAAACAATTAATTATGTTGCAGACCAAACTGCCGCGTATATTGAGCGATCACCTTACCAAAGCGTTGTATTACTAAATGATCCCAAACATTGGAGTGACATCGTTAGCAAAGCGTCTCAAAGAGCCTGCAGCACAAAGGGTTTAAAGTTTGATTCTGTAGATGCGAGTGTTCAGAGGAGCAAAGAGATTTTCAGCCGTTTAGAAGCTATCTTGCGGGAACAGTTCAGTAAATAAAATTTTTTAAACTCTAGATAATATAGCGAAACTGAGTTGCTCTTTTTTTGCTTCTTGGGGTTTTCAAGTTAGTTTTGGATAACTTTTTTTTACCCCTATATGCTTATAGGCGCTTAACGTACATTTAGTAACTTACCCTTGAAATTTATGGAGATGTATGTATAGAACCTCTGTATGCTGACTTTCATATTCACACGGTCTATTCACCAGATTCTCTTGTTCAACCTAAAACACTTGTTGACATGCTGGTCGCACATAAATTCATCAAAGTTGCAGCTGTGACGGATCACGACAGCGTAAGAGGTTGCAGAGCAACAGTTGATTTAGCCTCCGCTTATCCAGATATATTGATAATTCCGGGTGTTGAAATTAGTACTCCAGAGGGTGACTTGTTGGTTTTAGGAACGTATGAATTGCCGCCTAAACCTTGGATGCCTGAAAATGTTGTAGATTTTGCTAAATCTGTTGGCGGAGTTTGTATTGTTGCTCATCCTTTCAGGGAGTATGGAATGGGTGAACGTGCCAGGAACTACAAAGTTGATGCAATTGAAGTCCAAAATGGGGGTTCCAGTAAAGAAGCTAATAATCAAGCTAGAGAATTTGCTAAAAGTTTGGGTTTACCTGGTACTGCGGGTAGTGATGCACATCAAGTGTCAGAGTTGTTTTGTGTTTACAACAAAGTTGATGCTTCACTTAGTTTGGATGCGGTTTTAAAGGCTGTTAAGAAAGGTTTGGTATCTGCACATGTAACCTCTGGGTCAATACATTTTTAAAACAGCAAATTCATTTTTAGTCGTTAACATTAATTGAATAGGATTGATCCTGATTGCAAGTTGGATTTTTAGGTGGAGCTAGAGAAGTTGGCAGAATAGGCATATCTGTAAAAACTGAGAAAACTCAGGTTGTTTGTGATTACGGTGTTATGCTTGATAATGAACCAGGGTTTCCTATGCATATTCCACCGAAAGAGGTTGATGCTGTTATTTTAACTCACAGTCATCTTGACCATTCTGGCGCCATCCCTATTTTTTTCATAAATGATAAAAAACCGTTATACACAAACAAGCTTAGCTTGGAGTTAACTCAACTGCTTGTTAAAGATTTCATTCACCTATCTGGATATTATTTGCCTTTTGAATATCTTGAACTCCAAACTATGATGCATAACAATAGGCACTTGGATTTTGGTGTTGAAGAGACTATTGGGGATATGAAGATGAAATTGTTCAACGCTGGTCATACCCCAGGAAGTTCTCAGGTATTGCTTGAAGCTGAAGGCAAACGGTTCTTGTACACTGGCGACTTTAATTTGGAAGAGAGCAAACTTTTAGCTGGTGCATCCATGGACTACGGAGATTTAGATGCAGTCGTTATAGAAAGCACATATGCGGATTCAGATCATACTGAACGTTCAGAACTGGAAAAACAATTCGTGGAAGCATGTACTGAAGTTGCTGAAGCAGGCGGAACTGTTTTGGTGCCCTCTTTTGGTGTTGGGCGTTCACAGGAGATGGCTACTGTTTTAGCTGCTCACCATTTTGACTACCCTGTAACTTTAGATGGAATGGCCCGTGAAGCAAGCCGAGTAATTATGAATTACAAAGAATTCCTCAAAGACCCCAAGCTTTTCATGAAAGCTATGCATTCAGCCAATTGGGTGGAAGGGTGGAGAGACAGACGTCGCGCACTTAGAACTCCAGGAGTAATTATTTCAACTGCAGGTATGCTTAAAGGTGGACCTGCAGCATTTTACGTTTCAAAACTTGGTAAACAAGCAAAAAACGCCGTTTTCTTAGTTAGCTATCAGATTCCAGGTACCCCCGGTCGTGAACTCATGGAGAAAGGCGTATGCACAATCGATGGACAAGTTCGAAAGATTAAGGCGAAATATCATCATTTTGATTTTTCTTCCCATTGCGGAGCCAGCCTGCTTAAAGAAGCCTTAAAACGCCTTGGCGGTAATCCTAAAGTCTTTGTTGTTCATGGAGCGGAAGGCAACTGTGAACTTTTCGCAAATTGGGCGAAAACAGAGTTGGGATTGGATGCCGTGGCTCCCAGAACTGGAGAAACCTACCAAATTTAAGTTGAAATTGCCTACTAACTTAGGGTAAGAAAAGTGACTGAGCAACTAAAATCCAAAGTGCCAATATCCGAAGAGAAAGCGCAAGACAACTTCAAGTTTGAAATAGTCTATTTGGTTCCAATACTTGCAAGCCTTATTTTTGGTTTGGGCTGCGCTTATTTGCTTGCTCCTGCAGAGACAGGCGGTATTCAAGCGGTACCTATTTCTGGAGATACACCTGGAGCGTCAATTGGAAACGGACTCTACTTTGTCATATTAATTGCGTTAGCTGCCACTGTGTTTTATGTTCTGATTAAGCGAAAAAACAAACGTGTGATTAAAGGTTTGATTGTGCTTTCTATGACGACTGCTTCACTGTTACTGTCAGTGGTGTATTTGCTTGCGCTTTTTCCATATTTCGACGGCGTTTACTATGCCATAGCGGCTACAGCTATTGGAATAACTATTCTTCTTGACCTCGCTATCTTCCGTTTGGGTAGTGTTGCTCGAAATGTCGTGGTCGTATGTTTGGGAGGGGCACTTGGGATTTTCTTTGCCAAATATGTACCTATGTCTAGTGCAATTGTACTTTTAGTATTCCTAGCTGTTTATGACGTTATTGCAGTTTACAAGGGTCCAATTGGCAAAATAGCGAATTCATCAGGTCTTGACTTACTTCAGGGTTTAAGTTTCTCGTTTAAGGATATTCAGATGGGTTTGGGTGATTTGGTATTTTACTCTATGATGATGGGTGTTATGGTTTTTAGTTTTCCACAAAGTATCCTGCCAACATTAACAGCGGTAGTTGGCATTTTGGCGGGTTCAATTATAACCTTTTTTGCATTGGAAAAAAAAGGTATATTCCCCGGTTTGCCTTTTCCTATCATGTTGGGATTAGGCACTGGATTAATGACTGCGTTACTTTTTGGCTTGCCTTTTCCTATCTTTGGGTAGTTTTTTTGGGTAAATTACAGTTTTTCAGCAACAACAGTTTAAAGTATCCTTCAAAACTTAATCGAAAGGTGTTTGTACGGAAAAATCAATTGTGGCAGTTGTTAAGGGCGAGCGTGGGTTTAACCCAGTTTTTAAAGCGTTAGATTTGATAGATTTCCAAACAGCTTTAGCCGGTTACAAGAAGGTTCTCATCAAAGTCAACTTTATCACAACCATGACATGGGATACAGGCGCTACAACCGACCCCATTGTTGTTGAGGCGATAATACAACGGTTAAAGAAACTGCCCGTTGAAGTTTTCGTTGTTGAATCCGACGCGACTATGACGAACGCTGACAAAGCTTTTGAAGCTACATGTATGAAAGAGATGTGCAAACAATATGGTGTAGAATGTCTAAATTTGCGTCATGAAAAAGACAAAGTTAAAATCAAAATCCTAAACGGTGAATGCCTAAAAGATATAACTGTACCCAGAATCGTGACTGAATCCGCAATTATAAGTGCAGCTAAAATGAAAACTCACATGTCAACAAAAGTGACGTTGGGAATGAAAAACATGTTTGGGCTTCTTCCTGACAAACTCAAAATGAAATACCACGCTAAAGGAATTAGCAAAGTGATAGTAGACATAAACACTGTCATAAAACCCAACTTGACTGTAATTGACGGTTTCGTTGCTATGGAAGGCAAAGGTCCCGTCGACGGCTCTCCGGTAAATATGGATTTAATAATTGCGGGAAAAGACCCTGTCGCCACCGATGCCACTGGAGCACGAGCTATGGGAATTGACCCACACGAAATTAGCCACATTCGAACATCTCATCAAAAAGGATTAGGAAACATTGATGACATAGAAATAGTCGGCTCAAAGCTTGAAGACGTGAAAAGGGAGTTTAAGAGAAAATAATAAAGCAGGAAAGTTCAGCATGACTGCCTGATCGCAGCCACAGCAATTAACCAATCTGCAAGTATTGTTTATTCTCAAGACAAGGGGCTTTCAACGCTTTGGAAAAGATATCAAAATCTCTGAATTAACCTGACAAGGGCGATATTGAAAAAAATCTTGGCTATTCTTGTCCGTATCCTTGTTCTATTCTATTATGCGTTCTTCTATATTCATATTCGTGGCGTTCTTTTTGATCACCAAAGACGCTTAGATGTTTATCCATGTCCGCTTGGTTAAGAAAAATGCAGGCGCAGTGTGGACATTTGAATAGTTTGTTGTTGTTTGTTTCTTGCCCCATTTTTTTCGCCTAGTGGATGTTGATGTGTATTTTTTTGCCGTCGAGTTCTGATTCATGCCATTTTGCTTCAATTTCGCTGCAGGCAACGTGTAGATAGACTTTTCTTGCTCTGACCAATCCCGTCATTTCCGTTAAATATGGTTCCAGAAGTCCCATGCTTTCGACATCTAATTCGGCTATATGGACGGACTCCAGAGTTTCAGTAGGCACAAATCCCATCTCTTTGCGCAATGCTTGTACACGTCGCGCCAAATCCCTCATAATGCCTTCGCCCAGCAATTTATCGTCCCGTTGTCCGCTAAGGAAAACTGTTATTGTGTCTTCTTGGCTTGAAACCCAGTTTTCGCCTCCAACGTATTCAGGAATTGAAGTAGAGAATTCGGAAGCTTTAACGTTTGTTTGTTCTAGGAAAAGAGATTCAAGATTCTTTAGTGCTTGTAGGGTTTTTTCTGGTGCAACCACTAATGCTTTTGCCAGTGGCCAGCGGCGTTTTAGTTTTCCTTGTTGACGCGCTGCATATGAGATTGAAACTACCTTTAAGAGAATGTCAAATTCTTCTTCCAAGGCTTTATTTAGCATTTTCTGGTTTGGAGCGGGCCATGAAGCCAAATTGACTGATTCTGGTAAATTTGGTTCTAGTTGTCTGTAGATTTTCTGGTAGAGTGCTTCGCTTATGAATGGTGTGATTGGGTTAAAGAGCAAAGTCACTGTTTTTAGAGTGTGGTGCAGTAGAGCGTATATGGTTTGGCGTCGCTCAAATGTTTCAGGCTCGTCCGTCCAAAGTTCTTTGCGAATCATGGGCACGTAAAGTCTACTTAATGTCTCAATTACGAAGTCATCCAAAACCGCGACTGCACAGTTGAATTCGCTTCTTTCAAGTTTGTTTGTGTATTCTTCGATTTTTATCTGTAACTTGGACATGAGCCAAAGGTCAGCTGCTTGAAGTTTTCCTGTCTTAAATGCCCATTCTAAATTGTATTTCTGCGGGTTGAACTCGTCGAATGTGGCGTTTTGGAGGAAGAATCGGCTTAGGTGGTAGAGTGTTGAGAGGACTTGGTAGGGTCTTCGGGTAATTTCAGCTAAGTCGAAGCTCATGAAGTCGATGGGTGAGCATTTTCGTATCATGTAGAATCGGCATAGGTCCGCGCTGCTTTTTTCGAGAAGTTTGTTGGTTTCTATGACGTTTCCAAGGCTTTTGCTCATTTTTCTGCCTTTTGAATCCTGTGTTAACCCTTGAAATAGAAATGCTTTGTAGGGTGCAACAGGTTTTCCCGTTAGAATAATGTACTCTAAAAGGAGTGAGTTTGCCCAACCGCGGGTTTGATCGATGCCTTCTGTTAAGAAAGCTGTTGGAACAAACTTCTCGTATTCTTCATCTGTGAAACGAGCATAAGGTGAAGCGCCGCTGTTGTGCCATGTATCTAGCACGAAGTCTTCTCTTCGCATGGTTCCGCCGCATTTTTCGCATTTCAGCGTGATTCGGTCAACCCAGGGTTTGTGTAACTCAAAGTCTTCTGGAATCGGTTCTTGAGCATTTTCGATGAGTTCTTTTTTGCTTGCGATTAAGCGTTTGTTTGTGCATTTTTCGCAGGTCCACATTGGTAGAGGTGTGCCCCAGATGCGTTCTCGGCTGATGCACCATGGTTTTCCTTCTTTTAAGAATCCAAGAAAACGGTTTTTGGGTTCTTCAAAGAAATACTCAATTTTTTCTGCAGCTTCGAGTACTTTGCTGTTGATTTTATCAGTTCGCAAAAAGTATTCTTTTCTTGCTAGCCAAACCAGCTTGTGATGGGAACGCCAGCAGGTTGGGTATTCATGTTTGATTTTTTTAACCTTTACTAATGCGTTACGGTTACGCAGTTCTTCGATAACCAGTGAGTCTGCGTCGCGGGCAAATACTCCTGTGAAGATCCCTGCGTCATTTGTGAATTTGACTTCATCATCGAACGGGACAAATATGGGTACTCCTCTTCGGTTTGCAGCCCAAAAGTCATCTTCGCCGTTGCCTGGTGAAAGATGAACTACTCCAGTGGCTGTGTTTACGTCTACGAAGTCTTCTGCTACGACTTTGTGAACTAATGGATGTTTGGTTTCTAGTTCTGCTTGTTTGGGAATTATTTCTTTGAACGGGAATTCGTAGGCGGTTCCTTCCAAGCTTTTACCTGTGATTTCTTTTATTATTTGGTAATTTGTGATTTCAAGTTCTGCCATGATTGCTTCAACGCGTTGGCGTACCATTATCCATGTTTCTTGTTGGACTTGGACTTTGACGTATTCTGCTTTTGGCTGTACGGCAAGCATTGTGTCAGTAATGATTGTGAAGGGCATGGTTGTCCAAACTAAGAAGAACTCGTTTTGTGTGCCTGTAATTTTGAATTTGAAGTATACTGATGGGTCTTCTACTTCTTTGTAGCTCCCTTCGTAACCTACTTCAGCGCTGCTAAGGCTGGTTTGGCATCCAGGGCAGTAGGCTACAACATAGTGGCCTTCTTCAAGCAGATTTTGATTCCAAGCCTGTTTAAGATAGAACCATTCACGCTCGATGTAGTTGTCTTTGTAGGTCCAGTATGCCTTGTCTTGGTTTATTGCTATACCCAGGCGACTATCTGCGTCAAGCCACATTTGGTGGTAGCGCATTATGGCTTTTTTGCATTCTTCGATGAAGCGTTCCATACCGAATTTTTGTATGGACTCACGCTTGTTTCTTACTCCCAAGAGTTTTTCAACTTCAAGCTCCACTGGCAAGCCTTGACAGTCCCATCCTGCCCAAAACGGCATATAGTACCCTTCCATGGTTTTCCATCGGTAACGAATATCCTTCATGATTCGTCCACGGGCATGACCAATGTGGGGTATGCCGTTGAGTGTTGGTGGACCCTCCACGTAACCTAAAAAGCCTTTAGCTGTCTTTTCCAGAAGCTCGAGTTTGTTTCGGATGTTGTTTTTTATCCAGAATTCACGCATTTCAGATTCGAGTTCAAGCGGAGAATAATTTGTCGGTAAGCTCTGGTTTTGGTCAGCTTCAGTTTGGGCAGTCAAATTCATTACCGTAACGCAAAATACACATAAAGACTATATAAAAGTAAACGCATCCTCCAACAATAGTAGTTGAACAAAACCCTGAAGATCACTGGCAGGGAAGTAAGCAACGAAAACTTAGGATTCAACTCTTTTATTGTTTAATTCAAATCTCGCAAATCAAATCTATGTAATCGCCTATCAAATGTTTGGTGAATAGACGAGCCGCAATTACTCTAAAGGAAATATTCTATTATTATCGTTACAGAATAGATTAGCAGGGCCAAGTGGAAAAACGGCAGTGTCTTCATTCCCGAATTCGCAGTTTTTCCCTTCAATATTATGTAATTGCCAATTGAGATTAATAGAAAACCTATCGCAAAGCCAGCAAGAGCTAGGTTTCCTAAAACTGTAAGAAAGACTGCCGCAGACACGAAATGGATTATGCTGAATAGAAGTATCCAATAAATTGTTCCTTTCATTCCAAACATAGTGGAGATTGTGTTTAGTCCTCTGGCTTTGTCATTGGCGACATCAATAATATCGTTAACTCCCAAGTGTGCAATGGCTAATGGATAAAAGAAAAACGCGAAGAGCACTACGTTAATGTCTGGGCTGCCTACACATAGATAGCCAGCGACGGGAAAAAGAGTAAAATCTATTCGTCCAATTAGTTGGGCAAACGGAAATTTTTCGTTTCGTTTTTTGAATTGATAAAATACTTCGAGGGAATAACACAATATCATTATGGCCAAGACGTAAAGTGACTGGGGAAATGAGAGAGTCATAATTAGAATTGTAGTGGAGACAACTAACAGAGCAAAGAGTAGAAGAGCTTTGCGTTGAGAGATTAAACCTTGAGAAATAGGTCTTTTCCCAAATATCCTCCAATACTTGGTCAACTTATCAAATTCAACATCTTTTCTGTCTATATCATGATCTACAATGTCATTTAGGACAAGTCCAGCTTCAAAACCCAGAAACCCAATCAAAGCGGCTTTAAGTACTAGTATCAAAGAAAATCCGCTGTAGTTTTGGAAAGCTAGGAAAAGTCCAGCGCAGAAGAGTATGGGCCAGACAAAAAAGAAATGCAGGCGAGTAAGATCAATGTATGCTTTAATAGTTTCTCTCATTGTAGAGCCTCATTTTGCTTTGTTTATTGAATGTTTTTAATTATTAAGTTGTTCTAATAATAAATTGAAAAGTGAAAGATACCTGATGATCATCCCTAAGATCCTTAGAATAATACGTATTCACATTGTGATAGGAGGTTTTCTGGCGTTTTCACTTGGGGCGCTTTTAGCAATTGTTGCAGGTGGGAGCTTTAATTTAATTTTTTTTGCTTTAAGTTATGTTGTTGTATTTTTGGGTGATCTCTCTTCACATTACAGCAATGATTATTTTGATGTCGAAGTCGACAAATATATTGAGCAGAAAAAGTTTTTTTCCGGCAGCAACATTCTTGTTGACAATCCTGATATTCGTTCATTATCAAGGCTTATTTCAGTTGCTTTGCTGATAAGCTCAAATGCTCTGGCAGCCATACTTGTTATTTTAGGTGCACCCATCGAATTTTTAATAATAATTTTAGGTGCGAGTCTTGTGGGATGGTTTTATTCGGCGCCGCCACTACGTTTAATTTCAAGAGGATTTGGAGAGTTCGCTGTAGCATGTGTAACTGGATTTGTAATTCCTGGTTTAGGTTACTTGGCGATAAGAGGTCACTTTGATCCATTATTTTTTTACTTCACCCTTCCATTCATAATGTATGGGTTAATGCTTAGCTTGAGCCTTCAGGTTCCTGATATTAAGGTTGATAGTAAGGCAAACAAAAGAAATCTTGCCGTCCGTTTAGGTGAGCGTTGGAGTTTTTTCCTTATTTTTGCGATTGCTTTGTGTGCAACATTAACATTTTGTATTTATGCGTGGCAAAACGCTTTCTCATTAGTTGACTTTAATATGGTGGCTCTTTCTTCAATTATCCCGTTAGTTTCGGGTTTTCTGGCTTTTGTAGGGGTGTTTAGGAAGAAGAAAATGATTCATTTTAGCACGTTAAATGTTGCTTCACTATTTGTCTTTAATATTCTTCTTATCTCTTATCTGCTGGTTATTTGGCTACTATCGTAGTGTAATTATTTTGGAGAATTAAACAACCAGCAGCCCTAGAAGTAAGAACTAAAAAATGACTTAGCGTTTGTTGGCTGCACCTAAAATTTGTCTACGATTTGTGGTTGAATTAGGTTGGTTAGAGTTTTTGGATTCTAATATTCAGTCTTTCAAATCAGTTTCTTTGGAAATTCTTTAGTCACCGAAAGCTCTAAATGTTCTCATCACCGTGTTTTTCCAGAAAAGGGCCGGTAGATCAGTTCGGTATGATCGCCGCGTTCGCAACGCGGAAGCCGCGGGTTCAAATCCCGCCCGGTCCACCATGCTGCTTGAACCCGTTTTGGTCTGCAACTCGACGACTGTACCACGACCTTGGTTTAAGTATAGCTCATTCATGGGCTTTCTTGTCGGAAATTCAAACATCAATTTAACTAATCATTACAGATAAACAAGGAGATTTTTATTGACAAGGCTTAAAATGTTGATGCGTCTATAAGGGTGTCGACGCTCATGAAGTTAAAAGGCTCACCCCTTAACCTCGATGTTTATGAGACTTCTGAAGTAATGACGAACAAACATTTCCAACAATACCAGTTGTCTGACTTTGAACGGCTTTATCTTCCCCAGAGCATGCGGCCATTCATAAATCTCAAGCCCTTGGAGACCAAGGAGTTTATTGCTGACGATAACCGAGGCGCAGTTTCTGCTTTTCCTTCCATGAAAATAGACGGCACAGACTTTTATCTTTCAGTTAAAGGGGTTGGCTCTCCAACTCACCCGTTTTCTAGGCAGCTTCTTGGCAAAGCGGAGATTTGCATTACTCTGCGAGATTCAGTTCTAAGAGAGCGAATTGTGGCTTGTGAGGAGATGGCTCCAAGATATCTTACTGGGGAATTGTGGTTGAGAGGTTCTCCCTATGGTGGACAGGGACTTGAGCATGCGACTACTGCTCTGAAAGTGTCAGAAATGTCTGACATTACTTCGATCCATGGATTCAGAGTAGCGCCCTTGATAAAAATTGTCTTCCTCCCAGTTGCGCTTGAGCGGGAGGTTAAGAAGGTCTTTTGGTATCGCCAATTCAAAGGGCGAATAGTTCAGGAAACAAGGCTTGTCCCCTCTAATGTGCGAATTCACTTCCATTCAGGAAGCACAATCGGGGGAAACATACGCTCTGTTTTCGACTTATTTGGAATTGACACAGATGATAAAGCAATAGATTTTCTGAAGAATTTTCTAAGGAGCGGCATTGCGTTCCTGACATTATTCACTAGGACATTGAAGCATAATCAAGATGGGACTTACTCGGGTTTAGATTTCTATGATGTCTGGTTAGATAAAGATGCAGTACTCGCTCCGGATGGTACAATTTTCTTTGTGGATTTAGAAGGCTTGGAGTGGATAACTGTCGGGGAAGAGAAAATCCCTGAGAAGATAGACGACCAAATTTACAGGTCCCTGTACGAATTAATGTATGCCTACGAACAGATACAACGAGAACGCTCAGCTAGATTTGGAGTCGTAGCTGATAGGGCATTGCAATTCGAAATTTTACTCAGAAGCGCCCTTGAGAATGATGAGGTTGTTAGCCTTGCAAGTGAGGGGCAAAGCCTTAAACTGGCAATTTCTAACATATTAGGGAAACGAAATCTAACCAGGGAATTTACTATATTGGAGTGGTAATCGAATGAAATGCAACGATGTTAGAATCTTCTTTTCTCAAATCGCCGAGAAATCAGTTTCAACACCGATTCCATCGGTGGACATGGCTTTTCTAGCCAACAACGGCTACATTTCTGTGATGCAGAAAGATGCCTATTACCGAGGGTTAACTGAAATATCAACTCTAACCCAGATGAGCAATGACTTGATGAATCAGCGGATTACTGAAAATAGCGAAAGAGCCCACTTGAATGAAGATGTAAGAAAAACCCATTCAATCTCTTTTCTGTTTGAAGATAAAGAAAACAAAGAGGCTCAAAGAGAGGAGATAGAGCGCCATAAAGAGGTTGTTTCTAAGATAGAGGCTGACGTGACTAAAAGAGGTGCTCAGATTAACGATCTTATCAGGAAGAAATCTATCTTTGACCGTATGGTACCATACAATGGGGAATATATCTCACTGACAGGCCCTGGAATCATGATGCTAAACGATCTTAACATAAGAAATTACCGGGTGTCAGAACGCGAGTTCTCTGATTTTAGGGGTGAGATTCAGGCGACATTTGGCGAGTTGAGATCTATAGCAGAAATAGGCGTCTACCATTTCTCTAACTTGTACACGAGTTTTCCGGGAACTGAGGCTTCCCAGCTCTGGAGCTTATCAATAGGTTTAGCTAAACTTCAAGGCGACCCTAGGCAAATTGGCCAGAGGTTCCTTTTTGCATTTGACTTGCTCAAGAATTTCGATTGCACCCTTGAGAACAAAATGATGGCAGGAGAAATAATGGCAGCTTCCAAAACGTCACAAATGCCAACTAATTCAGACCTACTGGATCTGTCAGAATCATTAAAGCAAATAGACAACCAACTTAAACATGATGCGCATGTTCCCAGTTTGCTTTCGACCGGTGTTGCAGCCACCATTCTATATGGCAGGCGGTATGACGGCACTTTTCCCACAGACCGGTTTGTAGAGTTCTCCAAAATCACGGCTTCATATGAGTCAGCTGCGATACTTGCTGTCTTTAACTTGCCTTCAGACCAGCTAATCAATAAATTCCAAGCTTACAGATACCTTTTTAATTCCTGGGGATTCGAGATGTCAGAGGACACTGAACTTGCTTCCGCCTTTCTGTCTATATCAGATTTTGGGCCAGAAGATGTGCGATCGAAACTGACAATAATTGAGAATGGTCTTAGAAATTATTTAGAGTATCCGCTTGTTGCTGCTGCAATTCTTGCTTCGGTGCCAACGCTTGAAGCTAATGAACTCTTAAACCTGATGGAAAAGGCCTATTTCTTGCTTGGTTCTTATGTTAAAGAATTGGAGCGGTCTGAAATGATAAGCCTTGCCGTAAGGATGATTCATGGAATAAGAAATGAAATTGTAAAAGAACTTGACCCAACTGCAGCTATAGTGAAGACTCCGGTCCAGTTCACTTATGTTCCAACACACGTTTTCTTCTTCTACTATGTACCGCTGATAATTGCTCACTCGTCATACCACTCGACATTTAGCGGCATCGGGGGCTATCATCCCGCGCACGTGCATGGTGTAGGAGGGTTCATGGGATGAACAAAAAATCAATCATTATCATAATTTCACTCTTAGCCATTATCTCTATTGTTCCTTTTGGTGCAGCTTTCACTCCTAATTCTGGCGATACGTTCAGCTACTACGAGGTTACCGATCTCGGAAGTGGTACAGGTGACTACGCTGGATACACTGAACATACAACCTATAGTGGAACTGAGGCAGTGACGGGCGTTAGCTCAGATGGCACTGTATCTGCTCATTACAGTTATAGCTACTCTTGGATAGACAGCTCAGGCTCAACAGAAACTGGAAATCCGTCTGGCGACTTTACTTTCTCATCGAAGAACTTCCTATACCTCAACGGAACAGATGACCAAACTGGATATGTAAACCCCACAGTTTGGTTCGCTATGGATAACTCAATTCCAGTTGGAGGAACCTTCACTTTATTAGACACACAAATGACGGTCATTTCAAGAAGTTACAGTTATTATCTGTCTTCCCAAAACAAGTATATTAACACAATTTTTGCTCAAGGAAGCTCAAATTACCAACGAAATGACATATATGGGCAATTCAATGCCGCATACACTTGGAATGTCTACTTTGACTACTCTACAGGATACATAGTGGGTTACACCTATGAGGAATATGATACTAGTCCTTCAGCGGGATTCAAATACACTGAAAATCTCTATGTAACATCAACTAGCTATCCATTAACAATCGTAGCCGCCGGTCCAACTCCGGGACCAACCATTATTCACATAAGTCCCAGTCCTTCAACCATAACACAATTTGTGCCTTCATTCATTTTGCTGTCGGCGTTTGCTTTGTTTATAGTAATCGTTATTATTGCTGTTCTATACGCCGTTTCTAAAGGTAGCAAAAAAACTCTTCCAAGACACCCCTATCAACAACCGTATCAGCGACCCCCGCCACCGCCAAGCTCACCGCCAGAAAACATTGATTTAACTCCAAAACAGCCCCAGGTACAGCAGATCGTGATCAGAGAGGTTGTTAAAGTTAAATGCCGTTACTGCGGAGCACTAATAGATTCAACAGCACAGACTTGTCCCATTTGCGGAGCTCCGAGAACCTAACTCTTCTATCTTTTTTCTTGGGGATATTTCTTAAAGTACTGATAAACTTGACCGAATACTGACATATTTGCCTTAACGACATTACCAGCAGAAGCCACGTTGAAACGCGAAATCTCACAGAATGCTGAATGCCCATGATTTGACTTAAGCCAGAGAAGCCGCGCGTTTAAAAGGTCTTCACCTATGCCCATTCTCCTAAACTGAGATTGAACAAAGAGCGAGTGCAGTCTTCCAACTCCATTCACGAGTGAAACCCAACCTAAACCAGCTATTTCATCATTTAACCTAACAATAAAACATTTATCCCCATTCTTCAGAGCAACACGAACCCATCTCTTGTTTATTCTCGGATGGGTTAAGGCCATAAAGTGTTCAACCTCATTTGCATGTTCAATTTCAGCTACAGAAATTTCATAGCTAAACCTGTGAGCAAAGGCAAGATCGTCAAGATTGATGGTGTAGATGTCGTAGATCTCATTTTCCAGCTCTGTTTGCATTTCTGAGAAAAGAAAATTAAAAGTTTTAAGTCCATAGAAATAATCGAATATTTCCCTTGACTTTGTATAAATGGTTCCGCCTTTTTCATAATTGTCATAGATGAATATGCCAGCCAGTGAGCCTTCTTGGGTTCTAGCGGTGTAAACCTCGCCGCCTATTTCCAAAATCTCTCGGAGATGGTGAGGAAGGTAGGGCTCGAAAAAGGAGAATCCCGCTGGAAAGACAAAATTGAGTTCTGATATGTTTTTTATTTGGGAGATCTGCATTTTCTTTATCAGCCATCTTAGCCTGAGGCAGCTTACTGTTATTATTAACTCCACTCAGATAAGCTTGAAGTTCAGGTTAATGGATGCAACACTTTGGGAAAAGAAAGTATCTTATCTTGCAAACGCTTAGGGTTAATTGATAATCTTGGACTTAAATGAGTTTCAAGGAAAACAGGTTTGGCTAAAATATGGAATACCCGTTCCCAAAGGTGTATTAATTTCCAGTGCTGAGCAGACTGTTTTTGCCTTGAGTGATTTAAAATCTCCCTACATGGTTAAGGCTCAGATTCGAGCTGGTGGAAGGGGTAAAGCCGGCGGAATAAAAGCGGCCTATTCAACTATCGAAGCGCAGAAAGCCGTAAATGAGTTGCTTGGAGCAAAAGTGAAGGACCTTACAGTAAACGATGTTCTAATAGAAGAAAAGGTATCGGTCAAAAAAGAATTGTATATTGGATTGGTGGTTGATAGGTTCAGCCGTAGCTACGTTTTTTTATCCTCACAAATGGGTGGCGTAGACATTGACGAATTGGCAATTAAAAGCCCAGAGAACATCAACAGAACAGTAGTTGATCCCCAATTGGGAATACGTTCTTTTCATGCATTATCAATTGCAAAAAGCCTAGGTTATAGTGGTAGCCAGCTTACAGAATTATCACTAATTATCGAGCGATTCTTTCGAGCATTCATTGAGAACGACGCTGAACTTGCTGAGATTAATCCTTTGGTGGAAACCGACCTTGGAAAGTTTGTGGCTGTCGATGCACGACTGCTAATAGACGATAACGCAGTTTTTAGGCATCCAGAATACCAACAACAAACAGCTGAAAAACGCTCACCTCAGCAGGCTTTAGCTGAAAAATACAATTTGGCATACGTTAAACTTAATGGCGACATAGGGGTGGTCGGCAACGGCGCAGGATTGGTAATGGCCACGGTTGATTTACTGCATTTTTTCGGTGGCAAACCGGCAGACTTTTTAGACATAGGTGGCGGAGCAAACACGCAAACTATCAGGGCAGCACTACAAATTGTTTTAGACGATCCAGAGGTCAAGTCGGTTCTGGTTAATGTGCTCGGAGGGATAACACATGGGGATGAAGTTGCATACGCTATACTTGAAGCTATTAAGGACGCAAAAATAAGAAAGCCGTTGGTTGTCCGCCTAGTTGGCACAAACGAAAAAAAGGGACAAGAAATACTCAGGGCTGGCGGGGTAAATACTATGGTCAACTTGGAAGAGGCCGCTAAAAGGGCAGTTGAGCTTGCTGCTGGAGTGCTACCGTAATGGGTATCTTAATAGGCACAGGTACTAGGGCTATTGTCCAAGGCATAACTGGCAAACAGGGCAGCTTTCAAACCAGACTTATGCTTAATTACGGCACCAAAATATTAGCGGGTGTTTCTCCTGGAAAAGGTGGCACAAAAATTCATAGCTTGCCAGTTTTCGATACGGTAAAAGAAGCAACTGATTTGTTTTTGCCAGATGCTTCAATTATTTTTGTTCCAGCCCCGTTTGCTTATGACGCAGTGTTAGAGGCTATCGCTAGCAAGATCAAAACAATCGTTGTAATCACAGAGCAAATACCGATCAGAGACTCAATAAACATGATGGCATTTGCGGCTAAACAGCATGTTTCTATTATCGGCCCAAACACGCCTGGAATAATAACGCCTGGAGAATCTAAGCTAGGAGTAATGCCCGGTGACGTTTTCATTCCAGGCTACGTGGGTTTGGTTTCTAGAAGCGGAACTTTATCTTATGAAGTGGCAGCTAGCTTAACCGCTAATGGTCTAGGGCAATCTACCTGTCTAGGTGTAGGTGGCGACCCAGTGGTTGGTTTAAACTTTATTGAAGCCTTAGAGAATTTTAAAAAAGACGAAAAAACGAGGGTCGTGGTGTTGATCGGTGAAATAGGTGGAAACATGGAAGAATTGACTGCAAAATACATAGACGATGAGCGGTATCCTAAGCCTGTGGTGGCTTATGTAGCGGGCCGTTTTGCGCCACATGGTAGACGTATAGGACATGCGGGTGCTATAGTAATGGGTAACCAGGGGACGGTGGAAAGCAAAGTTGAAGCGCTTTCGAATGCTGGCATAAAAATCGCTGACAAGCCAAGTGACATCGTAAAACTGATCAATGGATTTGAAATCATTTAGGTATGCAGCTCGGCGGACTTGCCGATGTCTTGAAATTACCCAAAAACTGAATCTGCAAGTTATAGGCAAGGGACACATCCCTGTTTGTGGTAAGTCCGGTACCACTTAGTCCCGCGTCAACCTAACTTTAACGAAGGCATTTTTGGGCTATTCTTCTAAACTTTGCCTTTATCGTAATTATGCTTTGAAACGCATTGGGTTCAAATCCCGGCCG
Source organism: Candidatus Bathyarchaeota archaeon (assembly GCA_963804785.1). GTDB lineage: Archaea > Thermoproteota > Bathyarchaeia > Bathyarchaeales > Bathycorpusculaceae > Bathycorpusculum. The sequence goes on from CAWDRR010000003.1 coordinate 104,867, forward strand.
ATCCACCTTTTGAGTTCAACTGGCTATAAACATGTTTTAATCAAAATGAATATTTTGCTCAATTCAAAACGAAGAGATATGTTAAGAAATCCAAAATTTAAGTAATTATTAACTTCTGTAAGTAGACAAAGCTGCAATTTGACAACATACATCTATCTTCAAAAATTAGTTGGCAAACAAATCATTTTTTTATCATTTTGATGAGTTCAAATTGAACTAGCCCAAGCATTTGCCCCACACACTAGAACGACAAAATCTTTTTTTTGATTTCTATCTTAAAAAAGGGTTTGGTGACAAGAAGACGGCGTTGAAAAAGATTAAGAAAGTTGTGGATGGTTGTTAGTTTTCAATTGCTTAGCAGATAAGTTGGCAGTTTCGGGTTTGTTGCCTGAGTTGAAGTCGAGTTTGATCTTTAACAAAGGTGGTTGTGCAATCTCTGTCTCGTGCTTGATCCTGTTTTTGGTCAGGAGTGCCATCGCAGTCTTGAGTTTGATCTTGTGTTCTATCACGTGTTTGGTCAGGAGTGCCATCGCAAATACAGTCGTTTGTGCAATCACGATCTTGAACTTGATCTTTTGTTCTGTCGCGTGTCTGGTCGGCTGCAGAAGCTGAAAGAACGAAGGTTGAAGCTAAGGCGGCAACTATTATCAATCCGAGGATTAAGGTTCCTTTTGTTTTTGTGTTCATATTTTTCACCTCATCATTGATATACGCGAACATAAAATTAAGGGACACTTTGGGTAATCCATTCCAAAAAATGAAACACCCTTGCGAACGGAACTTTTCAATTTAACAAATTCTGCTTGGCTTTTTTCTTCTCCGCGACTTTGTTGTTTTACAGTCTTATGAATAAAGTTGACGAAATTCAAATTTGAAACGCTATTTAATAAATAACCAAAATTTATTTTTTTTTATATTTGATGTGAAACGCTCGTTCCAAAATATTCCTTAACTACAAGATAAAACATACTTATACACCGATTAAAATGATGAAAGCCAAAATCGCCGCTCTCACGCTCCTAATGATCATGATAGTGGCTGTTCTACCTGCAATGTTCTATGTAAATGGTCAAGTCAACGAAAGTGTTGAAGAAAAAATTGTTACTTTGGCCGAACAGGCGGGAGACAGAATTCAGAACCTAATCACTTTAGTATATGCTAATGAAAACTCGACTGCAAAAATTCAAAATGTTAGCCTTTTTGAACAATTCGAGAGCAATGTTACATTATGTCAAACAGAAGGCTTAGCCAAACTAGGGTCAGCGCAAGAAGCACTGGCAAATTTCAACAATAAACAGGCTGCGGACTTGGCCCTTGGAGCTTTGACCTTATTCAGACAGGTTTACAGCTCTTTAAAGGCTATCTTGGAAGTAGCGGGTCTGCAAGATGATTCGTTGTTTAATAACCAAGAATTGCTGGGTGCAATAGTTCGTGAATTGCATAGGGTAGATACACTCCATAGTCTCCTTCAACCAAATGCATCTCAAGAAATCATGAGCATTCTTGGAAATGCAAACGAAACTTTACTTCAAGCTAAAACAGAGCTGCAGGACGGTAAAGACATTGAAGCAAAAACTCTCTATCTTGAAGCAAGACAAAGCATAACTCAGATCTACCAGTACCTAAAAACACAAGCCGAAGAATCTAACATATGGCGACTTAGCGGATACTGCGAGGGACTTCAGCAACGAATACAAGAGAGATTCAGATATGGAGCCAACAACGGAGTAGACTTTACCTCGACCTTAAAGGCTCTTGGTTACCAAAGCGAGACCCAATTCCTGCAATCACTGCAGAATAATATACAAAACGCCCAATCTCAATCAGGAATCCAAAACGCCATAAATGATTGCTTATTAATCAGCCAAATGGTGCAGGAAATGGAACAAGGACTCAACCAAGAAATCAACCGACAACAAGGGAAGACTGGAACAACAAACGGAGATAACGGAACGGGCAATCCAACTGGGGGAAACAGCGCCATTAGCGGCGGAAGCAGCAATAGTAACAGTAGCTTGGTTGGTGGCGGTAATTACATTAAAGGCAGCAATAGTCCAACTAAATAGGGTCTTTAATTATTTTTTGAGAATGACTTGATTTTCAAGTCCAATCTTTTGCACTTCAACTATTTCCATTTTCTCAAGTCTTTTAATTAATCGCCAAAGACTAGTTCTGGGCATATCCGGGAATCGTATTCGTATCTCGGCTTCGAAAGCTTTGCCGTCTTTTTCAGCCAAGAATTCAAGTACTGCTATATCTTCATTCATCAAATGTGGGTTAGCTTTTATGGCCTTTTTAATGTTGGGGCGGCGTGAACGTTTAAGCATCACCAGTGCAATTATTAAAAATATAATCAATGCCGCTATTATGGCAATCAAGTGCTCTATTGGGATTATTGAGTTTCCTTGAGAAAATTCAGTTGGGATTGGGCTCTCTTGATCTGGTGCGACCAACTGTAAAAGATAGCTTATTTCCCATTGTCCAGGGCCTAAAGACAATGTTAGTTGGTTGGTAGTTGTATCTATTGCAGTTGGTGTATGACTCAGATAGATAATGGTTGAATTAACAGGGAAACATACCGAAAGACTAAATGGGCTATTCAGAAGTAATGTCCATATCTCGTTTTCTTTGCTAGTAAGTGTGTTAACATCGTATTCAACCTCAAGATTAGTGGCGCCCAAGGAGTAAATCACTAAATTTTTGTCGGTGATTTTGTAATCTACCTCTAATTGGTTATTGTCAAGAACAACCAAGTTTTCTATTTTATCTGACAGCAGAGTTATTGTTGCTTGAGGGGAAAGTTCGTCTAGTAGCAATGTTTGTTCTACATGCACTAAGCCATCACGATAAACTATTACATTGGTTGAGTAAACATCAACGGAAGATTGAACGGTCGCAGAGTAAATCAGCAATATTGCTATCACTACAATACAGGTTAGTACTCCCAAACGCCAGCTGCAGAGTTTCATAAATAGTTCACATTAATGTCAGCCGTTGTCAAAATAAGTTTTATGTTTCTTTATGCAGTAAATTTTCTAAATAAGAATAGAAATGCTGGTTAGTTTACAAATGAACGTCAGACGGTTGTTAAAATATGTCTAATGGTTGATTTTACCTTGGAAAATAACTTGTTTCAATCTTGAAACGGTTGTTTCACAGTGTCCCTTAAGTCTGGCGTATTAATACTTAATTTACGATGATGAATGATGAAAAACAAAAAAATAAACCTAAACAAACTTAGTACGATACTAATTATCCTGCTAATAGTTGGATTCTCAGCGCCTCTATCCACCACACAAGCAAGCAATGCAGACGGTTTAGGACAAGGGGAACAATCTGGTTTAGAAAACAGCAGCACTATGGCTTCAAGCAATAATTCCGATTTAGACCATATTTTAAACGTCTCTGACAACGTGAAACAATATATCCAAACCGACGTTACACCCAAAGGGCAAATTGAACAAATCAGAGCACAGGAACAAACAATGTTTCAATACAGAAACATGACTATGCTCATGAACTGCACACGAAACGCTATAGTAACCTTCACAGCGGAAGAAGAAGTAACGCCCAAGATATTTGGCTTGTCAGTTGACCCAAACCAGACCATGACGCTTGCGATGAACCTGACCAAATCACCACTTAACGGAGCTATGGTAAATGAACGATGTCTCAACTTTTACTTAGGTATAGAGCCAAACGCCGCATTGGAACTTCACGCTCAAATAAAACTCTTCATCAACCAGACAGATATTAGTCAAAACTTGCACAGAGAGGTTAACTCTTCAAAATTAACATGGATGTACTGGAACCAAACAAGAGAAGAATGGGAATCAGTTGAAAGCTACATGGACCAGAACGGTTACTTGGTATGTGACACAAACCACTTTTCGACATGGACAGTGGCTGAAGTAGAACCAGCGCAATCAACCGTTACACCGTCGGCAAAGAGCAGCAGCTTCCCAATAGAATATATCGTAGCTGGAGCAGTCACTGCAATAGCAGTTATAACCTTAGGAATAATTGCCTATAAAAAACGAAAATAGGCAAAAACAATTTTCTTTTAAACTAGCAAAATAACAGGGATTATATATAATCTCTTTTGAAATTTTTTAGAGTTACAATTATGAATTTGGAAAAGCCGAACAAAACTATAAACTGCCCAAAATAACTTAAAAAAAGAATTACTGTAAGCCTCAAATCCGAATTTTGCTAGCCATAGTTATTGTGAAGCCACGGGTTCAAATTCCTATCGTCTGCCAGCTGAAAACTGCTTTAGATCGAAATTATTTTTTGCTTGCCTTTAACCAATTTTGTGAATATAAAAACAACTAATATTGCAATGATTGCCGGCAGCACAACAATTACCAACAAGGATTCAGACGAAAAACCCCCTGTGCCCAAGGACCCTGATGATTGCGTTGCAGTAGACCCATTCGAATCACCGAAAGCTACTGTAACGTCGTGTACGCTATGGCTATATGTGAAGTACAAAAACCATGAATCATTTTCCGATGTTGCGATGTAGTTGAGCTTTGTTTGGTCTAGGTAAACTTTGAGGTTTACGATGTTTGGCACCAAGGTTTTGGCAATCATTACTTCGACAAAGCCATTTGTGCCTGATTCGCCGCTTACAGTGAAACTTAATTCTTGATTGGTGGAATCAAAAGATAATGCTGACACAGTTGAGTTGGAAACCACCGAGAACACATACTGATCATTGTATAGCGTAACAGAGAGAGAACGGGTCTGTTCTGCTGAAGATAGAGGATATTCACCTTTCCAGCTTACCTTAACTAAATACGTGCCAGTTGCGGAGGGCACCCAAACCGCCTCGTAACATCCATCAGTTCCAGTTGGTACCGCGGTGATGTCGTTCCAGGTTTCTCCCCCATTGACACTGAAAGATAGAGTGATGAGCACGTTTGCAATGGGGCCATAATCGCTTGTCAATATACCAGTTAGTTTGACCTTAAAGCCCAAGAAAGCTGTCTGTGAATTCAAAGACAACGTTAGACTTGAAAGCGCTGTGTACTTGGCTCCAAAAGCATAGATTCTCCCACCGCTCATTGCGCCGCCACAGCCAACGTAAACTGTGCCGTCGCATACCGCTGGACTAGACACAATCCTCTCCAAGGTGTACTTGCTCCAAACTAGCGAACCATCATTTGCGTTTAGGCAGTACATTTTTCCATCACCAGCGCCAACAACGACTTTACCATCAGCGATAACCGGTGAAGACCACATTTCACGACTCATCGTGTTATATTTCCAGTTGAATGCACCAGTTTGAGCATTAAGACTAAAAACTGTGCCGAATCCCGAACACACTATCAAATTATTGCCTAAGACAGCAGGTGAGGACCTGAAAGCGCCCAATGTTTCATTATCCGGTGAAGCAGTTGCTTTAGTCCATAGTATTGCACCAGAATTTGCGCTAAGGCAACTTATGCTTGCTCCAGCGTTCACGTAAACTCTCCCGTCGCTAAATACTGGAGTGGACGTTATGGGTGTATTGTCTTGGGTTATTGAGGTATTCCATAGAAGCGCTCCATTTACTGCGTTAAGCGCATATAGAGATGTACATGTGCATCCATAAAATGTGTCATCTACTATGGTTGGAGAAGAGAAATCCCAACGTTGATTTGAGACTTCGTAATTCCATACCAAAGCGCCATCATTTGCGTTTATACAGTAGAATTCAGTGCTAAAGCTCTCGCCATCTGCATTTCTGATTGAAGTGGCAAAAAATACATGGCCATTCTTTACTGCTGGGGATGAATCAATTTCACCACCTGCAGAAAAACTCCAAAGCAATGACCCTGTAGATTCATCGATGCAGAGTACGTTGCCTCGTCGGTTACCAACGTAGACTTTGCCTGAGTCGATTGCAGGACCGCTCCAGATCGAGTTTTGTCCAGAATCGCCCTCGTAGGTCCATAAGTAAGCACCAGTTGTAGAATTAAGCGCTATAACATCTCCGTTGGATACTCCAACTATTAATCGTCCGTTTGCCACTACAGGCGAGGAATTTACTTCTGCTGTAGTGTTGTATACCCATTTGACCTGGCTTGTCGATGGCACAGTAGATGTTGAAGAACCAGTACGTTCTATGTTTCCTCTATACATTGACCAATTTTCTGCTTGGGCACATGAATTCTCTGATAAAGTGGTTACTGCGAAGAGGGCAATAACCAAAATAGTCAACGCGCGTATGATATTCCTCTTCATGGTGAGCGCCTATCGACAATTTAACGCTCTAATGATAAGTAGTTTTTGTTTAAAAACTGAAGTGCCTTTGACCTCCAAGACGTCAGTTATAGCTAAAGTGTGGATTTTGGAGCTTATTAATCTCATATGAGAGCATTAGCTTAAAATTTGGTGGCTAAGGGTTCAAATCCCAATTTAATCGCAAAAACATAGTTCTTAGGTGCAAGGATGACAACATCAATCAAAATTTTTAAGAGTCTTTTTTCGTGAAATGAACATTACTGAAGAAAACACCAAAACTGCCAGTATTATGGTTACTGCAGACAGCTGATAAAACGCTGTCGGATTTTGCCCTGGAATCTGAGGGCTCCACATATTTGTAGCATTTGCGTTGAATATAACCGTGAAGTTGGGAGTGTTTTCAATGGAGTATACGTAAACGCCTGTAGCTTTGTCCCATTCCTTATAGACCTTTCCTGGGTCACTTGCATGCGTTACGGCTCGACTTGCACCCATCAGTGGTTTTTGCTCTTCTCCCTCAATAGTTATGTTAGCCGACTTTGCAGCATCAAAAAATTTATCTCCCATGCTAAGGTTTGCAGGAATGATAACCCACCCATAAACTTGACCTTCAGTCAAGTTAAAGTTCCAAATAGAACAAGAGAAGGTGCCATTGACTGACAGGGCAGTCTTGTTTACTTGGAGCGATGCACCATCAACCTCCAAAATTTCAGTTCTATACCAGGTAAGATTCCTTAATGGATCCAAAGGCGGTCCTGTCATGCTAATGGCATATTCAATCCAATCACCTTTTTTAACTCCAACCGAAGCCTGGCCGTAAGTAAACCTGGGTAAAGCCATGACTGAAACAAAAACAATGCTTATCAAAATTAAAGCAGAAACTGTTTTCATGTTTCATCGAATACTGCAAGACTTCCCAGCCTTAAAGCGATTTTCGTTAAGAAACTTTGACTAACTCTGGAAAATGCTTAGTAAAAATTTTTTGACTAAACTTCTTGGGTAAAAACCGATATAAAACAAATATAACAGGTTATTTTGAATGGGGGAAAATTGAACCGCCTAAGCGGTGCTTCCAGTTGCCTCTTGTTTCATCCACTTATCAAAAAACATTTGAAAATTTCGTTTATGGACAGAAACCATTTATCGTTAAAAATGCTTAAAAATGCTATTGCACAACATTGGACAAAAAAAGACCACTGAAAAAACAAGTTTAGAAACAAACAACACTAAGTGGTTCTAAGTCGTTTTTTTCGCCTCAGCGGATATTGATTCATTATAGAGAATAATTATCCGATATTTTATCACTATAATTTTAAATAACTGACGCAAACGAGAAATGCTCTAAAGCATTGGCAGTTATTTAAATGAAGCTAAACTCAAAATTACACATTTTGGGCACTCAATGTAAAACAAATTAAGAACAAAGTACTATATAATTTAGGTGAATGTTTTGCGTAAACAACAAAGACCCGAAGGAAATACAACCTCCCCAAACAGGAGCAGTATAACAAGAAAAGCAAATGCCGCCAATAGTTCAAGACAGAAGCAAGCCAACGCCAACCGTTCGAGACAGACCCAAGCTGACAATTCAAAGAAGAAAAACAGTGCTTAAACAAAATACCCAAAATCAATTGGCAGCATAATTATCGCAGTATTTACCAACATAATTCTTAATATGCGTAAAAAGTAAACCTTAAGACGTGAAAATCAAAATAATCGCTTTTGCAGCTACAAGTCTTGATGGTTTTATTGCAAGACAAGATGATTCTCTGGATTGGTTAGATCAAGCAAATAAGAGAGTTCCAAAAGGGGAAGATTGTGGCTACAAAGAATTCTTAAAATCAATTGAAATTATAGTTATGGGGCGAGTGACTTTTGAGAAAGTCTTGACTTTCGACAAATGGCCTTATGAAGAAAAAAGGATAATTGTTCTTAGTAACAATGAAATTAAGATTCCGATTGAATTGCAAAAAACCGTTCTTTGGTCGAGCCTAAAACCATATGATTTAGTTCAAAAACTGTCAAAAGAAGGTAAAAGAAATATTTACGTGGACGGGGGCAACACAATTCAGAGATTCTTGTTAAGTGACTTACTCGATGAAATCACGATTACAATTATCCCTATATTGCTTGGAAAAGGAAAGCGGCTATTCTCAGAAATCGCAAGAGAAATCAAGCTTGAACTAATAGGCTCAAAATCATATGATTTTGGTTTTGTTCAAAACAAGTATAGAATTCGTAACAAAAAAGGTAGATAGCCCCAGCGCTTTTGAACTATAGAAGACATGTGAGACTCCCAAAGCATAATTATCGCAGTATTTACTAACATAATTCTTAAATTAACAAGGCTGGGGCTGGTCACATCTTTTTTATTATTACATGCTGCAATAGGGTATAATTGATTTTTCATTGAAATGCCTCAACTCAACTCAACTCAACTCAACTCAACTCAACTTAATGAAGGCTTTTATTGATGAAGACTTCGATTCCAAAACCTTCAATTCCTTACTGTTTCGCGAGAAGGAGTTCATTTAGGAAGTCTTTGATTACCTAAAAACTCGACATACCATTACTCAACTATAGCAGTCAAGAAACCTTAACTGGGCTTAGTCAAGAAACCTGTACAAAAAAACCTTTTACACCAAATAACCTATATCACCAATTGACGCCTATGAAAAAAGCGGTATATGCATTAGCACTCATATTGATACTTGTAATCACGGCAGTAGCAGCTGGAATATTATTGACGTGTTTAGAAGTAAATCAAGAAGAAGAAACCAACTTGTTTACTTATCCTCTTTCAGTTGGAAATAAAACCTTCATCATAACTGTGGAAACTAACTGGGATGCAGAGCGTGCGCCATCAGTTACCCTACTCAATGTTACCGATATTAATCGGCATTCTGTAGAGCTTTATTTTCTTGGAGGTAGCAAAAAAACTATCTCTTACAATATCACAATTCCAACTGATTTGCTTTGGGGAGATATTTCATTGATTAAAAAATATTATCTGCAAGACCCTGACCGCTACACTCTGAGTAATAATTGTACTCATAACTCGTTGCAGATGACCTTTGAGTACGTACCTCCCTTTTCAGGTATAGGGTATTTTGAAATTTTGGGGACAAAAGGAGCTTGGTAAGGAAATAGCAGAGAGAGAAAGATTAAATTTTAATCCCACACACAAAACATCACACATCGGCCCTCAAATAACAAAACAACTACCAAGACGATGATTACTTTGTCAAGGTTCAATTTCTATTGCCCAAATCAGAGTATCCAAACTCAAAACTACGGCAAATTCTTCGGTTCAAATTCTGTTAGCCCCGCCAAGGTAGCCACACACTGTTAGTCTCAAGTTGCTGAAGCTGCTAAAGTTTTGCGGTCAGGTATTCGCATTCAAACATACAACCAAGATGTCTTTCACAAAACATTCTTTATCGACGTGGATTGTTAATAGTTTCCACAGTGACTTCAAGTCCGCCTTAGATAGCACTTGAAGGACAGAGCCCACAAAATGAAGATCCTCTGGAAGTATTTGAAACCGCAGAAGTGGCTGATTGTGATCGCCCTCATTCTTGCGGGTATCAGTCAACTGATGAACCTCATCGATCCGGTTATTTTTGGTAAGATTATCGATGATTACGCCCTGAATCCTGGCAACCTTATAGAGGCGGATCTTGTCAATGGGGTACTCTTCTGGCTTGGGTTGGCGATCGTTGTCGCATTGTTCGCCCGTCTGGCAAAAGCGTTCCAGGATTATTTCACACGGCTGGGAGTGCAGAAGTTCGGTATGCAGATATTCAATGACGGGTTGAAACAGACTCTTCGCCTGTCATATAACGAGTTCGAAGATCAACGGAGCGGTGAAACACTCTCGATATTGCAGAAAGTGAGGATGGACACCCAGATGTTCAGCAATACGGCCATCAATGTCCTCTTCTCTTCCGTCATAGGAATGGTTTTCCTCATCGTGTATGCCGTGACAAAGAGTTGGATGTTGATACCGATTTTCGTAATCGGTATTATCGTATTTGGATCGCTCACCGGATTATTAAGCACAAAGCTCAAGACGACCCAACGGGCGATCAACCGCGAGACCAACAAGATGTCAGGGGTGATCACAGAATCGCTCAGGAACATCGAGCTAGTTAAAAGTCTCGGGCTCACCTTTCCCGAAATTCGCCGGCTACAGGACCAGACTCTGAAGATATTCAACCTCGAGATGATAAAAGTCAAAAAAGTCCGGACGCTGACGTTTTTACAGGGAACCACGCTCAACATATTGAAAAGCTCGATTCTGTTCATCCTTCTCTGGCTGATATTCCGGAATGTCCTCACCACCGGAGAACTAATCTCGATGCAGTTCATCTCTACGATCATCTTCGGACCCTTGCAGGAACTCGGGAGTTTCATTATCAGCTATCGGGAGGTTGAAGCTTCCGTGAATAGCTTCGATCAGCTGATGCAGAAACCGATCGAACAGAACCCGGAAAAACCAGTCATTATCGAAGAGTTGAATGCAATTAAGTTCAAGGATGTCGTGTTCCGGCATAAGACGGCCCCGTTTAATGCCGTTGACGGGATCTCTTTTGAGGTGAAAACAGGGGAGACGATCGCATTTGTTGGTCCTTCTGGCTCTGGCAAGTCGACTCTCGTGAAGCTCCTGGTAGGGTTGTACCGGCCCGTCAGCGGAGAGATCTATTTCAACGGTTACCCTTCGTCGCAAATCCGGTATAACCCATTGCGTCGGCAGATAGGGTTCGTTTCCCAGGAAGCCCAGTTGTTCGCAGGAACGATTAAGGAGAATCTTCTGTTCGTCCAGTCAGATGCGACCGATCAGCAGATACGTGATGCACTGCAAAAAGCCGCTTGTGACACTCTTCTAGAAAGGTCTTCTTCTGACATTGAAACTGTAATTGGCGAGGGGGGCATGAAATTGTCTGGAGGGGAGAAGCAGCGCATCTCCATTGCCAGGGCTATTTTGCGCCATCCCCGCCTGCTGATCTTTGACGAGGCGACTTCATCACTCGATTCGTTGACTGAACAGGACATCACCAATACTATCCGGGATATTTCAATGAGCAAGGAGCAGATCTCGATTCTTATCGCCCATCGTTTATCAACCATTATGCACGCAGATTTGATCTACGTGCTGGAGAAGGGAAAGATAGTCGAGACAGGGTCTCACGAAGGTCTTCTTGAACAAAAGGGGTTGTATTACGCAATGTGGCGTCAGCAGATCGGTGAACGCAGAGATGTCATGCAGCGATCGCAATAGGAAACCTTCGTTAAGAAAGCACAAGATTTGAAAAACAGGTGGGCATTGGCATTCTTGACTAATTTAGCGGTAGCCTTCCCGCGCGATAGAAACTTGGGGATTATGTTAGATGAATCAAGCTGACGCACACTCTGCAGGATAGTTGGTGTGTCCTGTCTGCAAGAAAGAAACCCAAGTGGATAGTTAAACAACCATGGAAACCACAGTTCGAGACCAGCGACAGACGTCAGACAAGTTCTACAAGAAGCTATTCAAACTAACTATTGGCGGGGGCGTCGCCTTCTGGGCAATTACCTTCGCATTTTCCCTGCTTCCCATCGCCGCGGAGTTCAGAGCTGCCCTTTCAATTTCTTATGTTCAAATGATTCTTGTTGAATCTTTGATTGGTGGCATGATTATCAGCTGCGGCCTCAGCTATATTTTGCTTCGTTTTTTTGATAAGATTCCAACAAAGAATCCAATTCTAAAATCCGCGTTACTAGGTTTCGTTGCTCTATGCATTGTCTTAATCCTGGTCTATGTTGCTGCAAGTCGTACAAGTGATACCTTGAATATCTTCCTCATCGGCGTGGTCCTTAATGTACCAAGGTTTCTCTTTGTTGGAGTAGCTATTGGCTATCTATACAAAAGGCTGTACGGGTCAGAGAGTTTAGGCAAATCAGACAAGCACAACTAAAAACCCATAATAATCGGCTATTTTCACATCATTATTTTAAATAACCACTTGAATTGCCGATTCCACCAATTATCTTAGCTTCAAGCTATTCAGCATAATTATCATGGGAGTTACCAACATAATTCTTAATTAGGCACGAAAATCCTGTGATAATTATTAACCCAAGAATGCTAACCCTTTAAGATGCTAAAAATAACATTCATTGTTAATAAGAGCATTCTTTGTTGATTCGCGGGATTCTCGACCTTACAAATTGTGGCTTAGAAATAGCACTTGAATGGGTATATATTAGACTTTTTCCTTTAGTTTAATAGGTTCAAAGCCATGCCGAAATGTCCAAATTGCACAACACATACGCAAGGACCTGACAAGGAATGGAACTTCGGGCGATTCCGAATAAAGATGTATAAGTGCAAAAAATGTGGGAATCAATTTAGAGAATTTTACAAGGAAAATACGCTGAAATTTGTGTTGAGCGCACACAACGGTAGTTTAGGAAAAATCAGGGTCACAAAAGAAACTATTGACAGGCAAAAAACCTACAAATAATTCGCTTCTAGGCAAGAAAAAATATATTTGGAATTCCTTTGAGCGTTCGCTAGGAGATATCAAATATCGGTAAGCGAATAAAAAATTAAGCGGTTAAAAATGACTAATAGATAAACTGAGGAGTGGAACAATTTTGGAACCAAACAAAGAAGAGAATAAGATTATTGATGAAGTAACAGAACATATCAAAAAGCGGTATTTTAAACATAAACCTGTTACATTTGAGGTTTTTGAACCTCTAACTTCTGAGTGGAAAAACAAATTCAAGTATCCTGCTGGAGGATATGCTTGGGGTGATAACTGGTCTAACCAGATTATTCATTTAACAAGATGCACAGATGTAATGGCATTCTATGAACTTGTTTTCCACGAAGTCTATAGATTAAACACACCAGAAGGACCTGAAGAGATCTTTCCAAAAGAGAGACGTTATCTTGAAGCAAAATTCGGAGTTAAACTTGATAAATGGTTGCCTCTTCAAGATGAAATAATTAGAACCCTCTACCATGTAGATAAAAAAATGTTAGAAAATAGTTTAAAGAATTGTGGGGAACAATCGAGAACGATGCAGGAGATAGAGCAACGAGTAAAAGAGTTAGGGCTTTGATTTTGAGCTTTTGCTGGTAACACCCAAACGCTCTCAGTGGGTTGGAATCAAAATCAATCTTGTTTTTAACCCTTGTTTCATAGGATTATTTTTGGACCATTGCTGGAGCGCTGCAACCTTGTCTTAAAGATAGCTCTCTTGGTTAGCTGAAACTAAACCATTTGCTTAAACCAGCCCTTTATAGCCGAATATTGCCTTTGGCAGCTGCATCTTGCAAACAATCCAAACCCCAAACAACAGAAACAACCCAAAATAAACCCTTCATTTTCGCAAAAACGACACTTCTTCTTAACAAAAAAAATATTACGCGTCCTTAAAAAAAACAGGGCGCAATTGGCTCCTAAGAGATTGAAAAAAAATAGTAAGTTAGCTCAAGAACGTTTCTCTATCAACTATTTCACTATGACCTTGTGTTTTTTAGGCGCTGGTGCAATCGTCTTCTTTGGTATGCGGACTTCAAGTAATCCATCCTTAAATGTGGATTCTGCTTTCTCAGGGATTACTTCTTCAGGGAACGACAGCTGTTTGTAGACATGTGAGTAAACGCGTTCTCTGACAACAAAGTTTTTCGACGTATCTTCCGTTTCAACGTCTGTTTCAGCCGAGATTTCGATACCATCAACAGTCAGGGCTACGTCAATCTTGTCTTTTGCTACGCCAGGCAATTCAGCATGCACAACAAACCTGTTCCCTTCATCAACCAGATCAACAGTAGCTTCACGAACTGGAGCAATGGGTTCAAGACTTACCCAATCCCATGGAAAAGCTACACTTTCAATAAAATTTCTGCGAAAGTCATCAACCAAATTGTCAAAGGTCGTCAGAACATGAACTGCGGGAACGTGCTTTGCAGGAACACGTTTGGTTGGAAGGCGTTTGGCAGGAATATTTACCACAGGTTTTTTGGTCTCTTTAACCAATTCCTTTTTTTCATTCATTTTTTTCACCTCGATTAATTTTGTTACCAAAAATCATAACTTCAATAATATGCTATTTTGCCGATTGTATACTTGCTACAATTACTCAATCTGATTTGCAGAAAAGGTTGTTATCCTCTTTTTGGTGCTAGTTTAAATTGCTGTCTTTGTTTTTTTCCACGAGACTGTCGTGGTTCAGTTTCTGATTCATTGAGCTTCGCAGTTACTTTCTTGTTCTTCTCTACAGAGTACCGTCCTTGCTGTTTTTTCAGATGAGAAGTTTGTGTCGGTGCTTCTTGCTCATCAGATTTCGCATTCTTTATTTTGCTCATATTTTTCACCTTAGAGAAGGTTTAAGAAGATTTTTGCTGATAGAGGCTATCAATACTATGGTTTCTCACTTTAAAGGTAAAGATAAAGAAAAAATACCCACAAAAATAATCTCCACCGCTTTGTTACCTTTGATCTTTTAGCAGTTGCAGCCGTTTAGCAACTTCTTTGGTAACTTTTTCTAAACCTTCAACTAAAATTTCATGATCAACTTCGTCGATAGGATACCATTTCCCTTCTTTATCGATGAATACAATTTCCAATTTTCCCACCTTTCTATTCACCATAATTTCCACCTTAATTATTAGGAATTATTTGTTTAGAAAACACTAAACTGTTCCTGATTTGGAGAAGATTAATTGAGATTGTTAGTTTGACGCTTTCCTAATGGGGATTAGACAGCTAGATTGCCCATAACTCCACCTTTTTGGAGGGTATTCGAGGCTAACTGAATCCCTGCGCCCATTACCAAGGCATTCTTTATAATATATTTATTAGAGTTGAGGGGGGGCGGCTTCATTCTAATTGATTTCTGTCGATCCATGTTTTTACTGCTTCTTGGACCGCTCGGGATAAGTCGCCTTTTTTGCCTCCGAATCTTTCCACGGTTTTTAACCTTAATTGTTTTTCTATCTCGTCTGAGATGTCAACGTTTATGCGGCCCAAAGTTTTGTCACTTTTGTATTTAGTTTGATTGCTTAATTGCACTAATACATATACACATATACACTTATAAGTTTATGTGTTTAAGTACATAAACATTTATGCGAAGGCAATTAAACGATAACCGCCCTTACAATCCATAACCATTTCCTATTTTAAAGTTGCAGAACAATCCATAAATGAACAGTATATTCCATTTGGCTATGGAACACCTGACACAGCAATAACTCCGATAATAAAACGAAAGCCTTGGGGTTTGGAGCAGTAACCTTTATCTTTAAACAAGTATGAAAGTTATACTGTGAATAGTATGGGACAAGAAAAATCAGAAATTGCAGTCGTAGGAACCAAAGGACAAATAGTTATTCCTCAACACTTCAGAAAAGACCTTGCGATAACACCAAACACCAAAATAATCGTATACCGAAAAGACGACAAACTTGTCCTAGCAAAACTCAGTGTTCCACCCTTAGAAGACCTGAAAGAGCTTTTTGGAGAAATCGACCTTAAGAACAAAGGAACAAAGAAGCCAACAGAAGAGGATATTCTAAACGAAGTTCAAGCATATCGACGTGTGAAACGGGTATCCAAAGTCGAATAAAATGGTTCGCGTGGTCATTGACACAAATGTTTTAGTGTTAGCGCTAATCGACGATGGAAAACCCCGAAAACTTGTCTTAGAGCTTTTGAATTAGCAAATTGTGATTTTATCTCGCCAAATGCTTGTTGAGCTTGCAGATGTAATTTCGAGGGATAAGTTCACTGTAACGAGCTCTCAAGTTGATCGATTTGTTTCGAGTTTAGTGCGGATGTCCAAAATGGTTCCAGATAACGCTCGATTCAAAGTCTTGTCTGAAGACCCCGATGATGACATAGTCCTCAACACGGCGTATAGTGGAAGAGTTGAGTTTATCGTTACAGGGGATCAGCCTCTTTTGGCGTTGTGTCAATTCAACAAAACAAAAATTGTAAACGTAACCCAGATGCAAGACATTTTGAAAGAAAAAGAAACATTACGTTTAAAGAAAAAAGCATAAACTAAAATCATAAAGAAAAACCAAAAAAGTTTAGTCAATAAACCTTACGAAAATCAGTCAAGAGTCTTGTACGAGAAGTCTTTTATTGCAAGCCAAACTCAATACTTTACGATGCTGAAATGAGGAAAATAGCCATAGCACTTTTACTTGTCTTGGCGTTTTCAAGCGTGTTTGTTGTTTTCGAACCTTGTGTTGTCGTCTCTCAGCCCTTGGCTACTTCAACTCCAGATAATATGTCCACATCCATTTCACAAACAACAACTCAGCCAGCCATACCAACGCTTGTCCAAGATAATTTTGACGATGATATATTCAACTCTAGTATTTGGGAAAAAATCGAAGTGAATGGTGGAGTGGTAACCGAGAAAGACGGACGATTGCAAGTTATGGTGCCAGATAGCGATAAAAGCTGGGAAGATTGGTATTGGAGCCAGGCTGGTTACGTAACAAAATACCCAATTAGCACAAATTCTGCCGTTGGATTCGAAACATCTGTTAACGTAGTAGAGCTTGACGATGTTTCAGAAATGGTATTTCTCATAAGTGACCAAAAAATAACAGATCGTGACCCAGTCAATGCGACAAATTGGTACATGATAAACAAGGTTCTTAATACTAAATATTATCACCAGAACTTGACTCGTGTTGTAAGCCGAATTGATGAAAACATATCATGGAGAGTTGAGGTTCCATGGCTGTCGCCTACTGGTTCACTTGAAATTAAGATATCAAATGGGTCAATTTCGTTCTATGAAAACGGTCTAATGCGATATTCCGAACCCTACGCTTTTAACGCAAGCGAATGCTATGTCTATGTCTATACTAGTAAATGGGGACATTATTCGGGGACTGATTGCTTTGATGATTTTGCGGTTTACCCAGTGAATGTTTATGGAACGACCGCAAGCATTTCTATATCAGCTGAGTCTATGTCAACAATTGCTGGTTCAGCAGTAAATGTTCTCGGCACTTTGTCAGATTCTAATGGTGTTCCTCTTCAAAATAAAACAGTTGTTTTATCATATACCTTTCAAGGAGCAGACTCTTGGATTCCCATTAGCTCAGGACTCACAGATGAACGGGGCAATTACAGTATTCAATGGATAAACAGCGCTTCAGGAACATTCACGCTAAAAACAGAGTGGAGCGGAGAATCGCCATTTATCAGCGTAAGTAATACTACAACATTGAGTTTCTTGCCATATCAGAATAAACAGGTTTTCTTGTTTGAATCCAATAGTACGGTATATGATTTAGCCTTCAACAATCAAACATCTACTTTGAGTTTCAATGTGACAGGTACATCTGGAACTACAGGCTATGTTATAGCTACAATATCAAAGGATTTGCTTACCAACAGAGAAAACCTGCAAGTGTACATTGATGGCAACCAACTCAATTACTCGGTTGCTTCCACGTTGAATTCCTGGGTAATTACTTTTAATTATTCACACAGTACACATCATATAAGCATTCATTTGGAATCAAATGTTTCCACAACACAACCTACTGGTAATATAGTGATTTTGATTGTTATCATTGCCTTGTTTTGTACCTTCTTAGCGGTTGTTATAAGGTTTGGATTTGGTCACAAAGAAACAGCAGCTTTAGAGAAAACCCTTCCGCTCTAACTTAATGTTAGTCAATAAACCTGGATCAAAATTAGTCAAGAGTCTTGTACGAGAAGTCTTTTATCTAAAGTGGGTTCTAACAGCTAACTATGGGTACTAAAAGCAAGAGTTTAGCTCTGGTTCTTGTTGCGTTGTTTCTTACATCTTTAGTTACACTTGAATCTACGACCGTGAAAGCCCAATCAACAGCGATGACTTCTGCTCCCACTATACAATGGCAAAAAGATTACGGTGATTCTGGTCCTTATGGCGACACTAATGTTGAATCAACTTCCAGTCTAATTCAAACAAGTGATGGAGGTTACGCTTTCTTGAATTTAGGTTGGTCTTATCAATATACTATTAGACCATCAACCCTATACAAAGTTGATTCATCAGGCAATTTGCAATGGAATAAAACCATCAGTTATTTTAGAGCAGCAACATTTATCCAAACAAGCGATGAAGGATATGAATTATCAGGAAGCTGGTTTTCCGCTTTAATTGGCGGAGGGGCAGTTGAATTCACTCGTACTTTAATTAAAACGGATTCTCAAGGAAACATCCAATGGATTCAAAATTATTCAAGTGTACCAAACTTGGACAGTGCTCCAACTCTCGTTCAAACAAGTGATGGCGGGTTTGTTTTTGAAAAACAAGGCTGCATTATTAAAACTGATTCAAATAACAACACTCAATGGATAATGAACCTGACCTACACTGGTGGCGATGGTACTGCTCCTCTTGAGATTTCTTCGATAATTGAAACATCTAATGGTGCACTCGCTGTTTCGGGTGTTGGATATAGTTTATTTGATAATCCCCGAACAGGAAGAATTTATTTGATTAAGACAGAACCGTTTTTGTCTTTGCCCTCTGTAAAACCTTTGCCAACTCCGATGCCAACACCTACGCCAACGCCTTCTCAAGCATCTGACAACAATTTTGCCTTAATAGTTCCATTCGTATTTGTCGTATTAGTTATAATTATTGTCTCTCTTCTGTTTTACAGAAGGCATCTAAAAACCATCTCTCAAAACAAATCCAACGTTTAAAGAAAAAGTATAAACTAAATTTTCAATGAAAAGCTTGATAAACTTAACTTTCTCAAGGTCTTGTTTGGCGGTTAAACATTCTGTTATGTTATCCAAATCTGAAAGCAGCCAACGGAGCAGTAGACTTCAAAGCTATCCCATACCGTATGCTGTCGATTGTGTGGTCACGTTCCTTAACTTCGATGTTGTACTCCAAAAGTTCACTTATGGCATTTGCGCATTGACTATAAATATAGAACCGGGACGCCCATCCCCTGCTTTCACAGAGCGAACACCTGAATCCTGCAGGTCTTCCCTGAAACGAGTTGAAAAGAGAGTTTTTGCTATTAAATCTCAGCGGTCTTGAGGAATTAAATCCACTTCAATCATTAGGCTGATAAGAAATGGTGCTTGATAGAAATATCAAATCGGGGAAGTGAAGGTTCAGGATCTATAGCAATTCATGGTTTTATAGTAACAAATAAATCCAGTATTCGATAGGATTGAAGAGAGGCTTTCAGTTTGAAGCAAGAAAACAATGAACCTGTAGCTGAAGAAACACTGGATCCCGATGATTGGGAATCTATGCGAAAGCTTGGTCACAGGATGCTCGACGACATGGTGGATTACCTGAAGACTATTCGAGATCGACCAGTCTGGCAAAATATTCCAGAACCAGTCAAATCCGAGTTTACCGCACTTGTTCCATTAAATTCGGAACAACCTGAAGAAGTCTACAGAGAATTTCTAGAGAAGGTGCTGCCTTACCCTATGGGAAATACTCATCCACGCTTTTGGGGGTGGATCCTTGGAACAGGAACTATCATGGGTGCTTATGCAGAATTACTAGCAGCTACCATTAACACGAACAACGGCGGGGGAAATCACATTGGCAATTACGTTGAAAAACAAGTCATCGACTGGATAAAAGAAATGCTCCAGTTTCCATCGACAGCAAGCGGGGTATTGACCAGTGGCTGTTCAGCTTCTAACCTAATTGCTTTAGCAGTCGCTCGAAATATGAAAGCGGGTTTTAACATACGTCGGAAAGGGCTTCAACTGGCACCTGAGAAGATGGTGCTCTACGCCAGCGAAGAAGCCCACAGTTCAATCCAAAAAGCAATAGAGCTTCTTGGACTTGGAAGCGAAGCACTCCGATTGTTGCCAGTTAATGACCATTTCCAAATTGACATCACAAAACTGAAATCAGTCATTACCAGAGACCGAGAAACCGGTTTTTCACCATTCTGCGTTGTTGGAGCTGCAGGAACAACGAATACAGGAAGTGTGGATGACCTTAACGCGTTGGCTCTTATTTGCAGGGCGGAAAAGCTTTGGTTCCATGTCGATGGCGCCTTTGGTGCGTGGACTCGCCTTTCACCCAAGGCGAAAAATACAGTTGCCGGAATTGAGTTAGCTGACTCTTTAGCTTTGGATATGCATAAGTGGATGTATATGCCCTACGAAATTGGGTGTGTTCTTGTGCGGGAAGAAAAATTTCACCGTAGGGCTTTCTCTTTCACACCTGATTACCTTGCACATGGCGAAGGCGAACGCGGTGTTACGGGAGGCGATTTACCTTGGTATAGCGATTACAGTTATGAGCTATCGCGTGGCTTTCGTGCGCTTAAAGCGTGGATGTCGATTAAGGAGCATGGCTCAAAGAAGTACGCGCGAATAATTCAACAGAACATCGACCAAGCTCTTTACTTGGGCGAACTGATCAAAGCTTCACCTGAGTTAACGCTTTCGGCTCCTATTACGCTTAATATTGTCTGCTTCCGTTTTGTCTCACCGAATTTGGATGGCTTGGCGCTAGATGAAGTAAACAAAAGGATTGCAATTGATTTGCAGGAAAGTGGTGTCGCGGTTTTAACAGGGACACTTATCGGTGGCAGGTATGTTCTTCGTGTAGCTAACACTAATCATCGTAGTCAACGCGAGGACTTTGAGGTTCTAGTAAGAGAAGTGCTCAGAATAGGGAAAAGCCTCGTAGATACGCACTAAATTAGCATTAAAACACATGCTTCTAGCGTGCGTGGAATGACAATTAATTTTGCATATAGCAAAAACCAACAAAAGCTACAAAAAGTTTGCTTATCGCAAGCTGGCATCGTTGGGGTAACCTCGACTCTCCCAGTACCCCTTATAATCTAAATTGTCTGAGAGTTCAATTTGGGTTATCCACTTAATCCATTTGTATCCGTATTGGCTTTCAGCAACCAAAATAAACGGGAAACCACGCTCAGCAGGAATTTCTAACCCATTCATCTTAAAAGCTAACAAAATATTTTTGTCAATTATGTACTCAATCGGAAAAGAAGTAGAATAACCATCAACCGAATAAAAAATAATAACCTTGGTTTCTGGTTGGACACCAACTTCATCAAACAAATCTTTGAGTAAGATACCTTCCCAGAGAATCTTTACACTCCAACCCTCCACACAATTCAACGTAACAACCTTCTCATATTTCTGGCGATTCAAAACCTCGTCGTATGTGTACACTATTGGGTTATCAACTAACCCTGTTATGTTTAAGGTGTACGTGGTCTTGTTGATGTATTGGGGACCTTTGATGGAGTTTTCCCTAAAATCGTTAATTTTCGAAAGGTCTTCACCCTGGTACTCCTGAATTTCGCTATCAAGCAAGGGCTTGGGTAAGTTAGATAACCAGTAAGCGCCAAACAAACTTACAGCCAAGATACTAACAAGGAACAAACCAACTATGGTATTCTTGTGTTGGCTAAAAACTTTCATATTTCTCAACTAGAAACGATGATTTGCAATATTTATAGTTGCCCAAAAAGAGAGCAAGTTTTAAGGCAACAAGATTTTACCAGATCAGAACTTTTTTTATTATTATTGGATTCTAAAAATGAAGCTGCTATCTTTCAAAACAGGAACTGTTAGGAATTGATTGTGAGCAAGCCGGGGGATTTTGTTCAAATTGAGTTGTGCTTTAATTCTCTCTATTTTCTTCGACACTTTTTGGTTAACGATTTGCAGGTTCCCTTTTGCCAGTATTATCTATTGGTGAAAAACATTTTCCAAAAGTAATTGCAGTTAATCTTATTAAGTGAACGATACAAGTCATAGACACCTAAAAATTTTAGGAGAAAAGAGAATGAAGAACTATAGAAACAAAATTTTAGTTGCTATTACAATTTTGATGACACTAACGATCGCAATAACACTATTTGAATTACCTTCTGCTAACGCGCATGATCCCCCATGGACAATAGCTTCATATGCATACATTGTTCCCGCACCAAACCCTGTTGGAGTCGGGCAAACAGTTGCAATCATAATGTGGGTTGATACACCCCTTCCGAATTCAGCAGTGCAAAACGATGTTAGACGACATGACTACAAGCTAACAATTACAAAGCCCGACGGTTCAACCGAGGTAAAAACTTGGCCCATTGTAGACGACACAACAAGCGTGCAATCTTATCAGTATACTCCAAATGCAGCTGGTGAATACACTCTAAAGTTTGAGTACGCCGAACAAGTATACCGTTTTACAGATACCAACCTTGCCTATACAAATGATACTTTCACCGCCGCTAGCAAAACAGCAACTTTAACTGTGCAGGAAGATCCATTGCTACCCGCTACAAATAGCTATCCTTTGCCTGCAGAATACTGGACACGACCAATCGAAGGACAGAACACTGACTGGTTCTCGGTTTCATCGAATTTTCTGGGAAGACCCTACACTCCTGGAGGCGGAGCAGGTTATGGTATGCCTGGAAACATCCAACCTTACGGTCCAGCACCTAACAGCGCACACGTAATGTGGACAAAGCCTATTCAGTATGGAGGCGTTGTAGGAGGCGAAGGTGTAGGCATTAACGGCAACACGTTCTACACAGGCGGTTCATACAATGTCAGATACAGCAATCCATTGATTATGTATGGAACACTCTATTATCAGGAGCCTTACGGTAACTCAGGCAGCGGCGGAGATTATGTTGCAGTAGACCTTCGGACTGGTGCAGAACAATGGCGAGTTAACACCACTGCAACAGGCACAAATCTAGTCCCCTCATTTGGCTACCTTTATGATTACGAAAGTCCAAACCAACACGGAATTCTCCCTAACGGACTACTGATCGCAACTTCTGGATCTACTTGGAGAGCATTTGACCCAAGAACAGGTGTACTTACATCCATGGAAATAACCAACGTTCCTTCAGGCAACGGCATAGCAGGACCACAAGGCGAATACATAAAGTACGTACTTACTAACGGCGGATCTAGTGCAAATCCAGACTGGTATCTAGCTCAATGGAACTCTTCTAATGTCTTCGGCGGAGGTTCAGGTTTAAGTCCATCTAACTGGTACTCAGGAAAAGTACCGGCGAACTGTCCAATAACTCCTGGTCCTTCGGGCAGCAACACAAACTGGAACGGATCAATGTGGGTGACAAGCAGTGTTAGATCATCGCAAGGATACGCAGCAATAACAACGCCAGCCTACGATTGGAACGTATCAGTAACCTTAACTCCGGGAGCATGGAGCGTTGCAGGTGACTTCTTAAACACAGCAGTTCTAGCCGACCTAGACAATATAGTACTCTTGATTCAGGGCGGTCTTGGGGTTCACCCTGGTGACTTCGCTCCTGGTACATCAGTGCCTGCCATGGGAGCAAACATAACAGCGATAAATCTTGACGTGACAAAAGGCGTGCGAGGTTCTAAGCTATGGGCTGAATTCTATCCGCCAGCACAGGGCAACAACACCCGTGGAATTCAAGGCTTTGATCCAGAGAATAATGTTTTCATCTTCTGGGACAAAGAAGACCTGATACTACAGGGCTACAGCTTAACAAACGGAAAATTCCTATGGAAGACTGAACCTGCAAATGACTGGATGTTCATGCCTAACTCGGTTCTCGTCGCTTATGGCAAAGCTTACTGGACAGGATACGGTGGAATCACCTACTGCTATGACACTAAGAGCGGAGACCTACTTTGGACATACGGCAATGGTGGAGTTGGAAACAGCACAGACAGTGGTCTAGAAACGCCTTGGGGGCGGTATCCTACATTCGTTGACATAATTGCTGATGGAAAAGTCTACTTATCCAGCACGGAACACTCACCTAACACACCGCTCTACAAAAATGCCCTATTCCGATGCATTGACGCCACAACTGGTGAAGAAATCTGGACTCTACTAGGATACGCCTCAAACATGTACGGAGGAACCGACGTTATTGCAGAAGGCTTTCTTGCGTTCCTTAACTGCTATGACATGCAAATATACTCTGTTGGAAAAGGTCCAAGCGCCATGAAAGTTGAAGCACCAACCTCTGCTGTTACATTAGGAAGCAACCTAGTGATTCGTGGATCAGTGACCGACATCTCCGCAGGCACAAAACAAGCTGAACAAGCTGCAAGATTCCCCTATGGTGTTCCAGCAGTTTCTGATGCAAGCCAAGGTAGATGGATGGAGTACGTTTACATGCAAAAACCACGTCCAATGGATACAATCGGCGTTCCAATTACTATAAGTGTTGTAGACTCTAACGGCAACTATAGAGACATCGGAACAACCACAAGCGATGCAGATGGATTCTTTGCTTTCACTTGGAAACCAGACATTGACGGACAATACACTGTTTACGCTTCATTCGCAGGATCTGAATCATACTGGCCATCACACGCAGTAACAGCATTTGTAGTTGATCCAGCAGCACCAACACCAGCGCCTACAGAGGCACCAACAGTTTCAATGGCTGACACATACTTGCTTCCAGGAATAGTATCAATTATAATTGTGATCATCATAATCGGCGCAATTATAATACTGATGCTAAGAAAGCGACCATAAAAAATCAAAAAATTTCCCCTTTTATTTTTTTTGCAGGATTCGACGGAAGAGAGTTAAGTAGGTTTTGGAGCAAATAATAATCAAAGCAAACGTATTTCATTTTTCACCTCCCTTGTATTTGCCACCTGGGCAAAAAAACACGTGTTAAAAGCTCATTCTAATAATCAGCTAAGAAAAAAAGGAAAAAGGTTAACGCCCGATTGGCCCTTAGCCTTTCAAAGCGTTCTTTATAGGTGCAGAACAACTCTATTTAGTAGCTTAAAGGATTTTTTAAAGTATTGTACTATTAATTAGGGGCATTTATTTTTTCAAAACAAATGTTCTATAAGAATTCGTATTCCTATAGCTATGAGTATTAGCCCTCCCACGATTTTGATCCTATTTCCGAAAACGCGGCCAAGACCACATCCGAAGTAGAAGCCTAATAGTGAAAGCAAGAAGGTTATGAGTCCAATTGCCAGAATTGGCTCTATAATTGAGGTCTGGAGGAAGGCGAAGCTTAGTCCAACCATTAACGCATCAATACTTGTTGCAACGGCTAGAATCAAGATGGATTGTATCTTGAGTTTTTCTTTTTTAGCCTCTTTTTCTTTTTTTGTTGAATCGTAAATCATTTTTGAGCCGATGAAAACGAGCAGACCGAAAGCGATCCAATGGTCAACCCCCATTATTATTTCTTTAAAACTTAAACCTACAAGCCATCCAATCGCCGGCATCAACATTTGGAATCCTCCGAAAAACGAAGCCATTATCAAGGCAGTTTTTTTCCTCTGGCGATCTGTTGCTATTCCTTTGACTATTGATACTGCAAAAGCATCCATCGCTAAACCTACTGCAATAAAGACTACCGTTAGCAGATCCATTGTTTCACCGGGAAGGGATTGTTTAAAAAAGCAAAAGCGACGATATAGGCTTTCCCTTGAATAATAAAATATTTTGGGATTTTTTCAAGGATTTTTCTACTGTGATTTCTTCGCAGGATTACTCATTGATAATCATTCTCTTGTCCAACTTGGAACGCGTTACTGACCACAGTATGCTGAAAAGCGCCAAGGGGACAAGTGGCTAATAATATAGCGTAATTGAACTTTGGGAGAGCGAAAATAACCTAAGCTTAATAGTTAATGAATTCATTGAATTACATCAAGATAGGGTTCTGATGAAACACAGTCACAGACCAAAACAAGATTCCATATCGAACATACATGAGTACAAAAGTGTTGCTAAAAACAAACTTTTGCTATCCATAATCATCACTGGTTCTGTAATGGTTATTGAGGTTATTGGAAGCATTTTTACAGGTAGCTTGGCGTTGGGTAGCGACGCAGGTCACATGTTTACTCACCTATTTGCCTTATCCATCAGTTTTGTAGCTATAGTGATTGCAAGCAAAGAGCCCTGTCATCATCGAACATATGGGTTTTACCGAGCAGAAATTCTTGCAGCACTCTTCAACAGCATTTTTCTTTTCGGCGTCACGGCATATATATTCTATCAAGGCATAGAACGTTTGCTAAATCCTCAACCCGTTTTAGGCTTTGAAATGCTCATCGTAGCGGTGCTTGGTTTAGCTGCCAATGGCCTAAGCATCTTGATTCTAAGAGGAAGCGTTAAAAGTGACCTCAACTTAAAAGGTGCTTTTCTTCATATGTTTGCTGACACAGCATCTTCGGTTGTCATCATAATTGGTGCGGTTATTGTTTCGTTAACAAATTGGAATATAATTGATCCTCTATTGGGCATTGGAATTTCAGTTCTAATTTTTGTTTGGGCATGGAAATTACTTAGAGACTCTGTTAATGTCTTGCTGGAAACTGCACCCAAGGGCATGGATATTGACACGGTCAGCTCAAAACTCAAGGAAAACATCCCTGAGATTACGAAAATTACTGATATGCATATTTGGGAAATCACTTCTGGAATGTACTCATTAACTGCACACATAGAAGTTGGCTTGTGCGATAACGAGAAAATAAGTCAAATTCTAAACAAAATAAGCAAGCTATTGGATGAAAAATACGGAATTGAACATACGACTATTCAAATTGAACCCTTAAGGTAACTTGAAAAGAGCCTGTGAAGCGGATTGGAGCCATGGTCAATATTCCTCTTTCGATATGTACTTTTACTAGAGTCTGTACAATCTTTAGCTTTCGTAAAACTTTTTATGAAAAAACCAGTACTTCAAAAAACATTTCTTATTAAGACTGAATGTGTGTTAAATTGTATTTTCAGAGGTATGTAAGAGATGGATGTGTATTCCAACTTAATGAATGGAGAAGAAAGGTCTCCCCGAAGGTTTGAGACATTGTGGTTGGGGTCACGCATCTGTCGAGGGTTACTCTTAAACTTGTTCGGAGTTAGGATGCCGCTATTTTGTGGGCACAAGTTAACATACAACTGTAATCTCCGCTGCAAAATGTGCCCCTTCTGGAAAAGATCTAACCAAGAGTCTAGTACAGAGCAAGAAAAAGAGATTCTTAGGAAAATTTATGATTCAGGCGCTTGTTCGGTTGCATTTGAAGGAGGAGAACCGCTCCTGAGGAAAGACCTGGTCAAAATTTTAGCTTTTTCTCGTTCTTTGCCATTGCACACAAGCATCATCACAAATGGGACTCTCCTAGAATCCAGAATAGATGAAATAGCGCAATACATCAATGGTGCCCTCTACGTTTCGTTAGACGGTCTAGAAAAAACTCATGACACAATTAGAGGTGTTAATGGCTGTTTCAGAAAAGCGGTAAGAGGCATAACTGCATCTAGATCGAAAGTTCAAGTAATAATCAACACTACGATAATGGCTGATAACATCCATGAAGTTGAAGATTTAGTGAAGTTAGCCAAGGAATTAGACATAAAAATATCTTTGGCAGTGGCGCATGATTACTGCAACGCCAGGGCGTCCGCACCCGTCAGTAATGAAATCAGCAAGTTAGCTGAAAAACTTGTTGAGATGAAGAAGAACGGCTATCCTCTTGTGAATTCAATAGGCTATTTCAAAGTCGTTGCAAAAGAAAAAAAATGGACATGCAAACCTTGGTTAACAGTTAATGTGGGTCCTGAGGGAACATTAATTCTGCCCTGTTATATTCGAAATGAATATGTGACTGGAGCTTCTGTTTTTCAAACCAGCATCAAAACTGAAATCTCTGAGATTTAACTGGAAGGAAACACAGAACTGCCAAAACTGTAATCTACATTGTTATGTCGAGCCTTCTTTGGCGCTTTCAGGAGATTTTGGGACTTTCCTGAATTGGTGTGGGATACGTTAAGATTTATTTCTATTTGTGTTGAAGATTAAATTATGTTAATTTAGGCTTTCGAATACAATTCTTTTTAGAATAGTTGCGCCATGCTTCATTTTCAATTTTTTCTCGCCCAATCGCTCGCGGTATCCGATTGGGATTTCGGTTGTCTCAAATCCTTGCTTGCCTACCTGATGATTCAATTCTACTTCTATGTCAAAACCTTTCGACTTAATAACCCATTTCCGGAGTATATCTGCACGGATAACCCGCAATCCGGTTAATGGATCTTTCAAATCTATTCCGTTAAGAAAACTATGAGCAAAAGCCAAAAGTTTATTTCCAAACGTAAACCGACCTTTGAAGGCGTTTCCTTCTGTTTGTTTGCTAAACCTGTTCCCGCAAACCATGCCTACCTGTGGGTTATTTTCGAGGATCTGAATCATTTCCGGTACATTTTCAGCTGGATAAGTAAAGTCAGCATCAGTGATAACCACATACTCAACATCCTCACCCATGCACTGTACCGCCTTGGCCAACGCATCGCCTTTGCCTTTGCCGTCTTGGAAAAAGATTTCTGCCCCATGTTCTTTGGCAACTTCAACTGTCCGGTCATGGCTGTGACCATCAATTACCAAAATACGCTTCGCATTGATGTTCTCTGAAAGCTCAGATATGGTGGCGCCAATGCCTTCTTCTTCGTTGAGTGCAGCAATAAATATGTTAGTGGATTGAGTGGGTTGATATCTTTGACCAAACATTTCTATTTCTCCAAATATATTTAGGGCTAAAAGAGGGTGGGTAGTTTATTTCCATAGTTTTTTGCCGGTGAACAACCAAACAAGCAGTAAAATTACTGCAATCACAAGCAGTATGTGTATTAGTGAGCCTATGCCTGGTAGAGCAAAAAACCCAACAGCCCAAAGTATTACAACAATAATAGCAATAGTCAACCATGTATTCATAATAAAATCTCTATTATGTAAATGGTCGTTAATGGAGTTAAACGTATGTGACTGTGAGTC
Organism: Candidatus Bathyarchaeota archaeon; assembly: GCA_963804785.1. Taxonomy (GTDB): domain Archaea; phylum Thermoproteota; class Bathyarchaeia; order Bathyarchaeales; family Bathycorpusculaceae; genus Bathycorpusculum. The sequence goes on from CAWDRR010000003.1 coordinate 133,914, forward strand.
CACACCCACATTATGAAGTTGAGCATTTCTTATTAGTTCTAAGTACTGGGACAAGAAACTGGGATTCGAAACTATTGGATACTTTTCTCAGATTATTTTTCAGCTTTTTCTAGTCGGATTAAAAACCTATTCTATGGTCAAAACCTGATTGGTTTCTTATAATAAGTGTTGTTCCTGTTGGGGTACACTCACAAATCTATTTATCTTTAGAATTAGTCCCTTGAATTGTGATACAAATGCCCGAACCAGTTTTTGAATGGTATTTAGATAAAGTTGGAAAATATAGGTTTAGGTTGAAAGCTGCAAATGGAGAAATTATTGCGGTTAGTGAAGGCTACGCGTCAAAACAAGGCTGCGTAGACGGAATCGAGTCAGTAAAGAAAAACGCTTCTATAGCAAAAATAGTGGAAGCAAAAGAAAAAGATTAGCGAATAAACTGCTACTTCTCCTTTTATTTTCATAAACTTAGCACTAGCAGGGTCATTTCTCATTTTTACTCTATTATTTCTTCGCTTCAAAGCGCGCGCAAATCTCTTTCTTTACTATTCGTTAGTCCATTAGAGCATCTGTGTGAAGCTTTGTTTTATATCCTTATTTGGTTGTCTCTAAACTCAACAATGAACTTTGATTTAGCGTTCTTGTTGTATTGTATTTAAATTTTCTCGCACTGTAACGATCAGTTCTTCAGCTTTGACTGGTTTAACTAGAAAATCGTCTGCTCCATAATCGGCAGCTTTTTTTCCAACCTCATTGGTGGAGAAGCCTGTGACAATAATTTTGATTGTTTTAGGGTCATTTGGTATCTTGAGTAGAAGATCAGTTCCGTCCATATCGGGGAGATTAACGTCAACTAAGTACACAGTGAACTTTGCTTTCTTTATTTTCTCAAGGGCTTCTTTGCCTGTCTCAGCATTCTCAACTGTGAATCCTTCTTTTTCTAAGATTTTCCTAAAAACTCTCAAAATAGTTACATCGTCATCCACTACAAGAATTCGTATCTTGTTCCAATTCATTTAACTCCTCCAATCAAAACCTTATAAATTTAAAAAGTTCAGTGACTGTGTTAACGACCAACTTTTTGTTTTAGTTTAGTTTTTTTGCCTTATGACAGTGATGGTGCATTTTGTTGCTAAAGCTGCTATTGCGCCCAAAGCTGCAAGCCAAGGAGCTAATATTGTTCCTACTATGCCCGCCCAAACTGGTATTTCTAAGAGGGTTTTGCTGTTCTCGTCTTTCACGATGATCCTTGATACATCTCCCTGGTGAATCAATTCTTTGATTTTAGATACAAGATCCTCTGAGCGGACTGAAAACTCTTCTTTTATTCCTACGGGAGCTCCACATTTTGAACAGAATTTGGCTCCTTCAGACAGGTCAGCTCCACAACTTTCACATTTAACCATTTTATTCTCCACCTAAAGTTTATTTTTTTCCCTCTACAACGAAAGCGATTTTGACTACCGCTCTGTATTCAAGAATTTTGTTGTTTTCTACTTTTGCGGTGCAACGCTTGACGTAAATTGACTTAATGTTTTTTATTGTCTTAGCAGCTTCTGCTAACGTATTTTTTGTAGCGTCTTCCCAATTGTTAGGTGAGCTGCCTATTAATTCAACAATTTTTACAACCGTCATTTTTTTCTTTTCTCCTTTTAGTTTTGTTTTATTTCCATAGTTTTTTGCCTGTAAAAAGCCATACGAGCACCAAGATTACTGCAATTACGAGTAGTATGTGTATTAGTGAGCCTATGCCTGGTAAAGCAAAAAAGCCAACTAACCAGAGTATTACAATAATTATGGCAATCGATAGCCATGAATTCATAACAAATTCCTATCCTGTTTATAGTCGTTGGCAGAGTTAAGTATGTGTGACTGTGATGCAACAGCAACAAGAAGGTGGCGATATAATTTGACTGTCGCACTCTTAAGTTAGAAGTGTTTCATGATAAAATCCCTAATGGCTCTATGGTTAGTCATGAGTTCAACTATTTTTTTTGTAGCCTGCGTTATTTGAGTATCAAATAGTCTTGTTACCACCAGGGAAAGTACAAACACGAATGTGCCTATTATTATGCTTCCAACGACATTTATTGAACCAAGATACCACACAATAAGATAGGTAACTGAAGCACTTATGAGCCCCATGAGAAAAGATCTTATTATAAAATAAAGTCGCTGCAACCAAGTAGAAAACAACAGAACCTTAATCACTGCTCTTTTCTCTAACTCATTTTCAACTCCAGATTTAACGGTTCCTATCTTTTTCAGCACTCCTTTTGCGTAATGGGCGTCTGACAAACGCAACATCATTTTTGCGTACCGGGCGTCAGATAAATCGGTGGAACTTGCGGATTCAAGCTCTACCAAAATCCTCTGTGCTATTTCATCTATTTCAGCATCTACCCTTTCATTTTTGACATTTTGAGTTGCCATAGTACTCTCAACGATTTTATTCTCGGGTTTCGAGGCAGTTGGGAAGCTGGGGTGAGTTTAATTGTTTCTTTACAATCAAGTAAAGCACCAGAAGAATCAGTGCACCAATAACGCCTGAAGATATACCTGTGATGTACCAAGCTTTCCATGCGGGCATGAAAGTGCTAAGGTATTTTAGCGATCCGATTAGTGTGAAGATGGCGGCAGATCCTAGAAATGAAATGACTAAAGCTAATAAAATGCTGATAATAATGCTTGTTATCAGAAGTTTTTTAAGTCGTTTCTTCAGAGCAGCCTCAGTTTCATGCCAAAATTCTCTGAGAATAACTTTTAACTCTTTGAATAATGCTCCGATAATTTCTCCTAAGGAAGTCAAATAATTCTTACACCTACAGCTTTCTTAAGTGACAAGTTGTTTGTCACCTACTTAATGATGTGTGGATGTTTACTTACATCAACAACGTTTTATGAAATAATTCATAAGCCGCAAAATAAAAAGAAAATCTGCGGAGCAAGGCACCCGGCTAAAAAGGGTGTTTATTTGGTGAAAACAATGTGCAGGTTACTTCTTTTTTTCTCTAATAGCGACCTTGGCTTTCAAGTCAATGATGTATTCCTTTTCGTTTTTTCCAACACCAAAGTTCCATTCTAACACTTCAAAATCAATGTCTTTGAAGTGGTTAACCCACGATTTCTGGAATTCACTCCATTTCTCACCCATTTTTTCTATCTGCTCTTTAACGTCGATATGTTGTTCTGACATAATTTGTTACACCTCCCGAAACGCTCAAGAAAATAACGCAGGATTATGTTTTAACTACTGGTCTTAGGTACATGTGAAGTTGATCTTTTGAAACTTTCAAGTGTAATCCATTGTCTGCCCAACGGGCAACCCCTTTCTCTAGGGATGAAACGGCCAGCATGTTTCGTACTCCACCTTTCTTCACGCCAAGCACTGATTCAGCAATCTCCTTTCTTAATTCAATTTCAAGATGAGTAATTTTCCACTCTTCCGGATCTACTTCAATACCTTTTACTGTGCCGATTTTCTCGTCTAAGGCAAAAACACTTCGATTTATAAATTCTCTAGTTCTCATACTTATCTAACCTCCTGTGTATTCTCAGAATTTGAGCTACTCTAATAATGGTCATTGACGGAGTTAAGCGTATGTGACTGTGAGCACACACACACAACCCATTTTACGGGATCATGTAACTTGAAATGGGAAGACAGTTGAGATTCTTCAGATTATTCTTCAGCTTGTTTCCAGTCGGATTCAAACCCTGTTCTTAACACGCCTATTAGGTTGCTGTTGTTTGTCCACAGAGAAGGACTTTCTCCTAATCCGCTTTCTTTGGATGTGGTAATTAAGGCTTCTTTGTCATCTGACATTATGAAGTGATTCAAAGGTTCACGATGAAATTTAATGCTAACCGACGCGCTTCCGATGAGCTTTTGAACTTTTTCTTTAAGCAAAATATCCGGGCTTTCTCCTTCAAAGATCAGTCGAATCTTCGCCCCTGTCTTTATAGCATGCTTATGTTCATCTGGAAAATTAGCCAAAATCTGTGCGATTCTTGCCTTGTCAGCAATCAACCCGACTTCTATTTTCGAGTTATTAATCAGTTCTGAAGTTTTTGCCAGAATTGCTTTCTTTTCCGCTATGAGTATGTAGATGCTTTCTTCTCCAAGAGGCTGTTGCTTCCAATCTTTGAGGGATAACTTCTGGACCCTGCTCTTCATATCTGTCAACCGTTCTTTGGATCTATTTTTTTCTTCAGTCACTAGTGAAGTTAAGGAATCGGAAATACGAGTAGCTCGGATCTCAGTTGGTTTGCCCAAAAACCTTTCAATCAAACCCATTTTTTCGAGTGACGGCAGAATTCTGTAGACGTCTTCTCTGCGCACTTTAGAAAAGTTAGCTACCTGTCCTACCGTAGTTTTTTGCAGTTTAAGTATCGCTAAGTAAACCTTTGCTTGATTAAGTGTTAAACCTAAGCCAAGCAGTAAATCTGTGTTTTCATCGTTTGCCATTCTGTGCTTCTATTAATATTTCTTGTGTCACTCTGTATTTAAAATTTTTTGGTGTTTTCGCAAACCTTGTAACACTCATCGCTTTCTGCAGACAATACTTTCTTTAAAGAATATTGTTACCAAAAGCAATGTGGGGCTGATATACCCTGTCTTTAGTCGGCGGCCACTATAAACCAATTGCGAACATGAATATTTACCCGCAGCTATATTGTTATTATACTGAAAAAAATTGTAGACCTGAAGTTTTCCGCAGGTCATTATTTGTTATGGGTTAAAATTACAATCAGTCCAATTATTGCGCCGAGTAAAACCAGCAAGCCGCCGAGTCCGCCACCGATTAATCCCACAATTAACAATACTATGGCCCAGACAAGAGTAGTAACGCTTTTTGCACCAATTACCGCTATAACGCCGCAGATTAGCATAACAATTCCGCTATACCCAAAAGAGTAGACGCTCCAATAGAAGAATGAGGGGCCTCCGAATCCTATTGAAAATAAACTTAGCAATCCAAAGATTACCAGCAGAATTCCGCCGACAAGCGCCAAGATATAGGCCACTTGCCCTAAAGAAGTTCGAGCCATTTAGTTCGTTCACCTCCTATCTGGATTACTGGTTTAGTGTAGTCACATGAGTCGGTTGTTTTGTTCTTCTTCTTTTTTTGCAATGCCACGTTTTTGTAGGGTTCCAATATATAATAAACACATGAAATAATCTCAAACCTCCGTCATTTTCTTTTTACCGCAAATTTCGGTGTTTATCTAATTGCACTCAATGATTTCCAGCAGTTTCCCTAAAGAAAAAAAAGGTTTTTTAGGATAATACGAAGCCGATAACAAAGCCAACGACGAGTCCCAAGCCTAAGCGGTAGCATCCCCATCAGAAGTACTCCGTATTGTATTGCTATAGGACCGTATGTGTCTGCAATGTTACTTAATGCGCCAAGACTTAAACCGAAAAACCCAAAGTAAGCAACCACGACCAATATGATCGCAGCTATAATTGCGATCTTTAGCATTTTATGAACTAAATAACCGACTATAAGTCCGATTACAAAGGGAATGATCATTAATACAATTGGTGGTAATCCGCCTATGCTTCCAGAAGTAATAAACCCAAATACATCTTCTAAGACACCCAAAATTCACAACTCCAAACAAGTTACTTAGCGGTTCAAATTGCATATAAGCTTGTGTTGCTGTGGACCCACAGTCACACAGCTAATTATCCAAACGGTTCAATATTAATGCAAGTAAGAATACTTGTTTAAGTTGTTTTTTTGATAATGGCTGCTCCAGATAATATAAAAAACATACTAGGCTCAAACGAAAAAGTTGAGCTATACATCGAGGAAAAAATCTATCATCCTTGAATTAACATTGAATCAGAAATCATTACAAATTAACAGATAATTCTGCGGGAACCCCATTCACTGGTTTAAGAAAAAATTGCACCGATTAAAGTTACAGAGATATTATGAACGTAACTTTAGACAAAGGTATCCTGTGTTCAACTTTGATGAATAGTATTTGGTGCATGTAACAAGACAAACTTTTGATATATTGATTAGTTAACAATCTTTGTTTTTTGCTAAGTATTTGAGAACTAAAAGAAAAGAGTGGGCTCCCAGACTCCCAACAAGAGAAGTCCAGGAGTTATGGTTACATGGGTTCAAGATTGCCTTTTGTTTTGACAGAGTGTTGATTTTTTAACTTGTTTGGTTCCAGTAGAAAATTTTGCCGTATTTCCCAGTGAGAGGATAAATAGGGTCATCATAGACTATGTCAAGTCTTGAACCATACTCAGAAAGCTTATTTTGTAGTTGTGTCCAAATCTGTTCTGAAGTACTATTTGTGTTCCATAACCCCCAAATAATGTCGTTTGAGTTTCTCATTCCCCATCCATAGTTTCTTGGCAAAACTAACGCTGCCTCAGCCTTTACAGCCCCGTTAACAACAATTGGGTTTTGCACTACTTCGTTCCAAAAGCGTTCAAGAGCCCTGAAATGTTCTTCTCGCATAGTTCCGTAGGGGGTGTTCATGTTTTTAGCATAGTTGAAGATTATAATGTATTTAGCGCCGTTTTCATATGATGTGCGCATTTGGTCATAAATTTCCTCTCCATTGGCTAAGTACGGGGATTCAGTGTACTTCCAAGTTATTATTGTGCCCCAACTTTTTTCTTGCAGGTTCGAGGCTCCCCTAACGAGACCTATTTCTTGAGCAACAGTATTATTCCAGCCGAGTTGAGCAAGCACAAGGTCATATCCGCTTAAGTAGTCAAACCAGTAGAGAGCATAATCGGAAACGAAAATGGGAATACTGTTGTTTTTTAACAGAACAACGCCGGGGTCTCTTTTAAGACCAATGGTAAATCGTTCTGCAATCGAATCAAAGGTTGAGTTAGGCGCAAAAGAGTTGGGAAATTTGTTCCAGTCAGTGTCAAGCCAGATTCCTCCAGGTTCATCATAATAGTAAACGCCCAATAACCGTTCACCCCATTGTTGTCTTGCTGAATTAATCCAGTCAATACGCCAGATAGTTTCATTGGTTAAAACTCTCGGGTTGAGGTCACCAAAATAAACAACAATATTCAGTCCAGCCGCAACTGCGTAATTGCAGATTTCGTTAGTAGCCGTTTCATTTTTGCTTATTGGTCCCGATTGTAGTACTAGAAGATTGGTGTAGTCCTTTACTTTGTCGATTAGTAACCTTGCCTCTGCAGTTGTGTTTCCGCTAAAGGTAACTCCAACATAGAAGGGGTTTTTGCTTGCAGGTGGCGTGGATGAACAGTTGCTGGTTAATTGGTAGAATCCACCCGCTATGGAGGCTACTGCAATTATGATGATGGCAACTATGGCTATTAGTTTCTTATGAGAGCGTTCTTGTTTTAAGCTTGGTGGAGGTGGATAATTCATTTGGGCTAAATTTTTTCTTTGGACTTTTTGCACAGTTTTTTCACCTTAGAGTAAGGTTGATTGTTGTTAGCTCTATCGTATTTCCTGGTGATTAGTTGTGTTGAAGTTAAAAGATTTCAGTTTAAGCACGGCTAATCCTAAAATTGGAAGAATTATCATCCAGAAATCTGTCAAATATAAGAAAGAATAGTAGACAGGAACCCAAATTGAAACCAGATCGTAGATGACAAAGTAGCTTCCAAACAAAATTAAGGCAGCGCCCACAAACAATTTGTTGACTTTTTTCTTTCGATAAAAAGCTAAACAAACTAAGGTTGTCAATACGCCTGCAATCAGCAGGGTTACAATAGAATTAGTTGCTCCAACGGTACTAATCAAAGTGGCTTGTCGGGGTCCTAACGGTGAAAGTGTATCTACCCACAAAAACAGATATTTGAACCAAAATGCCCAAACAAATAATGGTGCAGCTATGCTTATCCATTTTCGAATTGAATTATAATTTTGGGGGTTTTTCAGATAATAACTCAGCATGATAAATGGGGGTACAATTAAAAGCGCTTGCAGGAGGTAAGACAGCCCAACATAAACATCGGTGTAAACTAAAGGAAGAACAGCGCCAACAAGATGACGTATACTTGCAGGAACTAATAGAATGACCCAAATTGCCTCAAAAATAAGGGCTCTGCGAAGTGTTTTAACCCATTTCTTGTTGTTTCTTATAAAAAGGATTGTGGATTGAAACGCAAATATTGCAGCTATTAGATTTACGAATAAACCAATTGTGGCGGCAAATTCTTGAAAAGCTAATAGTATTAGGTTCAAAGGTGAGTTCAGTAAAAATGGTTCAGAGAAAATTCTTGCTAGAATATAGAGTGTAAATGGTGCGTTGACTGCCCAATAAATGCTGAATGCCAAAAATGAGGTAGCGACAATCAAGAGGCAAATTTTTAGGTAATTTGGCAAATTTTTCTCGACTTTTGAATTAAATGTTGCCATATTTTTCACAATAGTGGTTCTGTTCTCGAGAATATTCGAATGACCTAATTAATATAAACTTTAACTCCAACGATCTTCCTGTCTTGTCTTTCTTAGCTGATAAGTTGATTTCAGCCTTGCTATGAATCCTGGAATAACAATGTGTAGACTCATTATGAACTTTCTTTACGTTGACAGAAATACCTGAACCTTTCTTTTGATTGGTTGGATTAAAATATTGTCCAACATCAAAATTTGGATCCTGTTCAGTTTATAGCGGTAATGTAGTTTGACAATGCCGGATTGATACGCGTCCCCATGAATCGTCTTTCGGAATAATAAATAGAAACATTTTTTTAAAAAAAAGGAAAAGTTGGTTTACCCAACTCTTTGTGGATTAATTAACTCGTAGCAAAGGTTGAATCAGGGATCGTTGGATTTACGACAATATTGTATAGAACAATAGCTTCTTCAGCTGCATTGGCATATGAGATGTCGTCTGTTCCATTCCACATTGCAAGACTACTGGTATAATCTGTCCACTGTGTACCCCAAGAATTCCAGTCATCGACGAAAGTGCCTTCCGTCCAAGTAGCTCCACTATCCATGCTCATCCAAGATTTCTGTTGACCTGCATCCAAGATATAGACGTAGGTAACAAAATCAACTCTGAGTTTCTCATTTGCAGAGTTTAGGTTCGCACCGTACCACATATATTCGGTTGTTTGCCCTTGACTTGTAACGTTTGCGCTAAACTGTAGAGAAGTTGCTTCTGCGACATTTGGTCCTGGTGTGGGAGTTGGTGTGGTTCCATTATTGTTTTCACCGTTGTTTAGCAGCATATACCCAGCTACGCCAACAACAATTACAACGACTAAAACCGCTACTACAAGATACACTGTATTTGTTTTCAACTTTTATCACCATTTTTATTAATTTACTATTTTCAATTCAAAATAAATATAAGCTTTTGCAATATCTAAAGACTGTAACCCGAAAATTTAATTTCGCGTATACTTCTTTACATTTTTTTGGCGTTAACTGTTTTTTTAATAGGAATTAGAGGGAGGGAAATTCTTTCTTATTTTGATTTCTCGTTGTTTTCTTGGTTTATTTTATAGGGGTAAGTTTATTGTTATTTTGCTCCCCTCAACCATACATCAGCTATATTAGCCATATGCAAACATCCAAGACTCTTTTGACTGTTTTAGCTTTGAGTAAGGTCAACCTTGGTCGCCTTTAAAGTTGGTTGGGTTTAAATTTAATCTTGTGTGTGTTTTCATGGCTCCGCGGTGCACTGCTTGGGGAAATATGCTATTTGGAGATATGACTCTGTTTTTTCTTTCCTTTGCTTCTCAAAGCTTTGATGCCTATAGCAATAGCTTTTGCTCTTCTAGTTATTTCTCCCTTGAAACTAGCATTAAGCATATTTGTGTATTCTTTTTTAGATATTGGGACGTTACTAATAGTTTGCATTAATTCATTAGATATTTATCAATGAGCTAATTCTGCACCAGCTTTTTCTATTGCAGCAATAGTTTCATCAAATAGGTGGGGAACGCTTGCTGCTCCTGCTGATGGTACAAGAGTTTCTCCGGCCAAGTCAATCCAAGGTGTTTTAGAAATTTTTTAAAATGTTGACTTATTAATTTGAAATTTTCCATATCTGGAAAACCGCACGAAGAGAATAGAATTCCTTTTGCTTAGGGTGAATATCGTTGAGGGTGATTTGCAAATCCATCATCCATTAGACTCTGAGAAGAGTCCATGTTAACAAAGAATCTATCTATTACATTTTTTACTGTTGCTTGAAAACCGACAACTCTCGTCTTATTCCGGTTACTAAAGAAAATATATAGGAAAAAGTATGCGTTGTTGATTTTTCTATTTTGTGAAGTAGTCTATAGCTATGTTTCCATTTGATGTTGACAGACTCAAAGTAAGGTTACCCGAACCACCTGTAGTGGTGCCCTTAAGTTGAGTTGTTGTTTGAATACTTGTATTCATTGCGATTCCTTGGTAGGAAACCTGTCCGTTTGCTGTATTGGCGTCAACGTAAAATAGTGTTCCTTGAGCAAGACTGATGCCAACGTTGCCATTCTGACTTGATGCGTCAATAGATGTGGCATTGTCATCTTTAATGTCAATGTTGCCGTTACTTGTGCTAGCTACTATAATGTTGTTGTTTAGTTCTGGTTTTATAATATTGCCATTTAGGGTGGTGAGAGTTAATTTATATTGGCTCGTATTTGGCAGTTTGATTAGAATGTTTACTCCATAATTTACCTTGAGGACAGAGTTGGAGTCAACGATTTGTGCTTCGGCAATTAATTTGGTGTTTTCATTTTGAGTTTGATTTGTAGTTGATGTTCTGATTGCATTTATGTATCCTTGAGGCGGTTTGATGGCGTATATTACTTCAATTTGACTGTTTGTTGATGTTTGAATTTCTATGTTTCCGTTAAATGTGGTTGCTTGGATTTCGACATTTTGTGTGGCAATGCTTGAAGTTTTATCTTCTCTTTGGTCTTAGGGCAATAGAATATTATTGAAAAATAAAAAAACACCAACTAGTACAACTATAACAACAATAAGTGATGCAATGATTATTCTTTTGTCAGATGATTTCGTATTTTATCCCTCTAGTATATAGCGAATATCTGGTTTTATTCTTTTTATTCTTATAAGATTTTGCTCTTGCTGTGTCTTCCCAAGCGATTTACTGCTACAAACGTTGGAACTAGGGCAAAACACGAAATATACGTCAATATAGGGTTAATGAAAGAGACGCCTATACAAATAAAGAACAAAATCGGGGCAATCGTGCTACGCCTCAGGGTCAGTCTTATAGTTTTGTCGTTTGGTGCAATTTTCATGTTAGAGAATTTATAGAGTTTCTGTTCTATTGTTTAGAACATCCTGTTTCAAAAATTATGTTTTGTGTTCTAATACATGGTGCTAAATTCAAAGCTCTACAACATAGATGCACAAGTGGTTAAAAATGGAAAATAAATTACAAAACAATAGAAAAAAATTCTTAACCGTTACAGTATTAGCTTTGTTCTTGTTATCTGCAACGGCTATTTCAAGTGCAAGTGCACAACTTGATTCAACTCGAATCCCCGATCAAACCCAAACCGATGCCAGCAGTGAATTAATTAGTGAAAATCCAACTTTGTATACCGCTCAAGAAAATAGTACCGCAGCAACAGATGACAACACAATCTTAGATAGAGCTCAAGACAACAGTACAGCTTTACCGGATGATTCAGCTTTGTATGAATCTGCAAATAGCGAATCAAGTAACCCGAATCTTGTTACAGCTCAAGCGCAAACTGACGACGTCACATACATTATAGTCCTTGTAGCTGGCGTTGCAGCAATCGTTAGCCTAGCTATATTTGTTAATCGACGGAAAACAAAGAATTCAAAGTAAACAAAAATAGAAAAATATATTTTCCTTTTTTTCTTTTAGGACATCTAGCCATTATATGCCAATAGCAAGGATTTTTGATATGAAATATGAATGTCTGCCAACTTTGCCTCTAAAACAACTTTTACGGCAAACGCAAAATTAACAAAGTTTGCTAGGCGTTCTAAGATTGCCAAGAGCGATCTTTTTATTTCTTGTTTATTTTTCCCCGAATCCCCGGGTTTTTGTCGGAGTTTTCTTCTTCAGTATGGCTTCATTGTAAGCTATGGCAGTATGGATTATATCTTTCAATGCACGCTCATTGATTCTGTCACCCTCGTAGAGGTCGATTGCTCGCCACTTATTACCCTCAAGGCTGGCATTGAAGAGCTTGTCTGGATCTGGAAGGTTTGCACCTTGAGCGAAAGTCAATTTTACCTTATCATTGTGAGCGTTGGCCACCAAGATAAGTCCATCATGAGACCATGCTGGGGAACCCATCCATTTCCATTCCTCGATTATATCTGGGTCAGCATCACGAATTATTTTGCGAAGATTAGCAAGCATTTTGCCTCGCCAGTCTTTAAGGTCTGCGATTTGTTTGTCAATAAGTTCGGATGGATTCATTGACGGCGTATACCTCACTGAAGGGGTCCTGTTGTTGAATAGATGTTGAATTATTAAAATGCTATGACCGCTTCTGGAAGTGAACTAATAAGTTTTACAGTAAACTCTGGAACTATCGGCTTAGGATAAGCAAGAGTTGGAGTAGGTTCTATTGTTGTAATTTGGGTTGGGGTAGGACTTGAAGTTGGATTTGAGGATGGGGTTAATATTGCGGTTGGAGTAGCTGTTTGAGTTGATTTCTTTTCAGGTTTTGTTGTTATTAAACTTGAGATTACAAAAACTAGAAAAAGTAATAATGAGAGAATTTTGCTTGCTCTACGCATGCTTGGCTGTTATAATTTTTATGTTAAATGGCTTTTTTTATTAGTTTCTTGACTAAGCAAAGTCAAGGTTTGAGACTTTGTTATGAGCCTAATCTAACTCGCTTTTGTGCCGTTAACCTTAAATCTAGACCCACCGCCATAACACACAACGCTCAATGAGGGAGAAGACAATTGGCAATCAGACTGACTGGCTGCATAGATTAATTCTTGCATATTATATACAATATAGCCAGTTATAACTTTTTTTCCTATTGAAAATCATATATACTAATAGGGAAATAGATGTTGGGTTGAGCAAATTAGCTTAGTGCTTTTTGCTCAATACAAAACTAAAATGAGGAAAAGAAAAAATGCAAACAATAAAAAGTAAAACAATTGCTATTTTGATCGTCACGTTATTGATAAGCACAATCGGAACATCAATGTTACTAATACCAACAGCTAACGCACATACGCCTAAATGGCAAATTCCAACATGGGCCTTCGTTCAACCTGTGATAGACCCCGTAGGTGTCGGTCAATCAACATTCATCTACATGTGGATTGACAAGACTTTTGGTACCGACACGGCACTAACGAATGACTGGAGATTCCACAATTACAAGCTGACAATCACCTTACCAGATGGAACAACTGAAATCAAGACATGGGACACGATCTGGGACACAACGTCATCTCAAAGCTACTCCTACACTCCACCCATGGTTGGTGAGTACAAGCTCAAATTCGAATTTCCGGGACAGGACTACAACACATATAGCCACAACCCTAATTCAGCATATGTAAATGACACGTTCTTGCCAAGTAGCGCAGAAGCAACCCTGACTGTTCAAGAAGAAGCGATACCCACCTTAGGTAGCTATCCGCTTCCCCAGGAGTATTGGGCCCGCCCAATCTACGGTGAAAACACAGACTCATGGCAGATTGCATCAGACTGGCTTGGCGCCGGTTCCCCGATGTTCGTTAATACCAAAAACAGAGTTTACGTTCCCGACGGCGTTGGTCCTCTTACTTCTCACATCATGTGGACAAAGCCAATTGACAGTGGAGGAGTTGTCGGAGGAAATCACTTCGTCATCCAATCAGACACATACTTCGATGGTTCAGCCTACATTAACAGATTCGTTAACCCGATAATTATGGCAGGAAAACTTTACTACAAATCACCCGTAGGATTCCAATCAGCTGCTAATGGTCCACTCAACTGCGTTGACTTGCGAACAGGAGAAGTTCTTTGGTCAAATCCAGACATCGGAAGTCTATCCTTTGGCTACATAGAAGCCATTCATAATCCCCAGCAACACGGAGTTGCTCAACCTATGTTGGTTTCAACTTCTGGAAGCACATGGAGAGTTTATGATGGTGACACAGGGACACCAATGTTCAACTTCACCAACGTTCCCGGAGGCGCAGCAGCGATGGGTACAAACGGTGAATACATGAAATACCTCATTTATAACCAAGGTACATCATCAAACCCAGATTACATCCTGCGTGAGTGGAACTCATCTCTGGCCTTCTTCGAATATGCAGGAGGTATCAGACCAGCTCAATCAGGTGAATTCGATGTAAGCACTCCAGGCTACTACAATTGGAACGTTTCAATACCATGGCGTAACACAATGCCCTCCAATCCAACTCAAGTCGCGGCTTGGTATGGCGACATTATGCTCTGCTACAACGGTACTCTTCCAAACAGTGGGTTCCGTACCAGCGCAGTAATTCAAGATCCTTATACATACTTCGCAGTAAACCTCAATGCCTCTAAAGGTGCAGTGGGCTCAATACTCTGGATGAAAACCTACACCCCGGCAATAGAAAACATTACTACACTATTTGGTGGATCTGATCCAGTTCTTGGAATCTTTGTTGAAAAGATGAAGGAAACCAATCAATGGGTAGCATACAACTTAAGAACAGGTGACAGAATGTGGGGGCCAGTCGGTGACCAACCCGCCCTTGACTACTACGGCAACCCAGGACACGAACAAGTATTTGCTTTCATAGCCTACGGCAAAGTCTACGCCAGCGGCTACGGCGGAGTAATATTCTGCTACGATGGATTAACTGGAGAACAGCTATGGAGCTATGGCAATGGAGGTCCAGGAAACAGCACCAACAGTGGTTTTGCTGTGCCCGGAAATTATCCAACCTCAATAAACGCAATTGCCAACGGAGTACTTTACACCGTTACAACTGAACACACCATCCAAACACCAATTTACAAGGGTGCACTATGCCGCGCAATTAACGCAACCACCGGCGAAGAAATATGGACTCTTTCAGGCAACGTTGCCGAATTCAACAACATGAACTATGCTATAGCAGACGGCTTTGCAGCATGGTTCAACAGCTACGACAACCAGATATACAGCGTTGGCAGAGGACCAAGCGAAACGACAATTAGCGCATCGCCAAAAGTAACCACACTAGGCAACAGCGTACTCATAGAAGGTACGGTTATTGACACAGCCGCAGGTACCAAACAGAACGAACAATCGGCAAGATTCCCCAAAGGTGTACCAGCAGTTTCTGACGAGAGCATGAGCGACTGGATGCGATACGTATACATGCAGGGCCCACGCCCAGCAACCGCAACTGGTGTTCCAGTTGCAATTAGCGTGGTGGATGCCAACGGCAACTACCGAGAAATCGGATCAACTACAAGCGATGCTGACGGATTCTTTAGCTTTAACTGGATACCCGACATCGAAGGCAAATACACTGTCTACGCCTCCTTTAGCGGATCTGAAGCCTATTGGCCATCACATGCCATAACAGCATTCAGCGTTGATCCAGCAGCACCAACACCAGCACCAACTGATGCACCCGCAGAATCTGTGGCTGACATGTACTTTGTTCCCGCAATCGCAGGCATATTCGTCTTACTCATCATAGTACTCGTCTTAGTAGTATTCATGATGCTTAGGAAACGAGCATAAAACAACACTTAAAACCAAATTATCCTTCCCCTTTTTTAGTCAAAAAAAATCATACCCCAACGCAATAATCTTTTATCTGAACAACTCTATAGACTTATTTGTTATCTTATTTGTGGTGTCTTGAGAGCTAACTCTCTAACCTACCGGGAACAGTTCGTATTACCGCGCCTAACATATAGAAAATTAAAGCATACAACAAATTATCCATTATTTTTAGCCTCTGCAACGCAAACAGCAGTTTTTGTCTAAACGTCGATCACGGACAAAGACCCGTCCTCCGCTCCTCGACGGCTGCCTGCAGCGGGAGGTTGTGAATGTTTGCACGGAACCTGTTTTGATCGTACCATCCCCCCCGCTGTCCGCGTCGCCAACTCGCCGCACCAGAGCGTCCTGACAGCAAGGGAGGCGGATCACCATGCTTCACGTGCCTGCAGCACAGTCTGGCAAGGACCCGGCGGCCTCGTACAAGACCCGAATGGGCGTCTGGATGTTCGCGCTCTACGCCGCTTTCTACGCCGCGTTCGTCGGCGTCAACCTGTACGATCCCCTGCTGATGGAAAAGACCATCGTGCTTGGGCTCAACCTGGCGACGGTCTATGGCTTCGCCCTGATCATCGTGGCCCTGATCCAGGCCCTGATCTACGACCTGATGTGCCGCCGGCGCGAGTATCAGCTCCGCGACAAGGCTCCGGAAGGGGTGAAGTAGCATGGTCATCATCATCTTCCTGACGTTCGTCGCCTTCGTCATCGGGCTGTCGTTCTACCTCGGCAACAAGACCAAGACCTCGGCCGGCTACTACGCGGCCGGCGGTCAGATCCACTGGGGCGTCAACGGCATCGCCTTCGCCGGCGACTACCTGTCGGCGGCGTCGTTCCTCGGCATCTGCGGCATGATCGCCACGGTCGGCTACGACGGCTTCCTCTACTCGATCGGCTACCTCGCCGGCTGGATCGTCGCCCTGTTCGTCGTCGCCGAGCCGATGAAGCGTCTGGGCAAGTACACCTTCACCGACGCGGTCGACTCCAAGTTCAACTCGCGCGGCATCAAGCTGGCCGCCGCGATCAGCACGCTGGTCGTCTCGGTCTGCTACCTGATCCCGCAGATGGTCGGCGCCGGCGTGCTGGTCGAGCCGCTGCTCGGCATCCCGCACCACTGGGGCGTCATCATGGTCGGCGCGATCGTGATCACGATCGTCGCGACCGCCGGCATGGCCTCGACGACCTACGTGCAGTTCATCAAGGGCGGCCTGCTGATCGTCTTCTCCCTCGTGCTCGTCATCGCGGTCTGCGTGCGGGGGTTCTCCACCAAGCCCGACCAGGGCGGACAGGTGCCCTTCCACGAGTACGCCACCCTCGCCGCCACCGAGTCGGACGGGCAGGTCGTGCCGGCCGACGCGTCGTTCCGGGTGGTCGAGATGCAGACCGTGGCGGCGGCCAAGAGGAGCTTCGTCAAGCTGGCCAAGGACGGCGTCGAGAGCTGGTGGCTGGTTGCACGCACGCAGCGGCGCCGTGACGCTCCACGAGATCCAGTCGGCGGTCACGAGCAAGGACGGCAAGAAGCTCATCAACGGCCAGCCGGCCGGACCCGGCAACCTGCTGCGCCAGGTCGGCAACATCGTGCAACTGCGCGGCAGCTCGACCGCCGCGACGGGCTCGGTCTCGCCGACCGGGCTGCTCTCGGCGATGAGCGACAAGGACACGCGCGTCTCGACCTGGCGCGATGCCTCGCTGACCGACAAGGATGGCAGCAAGGTCACGCTCTACTACCCGATCGAGCTCGCCGGCAACGTGCTGATGCGCCCGGGAACCAAGTTCACGGTGCAGGGGACGTGGCTGGAGAAGCTCGACTTCGTCTCGCTCATGCTCGCGCTGTTTCTGGGCACCGCCGCGCTGCCGCACATTCTGATCCGCTACTACACGGTGCCGAACCCGGCGGCCGCCCGCAAGACCACCATCGTGGCCATCGCCGCCATCGGGTTCTTCTACATCCTCACCCTGTTCATGGGGCTCGGGCGCGATGATCAACGGCGTGATGAACCCTGCCGACAGCAACATGGCCGCGCCGCTGCTCGCCCGCAGCTTCGGCGATCTGCTCTTCGCGGTGATCTCGGCGATCGCCTTCGCGACCGTCCTGGGCACCGTCAGCGGCCTGATCGTCGCCGCCTCGGGCGCGGTCGCCCACGACCTCTTCGACCGCTACATGCAGGTCAAGATGGACGATCGGCAGAAGATCAAGGCCGGCAAGATCTCCGCCTTCGTGATCGGCGGTCTTGCGATCGTGCTCGGCATCCTGTTCAAGGGCATGAACGTGACGTTCCTGGTCGGCCTGGCGTTCGCGGTCGCCGCGTCGGCCAACCTGCCGGCGATCATCATGCTGCTGTTCTGGAAGCGCACCACCGCCAAGGGGATTGCCGCGTCGATTCTGGTCGGCATCGTCTCGGCGCTCGCGCTGATCGCGTTCTCGCCGGACATGTACAAGCAGTACGGCCTCGACCCGACCACCGCGCCGATCCCGTTCAGCAACCCGGGCATCATCTCGATCCCGCTTTCTTTCCTGACGTTGGTCGTGGTGTCGCTGCTGACCCGCCGAGCCGGCTCCGCCACGGAGCCAGCCCAGGCATGACGCTCCTGAGACGGTCTCTCCGGCGTGGGCGAGCGGTTTGCTCGCCCACGCCGTTTTTCGTGCCGGTGACGCTATCCTGTCGCCATGCCCGCGACCACGCGGATCGACCTGCACCTGCACTCGAGCTACAGCGACGGCCGGCTCTTGCCGAAGGCCCTGGCCGAGCTGGTCGCTCGGCGTGGTCTCGCCCTGGCGGCGCTCGCCGACCACGATACGCTGGCCTCACAGAAGGCTTTCCACGCCGCGCTCGCGCTGCGTGGCATCGGCAGAATCAGCGCGGTCGAGCTGACGACCTGGCACAGTGCCCAGGAGATTCACATCCTCGCCTACGGCGTCGACGTCGAGCACCCGGAGCTGCTCGACACCGTGGCGGCTCTCGGGCAAGTCCGCAGTCTTGGCTTCCACAGCGTCACGAGCTCGCTCCAGCACCGGTCCCAGAATGGCACAGCGGCGCTCCCGCTCGTCGACGGCAGGCTTCTGACGCGCGATGCCATCGCCCTCGTCCACCGCGCCGGTGGGAAGGCGTTCCTCGCCCACCCGCTGACCGATGGCCACGGGATGGAGCAGGCTCGGGTCACGGTGGCGGAGCTCAAGGGGCTCGGCCTGGACGGGCTCGAGGCGCTCTACAGCCGCTACCGGGACGCCGACCAGCAGGCGCTGGTCGAGCTCGCTGGCGAGCACGGCTTGCTGGTCAGCGCCGGCTCCGACTTCCACGGCACGGACCAGGACGGCGCCGCCCTCGGCATCGACATGCCCGCGGAGCTCGTGGAACGAGCTGCACGGCGCGCTTGCCGACACCGTCCGGGGCGGTGAGCTGTCGATCCCGAGGCCGAGCCGGCACAACCTCAGGCGCTTCGTCTCCCGCATCGTCCTGCCCGCGGTGCTCGCGGTGCTGCTGTTCGTGGTGACGATCTTCGCGTTCATCCTGCCGCGCTTCGAGGCAGCGCTCCTCGACCGCAAGCGCGAGATGATCCGCGAGCTCTCCAACTCGGCGGTGACGATCCTGGCCGAGTCGCACCGGGCCGAGCTGCGGGGCGAGCTGACGCGGGTGCAAGCCCAGGCACAGGCAGCCTCCCGCATTGCCACCCTCCGCTACGGCCCCGAGGGCAAGGACTACTTCTGGCTGCAGGACTTCTCGCCCCGCATCGTCATGCACCCGTATCGCCCGGAGCTCAACGGTCAGGACGTCTCCGCGTTCCGGGACGCGCGCGGGGTCCGGATCTTCGTCGAGTTCGCCGATGTCGTGCGCCGGCGGGACGAGGGCTACGTCGACTACGTCTGGCAGTGGAACGACAACCCGACGCGGCTGACACCCAAGGAGTCCTACGTCCGGGGGTTCCAACCCTGGGGCTGGGTGATCGGCACCGGGCTCTACACCGAGGACGTCCGCCAGGAAATCAAGAGGCTCGAGCGCGGCATGGCGTACGGCTCGGCCGCGATTGTCGTCATCGTCGCGCTGCTCCTCCTGTACGTCGTCCGCGAAAGCCTGCACCTTGAGCGCCAGCGCAACGACGCCGAGGGGCACCTCATGGAGACGACCCACCGGTACCAGTCGCTGGTCGAAGCCTCGTCCGAGGGTGCCATCCTGCTCGTCGACGGCCGATGCAGGTACGCCAACCCGGTCGTCCTCAAGCTCCTCGGCCGGAGCCCGAACCAGGTGCAGCTCCTCCACCTCGACGACATCCTGCCGGCGGTTGCGGCGAACACGACCGCCCGTGAGCAGATCGCCAGCGGTGTCGAGCAACCGGCCGGTCCGCTCGAGGTCGAGCTGCACAGCGCAGACGGACGCGTGATCCCGTGCGTCATCACGTTGACCCCGATCCAGCTCGGTGAGCGCCGGGCGATCATCCTGCAGGTCCGGCAGGAGACGACCAGGAGCCGGCCGCCGGCCGTGGCGGTGGCAGGTTTCCCGGAGCTGATCGCCGGCATCGCAGCCTCGAACGACGCCGAGGAGGTCATCGCATTGAGCCGCGGTGTCGGCACGGTCGTCTCGTCGGGAATCGAGGTGGGGATGCACGCCCGCCACGTCACCCGGCAGCTCTCGGCGGTGTGTGACGCCGCAACGCGCCGGCTGATCGAGCTCGCGCTCGCCGAGCTGCCGCCCCAGCCGTGCCCGTTCTGCTTCATCGGCATGGGCAGCCAGGGCCGTCAGGAGCAGACCCTCTTCACCGACCAGGACAACGCCATCGTCTTCTCGGATGAGGCGGAGCCAGACCGCGCACGCGCATGGTTCGCGGCCCTCGGACGGCAGGTGTCGACCCAGCTCGACGCCGCCGGCTACTCGTTCTGTCGGGGCGACGTGATGGCCCAGAACCCCAGATGGTGCAACCCGCTCTCGACCTGGCAGCAGCTCTTCCGCCAGTGGATCGCCAAGGCCGAGCCGAAGGAGCTGCTCGACCTCTCGATCTTCTTCGACCTGCGCCCGGTCTTCGGCGAGGCGACGCTGGTCAGCCAGCTCAGGGAGGACACCGCGTCCGCCCTGGCGTCCTCGCCCGGCTTCTTCCCGCACTTCGCGCAGAACGCCCTGCTGTTCAAGCCGCCCCTCCGCCTGTTCGGCCGGATCCTCGGCGGCACGGCCACTGGCGAGCGCGCCGGGCTGCTCGACCTCAAGGACGCCACCATGCCGATCGTCAGCTTCGCTCGGCTCTACGCCCTCAAGCACTCGATCATGGTGACCAACACCTTTGACCGGATCGACGCCATGGTCGACGCCGGCGTGCTCGCGCACTCGACGCGTGATGACCTCGCCTTCGTCCACGAGCACCTGCTTCGGGTCCGCCTCGAGCACCAGGCGGCCCAGCTCGCCGAGGGCCTGCCAGCGGACAACGCGGTCGACCACCACTCGCTGACCCACATCCAGATGGTTCTCCTGCGCGAGGCGTTCGGCCAGGTCGACATCGTCCAGCAGAAGATCGCAATCGAGTTCCTCGGCGGGCAGAAGTAGCGGGGCGGGGAGCCTGCAGGAATCGTTTCGCTCGCGCCTCGCTCAGTCGAGGGGAACCCCCGGCGACGCCGGGGCGAGTGGCGATACCGCCCCCGCTCCAGTCCTTCGCAAGACCCGGCGTGGTGAGGTCGGCAGGTCGAGGAAGCCGCGACACGCCACGATGCGCCCGCGTCCTCCCTGACGTACAGGCCGTGAGCGGTGCCCGCCAGCACCTTGAGCGGCTGGTCAGCGACCGTCACCAGGGAGGTGACCGTGCCGCCGAACGGTCCCGTGCCAACCCACTGCCCGGACGCCACGAAGGTTCGAGCCCGGCACCCACCAGGAAGGCCACCGGCTGCAAGGCTCTTCGGATCATCGACACCTCCCGGCAGGTCACCCGATTCCCCGGCCAGCTCGCCGCTCACGTCCCGCACCTGCCGCCTGTGTGACCATGACAACGCGCCGGATCGACACCGCAACCAGAAAACGTGAGTCGTCTCACTTTCCAAACCGCAACACGGTCTCTTGCTTCACCCAATCCAATCTGGGAAACCGGATCGAGGCCGGCGCCTCGAGCGCCGTCAGACGACCTGCGCGGCACGGCCCGCGCGGGTACACTGGGGGGCGTGAAGAACGAGCGGCTGTTCGCGATCGTCAACCACCTGCTGACCCGAGGGCGCACCGGGGCGCGGGAGCTGGCGGCGCGCTTCGAGGTGTCCGAGCGGACGATCTACCGCGACATGGACAGCCTGTCCGGGAGCGGCGTGCCGGTGGTCGCGGTGGTCGGCGCGGGCGGCGGGTTCGAGATCGAGGAGGGGTTCCGCATCGACCGCAGCTTCCTGACCGGGGAGGAGCTGGCGGACCTCACGGGGACGCTGGGCGGGTTCGCCGAGGCGCTCAAGAGCCGCCGGCTCGAGCGCTCGCTCGCCAAGCTCGAGGGGCTCGGGGCGCGGAGGAAGCGGATGCGACGCTCGCGGGACCGGCCGCCGGCCGGGGCCCTCGGTGCGAGCGCAGCGCGGGAGGACGGCGCGGCGACCCAGGCGCCGGCGGCCCGCGACGGCGTCTCCGGCGCCGCCGCTCGTCGGTCACGCTGACGCCCTGGGGCGGCCGGTCCGCGGACTCGCAGGTGGTCGAGCTGCTGCGCGAGGCGGTGGCGGCACGACAGCCTGGTCTCGCTCGTCTACCGGGACCAGCGGGGCGCGGTCACCGAGCGGGTGGTCGAGCCGTTCTCGATGGTGCTCGGCGGGCGCGGTCTGGTACCTCCACGCCTGGTGCCGGCTGCGCGGCACATTCCGGCTGTTCAGGATCTCGAGGGTCGTCGAGGCCCGCCCGCTCGCGGAGGTCTTCGACCCGTGGCTGCGGGCGCCGGTGCCCGAGCCGTTCGTGTGGACGTCCGACGAGCCGGTCGTCGACGTCGTCCTGGAGGTCAGCCCGTCGCGGCTGCCGGGGTCTCGCGGAGGCGCTGGACCACGCCGCGGTGCACGATGGCGGCCGACGGGTCGGCCCGGGTCTCGTTCCACTCGCCCGCGGGCGAGTGGCTCGAGAGCTACGTGCTGTCGCTGGGTCCCGGGGTCGCGGTGCTCGAGCCGGCCGAGCTTCGCGAGGCGGTGCGCGAGGCCGCGATCGCGGTCGCGATGTCGAACCGGCCGCGGCCGGAAACCCTGACACGCCGTGTCAGGGTTGGCCGGGCATCCTCCACGACCCATGGAGGATCCCATGACCGAGACGATGATGGCCCAGTGCGGAATCGACTGCAGCAGCTGCCCGGCGCGGATCGCGTTCGTCAAGGACGACCCGGAGCTGCGCCGGCGCACGGCCCAGGAGTGGTCCGAGAAGTACAACGTCAGCATCAAGCCCGAGGACGTGTTCTGCTCCGGGTGTCGGGTCGAGGGCCTGCCGAAGATCGGCCACTGCGGGGTGTGCGAGGTCCGCCGCTGCGGCCGCGAGCGCGGCGTCGCCAACTGCGGCGAGTGCGCCGACTACCCGACCTGCGCGACGATCGCCGGCTTCATCCAGTACATCCCCGACGCCAAGGCGAAGCTCGACGCCATCCACGCCCGCACGACCGGCCACTGACGGTTCTCGACTCCCCGGGCCAGCGGCCTCGCCCACCCGGGCTCCAGCCAAGCCGTTCGGACCTCGCGCAGGCAGTGCGGGCACGGTAGGGCGTGCCGACGCTGCGACGCCGACAATCGCGCGGAGAGAGGTATCGAGCCGACCTGCCCACCCTGAGACTCTGCTCTGCCACAAGGCGGAGAGTTGCCGCCCGATCGATGTGCCGAGCTTGGCCTCCCTTGCGTGGGTGTCGCCGAAAAGAGCCCGTTGCGGTTGCCTTCCCAGGGCCTTGACAAGTTCTTGACACATGCCGCGTAGAACGCCCCGGCACCGCGAAATGAGCAGTCCGGCGCGGCGCCCGAGGGAGGCTCGATGGGGCAGGGACGCAGGGGACGAAGGTTCCTGGAGGCTTGAGCTCTTTAGAATGGATACCGCCTCCTCCAGGGAATGATACCTCCGGTCCGAGATCACCTGGGCCCTGGTGGCAGAGATATGCCCCTTCTCCTGCCGGGAGACCTCCAGGGTGCAGCCCACCGACTCCACTGCCTTGCTAACCCTCTTTTCATCTGCTCCCAGGTCCAAGAGGGAGGCCATGATCATGTCTCCGGCTGCGCCGGCGCTGGGGTCGAAGAGAAGGGCGAACATGGATGATAGCTGTCTCTCTGCCGATATATATGGATCGGCCGATCAGAGGACGGACGAATGTAAGTGCTCAAACGAATGGAAAACGCTTATAACGAGGATGGATCAATTCTTATCCTTGGATCTCCTTTGCGCCCTAGTTGATGTGGAGGAAACAAGATGCGTATCCTGATCACCGGAGCTGGCGAGGTGGGCTTTCTCATCGCCAGCGAGCTTTATGCTGACCATGATGTCACCGTCATAGATAAGGATCCCGATGCCTGTGCCAGGCTTCAGGACATGGATGTGAAGGTCATGCAGGGGAATGCCGCCAACGCCCGGCTTCTCTCCGAGGCGGATATCAAGAAGGCGGACATAGTCGTGGCTGCAACCGGGAACGATGAGGTGAATGTGATAACCTGCATCATAGCCTCTCATCTGGGGGTCAGGCAGACCATCGCCAGGGTGAGCAATCCCGAGTACATCGATCAGCCGGTCCAGGATCGAAAGGAGATCGGCATATCATTCATGATCTGCCCGGAACTGACCATGGCCGAGGATATGGCAAGCTCCCTTTATTTCTCATCCATGCTCATGAACCGGGACC
The DNA here is from genome assembly GCA_963804785.1 of Candidatus Bathyarchaeota archaeon. Lineage (GTDB taxonomy): Archaea > Thermoproteota > Bathyarchaeia > Bathyarchaeales > Bathycorpusculaceae > Bathycorpusculum. The sequence goes on from CAWDRR010000003.1 coordinate 158,404, forward strand.
TGGCCAACGGCCTGGTGGAGCTGGTGGAGTTCAAGGTGACACCAGAGATGAACATCCAGGGGCCGGTGGAGAATATCGTCCTCCCTAATAACTGCAACCTGATCGCCATAAACCGGGCGGGCCGGATAGCCATACCGAAAGAGGGAGACGAGATAAGAAATGACGACCACCTAATGCTGTTGTGCGACGCCAGATCTCTTCCCGACCTGGGAAGCATGCTGCATGAATCCAAGACCACTCAGAAGGTGATGATCGTGGGCGGAGGAATGGTGGGCTTCTACCTGGCCAGCAGGCTGGAGAAGATGGGAATGGACGTCAAGCTCATCGAGAAGGATGCCGATCGTTGCGCTGAGATTGCGGACAAGCTCTCAGGAACCATGATCCTCAATGGCGATGGATCAGATCTCGCCCTACTTCAAGAGGAGGGGGCGGGCGCGATGGATGTGGTCTATGCTGTGACCGGCCTTGATGACAAGAACCTATTATGCTCCCTCTTGGTAAAGCAGCTGGGAGCCACGAAGATCCTCTCCCGGGTCAACAGGAACGTCTACATCAAGCTCTTCGAGATGGTAGGGGTGGACAGAGCGGTCAGCCCGGGGCAGGTGACTGCCGATGCCGTCCTCCAAAGGGTGATCGGCGGAGAAGAGGTCATCACACTGAGCGATGAGAGGATGGAGCTGGTGGATTTCATCGCCAAGCCGGGAGCGAAGATCGTGGGCAAGTCGATATCCAAAGAGCTTCCCAAGAACTCCCTTGCCGGCATGGTGATAAGAGACGGCGCGCCTATTGTCCCCTATGAGGACTTCAAGGTGTCAGCCGGTGATCGGGTGTTCGTGATGTCCATGCCGGACGCTGTCTCCAAGGTCAAGAAGCTATTCGCGGCATAATGAGCAGATCATTTTTATAGGAACAGGAGATAAGTTGCGCTTTCAGGAGGATGCCCTCCGCCATTTTGGTGCGGCATTGCTTGATGAAATTCAGGGTGTTTCTGCGACTGCTCGCACAGCTGCTGAAGCTGCTGGCCATCTTGCTGCTCGTTCCGGGTGCGGTAGCTGCTGTTTATGCTGAGACGGGAGGGGTGATCGCCTTTGCTGCCACCTCCCTAATCAGCCTGGCCACGGGGATAGCCCTGGGAAGGCTGTCATCTGAGGAGGAGCCGGGATTAAGAGAGGCTTTCGCCCTGGTGGCTCTGGGCTGGATTGCCGTCGCTTTCTTCGGAGCGTTTCCTTATGTCTTCCTGGGGATGAGCCTGATCGATGGCCTCTTCGAGTCCATGTCCGCCTTCACCACCACTGGATCGTCTGTATTCACAGAGATAAATCACCTGGGATACTGGAAGATGAACCAGACCCTGGCCGATAGCAGCCTGGTAGCGGAGATGCAGATGCAGCTGGTGAGGATGACCGGCAACTCCATCCTCCTCCGGATGAGGAGCGGCCCCGATGATACGATCATGGGGCTGCTCTTCTGGAGGTCATTTGCCCAGTGGTTGGGAGGGATGGGGATAATACTGCTGTTCGTGGCCATACTGCCCCGCCTGGGAGTGGCGGGACGGCAGCTGTACCGGGCGGAGGTTCCCGGCCCGGATAAGGAATCCATCAAACCCAGGATCAAGCAGACCGCTCGCATGCTCTGGATGGTCTATATCCTCCTGACCCTGGTGGAGGTCGCCCTCCTCCTTCTGGCAGGAATGCCCCCCTTTGACTCGTTCTGCCATGCCTTCTCATCCATGGCCACGGGAGGATTCTCGCCCCGGGGTTTGAGCATCATGGCCTACAATAGCTGGATCATAGATGCCATCATCGTCCTGTTCTGTTTCCTGGCCGGGGCCAACTTCGCCCTGCACTACAGGATGATCACCTCCGACCGGAAGGCCCTGATCAGCGACACGGAGTTCCGGGCTTATGCCTTGATCATCCTTTTGGCCACGTCGATCATCATCCTCTGGGGAGGGCTGGAGGGAGACATCTACCAGAAGATTCAACTGGCCGGCTTCCAGGTGGTCTCGATCCTGACCACTACCGGGTTTGCCACTGCCGATTTCAATCAGTGGACCGCCACCGCCAGGATCACCCTCCTCTTGCTTATGATCATCGGGGCCTGTGCCGGATCCACCGCAGGAGCAATCAAGGTTGTTCGATTGATACTGATATTCAAGAGCGCATACAGAGAGCTGATTCGCACTCTTCATCCCAAGGCGGTTCAGAGCGTCCGGCTGGGCGATATGGTGGTGAAAGAGGAGATTTTAAGGGCGAGCAATATCTTCGTCTCCATGTACATCATCATCTTTGCCACTGGCCGCCCTGCTCCTGGCCATGATCTCCTACAGCGATCCGAAGATGGATATGGAGAGCGTCCTATCGGCAGTGGCGACGACCCTGGGGAATGTCGGACCGGGATTTGGTGTGGTGGGGCCGATGTTCAGCTTTGCGGATATCCATCCTGCAGGAAAGATGCTCCTCATATTATGCATGTGGATCGGCAGGCTGGAGGTGGTGACCGCTATGGTCCTCTTCTTGCCAGAGTTCTGGAAAAAATGAATGGAATTTTTTCTATTCATCCCGCAGCTCTTCATAAGCTCTGAGAACCTCTCCCACCGACCAGGCCTGGGAGATGCAGCCACCGGGATTCTGGGGCAGGTCGCCATCGAAGACCTCGGGAATGGTGCCCATCCCTTCTGCCAGATCCAAGAGCGGCCTTAGTGCCTCCAATCCCTTCTCCCGCGTTTCGGCGGAGCGGCCGCTAACCGCCAGCAATAGATCGATATAGGGGCCGATGAGCCAGGGCCAGACCGTGCCCTGATGATAGCTGCGGTCCCTCTCCCAGGGTTCTCCAGCATATCGGCCCGCATAACGGGGATCGCGGGGGGAGAGGGTTCTCAGGCCGAAGGGGGTGAGAAGATCTCGAGCTACCACCTCCAGGATGCTCCTTCTCATCACATCCGGCAGGAGATCGGGAACGATTGCCGCGAAGATCTGGTTGGGGCGGATGGAGGCGTCCTCATGGTCTATCACATCGAAGAGGCAGCCGTTCTCGCTGTTCCAGAATCGGAGGTAGCTTTTCTGGACCTTATCTGCGAGCTCGGGAATCTTCGGGTCCAGGGGCATGTCCAGGGCCCGGGAAAGGCTCTCCGTCCTCCTCAGGGCGGAGTACCAGAGGGCGTTTATCTCGCAGCATTTGCCCGTCCGGGGGGTGACCGGCCGGCCATCCACTCTGGCGTCCATCCAGGTGAGAGCCGGGCCGGAATTGATCAGGCCGTCCTCATCTGCGCCGAAGTCATCGCCCGGTCGGGAGTATCTCTCGACCACCTCCAAGAGCTTCGGCCAGAGCTCGGCCAGGAACTCCAGATCACCTGTTGCATCGAAATATCTGCTCGTCGCCTGAACAAACCACAAAGAGGCGTCCACGGTGTTGTAGGACCGGGCCCCGAGGTCGTTGGGCAGCACACCGTCCTTCATCGCCCCGGCAAAGGAGCTGAGGACCAGCCTTGCTGCCTCATATCGGCCGGTGGAGAGGAGAAGGCCGGGCAGGGCGATCATGGCGTCCCTTCCCCAGTCATCGAACCAGTGGTAGCCGGCGATGAGGCTCAGAGCGTTGCCCCTCTTGACCAGGAAGCTGTCCGCCGCTCGAGCCAGAGGAGGAACGGGTGCCTTTAAGGATATCAGGCGTTCTCTCTCGCTCTCCTGATCGGCCCTCCAGTTGGCCAAGGAGCTCCTCCAGGTGGAGGCGATGATGGCGAACTCCGCCTCTCCGGATACATCCAGCTCGAAGCAGCCGGGGGAGAAGAGGTTCTCCTTCCAGCCCAGGCCCCGGCGGCGCTCCTCCTCGTACTCGAAGTTGCTGTAGACCCTCTCCTGGGGAATATATCGGGCCAGGTCGGAGAAGATGGAGAAACGGGTTTGGCTGAGGATTGTGGTTCCTTTGCCCCAGGTATTCTGGTGAAGTGGAGGAAGATCGCCGGCAGCATGGAAGCTGCGGTCGTGGATCAGGGGTACGATGCGGATCAATCCACGGTAGCCCTTGATCCTGTAGCTGATGATGGTGCTGTTCTCATTGCGGACCATGGAGACGGTCTTCTCCAGGGTTGTAGTGCCCATCTGATAGCAGAACCGGGGGAGGGGATCGGTCCAGAATCCCTGCAGGTGAGAGAAGCCCTGGGGATAGATCGCTCCGGGGTACTGATGATTGGCCAGTCGGAATTCGCCCAGCTCCTCGTCCAGGCTGGCGAGGAGCAGTCTCTTCCTTGCTGGAGGCTCGGTGGCTGCCACCAGAAGGCCGTGATAGGCTCTGGTGTTGCTGCAGTTTGCGGTCGATGAGGCATAGCTGCCCAGGCCGTTAGCCACCAGCCACTCCCTGGATGTGCCACTGGGAATAGTCGGCCGGCTGGAAGGGCTGAGGTTGAGCTGCTCCTACAGTCATTTAGATCACCTCTGTGGCCAGGGAATCGGCCACTGCCCGGAGAAGGCCCTTTCTCAGCCTCTCTCCCTTGAGCTTCTGCAATCCGGCCAGCTTTTCCGCCAGGGCGCTGTCGCCCAGGCTCTTCTCCGCCCAGAGGGCATAATCGCCGTTGGCATTATGGTACTCCAAAGAGGGGAGAGGGATTTTGTCCAGGATGGCCTCCAGGCCCATCAGTGTCCAGGCGGAGTCGCCTGTGAACTGGTCTATTCCGGTGGCAAACCGGAATGGGGAATCGGCCAGATGGGTCTTTCCCTTCAGGCGGCAGTGAAAGTCGGATAAGACGGCAAAGTAGGTTACAGCGGCATCATAGGGGGAGCCGTAGGGGCTGAAGTAGTTGTGCACCTCGGCCGGCCCTCCGCCGTGGGTGAAGATATAGTAGAGATGGTCGGAGAGGCCCAGAGTCCTCCAGATGGCCAGGAGGTCGGGATCGCGGCTCTCTCTTGCCGGTGCCTGGAGCCTCTTCTGCTGGATGAAGCAGGCATGCTGAAGGGCGTTTCCCAGCCAGCAGCTGGTGTTTCTCTCCAGGTCTGCCCAGGAGACGAAGCTCTCTATCGATAGCTCTCTTTCCGGGGGAATTGTGCTGGCCACCTCGCAGGGGGTGGCGAACTGAAGGTTCTCGTAGCGGAGGACCTGGTTTGGCAGGCTGCGGATGAAGTCGAAGATCCCGGTATCGATCCACTGGTGCTCGCCGAAGGTCTCGTAGTCGCAGAAGATGTTTATGCACTTGCCTGGGGTCCTCGCCAGCCAGGAGGCGTACTTGTCTGCGGTGAGGGGGTACTCTTCCCAATTGTGGGAGGAGAAGCGAAAGCCGATGTCGTCGGTGAGCTGGTAGTTACGCAAGAGCAGAGCGATCTTGGTGTTTGGCGGGCGGTAGACGTAGTTGGGATCTGCTACCACCCCTTCGGTGAATATGGCCTTATAGCCCATCCGGTCTGCGATTTGGGCGATTTTGTCGCTGTAGATCAGCTCGGTGTTCTCAAAGGTCGTAGGCCGGAGGGCGAAGATGTCCCAGATCAGCTCCCGGTGCATCTTGATCTGCTCGATGTACTCCAGGGGATCGTCGTAGAGGCTGGCCAGGCTGTGATAGTAGGTCTGATCCAGCACCTCCACCATTCCAGTCTGGACCAGGTCGACAAAGGAGTCTAACACATCCGGGCGGTACCTTTGGCATTCCTCCAGGAAGACGCCTGAGAAGCTGTAGGAGACCTTGAAGGATCTATTCGATCCCTGGAGCTTTTTTATCCCCTCCAGGATGGCCCGGTTGGCGGGCAGGTAGCATTTGTCGGATACCCGCTCGAAGATCCTCTGATTCTCTGGGTCATCGAAGTAGTATTTCCATAAATCAGGTACCACCTGCCGGTTCATGTAGCCGTCCCAGAAGAAATTCTTCTTCAGACGGATTGGCTGGTGGACCTCAAAAGAGAGGGAGACAAGGGTCATACTATATCATCAGGGCTGCAAATTATTTACATCCTTCGCATTATATCTGCCAAAGTCAGGGCTAAAGTATGCTGATTTTTTGGTACAGTAAGGTTCGAGGGAATCTATTAAATCTTTGATGAGAACATGGCAATTATATGAAGGCGCTGAATGCGGAGAGGTACTATCTCGACCTGCTGATTCCCGTATTTTTGATACTGTTGGCCGAGATTCTGATCTTCTACGGCAAGGCTGAAGCAGCGATGCCCATTCATGCCCTGAACCTGGTTTTTTTAAGCCTATCAACGATATTCGTCAACAACCGGACCTATCCAGCCCTAATGCTCTTGCCACTGTTCCGCCTTTTGAATGTCGCGATGCCCGTCTTCTTCCACCTGACCCTCTACTCCTATGTGCTGGTTTATGCGCCCATGTTCATTCCCATGTATATGATCTTGAAAGAGAGATTCATAACCGCAGAGGAGGCGGGATTGACCTTTGAGCGGTTCTGGTTCTTTCTGCCCGTCTCCATATCCATGGGACTGGCTTTGGGGTGGGGGGAGTATATGGTGATCAAGCCTCAAATGCTGGTGGTGGACAATGATCTCCAGCAAATGCTCATTTTAGCCCTGACCATGATCTTCTTTGTGGGTATTGTGGAGGAGTTCGTATTTCGGTCGTCTTTGCAGACTGTGCTCCAGGAGAGGATTGGTCTGATTGGGGGGCTGGTCTTGGCCAGTGTGATATTCGGGTTCATGCATAGCGGCTATCACCTGACACTGGAGCTCCTCTACGTTAGCCTGGCGGGGCTGGCTTTCGGGGTGCTCTTCTGGCTATCCAAGAGCCTGCCTATTGTCTCCCTGGCCCACGGGGTCACCAATATAGCGCTGTTCCTCGTCGCTCCCCTCAAACCGGAGATCCTGCCGTATTTGATCATTGGCCCGCTATTCCTGTTCTTCTTTTACGCTTATGCTCTGGATAGGATAAAAGAGCGTATCGCGACTTGAATGGTTCAGGGAGAAAAGAGGATTGAGCGTCTCTGTGAACTCTGTGCCTCTGTGGTAATCGCTATGCACTGACGGTAACCACAGAGACGCAGAGGCACAGAGGACGACAGCCCTTTGAGGGGTTCAGGGGAGAAAAGAGGATTGAGCGGCTCGGTGGAATCTGTGGATGTTAATCGGAGCGGGGAAGAATGAGGCAGTCATGGTGGTGTACGGGAATAGAACCACAAGAGAGCACAGAGCGCACAGAGGACGAACGATTAGCGGAGAGCCTATTCATAATATGACCAAATAATCATTAGCTTAGGCCCCATAGATCCTTCTTGCCCCTCCTATATCTTCAGACCTTCCATCAATGCCCTGGATAGGATAAAAGAGCGTATCGCGACTTGAATCTTGAAAGCGGAAAAAGGATACTATAAAAACTATAGAATGCCATAAAGAGCTACAAAAGGAGCCACAAAAAGTGCTATAAAAGAGAGATTGTATGCAGCAGCCGGGCTTATCTAGCTGCCGATAACCTCTACTACCTTGTAGCCCACAATTAAGAAGAATGTTAAGACCATGGGAACGATGGCGATGTTGAGCACCGTGGAAAGGCGCCTGTGCCAGCAGGATGAGGCAGAGAGTATCTCCGAGGCGCTCAGGAGAGCGATGAGACATATGACGCTCACAACGCTAATATCCGCGACACCCACAGTGGCAAATGTACTGACTGCCGAGGTTGTGCTCAATGTGCTGGTGGCGCTGGCTGTTGCGCTCATGGTGCTACTGACCGTACTCATCATCGACGAAAGCATATATTACATCTCTCCTATTGGTTCTGCCCTCAGTATCCTACATCAATACTAGGTATCAACTACACATAACATGTCAATGTTGAGTATTTATAGATATCCCTTGAAGAGGGGAGGACTATATCCAAAAAAAGGATTTTGCCTCAGTAGGCACTCTTGCCGTTATGCGGATCAAGCAGCCTTACACTATCAAATGATGCCGGTGGATATATCACTCAAATTTTTGCATAGGATCAACACGGGAGGATAAACGCATCAAAGGAGGATAATTAGAAGAGAGCCTATTTGCAGTATAACCAAATCATCATTAGCTCAGGCCCCATAGACCTTCTTGCCCCCTCTATATCTTAAGGTCTTCCATCAGCTTTTGCAGCCCTTCCAGGCGATCTCTCATCTCCAGGCCCTTTGGGGTTGTTTTATAGATTCGCGGAGAGTCCTCCTGGCATATCAGAAGATCGTTTTTCATGAGGACAGTGAGATATGCCTTGATGATGGCAAAACTGATACTGGTTCGATAGACGATACTGGTGAGATTTTCCCCTTTTTCGCATATGTTCAGGATCGCCACTATGATCTGATCTTTGCTCCTGCGCGCCCGCATATAGTTCCCCTAAAGAGCCTCAAGCTCTCCCTTTTGCAGTTTGGACTGCATCCATAAAAATGTTTCTTAATTATGATAAATCATTCTAAAATTTTCGCGCATTACAGGCTGCTGCTGGGTATAACCACAGAGGCACAGAGGACGACGGTCCTTTGAGGGGTTCAGGGAGAAAAGAGGATTGAGCGGCTTTGCAGACTCTGCGGTTAATTTGGAGCTGGGGAAGCATGAGGCAGTACCCGGTGGTGTACGGGAATAAAACCACAGAGTCGCAGAGCGCACAGAGGACGAACGGACGGAGACGACTATTGCTAAGAAGCAAATATGCTATTCTTTTCAAGATGAATTTCACGTCTCTGCGAACTCTGCGCCTCTGCGGTTAATAATCGTAGCTGAAAAACCAACCCTGGCGGTTTACGGGAATAAAACCACAGAGGCGCAGAGCGCACAGAGGACGACGGCCTTTGAGGGGTTCAGGGAGAAATGGAGATTCAGCGTCTCTGTGACTCTGCGGTTAAATAATCAGGGTTGGAGAAGTGAAGAGCAGTAAAGCACCATAGGCTGCTGCCGGGGGTTCCGATCTAGGCGGAGCCGGTGCCAGCGTCCTTCTCCGGCCTGCGCAAAAGCCTCTTGATATCAGCCCAGATCAAGCCCCTCTTGAGATATACTAAGATGAGGATGTAGCCCAGGCCGAGCAGCTCCGGGATGAGGATTCCCGGCTCCTCCAGGCCAGAGAGAACAATCTGCAAGTAGCTCAATGTATCCAGGTATGGGACACTTGGAAATCCTCCCAGTAAAGGCCAGAGGAGGATGACTGGTGAGTTCCACATGGAGTCCAGGATGAGATGGATAAAAACCCCCCAGGTGAGGGAGGCTAATCTGATGTCCCGCAGGTGAAGGGAGATCGCTCCCAAGATGAGCAGGAAGAGAAGGGTATGGGCAAATGTCCTTCCCATGTTCGGGCTCCCGAATACCAGCAGGCCCAAAGGCTTGTCTATGATATCGGGGAGTATGGACCCCAGGGCAAGAAATAGAAGATCCAGCCGGTTGTAGAGGCGAGCGGTGGCCAGGGCCAGGCCCACATGGGCGAAGAGGAGCATTGGATGAAGGTCGGATGCGAAGGTATAAAACGATTTTGAGGTTTTTGCCCGGGCGCGCGGAGAACGGTTAAGCGGGGCCAAGGCCGGGGAGGGGGAGGAGAGCCAATTCTGTATGGGTGAGCTTGAATCGAAAATTTTTCTGTATCTTTTCGCAGTGGTGAACTGCGATGCATTGACTCAACCACAGAGAAACAGAGACTATAACCGCTGCCGTACCTCATCCAAATGATTCAGCGAAGAGCCATAAACCACAAAGCACACAAAGGACACAAAGACCGCACCAAAGGATTATTGGCTAAAATCCGTTATCTGTAATCCAATCAAACCGATCTACGACGAGTATAAACCAGGCTCCTCGCTATTTGGCATGGGTGAACTTGAATCAGAAATTCTCCGTATTTCTTTGCCTATGTGGTGAACCGCTATGCAATGACCTAACCACAGAGACACAGAGGCACAGAGGACGACGGAGAGGGACAGGGAGAGAAGAGGATTGAGCGGCTCGTTGGACTCAGTGGCTGTTAATCTGAGTGGGGAAGCATGAGGCAGTAACCGGTGGTGTACGGGAATAGAACCACAGAGGCGCAGAGCGCACAGAGGACGACGGACCTTGGTGGGGGGGGCAGGGAGAGAAGAGGATTGAGCGGCTTGGTGGAATTTGTGGCTGTTAATCTGAGTGGGGGAAGTATGAGGCAGTAACCGGTGGTGTACGGGAATAGAACCACAGAGGCACAGAGCGCACAGAGGACGGCGGACCTTGGTGGGGTCAGGGAGAGAAGAGGATTGAGCGGCTCGTTGGATTCTGTGGCTGTTAATTTCAGTGGGAGAAGTATAGGGCAGTAGTGACGGCTCCCGCGACTGAAGTCGCAGGCATCTATGGTCTCTCGACCAACGCCATGCCGCCCCAGGGCGATTGTTTCATGGCTTCGACGCTCGCCGTTCCAGATTTTACGTACAGGACTTCCCTGCACAACCTCATATCGGGAGTTCTGAGATCTAGTTTGGCTGACCTACCTGATTCAAACTGATATTTGACGCGCTCAAGCTCAGTTTAGCGCCTGATGTGTTTCAGTCATTCGGTGCATGACTGTTGTGTATTGCAGGCAATCCGAAGAATGATCAAGGGAAGGGCGAAGTGAAGGAGAATAGGCATCAAGATAAAAGCAATTGATGCAATTCTTGAAGATTGTTATGATGAAGGAGGGAATGGCAATCCTTGATTATAATTTTATAGATATCCTAAGATGAATGTTCCCAATTAGATTGCGGATGGGGCAATATTGCATTATATTTTGTTTTTTTAATTCAATATCATGCGAGCTAGTAGTAATTCATGCCAGGATCAGATAGCGAATATGGTATAAACCCAAGCAGCCAGACAGCATAATTGACCGAAATCTTTTTTAATGTTGCTCGATCCCTTGGATACTAATCATCATCAGTAATTCAGCATAGTATTGGGCCGGAGCTAGCTGGTCACCTGCAAGAATTACAGTTCTTAGCGGCAACGGCCTGCAGCAAGAGACAACCCAGAGAGAGATGATTTACCAGGCAGTGCGCTGAATTGATGGATGGCTCCTTCTCCCGAGCATATCAAGGCGAAGTGGGCTTCATCCTGAGATGATAAGAGGCGCCTGCTATGTAGCGAAGGCTATTTTGATTTGGTGAACTTGAATCGCTAAAACTCTATATCTTCGTGCCTTTGTAGTGAACCGCGATGCACTGATCCAACCACAGAGGCACAGAGGCTATAATTTCTGCTGGGCCCATCCGCATAATTCAGCGAGGAGTCTCCGTTTGGGGATGGTCGGGCGGGCAAGAGCATACTCGACTATTTAACGGCAGGCTAGTGATGCCCATGAGGACGCCCTTGAATTCTCATGCATATCTATAAATGATCAAATGACAAGAAAAATAGTACCACTGAATCTGAGGGACCTGAGACTTGCCCGAATACATGGTATCAATAAAGATTGAAAAGCTTGATGAAGGGGCATACCTGGCTACAAGCGATGCTCTGCCCGGTCTGGTGGCAGAGGGAAGGACGATTGCAGAGACGATGGAGATCGCCCAGGATGTGGCCAGAAAGATCATCGAGTCTTACATAGAGCACGGAGATCCGCTACCTCCCGAGATGGCTCCCGCATCCAGGACGGTCAGGAATATCAAGATCCCTGTGGCTGTGACTTGATGGCCAAACTTCCCGTGATGACCGCGATTGAGGTCATTCGCGGGCTGAAGAAGGCAGGATTCGTATTCGACAGACAGGCAAAGGGCAGCCATGAGATCTGGTACAATCCAGTAACTAAGAGAAGGACAACGGTTCCCAACCATCCCGGGGTTGATATCCGGAAGGGGACCCTGAAGGCAATTCTTAAAGAAGCCGGGATTTCCGTGGAAGAGTTCCTAGAATTGATCGGCTAACAGCGCTGGGAATCTTCGTGGTTTGGTCTTGGCTTCTCGCTATTTTGTATGGGTGAACTTGAATCGGAAAAACTCTGTGTCTCGGTGCCTCAGTGGTGAACCGCGATGCACTGACCTAACCACAGAGGCGCAGAGGAACAGAGGCTATATTCTCTGCCGGACCTCACCCACATAATTCAGCGAAGAGCCAAATCCGTTATCTCTCAATCCGATCAAACCGATCTACGACGAGTATAAACCACAAAGCTCACAAAGGGCACAAAGCCCGCACAAAAGGATGATCAGGTCTCAATGACCCCGAAGCAACCTTTGCGGAGTCCTTTGTGATCTTTGTGCTCTTTGTGGTTATAATCCGTTATCCGCAATCCAATCAAACCGATTTGCTATCAAATACAAATCAAAGACGACAACTACCCATGACCATTGCAATCATGCTCGGGACCCGGCCGGAGATCATCAAGATGGCACCGGTGATAAGGGAGTGCCAGCGCAGAAGGCTGAACCATTTCGTACTGAACACGGGCAGCACTATTCGTACGAGATGGACCGGGTATTCTCTGAGCAGCTGGAGCTTCCATCGGCCGAGCATAATATTGTTTATCCTTCAGAAGGCGAGAACAAGTTCTACAAAGAGATGCTCGTCGGCAACAAATCTCTTGGCAAAGGAGAACTTGAAGCCAAAGCATCTGCAAAAACAGAGGCGATATGTTCTCTTAAACGGAATGCACTAGGTGAGCAAACATGGAGGATATAGAGGTAGTTGATGAGCAAGGAATTTTCAGACCTTTGGAGGATATCGATCTTAAAGATGGCACAAAGCAGTGGTAGTATGAGACCGAAAGGGATAGCAGATGTGTTCGAGAAATTCAATAGTTGAGTAACGCAGAGCCTTTGTGCTAACTCAAGCAACCTTTGCGAGTCCTCTATGATCTTCGTGCTCTTTGTGGCTAAAATCCGTCTATCGAAGCCCGATCAAACCGATTTACGACGATATAAACCACAAAGCTCACAAAGGACACAAAGCCCGCACGAAGGGTTTCTCGGGCAATCATGAACTGGACTAACCTTTGCGGAGTCCTTTGTGCTCTTTGTGGTTAAATTCCGTCTATCGAAGCCCATTCAAACCGAGATCTACGACGAATATAAATCACAGAGCTAACAATGATTCCAATATCAGATGGCGACAAGGGATTGACCCATGAGATGCAATCCTCTCCTGAAAGGCTGAAGGCGGATGCTCTCTCCAGAGAGATCATCGGCGCAGCCATCGAGGTTCATCGCCATCTCGGCCCCGGGCTTTTCGAATCCGTCTATGAGGAGTGCCTCTGCTGCGAGTTGGGTCTGAGGGGGATTAGTTTTCGGCGCCAGGTCCCACTGCCACTGAGTTACAAGGGCCTAAATCTGGATTGCGGCTACCGGCTTGATATCCTGGTGGAGGACCTGGTGATTGTAGAGCTAAAGGCGGTGGAGGAGATCAATTTCCTCCACGAGGCTCAGCTTCTGACCTACCTGAAATTAAGGAATACGTGGCTTGGGTTGCTCATCAATTTCAATGTCAGGATGCTGAGGGATGGGATAACAAGACTCGTGAATGGGTAACGCGTTTCGTATACTATTATTAATATTCGATGTGTGCAGTTAATTTAGTTTGATTTGCGACGAAATAATAAACCACAAAGGGCACAAAGCCCGCATGAAGGTTTATCGGATTATCAGGAACTGGATTAACCTTTGCGATTCCTTTGTGATCTTCGTGCTCTTTGTGGTTAAAATCCGTAATCTGTAATCCGATCAAACCGATCTACGGCGAGTATAAACCACAAAGCTCACAAAGGACACAAAGCCCACACAGAAGGTTTTTCGGGCTATCAGGAACTGGATTAACCTTTGCGAAGTCCTTTGTGATCTTTGTGCACTTTGTGGTTAAAATCCGTTATCTGCAATCAACTCAAACCGATTTGCGATGAATATAAACTATAGAGCACACAAAGATCGCACAAAGGGTTTGGCTCCTCGCGTATCTTTTGTGCCTCTGTGGTGAAACGCGATGCACTGACCCAACCACAGAGGCACAGAGGAACAGAGGCTATAGGCTTTGCCGGACCTCACCCACATAATTCAGCGAAGAGCCATTTAAATTATCAGGATCATAAAGCAGAGATAATGCATCCATGGGGAAGATCTGAGAGGAAATATGACATTTTCCATAGCCGCCATGCCTGCCTTCAATGAGGAGAGGTCCATCGCCAAGATGGTTTTAGGCTGCAAGAAGTACGTCGACCAGGTAGTTGTGGTCGATGACGGCAGCTCTGATGCCACGGCGAGCATAGCCGAAGCTCTGGGGGCTTATGTGGTTCGGCATGAGAAGAACAGTGGCTACGGTGCAGCACTCCGTTCCTGCTTCGAGACGGCACGCAATCTGGGGGCGGAGAAGATGGTGGTCATAGACTCGGACGGCCAGCATGATGCCTCTGAGATTCCCGAGCTCCTCGATCCCCTCAACAATGGCTGCGATCTGGTCATAGGTTCCAGGTTCTGCGACGGCAATGGCAAAGACATTCCCGCCTATCGGAAGGTGGGGATGAAGGTCCTCGATATGGCGACCAATGTTGCCGGGGGTGCCAGCGTCACCGATAGCCAGAGCGGCTTTCGAGCCTATGGGCGCAGGGCGATAGAGAGCATCTACATCAAGGATAGCGGCATGTCCGCCGGCTCTGAGGTTCTCTTGCAGGCCAAGGACAATGATCTGTCCATCAAGGAGGTGCCGATTCACTGCCGATACGATGTGGAGAGGGCCTCGACCCAGAATCCTGTCTCCCACGGGGTGAAGACGCTGATCAAGATCCTGCATGATATGGAGCTGAGAAGGCCGCTTTATTACTTCACAGTGCCTGGGATTCTGCTGGCGGCAGTGGGGATTGGAATGGGGCTGGATTTTCTGCGAGTGTTCTATCATGGGGGAAGCCTGGCGTATGGGCCTATGCTGCTTATGATATATGTGACGATGGAGGGGTCAATTCTGGTCAAATAGCGGGATATCAATCCAGAAATTCCTCTCTTCATTAGAGTCAAGCATATCCACTTCGTTGAGTCGCGAAGATATTTTAGCTACTAGCATGAAGGTCCGACAGCGTGTATGATCGCAGTTCAAGGAGGAAGGATCGTCGAACTGGAAGAGAGAGTAAAATCATTGGAGGATCGAACAATAACAATGGCCGCAATAGCAGCAAACCGCCCTCTACGGATACCTTTAGAAAGATAAAAGGTCAGCGTAAGCCGAGTGGCGACCCGTAGGCGGCCAGAAGGGTCATAAGGGACATACCCTGGAGATGGCGGAAAATCCGTCGCGAGATCGTTCATCGGGGTGCCGTGTGCCTTGCGGCCGGACTATAGCGTTGATCCCACGCACTGAACGGCGTCAAGTATTCGATTTGCCTCGTCAGATGGAAATTCGAACATAGGCTGGAGCAAGATCGCCAATGCGGTTGCTAACAAGGTGCATTATCCAAGGAAGTTGCAATCGGTGAATATGGAACTGGTTTGAAATCTGTTGCCGTCTATCTAAATCAATATCAGCTCGTGCCCTTTGATCGATTGAGCGAGACTTTCGTTGATCTCTTCGGCCATCGTTTAAGCAGGGAACTCTGATCGACGCCAATCGTACCTGTTACAGTATTTTGGGGCCTGTCGAAGAGGACATTAAGCGACTGATATTGCATCGCCAGGGTTGCCTTGAACGCTGCGTTGAAGCGAAAGAGACGACGGTGCCAGGGTTCCAACCGAACTTGACTGAGATGGCAACCCCCGTCGCGGTCCGAGGCGAATGAGGATATGGGAACCTGCAGTCTTGCGGAACACCGTGCAGAGGCTGGAGCTCCACTCAAATTCAATGCAAGTATCCGCCACGTATGCATCACATAGATCTGCTGGGCTTCTCTCTGTAAATGGGCTCAAGTCTGTTCCCGACAGGAGTTGATCAGGACCAGTAGTTGACGCTGAAGGCCGTTCCAGTTGCAGAGTTGAGATCCCGGTGCCTTCGATGAAGCCATAATCAGGGCGTCGAAAATGTCCCTCACGCAAGTAAAGTCGCGAGTTTGGGTCCCGTCTCCAAATATTACCGTTGCTATTCAGCCTTCATTCCCCACAGAAATTGCGTGATCATGTTAGCGTTAGGCATCTTGGATCCTTATTCGGGCCGTAGACCGAGAAGAACCGCAAGCCTGCGTAATCAATCCGGTAGCGTTGATAGTAAAGCTCGGCCACTCGTTCAATGTCCAGTCGAGCCTCGGTTAGTAGTCTGTGACCGGAGTGAAGCATCGTTCCCGGTGGTATGTGTTTAGCTTGCCAGCTTTGCGGTTAGCATTTGGAGACTGTTCAGTCCTTTCAGTCCCCATGTTGCCAGTGTCGTCATGATGCACTCATGAATAGAGGTCCCTTTGTAATTGCGCAGTGTTCCCAAAATCTTTCTCAAAACGACATTGGGTCGCAACGCTCTCTCCGCCCTATTATTGGTCGGCTCTACACCAGGATTGATGACAAATGTGAACCAGTAGTTAAAGCCGTTGTTGATCTTGCCGATGAATTTCTGGACTTTCTCGATAGAGTACTCTTTCTTGATCCAGTGCCGAAGCGCTTCTCGCGCCAATTTCCATAACGTCTTTCTGACTTTTGGCGGAGGATCGTTTTCCAGAGCGGTGGTCAGTATTTCGTAGAGCTCTTTGAGTGCGTTATGTAGCGGAATAGCTTCCTCGAACTTCTCAGCAATATCTTTGAACTCTCGAAGTAGATGTGCCCAACATCGCTGCAAGTGTTTTGTGAACCTGGCATACGGTATCCACCCGTCGCATACGATTATTCCCTTAAATCTCCGAGTTAATACTTCCATCAGAACCTTCATGCCTCGGCTTTTTCGAATCACGAAAAAGGTCTCGGATGGTGTAGTAAATGTCCAGATCCAATGCTTTTCTCCCTGGACACTGATTGAAGTTTCATCCGCGTACACAATCGGAGCGCCTCGAATCTTGCTTAAGATCGCATCATATTCGGATCGGACGGCATCGGCAGCGCGACGGGTTAAATCCAATATCGTAGCAGGACTTATCTTCAACCCGTACGACCTCATCATTGCGTCATGGATCTTTCTGTGAGGCAGTCGATCCTCATATTTGAAAATCGTTGCAAGAGCAATTACGTTGTTCCCAAATTTGCCTTCATGCGGGCAACTTGAATCCTTTGCAGCAACTTCTTTCCGGCAGCAAGGACATCTGTAGTGCGAGATTCTATAATCAGTGACGATGATGGGCTGAGGTTCAGGGATTTCCTCAACGATCTTGGAATCTATTCGAAAAGGAGAACCAAGCTTTGCTCCGCAATCAGGACAGAAATCCATTGTTACTTCCACTTGCCTATCTGGAGTCACATAAGGTCTTGTTACGCCTTTATGCCCAATTTTTTGGCCGGGCTTACCCTTGTTGCTCTCATCGCGATCCTTTTTACGATTACGGCCACGTCTTAGACTCGGTGGAGTGTGAGCATTCTCATATTGGGCTAGTCGGGCTTCAAGCTCCCGGATTTTGGCCTTAAGTGGCTCAATTTCACTTACGCTTGCCTTAAGCAACTCATTCTCACGCTTTAGAAGCTCATTATGTTCATGAAGTTGCTTGTTAGTGTCACATTCGTCCATAATCGCCCTAAAAGAATATCGCAATTATATTACTTAATTTTTCTGGTCTAATTTATTTCTGAGGGAAATTTTCGGAAAACTAAGAGGGGGCTAAACACATACAAGCCAGCTCCCCCGGTCACTATTACTTTCTTTGAAGGCATGATGAGACTCCTGGATGATCGTGGAAATCTGTGGGTGGTCGTTGATAGCTTTAAAGATAATAATCATGAAATAAAAAATGTTTAAAGCCTGAGCTATCCGGCCATCCCCTCTTATCACAACTTCAATTCAGATGATGGCCATGAATAGCTATCAGAAAACTATACAATTTGTTTTAATATTATTTATCCTTTGTAGGGATATCATCATTACAAAGATTTAAAAAGATTTCGATCAATTAATGCCAATGTGCAGTTCCGAGACTCTACCACTTTCCGGAGCATGGGAACGGAAAAGCAATACCGCGAAGCCTACTTCCAGAAAAATCAAAATACGTGCGGCCACCCACATCAAAGGAAGAGGAGTATGCTTAGGGCCGCGACGCTGCCGTTTCAGGAATTTATAAACCATAAAGTCCGTTGCTTGCATACCTTTGACCTGCCTTAAGCCTTATTATTAATGTATGATTCACTGCCATCATAGGAAATAATCCGTGGCGGGAACTCCAACTACAACTGCATGATCTGGCACATTTTTTGTGACAACGCAATTGGCACCAATTGCGACATCATTTCCGACATGAACGGAGCCGATAATCTTTGCACCAGGGCCGATGTATACATTGCTTCCGATAATTGGATAGCCCTTATATAGTCCTCTTTTTTCTGCCCAATAGTAACAAACTGAGAAATATTGCAGTTATCTCCAATTATTGCCTTTTCAGATATTACTATTCCCATGGCGTGACCAAGATATATTCCTTTGCCTATATTCGTCTCTGGGGATATATCAATTAAATATTTTTGACTAAAATATATCATGAAGAGTCTAAATACTATCGACTTTTTTGATAGGCGCAGCGCCAAAGTATATTTAAATCCATTATTAAAAAATAAACAGAATAAAAATTCTCTTAATCCCGTTTTTCCATAATATCGCTGCAAGTCGGATCTTATCAACTCAAACATATCCATGCCTCCGGTTTGATCTTTCAATGATCAATATGGTGGCAAATCCAGATCAAAAAGAAATAAGAATGTTAGTCGTGCAGGCAAATCATTGAACTTGTACTCTGAATGCCATTCATGTGGCAGCGTCGGCTCGTCGCCGTAGATCGCTGATGAGGATGCGAAGATGAATTTCTTTGCCCCGCAGTCTCTGGCCGCCACCAGCACATTGAGCGTGCCATCCACATTGGCCTGGTTGGAGGCGATGGGATTATCCACCGACCTCTGCACCGAGGGGATGGTCGCCTGGTGAAATGCAGTATCTGCTCAGGCAAATGTTCGCTTGAGGAGATCTAGGTTGAGGATACTCCATTAATGGACTCAATCTCATCTCGAATAAATCTAGATTCTCTATTCTGCCTGTCTATAGATCATCAATAACCGTGGCCTTGTGGCACTTAACCAACTCAACCGCCAGGTTTGAGCCTATGAAGCCAGAGCCGCCGGTTACAACGACTTTCATTATATAGTATGGTTCATCTCGGGATCTAGTGTCTTCAAAGATGAATAGATAAATTTTTGGCGCGTTCTTTATGCGCCTCGTGTTCTTCATGGTTATTAATTCGTTAATGCAAAATATAAATCATCTAGGCTCAGGGGGCCGACATCACACCATCGTCCCAAATTACTAACCTATCATCCCACTAAAATCTCCTTCAGTCCATCCTCGAGCGAATACCTGGGTGCAAAGCCGAGGCTCTGCATCTTGGCAGTATCCGCCAGGGTGTGCATCACATAGTATTTAATAGGATTTACTTTATAAATAAGCTTCAGGTACGTTTCCATACAAGAGTTGATCAAGTCCACCAAATAGTTGAAGCTGAAGGCCTTGCCCGTCCCAGCATTAAAGATCCCGGTGCCTTTCTTTGAAGTCAGAATCAGGGCATCTATAATATCCTTTACATAAGTGAAGTCACGGGTCTGGGTCCCGTCGCCGAATACGACCGGCTTCTCTCCCGCCTTCATCCCCCACAGGAACTGAGTGATCATGTTGGCATAAGGCCCCTTGGCCTCCTCGTGCGGGCCGTAGACCGAGAAGAACCGCAAGCCTGCGTGATCAATTCCGTAGAGCTGATAGTAAAGCTCAGCCACTCGCTCAATGGCCAGCCGGGCCTCGGTATAGTAGTCCTTGACCGGAATCACAGCTTCTTCCCGGTGCGGTGTGGGGACACCGTTATAAAGGGAGGACGAGGAGGCGAATACGACTTTTTTGGTCTCGCTCCTCCGGGCAAGCTCCATTATGGCCACCATGCCGTTTATGGCCTCCCCCAGCAGAAAGGGATCTTTCTTGTACATGGGTGAGGAAGATGGGATTCCCAGATGGAATATGATCTCCGGCTCCAGCCCCAAACAGTTGTTGCAGGAGCCCTTTATGAACTTCACATCCTTCTGAACTGACTGCAGGTTGTCCATGCTTCCGGTGTGCAGATTGTCCAGAACCGTGACCTCATAATCATCAACCAGAGCCTCCACCAAATTGGAGCCGATGAATCCCGCTCCACCTGTGACCAATGCTTTCATCAATTGACCTCTCTATTGAATTTTACTGTAGTTTCCAAGTTTTTGATTTTGCATACGCAATTCAGTAAAGAGGTAAAGCTAATGCTATTAATAGCAGCATATTAACACAAATAGGATATCTATCACTAGTCAATTATGTAGGAATTGGATTCAGTTTATAAAGTTGGTGGTTGAATTGAAAAACTTGGAAAGTACAGGAATTTTATCGATATATTATAAAATTAGTTTATTGAATTGGGCGTTGAAAAAACAGGCTTTGCGCGTCCTTTGTGGTTTGAATTTGTTAGGCTCAGATTCGATCATCCGATCTCACGACGAGCAGATAATCACCGCAAAGCTCACACTAAGAAATTGATGAACCTCCAATTTTTTCGCCCTCTGCGTCTCTGTTCCTCTTTGGTTTCGTCCCCGTCGCCCCTCGATAAGATATCAATCAGCCGGCACTAGGGGTTCTGGAATCATATTCCTCAGTTCCCGCATATATCCAAGCGCCTTCTTCCCCTTCGCCGTGGTTTTATATCTGGGCACTTTGCCCTCCTGGATTTCCACAAGCCTGTTCCGGGTGACTAGCTCCAAATAAGGAATCACGGTGCGAAAATTCAGGCCTGCACCATATACAATTTGCGTCTTGCTCGCGCTTTCTTCCTCGGCACAAAGCTGCAAAATCTGAAGGAGGATCTGGTCCTTGTATCTCTTGCGACCCATGACATATTATTAAGATGTTAGGTATCTATAAATGTTACTTATTAAGTTTGAAAGCCGACACCCGTAAGAGCCTTCACGACCATAGCAGCGTCAACCGGCCTCAGCTTCGCCAACCTGAACACATTTGAGTGCTTCTATGATTTAAATTCTGGACTTCGCATATTAATTATTGCTGCTCCGGCGCTTCCATCACACCATCGTTCTCATCTGCTCCCCGCTTCGGAATCAAACTCAAGAGTTCCCGCATAATATCCAGTGGCCACTAGGGGCACCTCGTCCTCCACCAGCCGCTCCGGTAGATGAATTGCAGTTGAGAATCGCAGTACAAAAACCAAGGCCGATCCTTACACAATCTACGTCCTGCTCGCCGCTAGCGGCAGCCCCACAACGCAAACCGTCTTATCCTTTAGATCTCCTGAAACCATTTGATCGTCTCCTTCAGCCCCGAATTCATATCATAGTCTGGATAGTAGCCTAAGGCCTCCGTGGCCGCAGTTATGTCGGCCAGCGAGTCCTTGATGTCACCCGTTCTGGGCTTATCGTAAACCGGCTCAACCTGGAGGCCTGTGATCTCCATTATGAGACCAGCAAGCTCATTCAGGCTGATCCTCCTGTTGCAGGCTATGTTGAAGACGCCTTCGGCATCGCCCTTCCCGGCCAGGATGTGTAGCCTTCACTACGTCCTTAACAAAGGTGAAGTCCCCACGGGTCTGCTGGCCGTCACCGTAAATCACCGGCGGCTTTCCTTGCAGTATCCTGGTGACAAAGCGGGGTATCACCGCAGCATACTCCGATTTGGGATCCTGCCTGGGCCCGAATACATTGAAGTACCGCAGGCAGGCGGTCTTGAGCCCGTACACATCCGAGAAGACCCGGCAGTAGTACTCTCCTGCCATCTTTGTGATGGCGTAGGGCGATTTGGGGTTTGGCTTCATGTCCTCTTTTTTAGGCAGAGTTGGCGTGTCGCCATAGACTGATGAGGATGAGGCGTAAACCACTTTCCTAACCCCGCAGTCTCTGGCCGCCACAAGGACATTCAAGGTGCCGGTGACGTTGGCATCATTTGAGGCCAGAGGATCGTCCACCGACCTCTGCACCGAGGGAAGAGCTGCCAGGTGAAATATGCACTCGGCATCTGTAAATGCATGCTTGAGCAATCCCAGGTCGGTTATGCTTCCTTTGATGAAATCGACGTTCTTGATATGGGCGATGTTCTCCATCCTGCCCGTGGATAGGTCATCGATGACTGTAACGCTGTGCTGCTTTGAGAGCTCCTCTACCAGATTGGAGCCTATAAAGCCAGCTCCCCCGGTCACTATTACTTTTTTTGAAGGCATGATGAGACTCCTGGATGATCGTGGAAATCTGTGGGGTGGTCGTTGATAGCTTTGAAGATAATAATCATGAGATAAAAACTTCTAAAGCCCGAGCTATCCGGCCATCCCCTCTTATCACAACCTCAATTCAGATGATGGCCGAG
Organism: Candidatus Bathyarchaeota archaeon; assembly: GCA_963804785.1. Classification (GTDB taxonomy): domain Archaea; phylum Thermoproteota; class Bathyarchaeia; order Bathyarchaeales; family Bathycorpusculaceae; genus Bathycorpusculum. Next base: position 180,741 of record CAWDRR010000003.1, read on the forward strand.
AATAGCTCTCTCAGAGAACTATGCACTTCATTTAATATTATTTGTCCTTTTAGATAGTATGGTCAGTACAAAGATTTAAAAAGATTTCGATCGATTATTGCCATAGTGATCTGCAGGAATAAACCACGAGTACACGGAGGACAAATGGTCTCAG
>CAWDRR010000004.1:0-752757 GCA_963804785.1 Candidatus Bathyarchaeota archaeon
AGATAACTTAGGGCTCTTCCAAATCGGTTTAGGTAAAACGAATTTTGCATGGGTAAATCCAACAAGCTTTGATAAAATCCTCAAGAACTTGGTCAACGTCAACTGCATCAAAGAATTCTTTTTCAATTACTTCAAGGCTCTTTGAAGTTTAAACGTTTAGTTGCGTCAATTATTCCTTTTCAGGCCAAAACTTTCCATCGAAAAGTCTTCTAGAACATTTATCGCAAAAGGCAAATTTGCTAAGACATCAATTACAACTGCTTTGCAAACATTCTAGACCCATATTTCATTAATGAAAATGGTCACTGCTCAAATGATCAATCCTACATAAAATTTAGAGCAAATAATTCTCGCAGAAAGACTGCCTTTGCTGCTAAGATGCTTTTTGTCGGAAAGCGATAGGTAAAATTATATGTGGAAGCTTCTCATTTAGAGTGCCTTATGTGGGTCCGTGACGCAGTACGGATAGCGTGTCAGCCTTCTAAGCTGAAAGTCAAGGGTTCAAATCCCTTCGGACCCGCCATAAATCCCAATTTAGACTCTGATTCTTTCATAGTTTGATCAATGGATCTGTTATTTGAGTCTTGACAAGGATCAATGATGCCTATTTCTCTTAGTTTTCTATTAACATACTCTACGCTCTGCTGGTGATAGTAAAACTTCTTATCTGCTCCATAATGCCTTGCCCTAGCATAAGATACTTCTCCATTCTTTCTAAAGAAAACTTGGACACTGCAGTCAACTAAGTTGTTGCAGACTTCACATGGGAATCTATAACCTTTGATTTTCATTATTATCAATCCTTAAAGTGGACTCTGGACTGGTCAACTTTGCCTATAAGGTTCTCCTAAAGAACTATTTTGGAGCGTTAAGAAAACTTTACTAAAAAATAAATATAAAAAGAGAGATTATGATAGTGTTTTGTTCCTTCCATTATCCTCAAGATAAACCCCAGATTCTTCCCGTAAATTCTCCATCCATGATATATGGTAAGGATGCAATGCCAATCTCAATATCGGCGTTAGCAATTATCTTAATGTTTTTAAGGTCACCTGTACCTCCAAGGAATGCACCACTGCCTTCAATGATGAATTTTGGAAACTCAAGTTTGAGTTTAAGTACAAAGGTTCCAGTGAGCGTGCCTAAATAGTCTCCATATGAGCCATCAAACTCAAGATTATAATTAGCCAGCACATATCCAATACCAGTTTCATAGTTGGTAAGCCAATATCTCTGGTTTAGTGACATCTTTCCTATTCCTAATGGACCAGCGTCAATAGTTCCCCAGGCGGTAAGCCCTTTAGCAAGTCTATATTTGTAACCATCTGGATTTTCAGCCTTAACCCATGCAGGATCTTGTGGTCCAAAGAATTCTGTTGATGTGGGAAGAGTATTGCCACCTGGATAAGGTGTTGAAGCTGGATTTCTCAATTGAAATGTTGCCTTATAAGGTTCAACGCCTCGTCTATATCCCCATGCGCTTACTGTTGGAACTAGCAGCATAACTACTGCCATCAAAACTACAAATATCACTAAGATTTTTCTATTTAATTCAATCACCTCCTTTATACAATGTTTTTATTGTGATTGTCATGGTTAGTTTAGGTTGTTTTTGCTTATATTTTCTAGTCAGTCTGAAAAGTTGACTGTTTTCTTCTTTTTAGCTGAGTTAAAATTATTGTTTTTTCAATATAAAATGTAGTGAGTAACCTATGTTAGTCACCGCCTATGGTTAAATCAGAAAATACTATTCAGCTAAAACCCTCAGGACTAGTTTTGGAGTCTTGGTATTTTGTTTGAAACTTTAATAAATAAATGTCAAATAGATAGTTTATGGCATTTGAAATAATTCCGTTTCCAATATCAATCATCTTTGTATTGGTTTTTACAATTGCATGGTTAGCAGTCTTATGGAAGTTAAGAAAAACAGGAAAAATCTACTCTATCATGTTTAAGCTAAGCGTTATTGCAGGAGCAATTCTGATAGTCATATTCATTTACGGAATAACCGCAAATATGCTCCTCCATTAGTCTGATCTGCACTAAATATGCATTTCAGCTTAGGCAGGTTCAATCTTCAAGAACTAATTTTGGAGCGTTATAGAAAACTCTGCTGAGAAACAAAAGGAGAAAAAAGTAAATAGAATACAAAAGAATACCTATTTTTAGTGAATTTACTTGTCAATGTCTAAGAAGACTTTCAAAACAATAGATGAGTATATTGCTTCTTTCCCTAAAGATGTTCAAGCTATTTTAGTGGAATTAAGGCAAGCCATTAAGGATATTGTGCCCCAAGCTGAAGAGACTATCAGCTATCAGATTCCAACTTACAGGCTAAATGGCAACTTGGTGCATTTTGCAGCTTTTAAAGACCACATTAGCTTTTTTCCCACATCATCAGGTGTTGAAGCTTTCAAAGAAAAATTAAACTCTTACAAAACTAGCAAGGGGACAATTAGATTTTCAATAGATGAACCTATTCCGTTTGATTTAGTTAAAGAAATTGTAAGGTTCAGGGTTAAGGAAAATTTGGGTAAAAAATAACTCGAATCCAAATGTCTGATATGCACTAAGTATGCATTTCATCTTATAGGGTTCAATCCACAAGAACTAATTTTGGACCGTAACAAGAAAACTTTACAAAAAAATGCAAGAAATAAAAATGGAAATAATAATGTTGCCACCGTGGAATTTATTTAGCAACTGCTAGTTTGGCACCACAATTTGAACATTTGCCATCATCTGTTATTTTGGATTGCTCCTTGACTTCACCTTTGCAAAGACCACATTTCAAAGAATTCACCTCCAAAAAAATTCTGGTATTATAAAACTAATTTTTCTTAGGATAGTCAAGTCTTTAAATTTATGTGACTGTCTGCATTCAGTCACAATCGAAAGAAAATCAATCAGTTGAGAAATTGTAGTGAATTGCAAAATATGTTTGAGGACCATACTGGTCAACTTTGGATATAAAGACCATTAAACTCTATTTTTGGAGGGTAAAGAAAACTCAAAGAATCAAAAAACAAAGGAAGAGATTCTATTTGATTTTTTCTATAATCAATAGATAGTTAACACCAGCACCCATACCTCCAGGAGTGAATGTAGGTGTGACATTTGGAATAATCGATACTACTTCACCCTCCAAATTATTCAAGTGTTGTTCGAGTTTGTCTTGGTCTTTATTCATGTTAATTTCAAATCTATGCACTCGGTACTTCATTTCTATTCTATCACCGCCTTAAAATTTAGAATTAGTGGATAATACTTTATTGTTTCATTCTTTTTTATATTTTTTTATTCGTCATTTATCTTGATTCATTATTTACAAATTGATCTTTGGAAATTATTTGGACAAATATCCAATTCTCTGATAATTCCTGAGAACTATTTTTGGGGCGTAAAGAAAACTTGTGTTGTGTTTTAGTTAAGGAAAATTGACTTGAGTTAGTCAAGGAATCTTTACGATAATGCTTTAATTGTGATTGATTTTATCTGTATTTGTGACTTGTTTGGGCAAAGTTTTCATCATTCTAATTATTACTATTTTAGCACTCTTAAGCCTACTTATTGTTGAGTCGGCATTTGCCCAGACACCAACACCTTACCCAGTTCCTATTTCTAAGCCATCTATTCCAGAATTTTCTGTAAAATTCATTGATTTATCTTACACTACACCAACAACTCATTCCATAGATCCAAACACAGGACAAAATGTGACTCACACTGGAAGTTATATTGCAAACAAAACTATCGAAGTGACCATAAAGAATCAGCCCTTTGAGCCCTATTTCATTCCCTACTATGACACGGGCAGAGGCTGGTATATTTCCTTATACTATAACGTTCATGCAAAAGTACATCATGAAGAAAACTGGATCAATATTTATCTTCATGAAGATATTCCCTACCTTTCTGAAAATGTTCCTTCAAAATCAGTTTCTGAATACACAGTCTTATCATACAATTCATACCAACCTATTTCTGAAAACACTTACATAATGGGGGGAAAAATGATTGAGTTTCCACCTGGCAGTCAGATAGATTTTCAGGTAGAAGCATTGGCAGGATATATCCAAAGAATTTCGAATCCTATCTCTACAAGTCAGCTAGACATGTATCCTTATGTATTCACTGGTGAATCAAGCGGTTGGAGTAGTACGCAAACAATAACCATACCATATAGCTCAAACTCAACTCCAACACCAATAGATACAGCAAATCCAACAGATACTATCTCAATTGACGATAGCATTACTTTACTATTGACCTCTTTAGTCTTGATTGTTGCAGTAGGGTCTTTGTTTGCTTTAATAGCTGCAATTTTAGTGTTTAGGACACATCGAAAAGCGGCAAGATTATGAATAAACTTCTAACTGCTACTGCTATTTTAGTAATGCTGTCGTTAGTCAGTTTAATGCTGGTTGAATCTGCAACGGCTCAATCAATACCTAAACCCTCTATCCCAACATTCACTATACAGCTTCTTGGTCCTCAATACGTTAATCCAACAACCTACCATTTAGACCAAACTTCAAGTCAAATTGTTGCAGATATAGGGTATACTAATGAGTATAGCTATCTTGAAGTGACAATCAAGAATCAACCTCTTGTATTTGATTATAACAATGTACATCTCATTGGGGCTTTTGGTTTCTATTATAATATTCAAATTAAACCACATTCATCCAGTCAATGGGTTGATATTTACCGTGCTTCGACAGATGGGTACCTTGTGCCCTCTAATTCTGAATATACCACCACATCCATCTCTGTAGATGGTTATGGGCTTGCTGGTACTCAAACCGACATTCATATTGAGGCAATGATAGGGGAAATTGGTCGACAATACAATCCTAATGCAACAAGTCCATTAGGCATGTATCCATACACTTTTCATGGTGAAACAAGCGATTGGAGTAAAACACAAACAATAAGCATTCCTGCTAACGTACCAATTGCATCTAGCTCTTCTTCAAATCCATCAGCAACATTGCCAAATTTGGGTCCTACATCACCACCTGATTCTTTTTCTGCAGATTTAACTGTGAATTTAGCCTTGGTAGCTATTGCAATCCTAGTGGTTACTGTTATCTCTTTGCTGCTGTATGTTAAGCATCTAAAAAGAAGCATAGATAAACCTGATAATTCTGCACCATAAACTATTTTTGGAGCGTAAGAAAACTTTATGCTAACGGAATCTTGGCATTTTAGCTATATGATGTAATTTACCATCATTGATTTTATCATAAAACAATGCTAACGTTTTCAAACACTTTCTATATACCTTAGATTTTTAATTGTCAAGTTACAAGAAAGACATTTTATAATAAGAATTAGTCTTCAATTGTTTCAAGCATAGGTTGAAAGCAGCATTCTGGGTTTTTCTGTTCATGACAATTATGCGCATGAGTGCAGTCACAAATCTCATAGTCAGCTTCAATCTTCTTACCGCACACTTTACATTGAAAGGTAGGCATTCTTGGTCCATGTTCAATTGAACGCAAAGTCTCATAACTATTTCCCTATGATTCACCTATCTTTTGGCTTAACCTTTTAAGTGCTAAACGATGATAAGCAAAATTTAGGCAAAGACGTCAGAGATTCTCCAACTTCTACCAGCTATACATTACTGATGCATTACATACTGGACAATGGGAATAACCAAAAGAATCAAATGTTATCTTGGTTCCCCTTTTCAGTTCATGCTTTGGATTCCCTAAACAGTGGGCATCATTTTCCAGTTTATACTCATGTTCCACTTTTAGCACCTTTATGAAATTAATTTAAATTATGCGACTTAATTATTGAGTTCTCGCTAAAATATTGAATAGATTAGTTTAAGTAACTTTTGATTAAAATTTCTAAGCTTACATTTTTGGCTTAAGCTTTCAAGTTCTAAGATTAAAAACAGTTAGTTTACTTTTTCAGGTACTTACAAAACCATTATATTTTGGACATTTAGTTCTTAGCAGGTTGGTTTATCAACATTGAAAATTAAATCCAAATACTCTGTTTTCCTTACAGCGTTACTTATGGTGGTCATTTTGGATTCTGCAATGAGTTTCACTATGACTTCTGTTATGACTGGTTGGACTTCTGGATTTATTCAAAGATTCGCTGGTGCATGGTTGATAGGTTTTGCTGTTGCATTGCCAACAAGCCTAGCTATAACACCGCTCATAAGAAGACATGTAAAAACAGTGTGTGAATAACACATAATTGTATATTCAAACAAAACAGGTCTTGCGCCTCAATATCTTTCAAGATACTTTTTCGTTTTAGAACCAAAATAAAAAATTCTCCCAAGATTATTCATCATATAACCAGCAAAATTTTTCATTTTATACTTTATCAGCCAACAAAAATATAAAATTGTACATTAACAGCGGGGCAAATCTTAAATTGTGAACCTATAGATAATGGAAAGTTGTACGCTTAATTGAATCTTCAATTTTGTGTATTATCATCTAGGAGTAGAAAAAAACGCAAATAAATCATAGAAAAACTACGGTTTTATTAGCACTATTTCTGACATCACTTTTCGTAATCTCAATTGTTGCACTACCAACCTCGAATGCACAAACCACCGAGAGAACAAAAAAAACCTACGCTGTATGCGGTCTTATGCCAAATCCAGTAGGTGTTGGTCAAGAAGTACTGGTTTGGTTAGGAATCACTGACTATGTGGAGAATCAATCCCAAGGATGGAAAGGCTTGACAGTGACTGTTGAAAAACCTGATGGGCAAAATGAAACCCTAGGACCATTTACAACCGACTCGACCGGCTCAACAGGTACAGTTTACGTACCTACAATGACGGGCAACTATACTTTCCAGACACACTTCCCAGCACAATGGTTCAACTGGTCAACTTCACCCATGTTTGATCTTGAAGTCTATGGCAAAATCTACTACCAAGCAAGTGACAGCGAGAAAATTACCCTACTTGTAAAAGAAGATCCAGCGCCAAACTACCCAAATACCGCACTTCCAACAGAATATTGGAGTCGCCCGATAAATGCCCAGCATTATACTTGGAACACTATTTCTGGAAACTGGCTCAGCATTCCAGTAAACAAAAACGCTGTTAACAACGATAATGCGCCAGAAAGTTCACACATACTTTGGTCAAAACCACTAGCTCTTGGAGGCTTATCCGGAGGATTCAATGGAGAACACTCAGCTGAATCTGGAGATGCTTATGAAGGCAAATTCGTGAACACAGTAGTCCTTGACGGAATAATATTCTACAATAGATATGCACAAGGCTTTGGCGGCGGTTGGACTCAGCAAGGAATCAGCGCTGTTGATTTAAGGACTGGAGAAGAGATCTGGTTCAAAAACAATAGCAGACTCGCTTTCGGCCAAACACTCTACTGGGACTCATTTAATATGCATGGTGTCTTCTCATACATTTATGAAACTGTTTCAACATTTGATTTTGCAACCTTCACTAGCTCCACTACTTGGAAGGCATATGATCCTCTGACTGGCGAATACCAATTTAGCATAAGCAACATACCCTCAAGCGGGGTTGCGTTTGGTCCAAGCTACACTTTGACTGGTGACAACGGCGAATTCATAATCTACAATATCGATCTAGTACATGGCTGGGTAGCAAAATGGAACTCAACCATAGCAGTCATAGGTCCTCAGCTACCAGGGGTAATGTCAGCAGGCAGCTGGGGCTCAGCAGCCAACACACAGAGAACGTTCGACGGAAAACAAGGATACATGTGGAACAAGACTATAGCGGCAGGCGCAGGAAACTTGCCGGGAAGCATCAGCACAGTTGTTAAAGACAGAGTCATCGGTTGTACCGCCGGAGGCTGGACAAGCATAGGTGACAAACCAGTCGGTATATGGGCATTTAGCCTAGAATCAACTACAGACACTCTACCAACGCTATATAACACGACATGGACACCGCCTACAGGTGACTTAACTGTTAGCTTTGGCGACGCAAGTCTACCTGACAAAGTTTTCACCATGGAAATAAAAGAGCTAAGACAAATCTACGGATTCAGCATGGATACTGGACAGCAAATTTGGGGTCCAACTGACTCACAAACCGAACTGCAAATCTACGGCATGACTGGCGCAATCGCTGATGGCAGACTATTCTCAACAGGTTACGGCGGAATACTATATTGCTATAACATAACTACAGGAAGTCTTCTCTGGCAATATGAAGCCAAAGATGCATACAACGAAATATTATGGAGCAACGATTGGCCTCTACAAGTTGCTTTCGTCGCAGGCGGCAATATCTACCTATCGCACAACGAACACTCACCTGTTAATCCTCTACCACGAGGCGCACCATTTCTCTGCATTAACGTCGAAGACGGATCAAAAGTCTGGCAAATCCCACTCAGATCAACCAATTGGGGTGGTGGACCAGTTATAGGTGACAGCATAATTGCTATGTGGAATTCTTACGATGGACAAATATACAGCATAGGCAAAGGACCAAGTGCTACAACTGTTACAGCACCAGACATAGGCGTTCCAGCAGGAACATCAGTTATGATAAAGGGCACAGTCACTGACCAATCCGCAGGCGCAAAAAACACACCAGCAATATCTGACGAATCAATGGACGAATGGATGCAATATTTGTATATGCAATTTCCGCATCCAGCAAATGCAGTAGGCGTTCCAGTATCAATAGACACAGTTGACCCCAACGGAAACTTCATCCACATAGGCGATACCACAAGTGATCAAAGCGGCACGTTCAGCTACAGATGGGTAACACCATCAGACATCCCAGGCAGCTACACCATAATAGCAACTTTTGCAGGCTCTAAATCATATTGGCCATCATACGCTGAAACCGCAATATCAGTAGATCCAGCAGCAACAACACCTGCACCCACAGATGCACCTTTGGAATCAACAGCTGACATGTATTTTGTTCCCGCAATCGCTGGTCTATTTGTCTTAGTAATCGTAGTAGCAATTGTACTAGCTCTGCTAGTCACTAGGAAACGACCGTAAAAATACAAAAACAAAATTATCTTTCCCCTTTTTTAGTCTAAAAAACTAAAAGTAATGGAGAAGCTACGGGGGTTGAGTGTGCTTTGATTAAGAATTTTTTAAGCTATAATCTTTTAGGAATTGATTCCCTTTCTTTGTATGTCTAAGCGAATATTCAATTTCAATTAGGTCAAGTTTGTTGAGATCAGAAAGATATTTTTTCAAACAATTAACTGAATAAAACAACCAAAAATGACTACTAATCAACAATAGAAAGTGGCTGATTTTCTAAATAATTAAATCCTATGGGTTCTGAATAGTGTCATTCCAGAAAATGTATTGGCTATAGGTGTGATCCAACGCTAACCCATCATCATAGATAATATCTAGCTTGTTGCCGTACTGCTCAAGTAGGCCACCCAGTTTTTGGCTTATCTCAAATGATAGGGCGTCTGATTCCCATAATCCCCAGATTTTATCTTCTGGCCCCCTAAACCCGTACCCATAGTCCTTGGGCACAACAAAAGCTATTCTGTCTCCACTATAATATTCTCTTATGGGGTTCTCAACTGTGTATTGCTTAAAATCTCTTAGGGCTTTGAAGTGTTCCTCTTTTAGTATTCCCTGCGTGTAATTCTTGTCAGAATCAAAAATCACTACATACTTCGCACCATTCTCGTAAGCCAAGACTAGATCCTCATATAGTTCTGGACCTGACCCAATGTATGGCGGATGATCATAAGTCCAAGTAATAATAACCCCCCACTCCTTATCCTGCATTGTAGCAGCTCCTCTAACCAGAGCAATATTTAGCTGCCTGCTGTAGTTCCAACCAAACTGCGCGAGCAAAACATCATATCCTGATTTATAAACAAACCAGTAAAGTGCGTAGTCTGAAGTGAACAATGGACGATCATTAAAGCTTGAATAATTCATGAAAACAAAACTACTTTTCATTCTGTTGACAAATTGGTTGGCTGCGTCAGTATAATTGTCCGCCTGCATAACTGGTAAAATTGTTGAGAGGTCTATTTGTTTTCCACCATTCTCATCCCACATGTAGATTCCCAAAAAACAATCTCCCCACCGAACTATGGCTTCCTCAACCCATTGATATTGAAGGCGTCGGTCAGTGTATACAATAAACGATAATCCCTTATCGTAAGCGTACTGGCAAATCTCATCAAGTTTACTGGTGTTATGAGTTATACCCGTGCATCCAATCACAAAAAGATTCGTGTAAGAACTCACCTTGTCAATTAGCTCTTTATTCTCGTCCATGCTCTCGTAAGCAACATCAACCCCAACAAAAAAACCCCCAAATGCAACATTCGGATCATTGCCAGATAAAAATCCATAGGACAAAATAATCGAAGTCAATAATATTAAAACCAGAAAAATAGCCACATATCTAAGTCTCATCAAGCCAACTCTAAACTATCCTAAAATCAGATTTAATCTTTGCTATTCGGTTGTTCCAAGAAAAGATGTTACTACACCCTTAATGAAATTATGACTAAAAATTGAGTTATTGCCATTTTATAGGGGGGTTTTCGGGTAGGGGCTTAAAGATTTGAGTGTTGATTCTGCTATGCTTCTTAACGTCCTTCATGATGTGAAGCCAACTGATCTGCTGCAGGAGGCTTGGCAGGATCCTACGCTTAGAGGGCAAAGTTGGCAATTGTTATTGAAATTATGATGCTTCAATACCAAAGGGTCCACCTATGGACATAAGATCTAAACCTGAGCAATGTAGGAAATGAACTAGGTCAGTTGGATTCATTTTGTAAAACAAGTTGATTTAAACCATATTTTTATGGCATATTTCTGCTAAAATGGCTTTAGATACTATTTTTGAATATGAAAATGTCTATGGCAATCATTACAAAAATATGCTTCAAGAATAAAGAAATTGTTACTTAGGGTCCTAATAGGGTTCTCCATTTCTCTATTGCAACAAGGACACTTAGCCAACCAAACACCATTGAAAACGAACTAAATCCATATAGGAATAAGAATATTTGTGACTACAGAAAGAAACAACAAGTTCAGAGATTATGACTTATTTTCTTAGCTGTTATGATAAGATCTTAGTTTTTTGAATCTTAGGGTGTTTATTTTCTGTTTAATCTTGAGTGAAAAACGTTTTACTGAATCTTCTGACTTTGGCAGATTTGGTCAACTAGCTCTTTTGATGCAAAAATGATGTATGCGTTCTAATCCATCTATTCTGGTGCCTTCCTAGCTAAAAGTCAAGAGTTCAAATCCTATAGAACCTTATAATTATTATTTTAGGTTGATGCGAAGTTCTTGGCTCAAGATAAACGGTTTTGAACGCCATTGTATGTTGAATTTGCTGTTTAAGACTCTTTTTTTTACGTGACTGATCCAGTTGGCGAACGTCCAAGAGCATCTAATATCTCTTCAGTAGTTGTCTTTTTTCCTGCATTTCGCACAAAATCCGTAGCCACTACTATTCCCACTAGTTTACTGTTCTTGAGAACGGGTAGTCTCCTTATTTTATTGGTTGACATAGTTCTTGCAGCATCTTTTAGCGAGGTGTCAGGGTCAACTGTTATTACAGTTTTAGTCATGACTTCTGTAACTTTAACATCTGGAGAGCTTCTTTTTGCCACGATTCTTCTGACTATGTCGCGTTCGGTGATTATTCCAACGGGAAATGCTTTGATTACCACTATAACGCAGCTAATACCCTTTGACGACATGAGCTCTGCGGCTTCAAAAACGGTTTTGCTAGGATCAATTGTCACAACCTCTTTAGTCATTATTTCCTTAACCGTTGGCATATAACATCTAGTTAAACAGAAAACTTCTAAATGATAAAAGGTTTGTTATAGCTAACTATACGCCAATTCAAAACCACAAACAAAATTTTATCAAATCATAAAACTAACTAGCTTGTTTAGTCTGTAAATTGACTTTTTTGTTGCTTTTATTTTGTTGAATTAGTGAACTCTTATAGTTAATCTAAAAAAACAATAAAAGTAGTGGTGCTCGGAAAAATGATTATGGGCAATCTATCGGTGTTTAACAATAGATTGCAAGAACCGTTATCGAAAACTTTTTACTAGAAAAAATCTTCAAACAGTTAAAAAATAATCAATCTATACCCTTTCTTAAATTTAATAATTTAATACTCAAAAAGAATCAAAAAATTTGTGCCATAAACATGTAAAAAATTAATCTTTTATAAAAGCTAAATTTTGGTTTCATTACCTTATGCTAAGAGACTTATACTAATTAAAATTAACACAGTTTCTTATACAGTGCCTGGCTACTGTCCACAAGTTTTATTAATCAAGCCACTAATTGAAGATGTTTAAGTTGAACGAGAGGATACGATTCTTCTCGCTCAATTTAAAAAAAATGGAGAAAAGAAAAAATGCAAATAAGAAATAAAACTATGGCTATAGTCATTACTATGATTCTAGCAACATCTATGGCAATTTCTATCGGATCTATACAATGAATAATACTTTTAAAAAAATGCTTAAAAAATAATAAAAAAGAGGTATTCAATGCACTTCCAATTTATTCACCAATTTTTATCATGTTGACATCGAAAACTATTTCCATACTCCACCCTTAACTAACCTGTAGGCGTAAATTGATGGAACGCAAAGATTACCTCAAAGAACCTGTTAATCACATAAAAATACAAGGAACCCTAACAGTCGACCAATTGATGCAACAATTCAAAAACTCTGGTTCACTTGGTGCAGGAAGATTAGCTGATGCATGCGATATTTACGAGAAAATGCTCAGAGAAAAAGACTGTACTGTCTTCTTGGCTTTGTCAGGTGCAGTTGTGCCTGCAGGAATGCGCACATTGATTGCTGATTTAGTTCGTAGGCATCTTGTGGATGTGATTGTAAGCACTGGAGCGTGCATGGTTCATGACGCAATCGAAGCTGTAGGCGGACACCACTACAAAGGCGGATTGTCAGTTAACGACGTAGAACTTTACAAGTATCACTTATTCCGAATTTACGACATATTTGTTACCGAAGAAGACTATGTTCGATTAGATTTTAGATTGTCAGAAATGTACGCTGACATCGCCGAAGAACGCCAAGGGGCAAGTTTGGCTTCAAACGAGTTTACATATGAAATAGGTAAACGTTTAACCGACAAAAATTCAATCCTGCGTGCCGCATATGAAGAGAATATTCCAATTTTTCTTCCTTCTGTGCGCGATTCAGAATTTGGCTTTATTCATTGGCTCCACGCTTCACAAAAAGACCAGAAAAACGTTCTTTTAGTAGACGCTTTCAAGGATGTGCCCACCATATGCCAAATATGCGCCAAATCACCTAAAAACGGAATGATAGTTATCGGTGGCGGAGTACCTCGCAACACCATACAATCATCTGCGCTCGCTTCAAAAAAAGGCTTGGACTATGCAGTTGTAATTACCTTGGATCGTCCTGAAACAGGTGGGTTGTCTGGTTCAACACTGGAAGAGACGGTAAGCTGGGGTAAAATGAAAGGAGCAGCTGACCATGTGATGGTTATTGGAGAGGCTTTGATGGTTTTCCCATTTCTTGTGGCTTCAGTGACGGAGCGTTTGGGCAAAGGGTTTAAGCGGGATTCTTTTTTGCAGGGGGAACAACTTGCAGGTAAGGGATTAACATGAGCAGCGATTCTGAAGAAGAGTTCTGCGGTAACTGCGATAGCCACAACAGCTATGAGTATCCAACAAAAGTCTTCTGTTCAACCCGTTATTGGCACCATGAGAATCCAATTGTGGAAACGCTTTGGCACTGTGACAACTACAATAGGGTCAGCCAAGAATGTTACTGCGTAAGAGAAGCAAAGAAAAAAACAGACGAAACAAGTTAAAGTTAAAGTTAATAATCACTACAACGTTTTAATCGAATCTGCAGCCCGGTGGTGTAGCGGTCAAGCATAGGGGCCTCTGGAGTCCTTGACGAGAGTTCGAATCTCTCCCGGGCTACCAATTAATATTCTGATTTAAAGATTCAGATTTATATAACAAATCCACAATAGAATGTAAACAAGAAATATTTGGATGCTTTAATTTGGCTGATTTGAAAGATTGCCCCTTTGGACAAGACATAAAAGATGACTGCAAGAAATGCGACTACTCTAAAAGTAACCATTATGACTCCAATACTGGAAAATGCGTAAAAAGATATATTTTTTCATATTGCAGGCGGTTAACGATTTTCTACGCGAACTCAGCTGTTTTCATCAGGCATATGTTTCTTTAATAGATTGATCCTTTTAGATAACAAAGGCAAGATTTTCTCTACAGCAACAAATGCAATCACTGCATAGGCTATTCCGCCTAAAACATCAACAATGTAGTGTTCGCCCAGATAGACTACAAAAAACCAGGTTCCGACAGGAATCGCCAACGCCGGAAGACTCTTCCACCTCCAAATTTTAAATGCGAAAAGGAAAACCAACAAAGGTATAGCTGAATGCATACTGGGAAAAGCAGCATTAACATTTCCGCCCAAAAAATCGAACAATGTTTTGTAAACAGGGATACCTAAACTAGGATCAACTGACCCTGTTAAAACTCGAATAGTGACATCTGGCATTTCCTTCCACGGAGGGGCCACGGGATAAAAGAGAAAAGTTATCAGTGCTGAGTATGTTAGTACGCTGAAGGAAACAATGTATTTCCAGTAATTCTTAGGGCTTTCTCTCCAAACGATAAACGCAAAGATAGTTGGAATAAAGAAATATGATCCATAGTAGAGAGCTCCTATGTAATCTAAAGCTGGGAACCTAAAATTCTGCTGTAAAATCCAACACGGAAGCTGACCAAATAATTGTAACTCCAAATTTTTTGGTCCAGAATGAAGATTAAACTCCGAAATTTTACCCACAAAGCCATACATCATTTCATATGAGATAAATACGGTCACAAACGGGAGCCAATCTTTCAAAGCACTCCAAGTTCGTCGATTATAGAACGCGTAAAAGAGAATCCCTAAAACAAGAAATTCCGGTCCTGGCATAACGGTGAATTGCAGGCAGAAAACAATCGCAGCAACGACATAGATTCCTAAAAAAAGAAGAGAAAAGAACCTCGAAGAATGATAATCAAAACTCAAGTCATGCTTCAATTTTTCAAACTTGAGCTTCTTTGTCTCTTCTTCTTTCTTCACCATTATTTAATCGCCAGCTTCACTTACGTTATATAACCCTTTTTAAATGCCTTTTCCCAATTCGTCCACAAGATGTGCTGCTCAATGAGATATGAGTATACCTCTTAGATAATACAGTCATAGCTAAGCAAATACGCTTAAAGAGTTTTTGAGACTTGAATGAGAATAAAGCCATAACGCGCCCTCTCATCCAGATACTACGTGTTGAAGCAGGTAGGGAAATCGAACAGTTTTTCGATTGTTACATGAGTTTAAAATCTGATTTGACCAGGGTTTAATGTAGCCATAGATGGTTGAACTGCGCTAAAAGGTTAAATTGCTCAGATGGCTTAGCATTTTAGTTGTTCGAGGTTATTTACTTGGCAAACAACCTTCCTCTTTCATTATCTTCTAACGTTAACTGGGTCGGAGTTAACGACACAGAAACCCCACTTTTCGAAGGTCTCTGGCGTATCCCCGAGGGCGTCTCCTACAACTCTTACTTAATCGAAGGCTCAGAAAAAACGGCGCTGATTGATTCAGTCCACGAGAAGTACGTCCTTGAACACTCTGACAAAATTAACAAACTAACAGACATCTCAAAAATTGACTACATCGTCATTAACCACATGGAACCAGACCACACCGGTTCCATTCCTAATCTTCTTAAGAAAGCACCCAAAGCAAAAGTGGTTTTCACACCCATCGCCCAAATGATATTTAAAAAATTCTACGGGTTCGAACCCGCTGCAGTCATCGTAAAGGAAGAAGCAGCAGAAATTTCCTTAGGAAACAAAACTTTGAGGTTCATTCAAACCCCCTGGCTTCATTGGCCCGAAACCATGAGTACCTACCTCGCGGAAGACAAAGTTTTGTTTTGCTGCGACGTATTTGGTTCATTCAAAAAACTGCCCGAAGGTTCCATATTAGAATCCGACATAGATCTGGTCAAACAGAATATTTGCAGATGTTCGCAAAAATACTTTGCCTCAGTCTTCAATGGGCAACGCGAATGGATTCTGAAAGCCATAGAAAAATTTGACAAAATTAGTCCCGAAATTGAAGTTTTAGCGCCAAGCCATGGACCAGTCTACACAGTCAACGCCAAGCAAACTATGCGTATTTGGGCTTCTTGGAGCAAAGGCACATACACAAAGACTGTTGTTGTGGCATATGACACCATGTATGGAATGACTGAAAGGTGCTTAAATGCAATTATTGAAGGAGTGGCAGAAGCAGGAGGTACAGTTCTAAGTTTCAATCTTTCAGAAGACACTGCGGTTGACGCATTAGCTGCCTTGGTAGAGGCTCCAGCATTAATCGTTGGTTCCCCCACATATGAGCACGAGATATTTCCAAAAGTAGTAGATTTCCTTAATTTTCTTAAAACCAAAAAGTTTTCAAACAGATGCGCCAGCGTGTTCGGAAGCTTCGGCTGGAGCGGAGAAGCCACACGAAAACTATCAGTTGAGCTAACGGCGTTGGGTTTCGAGTTGGTGGGGCAACCGCTTTCAGTTTTTGGTAATCCCACAAAAGAAGACCTTGAAAAGGCAAGAGAGCTGGGCAAGACGGTAGCGGAAAAAGCTTTTTCCAAGTATGATGCAGTTTAACATAGAGTTAGTGATTTGCGGAAACTCTTCTTTGACTAGTTTGTCCATTTGAAAGAGTAAAGTTATAGGAGGTTGGGTGATTGCTCACTTCCAAGTTTTATAATTGAGCCGCTCATTGGCTAATCGTCGAGGATTTCGTTCATAGGTTTGCCACAGCAACAAGGCGCCTTTTCAACATTGAGTTTAACGTTTCCAGTTGTTGAAACTTCAAACTCAAGCCGTTTTTTGCATCCACAGACAGTGCATTCAAACATTGGCATCTTAAAGCCTCAATTAAGAGGAGGAAAAGACGCTTAAATATGTCTTGGCACTAACAAGTAAGTGAAGAAAATTTTATGGGCTGTTTATCTATCTCTTTACCTGAAAAGTGGAAAGAGTTTCTGAAGGGTTTAGCTGACGACAATGACATTGATGTTGGCATTGCTTTCAAGAGATATCTGAATATCTGCATTGGATATTTCGAGATAGTATCTGATTTTTGGAAAGTTGCTCAAAATCTTGTTTATTAATTAAACGGTTGTATAGCAAGAAAAAAAGCCATTGTAAAATATACTTATTTAATTGGACCAAAATAATTTGTTTGGGTTTAAGAGAAGAGCGAGGGTTAACTTAAACACAGGCGAAAAATTCGGAAGAGAGAGGGGGAATCACATCGCCTGCATTTAAGCTAACCTTTTCCTTATTCCTTTTAATCGTTTTGGATAATAAATAATGATGTGATTGTGCTAGTACAGTTACAAGTTTAGTCTATTGATAAACTAATATTCTTCATTGTTTTCTTCCTATTTAGAATTTATTTTCTCACGGAATGGTGCAATTTTAAAAACTTCCAAAATTGCCATCAACTCTTAACTCAAAGCTTCCCACTTTTCTTTCTTTGACTAATACCCCGACTATATCAATAAAACCGTTAGCCAATATTTCCTTGAATGAGACTATTGATCATACTCTAGAAACGCATACATACTTCCCAACGTTCCAGCGTTAGATACTAACACATCAAGCTGAGAAAATAAAGTATACCATCGAAGGCATAACCTCAGATTTTCTCAAATTTAAGGGCAAAAATGGTTGATAAGCGGATTTAGCCACGGGCTAACCTTAAAAAGGCGCAAAAACATTGGGGGGGTACACCTTCTTATGTTAGCCGCCAGACCCGCCTAACATGTTGGCTCTTAGTAATCTCCTGGCTTAACAACACACTACTCTTCTAAATAATATAACATAATGTTGTCACAAGTTGAAGCCACAATCATAAGTAATAGGCCAACTAGAAAATCTTGAAAAAAATTGTAGATATGAAATTTATATTTTGGCTAAACCCGCTTGTTGTTACGAAAAGCCCGGATCTGCTCCAAAAACCAATTCTGCCATTAGTACTACTCCATCCTGAATATGTGCGGTGGGCAGTTCTTACTAAGGTACAACTAACCACTTGATTCCGAATTCTTCTTATCCGTTTTCTCTTTTAACAAAGAAATTTCATCTGCTAAAAAACTGTGTTACTGCAATAAGAACGCTAAGAAAACCTTAAAAAACACTAGAAAAGAACCTAATTATTTTTCCAATACCTCACAAACCTAGGCCAGATACATTTAATCGAATTTACAATCTTGGTACAGATGGAAAAGAAACGTTTATATCAGTTGACTAGACTTCTGTTAGAATTCAGCTATAATTGCTAGCCCCGCAATTTTCACATGGCGGCGGCTCAACCCCTACCGAAACGGCGATTTCGCCTTGCAGGAATGACGGAGTTGGCCTCCAATTGCGGGGACATAAAAAATAGTAAATGTGGACCTGACTAATTGCTCAGTTAGGTCTGAATTGGGCTTTGACGTATAATTTGTGGAGAATGTTTCTCCCTCCAAATCCAGTTAGGCATAGATATGCGAAAAGTGCAGAACGTACCACACAAAAAACAAGATAGTAAGATCCGCAGAAATTAATACGGAGTGTCACAACTCCGGTTGATCCTGCCGGACCCCACTGCTATCGGGATAGGACTAAGACATGCTAGTTGAGCGCTTCCAGCCAATACGGGAGCGCAGCGCACAGCTCAGTAACACGTGGCTAATCTGCCCTTGGGACCGGAACACCCCCGGGAAACTGGGGCTAATTCTCGATAGGTGAAGAACTCTGGAATGAGTCTTCACCAAAAAGACGTTTACGTTATGCTCGTAGGCGTCGCCCAAGGATGAGGCCGCGACCGATCAGGTTGTTGGTGAGGTAATGGCTCACCAAGCCTTTTACCGGTGCGGGCCGTGAGAGCGGGAGCCCGGAGATGGGCACTGAGACAAGGGCCCAGGCCCTACGGGGCGCAGCAGTCGCGAAAACTTTGCAATACACGAAAGTGTGACAGGGCTATCCCGAGTGCCATCCGCTGAGGAAGGCTTTTACCCAGTCTAGAACGCTGGGGGAATAAGGAGAGGGCAAGTCTGGTGTCAGCCGCCGCGGTAATACCAGCTCTCCGAGTGGTGTGGATGTTTATTGGGCCTAAAGCATCCGTAGCTGGCTGAGTTAGTCCCTTGTTAAATCCACCGAATTAATCGTTGGATTGCGGGGGATACTGCTCGGCTAGGGGACGAGAGAGGCAGACGGTATTTCTGGGGTAGGGGTGAAATCCTATAATCCCAGGAGGACCACCAGTGGCGAAGGCTGTCTGCTAGAACGCGCCCGACGGTGAGGGATGAAAGCTGGGGGAGCGAACCGGATTAGATACCCGGGTAGTCCCAGCTGTAAACGATGCAGGCTAGGTGTTTGGACGGCCACGTGCCGTTCTAGTGCCGCAGGGAAGCTGTTAAGCCTGCCGCCTGGGGAGTACGATCGCAAGATTGAAACTTAAAGGAATTGGCGGGGGAGCACCACAAGGGGTGAAGCTTGCGGTTTAATTGGAGTCAACGCCGGAAATCTCACCGGGAGCGACAGCAGTATGAAGGCCAGATTAAAGGTCTTGCCAGACGAGCTGAGAGGAGGTGCATGGCCGTCGCCAGTTCGTGCCGTGAGGTGTCCTGTTAAGTCAGGCAACGATCGAGACCCGCGTCCTCTGTTGCAACTAGCTTTGAGCTGGGCACACTGAGGAGACCGCCACTGATAAAGTGGAGGAAGGAGCGGGCCACGGCAGGTCAGTATGCCCCGAATCTCCCGGGCCACACGCGAGCTGCAATGGCAGGTACAATGGGTTCCGACCTCGAAAGGGGAAGGCAATCTCGAAAGCCTGCCGTAGTTGGGATCGAGGGCTGCAACCCGCCCTCGTGAACATGGAATCCCTAGTAATCGCGTGTCATTAGCGCGCGGTGAATACGTCCCTGCTCCTTGCACACACCGCCCGTCGTTCCATCCGAGCGACTCTTGGGTGAGGCGCCGTCTTTGATGGCGGCATCGAATCTAAGTTTCGTAAGGAGGGAAAAGTCGTAACAAGGTGGCCGTAGGGGAACCTGCGGCCGGATCACCTCCTAAGTAAAAAGCGCATAGAAGTGCTTGATTGGAGGAGCAAGGAGAACATTAGAGCAGGCCATGAAGGTTACGTCAAAGCCCAATAAACATTAGCAATATAGCTCCGAATCAATCGGGTTGCAAACAATATCTTTTCTCTTCTTTCAATTTATTGAAAATTATAGTCTACTCTAATTTGAAAAATCTACTGAGTCTTCTGCTATTCAGAATTTCTTAATCTCTGGCGCAAAATATTATTTCTTTAAGTCTCTTACAAGATCTATTTTCCTAAATTTGGAACGATCTCTCTATGTGTGCTATTCAGAGATTGTTTTGATATTGTTCCAGATTTTGTCGCTTACGTAATGCAGAGTTTTGATTACCGGGCCTTTTTTGGTTTGCTTGGCAGTTTCGGCATCAAGCAAACTTTCTCCTAAGGCTAATGCTTTGCCATGTTTCATATCTACCACTATAACAAGTTCTCCTTTGATGAATTCGCCTTCAACTCGCACAATGCCTGGAGCCATCACGGTTGCACCCTTGCAAACATATGGAATAGCGCCCATATCAACCACGATTTTAGGAGCTTTAGAAGTGAACTCAGAGAAAAGAAGTGTGGGAAAAACAGTGTCGCCTGATTTGTAGAGGATTGGTTTAGCATCGATAAGGTAGATTTCGCCGACGTCGGATTCGACCACCTCAACATTGGGTTTTAAGCCGTAGAGTGCTTCCAAATCAAACTTTAACTTTTTTGAAGCTTCCTCAACGATTTGCTTTGCCTCTTTGGCTTTGAGTGGGTACCTGCGTTGTTTTGTGGGCATCTTCAATCTTCTGTAATTCGTTCTTGCTGGCTATTTAGTTTTTCTCGGGTATCCTCTTCTTTTTGACTCTGTTTTTTCTTTAGGTATTTCTCGGCAATTTTGCCTACATCGACTTTGATCAAGATGACGGTTACAACAACGGTTAATACGATTGAGATTATAACCATGACGACTGGGCTTAGGTAAGCTGAAAATACATCACCTGCAAAATTTCCAAGGATTGCGCCTGGAACAGTGATAGCAATTTTTCCTAAAAAGTACGATAAGAAAAACTTTGCAGGACTGTACTTCATGAGACCAAGTGGAATAACTACGGGTTCATCGGGGATTGGAGATGCGGCAGCAATAAAGAGCAAGGCGAACGCCCAACGCTTAACTTTCATTCCGTCAGCGTCAAGCCGTGCCTGCCTCTTTTCGCTTAAATGTGCGCTCACAAAGAACGTGATCATGTAGTGGATGCCCTTAGCTAACGCAGCTGCTATAGCGATGATTAAACCTATAAGGAGCAGTTCGGTGAAACCGGGGTTTACTAAGCCGATGGCAGCCGAGGACGCGATAAGCAGGTTAGAAGGTCCTGCGAAAGGAATGAGGTTCAACCCGAAAGCAACCGCAAAGAGAAGCACGTAGGTATTTTGGGAATTAAGAAAAATCAATAAAGCTGCAATCAGGGAAATAACGATTATGGCAACGATTAATATGGTGACGCTACTTTTTCCAAGCTGGTACTTCACTAATTTTTCCTCAATGAAATGTTGAAGGGTTCAGGTTACTTGTCCAAAAATTAGTACCTCTCAAACTTATAAGTGCAAGCATCAAATCATCCAGAACCTGCCTAATGCACAGAGCACACGGGTTGGTTGCTTAATCAATACAGATGCTTAGATAGGTTTAAATTGGAAGAGTTCAAGTATAGAGATGTAATATTATATGAGGATCCCAAAATGAGCGAAATGACAACCGAAATCCTTGAACAAAACCTCAGCAAAATAGTACTTGTCCGTTTGAAGGGTGGAAAAAGCCTCAGGGGAAGACTGAAGGGTTTCGATCAACACTTAAACCTAGTTCTAGAAGAGACAGAAGACACAACAGTTGTTGAAGACCAAAAGAAACTGGGGCTCATAATCGTTCGCGGAGACAACGTAGTTCTTATTTCACCGCCACCCAGGTGAGTTAAATGGGTAAAGGAACTCCATCACAAGGTAAGCGCCAGGGTAAAACTGTCCACATCATGTGCAGACGATGCGGCAGACGTGCATACCACGTGCGACATAAACGTTGTGCGGCATGCGGTTTTGGCGAACAAGCAACTATCAGACGTTATAAATGGCGAACAAAGACTCTTCAAAGACAAAGAGTCCTCTAAAACGCTAAGTTTTAATATTTTTAAAATTCAAATTTTTGTTATTTCATAACAGATTGCAAATTAGCACCTCCTTCCATAATTGGCTAAACAATAAATTGTTACCCTTTTAACAGCATTTTTAGACTGTATAGACTCTTGCCATGAAGAAAGATTTAAAATAATAAAAAAAATTTTAGCGCTTACTCGTTTAGCGCGTTATAATAGCCTTTGTCTATTTTAACAAAGATTAGCGGTCCCCTACTTTGAGCCATTTCTCGAGCTTTTCGCAGAGCACAGTTTAATGTTGTGAATAGTCTTTCTTTATCGCTAACATTCTCAAGATTCTTTTCTCCAAGCTCCATCTTCAACAAGTTCTCTGCCAAGATTTCAGTTCCACAAATCTCTCCGTTCTTTATCAGAGTAGCAACTACTACTTCTTGAAGTTCTTGCTTGTGCTCAATTTTGCGCCATAAAGGTTCAACGTTAGCCAGTGTTTTGGACATTTTGTTCCATTTGTTTGCATTCTGGTTACCAATGAGTAGCTTAACACGTTCCTTCCACTTCTTAAGCCAAATGCCCGTCCAGACAGTCAGAAACGCATCTAGTTCTGCAGCATCTTCCCTGAATAGCTTCTCTAGTTTTTCCACTAGTTCACATTGGTTTGATTCCTTTCCGATCAGGTTCCAATGAAACTTTAGGTAATTAGTGAAGTCTTGGCAGGCAACCTGCAATACTTTGCGGTCTGAGCCCATTATTTCTAGAGCTGGATCCGCATCTTTCAATTTCTCCCCTAACATGTTCTCTACAAAGTTCATACTAATTCCCGCTGAAGCCTTCTCCATATTCACTTAAGATAGAGGTTTTTATTAAACCTTATTTTTCCTGCGACATATAACTGTCTTAGGCAGATTATAGCAATATGTCGGACTTCGATATACCCAAAAAGAGTTTATTCTATGTACTCTGGAAGCACGCTGACATCTGGTAGAATCAAGTCAGGGCGCTCTTTTGTGAGTTCTTCCTGTTGAAATAACCCTGAAAGTAAAGCAACTGTTCCTGTACCCGCGGCTTTTCCTGCACGCACATCATTAACTGAGTCTCCAACGATGATACAATCGCACATTTCTAGGTCCAAAGCTTTTGCACATTGGATTAACGCTTCAGGTGAAGGCTTAGGTTTAGATGTGTCTTTTGCCGTTACGATGTGAGTGAAGTATTTTGCTATGCCAAAACAGTCCAATTCTTTTTGAACGACTTGGTTTGGACAATAGCGCATAGTTATTAGCGCCAGTTTAGATTTTGCTGAAAGTGCTTCAAGGGTAGCTAAGATGTTTGGGAAAAGTTTGGTTTTTGATTCTGTGACGGAATAGTATGCTTCTAAATAGGCTTGCATAAAGTCTTTTGAATAGCCATTCGTCAAGTCATCTATTGTGAAACGCTGCTCTATTCTTCTTGGGATTTCAAGGAGAGCTTGGTCCTCTGGAGGTTTTTTTCCAATAACGCAGAATGCAATTCTGGCTGCTTCAAGGTAAGCTCCTGTTGAATCTACGATTGTGCCGTCTAAATCAAGGAAAATGCCTTTTGTTTTCAATCTGTTATGGTTCATTTCTGTCTGTTGTTGAGTGTTTTATTGGTTTCTTAAAGGTTCCCTTATGTTTTGATGATTTGAGAAAATCAGTTTTTCTACATTCAATCGGAATAACGATAGAACTTAAAACTAAAACATACACGCATTAACTTGAAACATAAGGTCTCGACGCCACAGCTAATATAGGTGCTTTAGCATAATCTTATAGAGATAGTTTTGAATGTCTATTGAAACAGAAAATTTTAAGGTGCCCGTTGGAAAAACAGTTTATCTGAAGCATTACGATTCATGTTGGATTCCAAAATGGTCTCAAAAACAAGAAGAAAAAGAAGGCAAAAAAGCTGCCAAAGAACGGGCTCAAAAGCTTCTTGAATCAAACACGAAAAAAATGGTCGAGTTGCAAGAGCTCTTTTGGGCAAGTAACACATATTCACTGTTGATTATTCTTCAAGGGATGGATGCCGCTGGAAAAGACAGCACGATCAGTCACGTAATGTTTGGAGTTAATCCGCAAGGATGCCAAGTAACAAGCTTCAAAACTCCCTCAGCAGAGGAGCTGGATCATGATTTTCTATGGCGACATTCAAAAGCTCTTCCAGAGAGGGGAAGTATAGGAATTTTTAATCGATCTTACTACGAGGACGTGCTAATAGTTAAGGTTCGACCAGAAATTTTGGAAAAACAGAAATTGCCTTTTGAAAAGAACAGTAAACTCTTCTGGAATCAACGCTACGAAGACATAAACATGTTTGAACAGCACTTAGTTAGGAACGGTACCGTAGTCTTGAAATTTTTCCTTAATATTTCAATGAAAGAGCAGAAGCAACGTTTACTTGAACGCCTTAAACAACCAGATAAAGAATGGAAATTTTCTCTCACAGATCTTTCCGAACGGCAAAAATGGTCAGATTACATGGAAGCCTATGAAGATATGCTAAACAAAACAACCACTAACTGGGCTCCATGGTATATCATTCCCGCTGACAAGAAATGGGTCGCTCATGCGTCTGTTTCTGAGATTATTCTTTCACAAATTAAAAAACTGGATTTGAAATATCCTGTTTTAAGCAAAGAAGAACGTTGCGCTTTGGAAAAAGCCAAAGCTGAACTTGAAAAAGAATAAAAACTCTCCAACTCTGATTATGGACTTGGCGAAAATACACAATGAGCCTCGAGCTGCTTTCCGAAGGCTTCAAAGAATGCCTGCCGATTCTGAAAGATGCTCCATTCTTCTAAGCTGCAGTCTGAGTCTGAATAAAACTCTAATAGCACTTGATCTTTATTTTCTTTGATAAATTCCGCTTTCTTTACAAGGCAACAGTGACTTCGGTCAAGCTTTTCTGCAAATCGAAGAAACGTAGAAAGAACTGCAATAGCATGATTCGTTTTTTCGTCTAATCCAGTGGTTTTCAACGCTTTTTTGGACGGCAACTTCTTTCTGTGGAAACGCGCTATGTTAGCCATTATTTGGATTTCTTTTTTATCAAAACCGAGGAGTTCAGCGTTGCTTATGATGTAGTGAGAGTGTAGTTGATGGTCATTAAATGAAAGAAAATCGCCAACGTCATGCAAAGTCGCAGCATTCTTTAGGAGTTCTTTTTCTGCCTCACCAAGGCTGTGAAGCCCACTTTGTTTTGCACTATCGAAGAGCTGCAACGCCAAAGAAGCCACGGTTTCGGAATGTCTCTCGTCAAAGTTGCATGACCTGCCTAAATGCAGAATACTTCTGTTCCTCATCGGTGATTTTTGTAGTTCTCGGAACCCCTCAAAATTCGACAGATACTCAGCGAGCAGTCCATCGCGAAGTTCTCTGTGGCTAACACAGATTTCCTCAAGTCCAAACTCCTCCATGATGGCTTCAACTACTGCTGCACCAGCAATTATTATGTCAGCTCTATCTGGGTTAATAGCAGGCAGCTTTTTTCTTTCTTCAAGCGGTAGAGAGCAGAGAATCGGTGCCAACTTTTTCAAGTTTTTCCTAGACAAAGTGAGACCGCCACTGTTGCCGTTCTTTTTGAAAAACTTGTTTGAGATTTCAGCCAAGTTTATCATTGTGCCTGATGATCCCCATGCTCGTCTGGCGCCGTACTCTTGAACCTTAGCTTTTAAAGGGTGGACTTTGCCAAGAGCGTATTGTCTTATCTGCTTGTAAATGTTGTTTTCAATGGGGCCAGTCCAGCCTTCGCCAATGAACTGAGAAGTTAACCTGATTGCCCCAAGCCTAAGGCTGTCCAAAGAGAAGCATTCATGTTGATTGCCTACGGCAATTTCGATGCTGCCACCACCCAAGTCTATAAAAATAGTTTTTTCTTCTCCGATATCTATTCCACTTGATACGCCTACACAAATTAATCTAGCTTCTTCCAATCCTGAAATAACATTAACGTTAAGTCCCGTTTCATTATGAAGCTTTTCCAGAAACTCGCGTTGGTTTTGGGCTTCTCGAATAGCTGAGGTTCCAACTGCTATTATTTCAGATGCTCCATATGTTTTGGCTAAGCTGGCAAATTTTCCACAGACAAAAATGGCACGTTCCATGGCTTCAGGTTTAAGGATGTTATCTTTAAATTCCCCTTCGCCAAGCCTGACAACTTCTTTTTCTTGGCTAATTATGGTATACGAGAAATTGGGCTTTATTCTCACGACTAAAAGACGGACTGCGTTTGTCCCTATGTCTACAAACCCAACTACGTGTCCAGCGGTTTTGATAGTTCCTTCCATGTCAGCACCATTTTCTTAGCGAAGACGTTTTCAAACAAATCTTTCTTCTTATTAAAAGCCTGCTCTTCCAGAATAGACTTTGTTTTTAACATGCATTCAACAATTATTCTCTTTATACCTATTTTAACTATTAAAACTTCTACAACTGATCGATGTGAATAATCCAACCCATCTGCTATTCGAAGAAGACTAGCCAGAACTTTCACTTTATGAATAGTTGCGCGGTCAAGGGATCCTATGTTGTAATGCGTTTGTTTGGGCAACCCCTTGCGGTGATACCTAGCGATGCTTGCGATTATCCGTCTTTCCTGCGAAGTAAATGGCAATTTCATGTCGTTTAGAATCAGTTTGGCTGATTTTTTGTGATGGTCTCCTCCGGATTTGGATAAGCCAACATCATGGAGAACAGCAGCGCATTCAAGCCAGCATCTCTCACGCAAACCCAAATTGTGCAGCTTGATTAAACCGTCAAAAAAACCCAACGCAAGTTTCCTAACCTGTTGGAAATGGTCAGTATCAGGCCAATATTTAGCAGAAATATCCTGGCAAACCTCCACAGTTGATTTGCAATCAAAAACCATTTGATCCTCTTTGGATTGATCCTCTTTGATAATGGCATCCAAAGATACACCCCGCAACAGCATTTGAGCAAAACATTCAGGCAAACCCTTTTTTCTAATAGCATTTACAGTGCCCTTAACGTTATAATCCCGTCGAATCAACTCAACTTTAAAGGGATTAAAACTCAAAACAGCGTAAGCAGCTTGAGGGTTTCCATCATTGGGTCTTCCCACGCTTCCAGGGTTGACAAAGATTTTTCCGTTTGCCTGTTTCCAGAATTGCTCATGGGAATGACCAACAATAATCAAATCAGACTTCGCCTTATCAGCTATACTTTTGAGCCGCTCAACTGGAGTATCATAAACGATTTGTTCTTCAATCGAATCGGGGCTTCCATGTGTTACAAACAGTTTCTTTCCTGCCACCTCAAATCTAAGTTCACGCGGTAAAGAATAAAGATAAAGTTCGCAGGATTTTGCCAACTCTTTTCTGGCAATTTTCAATGCAAGATTTTTTTCAGCTTTAGCATTAACTTTATCCTCAATAACCTCAATATCACAATTTCCCAAAATACTCAAAACGTTTTTCTCGAATAACAGTTCTACAGTTTCGTTTGGGCAAGGACCAAAACCTATTGAGTCACCAGCATTTAGATAAAACTTAACTCCCCGTTTTTCAGCATCTTTTATGACACTTTCCAATGCTTGAAGGTTCGCGTGAACATCAGATAAAACAGCGATTTTTACATCGGGATTTGCAAGAACACGTTTTTCTTCGGCTTCATCATTGACTTTAAACTCTGAATTAAGACTTTTTCTGAGTTGAACAAAGAAACCTTTATTTTGAGTCTCATCCCATAAACGAACAAATTTAGCGTAATTTTCTTTTCTTCTTTCCTTCACGTAGTGTAGAAAGTTTAAAAGCGCAGTTTCAACTTCTTTTGTGTATGCCCTTTTATTCTGTTTAGACTTATTTTTTATGCTTGTTTCTTGAATAAATTTGGGTATGTATAAGGTCCAAACGTCGCAGTCGTGCACTTCGCCCAATACATCTTGAAAAGCTTTGATTGTTTCGATTTCTTCCGCGAGTCTATTTTTGTATAAACATGCAAAAGATTCCAAGGTGTAACGGAGGTTCTTTGCATTTATTCTCATTTCATGATGCTTTAGAACTTCTTTTTCCAAGTGAACCCAGTTTTTCAATGCCAAGAAATCGTCTATCTTAAACGCGATGTGCCAGTAGGCTTTTCCCAAGACCTTTTCGGGATCAATAGCCTTTGATGGTTCTATGATGCTTTTTTCACAAAACTTGCCAAGGTCCTCTAAAACATCTGTTGCTTTAAGCTCTTCCAATCCGCATATGATTGCTGGTTGAATACTTTTCCTATGGTCTTTATGAGCCTTAATCAGCATGTTCACACATGCTTTTTCTGCTACAGAATCTATACTGTCCATATACTGTTCTGCAAAGACTATTTGCACATCAAGATCTCTAGCATCACCAAGCAACCGCGTGATTTTCTTAATCTTGCGCAACCATTTGTCGTATTTTTTTCTAGGTAAGCATTCTTTGAAAAGAGGCATGGCAGCTCTTAATCTTCGAGAGGTGACACGGGTTTTGTGAACATATTCGATGTCGTCACTTTCAATTACTCCATCTATTTGGATTTCGAAAACTGCGAGGAGTTTTATAAGAGCTTGGGCTCCAAATATGCAGTAACTCATGTCACTTGGGCAAGTTTGGCTCTTAACGGTCGCGTTCATTCCAAATGCCCCTGTTCTTAATAAGCCAAACTTGAGAATTGATTGCTTCTGCTCCCTGTTTTACTTCGACTCTCTTATATGTACCGTCGGGTAGTAGTCTTCTTGCCTTAACGTTGTCTCGAAGGGAAATTTTGAGCATATTTTCAAGGATAGCTTGCCTGAGGTAAGGATCTGGCACCGACAGGAGAACCTCGATTCGTTCGTTAAGGTTTCTAAACATCATATCAGAACTTCCGATAAGTACTTCATCTTCAGTATCATCGCTGAAATAGTATATTCTTGCATGTTCAAGGAAGCGGCCCACTATAGAAATAACTGAAATATTGTCGCTTACACCAGGAATTCCTGGTCTTAAACAGCATAAACCACGTACGTTAAGGTCAATCTTGATTCCTGCCATCGATGCCTTGTACAGGGCTTGAATTATTCCCTTTTCCTCGAGATTGTTGAGTTTAAAAGCTAAGTAGCCCTTGCCAGTTTTCTGGTGAACACATATTTCCCTATCTATTCGCCTGAGAATTTCTCTTTTCAAAGTTTTTGGGGCTACAAGCAAATGTTTGGTTTCTTTTTCTTGAACTCCGTTAATTATTGCATGGAATAAGTCTTCAAGTTCCAACCCTATTTCGGGGTTTGAGGTAAGGTAACCGATGTCGCCGTAAATTTTCGCTGTCACAGCATTATAGTTACCGGAGCCAATGTGCGAATAGTGGGTAATGCCCTTTTTTTCTTTTCTGGTGATCAGACAAAGTTTTGCATGTACTTTAAAATTTGGAAAGTTGTAAACAGTGTTTACACCGCCGCTTCGTAATTTTGAAACTAGAAGGATATTGTTTTCTTCATCAAATTTGGCTTTTAACTCAACTATGGCGGTGACTTTTTTACCGTTTCGCGCCGATTCAATCAATGCATCAACAATCGGTGATTTATGGTCCATTCGGTACATAGTTATGCAGATTTCTGAAACATTATCCTCGGTAGCTGCTTCTCTTAATAAATCAATTATTACTTCAAAGCCGTCGTAGGGATGGTAGAGGACGAAGTCTTGTTTAGAGATGGTCTCAAAAATGTTGTTTTCAGAAATAACCAACGGAGAGATGCATGGAAAGAAGCTTTTGTCTTTGAGGTCAGGCCGGTTTATTTTTAGCAGTTGCCAGAGGTCAACGAGTCCTAATGGTCCATCAAATTCATATGTTAAGTAATCTGGCAAACCTATTTTTTTTGTTATTGTTTTTTTTACTGCTTTGGGTGTTTTCTTGTCAAATTCAATTCTTGTTGGGAATCCGGTTTTTCGTGTTGAGAGGCTTCTTTGTATGGATTTAATGAAATCCGCAGATTCATCCATCCGGATATCTATTTCTCCATTGCGAGTTAGCCTGAATGAATATGCCGTGAGGTTTTTTTCTGTTGGAAAAATTGTTTCTAAATTATTGATAATTAAATCTTCTAATAGCACACAGTTACACTCTTTATTTTCTGTATTCCTACCTGTTTCCACGTTTCCTTTTTTTGGGACATTGATAAATCTTCCAAATTTTTCGGTGGGAACATCGAGCAATACGCAGAAGTTTGGTTGATTTTGGAAACCTGATATGTAAAGGGTTACATGAAGATTCTCGATTGATACGCTATCAAAACCAACTTTGGGTACTCTGATTGAAGGAGCAATAACTACTTCAAAGAACTCTCGCAGGTCAGCCTTGTTTTTTTTGGACAAATCCTTAAACTTTCTAACGTAGATTTCTTCTTTAGCTAACGCGGGAACAAGCTCATCTCTCCAGCACTTTGCATGATTTTCAATTAGCGGAAGAATTTCTTTGCGTGTGGCATCGATTTGCTCCATGAAACTCATTCCATCCATAGCTTTTTCCTCCGAGCGCGCCTTTACTTTTTTAATAAGTCGAGCGACGCGCGTCATGAAGAACTCGTCAAGGTTGCTGCCGCAGATGGCGACGAATTTAACTCTCTCAAGAAGAGGATGCCACAGGTCACGTGCTTCCTCAAGAACGCGCCCGTTAAATCTTATCCAGCTAAGTTCCCTGTTAAGATAATAGCTAGGATTATCAAGAAGTTTCTTTTGGGGTAAGGCATTGTTTGTGTCGGAATCGAGATTGTTTGCAGCTAACAAAGTCTTCTACCTGTAGTTTCCCATCGTTTATGCCATCTTCTACTTCAGAATAAGCATAATAATGCTTGCATTAATATGAGCAAAGCAATATAAAATAATCTTTGCTTTCAGCGTTCGCGCTTCTTGATAGAATAATTGGTTTCAGCGTATTTTGGTCTGCGAACTGCAAACGTTTCGTACATGAAAAGGGGACCTCTTTTGTCCATTCCAAACTACACCTGTTTATTTCCATTTGATTGGGGCTGCCCTTAAAGTCTCTGCAAATAGAGTATAGATCTCAATAGTATATGTAGGAAAGGTTAAATTTCTCACCTATTAAATAGATGACATGAATTCTTTGATTCTTAAAGAAAACGGCTTTGCCGAATTCGTTCCAATTAAAGGGCTGTCATTTTCGTCCCTGCCCTTCGATAAAAGCAGTGTTTTTGTTCTTGTTGACTGTACCTTAACTGGAAAACCTACATCTGACATTTTGTACATTTGCAAATCCAAGAAACCTACAAAGAGAGTCTTCGGAGGATATCTAGCTGGATACGGCGGCAAAACAACGCGAAAAATCAATTCAATGCTCCTAAATGACGGATACCTCGAGAAAGTCGCAATCAGCTGGATGCTGAGTGAAAACCCAAAAATAGCACAAAAAAAACTTATGGAGACTTTTAAGAAGGAACATGGCGAATACCCGTCCTGGAATGTTTCAAAGAAAGTTGCTGCAATTCCTCAACAAAAAACAAAATCAGTAACAAAAATCGCTAAACCTCGCTCCACCCAAAAATAACCAGCCAAACTTTCTCTACAAAGAACACGGTTATTTTGAAGAATAGTGCCCAATTAATTCTGTAGTTGACCAGGGCAAGCAATCTCTCTCTTTAAACCCCAACAATCCTGCGTATTTGTAGATTACCTCAATGTTTTCAGCTTCTATTTCCAAAAACTCAGGAATAAACCCATAGCTTCCAGAGTAGCGATCAAAGTCAAAGCGCGCACCATTAAGCGTATAGCTAACCCTGTACTTCTGCATGCTTTCAATTACAGATAAACCTAAATTCTCAAGGATTTTCTCCATAATCTCCAAACTTGAAACGTCTACGGAGTATTCTTCTGCAATTTTGGAAGTTGAGGTAAAGTGGACTTTTTTATACGTTAATTCGGTTTTATCCTGCACTTTTCTTAAGCGAAGAACGTTTTTTTGTTTAACAATTGTGCTTTTTTTGAAACCAAAGAACAACGTTTCAATGTTGCCATCAAAAATTCTTTTGGCTCCTAAATTGGCGAGGTTTTTCTCAACATTTGCCCGATTTACTTCTAGAATCTTGACTTCTATTTCTTCCATATCGCATAATTCGCCTCTTCATAATTAAGATTTTTCTGTCATTAGCTATATTTTGTTTAAATTAATGAACTGAAAACTCTTCAATAAGACCAAAAGCTATAGACAGCCAAATTCAATCACCAAATAGGCCTAATATACAACAAATTAAACTAAACTGTTTAGACCGCGCATTTTCTCAAACGTCTTCAATCAAAGATATTTTAAGGTCGTCCAAATCACCCACCTATTCGAATTGTCAAATAACCCAGAACGAATTCAAAGTGGTTTACTTCCTCTACCTTGCCAGAAAATAATAGAGTCAAACCCAAAACATCCGCTTTTCAACATTGCCCACAACCTTCTAAGTTCAACATACTACACACCCACAACCAAGTCAATCCAATATAATAGTGTTTGAATAACTATATTTTCCACAACCAAACAGTAAACCAAAAACAACCCAAATCAAAAAGCAACAAATCCCACAAACCAACAGCAGTGCTATTCAAAAAACCCACAACCACGCAAAACAAAAAACATAGTGTATTTAGACTAACCTTGCTGAATCAACAATTGTATAAGCAGTTTGTTTGCTAGCCTGCAGATCGTAAGCTGCTCTTGACTCTTTCATAGTTTTGAGTCAATCAATGGAGTAACCTTCAAAAGCAACATTTCAACAATCCATTGACTAATGATACATGTTCTCAATGTTAATTGGCAAAGCCCCTCAGCCGACTGCAGCCTTAGCGAACGCGATGCTGATGTGTTGGCGCTAATTGAAACCGAAGACTTAGCCACCTTCACATTTGATGGAGTAAAACGCAGAACAGGATTACACCCTGAAACCCTCTCACGAATACTCAGCCGATTGGAAGAAGAAGGCATTGTGAAAAAAGTGCAAGAAGGCTATAAGGTAACTACGAAAATAACTGAGTTAAAGCTCAGTCAACCAAAAAAAGAAACCCCGACTACACCGCTTATACAGACTTTCTTACCCTCAGACCTAATGACTCAACAACTGATTTTGTCTCTTAAAGGCAAATGGTTTGGTCTTCTACGTTGGTTTGGCATATCCGAAAACGATCAGGGCGTTACTCTCAAATGGATTACGGAAGATGGTGCGATCCAAATAGCTGCAAACATCCAAGGTACAGCTCTAAATATCGAAGCTAAATTCTTAACAAACAACAACGTGGATCTAGGCACTGAAAGCTTCCTACCAGTTGATGTCCCATATCGGCAAACTCTGCATAACCTCACAGTCTGCAAGACACGTCATGACTAGAAACGTTGGTTACTTCGGCAATTCAAAAATGCCAGCTTAATTTTGTGACTAACTACGAGTATTCCTTAGTCAACAAATACCTTTTTGCCCATATACTCTTTTGGAGAAAAACCAAATGAGTCAATTTACTAATTCATTAACAGTTTTAAAATCGCTCTCAGAAGCAACGAGCAGCTTAATTAGAAAAACCTCAGAATCCGTTGTCAGCGTAAAATCACAAATGTCACACGGCACAGGCGTCGTATTATCCAAAGACGGCTACATAGTCACATGCAACCACGTACTCTCAGGATGCAACACCGTTAAAATCGGTGTAGGAGAAAAAAACTATAACGCAAAAATCGTAGGCGCAGATCCATACAACGACATAGCTTTGCTAAAGACAGAGAAGGGTGAATTTACCCCTATCGAGATGGGTGATTCTGAGAAACTAAACGTTGGACAATACGTTTTAGCTCTCGCAAATCCATTTAGCCGACACCAATCAACCGCTACTTCAGGCATGGTAACAAGCGTAAACAGTATCATCCGCGGCTGGCGAGGAACAGCTATGGAAAACATAATTGCAACCGACGCACAGCTAAACCCCGGTTTCAGCGGTGGACCACTTGTCGATGTAGACGGCAAACTAATCGGTATAAACGCCGCTTACGTCTGGCAAAGAGGCATTGCGATCCCCATAAACAAAGTTAAAGCAATCACTGACCGCTTAATGACTGGAAAAGTCCCGCAGAAAGGCTATCTAGGAATAATCGCCAATACAGTCGCAATCCCAGAGGAAATCGCAGAGGCAACAGGCTTAGAACAAGAAACAGGAGTCATGATATTCTCAGTTGAACCAGGATCCCCAGCGCGCAAAACAGGATTAGCCATGGGCGACGTACTAGTAAAATTCAATGGTGAACCCGTAACAGAATTCTACGACCTCCCAAGACTACTTGCCCAAGACGTTATCAACAAAGAAACAACATTAACAATCATCCGCAAAGAGAGCTTAATCGAAACTACAATAATCCCCACTATTCACGGAGGCGAAGAAGACTGATAAACAAAATTCCCTTGGATCTTGAGCCACCATCGCCGATGAAACCACCGCCATTAAGAAGAGAACCATTCATAATCCCACAATTAGGTAGTGCAAAATATGTTGGTTTAACAGTTCCTTGTGACTAAGTCGATTTAACTTTTTTCTTTTTTTAAACTTTTATCTATTAGCTTATAAGCAAATTCTACTATCCTCTATTTAGGTAGTTTATATGCATGCTTGGCTAGCTTTCCTCGCTGGAATACTAATAGTCGCCGCCGGGTCGCTTATTACATCCGCCAGCTTAGGCATAGCATTCGGATTAGCCATAGAAATAGTCGTATTTTTAGCGATAATGCTTCTACTCATAGCTGGGATTGCAGCTTGGCTATTCTATGCTGGCATCAAAGCTCAGTATAAAAGCGTAAAAACTGGAAAAGAAGCCTTAATTGGTGCTAAAGGCGTCGCAACCTCTGCAATCAAACCCAAAGGGGAAGTTCGCGTACTCGGTGAATTCTGGCAAGCAATGACTAAAGATGTCCCCATCGCTAACGGCCAGGCTATTGAAGTAGTATGTTTAGAAGGGATGTTTCTCGTGGTCAAGCCGACTGAGGAAAAGTTTAACTCTCCAGAATGCCAATAGCCTATTTGAGGGCGAATTGAATGGTTGATATTCTAACTCCAGTTTTAGGGTTTGTAGTTATTTTGGTTGCACTGTTCTTCTTGAGTGGTATACGTGTACTTAAGGAATGGGAACGCATGCCAATTTTACGTTTGGGACGGTATGTAGGTTTGAGAGGTCCAGGCGTTGTTTATCTTATTCCTTTAATTGATCGTGCGCCCATCAAAATTTCTACACGTCTCGATACTATACAGTTCCGCACCGAATCCACTCTAACCAAAGACAATGTACCAGTAAACGTAGATTCAGTTATGTACATGAAGCCTGTAGATTTGGAGAAAGCAGTGCTACAAGTCGAAAACTACTATCAAGCAACACAATTAGCGGCACAGACAACACTCAGGGAAGTCATAGGCAAAGTAAGCCTAAACGATTTGCTAGCAGAAAGAGAAAAAGTTGGTGCCCACCTGCGCGAAATCATCGATGAGAAAACGGAGGCTTGGGGAATAAAAGCCACAGCGGTCGAAGTCAGGGATGTTATAATCCCAGGCAACCTGCAAGACGCCATGAGTCGCCAAGCTCAAGCGGAACGGGAACGCATCGCGAGAGTAACTTTAGCAACGGCGGAGTTCGAAGCATCAGCAAAAATGATTGAAGCAGCCAAAATGTATGAATCAAGTGAGCAAGGTTTACGTTTAAGATGGATGAACATACTCTACGAACTCGGTCAACAAGCCGGGACAAACACCATAATGCTTGTTCCAGCATCAATGCCTGAAGCAGGTTGGCCTCCCATCGGTACATATGGCTTAAAAGAAATACCCCGAGGACAACCAGGGGAAAAACCCCCAAAAAGAGCAGCACCCCAACCGGAACAGTTACAACCTGAGGAACCGCAAGAATAAAAAAGCTAAGTGGTTCTTACTGCCTCAATCGTTCGCTTTAACAATAAAGCGGCTACATTTTGGGTCGGCCAGCCGCCTAAACCGCAGTCAGGACCCGTAAATGTCATCCGCTCACCATACTTTTCTTTCGCAAAACGATACCTATTTCTTATTACATCCACGGAGTCGACTAACTGTTCGTCGGATGGTTTTGTGATGCCTTTCTCGTTGAGTTCAGCCCATATAGAGTCTATGTCTGTTCTGGTGATGCCCACGCGGATTTGCTTATCGGCTTTTTCCAGTATGCTTTTTGGGACCGCTTCAATGTTCTTTGGGGATGCCGCATATTCAAAAGATAGAACATCAAGACCTTGTACGGCTAGTAAATCATGTATTCCCGAAGAGAAATGCAGATGAATCTGTTTTACTGGTCCATGAAAGTCATAGGCTTTTTCGAGTGTTTCGCGTATCAATTCTGGTGTTGCTGAGAGATTGGTGTGGCCCAGGCTAGGTTCATCGATGGATATTATCTTGGTTTCGATGTAATTGTTGTTTAGGATGCTGTTCTTTGCAAAATGATTTATCGTTTGGGCAAATCCGTCTAGTACGTCAGGGAAAGCTGTGGTTCCAACCTCAGCTAAATACTGCTCGATTGGACCAAAAATTGAAACTCGCAACAGGATTTTCTTACCAAATTCTTCACTTAGTTTCTTTGCTTCTTGGTTGAGAACGTATATTTCTGGGAGAAAAGCTTTCTCTTGGTCGACAACAAAGGATCCATTCTCCATAGCTGCATGAACAGCGTCACCAACTTGTTTGATTCCACTATAATGTTGTGGAAAATTGACCACGTCTAAGCCTGAAGCAATTTTTTTCTTAAAAGAATCAACAACTACTGAGCAAAAGTTGTTTTGGACAAATTCATCTTCTGCTGGATTTTTACCTTTAATTATTGCTCCTCTTGCAAGTTCATACGCTTTGCTATAGACTTCTCTACCAATTCCCTGAGGCAACGGGAAACTGCCAACATCATCAACTAAAGTGTCCATAAAGTATTACTAACTATAGAAATTCATTTAAAGACATATCCCACCAAATAAACGGCTTAAAGGTATGACTCTATGTCTGAATGTGTGTTCTGCCAGATAATACAAAAACAACTGCCCGCAAGCGTAGTCTACGAGGATGAACAAGTTATCGCATTTTTGAGTAATCGCCCCGTAAACGAGGGTCACACGCTTGTGTTGCCCAAAAAACATTATGAGAACCTTTATGAGATTTCAGAGGCTGAGGCGGCTTTTCTTTTTAGTGTTGTTAAGCGGGTTGCTCATGCGGTTAGGGATGCAATGGGTGCTGAAGGCATAAGAGTTGTGCAGAATAATGGGCGGGCGGCTGGACAAGTAATTTTTCATTTACATGTACATATTATTCCTATGATGCCCAATGAAGGTTTTAGTCATGGCAAGGCTTACCGAGATCCAACGCAGCCAAGGCACGCAGAATTGTTGGAAATGGATGCAGAAAAAATACGGCGTTACTCAAATATGCCCGTTCGTGGTTATACTGGAAGCATTGTATAAGTCAACCCTTAACGATTGAATCTGCTCATTTGTTAAATTGTCCTGGCAAAACAAGCTAAAGCGGTTTTCTTCACCAGCTATTAGCATATCAATCCATGATGCTACCGATACATTTGATCCGTTCTGAAAGTCGGTTCGAGTAGCTAAATTATATTCACTGGCTAAAGAAATCAAAGTTCTTTTCTATCTATGGATAGAGGAGGGTCACTCTGATAGACTTTGCATGGCTCCAACACAACGCTTTTACGCTTGTTAACAGAGGGGCTATTTACTTCGAGAGTAAAAGCAAAAACGGTTCTTTTGCTAAAAATCAGGCACATACTTAAAAGTGTGAAAAACAATCATTGCACAATCAAAAGACGGATAAACATGACCGAGCAACCAAACGTGCAAAACAACAATAATGAACTTACCCCTCAAATTGAGAAACTTTTAATCGACAACGATTCCATGAATTTTCCGTTTCACGCAGCATACCTTGTTTATGAAGAAGCTTTCGACAAGGCAACGGAAGCTCATGTTAAAACAGAATTAAACCAGAATATTCAAGACCTAAAAGAAAACAAAATAGACCTTGAAACGTTCTATCGGATTTTGGGTCCTTATCGAAAACTCGACGTTCCCCGTCAAGAAAGATTCTCGATGCAGACACAGCGAAAGAAAGATTGGCGCAAGAAGACTCAACGGCAAGATAGAATTAAAAGACACAAGAAATAGCTAAACAATTTTTTCAATTTTTAAAAAATTTAATTACTAACCTTTGTTCAAGCGTGCTTTTTTGATTTTACTGTTTAATCATGTTTAAACGTTATATACGGAATACTTAATTGTCTCAGAAGTTTTCAGTGATAAACTTAAAGTAGGGATAGAACCTTGAAAACTATTGACGTTGCAGCTTTCGCGTTAAATGCAGCATTGTATGTTGCATTAGGTGTATTGATTTCTTCGGTATTTCCCATCTCTTTTGAGGGCGTGCGTTTTTGGCCTCAAGTCATAATTCCAGCGGTCTTCGCTGTTGTTTTCGGTCCATGGGTTGGTGGATTTGGCGCAGCAGTGGGAATATTCATAAGTGACATATTTTTAGGAGGCAGTCCACTTCTAAGCCTAATGGCGGGGATCACCTCTAACTTTCTGGGTTTTTGGCTTATCGGTTATATAGCTAACAAAAAAATTAACCTGAAAAACTCCACCACCATCTACGGTTTGATAACGGCTTTTTGTGCCGTAGTCGCTTATGTATATACAAACTTGTTAGCTGTTGGAGTAATTATCGGTTGCTTCATAGTTTATTCAGCATTAGTTATGTGGCGAAAGTCCAAATGGGTCAGTTACGAAATCGGCTCAGTAGTGGGCTTGCTCGTTGGAAGCATAATCATAGGTTTGGTTGTGCCAATCTACGCGGTTCTTTTTGCTCCAAGCGTAACAACACTGCCAGCGTTAACATCTGCAGGTATTCTTGGCTTGTTCACGTGGACGTTTGTTACCGAAATACCTTTCCTGATAGTTCTCGGACCGCCGATTCTTGGAGCCATCTATCGGGCATTCCCCACATTAGAAAAACGAAAACAAAGTGAACCTCAGTGAAACTGACTGCTAAAGCCTTCGCGCCAGCGGCAATCTCTAGCTTTTTCCAAATCCACGACATGGAAAAAGGGAAACCAATTGCTGATTTAGAGAAAATGGGTGCGATAGGTGGAGGGTTTGGGCTTGAAAAAGGAGTATTAACAACAGTTTCCGCAGAAGAAGCATTAGACAACAGCATTGAAGTTTTTATTAATTCCCAATTGGCCAAAGAAGCGAAAACAACAAGGCACGTAGTAGAAACGCTGCTGAGTAAAAACTCAACTAAATACAATATTGTAATTGAACACCAAATTGAAGTGCCTATTGGAACAGGATTTGGAACAAGCGCGGGCGGAGCATTAACAGCCGGTTTGGCTCTCAAAGATGCTTTAAATTTGCCTTTGACTTATAATCAGATAGGGAAAATAGCCCACGTTTCCGAAATCCAATGCAAAACTGGTTTGGGAACAGTTAGTTCATTGACGTTTAGCGGTGGCTGCGTACTCGTTGTTAAACCCGGAGCACCTGGGATTTGCCAAATCGATCGCATACCGTTAAGATCAGATTACAGTGTCGTAGCAGGATTTTTCAAATCAAATATTTTGAAGAAAACCCTCCTTTCAGTGCCAGAAAAAAAACAGGAAATAAACCGCTACGGCGAAAAAACTCTAGAAGACATCCTTTCAGAACCAAGCTTGGAGAATTTTCTAGAATGCTGCTGGGAATTCTCCCTAAAAGCAGGGTTCGCAACCGAAAATACCCGCCAATTGGTAAAATCAGCAAAGAAGACAGGAGCGGTGGGTGCAGCCCAAAACATGATCGGAGAAGCCGTGCACGCAGTTGTACATGAAGAGAATGCTAACTCGGTAGCAGAAGCTT
Source organism: Candidatus Bathyarchaeota archaeon (assembly GCA_963804785.1). Classification (GTDB taxonomy): domain Archaea; phylum Thermoproteota; class Bathyarchaeia; order Bathyarchaeales; family Bathycorpusculaceae; genus Bathycorpusculum. The sequence goes on from CAWDRR010000004.1 coordinate 40,244, forward strand.
TTAAGCAAACCTTACCTTCACAACAAGTAATCGTTAGCAAGATAGATTTTCAAGGCGCTAGGCTGGTAAAATGAAAAAATTCCAAAAAGTCGCCGTCGGCGGAACCTTCGATGAACTCCATATGGGACACAAGACCTTACTTGGCAGAGCATTTGAAGTAGGCGACAAAGTAGTTATCGGTTTATCTTCAAATGATTTTGTGTCAAAAATGGGTAAACCCCATGAAACAGCCTCCTACAACGAAAGGCGAAAGGAACTCAACACTTTTTTGGAACTGTCGGGTTTAGCCGCGAGAGCTGAAATCGTGCCATTAAATGACCCATATGGCTTAACCCTTTCGGGCAAAGGCTTGGAAGCTTTGGTTGTTAGCAAAGAAACTCAAAAGATAGCGGAAGGAATTAATGAAAAACGCCAAAAAGCTGGGTTTGAACCACTTGAAATTGTCGCTGTTAACATGGTTCCAGCTGAAAACGACACTCCGATTTCCACTACGAGGATTCGTAGTGGCGAAATCGACCGCAATGGACATTTACTGAAGTAAAAGTTGCTCCTTAGAGTATTTCTCCCACTAAATTGATCGGTTTAGGAATCAACGACCTTAAATCTTCAAGACTATCTCTATCGATTGTTGCCAGAATAACGGTGGCTGGACCAGCAGACTTGTTCAAATCTAACCCTTTAACTTCGCAGATTTTCAATTGTCTTCCTACACTATAAGCCATCATTTTTGCTTCACTGACAATACCAAATCCTCCAACAGGCCAAATATCATGAACGTACTTTCTCTGTGAAAGTTGAGCTACGTTTTTAAGGTCTGCAATTTCGCCTCTTGCTTCTGCAGCAATCACTTCATTTCCGACTTTAGGTTTGCCAATAGCAACAATCAAGTCACCAGGACACGTTTTTCCAATCCTAAGTTCCTCCTCATTTGCGAAGCCAACCACTGTTAACCCAATCCCTGTCTGCAGGGTTTCAAAATTGTCCTCCGTATTCTCCATTATAACTTGGTTCGGGTCAAGACCAATGCTTCTGGCTTCACCCCGTATACCTTCAATTATAGCGTTGCCCGTAGGTTCCTTCTCAACCCCTAAAGTAACAGACAAAAGCAGCGGAAATGCACCTGTTGCAGAAACATCCATTAAAGCAACTCTTGCCAAAAACTTACCCAAAATTCGCCCGTCCACTTTTACTTTGTCCATTTCTTTAGGTCCAATTGCTCCAGACGATGTTGATCCTGCTACGATGGCGTGTCCTGTGGGAACTTTTAGTATTGAAACATCACCTCTTCTCGTGTAACTTATTTGAGCGGGTTTCACTTGGAAAACTATTGGTCTTAGTATAGTGCCGACGTTTTCGGTTAGGTGCAGATAGATGGTTAACGCTTGACGAATGACTTCTGAGCGGGTTAGACCATGTTTCTTGGACAGTTCATCTATGTCTTGAGCTAATTTGTCGGGCAAACGTACGTTTATGACTTCCATTTCTAGTCACTATTCTACAATGTACTACGCTTGAATTCTCTTATCTCTTATCCTGCTCAATATCGATTGGTTTTGTTTCAAAGTTTCATGGAGAAAAGATTCACTTAATTTATGGACTCCGACGCTGTTTTCTGCAAAGCAGACTTAACAAACTATACAGGGCGCGTTTGTTAGAAGAAAGCTAAAATCGATTGAGCGCTTAAATAGTTAAATATAGTACACTTTTCAATCTGTATTGGAACAGCGCAAATGTTATAAGTACTAAAAGCTAAAAAGTTAAGGAGTGTTCCAAATTGAAAAACAAAATTCTATCTCTAAGTTTACTGTTCATTTTAACAACTATGATGATAATGTCCTTTTCCCCTGTCAAAGCTGTCGGTGAAGGACAATGGATAACCACATATACAATTGAAGATTCAACAGGGCAACTTCTAGTTCAATATGATCCAATAACCAATACGACCAACACTTTGGCGCCAGTATTGCCTGGAGCTGACATTCAAATTACATTCACTATAAACATAGTTGCATTAGGCTCAGATACATTAAGACTTTCAACAAGCCTACAAAAATCCACTTCACACCCCAGCGGCTATTGGGAACTTCAAACCTCAACATATGATATGGGTTCAACCTACAACCCAGCTTCCCAATCAACAACATTCAAATGGACATCCGGAACCTTTGACATGGTCCTTTACGGCAAGGTTCCAACCAGCGCCACAACCGTCGCACAAAAAATTAACGTTGTTAGCTTATACGGTGGTTCAGGCGGAGCTGCCCTAGACCAAATAACTGTTCAAGCAACCAGTGCTAGTTTAGCCAACTTTAACGTACTCTATTCTCAACAAGAAACAAAGCTGAAAGGACTAATATCAAGCGGAGTTGCCCAAGGATACATCGATATTTTCACTAACGTTCTCAATGCATCAAGAAGCATAGCTAACGCAGGTGCTGTCAGCGATGCAACAGCTCTGTTAAATAGTCTAAATGCTTCTAATGCACCAGTAACTTCAGCGACAGAAATGCTCTTTATACCTGTAATAGCTGTGTTAGCAGTTGTAGCGGTTATATTCGTGGTTTTGTTTCTGAGAATACGTGGAAAAGTTAGCTACTTCCAGCTTGTAGTTGAAGACCAAATCAAAGACTTGGAAGGCTTAACGATCAGAGTTTCTAAAATCGATAGAGCACTGTCCTCAAGTCTTGAGTCAATTAAAGACAGACTAAAGAGATTAGTTGGGATGTGATAGAATACGCGAATCTACCAAAACAGCGTTCAGTTAATAGGTCTTGGTTCAGCAGGCACCAATATAGTTGAAACTTTCTTATCAAATAAAAAAACTAAAGAGCTATTAGAGAATGACCTGACCCGTCTTTCTCTTTTAGCCATAGACATAGCTGACCCAGAAATTAGAAGCCTTCAAGAAACATATGAGCAAACAGTCAGATCAATGATTAAAGCTGGTATCCCACGCGAACGAATGCGTTTGACCGCTCAATCAGTCAAATTTCCCACTGCCGAAGCAATGTTTGACTTCATTAACCAAAAATATGGTGAATACTTAATAGGTGAAGGTTCGAAACTCGAAACCTTTGTCCCTTGGCTACAAAACACAATGGCTATTCCACCAATGGCTGGTGGTGCTGGTCGAAGAAGAGCTCTTGCGAAAGCAATCTACGCCCTAAACTACTATCAACTAGGGATAATTCGTAACTGCATTAATTCGTTTAAAGAACAGGCGCTTTCGTCCATTGTGACTCCAACAGTTGCTTTGGTTTACGGACTTGGAGGTGGCACTGGAAGTGGTGTGTTCTTTGACTTTGCTAGGCACCTACGAAAAGTGTTGGGTTCAGGAGTACCAATTATAGCATTCGTTATTACTCCGTGCGGTGGAGATGATCCTCCAGCAAAAGGATGCTCAGCTTTCGTAGCCATGAACGAACTTTCACTATTGCTCAACAAAGATTACAATGAGTATGTCATCAAAAATTATGGGGAAATTTACCGAAACCCAATCAATGCACTAGTCTACCTGCCTTTATTGCCCGCATTCTCAAAGGTTGGCAACATCGTAAGTGCACGACAAGAAATGGATCAAATGGTCGTAGACCTACTGTACGTCTTAATGGACTTTGACTTGGCAGACCTGTTAGGCGGCATAGGAACTGAAGTGGGCCTAACTAACAACTCTTCTCATACATTGGGCATGACAAAAGTGACCTATCCAGTTGAAAACTACATTATGGCTTACAAATTAAACTTTGAAGGGCTGCAACTGCTACAGGAATCAAGAAAAGAAAAACTGGACATCCTAAAAGAAATTAACAATGTCATTAAAGTGGATAGCGAAATTACCCGAGACCTTTTCAAGAACTATCTGATAAAAACAGGCACCTACAATGAGGAACAGTTCGAAGAGAAACTAAAAACTATCATAACTAGCAACCCACGACTCGAAGACGACACAACCTTACATGTAAAAGGAACTGAGATACAAGTCAAAAACTGGCTAAACGACATAATGAAATTCCTATCCACCATAAAGCTCATGGGCAAGATTGGTCCTATCGAACAATCTATTATAGACTTGACACTACGCAAGGATGGCAACAGAAAATTAGACAACTTAGAAATCTTGTTGACAAACCTGACAAAGACGTACTTAGACTTCCCTCAACGAAAAGCAACAATTATTGAACGCTTGAACCAACTTATACCAAGCTCTCAAATCTTCACCTTAAGACAAAAGAAAGTCATAGAAGACCTAGTCAACATAGCTGAGCTAACAGAAAAATCACTGTCAATTCTCAAATTCTACGACGAAACCAGATATTTAACGGACGCATTAATTCGGTACTACGAGGTTCTACCGGAATGCAAAGTCGAACTCGAAGACTTAAAAGCTATCCAGACAGAACTCGGGACGATTTATCTGCTAATTCAACTTATGCTTAGAACACCAGCCGACGAAGCTAAAATGATCGACGAACACTTAACCTACATTAACGAAATCTTAACCCTACGTATGCAGAAAAGAGGCAACTTCGACAACGAAGTAATGAGAATTCAAGAGATAAAAAAACGCAAGGAATTCGACAAAACTAAAATGGAGCGACAACTCAGAAAGTTCCTTGGCGGAAAACGGTATGCCCGAGAGCAACTGTTGGATATAGATCGAGAACTTAAACGAGTTGAGCAGGAAGAATCTTTTGCAGTTGAGAACCTCGATAAAGTTGACAGCACAATCAAACTTTACGAGAAATTGGCCAAACGGTTCGAGTTAGTATCTGAATATCGTAAGCGATTGAACAAGATCGTTGACTTACACCACGAGTACAACGGAAAGATTGCTGAAATAGGCTCCCCAAAACCATACTTCGAGAAATCAGCTGACTTGACGGAACGTGAACAACTTAAAATAATATTTAAGATTCTAACCGAACAAGAAGACTCCTTGACACGCGAAGTAATCTTCAAACAAATTCTTGATATGGACCACTTTAAAGACTACATGAAAAGCGTTATCAGATCTTTCAAGACACCCAGCGTCATGGGATTCAAAACAACCTATAAAACCGATTACATTTGGGTAACCATCTCAACTCCGCCAAACATGTGGTCTGAAGACCTATCTCAAGAAGTCTATACCGCACTAGCAGGATACGTAACTAGCGAAGTCTCAAGAACAATCACTGTGCGAGTCATCGAATCAAGAGACGCCTGGACAACCAGAGTCATGGTAGTCGGCGGACGAGGCAAACCAGAAGACCTAGAATCCTACGATGAAATGCAACTGTTGTACAGCAAATCTAGCGATTTCGAAAGGTATCTCTCACGCTCATTCTTACTCGAACATGGAGTGCACGCTAGCAACATCATAAAAGCAATAAACAACCACAACAGCGCCAACGACAAAAAGTAAACTCAAATAAAAGGAGTTTTTTGCTCCTTTATCTTTTATTATTTTTTTATTCATCTATTTTTTTAGTTGCCTTTTTCTTTGTTTCACGCGCTTTTTTTGGTTTAGCAGTGATCTTTTGCTCTGCAGCAATTTTTGTTTTATCCAAAACCGCAGTTCCGTCGACATTTTTTGGCTCTTCATTCGTTGCTGCTTCATTTTTAAAAACAACTTTCCAATCTTGTGTTATGAAACCTCTTTCAACTGCATTATCCTTGAGCGACTTAACCTTTGTCTCCATATCTGATAGCATTTTGGTTGCTTCAAAGCCGCCTATGAATAAAACTGCATCAATTCTGTCGGTCATGTCTTGGGTGTAGATAGGTTCAGTCATGTAGATTGATTGTAGATTTGTTTTTTCCTTAAACCAGTTTGTTATTGTTAACTCGATTTTGCCTCTTGGAAGTTTATCTTTCATGCTCAAAGGCATACGCAAAAGTACATACAGCAAAGAAGCACTTGGCAAATCATGGTTTAAGAAAGGTTTTAGCAATGCAGCATTTAACATGTTATCTAAGGAACCGAATATACTGTAACTGGAACCAGTCACGAACAAAGCAGTAAACAGTTTAGTGTTGAAAGTCCTTGACAACTCTGCAATTTCTTCAACGAGAGAGTTTTTGGCTAAAAACATGTTCAAAAGATAGTTGGCAACCATATTGCCTTTGATCGAGTCACCTTTTCGGTCAACGCCCTCGTAACTTTCAATTTGGTCTCTTTCCAAAAGCAAAACTGTTGCACCATCAGTTGCCAAACATGTTTCTAATGCACCACAAGCGTTGAATTGGGCGTCTTTAGCCTGAATTTTCGATGGCAAAACCATTATGGATAGTGAATCTATATTTTCTTCTTTGAACTTCCTAATATATGTTGGAAGAGATGCGCTACCAACTCCGTCCCAAACCGAAGAAAAGACAATTGCTCCTTGGAGTTTTTCAAGAGATTTCTTCCTCAAACTCTCCAAAACTGAATTATCTTTCGAAATGGTGGGTAAAACATTGTACCAGAAATGCGTATCTATGCGTTCTTCTTCAAAGCCTAAAACAAAATGTGCGTCATAGCCTTTTGGAAGCCACTTGTATATTTCATCGCTTGATTTTTCAATTAAGATTGGCAGAGCAACCTCTTTAGTAATTCTGGGTTCTTTTAAGATTGTTTTTATTGAATACTCGCCGATGCAGACCAAGACTTGTTTTGGCAACAGCGGCTTTAGCCCTTCAATATGTTTTTCTATGCTTGCCAGCACGTTAAACGTAGCTTTGCCATCATTCATCCGAGGTACCTACATAAACTTTAAGAGGAGTTTACCTAAAATAAGGTTTTAGGTAGATTGCGTGAAGAAACCATCCCTAAAAATTTCTGGCGTTATCTCTTTGGTTAAAACCTATTTGCAGAAAAGAAAAGACAAAGAAGAGCAAGAGCGCAATCTTGAATCTTCAACACTGAAAATGATTACTTTTCTGTTTACATCTGTTGCCATGGCTCTGGGTATGTCTTTCTTGCCTATTTTTCCTCAACCAGTTCCAATTCTACTGGCAGTTTTGATCGCTTTTGTTGCCTTCAAAAATCCACGTTTGGGCATGCCTATTGGCGGTGCTACTATTGGAATCGGGCTACTATTTCATTTGGCCGAATTAAGATTTATTTCCTTCCTTGGAGATACATCGGTTCGCGTAGCATTTATTGCTATTTGGCTATCTTTATTTATTATTTTACCTCTCATTTCTAACCGTTACAAGAGCGCCCTTGCAATTGATTTTGGCATATTGGCAGTTACGATGCTTTTCTTCGCTCCAACTTATTTTTTGGCTATTCCATTGATTTTAGCTTCAGCGGTCTATTTCAAAAAGAACGTTGTTCTTTCAATAATATACTACGTTTTGATTTCTGTCCCTCTGCAGATCATGCAATACTACAATGATGTTGTTACTCAGATTGTTAGGTCTGATTGGTGGCTTGCAGCTGGGTCGAGCCCACCGCTTTTGGTTTCGTTGAGCTCGATTTCTAAGAGCCTCAATTTGTCGGGTACCCAGGTTCGGCTCTTTGATATATCCAAGGTTGTCTATGACATTGCTGGTCAAACCACTTGGGTTCCAGATTGGACTGGACGCACCATCAAAGACGCCTTGTCACAGTACCTGGATTCTCTTCCAGGTTTACTTATGTTTGTGGTCATTGTAGTTGGGCTTGCTTTAACACTTATTTTCTTCACAAGAACAATGGTTAAGGAGGGCTTAATAGGTAAGGGCGACAAGTTTTTTCAAATCTTCACTGCTACCATTGCAGCAGCTTTGTTCTTCATTTTGTTAAGTGCTCTTCAAGTCCCATTAGCTTTCACAGCTGACGTCAGCGCTACAACAATGGTTTTGGGTATTTTGGCAACACTTGCTTTTACTTTGCCTGTAGCTTTTATCGATTCTACTCCTAAAAATAGAGCTTCAAACAAGGAGATTCAAGAAAAAGCTAAAGTGCTCTTAAATAAGATACTGATTTTCGAAGGCCAACTTGACAATATCAAAAATAACCTTCCTGTGACCATAACTACTCCCGAAGGAAAAATGCTCCTAATCAAGGATTCTCTTGAAGACACATTGAGGAATGCTGAAAAACATAGGTATGAGCAAGAAGAGTTGGACCAAAAATTTAGCCAGTTAGAACAACTTGACAAAGACATCGCCTCTTTAGAAATTGAACTGAACGTTATCCTATCTGAATACCACATTCTAGCAACTTGCGAGTATTCAAATTGGATAGGAAAACTCAAAGATGTCGGTTTGCCAATCAAAACAATGGTTAATATATCCATTCAAAAAGAGATGGTTTTAGAGCAGAGAATCGAAGCTATCAAACAAATTTTAGACAACGGAAGAGTACTCGCCAACGAAGTTGTTACGATAGTTGACCCAATTTACAAAATTATAAGACCACTTTATGACCCGGCTCTTCCTGAGAAATGCAGATCTGTAGAATTTGCAAGTGAAAAGCTAAAGACAAAAGAGGCACCTTGGATTGTCATTGAAGCATTATTCAATTCAATAAATAATTGGAAGCGACAATACGGAATTGAAATTCAGCAGTCAATGAAGCACCTTCAAAATTCACTAACGCCGATTTCAAGTCTAAGTAGTCAAAGTGAGGATGTACTAACGGTTTTTGGCGAAAACACCCCTAAAGTGCTTGGTTACGCAAAGAAAGCAGAAGAAATGAAGACTGACGCACAGAAAATGGTTGAAAAAGAAAAACTGGATATTTTGGATATTATAACTTTACAATCTGATGTTCAAGGGTTCATTGTCATCACCAACGATGTCTTAACAATGCTGTATAATGGATTAATCAACGATGAAGATATAATCGACCGTTTGCTGCCAACCAAAGATTACTTGTGGGAGAAAAATTCGACATTGAACGAACGCATAGAGAAGGCAACTGAAACTCTTGCCAATCCATTAAATTACAAGATCAACCAGGTAATGAAAAACTTGCCCTTGTACTTATCATACATGAATGAGGCAATCAAGACTCTATCAGTTTACAAGGAACGCAAAGAATTTCTGTTGAATTATCCGCTAGCGGAAGCAGCTATCGAAGAACGCCTTAAAGTGAAGGACAAGCTTTTACCTCAGGATTTGCCGTTCCAACCTCGTTTTGCAGCGGAATATTTGAGGCTCTACTATGCGCAAAGGTATGAGGAATATTCTTTTGATAAGGAGAACGCGGTGTTGACCAAACGACAATAGCTAAACCTTTGTTGCAGCTTTAGTCTTTTCCATCTTTTTTAGGCAAAAGATAGGACTAACGATCAGAAAAGTTGCATTACATAATAAACTGAATTTGAACCAAATGAATAGTGGTGGTTCTTTTATGTTTGCGGGATGTTGAAAACCTATTTTTATATTTCAAGTTACACATTATTTTAATAGGTAGATTTTGAGGAATACAAAATGGCTTTTTTTGTTGATCGTATTGATGCTGGAAAACGTTTAGCATCTGCGTTGAAGAATTTTTCTGGAAAAAAAGGAACTGTTCTGGCAATTCCAAGGGGTGGAGTGGTCGTTGGTTACATGATTGCTAAAATCCTTAATTTACCGTTGGACATCATTATTCCTCGCAAAATTGGTGCACCCGATAACCCCGAGTTGGCTATCGGCGCTGTAGCTGAAGATGGAACAGCAATTCTCGACCAGACCTTAATTAAATGCCTAGGCGTTAGCCGAGAATATGTTATAGCCGAGACTGAACGCCAAAAACAGGAAATCAAACGGAGGTTCAAATTATACAGGCAAGGCGCATCCTACCCCGACCTCAAGGGGCTTGATGTTATCGTTGTAGATGATGGAATCGCGACAGGTTCAACTATGAAAGCGGCGTTGGTTTCTGTGAGAAATAGGGGTGCCGCCAGCATAACGGTTGCAGTTCCTGTTGGTCCCCCCTCAACCATCGAAGAACTTGGGAAAATGGCTGATCGTGTCGTATGCCTCTACATGCCTGAATTATTTCAAGCAATAGGTGAATTCTACAGGGATTTTAGCCAAACGTCAGATGAAGAAGTAATCGGTTTGCTGCTGGAAAAAACGGAACATAGATAGAAAATCTGAAGGTCTTCGGATTCCTAATTTCCTCATCGAAGGCTTTGTCTGTCTTGCATGTCTCGCTGCCAACATAAAAAATTATATATGGATTCCTGAATTGGACTATGAATGAAATAGCAGTTGAATCTATGCGTATCTTGCATAACTCCAAAAACTGGGTCATTTCTTACTGGTTCAAGATACAATTAGAACTTCAAGTCTAATACCATAATTGGTTTGTTAACTTTAAAAACTGCTTAGAAACACTAAATAATTAATCTTTTAGTAAAGCTTTAACTTTTTCTGTTCTAGATTACGCTGGCTGTTGAAAGAAAAAATTGGGTTGATTTGTTTTTTTGTATCTATTGGGGTGGTGGCGGTGGTGAGGGGTCTTTTTTGTCGCCTACGTTTACGTTTACAACTTGCTGAATGTTTTGTGGTTTTTCTTTCTTTTTACCCATCATTAGCAACGTGAATATTAGCCAAGCAATGAATCCATATATAACTCCGTTGAATACAGCGATTATTGCTGTGACCGCATCTACTCTACCGCCAACCAAATAACCCGAAGCAGCTTCTGTGTTAGGTAGAACACTATCGTAAATGAGTTTTCCAGGTGGAATGCTTGTGTTCCCCAAAGTAATGACAACGACTACTGCAAATACTACTAAGAATACTATTGCTCCCTTCATGCTTTATCCTTGAATCGTTTATTCAACTGTTTGAAATATAAGCTTTGTTTCAACAGCATCAGATAGCTAGTCCTTGTAGACTTTACCTAAGCAAAAAGAAGAAAAACTTGGATAAAAGTTTAAAATTTTATATTAATTGACTTGGAAAAGTACCCGAAAGGCATCTTAACCATATCACCGTACCACCCGCTTTGGCAAGTTGGTGAAATCACTGTTCTCATCCATATGGTACTTAAATTTTCCAATAGTTGAATGAAATTCCACTTCAAGATGACGAATTTCTCGTTCTCGTTCGCCTTTCAACTTTACTTTAATCTCGCTAATTGTGTTATTGTACAACTCAAAGTCGAATAGTGTCTCTGCAAGAATCGTTTGAGGCGGCATACAAGAAGTAATAAGGTGACAAGACTTCTCACCAATACTTCGATTTTTTCCTGAAAATTCTAATTTATAAAACAAAAAGGTTACTCTTTAATTGTTTTAACTAATTTCGCGACCTGATCAATGATGTAGACATTTATTTTTTGCCCTTTATCCGCAGATGCAACCGTTGGGTCGCCGTTGACTCCGCTTGGGAAATAACGTTCTGGGTGAGCAACAACTTCAAAACGGGGCATCTCTATGAAACTAGCTGACCCTTTGGTTTTGATAAGGTTTGGCTTGATAGCCATCATTCGCGAGGTTTCCAATGTGCCTGCATGTCCATCTTTTTCAGAAGCAAATTTTGACGCTAGTTCTTTTGCAAAGTCGTAGTCTGAGAGGACCATAATCCGCGTTTTCCTTTCTGCCCCTGAGGTGTCGTTTTTAATTACGATGTCTTGGGCTGCCATCCTTAAAGCAACCATGTGCGAATTTCCTGCATGACCACTAAGAACGATGATTCTGTTGAAACCATTGCGAACTAACTCGGAAAGAATTTCATTCACTATCTTGTAGAACGTGTCAAATCCTAACGTTATTGTTCCCACAAAATTACGCGTGGCGTTGCAAATCCCATATCTTAGTGGAGGAGCAACAAAGCATCCAGTTTTCCTAGCAACTTCCAACGCGATGTATTCGGGTTGAACACTGTCAGTGCATAAGGGCAAGTGGTCTCCATGCTCTTCAACGCTCCCAACAGGAAAAATCACAACTGCGTTGTTTTTTGCAGCTTCTTCTGCTTCTTTTGTGCTTAGTTCATCAAGCCATAAACCCGAAGAACTCCGGGGGTTGTTGTCTGTATTGGGTTTTGACATAATTATCAGTTTGTAGTTCTCTTTTTCTATTTTGTGGAAAAAACTCTTTGAGAAACGAAATTGAGCGGGTCCGACGGGAGTTGAACCCGCGACCCTCGGATTAAAAGTCCGATGCTCTAGCCTGACTGAGCTACGGACCCGCAGAGATTCGTTGCGGCTGATAGAAAAACACAAGGGGGTTTTTTAGTATTTCTATTGAATTAGTGATAAAAAGAAACTATTACATGGGGTGTTTGTGCTTTAAGGATTGTTGACATGAAACCCTTGATTTTATCATGCGAATTAATAATGGTCGAGATAGTTTTTGCGCCTTTTTCAGTAAGTTTATAGACTCTTTTTCGTTCAATCCAGATTCCTTCGACCAAGTCGTTTCGCTCAAGCGAGTAGAGCAATGAGTAAACTGTACCTGAGCTGGCGAGGAAGCCGAACTTGTTGTGGATGAATGAGATTACATCATATCCGCTTATAGATCCGTTTTGGAGTTCAGCCATTATTATTGTGTCCATGAAGGTTTTAATTACACGTTCATGCATTTTTTTGATTATTCTGGCTTCAGATTTTTCACCATTTATAGCAATAGTTAATGCCACCATATTTTACACACATCACCATTGTTTATTCTTGTTTAGAAATATAAGAATTATTCGGATTTAGAATAATATGTTATAACAGAGGTGCAAAAGTATAAACATTAAACCCAGTTCGAATCCCCAAAACAATACCTCGCGAGAAAGACTCCGGGCAGACTGCCAAAAATCACTTCGCATATATGGCTATATAACAGATTAGTTTACATATTATAGTTAACATAGAAGTGTCATCTTATCTTCATTATTTTGAAGAAAAATTACACTATTTATATACATAAACCCATACAAACAGAACCCATTTTTACGTTAAAATTACCATTTTTCTGCCAACCTCCACGAATTTAATAGTTAGCGATATATGTGCATGTTAACAAACGTTATTTCATATTTTTACCTAATCAAGCTACGGTGCCCTAAACGTGATTTCATGGAAATATACCTTTAAACGATTAAATGAAGAATACGAAATTGCCAAGAAAAAGAAGCAAGCTTTAGACAACCTTTTTACAACAGGCAAAATCTCTCAAGCTACTCGCGACTCTTTCACTGGCGACATCAATGCAGCTATTGGTCGAAATCGAAACACAACGACAAGACCTGGCTCAAAAGATGCAAGCAAAAACCCTCGAATTAGAAGGTCAACTAAAAACCTTAGAAACCCTTCTCGCTAACTATGAAATCCAGCATGTTGTTGGAGAAATAGATGAAGAAAGTTACGGTCGAGAAATAAACCTTCTCTCAACCACTCTCGAAACAACAAGAATCGAATTAGGCGTTATAAAACAAGCAATTGACCAAATTTTTCCCAGCGCCCAAACAATCCAAGCTCCCGAACCAGCTCCAATAATGGAAGTTCCAGCAATTCAACCTACGGCGGTAGAAGCGGTCCCTTTAGAGGTCCCTGTGGAAGCTACACCTGTTGAGACAGCGCAAATTATAGAAACTTGCCCTATTGAAACAGCGCCAATCGATTCTGCCCCAACCGAAGCAGCCTCGATCGAAACTGCTCCACTAATTGAAGCTCCAGTCCAAGAAGCTCCAGCAGTCGAAATCGTAGCAGAAGCAGCCCCAATTATTGAAGAAGCTGCACCAGTTGAAACTCCAGTTGCAGAAACAGCTCCAGTGGAGATAGCGGTCCCTTTAGAGGCCATAGTGGAAGCTCAAGTTGAGCAAACCGCCATCGAAACTTCAGTTGAAGCTCCAGCAATAATTGAAGAAGCTCCAGCAATAATTGAAGAAGCTCCAGCAATAATTGAAGAAGCTCCAGCAATAATTGAAGAAGCTCCAGCAATAATTGAAGAAGCTCCAGCAATAATTGAAGAAGCTCCAGCAATAATTGAAGAAGCTCCAGCAATAATTGAAGAAGCTCCAGCAATAATTGAAGAAGCTCCAGCAATAATTGAAGAAGCTCCAGCAATAATTGAAGAAGCTCCAGCAATAATTGAAGAAGCTCCAGCAATAATTGAAGAAGCTCCAGCAGTCGAAATCGTAGCAGAAGCAGCCCCAATTATTGAAGAAGCTGCACCAGTTGAAACTCCAGTCGAAGAAGCTGCTCTGATAGAGACAGCCCCAATTGAAGTTGCCCTACTTGAGGAAACCCCAATCGTTGACGCTCCAGCAATTGACGTTCCGATAGCTGAAGAAACTCCGATTGTCGAGGTTACTTCAGTGGAAGACGCCCCAATAATTGCCACTGAACCAGAAGTTGAAATAATTACAGAAGCAGCATCTGAAACAGTAACCGCTGAGCCAGTTGTAGAAGCACCAATTATAGCCGAAGCAACCCCAATCGAACAACCAACAATCACAGTTGAAGAAGCTCCATTAGAAACAGTCACGCCAACTGAGCCAGTTGCAGAAGTAGCTCATGAGGAACCAGTGATTGAAGCACCGCTCCAAGCCTTCGAGGTAACAGAGCAAGTTTCAATCGAAACTACCCTTGAAAAAGTCCTTGAAGAACCAACAATTGAAACTATTTCCTTGGTGGAGGAGGCCCACATTCCAGCCCACCCTTCAGAAGCGCCCCAGCAGGCGCATTCGGAATTGACAACGGACGTCGACAACAGCGACCAAACCACCCAAGCAGAAGAAAGCGACGAAAACACAACTGAATAGAATAAATTCGTATCTTCTTTCTTTTCTTTCTGTTTTTATCTAAATTTTTGAAAGATTAATTAATCTTTAACATTATGGAAATTTTCGAAAATCTCTAAGAGGACAAGTTCATATTTGCTTTTTCCAAATCATTAACAAGTCAAGGATTGAGAAGATGAAAACTATTTTTCAAGAAGGTTCTGCAGTAATTTAATGGCTGACCAGGCAGCTAGTGCGCTAGTATGTGGGTTGTCTGGGTGGGGGTCGTTTGCAAATCGCAAAGTCATTTCGCCGAAGCGCCATTTTACTTGGATTTCATGTGTATTTCGGTTGATTGCAGGGTCAGAAACTACCTGAACCTTCACCTTTGCGGGTTTAACTGTCAAGGCTAATGTTGCTGCAACGTTCATTTCTCTTGGAAACAGTTTTGTTGCTTCCTCTGCGCTTCCTTTGTAGATGGTGACTTCTTGAGTATTGGTTTTTCCCAATGCTCTAGGGTTTTTGCGTGAAGTCAAAGTAACCTCGTCAATTCCAGCTAAAGCCGCGCAAGAGAGAGCGTCTAATCCGCCGATTGCGCCTGAAGAAAAGTGAACTTTGGGGTTCTCATTGTTTAGTCTAAGCAATGCACCAGTGCTCATAATAATCAAGTCAACGTTTGCCGCCAAAAGTCTATCATAATATTCTATTACAGCTTGCTGTGATGCTGCTTCAACAACCACCTTGGGCTTAGCTACGAGTAGTTGGTCGACGTTTTCCACTATTTTTATTGGAAAATCAAGTGTATCCTTGAGTTTCTGAGTCTTGGTAGCGTCAACATCAAAGACAACTAGTTCATCGCAAACTACAAGCTTACACTCTATGGCTTCTGCAAGAACGGTGCCAATGGCGCCGCATCCTATCAACCCAATTTTCTTTTGCATGTTGGTCACTGCTAAAATTCTAATTTGATATATATTTCGGTTTGGCCGACTTTTCTGCCTTCAGGTTGCTTTTCAGCGAGGACTTTTATGTTTTCAACTTTCAACGTAGCAGCTATATCGGTACATCCTTGCTTAACGATATCGGCGGTGTCTGTGTTTCCTGTGTAAATAATTAAATTTTTAATAGGTGCATTTAGCGGCAATTTCTTTTCTGCTTTGTCTCGTCTCGCTTCACTCATGATTGCAGTGATTAAGTCACCGTCTTTTTCCGCGGTTTCATCAATGAGTATTTGGTTAACTTTTGGCCATGCAGAAACTTGGAGGCTTTGAAAACCCTTGTTTTCAAGGTACATGTGTTGATAAATTTCTTCGGTTAAATGTGGGGTGATGGGTGCAATTAGCTGTAAAATTCGGTAGAGGACTTCATAGAGTGTGTATTGAGCTGCCGCCCTGTTAGCTGCACTATAGATTTCTGATTTGTAGAGTCGGTCTTTGACTGCCTCGATGTAGTAGTCGCAGAAGACGTGCCATGTGAAGTTGCGGATTTCTTCGACAGCGATGTTAAACTGGCATTTTTCGAAGGCTTCGGTGACTTTTTTTGTTAGGTTTTCGGTTTTGCTAAGTATCCATTTGTCGAGTAGTTCAAGATCCATGTCACTTTCTTCTTGAGGCTTGTAGTCTGCTAAGAGGTTGCTTGCGAACCCTGCAACGTTCCATAGTTTAACTAGGAATCGTCTGCCGTATTCTACGTCTTGGGCTCGATATGGTATGTCTGAGCCCGTTGCGCCTCCTCCTGCTGCCCACTGCCGAGTGGCATCTGCACCACTTTTGTTTAATACTTCAGGTGCAGCAGCATAATTTTTCAGTGATTTGCTCATTTTTCTACCGTCAGCACCTAGCACCATGCCGTTTATGAGGACGCTATTGAATGGGCGTTCATCAAATAAGGCTAGGTGGCGTACCATTAGGTAATATGCCCAGGTTCGAATGATGTCTGTGCCGGACGGATGCATACTTGCTGGGAACAAGTGTTTCCAGTCAGCTCTATCTGGCCAACCAGCATGGACTGCGCAAGTAATTGAGGAATCCATCCAAGTGTCCAAAACATCAGTTTCGCCCATAAATTCGGTTCCATCGCATTTAGGACATTTTTCAATTCGTGGTTCTTCCATTCTTGGGTCGATTGGAACCCAACTTTCTTGCGCAACGATGACTTCGCCGCAGCTTTTACAATACCAAACCGGAATTGGCGTAGCAAACAATCTTTGACGGCTTACAACCCAATCCCAATCCAAAGCGCGCGTCCAATCGATTAAGCGGTTTTTCATATAATCTGGGTACCAGGGGATTTCGTTAGCATTCTTCTCAACAGCTTCGCAGAGGGGCAGGGTTTTCATAAACCACTGTTTTACCTCCAAGATTTCAACTTGCGCTTTACAGCGATCGCAGACGCCGACTTCGTGTTGGATTTTCTCTGTCTTTTCAAGCAATCCAGCCGCCGTTAAATCAGCGACTATTGCCGCGCGTGCTTGGTTGACATACAAACCTGAATATTTGCATCCTGCTTCGCTAATTTTTCCATTCTCAGTTAAAAGACGGATAACTGGGAGTTTATGTTTGATAACCGTTTTTACATCTTCTTTATCGCCGTAAGTACAAATCTGAACCACGCCTGTACCGAAACAGGGGTCTACCGATTCTTCGGCTATGATTGTTACCTCGCGGTTCATTAGGGGTACAGCGATTTTTCTCCCAATGTACTTGCTAAACCGTTCATCTTTTGGATTTACTTCCACGGCAACGCATGCCGGTATAAATTCGGGGCGTGAAGTGGCGACTAACAGGTATTCGTTGCTGCCTTCAAGTTGAAAACGGATGTAATGAAGGGCGCCATCCTTTTTGATATGGTCAACTTCTGCATCGGCAATTGCGGTTTCATCTCTAGGACACCAGTTTACTGGATGTGTGCCCCGATACATGAAACCTTTCTTATGAAGCAAAACAAAGCTAAGTTGTGTTCGTCGCCAATAATCTATATCCATCGTTTTGTACTCGGTGGTCCAATCGATGCTTGCACCCATCTTGAGGATACCTTCTTTCATCATAGCAATGTATTTTTCAACTAGTTCAATACACCAAACTCGGAATTGGTCTGGCGGGACATCGCGTTTGCGGATGTTTCTTGCTTTTTCAACCTGGATTTCTATGCCTAAGCCGTGGCAATCCCAGCCCTGAGGGAAAAGCACATTGAAGCCCTGCATCCGTTTGTAGCGGGCTACCATGTCAAAGTATGTCCAGTTGAGGACATTTCCCATGTGTAACTCGCCTGATGGATAAGGCGGTGGAGTATCAATACTGAAAGGAACACGTTGCGTATCATTCCAGTCATAATGGTAAATGCCCATCTCTTCCCATTTAATCTGCCATTTCCGCTCAATCTCCGTAAAATTGTAGTCTTTTGGCATAGGTTGCATGCTAAATAATCCTCTCTATGTTGAGAGGTAGGAAAACTAAAATATAACCTAAAAACATTATCCCATTTAGCTCTTGGGGAGCTAGGAAAGTGACCTGGCTGAGAGGACGGCTGTTTGCTGTCGACCCTTTGGAACCTGAACCAGGTAATACTGGCGGAGGGAAAACAATTGATGATGAATAAACATAAAGAATACAATAATGATTCAACAGCACGTGTTTTGGCTGAAATCGCTATATTCGTTGCACTAGCAACGGCACTGAGTTTCATAATAATACTGCAATTACCTCAAGGGGGCTCAATTACTTTGGCTTCCATGGTGCCCATAATTTGGCTTGCACTTCGAAGGGGACCAAAAATTGGTTTGACTGCAGGCTTTGTATACGGTTTGGTTCAGCTCGTCGTATTGCCACAAATATACTTTCTACCACAAGTGTTGCTGGATTATCCACTTGCATTTGGTTGCTTAGGGCTAGCAGGGTTATTTCAAAAAAGATGGGCATTAGCAGGAGTTGCAGTTGCTATAGTAGGACGCTTTATCATGCATCTAATTTCAGGGGCACTCTTCTTTGCTTCTTACGCACCTGCAGGTATGAATCCGTGGATATATTCGGGAATCTACAACGGAAGTTATTTGCTGCCCGAACTCGTAATAAGTCTATTTGTGATTTTTCTTCTTCAGAAGAGCAAAGCGCTAAAAATGTATATGTAAAAAGGTGTTAAGATAAATGGGAAAGCTTGCACTTGAAGACCTCCAAAAAATCTTAAGCTGCATAAAGAAGGATTTCCGAGTTATAATTCCGCCAATGATTGGTTATGATGCAGGAGTTCACCTTTTGCATGGTAAGTACGTAGCGGTTGCTACAGATCCCTGTACAGGGGTTCCTGAAGAGTGGTTTGGGTGGCTAATGATAAATTATTCTGCTTCCGATGTCGCCCTTTTTGGTGCCAAACCAGAATTTTGTACAATAAATCTTCTTGGACCAATAGGCACAAAACCTGAAGTATTCCAAAAAATCATGAAACAAACATGTACTGCAGCCGACGAATTGAGCATAGCAATTATTCGAGGACACACCGGGACGTATGATAGCCTCAAAGGCTTGATAGGAGTCTGTACGGTCTATGGAACAGTTGAACCTACCAAGTTAATTACGCCAGGAGATGCAAAAGCTGGCGACTTGATTCTATGTACAAAGCCGCTTGGATTGGAAACAATCACAAACCTATCATTAACTTACCCAGCGTTGGCAAAAACACTTTTCGGGACAGAACAACAAAGTATTCTCGCTTCGCAAGTTCACCTACAAAGTTGCGTTAGAGAAGCTTCTGACCTTGCAGAAGTGGATGGCGTGAACGCGATGCATGATGCTGCAGAAGGAGGTTTTATGGCAGCACTCAATGAGCTAGCGCAAGCATCAAAACTGGGCTTTCGGATAGAATGGGAGAAACTACCTCTTAACAATGAAGTTCTAGCATTACAGAGCTACTTTAAACTCAACAACGAACAATTGCTATCAATGTCTTCAACAGGCACGATTTTGGCGGCAGTGAAACCTGAGGCCAAAGAAAAAGTCAAAATGACATTAGAGAAGAGAGGGTTGCAGGCTTACTTTTTAGGCAGATTCATTGAAAACAAAGAACGAGTTCTAATTAAGAAAGGAAAAGAAACGCAGTTTCCACAGGTTGCCGACGACCCATACAACCAAATTTTATCTGGTAAATAGTTATTTTTTTAGTTCTTTCAATACAAAGTTAACGATTTCTTCAGCTATGTTAACTTTTGCAACCACCTGCAAACCTTTCCAACCTGGTTGACTGTTTACATCAACGATGCGTGGTCCATCTGGTCCCTCCAGAATGTCTACACCAGCAATTTTGCAGCCAACTGCCTTCGCGGATTTTATAGCTATTTCTTCAAATTCCTTGCTAATTTGTGCTGTTGCAGGCTTTGCTCCTTGGCTGTAATTGGTTTTCCATCCTGTTGCCATCCTTCGCATACAAGCAACTACTTGCTCTCCGATAACGAAGGCACGTAGGTCTGAGTGTCCATGGGGGACAAATTCTTGCATGTAGATTACTCCATGGTGGAAGGTTATAGCTTTGAAGATGGTGTCAGCGATATCTATGTCGTTTACTCGAGTGGCTCCTTGTCCTCGAGAGCCGAAGATCGGTTTTACGACTATATCACCGCCTAGTTCTTTGAAAGCTCTTATGGCTTCGTTTACACTCTCCGTTGCTAATGTTCGTGGTACTGGAACGCCTTCATCCTCAAGAATTGCCAAGATATCGTATTTATCTACGCAATGTTCGATGGCTGTAGGTGGATTAACCATATAGAAGCCTTGACGCTCGAGCTTGTATAGCATGTCCATTCGAAAAACCAACTCCTCAAGTGAACCCCGCCCAATTGGACGAATAATCAGAGCATCCAAATCTTCAAGGATGCTGATTCCGTTGACTTTAAAATAAGGTTTGTAGGCAAGCCTCGCTACAATTCTGGGGAAAGTGAAACATTCGTATGGGATTCCACGTCTGGTTAGCGCTTCGCGAACTTGTGTGGAGCTCCATGCCTCCATGTTCCGAGTAATTATTCCAAATTTCATATCAGCTCGGTCCTTGATGAGTCTTTTAGAACATGCTGAGGGATTGAGCTCTTAAAGTTTCTGGGGAAACAGAAGAAACCTCGCTTATTTGTTGTCTGCTTCAGAGTAAAACAATCGATTTCTGAATTTATGAGCAAAGAATAGTATTGTATCTCTATTTTTGCCAATAAAATCACCGATGAATGCTCCTAAAACCAAACAGATTATTTGGCTTGTAATTAAAAAGAAGCTGTCTCCTATCGAACCTGAAATTTGTATTAAAACCCCAACTGCATTGAGGGAAAGCACCATTAAAGCCCAGATGCCAAAGCCAATAAAGGTTGCTCCAACAAAAAAGAATGTTGCTCTTTTTTCGTAATTTACAGATGGTTTATACCCTATGTAAAATGCCAAACCTATTACCGATAAAACGCTGCCTAACAATAACAGCTCTTTTTCCTCTGACATTTGTGTAATATATCCTAAGGCAAAAGTAAAAACAAGAATAGTTGCAGCCAGACTTATCCAGTAATATTTGCTCTTGAATATGCTTGCTGGTTTTTGTTGAGATCTACCCTGAGTCTCCTTTAGTTTATTCTTTCGTTGACTCTTTGAATTGGACTTAGGAGAGATCTTTTGCTTTTTAGGCATGATCCTTAACTCCAGGTTTTGCACTTATTAATATTTCATAGTGCTTGCAGGAAAACTCTCAATTAACCGTCAAAACAACAAAAGAAAGCCTCTATTTTTATTCTTTTAGGACGCAGCGTATTAAGCAACAGAAGCATTGAAACTCAGTCGTTTCCTAAAGCCACCGTAAACCACATCGGCGTTAACCCCATCAAACCCAAAGTACCAAAATCAACTTTACAACCAATGACGCAGCAATATTCTGTTTTGCAATAACCGTTGTCTTGTCACTTAATTTTAACAAGTAAGGAATTGTGATAGCTCATCCTTCACCAACACAACATCTGCAGATTCCAATACAACATCGACTCCTCGTGTTCCCATGGCAATTCCAACTTCAGAAGCAGCAAGCGCAATCACGATTGGGACATAAATCTTAGCAAATTGTCAACTTATCCCTAAATTGAGGCTTTTCTGTGACTCTACCACAAGCTGGATGATGCGGGAAACCAACGTTTCGCTTTTTCTTCGAGAAAAACACCTACTTGAACGATGCTTAGCTTGGTACCGCCTCAGTGTCTGTATTATCTTGATTGTTTATTATTTACTGCGAATTCGATTGAGCGTTTTCTGTAGATGGGCACATCGAACTCAAAGAGTGAAGTTTTCCTCATTGATTTCTCTCCAGCACCTTGCATTGAAACATTTGGTTTAAAACGTTTGTGCTATGCCTGTAGCGTTTTCGATGATAGATAGAAACTAAACCTGCATTTTGAAGAGGCGGGATTAGTAGAAACAGGGAATGTACTCCCTAACTTTGAACGTCACACCTAAACCGTCAGCAACCTCCTGCACTTTTACCAAGTCAACTTCAAACAGCCGCACCGCTGTAACCTCAACGTCAAGGGTAAACTTCGTTTTGTGAATTAACTCTATCACTGCTTCGTAGGCGTCTGGGAACATGGGTTTGCAAATCTCACTGTAAGTTTCGCTGTCCCCTGCGTTCAAGCTAACGTTAACTTTGTTTACGCCAGCAAACTTCAACTCAGCACCCACATCCCTGTTTGCATTCAACACGCAACCGTGACCGTTGGTATCCAAGCGGATTTGCAGTGGTCTCCCCATAATGCTGCCTAACCCACTTTGTAACCTCAAGCAAAACATCCACGCTCCGTCGGCTCGCCAAAGCCGCAAAAAACTAATTCAACCCAACTCCTCATGTGCAAAACCTTGGAAAGTTCAGCAATCATTTGGGCTACACTTGGTTCTTCTATTAGTTTGAGGTTGAAACCGCTGACGCCGCGTCGGTAACGTTTGAAGCAGAAATAGCAGCAACTCGAACACTGATTGGTTATGTTTAGGTAGAGTATGTTTTCCAGCCAATAAACTGTTCTTGGTCTTTCATTAGACATGTTTCCACCTGAGTGAGTATGCAGGAAAAGTAGGTGTTCGCATATGAAAAACAATGCCCTTTTCTGCTATATTTTAACATTCTAAGGGTTTAAATAATTGTCAATACCGACCTACCTTATCGTAATTTTTTGCGAATTTTTATTCTTGGTTTCGCAAGGTTAAATTTTTGACTAATTTCTTTTTTGTGCGAATAGTTTTTGTTTGCCAACATACCATTAGTAAGGGTAGTGACTGTTTGGTGTCGCTAATCTCAAGCTTTGATCCATGGCGTTCAAGCCTCTGTACATGCTCATCCAAGCTGACGTTTAACCCTTACACAGGATGCGACCACCAATGCACCTACTGCTACGCGTCAAGCTACATTTCCAACTTCAAAGACTGTCGACCCAAGAAAGATGCCTTGACAATGTTGAAGCGGGAGGCTGTCAAACTTAGGGGTGAAACCATCTCTATATCCAACTCGTCTGACCCGTATCCAAGAGTCGAAGCCACTGAGGGCTTGATGCGGCGGTGTCTTGAAATTCTTGTGAAAAGTAGCTGTAGAATCCAAATAATAACTAAAAGCAACCTTGTAACGCGAGACGACGATTTGCTTACAAAGGTTCCCGCGACGGTTGCGTTAACTATAACAACAGATGACGATAATCTTGCCAAAATCCTTGAACCCTTTGCGCCCTCGCCTTCCCAGCGCATAAGAGCTGTCCAAGACTTGACCAAAGCAGGCATCCCAGTTTCTGTGCGAATCGACCCAATTATTCCACTAGTGAATGACCAGCCCCAAAAACTCATTGCGGAACTTGCAAGCATCGGAGTCAAGCACATAACATGCTCAACATATAAGGCAAAAGCCGACAACTGGATGCGGCTCAACGCAGCGATGCCCGGTGTATTTGAGAAGCTTAGACCGCTATATTTTGTCCAGGGCGAAAAAATCGGCGGCAGTGCACTTTTACCAAGGGAACTGAGGTATAAGATCCTTAAAGGTATACGCGATTTAGCTGAAGCTAACGGGATCAAGTTTGGGGTTTGCCGTGAAGGCTTAGTCCAGTTAAACACTGCAACCTGTGACGGTTCATGGCTTATGCCCAAACCAAAAGGAGGTTTAGGCTGATGCAAAATCGCATTGTCATGCTGGCTGACTTCGATTATTTCTTTGCCCAATGTGAGGAACTCCGCAACCCACTTATCAAGGATAAACCCATCGTCGTAGGCGTTTACTCGGGGCGCACCGAGGAGAGTGGAGCGGTAAGCACCAGCAACTACATAGCTCGCAAATATGGGGTCAAATCGGGAATGCCTCTTTTTTTGGCTAAACGTAAACTGGAAGGCACAGATGTCGTCTTCTTTAAAGTGGATCATGAATACTATGGCCAAATTAGTGACTGTATTATGCAGATTTTCCGTGGCTACGCTACCAATTTTGAGCAGGTCAGCGTGGATGAGGCATACTTGGATGTTACAGATCAGGTTGAAGAAAGCTTCGAGAAAGCAAGTGATTATGCTCAAAAAATCAAAGCAGATGTTAAAAATCAAATTGGCATTTCTTTCTCAGTGGGTATTGGACCAAACAAGCTAGTCGCCAAAATCGCTTGTGACAGCCAGAAACCCGACGGTTTAACCATTGTTAAACCCCAAGAAGCTAAGGTTTTTCTTGAGTCGCTAGATGTTGATCGACTTTTAGGGGTAGGTAAGAAAACCTCAATAAAGATGACAGAGTTGGGCATTAAAACTGTTGGTGACTTGGCCAAATTCGATTGTCAAAGGCTCATCGAAGTTTTCGGCAGAGTTATGGGTATATACTTTCACAACGCGGCCAACGCTGTCGACAATGAACCTGTTCAAGAACAAGGCGAAGCGGAATCAATTAGCCGTATCGGTACACTAAAACAGGACACACGCAACTTGGAATTTATTCTTCAGAAAACAGAGGAATTAACAGAAGATGTGTATAGCGAGGTTGCTAAGAAAAATCTTAGCTTCAAGCAAGTGGCAATTTACGTGGTTAGACCTGACTTAGGCAGCAAAAGTCGTTCAATCACCCTTGACCAACCATCGAAAGACAAAGAGACAATTAGGAGAAACGTTAGAGTTCTTTTCGAGAAGTTCTTGAGTGAATCCACGCTTGAAATACGAAGGGTAGGTGTCAAAGTCTCAGGTTTCAGTCGCGAAGAGCCAAAGCAAAAACAGCTATCAACTTTTTTTAAAATAGGCTGATGGGTTGAGAAATCTTTTCTTTCACCGGACCTCTTTTTTATTAGTGCTTATTTCTTGCTTCCAAAAAACAAAGGCTTACGCCTCACCAACTAGCCGAAAACCACATCTTACGCTGGAGCACCGATCATCCAGAGATAAAATCAACCCGCCCACAGTTGTGCTTGGAAATCTACACTTTATCGGTTGATAGTGAAATTAAAAATCCAGCAAAACTTGGCGGACTGATTTCATGAAATTGCCAAAAACAGTTTTTCTGAGTAATTTTCATTGTCTAGAGGGCTGCAACATAATGGATTGCATTTGGGAGGGGGTCAAAATCAAAGACATTGAAAAAATAGTCAAACCTCAGGATGTGGCGAGTGCAGTAACTTTTGGTTGCGTTAAAAACTATTTTACTTCATTTTTTAAGTAGAAGCTCGAAGGCAACGGTGTGGTGTTGGCTTACAAGTTTAATGGTGAACTGTTGGATGAAGGGTTGAGTTTTACGGTGCGTCTTATAATGCCCAGTAAATATGCTAAAAAAAGCTTCATGGTGGTTGGTTTGTTGTTTACAAGAGCCAAGGAGACATGTTTTGGTTGCGAAGAAGGTATAGCGATAGTGAGAACGTAGGGAAGAATTATCGTTATAGTCTTTGATTTGCGAATTGTTTAACTTTAGTCACTAGGAGTCTTTTTTTATTGTTTGCGATAAATATGTGACTTAATAAGTGCTCTTTTTAGAGCAGGATAACGTTTATAAGCATAATCTAATAATTGAATGCTTTCTTTAAGAGGTTGAACGTATGTCGCAGAAAAATGCAGTAACGCACCACCAAAAATGCCAAATAACCATACAAACCACGGTTATAGAAAAATCAAACATGCCTTCACAAAAAAGCAAAGAAGATGCCGAACAAACACTATACATAAACCGAGTATAAAATGCAAACAGTTTCTCTTAGAGAAAATATTTTTTACTTCAATTGAACTCTTTTATACTTGAAACTCTCCGTTTTAACGCAAGAGGCCAAACCCTTGAATTACACGGAAGCATCCCTCACAAGAATCTTTATACTCAGACTCCACCACGATGAAACGGTCCATGAAGTTATTGAGAAATTCGCAGAACAAAAAGAAATTAAAAGCGCTATGTGCTTTTTTCTCGGTGGTACCCAAGCAAAAAGCAAAATTGTTGTGGGACCAAAAGACGGCGACGCAATGCCTCCTGAACCAATAATTACTCTTTTGAAAGGCGTTCATGAAGCATTCGGCATAGGCACAATCTTCACTGATGAAGAAAGTAAACCCAAACTGCATATGCACGCGAGTTTCGGCAGAAACGACAATGCAATCACTGGCTGTGTTCGTATGGGTGTGGATGTTTGGCAAATCGGCGAAGTGGTCATTTTAGAGTTAGTTGGAGGCTCCGCTAAAAGAGCTAAAAACAAAGAAACAGGATTTGAATTCCTAGAAACCTTATAAATTGTTACCCCAGAAACCGAACTAGAAAAAGCCTAAACCCCTTGTTATTAGCGAAATCACCGAAGAAAGGCCTGTCAGTTGGAACATCGAACCTTCCTGTTTGATAAATCAGAGTTTGAACTTGCGCATAATCCAGAGTTGAGTTGAAGAAGGTTGTGTGTGGCCCCCAATCAAAAAGAATAATGTACTTTACATCACGTTCTTGACAGAGGTTGACAAACTCCGTTATATTAAAGTTGGGCGTAAAGGCATCAACCGCTAACTCGGGGTATTGCCAAATTTGGTCTCGGGACATGTTTTGGGGCAGGTAGAAACGAAACATGTCTTGATTGAGGAGGTTGAAAGCGCAAACAAGTACCGCTGACTGGTTCTGCTCCAGATGCGCTGCTAGGTAGTCCGTTGTTTCTTGAAAGTAAATGTGAATCTGATCGCGAGCGGTCATCTGGTAAGAATCATAACTCGAATAGGCAACTGCGGAGGCTATTATGGCTATAAAGAATACGGATGCTATCTTCTTTACCCGGTCACCTTTAATGCTCACCTGCTGAGGTTTCCACGCGTGAACTCTTCCGTAAAGAAAAATAATGAAACAAGATGCTGAAATGGCCAAGATTGGAAAAAGCGGCGTAACATAACGCCACTGTCTATTCGGGATAATCGTAAAAAACACGTAAACAACCGCAAACCACGTTAGAAAGAAAACGTCCTGTTTTTTTCTTCGATAAGCAAACAACCCCAAACCACATAAACCTAAAGCAAAAATTGGCAAGGAGATAGGGTGAACGGCTATATCGTTAAATGGCCAGGTCATCTCAACCAGGTAATATGCGGGAATAGGTTGGAATCGGTTGCTGTAAGCAGGTCGATCTTGGCCGCCTTCACTCATGACGTACTGAAGCGTTTCAAACTTGGTTACTCCATCATAGTGGTAAATCATTACAAACCATGGCACCACAACCAAAACCGCAACTAAAAAAATTACCAGAAACTTTACTAGGTTGAGTTTCAAACGTTTTCTTGCTAGAAAAAGAATACTCAGCACCATCGCTATGGCTGCAACTATAATCTGGTATTTTGCAAGAACACCTATACCTAAAACTAAGCCACTGAAAAGAAGTGTCTTGTTAGTATCCTTAGTAATCCATGAATAAAATACGAACATTACTATAGTGAAGAAAAAAATGAGCATGGTTTCTAGCATAGTTACTCTGGAGAGCCAGAAGAATCCAGGCATAGTGCCCAGAAGGACACTTGCGATGAAGGCGTTTTTTTGTCCGTAGGTTTTTTTTGTAAACTCAAAAAGAAGCGCAATCGCCAGCAAAGAAAAAGTAACTGCAACCAAACGTCCAGCAATTTGGTTTACCCCAAATAATTGGAAGTACACTGTTGTAATAAGGTCGAAGATTGGCGGGTAATAACCGTAAGTCGTCATGTAATCCCAAGTTTGTCCACGAGAAAGCAGGGTTGCCCCGTATAGATGGGGCATCTCGTCCCATTGCACCGACATATAACCTAAATTGTAGAGTGCAGCCGCGGCGAAAATGGCTAGAAAAATCAGTAAAGCTGGTCTATAATGGTATTTTTCATTGAATGCAAACGTTGCATGCAATTGACGATTTAGATTGTTTTTGAGTCGTTGGCTTAGCTTCGCTTTTCTAATTGGAGGCTGACCGCTGGTGTGAATGGTTGAGGTAATGTTTTGGCGACCCCTTTTACGGAGTGAGAATTAGTTGACTGTATCTAAAAAGAGTTTGCGATAGCTCGCAAAAAGCTGCGGTATAACTTTTTGGAGAAATACACAATTCATTTATGGTATAGATTCGTTTGTTTTTCCAGGTCGGGTAAAGGTTGAATACGTATTGAAGAGTGGGGTGCCTAACAAAGACATATCGATTCTTTTGCCAGCCTTCAACGAGGCAACGCAGATTGAAATGTGCGTGCGTGAGGTTGAAAAGGCGATTAAATCTTTTTCAAAATCATACGAGATAATTGTTTCCGAAGATGGAAGCACCGACGGAACGGACGTTATTGTTGCAAAACTTGCCAAGATTAACCCGAATCTTGTACTCCTACATTCACAATCCCGTTTAGGCAAAGGAAAAGGCATAAAAAACGCTTTGCGTTCGTCAAAAGGTAAAATCATAACTTTCATGGATGTTGACTTAGCAACTAATCTTGAATGTTTACCTCAACTTCTACAAGTTGTTAAAGAGAACGGTGGTATGGCAATTGGCTCCCGACATGTTAAAGGGTCGCGTGTTCAACGCCGAGTTTCTCGAACATTGTTTAGTTTAACTTACAATTTGGCTGTGAGGTTGCTTTTTCTCGACGGTATTCATGACCATCAATGTGGCTTCAAAACAATGAGTCGTGAAGTTGCAGAGGCAGTATTGGATGTTTGCAAGTCGGACGGTTACTTCTTTGATACAGAGATGATTGTACGCTGCAAAAAACTTGGAGTTCCAGTGGTTGAGGTGGCGGTCCAATGGTCTGAGCGCAACAAGGGGGCTTCAAAAATCAATCCAGTTCGAGACGCTAAGAAAATTGGTTTTGATTTGTTAGCTTTCAGACTTAACTTGACAAAGTGATGCAGGTTTCAATTACCATTTTCCTGTGGATCCTCCACCACCCGAACGTCCGCCCCTAGTTCTCCCACCTAAAACAGGCAAAAAAATTCCTATTATAGCGAGCAATATTATTAACCAAAGGGGCATGCCATAGAAATAGTATTCCCAAAACGGCGTTGGCGTAGCTACTATTTCAGAGGTGGATTCATAGTAATAATATCCTCTAACCGCCAGATTGTTTGGTTGGTTACTGGTCGGGATTTGTTCGCATAACGCTACAACAGTGTCATATAACCTTCACCATAGTTGCAGTCTCGGAAAGCTGGAACAAGGTATTTTTGAGAAATCAGGTTAGTTTCAATGTCAGTGATGTCTCCTTCCAAACCATAGCCTACCTCAATTCGCCACTGCTGCTCATTTAAAGCAACCAAAACCAAAACGCCGATGTCTTTTCCGCTTTTGCCAATCCCAGTCTGCGCCCTGTCATAAACATCCAAAGGCATATCATTGAAAATGTAAACTCCAGGCTGAACAATATCGTTGATTTCTTGTCCTGATCTGCCTTTGATTTCGTGTCCATAAAGGGATTGGAATACGCGGACTATAATTTCAGCTTTGGTGATAGCGTCAATATCAATAGCGTAACTATTGATACTGTCCACCCAAGTGGAATCCACAATGCAAGCTTTGACTGGAAAAACAAAAAACATCTGCGATAGAAGCATTACAATAAAGATGTGAGTGTAGCCGCGTTTGCAGTGAACAGTAAACAATAAGAAACTTAATCGGTTATGGTGAGATTAAATTTTATATTCTAGATTTTCGCCAACCGCTTTAACCTTAAAAGTTGTTGCTTCAAATTAAGGGTCAGAGGAACAGGCTGCCCAAAGGCTTGGCAGTTTCCATTTGCTATTGCTTTGGCTATATCTTCAACGGTGGGTTCCACGACTTCAATCACTGTGTAGCCGTAGCCGATTTGGGGACCATAATGCGCGTCTGTACCAGCCACACGTGAAAGTTTGAAACGCTCCGCGGCTTCTTCAGCCTTTTTTACACTGTTTTTGAAGGGAAAAGCCCGGGCGTTTATGACTTCAATGGCGTCAAAGGTTGCGCAGATCTTTTCTTTTAAGCAGCCCTTAAACATGACGTAGGGGTGGCATGCGATTGCGACTCCACCTAACCGATGAATCCGCTCAACAGTTTCCACGGCGCTGTAACCCCTCGGAATCAATTCATGAACATTAAGGGCAACAATATGACCGTCGCTACTTGAAACTTCCATACCTGGAATAATTAGAAAATCGGTTTCTTTAGCAATTTTATAGGCGCCCTCAAGCTGGTTGTGGTCAGTGACGGCTACAGCGTTCAATCCACGCTTCTTAGCGTAGAAAACAAGGTCTTTTGGGGTTATCAGTGAATCTTTTGAGTAGGTTGTGTGAACGTGGAGATCGGCTTTTATTTGCATTAGTTAGCCTCTATTTTGGAGGCATTTTACCTCGTATCTGGGTCAGCATTTCTTCAAGTTTTGCTTCTTCTGAGTCGATTTTTTGGAATAGCGGGATGGGTTTAGCGATTTTATGTCCTGCTTCTATTGGTTTTAAGGAATCGTTCCACTTGTTTTCTTGCACTGCGCCGGATAGATTAAGTGTTTGCCAAAGTTGTTGTGCAGTCTGCGGCATGAACGGTTCTGAAACCACAACTATTGCCTTAACAACTTGAGCTGCCACGTAAAATATTGTTCCTGCGCGTTCTTTATCAGTCTTCATTAGATTCCAGGGTTCCTTGGTATTCAGGTACTGATTGCCAATACGGCTTATACTGATTAGTGTGTTGGCGGCGGATTGTAGCCATGAATCCTCAATTTCTTTAGCTGCTTGTGCCACTTTCTCTTTTAAAACCTGCAGTACAGCTTCGTCGTCTTTGTCAAGTTTGGTTGGAGTTGGGATTTGACCTTCGAATTTGTTATTTATGAACGAAAGGGTTCGGTGGATGAAGTTGCCGAAAGTATCGTTGAGGTCAGAGTTAATTTTCTCCATAAATGCGGTCCAAGTGAAGTTGGTATCTTTGCTCTCTGGTCTAGTGGCGATGAGGAAGAAGCGCCAATAGTCAACTGGGAACATCTCTAAGGCTTCATCTATCCAGATACCGACACGTTGACTTTTGGAAGCTTTTTGTCCTTTAAACTGAAGGAATTCGGTTGCGGAAACATTCCATGGAAGGTTGTAGCCTTGTCCTGAAGCTAGACAGTAGGGCCGGTAAAATTATTGTATGAAAGGGAATGTTGTCTTTGCCAACGAAATACAGTGTCTTAGCATTTTTATCAAACCAGAACTCCCGCCACTTTTCAGGTTGACCCAATCTTTGAGCCTGTTCCATTGTTGCAGAGACGTAGCCAAGCACTGCATCAACCCAAACGTAGATGGTTTTGCCTTCTGCTCCCAGAAAAGGCGCAGGGATGCCCCATTCAACGTCGCGGGTGACAGCTCGGGGTTTTAGTCCTTCTTTTATCCAGTTTAAACTAAAGTTCTTGACATTTGCGGGCAATTGTTGGTTTTCTTTGAGGTACTCTGTTAGAGGTTCAGCGAGTTTGGAGAGGTCAATGTACCAGTGTCTAGTAGTTTTCACTGCAGGCTTGCTTTTACATATGACACAGTATGGTTCTATCAGTAAAGTTGGCTCTAAAAGTTTGCCGCATATGTCACATTGGTCACCGCGTGCTTTCTCGCAGCCACAATAAGGACATTTACCTTCCACGAAACGATCAGGCAAGAACCGCTGGTCATGTTCGCAGTAGAGCATTTGATTATCTTGCTCGAAGATGTAACCGTTCTTCTGAA
The DNA here is from genome assembly GCA_963804785.1 of Candidatus Bathyarchaeota archaeon. Lineage (GTDB taxonomy): Archaea > Thermoproteota > Bathyarchaeia > Bathyarchaeales > Bathycorpusculaceae > Bathycorpusculum. The sequence continues at coordinate 71,966 of CAWDRR010000004.1, forward strand.
TTTCAAGAAGGGTTTTCTGGACGAATTCTTTATGGATGGGACTTTCTGTACTTGTGTAGTTGTCAAAAGAAGCCTCCCATCGCCGGAAAAGCTCCGCGACTTTGGCGTGGTTGCGGTCAGTTAATTCCTTTGGCTTGATGCCTTGTTTGATGGCTTCCACTTCGATGGGGGTGCCATGTGTATCTGAACCGCTTACCATCAAAACATCACTACCTTTTAGTCTATAATAACGGGCTGTAACGTCGGCGGATAGGACCGAGCCAACAAGGTTACCCAGATGTGGGGTAACGTTGATGTATGGCCAAGCAGATGTAACAAGAACTTTTTCAGACAAGGATTTCACATCAACAAATCGTTAAGAGACAACCTTATTAAAATTCCTATAACATCGATAATGAAAAAAACGGACTTTGTTTTAGAAACAGGGCTGCATATTTAGGTCTCCCAATATTTTGGGAGAATATTATTCGATTATGTTGTAGTAACTAAAACAGCTCACTATAACGCTAATTGACTTTCTGCGACGTTCTATGACTTTTCCAGACTCAACCTGTAGACGTTTTAAACCACAAAAGAAGCAACAATCCAAAACAAACTTTTCCATCTTCGTGCAAAAACAACGGTTTTTCTTTTGTTAGAAAACAAATTATTTACAGTCCCCAAAACTCAAAGGAGTACTTGCATAATTCTAGTTGGATAGATCGCCATTTTAGAGATATAAGTAAAATAAACGTGATTTTGGTAAGCCTTAAATTTACAGGAGGGAATACCGTGGTACTTGAGGTTTCACTGTTGCAATATTGTCGTAAATGCGGAACTGAACTTGATGATTCTGCGCATTTCTGCCAAAAGTGTGGAACGTCCGTAGTGACATTTGCTCCTACAAAGCCTGAGAAACCCCTGAGAAATGAACCCTTAGTTATAGCTGCCATTGCATTGATTGTCATATTAGTGATGGCAGTAATTGTAAGTGTCATCATTTTTGCTCCTTTCTCATCAATTAGCTTTAACCAAACTAACCAAGACAGTCATTCAGGCATTACCAGTCTGAACCTAAACTTCCAAGCGAACACAGCGCAAGTGACTATAGTAACCCAAAACATAAACAACCAAAATATACTAATCAACACTTCTGCAAATGGCTCAAGGAGTATATTCGGCTCAACTAACCCGATCGAGGTAACCTTCACCAACCAAACAGAAGAAAATGCGTTAACAATCAACTCAAAAGTTACTGAGGAAAAAGAGTTTCCTATAACAGGAAACCTTCACATAACCTGTACTATTTATGTTAACCCAGCCTTAAAACTAAACATTAACGTAACCACTCAAGCTGGGTCAATCTCCTTGATTGCAGAGAAATCTGTGACTTTTCAATCAATAAACCTTTACACAAATGCTGGTGAGATTCAAACAAACCTTCAAAATGTGACTATTGCAGGCAATGTGTCTCTTAATACTCATGCTGGAACAATTAATTTTGGAGTGCTCAACACAAATCTTCAAGGCAACCAAACTGTTTCTTTGTATTCAAACGCTGGATCAATAGGAATGGATATAACTCAAACCAAAAAACCGCAGGGAAACCTCAATTTAAATGCTGACACTGATTTAGGTTCAATAAATATTGCTTTACAAATCGACGGTGACGTTGGAGCCAAAATCACTTCGCAAGCAAATATTGGAAGCATACATTTGACTTCGCAAAATTTTTCAGGAAACCAATCAGCCATTCAATCCGACAATTACCCAACAGGAAACAGCATCGAAATAAACAGCAGAACTAACTTAGGCAACATTAACATCGACGCAACTTACCATTCTTCAAATGGACCCACTGTGAGAAACTGATTTTTTAAATCCTGAAAACATTTAAAGCTAACTTCAAACTTTTAGAAAGCAGAGAAAAGGTGAATTTTTTGTCAGAACAAAAAAAGATAACTCTCCAAGAATTAACGCAGAATAATGGGAAAAATGGCAAACCAGCCTACTTTGCCTATAAAGGAAAAGTCTATGAGGTTACAGATAGCAGTTTTTGGATGGAAGGCGAACACATGGGAATGCATGATGCAGGCAAAGATCTAACGGAAGAACTTGAAATGGCTCCACACCGCGAAGAGACCTTCAAAAGAGTAAAGTTTGTAGGCGACATAGTTTAGAATAGCTACAAGATGCATTGTAATACGCTATCGACTTTTTCCAAAGCTATCAACAAGTTTTTTATGTTTTTTGAGCTTAAAGACATGCGTATTGCATGAAGTTTCATGATTGTTTCGGTTAAGCAGTCAAAAGACGACTTCACATCTAAGTCATTATTCATACAACTTTCAAAATCTACTGTAATTTTGTTGACAAGTCCTTCTTGCCTTCCAGTTTGGTCGAATGATTTTGTCTTTTGAAAGTCGGCAACCATGTTTTTTAAGGAATTCAGTTTTTCAGTTGTCTTAGCAAACTTATCGAAGGTGAAGTCAAGTTTCTCCCTGTAATGACCATAAATCAAAAAGAACCTCAACTGGTCTCCGCTGAAGCCTTTTGATAGAAGGTCACTTGGGTAATACACATTGCCCTTGCTCTTGGACATTTTTTTACCATCAACAAAAAGGTGCCCGCCATGAAGCCAGAATTTCGAGAACTGTTTTCCCGAAACCGCCTCCGCAATTGCAAGTGTATAATCATGGTGTCTAACCAAATTGTCGATTCCACCACACACAACATCGACCGTGAATCCTAATTGTTTAGTAACGATTGCTGCGTCTTGAATATTCCATGCAGGTCGCCCGCTTCCAATAGGCGTTTGGTAGCATACATTCCACTTTTTGCAGCCGTGCCAAAGCACAAAATCCCCCTTGTTCCATGGGGTACCAGGATAAGTATCTTTATGGAAGCGGCGTTTTTTAATAGGCCATCTAGTTGTATCAAGATGAGCGAGTTTTCCAAAGCCTTTGAATTTTGAAGGGTCAAAATAAACGTTTTTTGCACCATTATGAGTGTAAAAGTAAGCATTACCAGAATCGAAAAGTTTCGAAATAAGATTTACCGCTTGATCCACAGCTGTAGATGCCCTCACTGGGTAATCAGGCTTTTTGATTTTCAAAAGTTCAAAATCTCTAAAAAAAACCACTTCGTTTTTTTGTGTCAATTCCTCTACGGTGAGGTTTTCTTTTTTTGCTTGATCAATAGCTTTATCTTCAACGTCGGTCAGAGCCATCAGGCGCTTTACGTTGTAGCCCAAGTATTCCATGTAACGTTGAAGAATGTCTTCGAAGAGGAAGGTGCGGTAGTTTCCGATATGAGCTGGTTGATAGGTGGATGGTCCACAAGTAAACATTTTAACCTGCATGTCTTTTGCTGGCATGAAAAGCTCAGTTTTCAGTGTCAACGTATTGTATAGGTTGAGCAATTGTTGATTCTCCATTCAAACATTGCCTTTTTCTTCTTTCTCTATTTCCAACAAGGTTTTCTTTGCTTCTTCCACATGCTTCTGAGCTTGGGTTTGCGAATTAAAAATGTGACGGACTATACCTTTCTTGTCGATGATATAAGTGACTCGCCCCGGAATTATACCCATGCTAGAAGGAACACCATAAAGTTCCCTAGCATTGTTACCCTCGTCGCTGATAAGAATAAACGGCAAACCATAATGACTTGCAAAGGATTTGTGGGATTCGACACTTTGACCACTAACGCCAATCACTTCAGCACCTAGATTGGTTAGTTCTTCATAGTTATCTCTAAAAGTACACGCTTCTTTCGTGCAACCTTTTGTTTCGTCTTTTGGATAAAAATACAAAACTACATTTTTTTTGCCAAAAAACTCTGAGAGCGTCACGTCATCGCCCATTTGAGATGGAAGCGTGAAATCAGGTGCTTTATCGCCTACTCTGACTATCAAAAAATCACCAGTTAAAAGAGAGGTTTTTTAGTGCTATTATCCTTTTCGCAAAACCGAATTAAATGTTATAAGAGGCTTCGTGCATAGCAAAGATTGGTAAGTTTCACTTTGGAGAAAACATTAAACGTTGCGGGTCATAAGTGCCAAGCCTTATTCTACACTTCGTTTGGTCTTCCAATTGTTTTCCTGCATGGTTTATCTTATACCGCCGACATTTGGCAACGGATAAAGGTCTTAGATTTATTAAAGAAAAAGAACGTGCCTTTTTTGGCTCTGGACATGCCTTACGGTTTAAAAAGTCAATGTCAACCCAAGACCCGAAACTCAGAAGAAAACATAGCTTTCTTGGATGAAGTAGTCAAACTGGTATTTGGTCACGTTGAACCAGTTCTTGTCGGCGCCAGCATAGGTGGAAACATGGCGCTTAAATATGCTGCAAAGTTTCCTGTGAAAGGTTTGTTGCTTATTGGACCTGCAAGGGTCCTTGAACCAGACTTGGTTAAGATTTATGGCAAATTTAAGTTTTCAACAACTATTATTTGGGGTTCCCAAGACACAATTATAGCAAGCGAAGACATGCGGGCTTTAGCTGACAAATTGCCAAACGCAAAACTCATCGTTTATGAGGAAGCAGGTCACTCTGCCTACAAGGATCAACCTGATAGGTTTAAACACGATTTACTTGAGCTCTACGCAAACGCAGAGTAACTCTTAGGGTTTTGCGGTCACCATGTAATGGTAAGGACCAATATTCCTAACATCTGCAATAGTAAAGCCTGTAGAACGCAACAAATATGATGCTTTTTCCTCACTGAACCTTATTTCTACTGGTGGACCAAACGGCATGTCCATTTTTATCCAGTCCAAATCAATTAGTTGTCCATTTGCTTTTATCATTTGTTTCGCATTTTTTAGCACCCTAACGGGGTCCGAAAAATCATGCAGATCCATACTGTAAAAAATAAAATCCGCGCATTCCTTGCAAAAAACTGTGTCCTCAGCTTTTCCCACTTTGGTAACGATGTTGCTTAATCCTTCAACTTCAGCTTTTTGCTTTAGTTTTTCAATCGCTGAAGCATCAATGTCCACAGCAAAAACTTTTCCATTTTCACCTACTTTTTTGGCTGCTAAGATACTGAAGAACCCTTCACCGCAACCTATGTCCAAAAATACCATACCTGGACGGAGATTAATGAAGACGGCTTCGGGACTGTACCATGACCGCCTTGTTGCTTCATCGAGGCTAAATCCACCATGGCAATCCATAGTTAAAAACCCGCTGGCTCAGATCGGAGAAGTTCTCTGATTTGTTTTTCGTGTGTTTGTCTTGTGGTTAAGGGATAGATTTCACGTTCAGAATCAAAGAACATGGGGTCTTGTCCGATTATTTTGGAGAGTTTTTCGTCTGAGTCTACGTTGACAATAAGCATGCTACCTTGCTGTCCGATAAGGTGATACGTGACTTCGAGTGTCTTTTCTTTTTCCAGTTTCTCAAAGTATTTGAATTGCAGAGGAAGAAATTTTGCCCATTTTTCGATTGGAACGTCGCGTTTGATTCTTTGAATAACTAAAAACTTCATATTTATCCTTGATAGAGAATGTCTGCTTAAGGTAAAAAATCTTTCTTGAAAAAGATTTTGAAGTTTAGCGATAAACAAAAATTGAATGTTTAATTATTTTTTTTGGGATTACTTCTTTAGTCGTTACATTTCTGGCTGGTGGTGTTGCTGTTTGCGTCAAAGTCTTAAAGACAAAAGCAAACCTGATGAAAACTCGAACTGGGCTGGAGATTAATGATTCTAAAATTTATTCTTCATTTGACACTTATCTTCCTCAAATTTAGTAAAAAATACTGAAGGTATTCCAGTTTTGTAAACAAGAACTCATTAAATATTAGTTAAGAGTTATTTTTTAGGGTTGCTTGATATATAATAGCCAATAACAAGGCTGACAGATATGTCGATGGAAGATTTTAACAAAAAAATTTACAGCTGCAAAAAATGCCGACTCTGGCAAGGCGCTAAACACAGCGTGCCCGGCGAGGGTCCCTTAGATGCTAAAGTTATGTTTGTGGGGCAGAACCCTGGAGCGGATGAGGATGAATTGGGCAGGCCGTTTGTTGGCAGATCAGGTAAATACCTCACAAAAATCCTCGCTGAAAATGGCATAAAACGCGAAGACGTTTTCATAACCAACATTGTTAAGCATGTTTCACCAGAAAACCGTAAACCATTCGACGATGAAATCAAGGCATGCTTGCCCTACCTAGTCGCTCAAATAGCCTTTATAAAGCCAAAAATAATTGTTCTGCTTGGAGCATCTGCAAAAGAAACCCCGAGAATAGACGGTGTAGAATACATTCAAGTAATCCATCCATCGGCAGCAATGCGTTTCACACAAATGAGAGATAAATTCAGAGTTCAAATCGCTGAAATAGCAAAGCGAATTCAACAAGTTGAAGTCGTTTGAAAAATAAATCATTACTCTATGATTAAAAAATGTTGGAAAGAAAATGCTTTTAGATCCATCCTTTTCAAAAAAGGATTGTTTTTGCAGTCTTTTTTATTTCTTGGGTTGTCTTATTATGGTTTTCTATTCTTCTGGTGTAGTTGTAGCTGGATTGTTTAGGTGGATTTCATGGTGTTTGCCGTTCAGAGAGTGACCACCGTTTTGGATGTATGTATATATTTTTGCTATTATGGGTCCTTCAGCTGAAAACGGTCCAATATGCATTATTTGTGCTGACGGTCCTTCTTTGAAATTCTCAAACTTGACCTTAGGTAGCGCAACGGGGTTCTTTTTCTTTTTTTACCTATTCAACAGCCAAGTTAAAATCGTCGATAGTGATACATTTTGGCTGCATTATCATGGCTGTCCCCTTCCACTCGTCTTTTCTATCGGTACTGAATTTGGGCATGTCATCTACCCACCATAAGCTTTCAAGAGGCATAACGGCATAATCGACGCCCTTGCATTTCTTTACATTAAATTTGATTGTGTAAGCAACACTAAATAGCGCTTCTATAGCAGCGCTGTATTGAGGGGATGTTGGTGCACCATTGCCGTTAACAGTTAGAAAATTCATAGCTGGAACATCAACGACCGATACTTCTTTTGCTGACGGATTATAGAGGTTTTTCAACTCTTTTTCTAAGTCAACTGTATCCAATAAAATAACCTATTTTGGTAATTAGTTAACTGAAAATAAAAAACTAGTGTACTACCCACTAACAATCATCCAACAGCTAAACACCCAGAAATTCAAAAGTTAAAACTACAAACGAAAGAAAGCACACCTTTTTTTAGGTGAATTTATTGGTTTTAGATAGAATGTCTTTTTGGAAATTTGAAAAAGAAAAACGAGAAGAGGTTTTTTCAGAACTTGAAAAAATTCTTAAAAAAATGGGAAATTCTTGTTAGGTTATTTTTAGGTTTATCATACCTTTCGTGTAAGGCACAAACTCTCTCACCTGCTCAATCGAGGTTTTACCAGCTTTCTCTCGTTGCTCCTTTGACAGTTTTAGCATCAACGATTTCAGAATCTGTTTAAGTAAATCTTTACCCATCGTATCTCCAGGAAGGATAACGATGTAAGCTTTTGTTTTGGCCTTCACGGAGTCTACTGGTCCGCCGACAAAATTGGTTTCTTCCCCAACAATTATGCCCACTGCGACTCTGAGCGGTACGTTACGCATCCAATTGCGTTTTCCCACCACAAAGAAAGCACCATGAGGAACAGACTCGCCTGAAGGACCGCTTTTGCTTAACTGGTCAACTTTAACCCAGTATACATCCGCTGATCCAGCGTTTTCACGCCAAGCCCGCGAATAAGAGGCTGCAAAATCACCCGCTTCACAAAGAGCCTGATCACTTATCGGTTTGCCCTCAGCTTTAACAACCACAAAGGGTGCACCAGTAATTTCGGCGTGGAAAACCGCATCTTCCTGCTTGGAATACTTTTTGACAAGCACTTCGTTGCTAACAGTATCTTTGCCAGCAACCACCAAGAAACCGTCAGAAGTAAAGAACCAACGGAATTTCTCGTACCATTCCTTGTTCTCCATTTCCACTTTGCGTTTGGACAAAGCTTCCATGATTTCAGCTGGCTTGAGGCTTTTGAGTTCTTCCGCTTCAGCCAATTCACGCTCGATTTTAATGAGCTTCCTCTTTGAATCCTGAAGTGCAAAGAGTGCGCCTTGAGCTTTCTCTTTGGCCCGTTTGCCATGTTCATAGTACCTATTTGCGTTATCGAAGAGTGAATCTCTTAAATTAAAACTTAAATGGAAACTTTCCATGCTGAGGTTTAAAGCGAGATTTTTACCGTCGAAAGATTCAACGTAAGCGGCTGGTGGTTTGCCTGTTTTCTTTGCAGCCATTACAGTTGTGATTATAGTGTTCCATTCATGTCCATTCTGATTGGCTTTCATAAGTTGTTCTTGGAATTTTTGCAGTTCATTGAAGTGTGCGTAGATAGTATCTCCGATAAGTTTGTCGCGTTCTGATTTTGATTCGTCTTCATTAATGGATTTTTCCTGCTCAGTAACCATGCGCCTGAGCCGTTCAGCTTCCTTCTTTAACTTGTCCACTTCAAGGTGGTTAACTGCTCTTTCAGCAACGGTTACCCGAAGATAAAACTCGTCTAAAGCCTGGTTAAAAGTTGGGTAACTCTGTGTTTCAAGGCCTTCATAACGTTTGAGTTTGATTGGTGCGACATCCAAAAATTCGCCGTCTTTACCTAAAACTATGGCTGCTTCCAGGTTGCCGCCTGAGACCGCAGACAATAAAGTTTGCAGTGTTTCATAAATAACGATAGCCTCATCGCTTGTCAAGACGCTGCAACGTTTGGTTTTATCGACGTTGGCACGAAGAAGAATTTCTTCAGCGTAAACTCCCCCAACACCTAAAAAACGCGCTATAGACCTGACGACTTCGGTTTCACCTGCATTTTTGAGTGCTTCTGCCAACTCAATTTGTGTTACTTTAAAGGGGTTTTTACCGATAGAAGGCGGAAGCTCCAAAATAACGTTGTGTAAAATATCGCGGTCGCGCATTTTTTTGAAGGCTAAAGCATGAATAATTACATTTTGTTCGTTTGTCAGTATTAGGTTACCATCGCCGAAAAGCTCCAAAACAAGCTTTAACACGCCAGTTTTAGTGCGGAAGCTTATTGTAACGATTCTTTCAAACTCAAATTGATCAATTCCCGCCACCCAAGCGTTGCGCAAGTATTTTCTTAATGCCATACAAAATGCAGGGGGTTCCGCTGGGTTTTCTTCTGCGTAACTGGAAACATGTAGTCTTCTGCCTGTTTCCATCACCAGCCGGATTGGAGGCGTGTCCGTTTTGTGAAGTTTGAAGATTACGGTTTTCTCGTCGAGTTGGTAGATGTTGTTTACTCTGGATTGGTCTAATGTGTTTTTTAGTTCTTTGATTACAGCTGCGATGTCAAAGCTTGAGAATTCTTTTTTACGCAAATCATCCACCAGTGATAGGACTCTATTGTGGAGTTGGTAATAAAATAACTGTTTCATTGAAAACCCTTTATTGTATGATACATTGTTTGGAAAGCAGAAACAATCAATACTTGGGCATCTTTTAAGGTGGATTAAAAACGTATAGTCTTATCAAAATGTGATCTCTTTTAGTCAGAGCCACAACAAACTCTAATCAACACAAATTTTTATGCTATTCAATAACTCATAATGTAATCGTTGTTTTGTCATTATAATCTTTTTTGAGGATAAATACTAATGCGCCAGTGGTAGCTAAGACAGCAGTTACTCCAATTGCCGAATAAAGTAGAATTGAGTTATCTCTAGTTTGTGGAGCCGCTGTTGGGTGTGTTGTAGGTGCGGTTGTTGGGATAGATGTTGGGGTTGGGGTTGACGTTGGAGTGGGGGTTGACGTTGGAGTGACGTTGGTTGTTGAGTCCAGCTGAGTGGGAGTCGGTGAAATTGACACAATTTGGGCGCGATTTAATTTTTCTTGTAAGATTTTTACCATAGCATCGCCTGCTCCGACGACTTCAGGATAGCTGACGCTGTTTGAACTTACCTTTATGGTTTCTATTTTTGCAATCCAGTTTGCACCGTTAAACCCTGGTAGAATTAGTCGAAGTCCTTCGCTTAGAGGTTGATCGTCTTTTTCATAAGCGATTATTGTCTCCGGTAGCATTGCCACTGCAAATGGTATGATGACTTTGTATCCGTCGCTGGCAGTCAGTTCGAGGGATTCTGGCTCCAAAGTTAAGTCTGCTTGAGAAATAAGTAAGCTTACTTTAATGCCACCCCAGTTGCCTCCAGTTATTAATTCACTGTAGCAATAAAGCTCTCCATACGTGTACGTTTTAGGAATCGCTAAAATCTGGCTTTCAGTTAGGTTAACCGTTTCGCCGGTTAGATTGGTAATTTCAACACTATTTATGTTGGAGCCACCGGCGGGTACTGCGGTTAATGTTAGTAGCAGTGCGATTGTTGCTATAACTGTGAAGGTTAAGGTGGGTTTATTTTGCATCTCTTTTCCTCCCATATATATGACACGTGTCATACTTATAAACCCCGCTAAACACTCAACCCCAAACAACCAACCACGTTAAATTGTATTTTAATGGGTCATTAATTGGGTAGGGCTTCGCTAAATATTGCCCTAATGCTCCTGAGATCTTACCTTTTTTCTTTCTCATCCTTATTTTTTGTTCGTAAGCAAGAATAAAATCCACCAACAGCGCCAACTGCGGATGAAGCATAATTTGTAGACTTGCAACTATAAAGAAATCACTTTCTAAAATACACTAAAGACTTCTCAACTGATGATTATTTATCAGAGCCTTCTTTTCGTCAAGGAGTTATTGAACTGTTTTCTGAAACTATTCCAATAGAGTTTAAGAAAGGTTTTGCTGCAATTACATGGACTCTTTCTCTCTATTGAAGCAAGAAACTCTTTAATAACAGCGCCTTTAACATCATACATACTTTACCAACTACAATAAACTTTACAAACCATGAATTCTAAATGGTTTGGAAAAGCCTAAATGAAGTTGGCTAAGTAAGAACAAAATATACTCAGCCAAGGAATAGATTTACATGACACCTGTAGTTCAGCTTTACTGGTTAAGAGTTGTATTAGGAATTGTTGCAGGGGCAATCACTGGAGGCTTAGCCACATTCGGAAGCATAAGCGAAATGACAACCCTTGTAAACAGCATAACAGTAGCTTTGCTAATTTACTTCGTAACATACTACATCCTTCGAGGATTCTACAAAAACAAAATAGAGAAACAATCAAAAATCCTCAGCACCGCCATAGGCATGTACTTCTTCAGTTGGCTAACATTCTTTGTGCTATTCTACACAATATTTCTATTAGCATTAGGACAAACTTAAAAATTAATTTTTTTTATTCTTCTTTATTTTCTTTAGGCTTAGCAAGAAAATTCGCTATAGTAGCCTGACTCTTATCGCTTCTGAGCGTTTCAATTTTTTCTTTCTTGCCATCATCTTTTCCATTGTTGCTCTGTGGATTTGGAACATCCATACGTGTTAGAATTCGCATGCAATCTGCCCAAGCAGAAAAGAATCCACGGTCAAAATCTCCATGCAAGCCGTTGCGCATGTGGTCAAGGAACTCTTTTCTGTAAGCGTGCAAGTTTACTTTATCAGTTAAATCTATTTTTGAGAAAAATGCGTAATCATCTGTAGAACTGTTTTTGCGTGAAAGATACATGCCGTAAAGCGCTCGGAAGTATCCTCTGTTCCATTCGGTTTTCTGCATTTTTTGTTTGACTCGTTCCAGCTCGCGTTCAGCTTCGGCGAATTGCCTGCTGACTAGAAGCTGGAAGTATCTGGTAACTAAGGCTTGTGAAATAGGCATACTTTAGCGTCCACGAGGTTTGGTTGCTTTCTCTTCTTCAGAGACATCCTCTATTCCGTTCTCGGTTACTTTAAGGATTTCCTCACCTTCTGGCAAATATGGACTTGAAACTAGCCTTGCAATGCGTATTGGTCCATGAGATGCACGTCTTAGATAGATTCGTGTGTGACTTGTGTGGCCAACGATGTTTCCGCCTATTGGATGTATGGCGTCACCGAAGAATTGATCTGGTTTTGCCATCACCTGGTTGGTTACGACTGCAACAGCATTAAATGCTCTTGCTAAAGCAATGAGTTTATGCATGTGTTTGTTGAGTCTTTGTTGTCTTGAAGCGAGCATTTCTCTTCCGATGTATTCGCTTCGGAAATGAGCGGTTAATGAATCTATTATGATTAGTTTGATGTTGTTTGCTTTTATTATTTCATCAGCGTTTTCCAAGAGGAACATTTGGTGGTCTGAAGTGTAAGCTTCAGCGTAAATAATTTTCTTAACCGCTTCTGCTGGATCTAATCCTGCAAACTTTGCCATCTGCACAATGCGTTCCAATCTGAAAGTGTTCTCAGTATCAACGTATAATGCACCTCCATTGAGTCCGCCTTTTTCTGGAGGCAACTGAATGTTGATGCATAGTTGGTGGCACATTTGGCTTTTGCCACTGCCGTATTCACCGTAAAACTCTGTTATGGTTTGGGTTTCTAAGCCACCGTCAACGATTTTGTCTAAGGCTTTGCTACCGGTGGTTACACGCAAGACGCTTTGGCGCATTTTGAAGAGTTCATCTGCTCGGATAAATGAAATACCAATTGATGAGCGTGCGGCTTCAATGACTTGGAAGGCTTTTTTCTCGCTTACTCCGACAGGTTCGAGTTCACGGCTAGTTGCCATTGCTAAGGATTCTACTGTGTGATAGCCGAGATCTCTTAGTTTTTGAGCAGTTGCAGGACCAACTCCTGGCAGGTCTTCTATGAATTGGTATTTTTTCTTGTTTGTTTCCAAAATAGTTTCTTCGTTGTTTTCCTGCTCTTGCACGTCGGAGTCTTCATTCATTATCTTCACACTTTTAGGATGATGTATGGTTAGGGATATTTAAAACACGCGAATAAGATGATCTCATAGGCAAGGGAGGGGTAATTGGAAGTGAATGTGTTAGTCCGTATTTTTAGTATGAACGCTGGCTCTATTTTTCTAGCCCTAAGTTGTCTTTCTACGCTGTCTAGAAAGAATTAAATCGCAATCTCTCTTCTATAAACGCATGAATCCTTTTCTTGGCTTCTTAATACCCGAAAACATGAGCCTTTTCACGGATTACTATGAATTAACAATGTGTGCAAGCTACTTTGACAATAAAACCTTTGAGCTTGCCACATTCGACCTCTTTATCAGACGACTTCCTGAGAACCGCTCCTACTTTCTATTTGCAGGCCTAGAAGAAGCATTACAGTACTTGCAAAACATTAAGTTTACAGAGGAACATTTAGTTTTCCTAAATAAGCAAGGATTCAATCAAGACTTCTTGGAATACCTTCGGAATTTCAAATTCACTGGGGATGTTTGGGCAATGCCAGAAGGTACAATAGCTTTTCCCGATGAGCCCTTAATCCGTATTACAGCTCCTATAATTGAGGCCCAGTTGTTGGAAACTTTTCTGTTAAATACCATTAACCTTCAAACTATGATAGCCACCAAAGCTTCACGCGTAGTAAACGCTGCTAAAGGAAAATCGGTTGTGGAATTCGGATTAAGACGTGAACATGGTATCGACGCTGGAGTGAAGGTAGCTCGTTCGAGTTATCTTGCTGGATGCCAAGGAACGAGTAACGTTTTAGCTGCGTTGGCTTATGGTATCCCCGTCTTCGGAACGATGGCGCATTCTTTTGTCATGTCTTACCCCAAAGAAATCGATGCTTTCAGAGCCTTCGTCAAAACTTTCCCAAATAAATCAACCCTCTTAATCGATACTTATAATGAGATTACCGGAGCAGAAAAAACGGTTATTGTAGCCAAAGAACTCGAAGCAAAAGGTCATAAGCTTGGGGGTGTTCGATTGGACAGCGGCGACTTGGCAAAAAATAGTCAAAAAATAAGGAAATTCTTGGATGACAATAATTTTGGGTATATTAAGATTTTTGCCAGCGGGGACTTGGATGAATTCAAAATAACTCAACTACTCAATGACGATGCTAGAATAGATGCATTTGGCGTTGGAACCAAGATGGGAACATCAGCTGACAGACCGTACCTTGATGTTATCTATAAACTCTGTGAAACAAAAATATCTGACGGAAGTTTTTCGCCAATAATGAAGTTAAGCAAAGACAAAGTCACATTACCTGGAAGAAAGCAAGTTTACCGCTTAAAAAATGAAGACGGCAGTTTCAAAAAAGACCGCATCGTACTATCAAATGAAGAAGCTATCGGGGAACCTCTACTCGTTAAGGTCATAGAGCAGGGCAAACTCATTTACAGTCTTCCAACTATTAATGAAATCCGAGATAGAGCTGCAGATAATCTCTCTAAGCTTCCATTAGAGTATAAGGTCTTGACAAATGCTCCAATTTACTTAGTTGAATTAAGCAAAAAGCTTCAGAATCTTATTGAAACCACAAAGTCTAAGTTAGTCACTAATGAGATAAATAATAGACTGGTCTAAGACAGGATAATCTATTTTTTGCTGCAATGCTTTTTGTAATCTTAAAAAAGTTGTTTTTGCATTTAATAATTGCACTAAAACAATACGCGTTTTTTTATACATTCGTCCGTATGCAAGTAACAGTCAATTCACTCACTCCAAATTACTTCAATTTCTTTTCTTTAACTTCTTTGCGTTTAAACCCATTTTTTTTGGGTTGCTTTTCATATATACCACAAAATTTTGTGGGTAATTTGGCAAACACTTAATAGTCTTTTTTGAAAATCTGTATGGCTATCCAAAAAGGGGATACATTATGCAAAACCGCCCAGCCATAGTTGCTGTTGGCCGAACTAAGTTTGGAGAACATTACGGCAAAGAACCAGAAAAACTAATTGAGGAAGCTTGGCTTGCCGCTTCAAGCGAATGCAGCATAGAACGAAAAGACCTCGAAGCATGCTACATGTCGGATTGTTTTCTTCCCATTACTAACAAATTAGGTCTTGAAGAAGGCTTTCTCTCAGAATTAACCGAGCTTCACGTGCCCATGGAAGTTACACGTTCGTTTAGCGCCGCATTGCTTACAGCTTGCCACGCTATTCAAGCGGGAGCTTACAACACGGTTCTGGTTGGAGGTATTGAGAAGATGACGGATCGCTGGGACAAAATCAGAGACGACCTTATGCTCCTTGATGATCCGTGGAGTTATTATGCAGGTGGAACACCTGAATCAAACCATGAACTCATGCTTCGCGCATACATAAAAAAACATAACATAACAGGTGAAAACCTTGAAAAACTTTACATGGCCTTAGCAGAGGTCACCGTAAAGAACCACGCGAACGCAACCAAAAACAAATACGCCCAATACCAACGAAAAATAACCGTTGAACAAGTTTTAAGCGCAAGAAAAACAGCGCAAAAACCCCTAGGACTATATGATTTTGCCCCAATCTCTGATGGCGCATCAGCGCTGATTCTTACAAGCGAATCAATTGCTAAGACAAAGACTGAGCGACCAGTTAACGTTTTAGCGGTAGGTGCAGCAACAGACTACCTAAATTATCCTGCGAGAGAAGATCTGTCACATTTCATTTCCGCTGAACTTGCGATGAAAAAAGCTTCTAAGAACTCCAAAATTAAACCCTCAGAGTTGGAGGTTATAGAAGTTTATGACCAGTCTACGGTGATGGAGATGGTTTCTCTTGAAGACTTGGGCTTCTGTCAGCCTGGAACCGCTTGGAAAAGCATACATGGTTGCCAAAACTGCTATGACATAGGCGGCAAACCACTTTATGTAAACACCGATGGTGGCTTAAAGGCAAACGGTAACCCGCTAGGTGCAACTGGTGGTGCTCAGATTTTTGAGATTTTTCGTCAACTTCGTGGGGAAGCTGGTGAAAGACAAGTTCATGTTGGGAATGGTTCACCCAAGCATGGTTGCGTATTAGAGTTTGAGGGCTTTGGTACTAAAGCCTACGTTACCATATTAGGAGAAAACAAGAATGAGTAGCGAGCCAATAGAGCGACGAGTTTCTTACTTAGGCGACCGATTAAAAGCGAGTCGATGTCAATGCTGTGGTAAAGAATATTTTGAAATACGCGATTATTGCAGTAACTGCGGCAGAAAAAGCTATGGGAAAATGGATAGCGTTGACCTATTCTATGACAAGGGTAAACTGGAATTATGCACCTATATAAATGAACCAACTAACAAGTTCATGAAACTTTCAAGTTTCGTTTACGGAATTGTATCTTTTCATGATGGGAAAATCCGTGTTCCTGCAAGACTAACTGATCAGTTGATTTGTTCTGGTGACGAGGTGAATTTAGCTAGCCTTGAAGGTAGAGAAGTAATTCCCCGTTTTAGAAGACGTTACTCAGTGGGTAAAAGCGAAGTTGTTCCAACGATTTCTTTAGCTTTTACTTTAGCTGACGAGTACTATCCCCACCAAGAATACAAAGTCATTCAACCTAGCAAAGAATATGACTTGCCTGGTATCGTCGGTTATGGCGTTTATACTTCTCGTTTCCGAATAAAAGAAGAAGGTTTGGAACGTGCTGTCCCTTTTATGGACGAAGACGCAGTTACTGCTTCGGTTGAAGCTGGAAAGCTGGCGCTTATCCATTCAGGTCTCGATAGTACTTGGATAGGCAAAGTCTATGTTGGCTCAGAATCAAATCCATATGCAGTTAAACCTATTGCATCAAAGGTAGCTCAAGTTCTCAAGCTCGGCGAAGAAGACGGCGACGTTCAAAGCGTTGATGCCGTAGATACAGAGTTTGCTTGCAAAGCGGGCACCAGCATGTTCAAAGATGCATCCGCGCTGGTTAGCTATCCAAGGTCATGCATAAAATACGCTATGGTTATTGGTGCAGACAATTCTCAAGCTGCCCCTCGAGGCTGTGCAGGCGGAGAATTAGATGCCTATGTCGGGTTCGGCGGTGCCTCTTTTATCTTTGGAAAAAACGATGTTATAGCAGAAGTTGAAGGGTGGTATTCCTGCACTTCTGATACTCCTGATTTTTGGCGTAGAGACGGCGAACAGTATCCAATGCATGGCGGAAGATTCACAGGCGACCCGGCATATTTCAAGCATGTTCGCAAATCCGCAACTAAGTTGATGGAGAAGTTAAACTTTAAAGCATCTGACTTAAACTACTTCGTTCCTCATCAACCTAATCCACAGTTTCCAGTGCGAATCGCAAAGGAGCTCGGTTTTAAAGAAGAGCAGTATTTGCCTTCGATTCAAATTACAAAGTTTGGAAATACTTATTCGGGAGCTTCGCTGGTCGGTTTAGCTGCGGTGTTGGATGTTGCTAAGCCTGATGAACGTATCTTAGTTGCAAGCTACGGTTCAGGTGCAGGCAGCGACGCTTACATGCTTAGAACTACAAGTCAACTGCTTGACAAACGTAAACGACAAAAAATCAACTGTTAAATTCCAAGCGGAAAATCCATTCGTAGAATACGTGGACTACACGACTTATCGACGACTCAAGACGGGAATGTAATAGATTATCCTATTCAATTAGGATCTTCTTTATATTTTATTTAATTATTTCGAGTATTGGGCGAAAATATGGATTGAGCAACTTATCGTTGGGTTAGTTGATTACTTGAAAAACACTTAATAAATGCCGCGTAATCTTCAACAGGCGAAGGGATCGAAAAAAATTGTTTATTGACGACATCCTAAAAGTTATTTATGCACCGCAAAAAGCATTCAAGAGCATCTTGGCAAACCCAAAATACCTTGGGGCATTGATCGTTCTAATTCTTTTCATTGGCCTACAAGTAGGCTATGAGTATTCTCAGTTTTCTAAAACTTATACTGAACAGACTACTCCGTCAATCGACAAGTTAGCCACCTTTACAAATGCAACGCTAACGGGAAATGATAACAATACTACAGTATGGAGAAGCAGTTCCAATGTCGCGTTAACCAATAATAACGATTTCTTTAATTATAGTATTTATGTAGCAGGTTTTTTGCTTCCCCCAACTGATTCGAACGCTTACTATATGCTCTTTGGAAACAGCAGTCTCGAGATGAGCGCTAACAACACAAATACTTTAGCCTCGGCGTTAGACATAGTATCCGTTTTAAGCAGCATAAACGATACCTTAGTCATCCAAAAGGCTA
The DNA here is from genome assembly GCA_963804785.1 of Candidatus Bathyarchaeota archaeon. GTDB lineage: Archaea > Thermoproteota > Bathyarchaeia > Bathyarchaeales > Bathycorpusculaceae > Bathycorpusculum. The sequence goes on from CAWDRR010000004.1 coordinate 90,003, forward strand.
CGCCTCTTTCCAGTTTGACTGTTGACTGCAGTCCAAACGCTTTCCAGAACCTCTCAATGACATTGAAGCAGGTTCAGCCTCAAGTTGCACCCCAAAACGCTACTGTTACGCTTTATTCACATGGCGACACAGATTATTACGTATATGATTTAACTTCTCAACTTTCTAACACATCAACAATTGGACAATGGACTAATCTTATCCTAACCCTAGGACCAAACGCTGAAGGTTGGACTAGCAACGGCTCACCCAACATGGAGCAACATAACATCATTAAAACTCGACTTCTCTTACTCAACAAGTTCCAATGTAACAATTCATAGTTGGTGCACTATTCTTCCACGGCGAATATCTTACACCCATCCAATACAATAGTACCGGTATTCTTCTGCAGTTCTTGCAGCTGTTCTCGTTACAGTTTATCTTCACTTGGTTCATATTGACAGGTATCATTTACTTGATTTGTAGAGTCATGAAAAGCCAATTGCTTTGGAAACCCCTTTTTGTGGCTTTTGGCTTTGCATTGGTTATTATGGCTATTCGATCATTAGTCAACTTAGTCGCAACGTTTACTCTGCCACCTGTCTATTACCCATTCGATCTATCGTTAGGTGTACGTTTTGATCCGTTCGGCGCGCTTTATTACCCAGTGGAAGCACTAAAAACTCTACCTGCAATATCAACAACAATCTTCAACAACATTGATGCAGCAACATCGACGTTTAGAGCAATAGTTTCAGGAATGTTCATAGTGTCCTATGTTTGGCTAGGTGCAGTGGGTACAATAGTCATTGGAGAGCTCAAACCAGAATTCTCAATGGTAAAACGTATCGTCCTATCTGCCGTTTCATTAGCCATAGTTGTGCTGCTCTTGATCTTCTTATTTAGGGCAGTTTAAGCAACGCTGCAAAGGCGTTTGCCACAATTTTTTTCAATCTTTTTTTAGTTAGCAAGATTTATATGATTGTAGCTCACCTTTGCAATTGAAAACCAACTGTAAGTGAACAGTTTAGAAGAGGAAAATACAATGGTTGCGATTAAAGATTTACAAGATGGCATGAAACGAGTTAGCGTTGAAGCCAAGGTCGTCGATAAAGGTGATCCTCGAGAAGTTAAATCACGTTTCAAAGATGAAACTTACCGAATAGTTGACGCTGTAGTTGCTGACGAATCTGGCAGTGTAAAGTTGACGCTTTGGAACGAACAGATTGATCAAATCAACGTAGGCGATAACATAAAAATTGAAAACGGATATGTTACAAGTTTTAAGAGTGAAATTCAGCTTAACGTTGGTAAATTTGGAAAATTGACCGTTGAATAAGTATTCCTTTAAGAGTTTTTCCTTATTTGAAAATAATCTTCATTTTTTAATTAAGTATACATTTAATTATTTAATAAGCCATCCAAATTATGGCACCACTAAAAAAAATTGTTAATCAACCAAAATTAATTTTACTATAAATATAAAGATAAAGCCTAAATTAATTATTTTTTGGAAAAACTTAATTAATTCATATGTTCGGTCAATTCTTGTCGTTGTGGGAAAGTAAAGTGCAGTTTGAACTTGTAGCGCCATTCCAAATTTCGCCAGGGCAGCAAGCCGCAGTGGAGCAGCTAGTGGAAAACTTGTCAATCAAGCCTAAACAAACCCTCTTAGGGATTACTGGCAGCGGCAAAACATTTGTTATGGCCAACGTAATCAACAAACTGCAAAAACCTACCCTGATAATTGCGCATAACAAGACTTTGGCGGCGCAGTTGTATGCGGAGTTAAAAGAGCTCTTTCCCCACAACCGCGTGGAATACTTCATTAGTTTTTACGATTTTTATCAGCCTGAATCGTATTTGCCAGCCCAAGATATGTACATCGAAAAAGACTCTTCTGTTAACGAGCAGATTGAAAAGATGCGTATGCACGCTGTCTCCAGCGTTGTAAGCCGAAACGACACAATAATCGTTGCCAGCATAAGCTGCATTTACAGTTTAGGCAACCCAGATGACTTCAGAACTATGGCTGCAGAACTTGAAGTTGGCAAGCCAATGTATAGGCAGCAGCTCATCCATGAACTCGTTGACATGCAGTATGAACGCAACGATATGGTTCTTGAGCCAGGGAGGTTCCGAGTAAGAGGCGACGTCGTGGATGTTGTGCCATCGTATGAGAATGAAATTTTGCGCATTGAACTCGAAGCAAACGCTATCAAGAAAATAAAAGAAGTAAATCTGGTAAGCGGCGACGTTAAGACAGCGCTTGACAAGTTTACGCTTTATCCTGCACGTCAGTATGTGGTTCCTGAAGAGAAACATGCACTTGCACTTGAACTTATTAAACAAGAACTTGAAGCAACATTGCCAAATTTGCCTCCTCTGGAAGCGCACAGGCTCAAGCAGCGAACAAACTATGATTTGGAGATGATTAAGGAAGTTGGGTTCTGTGCGGGCATGGAAAACTACAGTCGCCATTTCGATGGACGTAAATCCGGGGAGCCGCCTTTCACGTTGATTGATTACTTTCCCAAAGACTACTTGCTGATTATCGACGAGAGCCACCAAACCATTCCGCAATCACGTGCCATGTACAATGGTGATTATGCGAGAAAAAAGAATCTTGTTGATTTCGGTTTCAGATTGCCCAGTGCATTGGATAACAGACCGCTAAAGTTTGAAGAGTTTGAGAAGAAAATGGGTAAAGTTCTTTTTGTTTCAGCGACCCCAGCCGAATATGAACTTGAAAAAAGCGGTCCGCCAGTTGAGTTAATCACAAGACCTACAGGGCTTTTGGATCCTGAGGTTGAGATTCACCCTATTGAGGGGCAGATGCAGCATTTGATGGCTGAAGCCAAGAAAACCATTGAGCGGGGCGACCGCGTCTTGGTTACAACTCTAACAAAACGCATGGCAGAAGATCTAGCCGAATATTTGTGTAAGGAAGGTTTCCGCGTTAGGTATATGCATTCAGAAATCGATAGCTTAGATCGCATAGAACTAATTCGGCAATTGCGAATAGGCGAATTCGACATTCTGGTCGGTATCAACCTGCTCAGGGAAGGTTTAGACATCCCTGAAGTCTCAACTATATTCATCTTGGACGCTGATAAAGAAGGGTTTCTGCGAGATGAACGCAGCTTAATTCAAACTATCGGGCGGGCGTCAAGAAACGACAACGGCAAAGTATTCCTTTACGCCGATGTAGAGACACGCTCAATTAAACGAGCCATGGAGATTACACATTACAGACGTAGCTTCCAGAAACGCTTCAACAAACTCCACAATATCACTCCAAAAACAATAGTTAAGGGTGTATCCCAAAAAGAAAGTATAATCAAGGGTACCAAGCACCTGCCAAAGTCAGACATGAAACGCCAAATCATCGAGTTAGATGCCAAAATGCGTGAAGCAGCTGAGAAATTGGATTTTGAACAGGCTATTCAGCTCCGGGATGCAATTGCTGAGTTGAATAGGGCACTGGAGAAGAAGATTGAAAATGACGCGGTTACATCCAGAAAATTAGAGATTTATCGCAAAAAGGTTCTAATCTTCCTGCATAAACTGGTTACAAAATAGAAGCGATAGGAATTTGGTTTAGGTTATGAGAGATAACATTTCAATTAAGGGTGCACGGGAACACAACTTAAAAAATATTGATTTAGAGTTGCCCCGAAACAAGTTTATAGTTATCACTGGGCTTTCTGGTTCGGGAAAATCAACTTTGGCTTTTGACACGATTTACGCTGAAGGACAGCGAAGATACGTTGAGAGCTTCAGTGCTTATGCACGGCAGTTTTTGGGTCTTATGGATAAACCGGATGTAGATTCTATTGAAGGGCTTTCTCCCGCAATTTCGATTGAGCAGAAGAGCACGAGCAAAAACCCCCGCTCAACTGTTGGAACAGTTACCGAAATCTACGATTACCTTAGGTTGCTCTTTGCACGTATCGGAATCCATCACTGCCCCAAATGCGGTAGCAGCATCCATCCTCAAAGCCCAGAAAACATCACCAGCCTCATTATGGCTGAAAAAAGAAAAACACTAACATTCCTAGCCCCAATCATTCGCGGTATCAAAGGCACGCACGAACAAGTTTTCGAAGACCTCAAAAAACAGGGTTACACCAAAATTCGTGTAGACCAAAAAATTTACGATTCCGACAGTATCAAAGAAGAATTAAAGCTTGTCAGGTACGAGAAACACTGGATTGAAGCAGTTATCGACACCGTTGCAATAGTGGATGAGGAACGCTCACGCATTTCCGAAGCTGTAGAGCAGGCTCTTTCTGTGGGCAAAGGAACTATGATAGTTATCGATGCTCAACTAGCTGAGGGTGAAAAGAAAAAGGAACTTGAACGTTTCGAAGACGAAACTATGTATAGCACCTTTGGAGCCTGCCCAAACCACCCTGAAATCGTTTTTGAAAGCCTTGAGCCGCGTATGTTCTCGTTTAACTCGCCGTTTGGCGCTTGCCCAACTTGCCACGGATTAGGCGAAATCACAGAAGTTACAGAAGACAAAGTTATTCCAGACAAAACACTATCAATTATGGACGGCGCCTTAGCAGTTTACAAGGGTACAATGGAACTTAGCTGGCGTGCACAGCAGCTTGCAACTGTGGGTAAAAAATACGGCTTTGACGTTTTTACTCCACTCAAAGATTTTACCCAAGAGCAGCTGCATGTTCTTCTGTACGGTGATAAAGAACCCATAAACGGCAATTGGTCAAACGGTGCTAGTATGTGGATGCGCGACGGTTGGGAAGGTATAATTCCCCAAACTATGCGGCTTTATCGTCAGACTGAAAGCGAATGGCGAAAAGAAGATATTGAAAAATTCATGACTTCAAGACCCTGTGCCGCCTGCAACGGTAAAAGACTTCAGCCGGTGGTTCTTGCAGTGCAAATTCTTGGCAAAAGCATAATTGACGTTACTGACTTTTCAATTGAGGATGCAGTTGATTTCTTCCTTAACTTGCCCAGCAAGTTAGAGGGAAAAGAGTTGATTATCGCCAAACAGGTGCTAAAGGAAATCAACGAGCGACTCGGGTTTCTGAAGAACGTTGGTTTAGGTTACCTTTCACTTTCTCGGGCCGCAAGAACCCTTTCTGGAGGCGAAGCTCAGCGAATTCGTTTAGCTACGCAAATCGGCAGCAACCTGATGGGTGTTCTCTACATTCTGGATGAACCCAGTATTGGTTTGCACCAGCGAGACAATGCTAAACTTATAGCTACCCTCCATCGTCTGCGGGATTTAGGCAATACGTTGATTGTGGTTGAACATGACGAGGAAACCATACGCAACGCCGACTACATCGTTGACATGGGTCCAGGCGCAGGTGTCCACGGCGGACACATCGTTGCCGAAGGTTCACCCAAAGATATCATGGTTAGCAAACGTAGCCTCACAGGCAAATACCTCTCTGGCGAACTAAAAATTGAAGTGCCAACTGAACGGCGTCAACCCGTTGGCTTCATCACCGTTAAAGGTGCAAAGGAAAATAACCTTAAAAACCTCAGTCTTCAGCTGCCACTGGGTGTGTTGTGTGGAGTTACAGGTGTTTCTGGCTCAGGCAAGAGCACTTTGATGAATTTGACAGTTATTCCAGCGCTACGCCAAATGTTCGGGGAACAAGTAGACAAAATAGGTAAACATGACTCCATAGATGTTCCAAACGTGGTGCGCAACGTTATAGTCATTGATCAAGACCCCATTGGACGAACGCCAAGAAGCAATCCTGCGACCTACACTAAACTCTTCGATGAGATAAGACGAATTTTCGCTTCCACAAAAGAAGCCAAAGCACGTGGCTACAAAGAAGGTCGATTTAGCTTCAACGTGAAAGGCGGCAGATGTGAAACCTGCCAAGGTGACGGGGTGTTGCGTATAGAAATGAATTTCCTGCCCGACGTTTACGTTCAATGTAGCGAATGCAAAGGAAAACGATACAACAAAGAAACATTGGGTATTCTCTACAAGGGCAAAAACATCGCTGAAGTTTTGGATATGACAGTGGAGGAAGCAGCAAAATTCTTTGAGAACACGCCGAGGGTTTCACGAAAACTTGAGACTTTGCTGGATGTGGGGCTTGGATACATCAAGATGGGACAAAGTTCAACTACTTTGTCAGGCGGAGAGAGCCAACGAATCAAAATCACCCGTGAACTGAGCAAACACAAATCTGGGCATGTCGTTTACATGCTAGATGAACCGACTACTGGGCTTCATTTTGACGATACCAAACGGCTCATAAAAGTTCTAAATCGGTTAGTGAACAACGGTAACACTGTTTACATCATTGAACACAACTTAGACGTCATTAAAAGCTGCGATTACCTAATAGATTTGGGTCCTGAAGGAGGAGCTGCAGGCGGCGAACTGCTTGCTAAGGGGACTCCTGAAGATGTCTCAAATAAAAACGGTTCTTACACCGGGGTGTTTTTGGAAAAAATACTTAATCGTCAGGCAGAGACTGTATTTAGCAGTGAAGTAGTCTGCATGATCCAAATAACTTGTCCCTCTGACTTCAAAAGCTCCGATATTCCAACTGACCCTGGCGTCTACCTTTACAGAGATGAAACAGGTGAAATCCTCTATGTTGGAAAAGCAAAAAGTCTTCGTTCTCGGGTTAAAAGTTACTTTTCAGGTTCCGATCAACCTGCTAAGACAAGGCAGCTTGTTTCAAGAATTAGAAATATCGATTGGATTGTAGTAAATAACGAGGTTGAAGCGTTGCTGCTTGAGAATAAACTGGTTAAGCAGCACTGGCCCAAATATAACGTTAACTTGAAAGATGCTAAAACCTTTGCTTATATTTCTCTTACTAGAGAAGATTTTCCAAGGGTCCTTACAAGCCGTAAAGTTTCGCGTAAATTGGAATCGTTTGGACCCTACACTGACGGCTTCACGCGTCAAGACCTTCAACGTTTAGTGGTGAGAGTTTTTAAGTTGCGCACTTGCAAGACTCTGCCTAAGCGTGCATGCTTAAACTATCACATTCACTTGTGTTCTGCACCGTGCATCGGTAAAGTTACTGCTGAGCAATATGCTCAACAAGTTCAGAAAGCGCGGTCGTTTTTAAATGGAAATTATCAACAGACAATCGAGCAATTGAAAACTCAAATGCAGGCAGCCTCTCAAGCCCAACAGTACGAAACTGCACTTGAACTTCGCAACCAAATCCTTTCCATAAGGCTTGTTACGGAACATCAAATTGTAGATCAGGAGCGACATTTTGACCAGGACGTTTTAGTGTTTAGGCAGGTGGGCGAGAAGATGTTGGCAGTTCAGATGAGTATGCGTAAAGGAGTATTGCTTGGCAAAAAAGAATTCAGCGTTGATGTTCAACCCATGATTGAACAGGAATTCTTGAAAGCATATTACACCACAAACCAGATTCCGAGAGAAATTCTTTTGAACAAGCCTTGCTGGCATGGTGTTGCAGAAAAAAAGGCTTTAGAAGAGTTTTTGTCGGCTAAGCGATGTGCGGTTGTGTCTTTGACGATTCCAAGACGCGCGGATAAGTTGGGGCTTGTTCAGTTAGCAGAAAAAAACCTTGAATCAACCTTGGATGTTGATAGTGCACTTGTTGATTTGCAGAATAATCTCAACTTGCCAGTTCTGCCACGCTTAATCGAGTGCTTTGACATATCAAACTTGGGCACTGAGCATGTAGTTTCAGGCATGGTCAGCTTCAAAGATGCAAAACCCGACAAGAAAAATTACCGCAAATTCAAAATTAAAACCTTCAAGGGACAAGATGATTTTGCCGCAGTGAACGAGGTAGTTACCCGAAGATACAAACGTTTAATTGAAGAGAAGATTCCGTTGCCCGATTTGGTGATGATTGACGGTGGACCAGGGCAGGTTAGCGCAGCAAAAGCAGCTTTGCAAACTCTAGGGTTACAGCTTCCGCTTATTGGTTTAGCGAAGGAACATGAAGAAATCTACTTGCCAGACGAATCTGCCCATAGAGACTTTAACAAGAATAGCAAAATGATGCTTCTGCTTAGGAAAATCCGTGATGCAGCACACGATTTTTCGTTGGGTTACAACCTTAAGAGGCGTCAGATGAAAATCCGGGAAGAATTCAAACAAACAAAGTCTAGAGAAACTGTTTGAGTGCTTCCTCAAGACCTTTAAACCCATTAATAATCGTGTCAGAGTGGAAAACTATCCAGGGGCTTAGGCACTTCATCTCTGAAACTACAATAATTTTTTTGCCTTTGCGTTTGGCATAGAACATTTCCATGCATGCGCCCGCAGAGAGTATGGGTAAGTAAACAACCATGATGTCGCATCGGTCAGCGTCATCTAAATCACGTTGCACAAAGTCGAAAGTTGGTACTTTGTCCCACCAGCATTCTTCGGTTCCATTATAGAGGACGCGTTCTCTTTTCCAGGGGTCAATAATTTCATAGCCAAGTTTGCAGACGATTTCGGTGATGTTTTTTCTGTAGTCCTGTTGTTTTTCCATTCCAATAATCGGGCCAGAAATGAAAACTTTCTTTTTCATGCGGTTAACCTTGAAATCAAAAATCACTAAGATTAATATTCTTTTTTTTCGAGAGTTTTATTCTTGATAAATAGTTAAATGGAATCTTCCAGATTAAGGTTCTTACAAAAAGGCTTTTTTCTATTTGATTTCAACTAATTTATTGTAACTCTTATTAGTACAAAATGACGATAATTGTATGTTGAAAAATGACTGTAGATAATTCAAATCCTGGCGACGCTCATCTGCCGTTAGACAACAAATCCTTCGCAACCAAGCTGTCCGGAGAAGGAAAGAACGCAAACGAACCAACTAAAGAACAGCTGGAGCTAAGAGAATTTGTTAAATTGCTTGGAGAATTACAGTCAAAAGGTAAAATAACGGGACAGCAATTTAGGGAAAACCGTGAATTATGGATACGCCAGCAGCCTAATGATAGAGACGTATTAGTCTGGCAACTAAAGCAGCTGCTTAACTCAGAAACCAAACCAAATGCGCCCAGAAGCCAACCATTTCAAAAACCCCGTAGAATGTAAAAAGGGTCACAAGTCTTTGGTTCTGTTTTTAATTTGTAGAAATGTTAGATTGCCCATTTTTTGAGAGTTTGACTGATTTTTGTTTTTTGTCGTTGTGGGTTTTTTGTATAGCCCTTCTTTTTGTTTGTGGAGTTTGTTGCTTTTTGGGGTTTGGGTTTTAACAAATCTTAAATTAGGATAACATGGAAATAATAATACGAGCTGTGAACAAATATGCCGATGGACTGTGTAGTTTTTGAGCCAGCCGATGAACACTTTGCTCAACTTATCGTTAGAATACTTGAAGAAAGAGGATATAGTGCAGGTTATCAACTTGGTTACCCGCATAATAAAATCTTCATAAGAGTTGACGACAAAGAAGAAGCAGATCTAATTTCAGGCATAATTGGAAAGTTCATGAAAAAATTCAATTTAGCTGAGGAGGGAATTACACCTTCAAAAATAGACGCGATACCAAGTAAACTTGGAAGCTTGATACCTGGACAATCAAACAAAAAACTGGAAAAAATCGCGGTTAACAAAGGAAAGAAAGTAGAAAACAACGATGTTGATCGCTCTGAAAAGTCTGAAAGTGAGGTTTGCAATAAAGCCAAGCTTGAAGAATTGAGAAACAAAATCGGTGAAAAGCTTACTCAGTTAAATAATCTAATTGCGGAAAATCCAAAGGACCGCTCGAACGAGAAGAGAAGAATTGAAAGAGACACTCTGGTTTGGGTTCTTCAAAACATGCCTGATTAACTAGGAATATTTTAACTTCTTGTTTCTGTATTTTCAGAATCATTCTCAGCAGATTTAAAAGCATTGTTGCTGAAGCAGGATTTGTAAGGGTTTGGTAAGTAGTTTTTTCCTTTTTTAGATGAAGCCATTTTTTTTGGCGTTGTGAGCCAAACTGATTATACGGGTGGAAAAGACTCTTTATTGATTATATTTGGACAATAGTTGCTTTGTAGGAAGGGTGATACCATTGCCAGATTATTTGGGCGACCCTTTCAGAATATCCGTGTGTTGTCAGTTTGCTAAATACTTGTTCTGTCTTATCGCTACTGTGTGGAATCATAAAATTTGGCTGAGTTTTTTTGAATATAAATGTTCAGGATTTCTAAACAATATGTGGGTTTGTTGAACATTACTACACTTGATAACAAGTCTCTAACTTGACTTGGGCTAGATTTATCGGCGTTCTTATTTGATTCTGTCGATGAAGCAGTTTGTTTTGGTTGTTTTTTGAATCTGAGTTTGCTATGTTTACCAATTGAGGTTTAAATAAGTCGAAGAAGGTTCTTGATGAACTGGAAACGCGTGCAATGAATATTTCAACTTCAAAAACCATTATTTGCTGAGCAGTTCTTGCTTTCCCGAAAGTCACGCAATAATGAATCACGAGAAAAAACATATCAGTGGTTTTTTGGAAATTATATTATAGGTTTGGGAGTGGAAAATTTTGAAAACACTTCTTTTGAGAGACGATCAGGTAATACAACTCCTTTTCAATGTCTGAAGTTATGGAATCGGTTGAATTAGCCTTGGAGCAAAAAGTCAAAGGTCGGGTTCAGATGCCTGCGAAGATTTTCCTTTACTTCAACAAGTACAATGGCGATCTTAGAACCATGCCTAGCAACCTTGAAGAGCTCGACATATCAGCCGTGAAAATAGTTAATGTACACCCTGATAATCAATCCAAGAACAAACTTCCAACAGTTATGGCTGTTATTATCCTAGTAGATCCTTCAACTGGATTCCCGCTTGCTATAATGGGAGGCACAACGGTTACGGATATGAGGACAGGAGCTGCAGGTGGAATTGCTGCGAAATTTCTAGCAAGAAAAGACTCTAAAATTATTGGACTTGTTGGTGCCGGTGCCCAAGCGAGAACTCAGTTGATGGCGCTTTTTGAGGTTTACACCAAGCTGGAAGAGATCAGAGTCTGGAGTAGACATCCTGAAATAAGAAGAATTTTTCTAGCTGAAGCTGAACGCGAATATGGTAGTTTGTGTAAGTTTGTTCCAGAAGAGAGCGTTAGAAAGACAGTGGAAGGGGCAGACATTGTAATGACCACGACTCCCTCAAGAGAACCGCTAGTTAATAATGATATGATTGTTCATGGAATGCACATAACTGCATTGGTGCTGATGTTATTGGGCAAAAAGAGCTTGATCCATCAATTCTGCAAAGGGCAAAAATTGTGATTGATGATTGGGAGCAAGCGTCTCACTGCGGAGAAATAAATGTTCCTTTATTATTAAGAGACAAAATAATTACAAAGGAAGATGTATGTGGTGAAATTGGTAAGATAGTGGGCTGGACTAAAGCCATGCAGAATATCTGAAGACGAAATAACCGTTTTCACCTCGACTGGATTAGCAGTTCAGGATGCGGTAACAGCTAAAATTGCCTATGACAAAGCACTTCAAAAATGAGTCGGAAGCTTCATCACGATTGTGTAGCTTTCTCACACACATCGAAGTGGATAGGTCACACTTATTCCATTTTTTATTCAAGATAGGTGTTAGAAAAAAGTTATTTACAGAGGTTGGTTTTTATTTGTTTAAAATTCTCTTCTTAAATGAGGTTTGGAAATGACTGGAGAATTTGGAAAACGTATTGAACTATTAGGACTCGATGAGCAAGCAAAGAAAAAGGTCATTGATTTGTTGAAAGAGGTTGGAGATGGGTTTCCTTGTTTGGCTTGTACTTCTAAAGACACATGTGAAAATTTTAAGTGGTACATAAAATGGTTTAGCGAGTAAATGCTCAGCAAGTTTAAAGGTAGATATAGCATTATTATAGTTTCGTTAAATGTTGTTGTGACGGTGTTAAAATCCAAATTAGTGAACCCTACGTTTAGCATTTGGGTAAATCTACAAGCTCTCATACGCTTATAGAAGAACAAGAGTTAGGTGCTTAGATAAAAGAAATAAAAATTTTAGCACTGTTAAATAACTGAAGGCAACTGTAAACCTGATTGTAGCTTATTTTTTAATCTCTTGTCTATTAGCATTTATTCACCTTTTTTTAAGAAAGAATAATAGAGAGGCTACTTTTTTTGCATTCATGTCAAAACAGGTTCCAATATCTAAACTAGAACTGAAAACGTCGTTTCTACTAATCGTTCTAATATTGGGTGTTATAGCTTTGAGTAGTCTTGTTTTGGCTACTAAATACTGGTTTGTTTGGCCTGCGATCATAGCTTGTTTGCTAGTTGTTGTCGGTTACTTTGCAGCATCAAAAGACGCTTACCAGTGTCCATCTTGCGCCAAAGCCTTCAAAATTACTAAAATGCAAGACTTCTTTGCACCACATGGAATAACCAAAGGACCAAACAAACAGTTGTTCGATTGGAAGCTACTCAAGTGCCCAGGGTGCAATAGACGAGAAAAATGCTACCGTGCGAAGGAATAAAAAGAACCATTTATCCCATAGGAAAGGTAATTGAATGATTTTAGGATGAGGTTTTTCGGTTTATGATTTCGCACACTCTGTCAGGGTTTTTAGAGGAAAAGACAAACACTCGACCTATTTTAGGCGTAACTTCGACGGCACTGGCAAACGAAGTCGTATAAGCCAATGAACCATCAAATCCAACCCTAACACCTATGCCTAAGTATCTGCCAAACGCTTTGGTTTTTTTGCAGGAGGTAATATCTTTGAGCAAGAAGGACTTTTTGTCAAATCGACCATATTTTACAGTGAGGCTCTCTTCATTAATTTTTATGTTGAAGGCCTCGGTAATTCCAGAACACCAACAGCAGGATAGCTAAAACCGCCCAAGCCACCGAAACCCCGAGAATATCCTCAACCAATAATCCTTCACTGAAAAAGAAAACTGCAAAAGTAACTACAACAATAATCAAACTAACCATTAGAAATAAGCCCTTAACAAGAGCTCCAGCAGGAACCCACTCGCTGTATTCGATATTTTCCATGTCTAAGTTATCAAACAGGACGACCAAATAAATTTTCGCCAAATCTAACATTCAAGTGCATGCTATAGGACATATATAGTTGTATGCTTTTGATGTAGGCTTTTTTTAAGCCTTCGTGATTGTCCTCCTGGCTTAGATTCTATTTTGACTAAGCATCTCAACAAGTCTGGAAAAGAGAGTAATCCACGTTTCAGAACGACCTCTAAAAACTGGAAATGCCTCATCTATTATGGACAATCTTTCAAAAAGTTCTTGGCGTTGTGTGTCAAAACACAAGAACTTTCCTTATGAACCTCCTCCTCGGGTTTAGGTATTAAAAAGTGATATTGCTTAAAACGTACGTGAAAGGGAAGTAGCCAATAGAAGATTGTAAATAAAGGCTGTTAAATATTTTGTTACATCTATAAATCTGCAGGCAATTCTGTATTGGCAAGGAAGGGAGAAGACGACTATCTTTTGCGTGCCCTTGAAAGAGCACCTATGATTGAAAGCAAAATAACACCAATAATCACAAGAAGATCCAAGTTAATTGTTGGGAAAGCGTCTTGAGTTGGTATGGGTTCAGCAACAAACTCCAACGAACCTATCGAGTATGCGGTCCATCCGCCGTTTTGGTAGTCAGGCGGGGTCCATCCCAGAGGGTTAGAACTGCCCGTAGCCTCCACCCAAATCCAACCAGCATCTCTGTTGTCATTGGGAAGATCCCAATAGTTATTTGCGTTAGAAAACTCGGGAAGCCAAATCAACAGAGCAACATGATCAGGGGCATCCACTATAGCTGCGTCGAAACCTGCTCCAACATAGATTGTGCCACATAAGAAAGCCATGTCTTCGCAGTCTCCAATGGCTGTGACGCCGGTAGCTTGGTTGAATGGCGTGTGCCATTTCATCAGCATTCCATGCCCACTCTTCTTGAGCAACTCCATCTCTGACGACGTTATCGCTGTCATATCCATATTCTGTCCACTGCTGAACATACTTCAAAATGGCAACTGCCCTTTCATTTTCACTTGGATAGTCTGCCAAAAACGATTCACCTATACTGTAAGCAAGTTCCTTGTTTTCATTAAGCGTTTCAGTCGCAAGGTTGGGTAAATAACCATGAGGACCTGCGTAATAGTTTCTATCTATTCCAAAGTTGTCATACCAATCACCATCTTGCAGACTAAAGCTGGAGGCTGGAGAACCCCTAACAGTCTGACCTATAGTTAAAATAGAGACAAAAAGAAACGAGAACAAAATGAGTCGTCGCTTACAAGACACTTGTTATCCCCAATTATCCTATTGGAAGAGTTAAGCTTGCTAACATTATAAGCCCTAAGAACACTTCGTAGCAAAACAAAAAGACTCCGACAGCCATGGGATGTTTGTTAATATCGTCTAAGTCAACGCCGAAAGGTCGAAGTTTTGCGAAAACCAAATAGAACAAACCGCCGAAGAGTAAACTTACAAAGAAACTAATTGCGACAACCAGGAGCCTTTGCAGGTTGAAATAGGCGCCCACCGTGACTGATTGCGATAGGAAGAAAGGATTAACCATTGAGCCATAGACAACCAAGCCAGCATAAACAAAAAAGCCGCCCACAAAAAGACTAGTTGCCAAGGAATTACCCTTAAGGCTCTCGAACTCTTTAATTTTGGTTGTCATAAGGGTGATGCATCTAATTCCTACGTATCCAATTAGCAGGCAAATCAGACTTGAAATAAAAGCTCGAAAAAACCATAAACCCAACGATATTATGAAATCTGAACCGGCCAAGCTTATTCTCCCTATCGAATTATATTATTTTTGTAAATATAACTCTTTAACAGTTAAAACATGTGTAATTATTAGTTGATTTTAAATATTGAATGCTTCATATTTCCAAGTGAGGTTAAGAGATTGAACTTACTAGTTTTCCTTGCCATTTGGGCAATTATCTGGTATATTCCAATACCGCCTACAAAATTTAGACCTCTAGCGTTTCGTCGCATAGCTTCACTAGCAATAGGATTAGTTCTTTTTGGAATCAACGTTCTTGTTCAAACCCCTCTTAGCTCATTTGTATATTTTCTGTTTTTTTCAAGATTCGTAGTAGCATTCTTTGAGTACTTTGTCTCGATGAAACTATTCAAAGTAGAACAATTTGACAAAAACGTTCGATCAGGTCAATTTCCTCTGTTTCAGTTTAAGTTCAAACAAAAAAGAACTCTCCTTGGAATTGTTTTGGTCGCTATCTTTTTGGTTTCGATGCTTGGAATATCAGTGTTTGGCGAGGTTCAACGTTTGACGAACGCTAATTACTTCAACGGTTTTATTCAGCAGGGATCAGGTTTGCCTTTTAGCACTACAATTCCAGATAATATGGTTCGGTTGGTAACTCAGGAACTAGCGTTTTCGATTGCTAGGCGTCACATGTCCGAGTTTGGCAGCAACACACAGGTTCTGGATTGTCACGTTACGAAGTCTCCTGAAGGAAAATTGGTGTGGGTAGCAACGATTGGTTCGACGAACATAATTTCAGAAAACTACATCAAAGGATTCGTTGTTGTGGATGCAAATGAACCTGCTGCTGCGCCACAAATAGTGCATGCTCAATTTAACGTGGGGCAGGGATTATGGTGGGATCGAAACATTCCTTTCCGCAATTACATAGATGACATGACTAAGACTTATGGGGTGGCGTATCCAACTTGGAACATCGATACTAACCAATCGATCTATGTTGTTACCAGCTACAATTTGGGTTTTGACTTTGTAAGAAGATATGAAACTCCGCTGGCTTATGATTCTCAAGGTAACCTAGAATATTCGCCAAAAAGTATGAGTGAAATTCCAGTTTGGATGACTCAGGTTTATGATGAGGATTGGCTTGAGAACATGATTGATGAGTTTGGGAACTTTCGACGTGGTAACGGCTTTGACTATTTTGCAGGTGGGTTTCTATGGATAGTTCCGCCAAGTCAGGATCGTTTTCAGATGACTGAGGACACTCGTTACGTTGTAGATCCTGAAACCAAGGATGTTGTTGCTTTGGTATGTGTTAATCCTGCTGAAAACCAACGAACGCTGTCTGGAGTGTTTAAGGCTACCCGTGAAGGTGTTCTCTATTACGATCTTAAGCAGTCAAACTATATTTCCGGCATGACCGCGGAAGACCTCGTTGAAGGAAGACTGCCTAAACCTGCGACTGGAGATTATTATGCTGTGATGCCTTTGCTTTACACTATTGAAGTTACTCCTGGAAACAATCGGCTTGCATGGTATGTTCCTATTTATTGGAATGAGGGAAGCGGGGAAAGTGATGAAACGATTTACCTAGCAGGTTTCGCAATAGTTGACGCCCAGGACACTAACAAGATTGCTTCAACCATAAATCAAGAAGGAATAACCAGCGAACAATTGGTTCAGCAGACAAGACTTGATTACTCTAAACTGTTTGGAGCTATTGTACCTACAGACATTAAAATTTCTGCTAACGTTTTGAATACTTATGAGTATGTGCAAGATGGATCAACCCACATAATTCTACACTTGAATAGCGCAACTTACCCTTGGATTGAAGCTACTCCAAAAGACCTCTCTGCACAGCAATGGAACGAGCTTATATCAACACAACCGGGGCAATCAATCTTTGCACAAATTGAAAAACGCGATGACAGATGGATGATCACAGAATTCAGCAATCAAGGTCTTCTTTAACAAGGCTGTAGGCTGCGTTTGGTTAAGTCAGAGAACGTCGCAGAAAGACAATTAAAATGAGGAAAAAATTAGCATAAAATCTTACAAATATATTGTTAGATGTGCGCCTCGGGAGAGAACCTTGAGTTTTGGTCGATTTACTGATTTGTTGTTTTATTTTGGCAATTGCTTGGCGCTCCATCTGGAGGTAGATCGAAGGTAACTTGCTTTGAATGTGGACCATTAAAGAAACCAAGCAGAATAATCATTTTTTCAATAGAAATGCATTTTTAGGTTAACTGCTCTTCTTTAGTAAATGTGTAGTTCTAAAATTGGAAAAGGATGACCTTAAATGACCACTAATTCTGATAGAGTCGTAGTTCGCGGATTGAAAGATGTTGCGGCAGCTGAAACCCGAATTAGCTATGTAGATTTTAATGGGGCGCTTTACTATTTGGGATATAATATCGATGATCTTGTTGGGCGAGTTATTTATGCAGAAATGGCTTACCTGCTAATTCATAAAAGACTCCCAAACCAGCAAGAACTGGATAGGTTTCAAACTGAGCTTGTTTCTGCAATGAATCTGCCCGCCCCAATAGTTGAAAGTATCAAACATACCCCTAAAAACTGTCATCCTATGGACATTTTGCGAACAGAAGTTTCTCATCTTGGCGAATATGATCCTGAAGGTAGTGACTTTCTCTGACGCTGCAAACATGAGGAGAGCTACAAGACTGATAGCTCAAGTCCCAGTAATAGTGGCTACTATCCACAGAAGCCGTCTTAACCAGATTGTTCCAGAGCCAAAGGCAGAATTCGGCTTTGCTCAAAACTTCCTCTATATGTTCAAAGATGCAGTTCCAGATGAGAAAGAAACAAAAGTTCTTCATCGTTATATGACTCTTCATATTGATCATGGATTTAACGCTTCTACATTTGCTGCCCGTGTTACAGCAAGCACCAATTCAGATATGTATTCAGCGGTAACTTCTGCTATCGGAACGCTCAAAGGACCTTTGCATGGTGGAGCTAGCGAGAAAGTGATGGAGATGCTTGATGATATTAACCTTGAAGAAGAAATAGAAGAATACATACTACGGGTTATTGGATGATCAAAAGAAGATTATGGGTTTTGGTCACAGGATCTACAGGGCACAAGACCCTAGAACCAAACATCTAAGAGGTATGGTGGAAGACCTTTGCCACCGTGACAGAACCTTAGGCTTGTTTAATAAGTGCATCAAGATTGAAGAAATCGTTTTCGCAAAGAAAAAAATCTATCCCAACGTAGATTTCTATGCTGCTGTTACAATGGATGCGTTAGGAGTGCCCAAAGAGTATTTCACGCCATTTTTTGCTTCAAGCAGAATTGCTGGCTGGGTTGCTCATATCATTGAACAGTATGAAGATGCTGTTCTTTTGCGACCAGAATCAAAGTATGTCGGCAAATTCAATGGTGTATTTGTTCCAATTGAAGACCGATAAGCTTTACATTTGAGTTTAAAACCTAAGGTTACCGCCGACTGGACAAAGCGTCGACAATGATCAGACTAAAGATTGAAATACGGAATAGTAACAAAAGATGCTGGTTGCTTCTTTTCTATTTTCAGTTTTAGTTTTTTTGGGAGCTCTTAAAACTCGGGGAAGCATAGTTTCATGGAATTTCTGTCTTGTTGTCACGTAGAGCTAACCAACGTTTAAACTCTAGTCCTGTGCACTTGCCTTTTCCTAGCCAGTTATCACCGTACTTTTTTCTCAGTTTCTCATTGTAGGACTCAAAAGTTTCTGATTCATTTACTTCTATGCTGTTGCTTTTCTTCACTAAATTATAACTCCACTTTGATTCTTGTGCATTATCTCCTCTTAAAGTTAAGTCTAACGGATAGTCTTTGAAAAAGAGAAGTCAGTTGATTCCAAACTTGCTATAGACCGACAATGCGATAAACCCTTGTGAAACAATTTAAAGCGAAAGAATTCAAAGTGATTATTAAGTAACTTGATGTTACTGACAAACTTCTATAGATATATCAAATGAAAAAACGAACCTCACTTTACACGCTAAAAGACTGTTCGAAAGGGAGACTGAAGTTAAACAAGCTATAACAAAAAGTCAAAAGAACAAGAAAGATTTGGATTCCAAAGTCTTAAATCTACAAGTTGTAGAATAAGACTATTCAGGTTTTTATATTGGACACACAAAAAGTTGATGTTGGTTTAGAAAAGACCAACCTCCTTGTTGTAAACGTAGTTGATTTTCGAACGAATAGACCAATTCCGAATGTTAATGTCAAAGTTTTTAGATTAGAAAAGACACCAATAACACTCACAGAATGGACTGAAAATCTCAAAAATGGAGCTCCATTTAGAAAGTTGATGTTCTCGATTAATACCGATAATAAAGGTAACGCGACTGCTAAGCTTGCAGATGGTTCCTATGAAGTGAAAGTCGAAAAATACAATTTAAGTAAGGTTTGCGAATTATTGCAAGATGATACAGTTCTTTTTGTTGAACCCAAGAAGAATTGGTGGCGATAAATCTTAAATTTGAATAGAATGAATATAGTAGTTGGAGTGAGAGGATTTCAATGATTAAGAATTCAAGCACCGAGATTATTGAACAAAATGGGAAACATCTTAAAGAGAAGTATGGTGTGGAAGTCTACAACTTAATTCATGGTTTATCATGTACTAAGTTGGATAAACAACAAGGGTATTTCTTACTTACGCTAATGGATGAGCTTTTGAAAGCTAAATGATTTTATCAATATCCAGAGGGGACAATTGAAGGGTTTCAAAATAGTTGAAAGGTGTCACGGACGAGTTTACTAAAAAATGTTCTGCAACAGATGCGGCGTATAGTTCCAAAAATGGTTTTTTGGAAAAATAAGCATCAAGATTGTACGAACTTTGATAATGGAACGTGCAAGGTTTTTCATTTTACTAACTTGGACCCTAAAGGTTCGGC
Source organism: Candidatus Bathyarchaeota archaeon (assembly GCA_963804785.1). Classification (GTDB taxonomy): domain Archaea; phylum Thermoproteota; class Bathyarchaeia; order Bathyarchaeales; family Bathycorpusculaceae; genus Bathycorpusculum. The sequence continues at coordinate 109,574 of CAWDRR010000004.1, forward strand.
TTGTCCACATTTCAAAGCAAAGAAGAAGCCAGTTTAGAACCTAAATGCTGTGATTACTGAGAAAGACTCGATTGTTTATTTGTGAAAACATAATAACTAAATGAATACTTTTTTTTGGAATTGATTGAAAATTCCGTAAACGGTAATGAGAAGTGCGCAGGAAATCTTTAAACTATGTACGAGATAGGGATATCGATAATCTGTTTGGTTTCTTTATGTTCTATTTGTGTATGGTTATCAAGCCATTCAGAAACTTTTTTACATTGGTCAGGATAACATGAAAAGCTTCTCTTTCTTAAATTCCATTCAGAGCAGTTAGAACACGGAATTTCTGAATTTTCGTTCATAGCAACATAACTTGTTAGCCGGACGTGATTTATCATTTATGAAACGACAATTATGATCACTCTTCTTGATTTGAACCCATAAGACAATGAAAACTTTTTCTGGTCGTCTTTTATATATGAGCCAAAAACACCTATTGTTTTCACTCTGAAATTCTCCCTGGGCTCAGCCTTTTGCTGCAAAAGTGAATGTTTAATGGTCTCAACTGCGCGGTGAAGAGTTCAGGCTTTCGCTTTGTTGATATGTTCTATTGTTGGGTAGAGTTCATTTAGAGTCTTCGAAATCTCATCAACAATCCCATTTAAAATGTAAGCAAAGTCTTCCCTGCTTCTCTTAATCACTTTACTAATTAAGTACTTGTTTGCCGTCAAGGGGGTTCCTTCGAGCTGTTTGGTCTCTTCAATAGCATTTTCGATATTTATCTTTGTACTTCCGTATAGAGTTAGACACCATTGGAGAGACTGTAAATTTCTTATGTGATAGTGCCAAAAAGTATCGCAGAGGCAATATCCAGTGTCTTTGCGGTTGAGAGATTCAAACTCGTTTATTAATTCTCCATTCAGAAGCATTTCATAATATTTTATCCTGTACTTGTGGGCTTGACTTCCGAAATTCAATCCTATCCGGATATCATTGGGTGTAAATGTTACTCCAACACTTGCTCTATCAATGTGTGTTCTATTATCTTGTGTTTCATGTGTCACAAAAGGTAGCCATATTCCGCCTGTATTGGGCGTGAAGCCTGATATTTGGGCGCCCCGCAATGAGGTTGTTATTCTTTTTTCTATTTCCAGCTTCAAGGCCGGACACTTCTCATAGAGTTTATCGAAATTATCAAAATCTGAATCAACTATCTTCTCGTAATTCTCATTTGCTGTAGCTTGCTTTGTTCTAAGAGTTGCTATGTCCTCGAATGTTCTGTTTTTGAGTTCCTCCTCTTGGTTCAAGCCCGCTTCAGTGCAAAGAAAAAGCAGGATTTCTTGAGTTTTAGAATTAGCGGTTTTTGAGGCGGTTTGAGAATTGTTATTCGTATTGGAGTTATGAAAATCCAAGTATTCTCTTAGTTTCTGGGCAGTTGTGGGACTTATGTGGCTTTTCTGCTCCAAGAAGCGGATTATCTCATACACTCGTATATCTCTGGGATTTTCTTTCTGAAACTTTGGAAATTTTAGCCCTGTCTGGATTATTACCCTATTGAAAGTTTCTGCACAAAGATACTCGTCTATGCCTTGAGGTCCAACTGAATACTCCTCAAAACGTTGGAGTGCCAGGATGTAGCGAATCATACCTATCGTTTCTTGGTCAAACACAAAAACTGACATACTTACTCTATTCCAGAAAACGGCCGAACTCTAAAAAACATTGCGCCTATTCTGCTTATGCAAAGTCAATGAGCATCTTCTTTGTTTAGGTGAATATGCAGGTTGAGAATTTAGAACCGCTGTAGCTCTTGATGCGAGGAGTGGGTCGAGTGATATTTGGAGACGCATGGCTTCCAGTGACTCAACCATTTTGTCTAGTTCTCGATGATCCATCAAATACGCCTTAGCTACGAGCGGCGCTACGTTGTCTATTGCTGGAAAAACTGCGGCTTCCTCTCCTATTGCATCGTAATCTAAGATTTCGTTCATGGAATGTAGCTGATTCAAAATCGGCGATAGATTTCCACTGCTACGTGTTATATCTAGAACCGTGTAATCTATTTGTGCTATATCTTTGCGAAATGCATTATGAAAACAAAGTACTACGTCTATTTGACTTGACAAAAAATTTTCTCAATATGGTTATTCGGTTTGTTGGGATATTGACATTGTTGTTGTATGTTTTGTTGAGAAATACGTATAAGCAACTTATGACAATTGTCATATTTAGGTGAAATGAAAAGATGTTATCCCGCGATTGTGACGGATGCGAAAATCAACTCCACGAATGCAAACGTCGCTTTGCAAAAGTTACTCTGGGCGAAAAAGTCTTCTGCCCAGACGGCACAGCCCATCTAGTAGATAGCTAATAGCCATATCAGGCAGCTAAAACCGCTATGAAAGACAGTTTTTTTAAATTATTTTTTAATTTTATATACAGTGAGCTGTTGTTTTACTTTATTAAAAATTACACGTGGACAACCTAAGAAAAATCAAAATTTTTATACTCAGGCATTGTTATGGTTATTGTGAGGTAAATTTAATGTCAGTAATCAAAAGAAAGCCAACAGATGCAAATAAAACTCTCATATGCAAAGCTTTAACAGACGTGACGTTTAGAAAACAACTTGAGACTAATCCAGCCAAAGCATTAGGCGTTAGAACTGTTACTCCCGCTAAAGCTAAAGAAATAACTAAAGTCTTAGCAACACTAAAGGAGATTGATGCCAGAATTAACAGTCTTGCAGATGAGCTTCTCTGCGCGAATGGCGGTCCCTGCGGAATAGCTTAAATGGGGAACTGCTATTCTCCACTTTTTTACATTTGAAGGTAAACATTTCATTTTTAACTCGGAATTAATGACGCTTACTCTAAGCTCGAATAATAAAGAACTAATTAATCAGGGGCCTAAGGAAAAATTCCTAAATCGTTCAGCATCAACCAGTCATTTAGAGAATCATGATCTTGTCAAAAAAGAATCGGGCGATTATCCTACAAATCGAGTAGAAATCATGGTTAATGCTGCTCAAAAATGCAATTTGGCCTGTAGATACTGCTTTGTGGGAGCAGGCAAATTTGATTATAGCAAGAATTACAGGAAAATGCTTCAGCCTAAAACTTCTCGATTACTCATAGAGACCCTACCGGAGAGACTACCTTGGGCAAAACACTTTTGCATACACTTCTATGGAGGCGAACCTCTCCTTAATTTAGATGCGATAGAAGAGGCAGTAGATGCTGCTTTGCCAAAAGGTAGGTTATTTTCCTTCGCGGTAACAACCAACGGTACGGTTAGCACAAGGCGAGCTCTTTCAATATTGAAGAAAGGTCGTTTTAACATCATTTTAAGCATTGACGGTCCATCGCATGTACATGACGAACTTAGAAGAACAAAAAATGATCGACCTACACATAAAAAAGTACTAACGTTCCTTGAGAAAGCAAAAGCCCAAAATCTATACGTGCGTGGCTCAAGCGTAATTAGAAACGGATGGTCTCTAAAAGAGGCAACTAAATATCTTGCAGACACTTCCAGTTGACGCGATCAAAGCTCAAGCAGTAAGATTGCCACTTGGTGATCCTCTTTCATTGGATAAGGAACAAAGAAAGGAATATTTTGTTCAACTAGAGAGTAACGGCAACCCAAACGATGGAGCAAATTAGGTTAAACAAGTATCCAAAAGACGACCGATTTAACAATCGTGTTCTTCAAATTCTAAGCAGTAAAAGAAGGGATTCTTTCTGTGGTGCTGGAAAATGGAATTTTGGGATGGCAAGTGATGGAACAATGTTGCCGTGTGTCCTTCTTGCCGGGAAAGAACTTACCGTTTTAGGTAACATAAACGACAAAGGCGAGTGGGTAAAAGAAGGCTTGAAATGGGCTTTTGATCATCAGCCGAGAACAAGTTGTCAAGAGTGTTGGGCGCTGCCTTTGTGTGGAGGCGGATGTCCGGCTATGCTTTCGGTTTGCGGAGAAGACGAATGTGAGCTTGTTCGAAAAAACTGTGAATTGGCTCTGGGAATTTATGGATCGTTTTTAGATAGTCGGGAAGACTTGCTGGTTTTAGCGGGGATAACCTAAATGCTTAAGAAAGAAATTAATTTCTTAGGAAGATCCATCACCTTTGATCCGGATACCGTAAGTCCTGCTTTGTTAAACGAGCAAAAATATCCTGCTGTCTCTTCTTTGGCGATAGATGTCACAGGAACCTGTAATCTAAAATGCATCTATTGTGCAGAGTCCAGCACGATGCCCGAAAGGCAGCCTGTAGGGTTGGAAACATTGGATTTGGCATTGGAAGCTCTGTTTAGCTGGTCGAAGCCAAAAAGTGCTGTTTCTATTCATTTAGGGAGTGGTGAAGCCCTTCTCAGTCCAGCGATTGTTAGAGAAATTGGAAGGAAATCAAGACAGATGGCAAAAGCTCAGGATCGGACTTTATCGCTTTATCTGACGACGAACGGAACTTGTCTTAACAATGAGATTATTGATTGGTTAATTGAAGATCAATGGAATGTAAAAGTAAGCATTGACGGAGATCGGGATCTTCACGATGTTAATCGCAAGTACAAGACTGGCGGGGGAACTTATAGTGAGGTTAGCGAGGCGGTGGCGGTTCTTGCGCAGAAAATTCCCAAGAAGTTTAGTACAACCTCTGTTCTTTGCAGAGATACTGACCCCTCAAGAGTTTTCTATCATATAGCATCTTTAGGTGTTAAGAGAATTGAACTGGTACCAGTTGCAGCAAACAAAGAATCCAGTTTGCAGTTGAGCAAAAGCGACATAAAGTCCTACCGTAAGTTCATAGAGGCTTATGTCCAGAAGTTAGCGCATGACCAAACGGTTCCAATAAACATACGCTTTCATAACCGCCTCCTTCGCATCTTAGGATACAAAAATAGCCGTACGCCATGCGGTGCAGGACGCAACTTCTTTGCCTCTGGTCCAACAGGGGAAATATATCCTTGCTTTCGATTTATTGGTATTGAAAGATACAAGCTTGGAGACTTAACGGGAATAAGAAAGGAACGCGTACAAGCTTTCATTAACAATTCCGGTAGACCCTATGAGCAGAGAGAAAAGTGCCGTGAATGTTGGGCTGCACCATTATGCGGGGGTCCATGCTTTGCCTGTGCGGACCTCTTTGGTTTAGGTTCGCCTCTTCCTCAATTCTGTGAAATGATCTTGATAGAAAGCGAGGCAGCTATTTGGCTAGTTGATTTTCTTAAGGAGAATAACCCTGAGGAACTGGTTAGACTTATGGGTGCTGAATTTGTATGGGACACCGCCTGAAGATAACTTTGGTCAAACCTCCTGAACAGTCCTCACTTAACTTTGGCTGTTTCAGCTTAGGGGTTTTAGCTTCAGCAATTGAAGATATTGCTAATGTAAGACTCATCGATGCCACAAACCTCAACCCGGCGAAAGCTGTTCAAACAATTCTCTCGTCTAGCCCTGACATTGTGGGTCTTACAGTGATGAGTGTTAGCTCAGTTGAGCCTGCAAGCATTCTCATTAAGTTAATACGGAAAAATGGTTTTCACGGCAGACTGTTAGTGGGCGGTCATGGAGCGTCAGTATTGCCGCTGCCACTTCTTGAGAGAGGTGCTGACGCAGTCGTATATGGCGAGGGAGAACAAACCCTTCGCGAAGCTATTCTCCAAGGAATTTCCGTTAAAACCGCTGGGTTATTCATGATGAGAGATGGCAAGATAATAAAGACCTCTCCCAGACGGCTGATAGATTTAGATACACTTATCATGCCTGCGAAAAAGTGGATTATCACACCGAAAGATCGACTCTACTTTTTGGAAACAAGCAGAGGGTGTCCCCATAAGTGCAGGTTTTGTGAAACAAGCAGTTTTTTTAGATGCACCTGGCGTTCAAGGTCTCCAGAAAAAGTTGTCAAAGACATTGAGAATCTAGTCGATAGAGGGGCTTTGATAATACAAATCACTGATGACAACTTTACAGCTAATCCAAAGCGGGCAATTAAAATATGCAATGAGCTTGAAAATCGTAATCTGCCTCTTTTCTTTGTTTTTTCTGCACGTTCAGACGATCTCTTAAGTGATCCAAAACTTATTCCTTCATTAGCGAAGGCTAATTTTCTTCGGGCGGCGATAGGTGTTGAGACTCCTGATGAAAAAATGAGTCGGCAAATAGGTAAGGGAATCAGTTTAAAACAGCATAAGCTTGCTTTTGATGGCTTGCGAAAAGCTGGCATTTATACAGTTGCTTCTTTTATTGTTGGCCTACCTGAGGAGACAGAACAAATACGGCAAAACTACGTAGAGATTGCTTGTGAGCTTGCTGATTCGGCCACGTTTGTTCCCTTTTTGCCGCTTCCAGGCACTGAAATGGACGACGGTTCTGCAACTCCTCAAGTATGGAGCGTAGAATGTGCGGCGAAGCTTACAAGAGAGTTTCGACAAAATCCCAAGAATATAGAGCGTCTACTTCAGGCAGCAAAAGAACCCTCAATCCGAGGAATATTAGCTAGGAGAAGTCTGCAAAAAAGAATTGCTGAAAACATGTTGGACAACAAGTTGTAGGTCGGATATGTTTACCTGTAATCTTCGTCTTTTCCAATTGAAGGATCAGTTGGACCCGTTTGTGCTTGGGTGTGGAAACAAAGTGAAAGACCTCTAAGAAATTTGTAAGGAAACCATAGAATTTGCTGGTTAAGATAAAAAAAGTAGTGTCTTCTGTAGTATTCTTAGTTGGAAGAACAACAACTAATTTTTTACAAATTGTTGTTGTTCTATTGCTTTGACTTATCTTGCAAGTTTTGAATGTATGACTAAAAGTTCCAACGGTTGTATAAGTACGGCTGAATAGGGTTTTAAGCTCTTTAAATAAAAAAGAAAAAATTTATTTGAGGTTGATTTCTGCGATTTGCGTAAGGTCTGTTAGGCTGTTTAGTAGCACTTTTGTATTGGACACAGTATAAAGTGTGTTGCCAATGTACAATGCTCTGTTAACGTTTTGGTTATAGTCACCGTAGTAGTATAGTTGGCTTGTGTTATCTTGGTGGGTAATGCCGCCTTCTAATTCGAATCCAGCTAACGTTAGTCTGAAAACGTAGGCGCCTTGCCAGTAGCCGCCTTGCAATGGGGCTATTCCTATTTCCTTGCCGCTTGGATCAACCTCACTTCCGCCGCTGATAAGACCGTACTGGGTGATCGACATTGGAATAACCAGTAGTTCCTTTGCTTTGTCAAATAGGAATGCTTTAGGCTCGTATAGCGCTTCTGATGATGTGTAGTCACCTTGAGCAACGTATTTTGCTATTTCGGTTGGGTTATTTACGTTTGTTACATCAAAGAGTGATAGTTTCACTGTGGTGTTTTCCATGCCTAAGCCAATGACGTGATTCTGGTCGTACATGTGGAGATAGCTGGAGTATCCTGGGATTTTGAGTTCTCCTGCAACTGTTGGCGCTTCTGGGTTACTAAGGTCAATAACAAAGAACGGGTCTGTCTGCCTAAAAGTGACCAAGTATGCTTTGTCGCCCATGAATCTAGCTGAGTAGATTCTTTCAGTTATAGCTAGGTTTTCGAGTTTTCCAATAATCGTTAAATTCATATTTAAAACGTAAACGTTGTTGCTGCTCTGCTGGTTCTGCGAGGTTGTGGCTAACCTAAAGTTTCCATTGTATTCATCCATTGAGTATTGGTTTAGGACATAGCCTGCTACGGTTCCTTTTGTTTCAAAAGCTAAGGAATCTTTGTTTACACTAACTCGATAGATTGAAGTGAAATCACCAGCTTCGCTCCACGTTGGATACGTTACGTAGATGTTGTTGAGGGACACATACATTGTGCTTGCTCCTCCCATCAAAACAGTCATGTTTGTCAGTTTTTCTTCGTTGTCGTTAACGTTGAAACCGACAAACGTGGTGTAAGTGAAGTAGTTGTTGGCAATGTCGGAGTAGCTTGCAGAGTCTGAATAATATATTTTTGACGGTGTAATTTCAGAGACCGCTGTATCTGTGTAAACTGTTGGCAGGGGCAACGCGTTATTCTCTAAGATGTAGGCAGGTTGGCTGACCACAGCGTATACATACTCACCGATCATTCGACTGTTGAAGTAGCTCCCGCTCAAAGTGAAGTTTCTTGCTTGAACAGGATTTACTTTGTTAGATACGTCGTAAACATTGACAAAGGTTCTGACTTCGTTGAGGTAGGGGTAGATCATTGTTTGACGTGGAGTCATTACATCGAGTGTGTAAACTTGGTATTCGCTACCGATTACGATGAGTTTGTTGCTGTCCTGGCTTAGGTACATTCCTGCCAAGTATATGTTTTCGTCAAGGGTTATTCTTGCGACTGTTTTGGGGTCTTGAGGATCAGCTTTTAGAATGTAAATGTAGTTTTGATTGGTTGCGTAATCGTTGGATGCAACGTAGAGATAGCTTCCGTCATTTTTGACAATGTCTGCCTCGTCCACTCCTGCTACTTGGATGTTTGTTGTTGAATAAGAATTGCTCTGGGATGCGGATTCAGCCGCCCTAGTTGGGACCGCTCCTGTTAATGCTTCATCTCGCGAACTAGCAGCAAAAAATTTTGAATCCAAAGGTCCTCCAGCGTAATTGGTTGTTCCTTGACTGTTGGTTAATAGGTAGTTTCTAAGTTCCGTTTCATCTGAAAAAGTTTTCAAGGCTGACGCAGTTGGCGGATTAACGAGTGGTGATAAACCGGGTGTTGAGCCGAAAACGAATATCATTGAAATTAATACCATAGCGGCTAGTACTGCTGCTACACTGTAAATTCGCATTTTCTTTTTGACTTCTTGTTGAATCATTTCTTATTACCTTGATAAAAGGTAAAGCAGCGTCTAATATTATACTAACCAGCAGAACAAGGTGTCTATCAGTTAGAACAGTAGCGTCAACCAGTTCGACAAACTTTTAGATAGAATCTCATAGTTTTCTTATGAGAAATAAGCTTATGATCTTGATCTTTTTAATAATCTGGATTTTAGTAATTTGTTTAGCGTTGCTATTTGGATTTACCTATAATTGGCCCGACTATGTACACATAGATTATGGATTGCCCTTGCTTGGGATACAAGGACTCTGAACACTTTTGCCGGATCTGATGACAATTGGAGTGTTGGTATTTTGAACTTGCTAGTCAATCTATTATTCTGGTCAGGTACAATAACAGCGATTGGTTCGGTGCTCCTAACAAACATCAGAACTAAAGACAATTGAACTATTATGCGGTGCTTTTTTATTTGCTGGTTTTGAAGGTAGAATGTCTGAAGGTTAATTGGCTTTTGAAGGTTATTTGACTCTGATTTAATCGTTACAATTAGTATTAAGCCGATTTAATCCTATTATTGCTTGATTAATTCGTATCAAATACAATATAAATGTGTTATAATGTTATTGAAAATAGGTTTAGATTGAAAATATATATATATTGATTACAAATAACATGGGTGCTTAATTGAGCATGAGTCTTAGTGCTTTTTGCTCAATATATAATAAAATGAGGAAAAGAAAAAATGCAAACAATAAAAACTAAAACTATTGCGATATCTATAATATTAATAATGGTACTTCCCATAACATTATTTTCGATACCAAACGCGAGCGCAGCAACATACACAAGCTATCCCTTCATTGGCGCAATGCCCAACCCAGTCGGCGTGGGGCAAACAGTACTACTTCACGTCGGCGCGCTAACCGCACTTACCAATGTAGTTGACGGTTGGCAGGGCTTGAAAGTTGAAGTAGTAAGGCCTGACAACACTACAACCACAATTGACTGTCCAAAAACTGACTCAACAGGTGGAACTGGTGTAACATTTGTCCCAGACAAAGTTGGCAACTACACCCTTACAACAATCTTCCCCGAGCAGAACTCAACAAGCTACGGCGTTCTTACCAGCAATCTTTATCGTGAAGCTAGAAGCGATTCAATCACACTTGTCGTTCAAGAGGATCCTGTAGTTTACTATCCTGCATTCCCAATGCCGACCGAATACTGGTCACGGCCCATTGATGCCCAAATACGTGAATGGTACAGCATAGCGGGTCACTGGCTCAGAGCTCCTGAAGGCTTCTATACCCCATACAATGACGCTCCAACAACAGCACACATACTCTGGACAAGACCCCTGGGTGAAGATCAAGGTGGTCTAGTCGGCGGAATGGCTTTAGATGATACTCGTTATATGCCATCAGGATCTGACTCTTTTGAGAACGGCGATGCATATGAAGGACGCTGGCCTACACAATTCATCATAGCTGGAATACTCTACTACTGCCCATATGAAACCGGTCTACCTACACAACCACTTGTAGCAATAGATCTACACACAGGCAAAGAATTATGGACAAAAACCTTCACAGACACCAACAATGCTAGGCCATCATTTACTCAGATAATTGATTGGAAATGCTTTAACAATGACGGCGCTTTCATGTATCTTGTTTTCTCGATTAACGCTGGCGGTGGAAACACCGTTTATTCATTCTACGATGCATATTCTGGCAACTGGCGCTACAACATAACTAACGTTCCAGGCGGCACTACAGCTTACGGAGCACTAGGCGAACAGCTAAAATATACCATAAGCAATGTCGGCAACAGTACTAACCGCATCTGGGCTCTACAACAATGGAACCAAACCTACGTCGTCTCAGCAGGTAAAACTGGCATGTCAGAAAGCTGGGGTAGCCAAGTCAGAGGAAACACATACAACTCAACAACACGACCAAACGGCGGCTATGACGTAAACGTAACGATACCTGAACTACGCGGATCAAGCACACCAAGCATACTTAAAATCTTCCCGAATAATCGCATGATCGGTGGAGTCGTTACCCAATCATATGTTAACCTGTGGGGCTTAAACCTTAACAAGTCAAAGGGCGCTATAGGTACATTATTGTTCAACAATACTTGGAATGCTCCAAGTTTGTGGGTTGAAGGCAACATTACAGTCAGTGGCTTTTCAGGCGGATGGTGCGCTTGGGGTGAACAAGATAACGTTGCAGTTCTCTTTGGTAAAGAAAACCGAGTACACTACGGCTTTAGTCTTGAAACAGGCAACTTCCTATGGGAAACTGCTCCTGAAAACTACTTGAATGCTTGGGATGATAGCTTAAGCGTTGCGAGAATGATTGCTAACGGCAAATTCTACTCTACAAGCATCAGCGGAATAGTTAACTGCTATGACGTTAAAGACGGCAAAGTCTTATGGAGCTACGCTGCAGAAGACCCATACACTGAAGAGCAATTCTCAAACAACTGGTGGCTACGCCCCATGTTTGTTACTGATGACTATGCGTACTTTGGACACCTTGAACACTCAGCTAACAATCCACGGCCAAGAGGTGCACCTTTCATATGTCTAAACGCAACTTCAGGCGAAGTGGTTTGGAGAATTAACGGTGCATTCCGTCAGTCACGTTGGGGTGGACGCGCAATTATGGGTGACAGCATCATTGCTACACAAGACACCTATAATCAGCAAGTATACGCGATCGGCAAAGGTCCAAGCAAATTAACTGTTACAGCTCCTAACATTGGCGTACCGCAAGGCACTTCAATTATTATCAGCGGAACAGTTACAGATGTTTCACCAGGGACAAATGATGATGCAATAAAGATGCGGTTCCCCGACGGTGTTCCAGCAATGTCTGATGCTAGCCAAAGCGACTGGATGCTATATGTCTACAAACAATTCACAATGCCTGCTAGCGCTATTGGAGTTGATGTGCAGTTAAGTGTTGTTGATGCTAATGGCAACTATCGTGACATTGGAACAGCAACTACGGATATGAGCGGAAACTATGGTTTCCAGTGGACGCCTGATATTCCAGGTAAATACACTATCATTGCAGCCTTTGCAGGCTCCGGAGCATACTATGGATCATATGACCAAGCTACTATAGGCGTTGACGCAGCAGCACCAACACCAGCACCAACTGAAGCTCCAGCAGATTCTGTCGCTGACATGTACTTTGTTCCAGCAGTAGCAGGCATCATAGTAGCAATAATAATTGTCGGTATATTACTGGCATTATTGCTGCTAAGAAAGCGACCATAAAAAAGCCATAAAAACACAAAATTATCTTTCCCCTTTTTTAGTTTAAAATTATCGAAGTATCGGAGATAGGTTGGGGACTAAGTATGCTCTAGTATTGTGATTTTTAACCTGCCACAACAATGGATTGTATTTCAACTTTTTTGTTTTTTAGGCTAAAGATTTAATTCTGGGAAATATGTTCAGTTTTAAGTAATTGAGTCGTCTTATCATTTGATTTGGGTGGTCGAAATTTGAGTCTGAATAATTTTACAGTTAAATCCCAGGAAGCTATTCAGAAAGCTGCGGAAATCGCCCCCGCAAGGAGTAATCAAGCAGTTGAACCACTTCATCTGTTGAAAGGAGTTTTTCTTGTTGATGAGAATGTAGTTCCTTTTTTGTTCGGGAAACTTGGAGTTAATTTTAGTTCTCTATCAGTTTCGCTAGATAGGGAAATTGACGCTTTGCCTAAAGTGAGTGGTGGCGAGCCGTATCTTTCTTCGAATTCTAATAAGGTCCTTCGCAAGGCTCAAGAATTGGCTTCTGCTGCCAAGGATGAGTTTGTTTCTTTAGAGCAGTTATTGTTAGCGATATTTTCGATAGATGATCCCGCTTCACGTTTGCTAAAACGAAGTGGAGTTAACGAAAAAGACCTTAAATCCGCAATTAGCCAGTTACGTAAAGGGTCTTCCGCCAATTCGCCCACTGCAGAAGAAACCTACAATGCTCTCAACAAGTATGGCATTAACCTAAATAATATGGCTCGGGCGGGAAAACTTGATCCAGTTATTGGCCGCGACAGCGAAATTCGTCGTGTTCTACAAATATTATCTAGAAGGACCAAGAATAATCCTCTTTTAATAGGGGAGCCAGGTGTAGGAAAAACTGCTATAGCTGAGGGTCTTGCACAGCGCATAATTAACGGTGACGTGCCAGAGAATTTGAAATCAAAGCAAATATTTTCTCTTGACATGGGTGCTTTAATTGCTGGTGCCAAATACAAGGGGGAATTTGAAGAGCGTCTTAAGAGCGTCATTAAGGAAGTTGTTGGGGCTGAAGGTGAAATTTTACTTTTCATAGATGAGATTCACACCCTCGTTGGGGCAGGTGGCGGCGAGGGCGCAATGGATGCGGCTAATATTCTTAAGCCAGCTTTGGCTCGAGGTGAGTTGCGTGCTATTGGCGCAACGACTTTGAAGGAATATCAGAAGTATTTTGAGAAAGACAAGGCTTTGGAGAGGCGTTTTCAACCAGTTATGGTTAATGAACCTGACGTTTTAGATTCTATTTCAATTCTTCGAGGTCTAAAAGAGCGTTATGAAGTCTATCATCATGTTCGAATAAGAGACGATGCAATAATTGCCGCTGTTGAATTATCTCAACGATATATAACCGAGCGTTTTCTGCCTGACAAAGCAATTGATTTGATTGATGAAGCAGCTTCCAAGTTGGAGCTTGAAATCAATTCTGAACCTCAAGAACTTGAGTATGTTGATCGGAAGATTCGACAGTTAGAGATCGAACGTGAAGCAATCAAGACTGAAAAAGACGATGTCAAACTTAAGTCTTTAAATCTTGAAATTGCCAATTTGACTGAAAAGCGGAATAATTTACGGGCGAAGTGGCGTGCTGAGAAAGAAATCGTTGATCAGATTCAGGCTAAGAAAAATGAGATAGAGCAGCTGAAGTTTGAAGAGGAAAAGGCTAACCGACAAGGAGTTCTTGGAAAGATTGCCGAGATTCGATACGGCAAAATACCTGAAGCTACAAAAGCAATTGAGAGTTTGAAAAAGAAATTAACGGAATTGCAAAAGGATTCGGCGTTGGTTAATGAGGAAGTTGGGGCCGAGGAAATTGCTGAGGTTGTTTCCAGTTGGACTGGAATTCCTGTTAATCGTATGTTGCAGACGGAGAAACAAAAGCTACTAAATATTGAAACTGAACTTCATATGAGAGTTGTGGGGCAGGATGATGCAATCCAGGCTGTTTCTGATGCGTTGCGGCGGAGTCGCGCTGGCCTACAGGATCCTAAGCGCCCAATTGGATCTTTTATTTTCTTGGGTACAACTGGGGTTGGAAAAACTGAGTTAGTGAAGGCCTTAGCTGAGTTTTTGTTTAACAATGAGAACAATATGGTTCGAATTGACATGTCAGAGTATCAAGAGCGTCACACAGTTTCCAGACTTGTGGGTGCTCCACCGGGCTACGTTGGATATGAAGAAAGTGGGCAATTAACGGAAGCAGTGAGAAGAAAACCTTACTCAGTTGTTTTGCTTGATGAAATCGAGAAGGCGCATCCAGATGTTTTCAACATTCTACTTCAGGTTCTAGACGATGGCCGATTAACGGATAACAAAGGTCGAACAGTTGATTTCAAAAACACCATCATAATAATGACTTCCAACATAGGTTCTCACATCATTCAAGAAAACTTGGAAACAATTACCGCTGAAAATCGTGAGCACATTTTAAGTCAAACCAAAGAGCAGGTGTTTGAGTTACTCAAGAAAAGCATCAAACCCGAATTTCTCAATCGTATTGATGAAATAATAATGTTCCAACCCCTAACACAAGAGGAAGTTCATAAAATAGTGGAGCTGCAACTGAAAAAAGTTGAACAAATGCTGGAAAAAACCAACTTGAAACTCTCAGCCACCAAAAGAGCCGTAGACTTCATAGCTAAAGTTGGTTTTGACCCCCAATTCGGTGCAAGACCAATAAAACGTGTTATCCAAAAAGAAATTTTAAATGAACTTTCAAAAATGCTGCTATCTGAAAAAGTTAACAAAGACACAACGATTATCGTGGATGAAAAAAACGGTCAACTGATATTTAAAAATAAATAAGTCTATTATTTTTCCAGCAGACTTTTTTCTAAACCTTTTGGAATACCAGTTCCCTTCCATTTTTTCCAGCTAATCGAACAACACCACTTTTTCTTAAACAGTACGTTATTTGTCGTGCAGTCCTGAGCGAAATCTTTGATAATTTTGCCAATTCTCTGTTGGTGAAAACTTCTTTTAGGTCTTCGGGCAGTATTTTGAGGTAGTCAGCCTTGGTTTGGAAGAGAATTCGATCATTCACTTTCAATAGGTTCCTTTCTTTGATGCTAACGCCTCTTCTCCTCCAACTTCCTTTCCCATCGTTGCACCTGATCTCCTCTTCATCGATGAGTAAAACTTCCAAAGAAAAATTCTCTACACCTATCATATGTGGAATCATAACTAGCTCGCGAAACAGATCAGTTAACCTTCCCTTTTTTGTAGATTTACGCGTATTTAGTACTGCGAGATCTTTTGTTACGTGTGTTATATACTTCCTTTCGGGTAGAGGATAGACTATCCTCACGCGGTGTTTTTCTGTTAGTGCTTGGAGTTTTTCTTTTAGGGCTGAGAAATTCTTTGTCTGAACTTCTATGATTAAATTTTCTCTCAAGATGTCGACGACGTAATTGCCTAATTTAACCTCGAATTGATCTCCAGGAAGTGAGTACACTTTCTTGATTTCTGAATGAAGAGCGAGTTCGTTCATTATTCTTCAAGAGGCTAATTGGCAATTAATAAGCTTACTTTTTCCGTTATAATGTTGTCAGAAGAAAAATTGTTTCAAGGAAGGGCTCTTTTTAGAATATTCACAGAAATTAATTTTTCAGAAAAATCCGCCTATACCCCCGGTGAATACTGTATTTTTATATAACGCATTTTTAGAGCTTTGATTAAAAACGGTGGAATTTGTCTGGTCAACAATTGGGAGCTGGATATTCACTTTTTCTTGTTTATTGGAGCTTTCACAGTAATTGTACAGTGGCGTTTTTGGTTTGGTTTTGTTGTTGACTTTATGATAGACTTCTGTCAAATTAGTACTTGACTGGTTAGCTCGTGCCTAGAACATGGTCTTTGCGACCGCCTTGTTTTATGGGAGAATCCTGAGCTGCTAAAGAACGGACTTAGCGCCAGTATGAGTGAATTTAGGCTGAAACCAGCAAAAAAATAGAAATGAATTCAGTATGTAGAATTAGACAATGGAAAGAAAAAGTACCGTGCAGCAATTATGAATTATTGAAGAAAAAATCTTGGTTGCTGTTTTTTAGGGTCTTTTTTTAGTTTTGATTATTGTGACTAGTGCGACCACTGCGATCACTACAACTACAATTATGATTACAATTGTTGTATCTTCTATGTTGAAGTCTTGTGAATCTATGTTCTTTGGTTGTGTAGCAGGTAATTGTGTAGTTGAATTATTGACTTTGGGAGTAGATGGAGAGGGTGTGGGTGACTCTTTGGGTGAGGTTGAAGGAGTAACAGGAGGTGTAGTTTGCACTGGCGATGAAGGGAAAGGATGCGTTTGGCGCTGACTAGACTGGGTTATGATTCCATCGTCAGAGTAGCCTACGCTTTCCCATTTTCCTTGGAAGTCATAGTTAACAAGTTCTATGTTTACAACTTGAGCTATCCACTTATAACCCCAGTGCCCTGGTACCACTAAACGTAGCACTTCACTCAGGGGTGCGCCATCTTTTTCGAACGCCAAAATTACATTATCGCTCTTTGCAGCTGCAATGGTTAAATCTGTTGAATAGCCGTCGTTGGCATAGAAAGCAACTTTGATTGCTTCAGGTAAAACCCCTGTTTCGTTTAGAAGCGTCCAGAGTTTGACTCCTGTCCAGTTTCCTTGCGCTACTATTGTTGTTGGAAAATCTACACAGATTAATGCTGTTGATATTGTTGTTTGAGGCATAGCTTGCAAATCTGTTAAAGTGAATTTAGATGGGTGATTGACAAGCCCGCTTATGTTTAGTTTCCAGGTGGAATCGCTTGAATCTGCATATACAAAAGGTAGCGTAGAACTAAATGAAGCAAGAATGAAGCCCATTATTAGGAAAATTATCAATGTTGGAAGATTTTTTTGTTTCATTCTTAATGCCAACTTGGTTTGCAATATTAGATATATGACACGTGACATATTTAAGATTCACTGTCCAGTTTTAAAATTTTGACATTTGATTTTGTTAACTAAAATTTTT
Organism: Candidatus Bathyarchaeota archaeon; assembly: GCA_963804785.1. Classification (GTDB taxonomy): domain Archaea; phylum Thermoproteota; class Bathyarchaeia; order Bathyarchaeales; family Bathycorpusculaceae; genus Bathycorpusculum. Next base: position 126,624 of record CAWDRR010000004.1, read on the forward strand.
TAAAAATAGCAATTATTTAACTCTAAAACGGTATCTTACGACTGTGAATATTTACTTCTCTATGAACGAAGTACTTTATACTCAGAAGTTCAAGGTTAAAATCTTGAAGATCTAACATATATGTTTCGTATGTGATGCTTGCAAATGATATTTGGGAAAAGACATATAGTTGCATTTTGCTTGTTGAATCGAGTTTTAGTCCTTTTCATTTATTAAAACAACTTCTTTTATTGAATCTTGGCTTACACTAGAAACAAGAAGAAAGCATATTTTATATCTTCTAATAAAGAAAAAAAATCAAATTTCACATGAACGGTTAGAAAAATGTTAAATTGTATTTGGGTTGATACCCTGAAGTTATGCGTGCGATTGAATTTTTTCAGTTTGACGCATTATGCTAAGAGAATAAAGAAAAAAACTTAGGAGAACAAAGAAGAATGAACGAACTGAAAAATAAAACAATAACTATTCTGATTGTAACAATGTTTCTAACATCAATGGCAATGGCAGTCAATACAATTCCTGTTGCTTCAGCTGCAGGAACAAAACAGACATACCCAGTCATTGGAGCAACTCCTAATCCAGTAGGCGTAGGCCAAGAAACACTAATTTTGATAGGAATCACAGATGCGACATCATCCGACTTGTATGGCTGGACAGGTCTAACAGTGGAAGTAACAAAACCCGATGGCACAACTGAAATGCTAAACAACGGAGGGCCCGGCTATAGAACGGATTCAACTGGATTGACAGGCGTTGTTTACACACCTAACGTGGTCGGCAACTATACTCTACAGTTGCACTTTCCCGAACAGGTTACCGCAGTTGGCAGTGGCGGCTTCTTCGGCGTTACCATACCTCCAGGAACTACAATGTTAGCTAGCGACAGCATAGTGATTACTCTTGTAGTGCAAGAGGAACGAACACCGACACAATCAGGCTATCCGCTTCCAACGGAATATTGGTCTCGTCCAGTGGATGATCAGCTGAGAGAATGGTCATCAATTGACGGAAACTGGCTGCAAACTCCGCCTAACTTTTTGGCTTTTGGCAATGATTTAGCGCCAGACTCTGCTCACATACTTTGGACAACACCGCTGACTTCAGGAGGACAGGTAGGTGGAACATTAGATCCATCACAGGAAATTCTGACTCAGGAAAGCCAATCGGGAGCATCAGGTCAAGTTGGATACGATACTGGTGACGCATATGAGGGTAAATGGGGTAGTTCCTTTGGAGGAGGCGCCCCAATAATAATGGGTGGAAAACTCTACTACCAGAAATATGCGGGTGCAGATCCATACAAGGAAACTGTTTGTGTAGATCTACACACAGGCAAACAACTTTGGTCCAGAGTTCTTGGAGCAAATTCGTCCCTGACAAGAGGTCAACTATTCTACTGGCAAACATACGACTTCTACGGTGTTTATGACTACCTTTGGGTTGCTACTGGTGGAAGTTTCTTTGGTCCCCCAACTCCGGGAACATGGACGGCATATGATCCATACACTGGCGACTATGTCTACACATTAACAGGCGTACCTGGAGGAACAACTATCTACGGTAAACATGGTGAGCTGTTGATATTCACCCTTAACACCAATGCAGGTTTCATGACTATGTGGAATTCAAGCAACATCCCCGCACTATATGCTAGCAGACAAATAGGCAGTATGGGCTTTGGACAATGGGAACCCATGGGAAAAACCGTTAATGCGACAGGTCCCGCAGGCACAACCATAGACTACAGTGATGGCAAAGGTATTATTCCCTATGACAGTCCCTTGACACCCACAGGTTACAATGGATACACTTGGAACGTGACGATACCTAAAGGTTTGCTGGGAAGTGTTCGAATGGCTGTTGCAGAGGATAAAATTGTCGGTGGAATGGCAAACACTACAGACGTCATTAATTGGGCAATTGATCTGCGTCCGGGTCATCAAGGAACCTTGCTATACAATACTGATTGGAAGGCACCAAGCGAATGGTTATCTGGTAACCAAACAATAAGCACTGGAACTGTCAGTATTATCGATCAAGTAATGACAGTGAACGCGAAGGAAAGTAGATACCGCTACGGTTTTAGCACCGAGACAGGGCAATACCTATGGACAATCTCTGAACCTATAGCAATGTTAGGGCACCTCACCGGCGGACCATCAGGCGAAAACGGCTACATAGCTTACGGCATGCTCTTCTGCGGAACCATGAGCGGCATAATTCAAGCATACAATGTCACAAACGGCAAGCTAGCATGGACATACCAAGTAAACGATCCCTACATGCAAGCACTATGGAGCAATAATTGGCCAGTAGGCCACTTGATCGCAGCTGATGGAAAAATCTACTTTGCCAACTTGGAACACTCTGCCAACCAACCTCTACCTCGTGGTGGACCATTTGTTTGTCTTAATGCTACAACTGGAGACGTAATTTTCAGAGCAAACGGTCTGTTCCGTCAAACTGTATGGGGTGGACGTGCGATTATTGGCGACAGTATAATTGCCACGATGGATACCTACGATCAACGCGTATATGCTATTGGTAAAGGTCCAAGCGCTGTGACAGTGGATGCACCAATGATTGCAATACCGAAGGGTGCGAGCATAGTGATACGAGGTTCAGTTACCGATGTATCTCCTGGAACAAATAGTGACGAGCTGACTCTTCGTTTCCCCAACGGAGTTCCTGCTGTTTCCGATGCTAGCATGAGTGACTGGATGCTTTACGTGTATAAGCAGTTTCCGCGACCTACAGACGCTACAGGCGTTGATGTTACATTGAATGTTGTCGATAGCAATGGCAACTTCAGAGAAATCGGCAAAACTACAGCTGACTCATCAGGATTCTTCAGTTATCAATGGACCCCCGACATCGAAGGCAAATACACGGTTATCGCCTCATTTGCGGGATCAAATTCATACTATGGCTCTTTTGCTGAAACAGCTTTCGCAGTTGACCCGGCAGCAGCAACACCAGCACCAACAGAAACACCTCAAACAGACATTGCAACAAATGCAAGTTTAATGACCGCTATGGCTATCGGAGTAATCGCAATAATTATTGCAATAGCAATAGTCGGTTTGCTTATACTAAGAAAACGACCATAAAACCCTAAAATCAGAAACTATATTTCCCCTTTTTTAGTCCAAAAAATCAAATTAACGAAGAAAAATTGTAACTTAGTTGGCTTTAGTTAAAAATTTGCGAAATAAATATACTCTATTTCAGACGATTGTATTTGCCCTTTTCTCCTTATTCGATCCAGAATTTTGAGTAAATTTCCTTCAAGTATTTTTTTTCTCAAACTTTTGTCAAAAATACGTGTCGGGAGGGATTTTGAACCCTGCCAGAGTGTATATAACATCCGCATTTTTTCGCTTCTAAGAGTAATAGATTCTTTCATAATTACTACATTTTAGCTTTCGTGAGGGCACGATAAAGTGCCAGTTTTGTTTGCTTGATTAGAGCGCTCAAAAATTAAGCATTTGTTAGTAAGTAAATGGTGTTGAAAAATAGAAACTTAATATGCGCCCGAAGTTATTTTTAGTAAAAACGGAGTTATTGAATGGCACGGAGTATCACTGCGAACGCTTTCTTAAATGCAAGACCAGAGATCCCTGTCTACTTCCGCGCTCTCAGATGGCGTAGTTGGATAGGTTGGTTGTTTTTTTTTGGTCTTGGTAGTACTTTGTTTGTAATTCCTTCGTATAATGTGCTTCCAATAGCAATTTCCTTTTCCCTAGTTACTGGAGCGATTTTTGTACTCAATCAATATTTTGATAGGAAGAGCGACATAATGAATCCTCAGAAAAGGCATTTGCCAGTTGCTGCTGGGGAATTATCTCCAAAGCAGTCATCAGTTCTTTTTGTTTCCTTGTTTGCAATAGGATTGCTCGTTACAGCGGTAGTTGACTATACGCTTTTGTTCTTATTCGTGGCCTATATTGGCGTAGGAATAGTTTATTCTACTCCGCCTCTGCACTTCAAAAAACGTCCAGTAATTGATCTTTTAACGGTCGGGGTTGGCTCTGGAATAGTGCCTTTCCTAATTGGGATGCAGGTATCTAATCAACTGCTAATTGCTTCTTCTTTACCGTTGATTCTCATATGCATAATTCCGCTGTTTCTCTTCCAAGTTGCGAGTCACATTTTCCAGGCTATAGGAGATTACGAGGCAGATAAGAAAGAAAAAATCGCAACTTTCGTAGTCAGATTTGGAAAAGAGAAATCTGCTAAAATTGCAGTGTTATTTTCCTCGTTGAGTCTAATAATTCCAATAATTTACGGGATACTTAATTTTGCAGTAACAAAAGAGATTTTGTACTGGTACTTACTAATACTTCTCATCTTTTTGCCTCTCGCCATTTACCTGATTAAGCTCTCGGCAAAACCTACAACCAAGAACCTCAACAGGCTAATGAGCGCTTCTCACAGATTTACACCTATCCTGTTATTGGCTCTTTACTTATGTGTATTAGTCTTGAGAGTTTACCTTCCGTAGGGTAAGCAGTATTAGATATTCAAGAAAAAGTAAAGTCTGGGAATGTAGTTTAGCCAATAATTGCTGTCGAGTTTAGAATTATGACTCAAGACTTATAAGTTAATATTGGTTATCAATATTTTTAAGGTGAAATAAATTGGTGAATGTAACAAGCTACCATATTTTGATCTATGGAAGCGAGCAAGGATACCAAACAAATAGAGCCCAAATACAGCTTAATGATGGCACCAAAGTGGTCGCGTGGATTAGATTCAACGACCCTGGGATGCTTTTTGAAGCTGACAGCAACACAGGTGGAATCATAAAAATGCACTTGCCTTCTTCAATGTTCCAAAGTGTAATAGATATTCTTCGCAACGAAAAACCAATAAACATATATTTTGCTCAAGGCCGCGGCTTTTTTGGAACAAGTACCTTAGAACCAGTCGGCGAAGCAGAGAAATAGACAAAACGTAAAACTAAAACAACAAACATCATTTTTTCTTTTTTTTAGTTATTTTTTTTCTGTTTTGATGAAAGCAATGTCTCTAACTTGAGGGCAGAAAGCGCTCAAAGACTTACTAAGATAGATTAAGAACAGAAACGTCGTCTAGAATAAACCATATTGCTTTTGAAAAACAATCCTCTTCAATTCAAAAAAGGTATTTGCAAACTAAAAGGCTACGGTAATGCGTACAGAATCAGGATTGGCGCCATAAGAATAGTTTATGATATTTTGTGGAAGTAAAAGACAATATTGATTCATTTTATACGTGTAAGAGAAAAAGCTTGTAGCTATCTCCTGTTATGGAAATAAGCTTGTTTTGCTGTTTTTCTTGGTTAGTGTTGTTTTTTTCTGTTATTGTTTAAGTGTCTGGTTATGTTTTTTTGTGTGCTGATTGTTGGTGAATTTGTTTTGCATATAAAGATTTATTTAAGAGTGTATTATATATTAAGTCTTGGTAATGCTATGAGAGCTGCTTTGTTAGCCCCAACATATCTTGCTGTATCATGGGTCCTCACAGTCAGCTATCAGCTTTTCACCGACACCGCAGTAAAATCAGTTGCAACAAACATCACCTTTTTCTGGCCAACCGTCAGTTCATGGCTAAATTCTAATATTCAAACCGTAGTTTTCGTTTATGCTTTCACATGGATTTTCGTCTTGTCATCAGTCATACCTTCGGCTATATTAGGAAAACAAAGAAGCACAATCCTTCAATATGCCGTTGTCTTAACGTTAACTTTGATAGCCTTTTTCATGGCTGATATCCTCCAAGCAGTCGCAGGAATCCGAATCGAGCAGATATTAGGAGCAGCCACCCTTCTCCAAAATCCCCTAATGGCAGGATTTTATTTATCAGTACCTTTCCTATTGATGATTGGTTTAGATATTCGTTCCAAGAAAAAGCGGATACAAGAAGAAATGGTTAAAAAGGAATTGTTTACTGAATGGGAAAAAATCAGGCAGTAAACTACTATTTAATGACCGAATTTCATTGTTCTAAGGTAACCCAACAAAAAATAAATTTGGAGTTTGAAATAAAAGAACAATCAATTCATGTATGTAGTAAAAAATTGTGAAAAACTAATTCTATCAAAGGTCAAAGCAAGATATTTGTTGATTAAGGGCTCTTTTCACAATCAGGTATATCAAATTATCTGAAGAAATTATTAACTGTCAAATCTTCGGGTAACATCTCCCCTTACTGGAGAGTTCGAATCCAACTCTAATTTGAAAAAAATAGGCGTTTGAAAACTAGTATTACTAAACTTGGCGGATTTTTAGTTTTTCGATTATTTTATATATTATAAGCAACGTATAAGATTTGGGAGATTTTGATGGTCGTTAGTAGTTCAAACGTCCTAAGATATGTAAATTTAATATTTTTTGCTTTAACTGTTATAATTAATAGTTTAGCCGGTAGTTCAACTATCATCGGCGGCAATAATACTGCGCAGGTCTCTGACTCGAACCTGACTCTGGTAACTCCTGCAGGTTACGTATTTTCAATCTGGGGAATAATCTATATACTCTTGGGGGTTTTCGCGGTCTATCAAGCATTACCCAAACAGCAAGGAAAAGAGTATCAAAAGAAAATCGGCTGGCTTTTTGCATTAAGCAGTTTATTTAATATAGTGTGGCTTTTCTTTTGGCAGTTTGAGTACCTTTCACTTTCAGTTGTGCTCATGTTCTTGCTTCTTGCGTCGTTAATCTTGATTTACGTGCGGCTTGGAATAGGAAAGTCAAAAGTAACAATGGGTGAGAAACTAGCAGTTCATCTTCCATTTAGCGTCTATTTGGGCTGGATCACTGTAGCTGCAATTGCCAATGTTGCTGCCACTTTGTTTTCGCTTAATTGGGATGGTTTCGGTTTCAGTCCAGAGATTTGGGCTATGTTGGTAATAGTTGTGGCCTTGATAATTACGCTACTCATGCTAATTACAAGAAAAGACGCGGCATACTCACTAGTTATCATTTGGGCTCTGGTTGGGATCGGTGTTAAGCAGAGTGGGAATCAAACGATCGCTATGCTGACTGAAGCATGTGCAATAATTATCGCGGTCTCTTTGATAATAGTGATAATCTTTGCTAAGCTCCGAAAGAAATGAGTTGACCTTCCACAATTATAGCCTACTTTATACCGAAAATTGAGAGTTGCGGTTAAAACCTATAGTAAGTCGGGTTTTCAATTACTCTTATGTTCAAATCTATACGACCACTTTATTATCAACTCATAGTTAAAATTTTATTCCTACAAATTGCTAATCTCGGAAATTAAGGTTTAAATTTTAATTTAAAAAATTCTATGGTGTGAAAATAGTCAAGTAGTCGTTGTTCATTTTGCATGATAAGTCTCTTTTTCTTACAAATAGTGCAATTGCGTGGCGGTCATAGTCGCCTCTAATCTGCAATCGATATTTGTCTTGTTCTTTGTGTTCAATAAGAACTAACTTTGGATTAACAAGTTTGTTAGCTCCTAATTCATTTAATAAAACTGTTGCCTCTTCCTTATTCATGTTTTTTTCCCACGTCGACTATGAGTCGTATAAGATTAATATCATGCAATTGAATTATAAAAACTAACGGTTTGATTCTGGCAAAAGGAAATATAGACAATTATTTGATTAAATGTAAGACGGCTTAAGATCTTGGGTTGGGGTGAATTGAATATTAATGCTCAGACAACCTACATTTTTGTTGCGAGTTCTTGAACCCATTTTTGTATCGCTTCTATGTCTCTAGTGTCATAAACACCTGGTTCTGTTTCTTTGTAGGATGCCGCAAGTTTTGGCCGTTCATTTTCCATGCCCTTTTTCATAATCCACGACATTGTGTTAAAATTGTACATTGCTCCAAACAAGCCTAACGATAAGCAATTGAGTTTGTATTTAGCAGCTTTTTCTTCTAAATATTTTGTTTTGGCTTTTGCTGCTATTTCGGGTTTATCTGGGTTTAATTTTTCTGCAGCAGAACCACAATTAACAAACAACGCTACTTTCTTTGTGACTAGCTGGGTCTGGAACTTTTTAAGAAAATCCTCCGGTTCACCAGTCCAGCGACCCATCTGAATCCCACTGCCCACAACAATTAGGTCATAATCAGATATAGATTGAATTTTATCTTTTTTAGCATTAAAAACCTTTGTTTCTATGCCTTGCTTTTGAAGTGTTTGTGCAATCTCTTGTGCAGTGATTGCAGCTGTTCCTGTTCTTGTCCCGTACACAACCAAAGCTTTTAACATGATATTCCCCTTTAATCATAGTACCTGATTATTAATATCAGTTTTTAGTAACTTGTGATGTGAAACAGGGTGAATTTGGGAAACTGGGATTGTTTTGTTATAGAAGACCCATGGTGGTGGCTAAGGAATAGTGCATATATTGAAAGGAAAACAACGCCTTCTTGCCAATTGATTCTTCCTCTTGAAAGGAAGTACCAGAAGAACAAGTTTGTAATTATCGAGAAGATAATAAGGTTCTGGAAAACACCCATATCCATTTGAATGGGTGAGCCGACGAGTACTGGAACAAAAAGGGTTACTCCTAAGATTAGGGTTATGTTTATGAAGCTGCTTCCGATGATGTCGCCAAATGCGAGTGCTGAGTGGCCTTTTAGGAATGCTTTCAAGTCTAGTGTCAATTCTGGGAGGCTTGTGCCAAAAGCAATTATGGTTGCGCCGATCACTGTTTGTGGTATCCCTACTGTTTGAGCTATTACAACGGCAGATTCTACAAGGAAATAGGCGCTGCCGACGACTCCGAGTGCTCCAACAATTGTTAGTAGTATGTAGCGTTTTAGTTTGTTTTTTTCTTCTTGTGTGGCTTCGCCATTCTCTGGGGGCATTCTCACTTTTGAGAGTTGATACATATAGACAACGAAAATTGTGATTAGTACTAAGCCGATAATCCATGTTGCTGTTTTGATGTAGATTAGTATCATTGGTATTATGGAGGAGATGAATAGTCCGAAGTGGATGCTGCTTAGTTCTGATTTGGCGAAGTCTGGGATGACGCTTAGTTCTTCTGGGGTGTTTGGTTCGTTGCGTTTTCGGCGTGTTTTTATGTAGAGGAGGATTGCTGCTATTCCTATTATGACGGATATGTTGATGATGTTTGAGCCTAGGACGTTTCCTACTGAGAGTGCTGCGCCTCCTGATAGGGCGGCTATTAGGGCGACTGTTAGTTCTGGTAGTGAGGTTGAGAAGGCTATCATGCTGAATCCGACGGCGGTTTTTCCTAGTTGGGTTACGTTGGATACGTTTAATGCGTTTTTTATTGCGAGGTTGCTTGCCCAATTTAGTACGGCAAAGGAGACTGCTATGATGATGATGTTGATGATGAAGTCTGTGAATAGTAATTCTGCCATTGTGTCTGCCTTCTTTGTTGTTCATTCATATGTTTTTTGATGTTTAGTGAGTTCGCTTAATGTTTAGGGGGTAATTATTTGTTTCGCAGTCTGTTTGGTGATAATAAGTTGGCTGTGTGTGCTTGTTTTTTTGGTGTATTTGTGTTGTGGATTTGTATTGTTTCAGCGGATATGCGAAATGTTTAAAACCTGTTGGCTGTAAATTGTTGGTTGGTAATGGCCTTGGAGTCTTGGGTCTTTGGTGCGATTTTGGTGTTAGTGGGGCTTTTGGTTATTGGTTGTAGTTTTGGAGGAATTGAGTTTGGCGCGGTTTTTTTGTTGGGTGGTTTGGTTAGTACGGGTTTGGGGTCTTTTGTTTTTGTGGTTAATTTTAAGCGTTGGGTAGATAGGCTCTGATTAGTTGTTTGTTGTGTGGGTTAACCTATTTTTTTGTAAATCTGTAAGTCTGCTGGCTAAATTATGCTTTAATTCACCCTTTAGTCATTGGCGGCCTCCCAAAAGTAATTCAGAGAAAAGAAAACATGAACTATTTACACTGATTAGTTAGTTTTTGGGTGTTTCTTAATTTAGAATGGGTAAAATGGTCCAATTCTTTTGTTAGCCTCTTTTCTGGAATCCATCCATATACAGTATGGTCTAAACTATGTATACTGGACTGAATTCCCTACAAAAGCTGATTTAGGCGGATTTCTCTTGATTGGTTTGAATAAAATTATATTAACTGGTTGGTGAATTTTTTTATTTAACAATGTTAGTAGAAGCATGTATCATCAAACATAAGCTAAGGAATACTATTCATTGATAATGTTAACAAGATTGGGCTGGGTCGGATAATGCTTTCTCTTTTTCTCCGCGGGGGTGTGCATATTTCATGACAAATGATTTGGAGACTCAAAGGATAAGCAAAGGTGAGAGTGAAAAGTTCAAAAGAAGTTTTGTAGAAGAGAGAAAAAACCTTTGTTTCTTGCGGCCTATAGGCGGTTTGGATTGGGCAGTCGCAGTGGTACCGTTTAATATTGCACTGGGCCCTATGGGTACTTTGGTTCAACTGTTGATTTTGAATTTCAACGGGACCGTACTGGATGTTGGGTTGGCATTTACTTTATTTAGTGCCGTTAGTGTTCCTTCAGCACTGTTTTGGGGGCTTGTCACCGACCGCTTTCATCGGCGACGCCCTCTTATTATGTTTAGCTTTTTGGCTACAGCTTTCATTCTGCTGATGTTCTTGTTTGCCCGAACTGGATACTGGATTTCGTTTCTATATGCACTATTTTCTTTTGCCACGACTGCTTCGACAACACCGCTTAACCTGTTGGTTATGGAAACTGAACGCAAGTCTAAGTGGGCTTACGCGTTTGCAACCTTCTCCATGTTCTCAAGCACAGGCCAAATAGTAGGTTTGCTTCTGGGACTAACTTGGTCGTTTTTCTTTTTTTTAGAGTACCTTGTGCTTCCCTTAGCTGTCTTATCGGTGATTTCAGCAGGTTTAGCTGCTTATCTAATCAAGGAACCCGAAATGGTGTTTGAGCGTCGAGCTTTGGTCTTAAATAGACAGAGCTTCTTTCACAGAATCCATAATTCACATTACCTATTCTTAAAAATTCCAGACTTGAACGATTTTAAGTCAGTATTCAAAAGTTTACGCCACGAGCTCACAAGGTATACGCCTCTTCTGTACCTGGCCATTTTCCTTTTCTTCCTATCCGCAGGCATTTTCAACGCATCACTAGTACCAGCCTTGGAAGCCAACAACGTTTCAAATATTCTGATTTTTGCAGTCATAATGTTAGGCTTGATTGTACTTATAATTTCATTCAGGTTCGCTGGACCTTACATAGAAAGGAAATCGCCGATTAAAGCCGCTATCGGAGGAATCGCGCTCAGAGCAATCGCCTACGGAACTCTAAGCGCCTCCGCATATTTGCTTACGGGACTGTGGTTTCTGATTCCTGTTCTCATTTTTTACCCGCTAGCTTCCGGGATTGCATATTCCATCTACTACACATCATCGAACACGATGGTGTTTAACACACTTAGTCCAAGAAGGAACGGCTCAACACTAGGAGTGTACAGCGCCCTAGTCGGTATTGCCACTATGATAGGTTCCTTAATTTCGGGTTTTTCATCGTTCTATTTGGGCTTCTACGCCACATTTTTCTTTGCATCAATTTTCTTGGCTTTGTCAGCCTATCTCATGTCCTTGATAAAAACCTCCGAATAAATATCGAAGAATTTATTTAAAAAACCTGCAGAAGCTATTAATCTTCGATACCGATCGTCGATACGACAAAGTCAGAGTCAAGCATTGACCCTGAATAGTCCTTTCAAAATGCACTCCAACATGCCCAACGTCATTTTTCCTCGTTGTTGGGATTAGAATTTAATACAACCAACCTTATTTTTTGGAATGCTTAACCGCTCCAAGCATTCGCCATCGTGGTCGAAGTCGGTAGTCTTGGTAGTCTTATGGTTAATTGGATTAAAACTTGTTTTCTTCCTTCTAAGCCAGCAATTGACTTGCGGCAAGAATAGCAACTCCACCTATATGATTAAGAATGGCAAGATCTTCAGGGCTTTTTTGTTTGTTCTGCGGTATCTTCTCGTTTTAAGTCTACGCAACGCATGATGTAAACAGAAACAGATAGATCGTAGAGGAAAATGGCATAAACAAAAATCATCATCTTATCAGCGAAAGTCAAGTAGCCTGTTGGAGGAATTCCATTTAGCAACGAAAGATGGAAAGCTGTAGCAGAAAGCAAAGTGGTAACACCTAATCCTATTCTTTGGGCAAAATTCTTAGGAGACACAAAAAAGCAAGCAATGCTATGGTTGTAATTACGGCAATTGGCATAACGCTCTTGAAAATCGATGAATAAAGCGGTCTCTGCAAGATAACGCTGGAGTCAAAACGTGAAAAAGATTCATCCCCATAAGAATGTTCAACAGCGTCCACATTAAAACTAGTCATACTCCACCCAGCTACGTTAGCTTGATCATCAATGTTTGAACCTTCCGTATCTGGAAAATAAACAAGCCTTGTATAATCAAGAGTTTTATGCTCTAATTGCACGCTTAGCTTCTGGTTTTCAAAAGGATACTTAGTGAAGTCAAACGTTTTAAAGAAATCACCCTTAATTCGGTATTCTAAGTATCCATCCTCTGCTAAAACCTCGTACTTTGTGGGATCGCCATTAACGAACTCAAAATCTTTGACTTGTTCAAGACTTATTTGGGCGGGGTCAAATTTAAACCACAAATAGAAGTCCAGTTTAAACGTGCTTTGTGCCACATCTACTTTTTCAACGTTAATTAACCACACTCCAACGCTAACTTCGGTTGGTTTTGCTGTTGTTTGACCTTTTGCAACTGTGGCAGTTGTTAGGATTAACACCGCAATTAGCAGGGTAAGAATAATTACGCAAGTCTTCTTCATTGGGTCAGGATTCCATTTTCTTGAGGTTAAAAGATTTCCTGTATATTGTGTTTAAAAACTTTTCTTTACTGTTTGGTTCCTTAATTGTTGCGATATTGGACTTTTCGTTATCTTGTAAAGGTATCATCCTTAACGTTTTTGTATCTTTTTGTCCAAGGTTTTGAGTGGTAAGGATTGTCGTGTGGTTCAGGTGCAATTTAAGCAAACAAATGGTAGACGAAGAGGGTTTCAGCACACCCCAAATATTTGTTGGGATTATGGTGTTTTTTAGAACCAACTTTTTGAACAAACTACTTTGCAGGCTTTGCAGATACTAATTACTGCTTCGCCTTCATAGACGATTTCGGTTTCAGTTGAGCTGCAAGAAGGGCATTTATATTTAGTTTCCATTTTTAACCTCTTTCTTAAAATTTCTTATCTTTTGTTTGGAGCTTGTAAACAAGTTTGCGTGTTCCGGCTTCTTCTTTTCTTTGTTAAATTCATTTGTGTTAAAATAAAATAAGGTTTATGAATTAAAAATATGAATTTTCTTTTCTCTAATGTATTTCTTTTTGAAATGCATATTTTAGTCTCTTAGTAGGGGCATTATACGTAATAGTTTTCGTCTTAGTAATCTTTGCCAAAAAAGAATATCAAAAAGCTTTTCAGCTAACAAACAGATAGATAATTCTAAGAAGAGTTGAGTTGAAATCTATGCCTGCTCCCACTGTGAAAGATGGTAAATGGTCTAAGGAACGTGAAAGGACAAAATCTGGAAGGTGGCGAAAGAAACGTTCTGACGCTAATCAACCCAGACAGAAGAAATCGTCCCGAAAGTACGTAATAGCCATCGCGGTCGTAGGTATAATCACCGTAGTCTTGGTTGTGATTTACCTTTATTTCCCTAATCTGCTGAGATTGCCGTAGTAAACAAAGTAGCATGCTTAACGTCAACAAGCTCAACCAGCACTGATAGTTTGAGGTAAAAACTCTTGCAAGGTGGAAGTGGATATCAATTAAAAATTTTTAGAGCACTCACTTTGTTTTCTGTTATTTAAGATAGAAAATGTTTATTTGTTATACATAATGCATAAAATGAAGTAAAAAGGGGCGTTGCAGTGAAGTCTTTGATAGTTGTTTATTCTTACCATCATAACAACACTCAAAAGGTAGCTGAAGTTATGGCAAAAGTGCTTGATACACAAGTGAAGTCTCCGCAAGAAACTAATCTTGAAGAGCTAAATCATTGTGATCTTGTAGGTTTTGGTGCAGGGATAGATAGTGGAAAACACTACAGAGAACTCCTTGAGTTTGCTGATTCAGTACCGCAAGTCACCGATAAGAAAGCACTCATTTTTTCAACCAGTGGCGTGACGGGCGAAAAGAAACTCGCTAAAGATCACTTGGCACTTAGAGAAAAACTGTTATCTAAAGGTTATTTGATTGTTGATGAATTTCAATGTAAAGGTTTCAACACCAACCTTTTTCTCAAATATTTTGGTGGAATGAATAAAGGAAGACCTAACATTGAAGACCTTAAACGTGCGGAAGCCTTCGCTGAGAAGCTGAAAGTCTAAACAAAAGTAGAAACGAAAAGCTTGACAACTTAATTCTATGTCAAGTCACTTTTGATTGATTGAAGACCTTCTTTTTTCTTTTTTGCTTATTGTGTTGAGTATGTGGTGCTTTGTGCAAAGGGATGAGTGTGGGAAAGAAGATGAGAGTGTATCTAGTATTCTTCGCCAAGCAGTCGAATTGCATTCAAAGCTGATAGAGCTGACGTTTCCATGCTTGAGACCGAAGGTTCAACAGTATTGACGTATATGAACCGTTTGTCAATACGTGTTGGAGGCAGCTTTGTGATTGGTTTGAATTTGGGGTAGGTGGCTTTCCAATAATGATTCAAAACTGTAACTCCGCCACTTTTGAAAACACCACTAAATGCATTGGATTTAAGGGGTTTTGGTGAGGAAATCGTTACTAATGACTCGCCGTTGCTTGCTTTTTTTATGCCGATTTGAGTTATTGGATCTGCGTCTTTTGTAGTTAAAACTATAGCTGGGAGATTGGCTGATTTTCTTAAACCGATGTATTCGGGATCCAAAATTCCTCGCATCACCCGCCTGTAGACAGCCTGATATTGCTGAGGTTCCCAACCATCTAAAGATAAGCCATCGAATTCTAATTCAGCAAATTCTAAGGGTGTAGCGACAATGACGTTTTCAAAAACCTCATTTTCAGCCTTTGTAGCTAAAAGGTAATTTCCTTTTGTAGTCTTTTCTATTCTGTCAACTTTTTCACCCAATTTAACCGTTGCTTTTGAAGCGTTCGCAAGGCGAGTTGGCAAACTGCTGTTACCATTAGCTAAACTATATGTTGGTCCTGAGTAAACACCAATCAAAGCTGAAAGCCCCGCGAAGCCCCCCAAGTCTGCGTTCTGAGAGTATATGGCCCTTGTAATGGGGGTTACCACTTCATCGATGAAGGCTTGGCTTACACCTCTCTTAAGCAATTCTTCCGCGAAGGATATTTGGTGCCATCTATCAAGACCTGTTGATTCAAAAAGTTCTGTGAAGTCGGCGGGGTTTTTTTGTTCTTCTTGATATAGTTTGGCAACTTGTGCTCTTACTTTTCTGAGAAGTAATAAAGTACGGGCTAAGTTCAGCTGATATTTTGTAAGAAGGCTAAATGTAGTGGAAAAGGATTGTTTGTTTGACTTAAAAATTATTTTTGAGCCATTCCACACCGCAAAATCTTTGGGTCCTTCAACGGGTGCTATTTGTAGTCCCTCAGATTTTATTGTGCCTAAAAGTGTTTTGTTGAAACGGTTGAAGAAGGCAGCGCCCAATTCTATGATTTCACCATATTCATTGTATGTTTGGATTCTGCCGCCTATTCTGTTTTGAGAATCGTAGATTGTTACGTTTAGGTTTGGAAGGTATTTATGTGCCAAATAGGCAGCTGAACAACCGCTTATGCCGGCACCAATGATTGCTAATTTAACCATTTCAAATTCGGAGTTATATGCTCAAATAATAAGATAAACCTAAGTGTACAGATGTGATGCGTGTCAGAAGTTACGATGCTGCCTAATGGTTTCGTTATTGAGTCAAAAACGCTAAACCTCTGAGTAATTGTTTTCTAAAATATTGGGTTGATTTTTAGCAAGCTGCTGAGCATTAGGCTTAGAGTAAATACAATTGCTACTATCACAAAATCTTTGGCTAAAACTTCGCCCACTTTGAAGAGTTTTTGTGTGTCTTTTATTTTGAATAGTGTTTGTCTTTTTTGGATTAAACGCAGCGTGATAAAGCTTGCGAGAGTCACTAATGTAGCGTAGTAAATAATTGATAGCTGAAATAGTACGCCTACTAGAACCATCAGTGGAATCATGACGTAGCCCAATATGACTGTTAAGAATAAGCCGCGTCTAAAACCTAAAATTATCGGTATTGTTCTTGAGCCACTTTGGAAGTCTGAGGCGAAATCAGCCAGATCCTCCCATAAACTGTTCACTGCTGTTGTAACACCGATTAGCAAAATCAATATTATTATGTCAATTGAAAACAAGTTGAAGAAAGCTGCAATAATCATAACTGGAACCGCACCTACTGTAAAGTTAATAATTGGCTTATAGGCGGTCTTTCGAAGTCTGAAGGGTGGAACGGAATAGATCACTCCAAAAAAGATGCCTATGCCCACAAATAATAGCACAAACGGCATCAATGTTGCTGCACCCAACATTAGAGACAGCGCTGTAAACGTAACTGCGATAAAGAAGCTAAACTTACCTAATTTCTTAGTGAAATTTGCCCGCATTGGATCAGACAGAACATCCAAGTCTACATCACAAATGTTATTCATTGCATCAACAGCACTCCAAATGCAAAAAACGATAATGCCAAGAAACAGCGCTACAGGCCAAACGAGCGCTTGGCCCATAAGAAATGTTGATCCGACTGAAATCATGAAGAGCATCAGTCCTCGTTCAACAGAAATAAATTGGGCAAATCCCTTCAAATCTTGGAACATGTCACCTTAAGCAAAAACACGCTTTCTTAAGCTTTTCACATCAAAAACCCGATTGCACCATTAATAAAAAGAGGTTTCTCCGGTCAAGTTGTGTTCAAATATTTGCTTAGCTGGGCATATCTACTTTTTTAAGATAAGACAAATAATCGTTTTTTTTCCAAGGTGCATAATTTTTTCTTTCAAATTTGGAAGCATTGTAGAGGAAAAAATAATCAAGATGTAGTTGCCAAACTTGAAACAGTTTTAGAGTCAAAAGCACAAAAGACTATTGAAGACTGTTTCTTTTGTTATGGTGGCTGGAATTTCTTAAGCGAAGACCCCTTACAGCTGAAGAAGTTAAGGCTGCAAGAGAGAGGGCAAAGAAACAGCTTTAACTTGATTAATCCTCACTTTCTTCAAGATTGTAGTTGTACCTGCTATTACTGTAACCTATATTGTGTTTTCTAAGTACATTGCAAGAAAAAATTAGGGGTGTAAAAAAGTTCTGGACGAGTTCTTTTTTAAAAAAAGGAAATAGCTGGGGTTTTATCTTGCCCAGCAGGGGCCATAGCCGTAGCCGACTTTGAAGGGAGCAGGTGCTGGAACTGAGCCATCGGTTGGACCTTGAGGCGCCACATATCCATTGCTGTAGGCTTGGTTTTGTCCGTAACCAAAGCAGTTACCAATCCAGCCCAAGAACCCATTGTTGGGAGCTGTACTTGGGTTTGTAGTTGTGTAAGGTTGGTTTGCGGCTATTTGGGCTGAAGCTAATCCAAAGGCGACCAAGGTCAAAGCCGCCGCAGCGACCAGGGCGATTATGATTTTTGTTTTTTGCATGTGTTTATCACCATATAATGATATGTGCATGGAGGCTTATGGTAGTTGGCTGATACAGAACTGAAACAGTTTAAGAAACAGTCTCAAACACCCTGTAGCTTGGTAGGAATTGAGATTTTAGGTAACTGTCTATATTGTGGTGCCAAAAATTAGGGAGAAAATATGAGAAAGTATCTATTGATCGAAAAATTGTGTTTGAGGTATGGTCAAATTGTTTACTTTAGCGATTTTTAACGTCATTTGACGAATGCAAATGCTTAAGGCTTTGAAAGGGGCAGGTAGCTTTTGCGGCTTGTTGTGAGGTGAATAAGCACATGATATTCATAGAAGAAGAGGAATGGGAAGAAACAGAAGACGAGGAATGGGAAGAAGAAGAATGGTAGAAAATACACTCTTCTCTTAATTTTTATTTTTTATGCTTCAATTAAAATATTATGTATTGAGCAATACAAAAGGGCGGAATACGGGAAAAAACCCAAAATAACGAAGGAAAATAGGGAAATAACTGAATAGTTATGCTATGTTTGTGTTCATCAGAAGATGCTAATAAGCAATTGTGGCTTTGCGTCAAGGTAATTTGTTTGCATTTGATCTTTGTTGTGAGAAGGGTTTGTTTGAGTTGGATTTTCTTGTAAGAATTTTGAGCCTGATAAAAAAAGTTAGGATCAAGGTCAATGATATGGTTAATGTAATGCAAGATTATCGAAATAAGGTAAAATTGGGTGCCTTATGATTTCCATTTTAGGGCGTTCAAATCTATTCTTACAACGGGTTTAACTTTCGTCACAGGTTCCCTTATTCCAGCAAACTTTGTGCTTAATTCTTCCAATTCAAAACTAAACTCTGATTGATTATTACGTTGTTCTGCCAAGTTACACACATCTCCAGGTTTTTCGGACAATCGTCTTTACTACCTAATGAAATAAAAGCTGTTTCAACAGGTAACTGTCTAAAGTGCTGTTAAAGCTTTGGAAGGTCAAAGATTATTTAAGCCAGAAAAGCTTTCGTTAAATATTATAAAGAAACTGTTTTGCTTTTCGGTTTAAGCTACCGCGGTATTTCTCTGTTTATTCTCGTTTTTCCCTGTCCTTTACTCGGCGTGTCCAAAACGGGTTTTTTCAACTATTCAGATTGTCTCAAATGATTTGAGGTTGCTTGTTAGTATGTAAAAGGGGACCTTGGTTTTTACATGTAGCTATCGATTCTTTTTTAGTTATGAGGACAGCTGATGGTGAGACGTTCCTGCTCAATATGGTTACAGGATCCTTGTCACCAAAATCTGTCTCTAATGGAATGTTTGCCGTTTCAATGTTTTTCTTGAAAGTTTTTTTGTTTTAGTTTATACTGTTGGATTATATGTGAAAATGTTATGTTAAAGTTTAACTAATTTGTATTTTACAGTATAATTGTGTTATAGAATATTACTCTTGTATATTGGAAAATTATATATACTTATGGCAAACGGTATTGGTTTTAGGTTGAGCAAATAGGCTTTAGGATTATTTGCTCAATATACAATAAAATGAGGAAAAGAAAAATACAACCAATAAAAACTAAAACTATTGCGATAGCTATAATATTGATAATGGTAATTCCCATCACATTCTTTACAATACCAAACGCTAACGCAGCAACATACACAAGCTATCCCTTCATTGGCGCAATGCCCAACCCAGTTGGTGTGGGGCAAACAGTGCTACTTCACGTCGGCGCGCTAACCGCACTTACCAATGTAGTTGACGGTTGGCTGGGCTTGAAAGTTGAAGTAGTAAGGCCTGACAACACTACAACCACAATTGATTGTCCGAAAACTGACTCAACAGGTGGAACTGGTGTTACATTTGTCCCAGACAAAGCTGGCAACTACACTCTTACAACAATCTTCCCCGAGCAGAACTCAACAGCCTACGGCGTTTTAACCAGCAACCTTTATCGTGAAGCTAGAAGTGATTCAATCCAACTGGTCGTTCAAGAGGATCCTGTAGTATACTATCCTGCATTCCCAATGCCAACCGAATACTGGTCACGGCCCATTGATGCCCAAATACGCGAATGGTACAGCATAGCCGGTCACTGGCTCAGAGCACCTGAAGGCTTCTATACACCGTACAATGATGCTCCAACAACTGCACACATACTCTGGACAAGACCACTCGGCGAAGATCAAGGTGGTCTAGTAGGCGGAATGGCTCTAGACGATACTCGTTATATGCCGTCGGGATCTGACTCTTTTGAGAACGGCGATGCATATGAAGGACGTTGGCCTACACAATTCATTATAGCTGGAATACTTTACTACTGTCCATTTGAATCAGGTCTTCCTACCCAACCAGTTGTAGCAATCGATCTGCATACCGGCAAGGAGTTATGGACAAAGACCTTCACGGACAATAACAACGCTAGACCATCATTTGCTCAGATAATCGATTGGAAATGCTTTAACAACGACGGTGCTTTCATGTATCTTGGGTTCCAAATTAACGCTGGCGGTGGAAACACTGTTTTGTCATTCTATGATGCATATTCTGGCAACTGGCGCTACAACATAACTAACGTTCCAGGTGGCACTACAGCTTACGGAGCACTGGGTGAGCAACTAAGATACAGAATAAGCAATGTCGGCAGCAGTACTAACCGCATCTGGGCGCTGCAACAATGGAACCAAACCTACGTCGTTTCAGCAGGTAAAACTGGCATGTCGGAGAGCTGGGGTAGCCAAGTCAGAGGCAGAACCTACAACAGCACAACTACTCCAGACAGCGGATATGACTTGAACGTAACAATACCTGAACTGCGAGGATCAAGCACACCAAGCATACTAAAAATCTTCCCGAACAATCGCATTATCGGCGGAGTCGTAACCCAATCGTATGTTAATCTGTGGGGCTTAAACCTTAACAGGTCAAAGGGCGCTATGGGTACACTATTGTTCAACAATACTTGGAATGCTCCAAGTTTGTGGGTTGAAGGCAACATTACAGTCAGTGGCTTTTCAGGCGGATGGTGCGCTTGGGGTGAACAAGATAACGTTGCAGTTCTCTTTGGTAAAGAAAACCGAGTACACTACGGCTTTAGTCTTGAAACAGGCAACTTCCTATGGGAAACTGCTCCTGAAAACTACTTGAATGCTTGGGATGATAGCTTGAGCGTTGCGAGAATGATTGCTAACGGCAAATTCTACTCTACAAGCATCAGCGGAATAGTTAACTGCTATGACGTTAAAGACGGCAAAGTCTTATGGAGTTACGCTGCAGAGGACCCATATACTGAAGAGCAATTCTCAAATAACTGGTGGCTACGCCCCATGTTTGTTACTGATGACTATGCGTACTTTGGACACCTTGAACACTCAGCTAATAACCCACGGCCAAGAGGTGCACCTTTCATATGCTTAAACGCAACTTCAGGCGAGGTAGTTTGGAGAATTAACGGTGCATTCCGTCAGTCACGTTGGGGTGGACGCGCAATTATGGGCGATAGCATTATTGCTACACAAGATACCTATAATCAGCAAGTATATGCAATCGGTAAAGGTCCAAGCAAATTAACTGTTACAGCTCCTAACATTGGTGTACCGCAAGGCACTTCAGTTATTATCAGTGGAAGCGTTTTAGATGTTTCGCCAGGTACAAATGATGATGCAATTAAGTTGCGGTTCCCTGATGGTGTTCCAGCAATGTCTGATGCTAGCCAAAGCGACTGGATGTTATATGTCTATAAGCAATTCACTATGCCTGCTAGCGCTATGGGAGTTGATGTGCAGTTAAGTGTTGTTGACGCCAACGGTAACTTCCGTGACATTGGAATAGCAACTACGGATATGAGTGGAAATTATGGTTTCCAGTGGACGCCTGATATTCCAGGTAAATACACTATCATTGCAGCCTTTGCAGGCTCCGGAGCATACTATGGATCATATGACCAAGCTACTATAGGCGTTGACGCAGCAGCACCAACACCAGCACCAACTGAAGCTCCAGCAGATTCTGTCGCTGACATGTACTTTGTTCCAGCAGTAGCAGGCATCATAGTAGCAATAATAGTAGTCGGTTTTGTGCTGGCTCTATTGCTGCTAAGAAAACGTCCATAACAACAGCAACAAAAACAAAAAAATTATCTTTCCCCTTTTTTAGTCCAAAAAAATCAAAGTAACAGAGAAATGAATGGTGCTGAGTAGGCTTTGGCTAAAAATTTACGAAGTAGCTATCGTTTGAGCATTTGCATTTGCTCTTTTCTCCTATAAAGTTGCCGGGGCCTCAGCAAAACCTATTTTTCCCAAGAAATAAGAAACCAACCTTGGTTAGCTTTCTTCTGCACCATTCCAGACAGTATAGAAATAGTCTTGATAGATTGATAGGAGCTCAGGATGGTTAGTCCATAAAACTGCTGAATCGCCCAAATCCATTTTTGGTTGTAAAGTAACAATTGCCTCTTTTTTGTCCGCTATTAACAAATTGACTTTAGATTCTTTTATGAATCGTAGTTGAAAATTTGAGTACTGACTTAATGATTCAACCTTCTTTTTAATAATCTTCTTCTCTTCACTTTCTTGAACAATTATTTGGGTTCTTACGTTTCGTTGGAGTGTTTTTTCATAGGTTTCAAAAAAATATTCAACACCTTGAATTAACCTCTTACTAGTAGTGATCAATTGAATGCTTTCTTTAGTGTTCTCCAGCATTCTTTCTCTAGTTTCTCTAACCTTCTTCCTTGGTGGGATTATTAGAAAATTATAGTTTTTTTGGGGGAGTGACAATTCTAAATCAGAATATTCCTTGATAAGTTTTTGTACTCGATCTTTTGTTTGTTGAAACTCTATGTCTTTTTTCATCATTAAAATTGAAATGCCATCTTGAATAGAGACTGCTTGAAACTCCAAAGGTTGTCCAAGTATCTTTTCAACTATTCCAATTCTGTGCAAAGTATCTACTATTCTGTAGATTTCTTGTCTAGCTAATTTGGTTTCGTTTGAGAGGGTACGTCCATTCGCTTTGCCAATTATTAGCAATTTGAGATAGAGTTTTCCTTGATTTGGCGTTAATCCTAGCTTGACCAATGTTTGCAAGTGATCGTTGTCGCATTCTATGTTTTCCATAGAAATATGCGGTGTCTTTGTGCTAATAACAGTTGTCGTATTGAAACACTTTTGACACCATTTAATTTGTTATTGTGTGATTAGGTTGTCTCAGAAGCTTTATGCTTTTTTAAAAAAAAGGAAAAAATAAAAATGCAAACAAACAAAATAAAAGCAACTATAATCGGCATAATTCTAGTATTAACAATCGCAATACCACTACTAACTTTACCTACCACAAACGCGCAAACCGGAGTATCAAAAAACTCCTTTGCATTGATAGGATCTATGCCTAACCCAGTTGGCGTTGGCCAAGAAACATTAATTACAGTTGGAATTACACACGCAACCGCATGGCCACAACCGGGTTGGTATGGACTAACAATAACAGTGACAAAGCCAGACAATACAACACAGACTCTCGGTCCATTCACAACTGACACAACCGGAATGACAGGAACCACTTTCACACCTACAATGGCTGGTACATATTATCTGCAGACAAACTTCCCAGAACAAGTAGTTGAAGTAACTGCTGCTGGAACTCTTGCTGGTACGACGATGAAGGCAAGTACAAGTGAAAAATACCCACTTATAGTAACTGAAGAACCACGTGAATATTATCCTGGCGTTCCTCTTCCAACTGAGTATTGGTCTCGTCCAATAAATGCTCAATTTAGGGAGTGGCAAACAATTGCTGGCAACTGGCTAAACGTAAAAGGCTATGATAATCGTCTACCACCAGACAATGATGATGCACCCGAGACTGCTCACTTGTTGTGGGCAAGACCTTACGCAGAAGGCGGACTAGTTGGCGATGTTGATCTAAACACCGTGACTATGGATCAGATCAGCTATGAACACGGAGACGCATACGAAGGCAAATGGAGCAACCCCGTAATAATGAACGGCGTTTTATTCTATACTCAGCATGCAGCGCAGAGTGCAATGCCAGCATTTGGAGGTACAGGCTACGAAGTTGAGCAGAGAACTGTTGCTGTGGATTTGCATACTGGTAAAGAACTTTGGAACAAGGTTCTTGGAAACAACGAGCGGCAGGCATTTGGTCAGATTATGTATTGGAAAACCATGAACATGTATGGTGCATTCTCTTATTTGTGGACGACTGTTGGCAGCACATGGAACGCATATGATCCCTTCACTGGACGCTGGGAATATAACATTACTGGTGTACCTTCTGGCTATAGAACTGTTGGTCCAAACGGCGAAATTATAGTCTATACCATGGATAACAATAATAATTGGATGACAATGTGGAACTCAACTGAATGTGTCTACAGAACCTACATGGACTACTACCTATCTCGACCTGCGGATGCTCCTCTAGCAGACTATTATTCTGGCAGATGGAGACCCCACGGACTTTCGTTTGCTGCAGCAAAAGGAATACAATGGAACGTAACAATACCCTCTTTGCCTACTGGTGGACCATCTAGTAACATACAGACAGTCGTTGAAAATGACAGAATAATCGGAAGCAACACTAACTGGGCTGGCGGAGCTGCACAACCTAATCCAGTATTCTGGGCAGTAAGCATTAAGCCGGGACAAGAAGGAACATTGCTATTCAATAAGACCTGGACACTGCCAATGGCTGATGTGCACGTAGACATTGCTGGTTCTGAACCTGCAAGCTTAGAAGACGGCGTTTTCGTAGTATCAGTCAAAGAACAAAGAGTTTACTACGGCTTTAGTCTTGACACAGGCGCACAACTTTGGGGTCCAACAACACCTGCAGAACCATTCTTAACAGTGTTCACTAATCTGTACATGAATCCATGGGGAGCAGCCGTAATTAAATATGGCAAACTCTACACGGCAGGCATGTCTGGCGTAGTGAATGCATATGACGTTAAGACTGGTGAGCATCTTTGGAACTACAACTTCACTGACCAATACACAGAACAACTCTTCAGCTCTAATTGGCCTACACCAATCGATTTCATTGTTGACGGTAAAATCTACCTGTTCACTCAGGAACACTCAGCCAACACTCCCATTGCAAGAGGCGCACCAGCAGCATGCATCAACGCAACAACCGGCGAAGAAATCTGGAAGATTGATGGACTACGACTCGGATCTCGTTGGGGAGGACAACCCATCATCGGAGACAGCATAATAGCAGGCTTCAGCTCATATGACAACAAAGTTGTAGCTATCGGCAGAGGTCCAACTTCAGTTACAGTGACATCTCCTGACGTCTCAGTACCTTTCGGGACATCAGTTGTACTAAAAGGCACAGTAAATGACATTTCACCAGGCACACAAGATGACTTCATAAAACTTCGCTTCCCAAGCGGCGTAGCAGCAGTCAATGATGCAAGCATGAGCGAATGGATGAAGTACGTATACATGCAATTCCCAAGACCAACCAACGCCATGGGAGTAGACGTAACATTTTCAGTGATTGACGCAAACGGCAACTACCGAGATATTGGAACAACTACAAGCGACGCCGACGGATTCTATAGCTTTGACTGGACTCCAGACATCGAAGGCAAATATACAGTATATGCATCATTCGGTGGTTCAGCAGCGTACTGGCCATCCCACGCAGTCACATCTTTAAGCGTTAGCCAAGCAGCAGCAACCCCAGCACCAACAGAGGCACCTGCAATTCCAATGTCAGAGATGTACTTTATTCCCGCAATCGCTGGCATGTTCGTCTTAATCATCATAGTACTAGTCTTAGTAGTACTCATGATGTTTAGAAAACGACCATAAAACAACACATAAAAACCAAAATTATCTTTCCCCTTTTTTAGTCCAAAAAAATCAAAGTAACAGAGAGAAGTTGGGGGCTGAGAAGGCTCTTGGTTAAATTTACGAAATAGCTGTAGAGAGTTTGCAATCTCTCTTTTCTCCTAAAAGGCGCCAGAGCCTCAGCAAACCCTTTAACCGCTACCATTTGATACAAACTTTCTACCTCTGATAAATCCATCTGTCGATAAATCATTCAGCCTCTACTAAGCGGTCTTTAGCTCAGGCTATTAATTCATTCACATCTAAGCGAATTAAACATGGTTTTGTTTTTTAACTTGATATTTTTTGTCTTTTGTGTTCTCGCCTGTTTTGATATGGCGGGCATCTTGGAATTATTTTTATAAAAAAGATGGATTGCAGTTGATACCTCCATTTGTGTCTAAGTTCAAATCCTCACTTCTAACCTCTTGTGTCTCAGAGTATTTGTCATGAGTCAATGGTTAAAAATTTTTTCATACATTGATTAGATAGCAAGCGCCTACCCTAAAATAATGGTGATAAAATGACTGGATCCTTGATCTGCGTTTTCTAAAAAAGGTGAAAAGCAAATATTGAAATCCATATCTGTACGTATTATGTTTGAGTAGTTCTTGTGAGTGGCAGAAGATTTTTTGATTCACCAAATTGTGGAGGCTGTATTTATAAAAGCAGTAGTTATTGTTGGGGTCAATGCTCTCTTAACATCTGGAAAAAAGACAGAGAATATTAGTATTATTTGTAGCTGTATCTGAAAAAAAGATATATTAGCTATTTTCTAATGGAAGAAAACCTGTGAAAACAGTTCCCTTGCCAAGGGTACTTTCAACTTCAATTCTTCCCATGTGAGCCTCAACTATTCGCCTGCAAATTCCTAAGCCAATACCTAATTCTTTTGGTTTAGTAGTGAAAAATGGTGTCCACAACTTCTCCAAAACCTCTTTAGACATGCCAGATCCAGTATCAGAGAAAGCTATCTTGCCAAATTCCCTCTCTTTTTTACTGGTGATTTTTAGTTGACCACACTCAGGCATAGCATAATATGCATTTTTAATCAGATTACTAAAGACACGCTCTATTTTTCCATTATCAACCAATACGTCTTACGT
This sequence comes from Candidatus Bathyarchaeota archaeon, assembly GCA_963804785.1. Lineage (GTDB taxonomy): Archaea > Thermoproteota > Bathyarchaeia > Bathyarchaeales > Bathycorpusculaceae > Bathycorpusculum. The sequence continues at coordinate 153,183 of CAWDRR010000004.1, forward strand.
CTCACTCTCTTTGTTGGAGACTTTTCCTTAGACTCTAACAAAGTTATTAACTGTACACTAACTATCCTGTTTTTACTTAAGAGGAGTATAAGATTTATTCTATTTTTTTTCTTCAGTCAAGTTGGAAGATTGTGGCTCTTCGTCTTTGAGGATTATTGTTATTTTCTCTAGGGCAGATGAGCAAAATTTGCGTATTCCTCTTTCACCGCGTTCATAATTTATGCTAATTAGTTTTAAGTCTTCAAGGGCTCTGACACTTTCGCTTATAAAGGCTTCACTTAGCTCTAATCTTTTAGAAAGAGTTGAAACATATAAGGGCTCTTTTTGGACTAATTTGAGAATTTTTAGATTTGTTGCATTGAGAACATCTGCTATTTCAAGTGCTTTTTCACCTGAAACTGTTATTTCTTTTTCAGTTGGCATTTTATTCTCCAAATTCTTAAGGTATTATTATTTAGTGCATATATAAGAATTTACCAATAAGTATCTCTTTTTTATGATACTTTAATCATAAATTCTCTGCAAGTTTTCAATTTTTTTCTATCTAAAACAGGTCTTACGTCTCAATACTGTTCAAGATACTTTTTCTTGCTGGATTAGAATATTGGGGTTATTCGTCTTTGAGAATTATTGTTATTTTCTCTAGGGCAGAAGTGCTAATTTTGCGTATTCCTCTGTTTCCTCTTTCATATGTTATGCTTACTAGTTTTAAGTCTTCAAGGGCTCTTACTTGTTCGCTTATGAAGGCTTCGCTTAGTTGCAGGTCTTTAGCTAGTTGTGATATGTTTATAGGGTTATTTCTTGCTGCTTTGAGGATTTTAAGAGTTGTTGAATTAAGCACATCAACTATTTCTAGAGCTTTTTCGCCATATACTGTTATTTCTTTTTCGGTTGGCATACAATTACCCTAACTCTAAAATTCTTTTGATGAACATACATATAAGAATTTACCAAAATCTATCCCTTTTTGCGATACTTTTTCGTATTTGACCTTGGCTATAGTGGTAAGCTGAGAGTATGAATAAGCTTAAGATTATCTATATTTATCAGTTTATTTGCCAATTTTTTGAAAGCAGGGAAATATCCTTCAAACACTTATGGATGAATTGCTATTTTAGTGCTTCAATCTTTATGCTCTCAAGCGCTAATCCGTTGTACTGTGTTTTGCTTATCTCCTTGTCTTCCGATATAACGTTTGCATTAAAACCTGCTTGCTTGATTTTGTCCAAATAGTCCTTTTTCTGCAAAGCGCCAGCAACACAACCGGATAGCAAGTCTTCGTCATTGAGTTGTTCTGCAGTGAGCTTCCCCAGAAGAACGATGTCAGAAACGTACATTTTGCCACCGCTTCTCAAAACTCGGTAAGATTCTTTGAATACTTTTAGTTTATTTGGTGCAAGGTTGATGACACAGTTGCTAATTATAACATCAACTGAGTTATCTTCAAGAGGCATTTTTTCTATGTCGCCAAGCCTAAACTCAACATTTGAGTATCCATGTTCTTTGGCAAGGATTCTGGCTTTAGCAATCATTTCTTCAGTCATGTCTAAACCTATAATTTTCCCTGTTTTTCCAACTTTTTTTGAAGCTAAAAAACAGTCAAAGCCAGCACCACTTCCCAAATCAAGAACTGTATCGCCTTCTTTGATATTGCTAAATGCAGTTGGATTTCCACAGCCTAAGCCAAGATTAGCTTCGGGAACAGCATTCATTTCCTCTTCAGAATAACCTATACTTTTAGATAGTTTCTTGACGGTTTGTTTATCTAAGGTTCCACAGCCGCATTGACAGCAACTGGAATTACTATTAGTAGCTACTTTTGCGTAGGCCTTCTTAACGACTTTTTTTACTTTATCGTTTTTGTTGCTCATTTTTTCACCATTATTGTTAATGTGTTAAGATACCGCAATCTTCCCAAAGCCTAAAGAAAATTCTTTCTTAACGTGCTCTTCTTTTATTTCCGCTTGCAATCACTTAACGGCATGTTATGTTTTCAATTATCTCTTTTGTAAGGGTGTCTACTAGCTCTGAGGTTAAAGCGTCAACAACATTGAGTATTCTTAGATCAACAATTGAATACATGCGTTTGGTTCCGTCCTTTCGGCATTTAATAATTCCAGCGTCTTTGAGGATTTTTAGATGACGAGAGACGAGTGGTTGGATGAGGTTTAAGTGGGGTACTATCTCGCATACGCATTTCTCTTCATCTCGTAAATAGGTGACTATTTCTAATCTAATTGAGTCTGAGAGTGCGTAGAAAACTGTTGATTTGAATCGATTTTGGTTGTCCACGCTTGATGGCATATTTTTGTTTAAAGTTGATAACAATATTTAAAAGTTGCTATAGTTTATTCGATAAATAATTCAAGGAGAATGAGAAATGTCAGAAAGAAAATGGCATGGAATTCCACGAGACAAGATACCTTGGTATCCCTCTATCGACTACAGCAAATGCATCGGTTGTGGCAAATGTGTAGAATACTGCAAACTTGGCACTTATGAATTCGAAGAAAAAAACGAGAAGAAAAGACCCATAGTAAAAAACCCAAACAACTGTGTAGTGCTATGTTCAGGCTGCGATGCAATATGTCCTGAAGGCGCCATTTCACATCCTTCTAAAAAAGAATTCAATGAAAAACTAACAGAATTACGAAAAAACCCTGATTATAAGCTTCATAAAAATCAATCGTAGATGGTTGAGATGAAAAAAATTCTTTTCGTCTGTGTGGAGAATGCTGGCAGAAGTCAGATGGCAGAGGCATTTGCAAAAAAGTATGGAGAAAACAAGTTCATAGTTTCAAGTGCGGGAAACAAGCCTTCCCTAAAGGTTAATTCAGTTGTTGTCCAAGCAATGCAAGAGAAAGGCATTGATATTTCTCAAAACATGCCAAAATTGCTTACTTTTCAAATGGCTCAAGAATCAGATTTAATAATTACAATGGGGTGCAACGATCAAGGAATCTGTCCCGGACCATTCTTTAAGTCGACAATTGATTGGAAGCTTGAAGACCCTAAAGGAAGGCCAATAGTGAAGGTTAGAGAAATAAGGGACGAAATTGAGCAGAGAGTAAAAGGGTTACTTGAAGAAAATGAGTGAAGGTCATATTCGGGTTAGAAGCTGGGAAGAGTTTAAGCGTTTAGTGAGTGAAAAAAAGCCCAAATCACTTGTGTATATTCTTGAACAGAATGCTCTCTCACCTAACAAAGAGCTCTCCACATTAAGAATAATTCTGATGGATTCCAAACGCTATTTCATATTCCTTGATTTTCCTAAAGGGCAATTCTTGAGAGAAACAGGTTTTCCTTTGCACAAGGACAAGAACGGTCATTGGAATCTTGATGAGGATGAAATCAAAGTAATTTTGAAGAAAGAGTTTGAAAAAGAAAATTTAGAAATCTACTCCTTCTGGACGACTTAGAAAGTATATGCTGAAATTTTTTTATTAGCTAAGTGTACCTTTTATTTAATCAGTTTTTAGTCGAAGAAAATCCATTGTGTCCTCAAATTAAGACAAAAATTGTCGACCTTTTCAGGATTAGAAAGGGCTCAATGCTCATCTTTCCAGTTTATGCACGTTTTTTTTATCACAAAAAATCGAGATCGAGAAAAATCTAAAAAGGGGTTAGGAACTATTTGTATTTTTATGGTTTCCCATGCCGTACCAGAAGAAAACTTTGACTACAACAGCTGTGAGTACGGCGGCAAGCATACGTGCTAGGACAGTTAGAGCAAATCCTGTTGTTCCTGTGACTACATTTGCAGATGACATTTGGAATACAGTAAAGAGTACTATGCCTCCAATTGTAGCAGCGGTAAGGGCAGAAATCAATATTCTTTTGAAATTGCCTGAGTGCTTGTTTAATGCGCCTGCCATGTAGCCGATTAGCATTGGACTAAGTATGTACGCTAGTAGGACTGTTCCTGATCCTGGTATACCGCGAAAACTATTTGTCCAGTATAGTGCGTAGAATGTACCCATTAAGAATCCTGAGGCGCCTCCTGCCCATTGATTCCATAGCAAACCAAGGGCTAATGGAACACCAACTATGACGACAAGTTCCTCTATTTCCATCACAAGCCCAGTAACGATTCCAAAACCGCCGCCAACTATCGACGGAAGCTTCGAAATCAACACAATCACGAAAACTGCGACTACGGGAAGAATAATTCCAAAGATAACATCGTTCTTTGTCCATTTTTTCCAGTCAAGACTCATTAACTTAGCACCAGTTGGAAGATTATTAAATCTATAAAAATATTTAAAACTTGTTATTGATTTCACAGGCGCAAAATTACACGGCAACGGAAATATTAGAACTATCCCTGACAACAGATACCCCTAACCATAACTCCGCTTCAACCCCCACAAGTGGATTAGCATAGGTGAGAGGCTTTTTTGAGAAGAAGAAAAACGGCTAAATTCTTAGCGGGAAAGCATGTTGTTCTATTTACAATGTAGAAGAAAAAAAATCGTGTTTTTTCCAAGCAACACAATCTTTTTTCTTTCAGACTTTGAGGATTTGCAGTACTCTAAAGAGAAGAAAAACCTCAAGTTAGTTACGGCAGACACGGATTTGCTCAAGAAATGCAAAGCTGCAATTTCCTTAAATGAAATGAAATAAATCCAATTTTGCTTATGCCTATTCATTTTTGTTTAGCCTCTCGGACAGTAGGACTCCAAATTAAGCAGGGTAGCTACTTAGTTTCTTGGGTTAGTTTAGATAAGCCTCTTTTTCTGAAATTGAGATACAAATATAAGTTTTATTTTAGATTATAATTATTCAAGGAAACCGCAACAAAGATAGTAGAGGTTTTTGTAGTTGAGCTCCACACCAAATGAGTCTGAAAATAAAGAGCAAGAACCAAGTCCTGTTGACATATCTTCATTGGACATAAATGAGCTTGTAAAGTTGTTTATCATGTTGCTGAGCGAAAAAGCGTGGCGTTATATAGGATTAAGGGTTGATCCTGGGACAAATAAGATAAATAAAGATCTTACAAAAGCTCACGTTGCAATAGATTGCATAATTTCACTGGTTGACAAAATTGAACCCAGCTTAGATAACACAGATGTAGAAGGTCTGCGAAAACTAATAACGGATCTGCAACTAAATTTTGCTGAACAGATAAAATAATAAATAAGCCTTCCGCTTACGGCAAGCATTAAAGCATTTATCTTCTTCTAAAGAAATGCTCATTATAATTAGTTATTTTTTTGGTGCCTCTTCGTTTGAAATTGGTAAAAATGTTTCAATTCTTTTGTTGATGTTTTGATTTTTCTTTTGGACTTCTTTGAGTCTGTATTTTGAGTCTGTTTTGTGTGTTAAACTATTATTTTTGGATTTTTTTGTTGTCATTTCTTTTCTGCCTCTAAAATTTTGTTGATTTGAAAAATTTGTTTTCTAATAGGTATGGAAACACCGTTTCCACTACTCCTTCATCTGAGGCGACAGGTATAAGCAGTTTTCGGTTTCGTTTATTTCGCAGGGAAGAGGAGATCGAATTTTAATCCAGCCAACTTTTTCTTCTTTCAAACTAAACAGCGTCTAAAGTAAAGCAGGCTTAAAAAAGACTCGCAAGATTAAAATTCAATCTCAAACTAACAAAAAATTATTGGAGAACAAGCAGAAACCACCAAGTTTAGACTGATTGGCTGCTCTATTATATTGAGGGTTTCAAGGTTTTCTATCAAGTTCTCAAAAGGTGATTTGTATAATTTGTGTTGAAGTTACTGAAAGTGATTGTCTATTAAATGTGAGTTTCAGATTGTTGTAGGTTTAGCGGGTTTTGGGTAGGAATGTTCCGGCCTATTGCTGCCAATTTTTGTTTAGCATTTTTGCTAGTTAGGATGAGGGCTTAGTTGTAGAGTTTTATCCGAATTTCGCCAGCACTTGTCTTCCGAAGTCGGATATTTCGACGGTGTTGAAATCGTAGGGACCATACTTTTTTGCTGGTTCAGGTGTGTCGATAAGCTTGGATTTTAGTAGGTGCCGCACTGCGTCGTTTAGGCCTTCAGGCATCAAACCTGTTTTTTTGTGTAAGAGATCCACCGTCACCAAGAGACCTTTCTCAAATTGGGAAAGGACTATAAGAACTCTTTTGGCCGTCGGGTCAATCATGTCGAAATCGTCTTGTTCAAAATCTTCAACCATTCAAAAACACCATTTGTAACTAGGACAGTCTCACATAAAAACCATTTGAAAAACCAAACTATATGATAGTTTACAAAAATTGCCAAAGCAAATGTCAAAATCATTTCTGTTTTCAAACCTTTCGAGGTTTCAGTTTTACTAACCTCTTTCTTTTTTAGCCAGGTAGTTTGACAATTTGTTTTATACTGTATTTGGTCTGATGTCTTTTTGCTTATTCCGTATAGAATCGGAGAAGCTGGCTTAAAACTCAATAATTGAAATGCAAATATTAATTATGGTTTTCTATGTTGGCTATACTTTTATGTTGAAAAAATTTAATACTGTTAATTTACTCGTTTTAGTTGTCTTGAAGAATTAGCGGTGTTATGAACTATGATCGTTTTAGTTGCATTAGACCCAGTCGGTAATGTAAGCTTATCACTTCAGGTTGCAATATTGTTTTTGTTGATTTTAGGTCTTCCTTTAACAAGAGGGCCAGATGGCAAAAAGAATCTTATTCGCCATGGATATTCAACAGTTGCTGCTTTGATATTGCACACTATTCTTATCTTTTTGGTGATGACTCCAAGCTTTATTAACGGATTTAGTGAGTTTGGTGAACTATCGCTTTTTGCTTCCTTAACTGTTTGGTCTCATGCTGTTTTGGGGACTTTAGCGGAGGTTTTAGGCATTGTCCTATTGGTTGCTTGGTTGGGGAAAGGTCCTTCAAAAATGACATACGTATTGTGGAAGAAGTGGATGATGCCTACTTTTATCATTTGGATAATAGCGATAATAAACGGTGCATTGGTGCACATTCTTGGGTTGTTGTAAAAGGTTCTTTTTTCTTATTATAAGCTTAGTAATAAAAACCGCTTTATCGCCTTAGCTAAATCTTAATATAGAATTAAATATTCAATCATCAATAGTGCAATGGGTTTATTTTAAGAGATAAACTGCTTGGTTCATAGCTTCGGTTCTTATACTGCGAAAATTGCAGTTGTAGAAGTTGGATCTGTTGGAGCCTTTTTTTCCTACTCTTTAATGATTCGTGGATAGTGAGCAAAGCATGAAAGAAGAAAATCACAGTATGCATGCTGGAATTCAACACGAGATGCCAAAGGAAAGCATTAAAGGAATGCAACATGGAGCCTCAATGCACATGATGCACACTGGAATGTTCAAGAAAAGATTTTTTATCTGCCTTATTTTCACAATTCCTGTTCTGTTTCTCTCCCAAGCTATCCAGGCTTGGTTTCATTACACCCTTTCCATCCCCTTCCAAAGTTACATACTGCTGATTTTAGCCACAATAATCTACGTCTACGGCGGCTGGCCCTTCCTTAGAGGACTAACACAGGAGATAAAAAAGCTACAGCCCGGAATGATGACGCTAATAGCAACGGCAATATCTGTTGCTTTCTTCTTTTCAGCTGCCACAGTCTTTTTCCCAGTTGGAAACGACTTCTTTTGGGAACTAGCAACATTGATTGATGTAATGCTTTTTGGACACTGGATAGAAGCTAGAAGCGTTCTTGGCGCCTCAAGAGCACTTGAGGAACTTGTAAAGATAATGCCTACAATGGCACATGTTGTAACCGATGGCGACATCAAAGATGTGCCCGTCTCTGAGTTGAAAGCAGGTGATCTAATTCTTGTTCGCCCTGGAGAAAAAATTCCATCAGACGGCGTAGTAATCGATGGAGACTCCTATGTTAATGAAGCATTGCTAACTGGTGAATCTAAGCCCGTTCATAAAATGAAACAAGACAAGGTTATTGGCGGCTCCATAAATGGAGATGGAGCAATCAGAGCCAAGATTGAGAGAACAGGTGAAGAGACCTATTTGGCTCAAGTGATAAAACTCGTGAGGCAAGCGCAAGAAAGCAGATCAAGGACCCAAGACCTCGCTAACAGAGCAGCTGCCCTTCTATTCTACGTCGCTATCACAGCAGGGGCAATAACTTACGGCGTATGGGCTTTGCTGGGAAATACACAGTTCGCGCTAACACGCACCGTTACAGTCCTTGTGATAGCATGCCCACATGCGCTTGGCTTGGCAATACCTTTAGTCGTTGCTCTATCCACTTCAATAACAGCGAAAAGCGGGATCCTGATCAGAGACAGGAAAGCTTTTGAAATGATGAAAGATGTGAATGCAGTAGTTTTTGACAAGACGGGTACGCTTACAACGGGTCAATTTGGCGTAAGCGATGTAGTTTCCTATATTTCGGAAGATGATCTTTTGCGGTTAACTTGTTCGATTGAGAAGAATTCAGAACATATAATCGCGAAAGCTATCGTAGATTATTCTCGTAAGAAAGAAATCAAGATTCCTGAAGCAAAAGGTTTCAAAGCTATTCCAGGCAAGGGTGCAGAAGGAACAGTTGAAGGCAAGAAAGTGTATGTCGGAAGCCCTAGCCTTCTAAAAGAACTGAAAATTGAACTAAATGACGATAAAGTAGTGGCGTTGCAAGAAGGCGGCAAAACCGTGGTTTTCACTGTCGTCGATGGAAAACTCGCGGGTGCTTTTGCTTTGGCTGATAAGATACGGGAAGAATCTCGTGAAGCACTCAGTAACTTGAAGGCAAGGGGTGTGAAGGTTTACATGTTAACTGGCGACGCTGAGGCAGTTGCGAGGGGGGTTTCAAAGGAGCTTGGCATTGATGAGTATTTTGCTCAGGTACTTCCAGATCAGAAGGCCGAGAAAATTAAGTCCTTAAAAGAGAAGGGCTACCGAGTTGCCATGGTTGGCGATGGAATTAATGATGCTCCCGCTTTGGTTACCGCTGATGTTGGTATTGCTATTGGCGCTGGAACCGATGTCGCGATCGAGAGTGCAGACATTATTCTCGTGAAGAATGACCCTAGGGATGTACCTAAAGTAGCTGATCTATCCAAGAAAACTTACTCCAAGATGGTGCAGAATCTTTGGTGGGCTGCGGGCTATAACATTTTTGCAATACCTTTGGCTGCAGGTGTTCTCGTTAATTTTGGGATAGTTATAGATCCAGCGGTAGGTGCGATTTTGATGTCTTTGAGTACTGTCTTAGTTGCCATCAACAGTCAGACGTTACGGAGATACGAACCTAAAACCGAAATGTCAATAGAAAAAACACCTAATCATCAGCACGAGATGGGATCAAGTATGAACTAATAATGAGACTTTGATTTTAGAAGTTATTTTGTTTGAATAAACGTTTATCAGATATAATGTAAACTATGGTGTAAGGAATTGCAATGATTTTTTGGAAGAACGTCCGGGTTTGGCTAGTAATTCTATTGGTTTTAGCTACGGCTTTTGTAATGGTTGGAGTTTTTTTGGATTGGCTAAATCTTTCTTTCCGCATCAACGGATTGTTTTTTACTCACTGGCTGAGTTTGGCTGGCACTCTATTCATTTCAATTTACACACCAATATATTACATGCTAAGACGACAATATCCTATTCAGGGCAAAAAGCTTCTTGCAGTACATGTTTTCGGTAATCTTTTCGCTTTTCTGTTAGTATCGCTCCACTTTGCTGGTCAAGTAGGACGCCCTGTACAATTCTTTCCAGAAGGAAGAACTGGTGTTGCTCTATACATAATAACTCTCATAACAGTTGCTACAGGTATAATCCATAGGTTCGGTTTGTTATCGATTGGAAAATTCCAGGCGCCCCAGAGAACCATGTTCGTTCATGTAGCTCTTTCTCTATCATTTTACATCGTAGTTGTTGTCCATGTTTTACACAACATAGGCTATTTGTAAGAACTCCTTTAGACTCAAAGCGCCTTTTTTTTTAAGTTATCAAAACGAGGCTTTAATGCCTACAGATATCGTGAGCACTAAATTAGTATTCCAACTCGCGCATGGTTGTAATCGTAAAGTTTTTAGCCGTTCAAAACAAGAGCAACTTGAAGAATGGCTTAAACAAAACCCAGGCAACGTGGCTATTTCTTGCAATGGGAACTCTTTGCGTCTGATTCGCCGAGTTTTCGAACGCTTAAGTCTTAAACAACTGCTCAAGATCGAGACTCCCCAGGACCAAGCAATGACCTACGCTCTTCAAATACAGGACTTTACCTTTGAGAACTCCAAAAACATTACCGCCAAAGCAAAGTGGCAGGGTACAATCGTTCCTAAGCACGAGATACTTTTAATCTGAAACACTGTGATTCGAACTATCTGCTCTGCCCTTCCTTTTCCAAGTGAATCCATTGTTATTCCTTTGTGTTTTTTCTCGGGGGCGAGTATTATGAGTTCGATTCAATAATCGTGTTAGAATACTTTAGAAACAGAATCGCAAGATTTCCAAAGAAGGGTCTACAGCTAGTTAGGCTTAGCGTGGCCGATCTGTCTGGTCTTTGAGACGGGGCGCAGGTTAATTTTGCGTCACCATAGACAATCTTTCAAGTACAGCACTAAGTGCGAGCTTTCATGATTATGTAGTTTTGAGCTAGTTTCTCTTGTTTTCTAGTGGGGTTGAGCCCGTTGCGCATTCGTATGAATGCTTCTTGCAGCTTTGCTAGATCGTTTTCTGGTATCTGGAATGCAAGTTCACCGTTCCTGTAAGCAGTCAATATTGAGTCGAGGCTGTCAATGTATCTTCTGTTTCTAGTAACATTCTCGCGTTTTGTCACTGAATTTCTTAAACCATTCTGACACTTTGCGGTTTGTCAAGCGGTCTATGCACAAATTTCCTACACGCAATCTTTGGCCATCACTGTTCCTTATTACTGAGACGTACTTTATCGGATGATTTCCACACACATCGCAACTCGTCCAAGGCGATGCCACATAATAGTTGACTAAACTGTAGGTTTTGTTCTCATATTCGAAGGGGAAAAAACTTTTTAGGTTTGCATCCGAAAGTCCTTCTTAATTCAAGTGAAACATCATCTGTTTTTGTCAATTTGCCTGGACCTACTACATTTATGTCAACGGAAATCTTCGTCTCAAATATTCCTTTGCAAATTCACGATCATGAGATAATTCTGTGCTTTTCACAATTTGACCCTCAAGCCTATCCAAAGCAACCCTAAACGTCTCTTCCACACCATAACCCTCACCTGAACTGAAAAACGCGCCTTTCTTTGTTCTAAATTGCAGTCGACAGTGAATCAACTGGTCACCCTTGAAGTTTGTGCCATGCGTCTTCATGTAGACAAACAGTGTGCCAGCCTCTAATTTTTCCCCGTATCTGTGGGCGAAAGATTCAAAGTCACCCATAATGAAGCCTCGTTGAGCTTCATCAATTTCCACGTCTTTAACTGAAAACTGGACAGTGAGCTTTTGTACTGGCTGTTCCATTTGAGCTAAAGGTTCAAGAAAGTCTCGTTTAGTTATGATGCCGACAGGTCTTCCTTTGCTGACAATTATCAACGAGGAAATGTTGAATTTGTGCATTTGCTCTTCAGCATCTCGCAATTTGGTTTCAGGCAAGACAGTGATTACAGGTTTCACCATTATACCCTTCGCCGGAATGCTTAGAACAGGAACTTTCTGACCTACTCTTTCGCCAAACCTTTGCACATGTCTTGGCTGAAAAATATTCTCAATAATATCGTAAATACTCACAATTCCCACGAGTTTTCCGTCGCTGACTATTGGCACATGAGAGATTCCCTCGCTTCTAAAAAGGCTCAACACCGCCCCTAGTCGATTCGTCTTCTTCGATGACAAACGGCTTCTTAGTCATTATCTCTTCAACATGAGTATTGCCCCATTGCTCATTTACAGCTCCATGGATAACGTCCTCATCGGTGACGAAACCTAAGAGTTTCTCTTCACTGTAAACTGGAAGTTGCCTAATCTCGCTCTCAATCATTAACTTAGCGACCTTGCTAAGAGGATCCTTTAGGGTAACAGCAGGTGCTGGGCGCATCAAAGTTTTGACTTTGGTTTCTGAAGCAGCAAGACTGGAGCGTATTATCGATTTGCGAGAAATAACCCCTTTGTAGCTGCCATTGCTATCTATTACCGCTAAAACAGGCGGCGTCTCTTTTTTAAAAAGTGATAGACAAGAAGAAAGTGTATCGTTCTCATGTACTTCTAAGAAACCTTTTGAAAAAACATCTTCAACAACTTTAGTCATAGAAAAAACTCCAGTATTATCATTCTCATGGCGCAATTTAAGGTTTAAAATGAAAGTTGCAGCTCTTCTCCAAGAAGGGACAAAACTACACGCATAAGGAACTTTAATTCGTTTATTTCAGACTTCAATAGGCAAGAAGGAAGATTGAAAACGTGTTAATTTAGACTGCCCACTTTAAAGCTTTAGTTCTCTATCTTCACTGTAGTCTCGGTCCTCATGGGCTTCTTCCTCAGCTTCATCTTGCCGATCCTCTTCACGCATGCTTGCTTGTTCTCCTTCAGCTATTGCTCTATCTTAGGCTTGACCTTTCGGCGGATAAACCGTACCCAACCAAACTTCAAACTGCCTTTTGTATTCAGGGCTAGAAAAAACCCAGTCGCACAATCCACCAACGACCTTACTAACGTCAATGTTATGGTCGTACGCTAAACCTTTTACAAATTCTTCCCAATTTGCAGGCAAAGACACATAAAAACTACCCATAAAAATATTCTCCACTAACAGGATAATGCTAAGGGATATTTAAGCTTCAAAGGCACTGAAAACCAGAAAGCTCCTACCTTGCTCTTTTAATAGTTGAAGTATTTGGGTGGCTTCTTTGGAAACTTTTTCTAAACCTTGCGTTAAATCTTCATGATCAACTTATAGATGGGGTACATTTTTCTCTCTTTATCGATGAAGACAATTTCCAGTTTTCCTGTTTTTTGTTAACCATAATTTTCACCTATTAGTCAAAAACTTTTGTTTCCGGGGGATTTATGACTTAAACTTTTCTCGCCAACCAATACTTAGGGCAACATAATATGCTTGTTGTAACGATTCTCAAACTGACGCACACTTTGTAGGATGGTTAATATTTCATGTCTGTAAGAAAGAAACCCGCCACTACACCAAAGATACCCTTGATATGCCTATCTCAAAGAGATTGCGGATTTGGTGTGAGGATTGCCTTGTGGTTCAGATGCAATTCAAGCAAACATCTGGTAAATGGGGATAAAGCTCGCTTGATTCTGGATTGAGAGCAAAAAATGTGAATCAATTGCATTGAAGGCATTAAGACAATAGCGAGTGTATATTTCTTTACTCAGTGGGTCGAAACTAGCATTTCTAACAATTTTCGTACTCTCTTTACTACTTATTCATTGTTGCAGCCTTGATTGAATTAAGTTATAGGTCGTCAGATAACTTCAATCATGTTGTCCAGTAGGTAACTACAATCGCCTCAAAAAGTTCTTATTCTTCGCAGAACTAGAAGAATATGATGTTTTTTGAAGAGAATAAATGTCACAATTACTTCAGAGCAGTCTGAAAAAACTCAAAAAATCTTTGAAAACCTCAAGCTCCCTGTTATTGTCTCAACAGGAATTCAAGATGGCGAGACTGTGAGTAATTTTTCAGCGCTTATACCTGATGAGCTCGTAGACAAGGCGATCGAAGAATTAACAAAAAATATAGATCTGCGTATGAAAGAAAGTGTAATCAGTATCTATGACGTAGAAGCCTTTGTCTCAACTGCACTTGACAAACTAAAAGAGAAAGCCATAAAAGAGAAATCCAAAAAGAACCCCTTGGAAAGACTGCTTAACCAGACAGACAAACACGTAGTGCTAAATAAAGACACGTTAGTCATGGCATTGTTTGCGACCCTTGTGGCTTTCGCCGGACTTCTCTTAGATAACGTTGCTATCGTAATAGGCGCAATGCTTCTCTCTCCCCTTCTAGGTCCTCTAAACGCATTTGCTGTCAACACGAATCTGGGTAGGCTTCGAAAAGTCGCAATCAGTCAGTTGTCGATTCTGGGTCTCTTAGGTGCTATAATCACTTTGTCTGCAGTTGCGACGTTTCTTGTTTCACAATTTGTTAATGTGCCTTTGAATTCAAGTCAAATAGTTTTACGAATGAATGCTTCTCTTTCAGACATTGGAATAGCATTAATAATCGGACTTGCAGGTGGATTGGCTTTGTTTGTGGCTCTTCCCGAATTGCTTGTTGGAGTAGCAATCGCAGTTGCTATCGTTCCTCCTGCTACGGTTGCAGGAATAGGTTTGGCTTTGGAAAATTGGGGGCTTTTCGCCGGAGCTTTGACTCTAACGTTTGTATATTTAATTGGGTTGGAGTTGGGTTCTAGCGTTATGCTTAGAATTAGAGGGGTATCGCCTAGACATTACTATCAGAAAGGGGAAATAAGAGTAAAATTCGTTTATTCGATAGCAATCCTGGTTGTACTCTTTGCCATTTTGAGCGTTATAGTTTTTTTCCTAAATCTCTAATTGGAACACTTAAAAGAAGTCTGAGAAATTAAAGCTGCAATCAAACCTATTTTTGTTTTCAAAAGCGGTCTTCACCTAATGGTTACTTTTTCTTTTCCTTATTTGCTTTTCTGAAGCACGCGCTCTTTCATCCACTCTTTAACCTAATAAACAAACTCTGGCACATCTACCCAATCGGTATACTGTTTGGCAGTGTTCTAAAACAACGAGTTGAGGTAAAATGAGAAGATTGTGTTTAGTAAGGAGTAATTCTTCCCAAGGAGATCTACATTTTGTTCGGTAAGAATCTACTGAACTATAGGTTTCTCAAACCAAGCAATCCTACCTGAAGAAGAAGCCACGAAAAAAGCAACAATAGCCAGTGCAAAACTCTTGCTTTTAGTACCATAGTTAGCAGATAGAACCTTGTGACTGTACGGTCACATCTACAACTCCTGCAAGCCCAGTTTTAACAAAACGGAAGGTTAAGCAGTGCTCAGTAAAATCTGAAACTAAAATGCAGCCTCAAAAATTTATTGATTGTGAACGTTTAATGTTCCTTGTGGCTTTGCCGATTTGTAAGAATACAATCCAAACAGGAACATGAAGAGTGCTGCAACAATAATACCTATTCCTAATGGAACACCATAGCTTGTCTCACCGAATTTGAAAACTCCTAATACAACTATAAGTCCAAAAACTCCTAACACAACTGCTAATGCACAGAGCGCTGGACCACCAATGTAACCTCCAAACCCCATCTCTTTTCACCTTTATCTCTTGCTTTTAGGATTTTCTTTCCTTAAAGTATCTATTTAGTTGATTTTTCTCTCTCTACAACGAAAGCGATTTTGACTACCGCTCTGTATTCAAGAATTTTGTTTTTTTCTACTTTTGCGGTGCAACGCTTTACGTAAATTGATTTAATGTTTTTTATTGTTTTAGCTGCTTCTGCTAAGGCTTTTTTTGTAGCGTCTTCCCAATTGTTGGGTGAGCTGCCTATTATTTCAACAATTTTTACAACAGTCATACTTTTCTTTTCTCCTTTTAGTTTTGTTTTATTTCCATAGTTTTTTGCCTGTGAACAGCCATATGAGAACCAAGATTACTGCAATTACGAGTAGTATGTGTATTAGTGAGCCTATGCCTGGAAATGCAAAAAAGCCAACTAACCAAAGTATTACAATAATTATGGCAATCGTTAGCTATGTATTCATGACAATTTTCCTATTCTGTTTATAGTGGTTGGCAGAGTTAAGCGTGTGTGACTGTGACGCTACAGCAACAAGAAGGTGGCGATATTGTCGTACTCTTAAGTTTGAAGTGCTTCGCCCGCGTGGTTGTATCGAAATTGGTTAAAAGTGGTCATAATTCTCCTTTTGATTCAGTAACCGGTTTGCTGTCTCCATTCCACGTCAATGTTTTGAAAATGGGTTTAAGTGCCGAAAGCGGATTTTTAACCATTTGACTATTTTGGGAGCAAGCATGCGCGCTATATTATACATTTGTTGTTGCATGAACAATCATAAATGAAACAGTTATCTTTTTTTCTCGTTTTTACATATGAGTGCCTACAAAAAGTATTACATAGCAAAAACAGTTAAGCTGCCAATAATAAAAAAATGCGATTCTGATAGCTGCCTGCAAAATGTTAGTTAGTCGTGAACAATCTGCCCAGACGCTTTGAACAGTTTAATGCCTGTTATTTCTTCGGTAAAAGTTCAGCAAGCTCAAAAGTTGCTACGTTCACTGAGGTGTCTGCGCCTCCATAATAGATCAGGACTTGGTTGTCAATTACAGCTTGTCCGCAACTGAAAACTACATTGGGAACTTTTCCGTATCGCTCATAATCCTCTGTAGGCGTCAGAATTGGCTCTTCAGAGCGATAAAGAACTTGCTCTGGATTATTCTTGTCTAGTAATGCAGTGCCTAGAGAGTAAACTCTGTCTGCACTCACGCCATGATAGATTAGAAGCCACCCCTCATTTACTAGAAAAGGTGGTCCAGCAGCTCCTACTTTCCAGGAATCCCAACCTTTCTCACGTGGACCCAGGATGTATTTTAAGCCATGCCAACGGTGCAAGTCGTCAGAGCGTGCGATGCAAAGGTCAGGTTCTAATCTGTGAAACATTACATAGTCTCCGTTGAACTTTTGGGGAAATAGAACTGCGTCTTTATTGTGGATTCCTGGGAAAGTCAAAATCCTTTCTCCCCAATTCCATTTTCTTGTTAGAAAATCTTTAATGTTAATTGATGTTAAGCCTATTTGGTAGACTTGATGTTGAAAATGATTTCCAAATGCCGTGTATGCCATAATTAGGGAATCGCCAAATAGACTTAGCCTTGGGTCCTCGCAACCTTGAATTTCTGTTTCATTTGATGGACTGAATACAGGAAGCGGCAAGCGTTCATCTATGTTATAGCCATCTGAGGAAGATGCTAAGCCTATGCGTGAAATATTATCGTTGCCCATTGCTCTATAGAGAAGGTGGATACGGTTGTTAGCGGCATAGACTGCAGCATTGAAGACTAAGTTTGATTCCCAAGCATGTGCGCCTATGGGCTCAAGTATAGGATTGTGTGAGTACCGTTTCATTTGTTTGCTCTCCTGTCATGCCGTTGTTTTGAAGTTACAGTCCGCTCAGGTCATTTAGTATATGTCTAACGGATATTAGCCCTACTAGTTTTCCATTTGCGTCAATCACTGGAAGATGCCGAATCTTAGCTGATATAATTATGCTCTTTGCTTCTTGAAAAATAGAGTCTTCGTTAACAGTAAAAGGGTTTTTAGTCATTACTTTTTCTACCGGTGCATCCAAGGGCATATTTTGCGCCACAACCCTAAGAGCGTCTCGTTCAGTGAAAATACCTACACATTGCTCCGCATCGTTAATAATCACCGCTGACCCAATGTGTCTTTTGAAAAGAAGCTCAATTACCTCTTTAATTGGAACATTTCCATTTGCAGTAACTACATCTTTCAACATTAAATCGCGGGTCATCATACCGACTAATCTCCTTCGTTAAAGATGAGTTATCGAATTAATAAATGAAATAAGAATTATTGTTGTTTCGAAGAAGTGTCAACCAAATTTTTGGAAATATTTTTGGTTGCTCTTAATATTATCCTGTTGTTTTAATTCTTCGAAGTTTAGTCGGACTTGGAGATAAGATAGGGTTGCTTCGGCGCCTTTGTTTTGATTTAATCCTTGAGGGGTTATGCCGTCGCAGCAACTTCCGTTTTCTTGATTGTACAAGGTTAGACCTTGCAAGTTCCTGCCGAAGAACCATTCAAAGGCTTCATAGGCTGTTTTGAGGTAGCCTTCTTCGTTGGTGTTTCTGAAAGCCGCAATTGCCGCTTCTGTTGTGCATGCTGCTTCAACTGATTGTTGATCGTAGATTGCTCGGTCAGATCCTTTTTTGTACCAACCGCGATTTCCTATAGGAACGAATACTCCGTTTTTTGTTTGGGTATTTATTAGAAATTTCATGGATTTTAAAGCTACTTGCAGGTACCTGTCTTCTCCTGTGGCCTCATAGGCTAATAAAAGCGAATGTGGTAATCGTGCATTGCAGTATGTAAGATAGGATTCAAACCAATCCCATCCTTCTGAAGATTCGAGTTCAAATTGTTCAGTAAGCTGTTTAGCGAGAGAATTGATGTTTAGTTTGACGTTTTGATCTTCGGGATAGGCTTTCTGGTAATGAAACAATCCTATAATTGAATATGCTTTTGTTCTTGGTGAAGTAAAGCTTGAAACCCAACAAAAAAGTTTGTCAAAAACTTCTTTGGAGAGAAGTTTTGTTTCTTCGGGCAATTTTGAGTTCAAACAGTATCCACATGCCCAGAGTGTTCGGCCCATACAATCCTCTGATCCTATTTCATCTAGAATCTGGCGATCATAGCTAAGGAAGTTGTGCATTTTGCCGTCTGATCTTTGCATGTAGAGCAATAAGCTCAGATAAGTGTCAATCAGTTTCTTAACACTTAGATCGTTAAACAACATGAAGTAATTTGTAGTTGCAATAAGAGCTCTTGCGTTGTCATCTGTTGCGTATCCTTCTTTTTTATTAGGTGTTGCATATTTCGAATGCTGGAGCATTCCAACATCGTCAGTTAATGTCCTGACAAAATCTAGTTTTATTGGAAGGGCTGACAATTTGAGCTCACTTGTTATTCTCAGTTACTTTGTTGATTAGGTTTATGTATTTTCTCGCTACATTTTTCCAGAGGAAGCGTCGACTATATTTGTAAGCTCTTTTTTGAATCTCCCAACGGAAGTTCTCGTCTAAAAGTCTGTTTATGCCTTCAGCAACCGAAACTGAATCCTCAAATCTGCAAAGTACACCTCTATCGTTAGACAAGACCTCCATTGCGTGGTAATATGGAGTAGACACTACAGCTTTTCCAGCACCAAGAGCGTAAATAAGGGTGCCACTGCTGATTTGATTAGGGGAAATATAAGGAGTTAAGTAAATGTCGGTTGCTTGAAGAAACTTGATAAGTTCACGTTTTGTAATGAATCTGTTTGTGAATCGGACGTGCTCTTCCAATCCGAGTTCACTAACAAGCATAGTTAGTTCATTTCTGTATTTTTCGCCCTCATGTTTTCTAACCTCAGGATGAGTTTCTCCAATGATGAGATAAATTATTCGTGGTTCTTTCTTAATAACCTGGGGAAGAGCTCGAATAGCGTATTCAATTCCTTTGCCGCTACTTATCAACCCGAAAGTGGAAGCAACCAGACGACCCTTAAGACCAAGTGATTCTTTGATTGATTTGTTGTTTGTGCAATCAATACTTGGGCAACCATGCGGAATAACAACGCATTTCTTGCAAGGTATTCCTTGGCGTTTTAGCATATCGATTGCAGAATGCGCTATTACAACAATTGATTCACTTCTTTCAACTATGTATTTTAAGACTTCAATCGCTTTTTTATCAAAATCAGGTTGCACGGTGTGAAGAGTTGTGATTACAGGCTTCTTGACATTTTCTAAGAAAAGTTTAATGTGTTCACCATAGTCGCCTCCATAGAGGCCGAACTCGTGTTGAACAATTAATAGCTGGATATTTGAAGAGTTAACGTATTCGGCTGCCTTAACATAGTCTTGGGCATTGTCTCGATCAATTTTGAATTTGACTCGCCTATCGTAATCGTAAAGCGCGCCTTTTTCATTTATGGCAATTATAGACTGCTTTAGCCCGTCCAAGTCATATATAGCATCACTTAGGTCTTTTGTGAAGTTTGCAATGCCGCATTCTCTTGGAGGGTAAGTGCTAAAATATCCGACGTGCTTTTTGCTAATATTCAAAACAGTTTTCTGAAGCATCTTAAACAAACTCTTTTTCTAATTTTAAATCAATCAAAAGCTCCCGTTCTGCAGTTCAGGAAAGTTGAAGATTTCTCAAGATCAAAACGATTTTCAGTTTCAACTATGAGGTAATTATCGAGTTTCGAGTTGAAGCTGAGTTATTGCTTTGTCTGTTTCAATATTTATCCTTCCGACCTTTATGTCTGTTGCGTCTGCTTGCAGCTATTTCTAAGAAGTAAGACCCTCTTACGTTTTAGTTTATGATCCTTAATTTTGAGAAGAACTAAAAGAAGATTTATAAAATATGTGAAAGCACTATTTACCATATTTAAAACTCAAGTTGTGACTGTGAGGACCCAGTCACCGAAGTTAATATTCTATTGTAACTATGTATATATTTAGCAATCCTGAGAGAGTGAACCTGTTTGAAAGAGAAATTAAGTGGACAATGCCCTTGCGGGTATTCTTTTGGTACCTTCGATGAAGTAAGAGATGCCATAGTCATAGTAAGATTACATTGTGAATCTTATCATAAGGATTTTCTTCCTTTTGGAATTACTGACTCTGAAGCTTTAGCTATGCTAAAGAAAGGAATATTGCGTGGAAAAAATCTAGTTTGTTCAAACAATGTTTGTCACATCAAGCAAAAACGAAGAATTGTTCAGCAAATTAGTTAGTTTAACTTTTTTGTAAAGCGTTTTCAGATTTTATTCTTATATGTCTGATGACTGCAATTTTGAAGATTTGAATTCTCTGCTCAGCTAAGTCTAATGACGAGAGCAAGATAGAACCGTTTTCTAGTCTGTTTAGAGATATTGATGATAAACTGGCTGAGTTGGAAGGGGAGACAACTGTTTTACTTTTCATCCGTGACTTGGCAATGAAGCATGCAAGCCAGAATCTTGAGAACCAGCAAAAGACTCATGACGAAAAAAGAATTCTCCACTAAATCCTGGATGAACGAAGTAAGAATATAGAACGCATTTCTAAAGCTTTGAATCTAAAATAATCCCTATTTCGTTCAATGCTCAAAAAACTCAGGAAGGAAATTCCATAATAATGCAAAATACAGAATTTGAGTTTGATAGATGGAAAGTAATCTTTCATCTAGAATCTAATCATCAAATATTTTTGTTGTGATTGCAGGAAGAAGTTGAAGGCTTGTTCGAAGACTTCTTAGTAGCGAAAAATTTCAGTTGACCAGAAAAGATGTTGGCGTTGTTCTGCAAGATATAGAGGCTTGCTAAAATGGCATAGATAATCATTTGTCAGTGAATTTTCCCAAGTTGGTAATTGTGATTGTATAAAAAAGAAAAGTGGGTTAGAAGGGTCTGAATAGACCTACAAACACTAACCAAACTAGAAGCGTTTTCGCTACGAAACTAAGCACAATGTAGGTTCTTTCGCCATAAAGATAGTCTCTCCATTTTCCTATGCCTTTGTATTGCAGAACTTGGTTGACTGCAAAGCTCATGAACAACGCCAGATATACAACGAAAATCACATAAACGAAGTTTGGAACATTGCCTCCACTTGAAGCTACAGCGCCTCCGAAGTAGGCAAACAGAACAACCCATGGAAAACCGCCGGATATGCATCCTAAAATAAACGATGACCAGTTTGTTTTCTCTGTTTTCTGATTTAACAACTCCATGAGATATCCAAACATTATCATCATAGCGTTCAAAACAAATATCATTGCTAGCGACCAGAAGTCCCAGATCCCAACGAAAGTTGCAATTATCCAGATCATTATTGAGCTTGAGAAAGCATATTCGTACCATCGGTAGGGGTTCATGCCTTTTTTGAGGTTTTCGTTGTAGGCTTTGTTTTTTGGAAAAGCAATAATGAAATGGGCAACTCCTGAGATCAGTGGGAAAGCGGCAAGTAGCAGCCCCAGATGAGTTACGGTGAAGAGTACTTGGGGGTTTGGTGCTGCGAAAAACGCGGGCGTTGTTGGACTTACATGGGCAAATGTTAGGTAAAAGGTGTAGATGTCTGTTCCTTTAGGCCAAGTTAAAAGAAAAGTCAATGCTAAAATTACGATCCCGTTAATCAGTTGAAGGGTTCCTGCGCCTATGTTGAACTTCTTTAGGTATCCATGAGATATGGGCGATTTAGCAATTATTTCCTGTCTTTCTTTATAATTTAAAATTATTCCTCCTTTCTCTTGAATATTATTGACTTTTAGATTAATTAATTTAATTGAATGGCTTTAAAAAAAGAAAAGGTTGGGTTTAAGTCGCCGCCATTGTATGATCAACGACTCTGGCCATTGGTGCATTATTCTTAATTGATGCTATTCCTTTTTCAGCTGAGGCTATACTTCCGTAGGATTGGCTTACGGCAATTATCTGTCCGTTAGCAGCTTTTAGATGGAAACGAATCTTATTGGCAGCATCGCATATTATTTCAAAGACTGGGTTTTCAACGATTCCAGCGCCATCTGTTGTCTCAGGTGCTTTATTTTCTGTTGATGAGTAATTGGCTGTTTTAGCGATTGGTGCATTCTTCTTTATGGATACTATGCCTTTTAGGGCTGATTCTCTTGTTCCATAGGATTGGCTTACGGCAATTATCTGTCCGTTAGTGGCTTTTAGGTTGAAGCGGAACTTTCCTGCAGCATCGCACATGATCTCGAAAACTCCTGTAGCTTCTTTGGTTGCTTCGGGCATTGGTTCTGGTTTAGCTTCAATGTCAGTAGGTTCTGGCATTTTCTCAACTATCGGCGTTACTTCGGTTGACACAACTACTGGTGTTGGTTCTGGAGTTTTCTCGACTAAGTGTCCCATCTTGGTATGAACATTCAATGCTTCCATTGTCATGAATCCCATTCCACAAACTGGACACGTAAGATCCATATTTGGCATAAGAACTCTGTCAACAACTTGAACCATGCCATTGTCCGTTACAACGTCGGTATTTACGATATGTGCGTCATTATTAATTACGGGGTTCATGTGAAGATGCCATTTGCTTCCATCAATTTTAATTTCTTGTCCTTGAACAGTTTTGGCTGTCTTCAACTGGCCTATTTCGTCTACTGTTAGTTTTCCTGGAATAACGTGGTACATTAGGATTGCCTTGAGCTTTGGAATATTCTTCAGTAATCCATCGACTGTGCCCTCGGGAAGTAATCCAAACGCTCGATCATCTGGAGCAAAAATTGTAAAGGGCCCTGGGCCTTTTAGTGTTTCAGCTAATCCGGCAGCTTGAATGGCTGCAATAAATGTTTTAAAGCCACCAGCTGCAACAGCAATATCAACAATATCTTTCATTTATTTTTCACCTCCAAAATCGACATTTTATTGAGTAGAATAAAACTAACTCGTTACTTCAAGAATTCTAATTTGAAGACTTAAACTTATGTGACTGCTACCCGACAGCAACAAACTTATAGCTAATATGCTAATCAGTCAACTATTTAGAAGCCTCACCACAGAAAAAAATGAAAAACGATTTCTGGGAAGAGTGGATGCACTGCAACTGAATTTGATTTTTAGGATAAACAAGTTGTGGCTGTGAGAGTACAACAACAATAGTATATTTAATATTATTGTAACAGTAGTTTAGGTGTTATATTTTGTCGAAAGCTCAACCTCATCCAGGTCATGAAAAACACCTCTGCAAAATGGTAGAGGACAAAGTACCTATAGAGAAGATAAAGCCACTTGTGAAAGACGCAAAGTACATCTGCAAAGGCTGTATGCGTACAGCTGCCAAAGCAGAAAACCTCTGCGCCCCAGAAAAGCTCTAAACCCCTTTTTCTTTTTTTTTATCAATTAAGACGCAGCGAAATTTGTAGACTCTTCGTTTTTAGCTATGCTACTTTTCGTCTGAACAATAGGATGCTTGCGCCTAAGCTTAGCACGCCAACGATGAATATTGCTATTAGTGCATATTCTATTTTTTGCCAGACTAAACCGTTTATGATTAGTGATTGAAATGCCTCAGCTATGTAAGTGAAGGGGTTAACGTTCGCGACTTGCTGTACCCAACTTGGTAGTAGGCCGATTGGCATTACTGATGCAGAAAGGAAGAGTAGTGGAAACGTTGTTAGCAGGCCAACTGAGAGTGTTGTTTCTGCATTCTTTGTGTTTAGAGCTACAAACAAGGATATTCCTGACCTGCTTTTGCCAGCCCCATTTGGGCCTAAGAAGCCGAAAATCTCTCCTTTCTTAACTGTAAATGATATGCCGTCTACAGCCATTACGTTTTTTGCGTAAGTTTTATGCAGGTTATCAACTATTACTATGTCTTCCACGCCTAGAAGCCACCATTAAACTAAATAATTAAAAAAAATAAGGTATTTCTACCTTACTCTACTTGGGTAATAGAACTTTGTCGATTACGTGAATTACGCCGTTGTCTGTTGCAATGTCTGCTTTAACTATTTGGGCGTCGTTTATCTTCACGTTCTTGTGCATATGCCATTTTGCGGCGTCGACTTTTAGATCTTGACCTTGTAGCGTTGTTATTTTTGGATGTTGTACTACATCGCTTGCCGGAACGTTTCCAGCGACGACGTGGTATGTTAGAACTGCCGTCAACTTTGGTATGTCTTTTAGAAGGCCTTCAACTGTGCCTTTAGGAAGTTTTGCGAATGCTTCGTCAGTTGGTGCAAAAACCGTAAATGGTCCTTTGCCTTTTAATGTGGCAACTAATTTTGCTGCTGTTACAGCCGCTACAAGTGTTTTGAATGTGCCTGCCGCTACTGCGGTATCAATTATATCTGCCATAAAAATTCATCTCTTACTATATATAGGCTATAGCACTAGTTAAGGATTCGTTAATTTGTGGACTCACACTGACACTTTTTGCGGCTAAAGTTTTCAGGTCGCTGGTCTATTCAATATTTAAGAAGAAATCTAAAGAACTGCTCCAAGAGCTCAAGAAAGCAGGAATTGAGACTGTTGGTCAAGTGTTTGCGATGAGGTATAATGGACCGTTTACTCCTTGGTTTATTCGCAGAAATTAAGTAGCTATAGAAGTAGAACTTTAGCCTTTAAAACTAAGCGAGGAACAAAGTCTGTATAGATGAATTTCAGCCCTTGAATCTACTTCAGTTCTTGCAATAGTTCGACTGTCGCGTTTAACGTTTGGTTTTGCTGGAGTTCTCTTGTTATTGTCGCTGGATTGTCTCCTGATTGATCGCCGTAATATCCGAATTGGGCATGGTTTCCTCCCTGTATTTCAACGTACACTGTTGTTAGCGGAAGCATTTCCAGAGAGCTCTGTATTTGGGAAGTACTTACCAATCCATCGTTGCTGCCCTGAATAGTAGTGACTTGTAACTTGTAACTTGACATATTGTTTCCGGATGCTGGATATGCCGCCCACAAAACAAGACCTTCTATTTTTGATGGGTTCTGGTAGGCAAACTGTGCAGCCATGGTTCCACCCAGAGAGTGCCCGCCAATGGCCCAAGAGGTAATCTCCGGGTGAGATGTGATTACATCGTTAGCTGCATTAGCTCCGAAGACTGCTAGATTAAGAGGCATAGGCACGATAACTGTCAAGTATCCTTCATTAGCTATTGCATGAGCAAGCGGTGCATATGAGCGGTAATCTACCCTTCCGCCAGGATAAATAATCAAGCCGATGGTGTAATTGGCATTTGTGGGTTTAAAAGTCAACCATTGACCGCTTATCACTGTTACGTTTGAATCGGATTTTAATGCGTTGATGGCTTGTTGCATTGGCGATGGGGGAGTTTCAGCCCATACT
This sequence comes from Candidatus Bathyarchaeota archaeon, assembly GCA_963804785.1. Classification (GTDB taxonomy): domain Archaea; phylum Thermoproteota; class Bathyarchaeia; order Bathyarchaeales; family Bathycorpusculaceae; genus Bathycorpusculum. The sequence goes on from CAWDRR010000004.1 coordinate 178,686, forward strand.
ATAAACCCTGCGAAAACCACTAAGACAACAAGCAGAACAATTATCAGTATCTTGTAGAGTTTGCGCAATTACACCTTCTCCTATTCATTAAGTTGCTTTCTAAGGCTAAAAGCCTTCTTTTTGCCACAGACGAAGCAATATCTTGATTTAAAGGCTATTTACTTTTTGTAGATAGGTTAGCAGTGTGAATAATCCTGCGAGTCCATTCGGAATCGATATTCCTAAATAATAAAAATTGCTAAATAAGAAAACTTGAGGCGTTTAGTTATGAGTTCTGAATCAAGAGATCAAACATTTTTTGACAAACACATGCCAGCCAAAGTTTTGGAGGAACGCATTATTGAGTTTCTTAAGGTACAGAATATGTGCGTTCTTGCAACATGTGGCGATGGGTTTCCTAGGGCTACTCCGATTGAGTATCACTCCAAAGGAATCACTTTGTACTTCGTGGGTGAACCAGGCACAAAACTGGAAAACATGAAGAAGAATCCCAACGTCAGCATCGGCATTTTCCTCCCATACGTAGGTTGGGACAGCGCCAAGGGAGCACAAATCACTGGAAAAGCAAAGATAATTTCCAGAGAGAACTCGACCGAATTTAAAGAAGGCTTGGCAGCATATCAATGGGAAAAAACCGCTAACGAACTTGGTCTTAAGACATTTCCCCAGACCGGGGTAGAACTAATAAAAGTTGAACCTGAGAAGATCGAATTCATCGATATGTCTTTGAAAAAAACAGGCTTCAGCCCACGGCAAACACTCAACGTGAACTGATTTCTTTGAGCTTATTAGTCGGAGTTTAGATAAAGTCGTGTTTGACTCATTTGTTTGCATTTAGCTTTCCGAACCAGCGAGATCGCCAGTTTAAAACTTCCATCATCTGGCGCTCCAATTCCTCATATCGATTCTTGTACTCTTCATCTTTCCATTTGTGAGGGAGTTCATACTCAAACTCGATTGATGGAAAATCGTTATTTGCTTCATGCAAAACGTCCCGAATATACTCAGGAGGAACAATTTTATTGGGCAAATAGGGATCGACAATTGTTTCCTCTAATTTTCCTTTGGTCATTTTTGTTTTCTCCATATCTACTGCTTTCTATATACTCTAATATTTCTTATGCTTATCTAACACTTTTTGAGGAGAAATCGTCAAATGCTCAGTCCACATCTCTTGCTTCCTCTGTTCGCAAGAGTTTTGATGCAAGTTAAGGTGACTTAAGCCCTATCTTTTCAGTTACCTCATCAAGCTTTATGATTAGAATCGGTTTGTCTGAAGTAAAATCGGTCCAATCGGAGCCCTGGGCAAAGCCATGAGCTACCAGAAAGTTTGCTGAAAGTTTCTGTTTCCCCCCTTCAGCCATCTTTTCTATAGCAGTTTTTCTTTCTTCTTGATCCTCCACTAATCTAAGTTTTCCAGTAAGCACTACAAACCCATATTCACTAAGATTTGGAGTATATCTTTCAATTTCCACGCAAACTGGGGTTTCTTGCTTGAAAAAATTCATCTTCTTCCCGTAATCTGTGAAATGAAAGTAAAGAATGCCCTTGACATAAGCGTACTGAAAAGGAGCGATGTACGGCTGCAGGTCACCTTTGAAAGCAATTCTACAAAGCAATTGCTCTCTAATTAATTGTTCAATCTCGGTTTCTTTCATTTTGGGCATCTCTACTTTTGTCACTTCTGGCACCACCAACTAAGTATGTCCTTTCTACTTTTTTAGCTTAGTCATTACCCAGCTAATTATTCACAATCACGGCGAGAATAGCGAGCTTTAAACAAGATAATCCACTAGTAGATTATGTGGATGATTAATGAGAATAGGTTATCCTTGCATCAATAGAACGATTGACTGTACCGCAAGTAGCACTTTTAGGTTAAAATCCTATACTGAAAGCCGTGTTAAGCAAACAGTAAAGAATAACTTGGAATGTTTGCGAAGAATTTTGCAGTTCAATCTTGAGCATAAGCTATTCTTTTTTAGAATTTCTTCAGACTTAGTTCCCTTTGCCTCTCATCCAATAAACATGTTCAACTGGCAAAAGTATTTTCAAGAAGATTTTGAAGAAATCGGCAGGTTCATCAATAAAAATAGAATTCGAATTTCAATGCATCCAGACCAGTTCACCTTAATTAACTCAATCAAGGATGAAATTTTTGAAAGAAGCAAAAATGAACTCAAATATCATGCCCAAATACTTGACTTAATGAAACTGGATACCTCGGCAAAGATTCAAATCCACGTTGGCGGTGCTTACGGAGATAAAAAGAAGAGCATTGAGAGATTTATAACCAGATTCAATGAGCTTGATGATTCAATAATTCGGCGCTTGGTAATTGAGAATGATGATAAATTGTTCGATTTGCAGAACTGCCTTGAGATAAATGCGCAAATTCAAATTCCAATTCTATTTGATGTCTTTCATCATAAACTCAACAATTCAGGAAACCAGACAATAGAAGAATCTTTCAAGCTTTCCACAAAGACCTGGACTGAAAAAAACGATGGAATCCCAATGGTTGACTACAGCTCTCAAGAGCCTAATGGATTGCCAAGACAGCATTCAGAGGCAATTAATCTGAAAGATTTTGAGTTGTTATTGAAACAAACTGAACCCTTCGATTTTGATATAATGCTGGAGATCAAAGATAAAGAAAAAAGCGCCATCAAAGCAATTGAATTATCAATCACAGATTGGCGGGTGCACAATTTTTTGAATAATAACTCTGCCCTTTAGTTTTCTAGGTTTTTCTCTATCACGAGGCGTATTTGCGGTTTCTTATTTCCAGTAGTTCTTTCCGTCAACCTCTGAGAAGACAGTTTCAAGTTCTGTAAGCTGTTCTGGGTAAGGTTCCAGCAAAGTCTGGCTCGCTAAGTATTCTTGCTTGAACCTCACTATCCAAGCCTTCAAAATACTCAAGCAAGCACTCAGAGGCAATCTACCTGCCCTGTACTTGTCGATAGACGACAAGAAGAAAACTTTCTCATCCTTTGAAAGTTGATGAGAGAAATAACCCATTATCTTTGACATGACGTTTATGTTTGAACCGGCACTTGGAGTACGTGCCAAGGCATAGTACAAGTGTGTTTCATAGTTCTTCATTGTTTCATTAAAGGAGTTGTGCTCTTGGTTTGCCGCCAAATTTCCCAAGACCCTGAGTGCCGTCTGATTGTAAGCCGTAAATAAGTACTTGTTATCAGCTTGAAATTTCACTAGATCTTTGACTTTCCCGGATTTTTTTACTTCTCTAAAACTAGCTATAGTAAATAGTTTTGTGAGAAAGTGATCCCTTATCCTTGGATTAAGCAGGCGGCGTTCATCTTCAATTGCTAGATTTGGAAATTTCTGGAGGACTGCACCTCCAAAGAAGCCGGGGGCTTTCTCTATTGACGATACTTTTTCGATGCTTGGATAAACTTTAACATTTTTAAAACCACTACTTGAAGAGCCGCTCTTGAGTATGAAACTGTCAACCCCTTCTAAAGAATTTAAAAAAGATTCAGAGAATTTTGTCATTTTATCTGTGAAGTCGAAACCGGTTGATGGTTGCAGGAGCTTTTTTGTTCCGTTTACTAATACAATTCTGACTGGGTCGCGGGGTACACCAAGTCCTATTTCAACTTCTGGACAAACAGGAACAAAATTTACATAGGGCTTGAGCTTTTTTACGAATTCGCTGGCAATTATTTGTCCGTTCCATCTAACGGGTTCAAAAGTGATGCATTTGGAGACTACAATAATAGGTTTGGGAAATTCTCTCAATTAGCGCCCTCGTTATATTCAGTGGATACTTCAAAAGAGGAGATGTTTGTCTGTTTCATAAGTTTTTTTATCGTTGGTATAATAGGTTTAGTAGTCTTCAGTCTGGGATTCAAAGTAGCTTCTCGTGTGGCCACGGATAGGCTAAGATTTTTGGAGATTGGAAAATCTAATATTACTTCATAATCATTTGAATAATGGAGGAGTCGTTTTGCCTCATGTTGTTTTAAATGGGAAAGCTGCAATCGAGAATATTTTCAAAGAATTAAAACCGTTGATGATTAGAAATCAAAACGGTATTCTAAAAACAATGGATGTTTATCTTGAGCGCGAAAAAAATGCGATACTTATCGATTAATTGGTTATTGATGCTGGCAAGAAGACCGTTTTTCTAGCGTTGATATCTGGAAGAGAAGATGGAGTTGTTGTTAGGCTTTATCCAAAAATTGCTATTGAGAAAACAGAGGGCGTTAAAAAGTTACTAGTTGAATTAGCAAAGCAGTTGATTGCGACGTTTCCTGAGCTTACAGTGGGAGAAACAAATCTTGATACCTATCTGAAATAATTTGATGCTCCGCCTCAGCACAGAGTATAATCCCAAGGCCTTTAACCGTGCAAATCAAAGGATCACCATCGTAGTTTTCAATTCCATAGTGCTTTGTCTACCCATGCAAAAAAACGTGTGGCGTACCAGGGCACAACTAAAAAAACACGCATGAGAGTCTGAAGAAAAAGCTCTTTAAGTGAAATAATACAGATTGCAGTGGGTATCTGTGAGAAAGAGTTTAGCACTAATGGTCATTCTATCTTGTCTTACACCAACATTGCTTATCCCTGATTTTTTCTCTGGAGCTAATGCGGGTGATAACACTTGGGTATCCAAAGCACCTATGCCAACCGCAAGAACACTTTTGGGGACCGCTGAGGCAAATGGAAAAATCTACGCTGTCGGCGGCTTTAGCGATCTTAACGTCACTGAAGAATACGATCCAATTACTGATACTTGGACAAAAAAAGCCGCCATCCCTTCTCCAAGATTTAGTTTTGCCATAGCAGTCTATCAAAACAAAATTTATTGTATAGGCGGTTTAGTGGGTGGAGGTCCTCCCTTCAGTTCTTCAGTTGCTGGAGCAATCGAAGTCTATGACCCCGCAACTAATACTTGCGAAATAAAAAAGCCAATGCCAACCCCACGGGCACATTTAGAAGCAAATGTCATCAATGATAAAATCTATTTAATTGGCGGCAGAACAGGTGGACCATATTCAACCGTTTCAACAAATCAAGTCTATGACCCAACTAGCGAGAAATGGGAAACAAAAAAAACCTATGCCTTATCCTGTTGCTGCCCCTTCTTCGACAGTAGTAGGTAACAAGATCTATGTGCTGGGCGGGCAAGATGAGTTCAAAGATCCGAAGAATTTGAATGTAACCCAAATTTACGATTCCACAACTGACTCGTGGACTATCGGAACTCCGATGCAAACAACCGTGTTAAATTCAGCTGCATGCACTATTTCGGATCCACTTGGTTCCGAAAGAATTTACCTTATAGGTGGACAACTTGGTGCACTTGCAGGCGGCAACAGAACTAATTTGGTTCAAGTTTACAACCCTGACTATAATACTTGGAATGTTGGTGTTCCTATGTTAACTGCCCGCTATGGATTGAAAGTAGCAGTTGTAAACAACACGGTATATGCAATAGGAGGAGTAGGTGGCAATATTATGTTATCTGGGGAAGGATATGCAGAAAATGAAGCGTAAACGCCAATTGTCGATCAGCCACAGTCTTCATCACCTTCACAAACGCTAATACCCACTCAGGAGTCTTTTCCAATTCTAACAGTAGTGGCTATTTCTACTGTAGCTGTAATTGGTTTTGGTTTGTTGGTTTGCCACAAAAAACACAAATGAAGTTTTGTTTCCAGATATTATTTTTTTGTTAAAACACTTTCGATAAATCATCATACACTTTGCTTCTATGGCCAACAAAAAGAATGACTACTTGATTTTTATTTTGATCTATCGCATAGATGACTCGATAGTCGCCTACTCTTAGGCTCCAAAAATCTGATTGCTTTAGAGCTTTTCCGACTTTATCGGGGTTTTCACACAGTTGTTTTGCACTTTTGAGTATTCTAGTGCGGATGTGTTTTTCTGCTTTTTGAAGTTCTTTTGCTGCCTTAGGGTGCAGGAATACTCTATAGCTCACTATAGTTCCTCAATTGGAATTAGGGATTCTGGGTGTTGTTTTGCTTCTTCACTTCTCTTCATGAGCATATTGAAGAAAACGCATGTTTTTTCGCGTTCTTGGTAGTGTGAGATGATTGATTTTATGGCGTCGCTTCGATTTTTGAATCGTCCTTCCGCTATCCAATTGTCTATTTCTTCGATTGTTTTTTGTGGAAGACGTAATTGCACTTGAGCCAAATAAACCACTGTAAACAATACTGTTTACAACCAACTTAAACGTTTCTTTAAAAAAGGAGCAGAGCCCAAACGCATGAGTGTGCGAATCTTATTGGTGGTTGCTGGTTTGTTGGTTTACCACAAAAAACACAAGAATGTAACTTAGTAAGGGAAGTTTGACCCGTTTTAGTCAAGAGTCTTGTACGAGAAGTCTTTTATTACAAACCCCTTCACAATAAGTAAACATGAAGTGTGTGGGCAAAACTTTAGCCTATATTCTTGTTCTCGTCTGCTCGGCATCATTATGCCTCACATTCGTTGAACCCTTAAAAGCTCAATCCTCCACTGACGATTGGCTTATGTTCCGCCATGACCCAAACCACAGTGGTTACACTTCCAGTAACGATTCATTGAATTATTTCAAGCTCTTATGGAATTTCACAACGGGTGGAGGCGTGGTTTCTTCTCCCGCAGTAGCAAACGGATTTCTTCTCGTAGGCTCCAAAGATTGCTACATTTATTGTCTGAATGTTTCAAATGGACATTTAGTATGGAAATTTCCAACAGGAAACATTGTTGATTCCTCGCCTGCCATTGTTAATCAACTTGTATACATAAGCTCGCAGGATGGCTGGGTTTACTGCATAAATATCATAACGGGAAAGCCCTTTTGGATATCGATGGTTGGGGGATTTGCACAGTCTTCACCAACAGTTGTCGAAGGCAGAGTCTTTGTGGGTTCAGGAAATCTGGAACTATTTTGCTTTAACGCTTCAGACGGCGCTCTCATTTGGAGACATCCAACACCAGATAAAGTTAGGTCTTCACCTGCAGTTTCAGAAGGAATTGTATACGTTGCCACGGACAACTATCACGTTTTCGCTTTCAACGCCTCTTCTGGCAACGAATTATGGCGCACTCATACAGGAAGCACCTTCTCCTCTCCAACTATATACAAGGGATGTGTCTACATTGGTTCTTACGACGGCTTCATTTGCTGTTTGAATGCTTCCACAGGCGCAAAAATTTGGCAGTATCAAACAGACGATACGGTGGCATCTTCTCCAGTTGTTGCATACGGCTACGTTTATGTAGGATCACAAGACAACGGAGTTTACTGCCTCAACGCTACCAGCGGAGAAAAAATATGGAGAACCCAAACAGGATACTGGGTTTGGTCTTCGCCTGCAGTTGCTGACGGCAATGTATACGTTGGTTCTGAAGACTACAATTTTTACTGTTTTGATGCTTTCAACGGAGCAGTAAAATGGAGTTATGCAACTGAGAGTTCCGTCGATTCTTCTCCATCCATAGTTAATGGTACTCTTTACTTTGGTTCAAATGACCATAATGTTTACGCCTTCGCTCTAACTAATTCATCCTCAGAAGAAATGGCCTTACAAACAAGCAATTCTTTAGTTTGGACTACTGTTGCCTTCGATTTGGTTGCATGTGTTGTGGCTGTAGCGATTCTGTATACAATCCTTCGCTTTGCTTATTCAAACAGGCAAACCAAACAAAACTCTCCAGCCATAAATATTTCTAGTCGAAAGATAACTTGGTTTTCAGCACACTTTGATGCCCTCTGTATTTTGGCGATTCTGGCTTTCTCAACGATATTCTTCATAAATCTCGGCAATGGGTTGCTTTGGGCTGCTGATGAACAAATTTATTCGCAGTGGGCTTATCATATGGTTAAAAGTGGAGACTACCTTAATCCGTGGGCTTTTGGCGACGTTGCGCTTTGGATTGGCAAGCCTCCGCTTAATATGTGGCTTATGTCGCTTGCCTACCAAGTCTTAGGTGTTAGCAACTTTAGTTCAAGACTTGTAAGCGCCATATTTGGCAGTTTATCGTTAGTTCTTATTTTTTATCTGGGGAAGAAACTGTATAATGGCTATGTTGGTTTGTTTTCAGCGTTTGTTTTAGGCACTTTCACAACTTTTTATGTGTTTGCGAGACGGGCAATGACTGATATGCCTTTGGTTTTCTTTATCATAGCAAGTCTTTACTTTTTAGTTTTAAGCGAGAACCACCAAAAGTCCAATCGATACTTGGCCTTAAGCGGTTTATTTTTTGGTTTAGCCCTAATGACAAAGCAGGTTGGAGCTTTGCTGATTCCTCTAATTGTCATTGCGTATCTAACTGTAACAAATAGAAGCATCAGGTTTGTTTTCACTAAACGTTTTGCTCTTTTTTGGGGAGTTGGGCTTCTGATTATTTTTCCTTGGTTAATTTATATGGCAGCTTCTTTTTCTTCGGAGTTTTGGCAGTTGTATATTATATATAGCGGCTTTAATCGGACATTTAGCCCTCTGGAGGGTCACCAAGGAGGATACCTCTTCTACTTTAGCTACTTAGCTATTAACGAAAAATTATGGGTAATATTGCTGCCTTTTGCGGTGGGACTTTGCGCCTTCAAAGCTGTTGTTAAGAAAGCAAAATCAGACATTCTACTCATTTTATGGATGGCGATAGTCTTTCTTGTTTTCACTTTTGCTCAAACAAAACTTTCATGGTATATTCTCCCAGTTTTCCCAGCTTTTGCAATCTCCATAAGTAGTCTGCTTTATCGGTCGCTAAATAAAATCCAATGTTCTATAAGAAACTCTTCTTCTTGGGGAAGCGCACACAACAAACACAAACGCAACTTAGTCAAGAAAGCTTGACGAAAAAACTCTTAAGGCGACAGCGTTACAGCTATATCGATAAGAAATGAAGGCTTTCAAAGCTTTACTTCTGATAGGCATGATCTTTTCTGTTTCAATTATTGCCTCACCTACGCTTGCTTATAGCGAGCCTTCGGTAGGTGTTGAAAAAGGCGATTGGATAGAATACACCATTAGCGTAACTGGTACTGGTGCTCCGCCTCCAACACATGACGTTAGGTGGATGAGAATGCAGATTTTACAGATTCAGGGTGCAGCGTTCTCAGTGAATCTTACTGCTAGGTACGCTAACGGGACAATAGGTAGTGCCATTTGGAAGTTTAACTTTACTGAAGGGAATGTTGGAGGGTGGATAATTATTCCTTCAAATCTTGGTCCAGGAGACACATTTTATGATTCCTCAATCCATAACTCAAAACCCGTTAACGTAACTATTCAAAGTCAAGAGCAAAAAACAGTGTTAGGCGCAAGCAGAACTGTAACATATGGAAACGACTCGCTAAGGCACAAGGAATGGGATAAAGCTACTGGCGTGTTTGTTGGATCTTTGGAAGTTTATAAAAACGTGACAAATAAGGCTGGCTGGTATATTGAGGACCTGACTGTTTCTATACAAGCAATTGCTACAAACATGTGGAGTCCCCAGATTCTGGGATTAGATAAATCAATGTTCTATGCACTATATATAGCAACTATAGGGATAGCAGCGTTGATATTGTCTTTAGTAATTGTTGTTGGACAAAGAAAGGGGAGATAAGAAGGTTGGCTTTGCATTATCTTTCACAAGGAAAAATCGCGATATTGACAATCGTTACGGTGGTTTTGCTGGGGATTGCAGCCATATTTTTGTTCCCCTTTCATAGGGTTGGTTTGAGTTTTGCAGAGATTAATCTTGTTATGCAGACTTTTTGGACAGCTTTGGTTTTAGTTAGCATGTGGTTTAGAATGAGGGGCAACTATTTTGTGCATGAGATTACTATGCTAATAGTGACGTGTGCATGGGTAGTTGGTTTTACTGCTGTACTGTTTATGAATCCCTTTAGCAGTTCCACCGAGGTATTTTCCAGTACACCTACGCGTATAATTATGAACGTTTTGCATGCCGTTTTTTCGATTCCAGCATTAATCTTTGGGGCTTGGCTTGTTGTGCTTTGGCGTCCTGGGTCTACATCGTTTGCAGGTAAGAGCAGAAGGATAGCGCAATTAACAACGATTTTTTGGGTTCCGTCATTTGCGGTGGGTGTTTTAGATTTTATGTTGCTACACACCACCTTTTTTGGATAAACAAAAAGTCATTCTTTACCTGGCAACGGGAACTATTTCTTCATTTTTGGGTAAACAAACTGCAAACGGGGTTTAGTCGCTGTTTAACTGGGTTGACTAAGTCGTTTAGAAGCCAGATTGTAGTGATTAGTCAAGAATTTGATTGCGTAACTGCTGATTGGAGTATTTAGGCAATAAACCTCTTAAGGAAAATTGCGGATACCTTTCTTTGCGGAGATTATTGGTTTGTCAACTATTGGGATTATTAACGGTGAAGTGGATGCTTCGAGGGCGATTTCTGAGTCGGATGATGAATTGGTTATTCCTGCGGTTCTTGCAAGGGAAGCTGTTTTGATGTATCCTAAGGGTAGGGCGTTTCGTAGTGCAAAGGAGCTTGAGGCTGCCTTGGTAAAGCTGAGTCATTACCAAGCAAGGCATTTTGGTATAATTGTCACAGGAAATCCTATGATAGTTCTTAATTATGTTTATTATGTAAAATTGAAAAAAACCATTAGAGTTTCTGGATTAAGATGCAATAGTAATTGACAAAACTCCCAAGAAAGAATTGGTCAAAGATAAACGAAGGATACAGGAAGAACTAAAAGCGAAGAAAGACGCTCGATAGGTTATTTAAGACAACCAGAAAGAAGTTTTTAGGACTTATGTTTCTGATGAAAGCTAAAGTGCCAAGCAAATAAAGGGTCGGTTATTGCTTTTTGAATTTACTATTGACTAGTTCGGGTGGATTGTACAACGTCAAAATTTTTTCAGTTATAGTCTCCGAATATCCAGAATTGGCGAGAACCCTCTTTATCGAGTGTTCTGAAGTATGTTTTGTTTTTTTCTATCTTCCTGTTGCATAGTTATCCTCTTCTTTGTGAGAAGCTATCCTTTCTCCTCATCTGTTTTTTTGTTGAACAGTTTTTCTGTTATACCTGTATACAATATGTACTTACTCGTACATATCTTGAGAATTAAATATTATAAAACCACCCTATAAACCCTCAGACATAAATAAAACATACCTAAAACCCCACTTGTCGAACACTAGAACAGGTCAATACGTAAAATTTTGTTCAGAAAACCAAATTTTAACCTCGTATTGTGCATAGTTTAAACTGTACAACAAACCTACACGAAAACTCAGCAGGATAGATAAAATGCCAGCAAACCTTATTGTTGAACGTCAGTTAGAAATTTATTTTTAATCTACCTTTTTTAGTTTTGGCTTGATTGTTTGCTGATTAAATTGACGTTAGTTTGGGAAGAAAAGTCAACAAAAAATCCATAATTATCCGCTATTTTCCCAGAGTTATTTTAAACAACAATATGTAAACTGAAAGGTTATTCTAAATAAGTTTAGAAAAATGCCTGATTATTATAGCCAATATCGTAAGTGAAATAGCGCCATTGGTGTGAGAATTGTCCTGTGGTTCAGATGTAGTTTAAACAAACCAACGGTAAGTGGAATTAAAGTTTAGCGCGCTAGACCTCACCCGTAAAACCTCTTTTTTTCTTCAAAGTGATAGAGTCAGCAATTAAACTTAATGTAAAATCAGCTTTTAACGTTTGATTTTAGATTATGGGTTTGTGGGTATGAAGCGCAAATACAGGGACTTCAAGGTTTGGAGGTGATATTTGATTGTTGGAAGATGAGCGGAAGCTTCTCAAACGTGTCTGTGAGTTTCCAAGCGACTTGGCGTCAGCTTACTTGGATGATTTAAAAGCGACAGCGGAAGAGCGACTCTTGTTTTTTGAGCGTATCGCAAAAAAGTGATTCTCATGTTTTTCAAGGTGACTTCCGTTCACGCCAACCATATTACCGTTTTAAGCCTCTTATAGCCCTAAATATGCTCACAATCTCAATTCGGCCTATTATCATTGCAAGTATCAGCAGCCACTTGTTAGCCAGCGGAAGAGTAACCGTTGTAACTCCCATACTGATGCCGTTTGTCGTCATCGCTGAAGCAACTTCAAATATTGAGTCGCCCAAGGAAATGCCCATTGTTGAGAAAGCCAAGCTGAAAACAAGCAACATTACAAAGAAACCGAGTACGAAAAACAGAATTGACCTAAGCTCCTTTTGAGTTGGTTTATCGTTATTTTTTGGCAGTGCGTTGAAGGTGCATCCTCGTTTAAGGAGAGAGCTTTTGTTCTTTTCTATGCATCGTGGTGCCCTTACTCTTAGCGGTTCCATCCGATTTTTCAAGAATACGCAAAAAGCAATCCAGAGTTGTCGGATGCGCTCTATTCTTAATCCGCCTGCCATACTAAACGTGCAGCCTCCAACTATTCCTATTAGAACAAAAAGAATCTTCGCTGGAATAGGGGTGTTTGCTATGCCAATGTAGTCGATGCCAGTGGACGAAGCCATACTTACCACATGAAACAGAGCGTCAAATGGGTTTATCCAAGCCAGAATGCAAATCAGTGCCGTTGAAACAAGCAAAGCTTCAAGATAGAACTTTATTTCAGGAGTTAAGAGTCCATCTCGTTTGAGGCGAAAAAGGTTGTAGTGGAAACAAAAGTTTAGTGATCCTAAAAAAATGAGTGCAAGAATACTAATTTGAAATAGTCCGATTCCAGCCGTGATGTTTGGTTGATAGCCTCCTGTCAAAATGTCTATGGCAGTAGTTGATGCGATAACCCAGTTTTGGGAATACGTAAAATAGAAGATGACTGTGAAAATTACCACAAAGAAAGTGTAGACCAGCATTAGGGCGGCGAGAACTTTCTTGAGGTTGTTACCTAGCTTGTTGATTCCAAAGGTTTCGCAAAAGCAATCAAGGCCTTCTTTTGGGAATAGAAATCCAACGAGAATGTAAATGAAGCCAACTCCGCCTATGAACTCAACCATGCTCCGATAGAACAGTATAGATAAAGGTAAAGAGGCTGGGTTTGCTACGAAAGAAAATCCAGTTGTTGTAAAGCCGCTAACTGTTTCAAAGTAGGCGTTAGTGAAGAGATCAAGCAAATTTGAACTGTTGAAAATATTGTTCCAAACAAACGGAATCATAAGCACTAAGGGAAGAACTGTGAAGGTGAAAAGCAACAGCCAAAGAGAGGTGTGTTCGTCTAGTTCTTTGCGTTCTGCAAACGAATTGAAGGCAAAGCCTACTCCAAAACATAGAAAGGAGGTGGCTATTATGCTGCTGACTGCTTGAAGCTCCCCAGCCTGAAGGCCTATGGCTATAGGCAAGATTAGAAGCAACCCTGTTACCTGGAGAAAAAAACCCAGATTAGAAACAATTCGGCGCTTAATACTCAAAGTTTAGCCTCAAAATGACGACTATTCTTTTCCTGACATTATAACTTTTGATGAGGTGTCGAGTTCGAATATAACCTTTGCTGAAATCAAGGCGTTTAAGAGAAAACACTGCTCAAGAAGATCTTTCCAGCCAATTTTGGCGAATTTTGGAAGCATGAAACAATCACTGAGGCGTGGAGTCAATATATTTTCTAAAATCTAATAATGCTTTGTTTAACATTAGAGAACCTACTCGTTTTTGTCGCTAAATCTTCTATAGATGAGAAAGCCCATTATGAGCGTGTGGCGTTCCAACATAAACAGGTAAATGGTTTAGAAGTCGAATAGTTTGGATTTGCCTGAACCGCACAAAATTTGAGGTGCTGCCCGCAACACGCGTTTTCTTCGTCTGTTTTAATAATTTTGGTTAATGTTCTTGTTTTGTTTGCTCAAAGAAGGGCATGATTGTAAAAGCCTTCTAATGACAAAGCTAAAAAGGCGCAGGTGTTATTTGTGATTCTGGAGGAGTTTTGAGTGTTTGATGCTAAAGAATTTATTGAAAAATCAATCAAAGAAATCAGGAAAACTGTTGGAGACAATAGGGTAATTTCTGCCTGTTCAGGTGGGGTTGATAGCACAGTTGCCACAGTTTTGGTTTATAAAGCAGTTGGAAAAAATGCTGTCGCAGTGTTTATTGACGATGGTCTTCGCAGAGAAGGTGAACCTGAATTTGTTGCAAAGACTCTCAAGAACATAGGCATAACAACCAGGTATGTCGACGCCAAGAGGGAGTTTTTTGATGTTTTCAAGGGAAAAACAGATGCTGAAGAGAAACGGAAGGCTTTCAGAGAGAAATTCTACAGAAAATTCGGTGAAGTCTCTAAAGAAGAAAAGATTGGTTTTATTGCTCAAGGAACAATTAAGGCTGACATCATGGAAACGGTGAAGGGAATCAAGTCTCAGCATAATATTTTAGAACAGATTGGTATCAACCCTGAGACTTATGGGTACAAAATTCTTGAACCACTAAGAGAGTTGTTTAAGCCGGACGTTCGAAAGGTGGCTCGTGAACTGGGTCTGCCAAAAGAAATCTCAGAGCGAATGCCGTTTCCAGGTCCAGCTCTGTCGCTGAGGGTTCTGGGTGAGGTTACTTTTGAAAAAATTGCTATCGTGCGGAAAGCTACGCAGATTGTGGAGGAAGAGACCAAAGAACTTGGGGTTTTTCAGGCTTTTGCTGTGCTTCACAATGATAAGGCAACTGGGATCAAGGATGGTAAAAGGGTGTATGGTAACATTGTTACCGTTAGAATTGTGGATTCTCAGGATGCTGTAACGGCTAAGGCTAGTCTGGTGGACTATGAGATACTGATTCGGATCCGCGACAGGATAACCGGAGAAATAGATAGCGCGGTTAGATGTCTTTATGATATAACTGATAAACCGCCTGCCACGATTGAGTTTGAGTAAATTAATGGTCCTGCTATAAGGCGGGTTTGCTTTATCCAACAGTTTCTCCTTTTTTTGTTTTTGTCTTTTAAGATTAAGCGAAATCGTGGGGTGTCTTGGTTGGTTATTTCTGGATTATTCTGAAAAGCTTATAGCTCCTTTGCAGCAACTTTTCAAGGGAGGAATGACGCGCTTTGTTGGGCGGATTATTCGGAGTAATTTCCAAAGACTCTTGCAGCAAGGAATTATTTTTCGGAATAGACTACAATACACATTTGGGTACAGAAGTTGCAGGCTTAGCTATTCTAGACCGTGATATCGAGATTTTCTCTCATGACATCAGCAATAGTCAGTTCAAATCTAAATTCGGCAAGCATTATGCAAGGTTTAATGGTCAATTAGGGATTGGTGTAATAAGTGACGTAAAAGAAGAGCAACCCATCAAATTTGAGGCTAAAATCGGAAGTTTTGCCCTCTGTACGGTTGGTCTGATCAAGAATTCAAAAGTCCTGTATTCTGATTTGGTCAAAGGCGGCGTGACGTTTAAGAGGTCACGGGAAAAGGCGGGAGAGAACGTTCCCAACCAGACAGAGATTGTGGGCGAACTGATATGTCGTGAGAACAGCATACCTGAAGGCATTGCGAAAATGTATGCGAAGATTGAGGGATCAATTTCGTTGCTTTTGCTATCTAAAGATGAACGGGCTATCTATGCTGCTGGAGACACCTTCCCGTTGGTAGTGGGTTCAAAAGAGCATGGTTGGGCTGTTGCCTCTGAAACCACTGGTTTTCCAAGTCTTGGTTTTCAAGTAGAAAAGTTTCTGGACTACCGTGAAATTGTTGCTATTGGAGAAAATGGATTACAAACGCGTGTGCATTCTCCAGCGAAAAGGAAGTTTTGTCCTTTCTTACTTATTTACTCGGGTTTCCCAGCTTCAGATTTCTACGGCGTTAACTCTGAGATAGTTAGAGAACGATGTGGCGGTTTCCTGGCTGAAAATGACGAAACTAAAGCGGATTTGGTTGTGGGCGTTGCAGATTCTGGTCTTCCTCACTCAGTGGGTTATGTTAAGAGGAAAATAGAGTTAGTTAAAGAAGAAATTCAAGAATATCTAAACGAGTTCAATCAAGGTACAATGAATGGACAAGAACTGGTAACTAAAACCCAGAAGATTCTTGATTTGGTTGCTCCACTCAGGCGACCGCTCGTTAAGTATACACCCGGTTGGGGAAGAAGTTATATTCCTCCTTTGCAGAGAAAACGCGATCTAGTAGCCAAGTACAAACAGGTTCCTAACCCACAGATAATAAAGGGAAAACGCATAATTCTCGTGGACGACTCTATCAGGCGGGGAACACAGCTTGAAAACCTGCTGCGGGATAAAATCTGGCCATTCCAGCCCAAAGAAATCCATGGGCGAATAGCTTCTCCTCCTCAGCTGCATCCTTGTATCTTTGACCTCACAACCAAAGACAGCGACCTTGCCACATACAAGAGTTTGGGAAGCACAGGGCAGGAAATACAAACAACCAAATGCGAAGAATTAGCCAGTGAAGAATACGCAACTATGGTTGAAGAGATAAGGAAACGCATTGGCTTTACGACTTTGAATTTCATATCGCTTAAAGAAATGGTTAAAGCAGTGATTGAGGCACCAAACAACAAGTGTTTGAAAGAAGAAGACTTATGCATGTATTGCTGGACCGGATGCTTCTAGTGTTCATTGTCGTTTAAAAACCGTAAACTGAGAATTTGAAGCGGCGTTTATGGAGCCTAAATCTTCAAACATAGACTTTTTTTTTACTACTCTTCGCTAAGCCTTGCAGAAGAGCAACTTGTTAATTTAGGAAAAAAAGGATTTACTGGTTTGATCCAAGCTTTTCTTGGTTTAAAACTATTAATTTGATTAGTTAAAATTCGTATCAAAGAGGTATTTTCACCATCTAACCTCAAATGTGCGCTTTTGCATTTACTTATTTTTTAAGGAACAGTGAAGGCAAATATTATTGCCAAGTTTTTTGCAAGTCGATTTTGGCAGATACGGCTTCTTTGTTCCCACTATAGGCATTCTTGTTAGCCTTAATCATTCAGTGACTGCTGATCCACCTTGCCAATGAGATATACGAAAAACAACAAACTCAGCCGACTTCACTGGAGCCACACCGATCAACATTATTAATTTTCCATTGTCTATGTCGTTTTGCGTCATTGTGGTGCGATCGCATTTCACGAAGAACGCTTGTTCCGGAGTTGTCCCCATCAGGGCGCCGTTTTTCCACAGAGTTGTCAAAAATTGTGATACTGTCTGGTTTACTCGTGTCCAGAGTTTCTCATTATTGGGTTCAAAAACAACCCATTGGGTTCCCTTTTCAATTGATTCTTCAAGGTACAAAAACAAGCGTCGAAGATTGATGTATTTCCAAAGGGGGTCACTTGAAGTTGTTCGAGCGCCCCAGACACGGAAACCTCGGCCGCTAAATTCTCGCAGACAGTTTACCCCAAGGGGATTTAGCGTATTTTGTTGGGCTTGGGTGATTTGTTGTTCTGGACCAAGAACCCCCTCTATGACTTCGTTGGCGGGTGCTTTGTGAACCCCGCGTTGCAGGTCGGTTCGTGCGTAGATGCCGCATATGTGTCCGCTGGGTGGGATAGACAAAATTTCTTTTGTATCAGGGTGGCGGATTTTTATCCAAGGATAATACAGTGCAGCATATGATGAGTTGTACATAGACCGCTGCTTTCGAATCGCGTCCAGATTCGCACATTTTTTTGGGT
Organism: Candidatus Bathyarchaeota archaeon; assembly: GCA_963804785.1. Taxonomy (GTDB): domain Archaea; phylum Thermoproteota; class Bathyarchaeia; order Bathyarchaeales; family Bathycorpusculaceae; genus Bathycorpusculum. Next base: position 196,261 of record CAWDRR010000004.1, read on the forward strand.
CAAGCACGGCAAAGCGATTCTTCAGGTGTTCACAATGCTCAATCATAGCATTATGAATTTTCTGGGTTGCCCCATTGGGAATTGCCAAGATTTTGATTTCGTTGACTCCATTAAACGCCCAAAGCCCAGTTCTCTGGTTTGGTTCACTGGAGTCTTTGCCTATAATAGTTTCATCGGAAACCACACCATCTGTGGCGGCAACACGATTTATGTAGACTCGTTGACCACCGTTCTGAAAAAACCCTTCGACAGCATGAGGCAAATATCGATAATCACCATAACTTATGTCCAAATAACCACCGAATATCCTTTGAAATTCAGAGAAGCTCGTAACAAGTGTGGGTTGGTTAAGCGGACCTTTCTGAGTTAAACCTACCATGCCGGTTGTACTGGTGCTTATACCTTCGATAGATTTTGCACGTATTACTGTTTCTTCGATGTAAACTCCAGGTGACAAATATTCTGGAATTGGCTATTCCTCTGGTTATTGCTATGTGAGTTTTTTCTTATAAAATGTAGCTTAATATTACATCTGTATATTCTTAATATTTCGGTGGGTTCGATGGCTAAAACTACGTATTTAGATTAAAACGATCGTAAGCTTCTTTTTGAAACCAAACAAAAGCTAGACGAAGCTACTAAGCTATGGGTGAACTTATGGAAATCATTGACGTTTTAAGTGAACATAATAGCAGCACAATTCATGTAGTATGTTTTTTCTGCTTTTTCTTGAAAATTATTCTTTATCTCGCTTTGCAATAATAAGGCCTAAAATTATGAATGTGAAAGCAACCACGCAGAGAAGTGTTATGGTTAAAGTGATCAAAATGTTTAGCCAATTAGGTTGATTCAGAATAGATGTTTTGAAGGATAATGCCGATATTGTCAAAACAAGGGTTGGCGCTAAGAAAACTAATCCAATAACAATTAGGAACAGTGACACTTTGCCCATATTCAATCAATTACCCAGTTAACCTGCCAATGTTTATCGATGTATCCTCAGCCCAATCTTTGCATAATAACTTTGCCTGCTTTAACACTAAAAAAGTAGCATTTTCCTGTTAGACAGCTAGGTAAAAGTCCTTGTTTAGCAAGTTCCACGTCTTTTAAAGAAACAGAGTTCATTTACTAATATGCCACTTTTTTCGTTAAAGAGCGATGGGCTTGAGAGAGAGTCAAAGAAGTTCAGTTCAAGAGCTTTTTTGAGAAGAAGAAAAACGGCCGAATTCTTATGTGGAAAAGTCTATCCTTCTTCTTTCAATGTGAAAGAAAAAAAATCGTGCTTTTTGCAGGCAGCGCAATCTTTTTTTCTTTCAAATTAAGCAGTATTGCAGGCCTATTTTTAATCATTTTATAAGTAATGATGCACTGTATAAGGTATAACGTTTTATTGAAATGGTGATTGAAATGTCGGAAAGATCAGGAATTGTATTCATTGGAAACAAGATGCCCATGGACTATGTTCTAGCGATAATTACAGGAATGTCGGCGAGCAATAGCAAAGAAATAACTTTGAAGGCTAGAGGACAAGCAATAACTACAGCGGTTGACGCAGCTGAAATAACAAGAAATCGCTTCCTAAAAGACCTCAAAGTGAGTAAAATCGCGATTGGAACAGAAGAGATGCCTGCAAGAGAAGGCGAAACTAGATCACGAATGGTTTCAACAATTGAAATTGTTCTTACAAAAGGGTAGGAAACCTTCCTTTCTATATTTTTAATTTTTTATAGATTAAGAAATATATTTGATAAGTATTGGGAATTAATCTTTTTCCAAGTAGCCTATTGACTAAAGGCAAGTTGGGGCTTTCTTTGATTAGGAAATTAATAACTTAGGGCATACGCTTGTACTTAATTTAAGAACTACAAAGTAACAAAAGCAATGTTAGACCCATCTATTTTGTGCCCTTGCATTTTATATCAACGTTTGATTGGACCAGTGGTTTAGAGAATCAAGGGCGAAAAACGTCTTAACAGACACTAAGACGTGTAATCTTGTTTGTAAGACACAGCTAGTTGACAAGTAGAAGAAAAACGAATTTTTCAATCTTCTTTTTTTGGAATTAAAACAGGTGTCTTTTTTGTTTTCCAGTAGATGTTATTGTTGATCTTTTTTGATTTTTTGAATTGTCTGTTTGAGCCCCGGCATATTATGTTTGATTGTTTCCCAGATTGTTTCAGTGTCCATTCCAAAGTATCCGTGAATTACTGCGAATTTAATGCCTTTTCACAAAACAGCCAAAACACGTGCTGACGAAACCTTAAATAGAAAATAAGCTGATTAGCGCTAACCTGGAGAAGGGGTAACGATGAAGGTTTATGAAAAGTATGCGTGGTTGATTTTACTAGCAGTTGGGCTGCTTTGGTTGGTGGTTGGATTTGTTGCTGTTTTCCAGCCTGAAGGAATATTTGAGGGGGACGCTCAATCTGTCACAAACATGCCGTGGAGTGAGCTCAAGGCTTCTAGCCCCGTGGCTGCTAACTTTGTTATCTTCGTCTATGGACAAATGGGTCTGCTTAAGATAAGTTGGTCATTGTTCATCTTAGCCATAACTCTAACGGGTTATCGTAGGGGAGAAAAATGGGCTTGGTATATAATGTTATTAGCTCCTATCCTGCTGGTGAGCGATGCAGTTTTCAGCGCCGTCTTCATCGGCGACATCAACCAAGTACTAGATTTTATCCCAATTACAGCCATAACGATGCTTGGGCTACTTGTGCCCTACAGGATGTTTTTCCCAAAGAAACCATCGGATGTGCAACAATGAACATAAAACTGGTGCTAAGTGTCGCGCTTGCATTTGTAGCTTACTTTTTAGGCATTATAGCCGACGCGAACCATAATACGGACAGCCTGATTTATCCCGCCGCATGTTTTTCCAAAATATTCCTCTTCTTAGCCACTATTCCACTTGCAAACTCTGCTGGAAAAAGCATCAGAAAACAGTTAGGCACAACGGGGATTCCTGGTTTAAGATTCACAAGTTGGATCCTGTATGGCGTTGCAATAGTTCATTTTGCGTTTTTCTTTATGTGGCCCACCATTGCAAGTGGAAATACTCAGCTGCCAGACGGGCAGATAACAGTTGATGCTACGATTTTTCTTATGGCATCGATGTTTATGATTGCGGACGCTTGGAATTCGTATAAGAGCAAAGGTTTAGCGGAGGATTGGAAATGAAAGCAGCCATTTACGAGAAATATGGATCGCCAGAGGTATTGAGCCTCAAAGAAATAGAAAAACCAGTTCCTAAAGACAATGAAGTACTGATAAAAATCCACGCCACGACTGTAGCAGCGGGAGATATACGGATGCGAGGCTTCAAAGTCCCAACGAAATTTTGGCTCCCTATGCGGTTAGCTTTAGGTTTAACAGGGCCAAAAAATAAAGTCCTTGGGATGGAAGTATCTGGGGTAGTCGAGACAATTGGTAAAGGTGTGGAAAAATTTAGGGTCGGTGATGAAATCATGGCGACAACTGGTTTTGGCGGGGGATATGCCGAGTATATTTGTCTTCCAGATGCAGACGTGGTGGGAAGAGTAGTTATCGAGGTCGCAAAGAAACCGGCAAATTTGACTTTTGAGGAAGCTGCTGCTGTTCCCATTGGGGGCATGACTGCGCTGGCTTTTCTTAGGAAAGCAAACGTCAAGAACGGACAGAAAGTTCTTGTTTATGGAGCTTCGGGAAGCGTTGGCACCTACGCCGTTCAGCTTGCTAAAAATTACGGGGCACAAGTTACCGGCGTGTGCAGCGCCGCGAATTTGGAGTTAGTCAAGTCTTTGGGGGCGGATATTGTGATTGATTACGCCAAAGAAGATTTCACCAAAAACGGCCAGAGCTATGACCTGGTTTTTGATGCTGTAGGCAAAATATCGAGTTCACACGCTAAAGGGTCGCTGACAGAAAACGGCGTTTTTCTCTCCACTTGGGGAGACCCAGGCGCCGAGCCAGATGACTTGTCAACGCTTAGCGGTCTAATTGAAGCTGGCAAATTAAAAGCAGTTATCGATAGAACGTATCCTCTGGAGCAAATTGTTGAGGCCCACCGCTATGTGGAAACGGGGCACAAAAAAGGAAACGTCGCCATAACTATGACGCATAGCTTGTCCGCGTAGATTAGTGATTGGCGATACATTCAGCTCAGAGGAGGTTCAAATAACATCCCAAACAGGAAGAGCCTTAAAGAACTGAATTATGTTTTTCGCCAAAGATAGAAAGCTAAAGATATTATCACAAGTTTGCCATGCGGACCAGATTAGCCAGGCAAAGTTTGGTTCGAAAATAACGCCAAAGCAAGCGTGCGATTCACTATTGAAACAGCAATAATCAGAAGTGGTGCCCACTTTGATTTTCTTAACAATCCACAGACAGCAATGGCGTAAACCACCGCGTAGTTAAAAGAATAGCGCTTGCTATCATAACGGCACCATTTTGTCCCGCAAAACTTGCAATTAAACCGCCGTATACTGACAACTCTCCTAAGGAAGGAGTCGACAGAAAAAACGCCGCGGCTAAAACGTCCCCAGCAATGTTGAGTATGACCAGAACTATCAGAATTTTGGTAATTAAGCTAGCATAATTTGGCTTTGAAGTATTGGCGCCCATGACTTGCCTTATGTTTTTTTCATTTATTTAACACTTGTCTTAGAGCGCGTGCGCCCCTCATCATAAAATCAAGATGATTCCTGGTACGCTGGGGTTTTTTACTCTTGTGGCAAGTACAAGGGAGTTGAAAACTGCAATATAGGTGGTATCTTGAATTTGGTTAGTGCTTGTCTGATTGGCGTAAACTCTCTGATCCGTACAGCCTTTTGTAAGATAGCCAACAACTTGAATCTGGCAGACCCGCTTTTTTCAAGTTTTCTTTGTCAGGTTCTGTTACTATGTTCCAAAGTTATTACAATTTTTCCTCGTGGGTGTCCTTCTTCAAAATACTGGAAAGCCTCAGCAACCTCATTTAGCGGGTAACGTCTATCTATGACAGGAACTAATTTGCCGGATTCAATAACCTCTTTTATAAAATCCAAATCTTCTTTATTATTCGGTTTCCAAGCCATAAGACTCATTTTCTTACTACCAACCAATGAAATTAATGGACCTATAAACAAAGTTTGGAAAATTATAAATCTGGAGCCCCCAACTAAAGAATAAATTCCATTGGAACTTAATGCACGCCTATAATCGAAAATTGAATGATATCCTGCAATATCAAGAATCAGGTCATAATGTTGCCCATTCTTTGTGAAATCTTCCTGAGTGTAATCGATAACATGGTCAGCGCCAATCGAACGCAGCATGTCAAATTTTTTTGAATTGTCCACACCAGTTACTTCAGCTCCAAAGTACTTCGCAATTTGGACCGCAAATGGACCTACGCCACCACCAGCACCATTAATCAAAACCTTTTGTCCTGACTGAATCCGTCTTTTATTGCGAAGACCTTGGAGGGCAATGATTGCTCTTGAGGGTATTGTTGCTGCTTCTTCGAATGACAAACTAACTGGTTTCAATGCTAAAGCTTTTTCAGGGGCGCATACAAACTCAGCAAAAGCACCAAAACCATAATTGAATAAGTCCCCAAATACCTCATCACCCGGATGGAATTGCTTTACGTTTGTACCAACCGCTTCAACCCGACCCGCTATGTCAAATCCGAGTACCTTGTATTTTGGTTTTAGAGGACCCAAGAAACGAGCAGACCATGCCCTTCCTCTCAGAAAATCCAGGTCTTCTACATTTAGAGATGCCGCATATACTTTTATTAGTACTTCATTGTTATTTGGAGTTGGTTTTTCTATGTCTTTAAGTTGAAGAACATCTGGCGATCCATATTTTGTGCACACTATTGCTTTCATTTCAACCACTCCATAATATTTTATTTGAACTATATATCGATCCAAAAAAATAGGAACAAAAATAGAAGGAAAAGGCTAACCTTCTTGTTTAGGCCACTTCCATGCATACCGGATAATTAGTGCAATACACACAGCTTCTAAAATCTCATAAAATACATAATAAGCCCAAGTCTCTGGTACAAGCATCACTAGGACCAAAACAACAGAATAGGCTATACCCACAATGATGTTTACCCGGCGATTCACTTTAGCTGGCAATGATAGGGACAAGAAAATCATAAAAATCGGTATCGCCATTAATATTGCAGCTCCAAATAAAGATACTTGATTAAGCCCGATTTCTCCTGATAGTACTTTCTCTACTTGATCTTGCCGAAAGGATCCGAAAACATCGTTATATAAATAAAGAAACATTAAAGCTACCCATAATGCTGAAAGCTTAAACTTAACATTTATCTTCAAATCTTCTAACATAGACTCATCTATCCTCAAAGTGGCTATGTAGCGAGTTAGCTAGCGATTTACATTTAAGACTTGTGTAACGCTGAAACCGTGAATGTGAAAAAACGGGTATGCGGGTGCAGACCATAATTAGGTTGGTCCGTGCAGCCTTTTGTATAGATAGCCAATAACTATTCCAAGAGCGAGAATCCTTGGAATGTTCATTACTGTGTCGACCAGAAGGTAGACGTAGGCATTGCTTGGATTGCCTAAAGTTGAAAGGACTTCGATAACGATTATGGCGGCAGAGCTGAGAATCAAGGCTTTTAGAATTGGATTTTTTGTTGGAATCTTGTTAAAGAAACGAAGCAAGAAATAACTAACGAAGCACGCTATAACCAGACCGCCAACAAAAGCTTCAACAAGAGCCAATGGAAGATAAGAAATTGAAAAGGAAGCCATATACTCCGCAGAGATGGGCGACAGGGAAATTGCGAAGTCAACTATCCAGAAGGCTAATCCTCCCGCTACAGTCAATTTAATCAGTTTCTTGGAAAAATCGTGTGACGTCTGCCGCTTAACTCGATCTGTGGCTGAGGGTTCCGTGGTTGTTTAACTATCCACTTGAGAAGACTTAGAAGCAACTACGGCTGGATTGGATCCTTTGTACAGCCTTTTGTATAGATAGCCAATAACTATTCCAAGAAAGAGAAACCGAACATATGAACTCTTTATAGTCTATTGACGTGCTAGTTATACAGTAGCTTATCTTATTCCTAAGGAGCACCCTTAAACGGAATTTTTTTGCGTGCTTTGCGAACAAACAACCGTAATATTAGTGAGTATACTGCCAAAATTAGGTGAACTACAAAGAGTATAACTAGTAGCACTATAGCGATTTCGTTGGAAATCCACTGCAATAGAAATCTGAGGAAATTCGGCAACAAGTCTGCCAAATGAGTGAATTCAAAGGGGAAAATTACAATGAGCCAGCCAATAGCGAAAGTCGCAAAAAAGAGTCCGCCATAAGAATCTAGGTCACGTGAAGGATGTTTTTGACCTATTAATATTAAAACTGATGTAATTATCCAATAAATAAAAAACCCATAAAGCAGGATCATCTCGAAAGTGTTGAACTTGGACGTAAAAAAACCTGTAGAAACCGTCTGATGAACAATTAAGTACAATCCAAGTAAGCCATTAACTACTATTAGAAGAATAGACGCTATTTTATCGTCAGATGCGATTTCATCACTTAGCTCTTCTTTTGCAGTTTTGGAGAAACGATTCTTTATCGATTCTATTTTGCTGCTATTTCTTGTTTGCATCATTTTTAAACCAGGCACTGATTTTAGTTTCTAATTTCTCGGAACACCACAATTGCTAATGGAATAAGGTACCATAACGACACAATGATGAATGCTGTAGGATTGAATTCTATTCTTCATTCTTCCTTATTTCTGGTTTTTCAGACTGAGCGATTGCGGATGAATTAAATCCTTTAACTATGAGCCATACTGCTAAAACCATTTGATTCACGGCACCAGTAAGATGCAAATAGACGAGGGTTGAAGGTGAAACATAGCTTAACAGAGGCAAAAAGGCTGATGCTAAAAACAACGCGGATCCAATAAGACCCCAACCTGATAACCACCGAGGGATGAGTTTTTGTTTATACAACAAATAGTAAAATATCAGAGACCCCAGACTAAAAACGATAGGTGCAACCATACCGTACCCCCAATTACGTACGGCTAATGGACCGCCAACGAATCCAATAGCCATACTTAATTTATATTTTTTTAAGATTGGATACATCAAAATTGGCATAACAACAACTGCAATAGCCAAAGTAAATTCAAAGGGCGTTCCCATCACACCTTGGTTTTGGTTTATTGAAATATCAACTGGATTATCTGATGTATCTAGAAGTAAACCTGCTGCAATTGCAGTGATGAATAGTATTCCTAAAATTATCGTGATCTTTCTGTTTAAATCATTTTTTACCACGGTTTCTTTTCAACCTGTTTTTTCCAAAGACAGATATATTCAACATATCCAACGCCATAAGTTGCAACATGTTGTTAGTTTTTGTTATTAAGCTGAACAGTTATGACTACATTTCCTTTTTTATGCCCGGAGCCATATTTTTCGTATGTTTCTGCTTTCATTTTCAGATTAATCGCTTCCAAAATTACTGTGAAATGCGTACTGTGGTATTGGTGTCTCTTTTTGTTTTGATGGCTAATGCTATCGTTAATATGCTGAACATAAACATCAGCATCGTGGCCCACCAATTCGCAATTGGGTCATGTAAGCCTGGGTCGGCAATTTGATTTAAAGACGCGATTGTGAATATCGATTGTAAGACAATGAAGACGGTATCTAGACCTATTATTGCTATAAGTCCAAGTTTTTTGCCTATTAAGAAAAGAGTTGCGAAAACGCCGATCAAGCCATATATCACAAGGACGGTCAACGCGCTTCCAACATCATTAAAGCTGTATTGATCCATCCCCATCAGATACCCTCCAAAAAGCATGCGGAAGAGTAGCGTTGCGACTAAAGCTTTACTGCTCCATGTGAGTTCCACCAGATACCTCCTTCCTTATTTTAGGTGCGTTCATTTTATTATGATTGATCAGACTTTGGCTGACTTGGAAGGATTGCTGAAGAGTTGAATCCTTTACCTATAAGCCATGCTGCTAGACCCATTTCTTGCAAACCTAATGCAGCAAATAAAATGCTTGGATCCGTCAGGCCGAACATACCTATCAAGATTCCTGGCAAATATATTAGGCCTCCAATAAATCCCCAACCTGATAGCCATCGAGGAATTAGTTTTGATTTATACAACACATAATTGAGGATCAGAGCGCTCAGGACAAAAGGAAAGTCCAACAGAATACTGCTCCAATCAAGTTCTGATAATAATAAAGATCCTGAAGTCTCAAAATAGGAAACAACCGGAGCTGTTGCACTCACAAATTCGCGACTTAATGACAATATTGATAATAGGGCTATTATACATCCAGCATAGAAAAAGCCTTCAAAAATCCTGGCGGCAACGTACCCAAGAGCTAAACTTTCACTATGTTTTTTTAAGATTGGATAAATCATAATTGGAATGCTAACAATTGAGGCGATTGCAACTAACCATATGAGCACTGCTATCAACACTTGGTTTTCATTTGCAGAAACAGCCGTAAGATAATTTGGATCATATATTGACCCCAAAAAAACAGAGCTCACCAAAGTTGAAACCGTCGCAACTATGAATAATACTCCCACAATTATTGCAGTTTTTCTATTTGAATCCATTTTAACTATTTTCTCCGATTTAGCGCTTATCAGGTTGTTTTCTTTATAACGTTTGTTATAGATTTAACGAGCTTGCTTGTCCTGATATTAAGTTTGAAGAATGTTGACGATATCGCTTTATCCGGTCTTCCAAGATTTTAAGCTACTTCTCGTTTAAAAATCAACTACACTCAATTCCCACTTACCATTTGTTTGTTTAAACTGCATCTGAACCACACGACAATCCTCACACTAAATCCTACGCATCTGCAAAATAGATGTGCCTTGGTATGCCGAGCTTTTTTTTGCCCTGGTGGCACACGTGGTTTTTATTAAGGCTTAATAAAGGCGTTGGGTGAGCCGACAGCTATTTAACTCTATAACAAACAAGTAATCGATTTGGTGAAAAGAAGTGAGCAAGGTTGAGAATGAGTTAAAAGAAAAGATTGATGAAATAATCCGGCAGAAAGCAGAATCATCTATGACTGATGAACTTTCAGACTTGGAACATGGGTATGTAGATGCTCTGATATGGCTTAAAGAGGGCTCAATCCAGCTAACTAATGAAGGCATTGGAAAAGAAATTCTGGAGCGAACCTATGCGGACAAAGACGCCAGCAAAGAATACTGCGATGGCTATGACTCTGCACTTAAATTGGTGTTAAAAATGTTAATTGAATTGAAAAAATAGTTAACTCAAGAAATGCATTTTTTCAGTCATTTTTATACTTTGCATCTGTTGTTTGGTCAAGAAATGAAACCGTGTAAAAAATCACGCAAACGACCTTATTAATCTGGACTATTTGCTTTGGTTTGAAGTTTGAGGTAGTATTTTCATAATTGAGGTAGGATTAAACTTTTAGGGTAGTACTGACACTTGTAAATGTTGATTATCATGACCAGTGTTGTTAAGGTTACTCGAAAAGGTCAAACAACGATACCCATAGAAGTTAGGCAAAAACTGGCGATAAAGGAAGGCGACAAACTTTTAGTCGAAGCAACCGAGCATGGTCAAGTCATTTTTACTCCAATCAGAAAATTGGAAGATTGCGCAGGCATCTACTCAAAATATGCAAAGCCAGAAGAAATGAAGAAACACATAAACATGCTTAGAGAGGAATATTAAAGCTTGAAAATAGTGCTTGACAGCAGATTTATCATGGAATATTTCTATTCAGATAAGACCGAAACTAAACAGAAAGCCACAAAAAAGTTAAAGGAGCTCATTGAGCGCAAAGAAGGCATACTACCGACAATCGTTATCAGCGAAACTATTCAAACGATTTGTGAACATATTGGAAGAGATGAAGCAGAAATCTGCTATGCAAATCTAACTGAAAGTGGTCTGAAGATCCAAACTCTTACTTCTCCAATAGCTAAACATGCTGGCCTACTCAGAAGCAAGTACCGAAATATACCTATGGGCGATTGCATAATTGCTGCAACTGCATTAGCCAATCAAGCAGCTATTTTGTCTGATGACCCTCATTTTGACGTGATACAGGAAACAAAAAGAAATTGGATCTGAGTGTCTTCTCTTCCTCTGCAGCTTCATTTTATATCTCTGAATAAAGAGAACATTCGTTGATTAGATAGTTAATTGAAAATAGGTGCCTAACAAGAAATATGGAACCTTTGAGAGTTACTGTGTTTTGTTTAGCTTTTCTGAGAGTTTACTTCCGCATGGACCGCTAAGGAAGCCCGCAAAAGGTAGAAAGCTAAAAATATCATAACAATTTTCTATACCGACCATATTAGGAAGCCAAAGTTTAGCTGGAAAATAATCAAAGCAAGCGCGCGATCCTCATCATAAAAACAAGATGTCTCCTGGTACGCTGCGCTTTTTTGCCTTGGTGGCAAGTATAAGGATGTTGAAAACTGTGTGTTTATCTACTTAATTTTAACGGTTAAAAACTTTACGTATAGCGCCTGCACTGAGACGCACTGCTCATTTGATCTTATGGAGTCTATATGGGATTAAAATAATGCTGACTTGGGAGGGCAGTTTTTTTGTTAAACTTTAAAAATATTTTAGCGCGCTAAACATTTGCAGCATCTTGGAGAATTTGGAGTTTGCTGAGGCTCTGGGGTAGGAAAAGAAAAAGAGCGATGGCAACGCTCAAACTATGGCTACTTTGTAAATTTTTTTAACCAGAGCCTTCTCAGCCCCATTCTTCTCCAAATGCATTAATTTAAGACTAAAAAAGGGAGGGAAATTTTTGTTTGTTTTATTGTTGTTCTTATGGGTGTTTTCTTAGCATCAACAACGCCAGTACAATGGCTACTACGATAACTAAGACAAACAAGCCTGCGATTGCGGGAACGAAGTATAGATCTGCTGCTGATTGTGGTGGTACTTCTGTTGGCGCTGTTGTCGGTGCTGCGGCATCCACGCTGAAAGAGGTTATTGCGTGTGACGGCCAGTATGATTCGCTGCCTGTAAAGGAAGCATAGACTGTATATGTACCTTCGATGTCTGGTTTCCAGTTAAGACTGAAGAAACCATCGTTAGTTGTGGCGGTTCCGATGTCACGATAGTTGCCATTAGCGTCAACTACACTTAGTGTGACTTGTACACCTGTAGCGTCAGTTGGGCGTGGCTTCTGCATATATATGTATTCCATCCACTCTTTCATGCTTGCGTCAGAGACTGCTGGAACACCATTGGGGAAGCGCGCAGCTTGTTCTGATTGTTTTGTGCCAGCGGCAATGTCGATTACTGTGCCTTCGATTTGGACGCTGTTGCCTGCGGTGGAAACTTTAGGTGAAGCGGTTACTGTCGTCTGACTTGGACCTTTGCCAACAGAGTATATTTGCATGTCGTAGCAGTTGAGGTAAACAAAGAATCCGTCTGCAACCATGTCGTTTGCACCGACATACATGCCTGTACCCCAACCTGTCAGTGTCCAGATTTCTGTTCCGTCTGTGGCGTTGATGCAGCGATATTGTGCGTCTTTGTAGAATGGTGAGTTAGGCGAGTGTTCTGTTGTTCCAAGGTATACTTTGCCATCAGCGATTACGTCAACGAATATTGGCATGTGTCCGTATGCGGTGCCAAGACCTTCATAGGTGCTGTTGCCTTCGCCACCATTACCGTATGTCCACAGCAAATCGCCAGTTTTATCGTCATAGCAGTAGAGTATTCCATCATAGCCTGAAGCGTAAAGCCTGCCGTATGCACTTAAGGTATCTCGTCTTAGAGTATCCCATTCTGTTACAACAGGTCCGCTTGTCCATAAGTGGCTACCGTCAGCTAAGCTAAAACCGTTAATTTCTAATGTCTCTTTATCTTCAGTGACAAATGTTCCAGCTATTGAATCGACTGCTACCAATGCCCTGGTGACGTTGTTGGGTGCTGGTGCATAGTATTTGGCCCAAAGTACCTGTCCAATTGTTCCTGATTTAAGGCTGACTGCTGTAACGTTAACTCCTTCTCCATTAGTTCTTGGACCTGTCCCAAAGCTTCCCTGAATCAACAGTAACAAATCGTTATACGAAACATCTCTAAAGATGCTCCATTGTCCTTTAAGCGATGGGATGGATATGTTCCAATCATAGCAAGAAGGCAGACTTGCATTTGCATTTCCAGAGTACCATGTTCCTACACCGTTACCTGAATTTGTTCCGATTACAAGTGAGGAGTTCCATTGAGATAGGTAATAGTTAATGTTGGTTGTTGTTCCAAGATTAGTCAATGAGTAGATGAGGTATTCACCTGTTGGACCGTAGGTTGAAGCTGTGGAGCCTGATGATGGAGACAAGTTGCCTGCTGCTGAGCCTGATGGCACGTTTGTTATGTTCATTGAAGTTAAATAACCTGATTCGGGATCATATGTTCGCCAAACTGTTCCTTGACCGGATACTGTAGCTGGTGCAATTAGTAAGCCGTTGGGTAAAACTCCGTGTTGGTTTCCTGTCTCGAATGCGTAGAGGTATCCCATTGTCGGAACTATAGATCTGCCTGTTGCTGTTGCGTTTATGCGCCACTGTTCCATACCGGTTCGCAGGTCGACTGCAACATAGTCTCCACCGCCGCCAGAGTTGCCGTACGCCTCTTGATAGAAGAGTGTTCCCTGCATGATTATGGCGTTGCTGAATCTTACGTTGTATGAACCACCCATATAGTAGGTTTCACCTGAGATAGCTGTGTTATTGCCTCCCACAACTCCACCATATTGGATTGGCTTTGTCCACATGATGTGTGGACTGTTTGGTCCAATGCCATAAGGTTGGTATCTACCCCAACCTGCACCGCCAGTGGAAGTTGCGCCAGTACGAATGTAAGGGGCATTTAGCCAGTTTGATGCAATAGTGTACCAGTATGTGTTTTGGCCTTCTATTGGTCTTGTCCAGTATTCTGTTGGCAACGGATACGAATCAAGTTGGCTGGGCAGTTGTTCTTGTTGCACAATTAGGGTTGTTGTTGCACTTGCTGGTCCAAAAATGTCATTTTGATAGGCACCGCTCCAAGTATAGGTTTGACCAGTGTAGTTGAACAATATTGCGTAAGTTCCGATTTGATCTGGGGTATAAGAGAAGAATTGAACTCCAGTTGTGTCATCGATTAAATCCCAGTTTTGGGTAACAGTGTTTCCGTCTGGTTTGGTTATTGTTAATGTGTAGCCATGCCGTCTAATGTCATTCGTTATTACTGCACTTGGCAGAGGTACATCGACCCACATATAGACTTGTACTGTCTGGCCGACACCGACTGGTGATGGAGCCACGCTTACGTAACCAAAAGATGGGATATTCCATTGAGGCGAGTGAGCTTCAGAAGAGGGTATGAGAAGCATTTGTGAAGTGATGGTCAGTAGTAGAATAGATGTAATTACTAAAGCTGTAGTTTTATTGTTTGTATTAAATTTCATTTTTCTTTTCTCCTAAAATTTATACAGCTTACTCGGTGGAAAGCGTTAATAAGACACACTCACCTATCGTGAGCGTACAATATTAGGAATAATCATTAAAGATTGTAAAAAAAGAACTAAAACATGTTGAATCTTAATCTTAGACCCCTATTGCTTATCAAACATACCGAGTTATCTATGAAACTACTTCAGCCATCCTTTGCCTTATTCTTCTAAGATTCATGATTAAACCATACCAGATCACTAAGAAGAATCTATACTTGGACTGCCTCTTTGATTTGGATTCCTTGGAGCAACCTAAGCATTATCTGCCAATGTTAGATTACCTAGTTATCAACTTACAAGCGCCATTACTAGAGTCTTCAATCTAATTTGCATTGTTTATCTCTGTGCCCACACACTTGGAAGTCATATAGAAACGCCAGATCCAGATACAATATGGAGCCCCTTTAGATACATACTTTTGGGTATAAGCCAATACTTTCTGATCATTTATGCAAACGACAATAGCATGTCAGCATGGTGGGGAGCACTTGCAATTCGTTGGGCTGGTCTCGCAATATTTCTAATTATCGCTTCTAGGTCTTTTTCAAAACAAAAAAAGAACGTCTATTCTTTAGATTGTATACTTCTTCCGAGTCTTTCAAACCTACAATGTAACCTTCATCTATTCAATAGTGTAATTTGGTTGCTCAGAAGTGTCCTGCATTTCAAAAGGTATTGATTTGGTAACCCGAAGAATACTTGCGACAGGACCAGTTGTAACATAGACTATTTCAATTTCTGGAAGTAGCTTTTCTATTAA
Organism: Candidatus Bathyarchaeota archaeon; assembly: GCA_963804785.1. Lineage (GTDB taxonomy): Archaea > Thermoproteota > Bathyarchaeia > Bathyarchaeales > Bathycorpusculaceae > Bathycorpusculum. The sequence goes on from CAWDRR010000004.1 coordinate 211,533, forward strand.
GTCCTTAAGTTTACATAAATCTTTTTCATTTGATTTAAATATGATTGCTCTAGGCTTGATTTTCTTTAAACAGGTAGCTTCTGAAGTCGGAATAACTTCAGGTGACACTACCGACATAACCTCTTCTTTGGTTGAATTCTCTAAAGATTGCTCAATCTTCAGTTTTTCCGTAACCCAATCAACTCCATTGTTTCTCTGTCTTTTCTTCCATAATTTTTTTGGACTAAAAAAGGGGAAAGATAGTTTTTGTTTTTGTTGCTGTTGTTATGGACGTTTTCTTAGCAGCAATAGAGCCAGCACAAAACCGACTACTATTATTGCTACTATAATGCCTGCGACTGCTGGAACAAAGTACGTATCAGACATAGATGTTAACGGTTGTTCAGTTGGTGCTGGTGTTGGTGCTGCTGGGTCAACTGCGAATGCTGTTACTGCGTGTGATGGCCAGTAAGATTCAGATCCTGCGAATGAGGCGTAGACTGTGTATTGGCCTTCGATGTCTGGTTTCCAGTTGAATGCAAAGAATCCATCTGCGTCGCTTGTGGTTGTTCCGATGTCTCTATAGTTGCCGTTTGAGTCAACGACACTCAGTGTGATTGGAACTCCAGTTGTATCCATTGGACGTGGCTTTTGCATGTATACATATTCCATCCATGCGCTTTGGCTTGCATCAGAAACTGCTGGAACACCATTCGGGAATCTTGCCGCTTGTTCTTCTTTCATCGTGCCCGCAGCGATATCAGTAATTGTACCTCTGATAACTATGCTTTGACCTTGGGTTATTGCTGCTGAAGGTACGTCGATTGTCATTTTACTTGCGCCCTTGCCAACACAGTAAATCTGCATGTCATAACAGTTCAGGTAGATGAAGAATCCTTCTGCTACTATGTCGCTTTGACCTACATACATGCCTGTACCCCAGCCCATCATTGTCCAAATTTCTTCGCCTGTGGTAGCATTGATACAGCGGAACTGAGTGCCTTTATAGAATGGCGAGTCAGGAGAGTGCTCTGATGTGCCTAAGTAGATTTTTCCGTCAGCAACAACGTCTACGAAGATCGGATAATGACCCCATGCAGTCTCAAGACCAGAGTAAGTAGTGTTTCCAACACCACCATTGCCATAGGTCCAAAGTAGATTACCGTCTTTCATATCATAGCAGTGCAGTATACCGTCAAAGCCAGAGACATAGAGGTTGCCGTAAGCTGATATAGAAGTGCTTCGCATTGTGTCCCATTTTGCATCGTCAGGTTCAACAGTCCACACTTGGTTTCCATTGGTGACGCTAAAACCATTGAGTCGTAAGCTTTCTTTGTCTTGAGTTACAAATATGCCTGAGGCTTCATCGATTGCCATGATTTTTCTGGTTTCGTTACCTGGCGCTGTAGGATAATATTTGGTCCACAAGATTTGTCCTGCTGTTTCTGGCTTTATGCTAACTGCGGTTACGTTCATACCTGGTTGTGGGTTTCTAGGACCTCCAAAGTTACCTTGCTCCATAAGCAATAGGTTACCTGGTATAATGTGTCTATTGAGTGTCCATGTTCCAGAAAGGGCTAAAGTTTTGTTCCAGTCGTAGCGTGCATCAGTGCCTGCATCTATTGTTCCGGAAGTTTGAACTACGAATACTTTAGATGAGTTCCACTGGGCTAAACTTTTGGTTGTAGAGCTGTATATGTATCTTAGAACTTCTCCTTGTTGTCCAGGTGCCGCTATGCCGTTAGGAACATTAGTTATGTTAAGATCAAGGACTCTTCCTGTCATTGGGTCGTATGCTCTTGCAAAGTTTTGTGTGAATAGTAAACCGTTCGGTATTATGCCGTGTTGGTTCATCATGTCATAACAGTAGAGGTAACCTGTAACTGGTTTTCCAACTGAAGCGATAGTTGAAGCATCAAGTCGCCATAGTTCTTTTCCAGTTCTTAAGTCAACGCATAAGTAGTCACCGCCGCTACCCGAATTACCCCAAGATTCTTCAAAGTATAGCCGTCCATACATCACTATTGCGTCCCTGAATCTGACATTGTAAGAGCCGCCCATGTAGTATGTTTCGCCTTCGAGAGCATATATGTCGCCGCCGACAACTCCGCCGTCCTGTGTAGGTCTTGTCCACATTATGTGTGGGCTGTTAGGTGCAATACCGTCTGGTTGTAACCTGCCGTAGCCGCCTTGGGTATCACAAGATGACACTGCACCCTGTGTACCACTGTCTCCGACCCAATTGAATGGAGAATTGAGCCAGTTGGAGGAAACGCTATACCAGTCAGTGTTCTGTCCTTCTATGGGTCTAGTCCAGTATTCGCTTGGGATAGGATAGCTTAGTATAGGTGCAGTCAATGGTTCTTGTTGCACAACTACTGTTGTTGTTGCGCTGTCCGGCAGAAAAATATCTCCTGCCCAAGTTCTGGTAGCCGTTGTATTCCAAGTATATTCCTGACCTTTGTATTCAAATAGCAGAGTGTAGTCGCCTACTTGGTCGGGGCTGAATGAATAAAATTGTACGCCAGTTGTATCCCAGATGATTGGCCAATCTTTTACTTCTTTAATACCATCAGGCTTTGTGATTGTTAGTTTGTAGTCGTGTCTTCTAATGTCGTTGGCTTCAGAAGCTGATGCCAAAGGTGCATCAACCCACATGTAAACTTGTACTTGCTGCCCTACACCGACAGGATTTGGTTGAGCGACAACGTAAGCGAAGGAAGGTATGTCCCAAGCTGGTGAATGTGCATTAGCTGTTGTCAGAATTGCAAAAGGGAAAATCATAGATAGCATTGCAAACAATGCAATTGTAGAAATAACTTTCTGTTTTAGAGAATTTTTTCATTTTTTTATTTCCTTATATTTCTTAAACGAAACATTTACCAAAAATGTTATCGTCAAAGAAGTAATTCTGTCTAAAATGCTAATAAGACACACTCACCTATCGTGAGTGTATAATATTAGTAATAATCAAACTATAGACAATGAAACAGCACTAAAATACGGTGAATTAACACAATGGATATTTATGCTTATCAAACATTCCGAATTTTCTATGAAGTTACTTCAACGATCATATGCTTGATTCTTGTAAGATTCATGATTAAACCATATCAGCTCACTGGGGAAAACCGATATTTAGGGCTACCTCTCGGATTTGGATTCCTTGGAGCAACCTACGCATTATCTGCCTTTGTATATTTCAAACCATATTTTTTCGGCAATGGAACAATGTATATTCAATGCATTCTAAGAACGTTCGCATTTATCTTTCTTAGTGTAACTTACTATTTTTCAAGAAAGAATTCAAACAGTAAAGGGCTTTGGAATACTACTTTAGCTTTATTAATTATCGCCTTTCTAACTACACTTCTGCTTGTAATTATTCCTAATATGGCTCTCCCTAGTTATCAAAGTGTAAGTACCGTAACCAGAGTTTTCAATCTAATACTAATCCTATATATTTGTGCCCACACCCTTAGAAGCCATATAGAAAAGCCGGATCCAGAAACGATCTGGATTCCATTGGGTTATATTCTTCTCGCAATAAGTCAATATTCATTAATAGTTTGGGCCATCGATTGTGGTCTTTTTGCGTTTTTTGGGGCATTGGCACTTCGTTGGGCCGGCTTGGCTGTTTTTCTAATCGTCGCTTATCGATCCTTTTATAGTCAAAAGAGGCTAATAAATGAAGAAAATCGCGCGTAGAGACCGATTGAAAATTTATGGTGACCTTTTGTCAATACTCTATGCCTATAAAACAGAAGAAAAGATCGTGTTATCGCGTGTTCAAGTACAGATTAAAGTTCCTTTTGATAGGTTCAAAATTTACATCTCAGAACTTAATGACTTGGGTTTGATTCAAGATGAAACTTCACTTAAGCTGACAGAAAAAGGTAAACTGTACCTCGTCGAGTACAGGAAAATTCTCAATTTTATGAAGCAGATGGGTATTGCTTACCGATAGCGGAGGGGTAGAGGTCTTACTCTTTCTCTGTGATTATTTTAGTTTGGAGTCCAAAGAATTTAAGATGTGCTAGCATTCTTGACAAACGTTGTATCATTACGGTTTAGTTATCAGGAAATAGTGAACTCGGTTGTGAAAAAAGAACAGATAGAGATTTCTCCAATGATTTCGATGCTGCGAATTACGGCGTTAAGTGTTTTCTTGTCTTTAATGAACTCTTCATAGGTCATGCACGCAACGAAGTTTTCGATATCGGTTATTGCCTATAGAATGTCTTGCAAGTAATCCCGTATATCGCGGTCCCTCAAATCATGATGACTTCCTGTAGTATGTGTTCGCCTATGTGAGGTTTGAAGGCTTTTTTGGAGACTAAGTCGACTTTGACTTCTAGCAAGTCTGAGAGGTAGTTTTCTAGCTTCATGAATTCGAATAAGCCCACGGGCTCGTCAAACTCCACTAGAACATCCAAATCGCTGCTGAGATTCTGTTCGCCTCGAACATAAGACCAAAAACACCTATAGTTTTCACTTTAAACTTATCTTTAAGCTCAATTTTATGCTGTAAAAGCGCAGATTTGATGGTTTCAACATCTCTCATGGTTTTAAAAAATGCAGACTACGAACTTGAAACCTTTTCACAAAACAGCCAAACCCGCCATGTTAGTTTCAAATTATAACTGATAGGAGAAGAAACAAACTTCTTCAAGCTTTCTTCTTCTTTCAAGATTACTCCTATTTTAGAAAAATCTGGCGGATCCACCACACTTACAACAGTTACAACAGGTTTTTCCCACTCCCTTTCTTTTAGTTACCCTAGAGAGATAATTTTTTTATCAGTTGAAAATATGTGTTGTACCTGTTGTGACTGTGGTGACTTCAACTTATGCAACTGTTTTTTTGTCTTTTTTAGATGTTCTTATTGTGTGATTGTTTTTGGTTAGTTTGTTAAGAATATTTTTTAAAAATAGAAAGTAAGGCTATGTGTGAGTTTTGGAAGTAGTAGTCGATTGTGCAACTTTCAACTAGACTACTACTTCTCTTGTTTGAAGAACTTTTTGCTGATTACTTTGCAAGGTGTTTCAAAAAATGCATAGTTAACAAAGTAGAAGAAGCGCAATTTTTTCAATCTTCTTCTTCTTTTGACCCTGATCTCTGGGCGCTTAGCTTTCTTCTGGCAAAGTCAAAATAGTAGTTGTTGTTCACCCTAAAATTACACTCCGAACAACAACTACCTCTCTGAAATTCATTCGGCAAAACAATCTCGTTAGAAGTAGTTGTTCACACCTTTTTCTGTAAGGCGTACTATAATTAGAAAGAAAAGTTAATGTGCGCTATTTCTTAATTGGTATTGGCGTGAGTATTTTGGCTAATACTGGGCTTGAAGTTGTTCCCAAAGTAGAGCTTGAAAGATATTTAGGTAAATGGTATGAAATTGCTCGTCTTCCAGCTAAATTTCAAGAAGGATGTGACCACACAACAGCTACTTATTCATTGCTAAAAGATGGCAGTATATCCGTTTTGAATGAATGCACAAAAAATGGTAAATATAAAAAGGCAAAAGGCAAGGCCAAGGTGGTTGACAAAGCTTCTGGAGCTAAACTTAAAGTTACATTCTTTTGGCTATTCTATGGTGATTACTGGATTATTAAATTAGGTCAAGACTATAACTATGCAGTTGTCGGTACACCAGACCGTAATTACCTTTGGATTTTAAGCAGAACATCGCAGATGGCTGAATCGCTTTTTTCAGAACTTATTGAGTTTGTCAACATCAAAGGTTTCAATACTTCTAACTTAATTAAAACAACTCAGGTATAGCACAACTAGTTGAAGAATTTCTCACCTTAGTCCGGTAGGATGGCCGCTCGCAAAGAGGCAAAGCAGACATACCTGAATTGGGCTTTACTCCCGACTGGATAACAACATACGCCCTGGATTCAACCATCAGGTCGTGCCTAGGCGAATTGCAGATACTTAGCGGGTTAACGTAAGCTTTCGCCAGAGCGTCAAGCTTTTTCTCTGGGACCAGTCTTGCCATCAACCATGAGGTGGTTGCGTTAAGTTTTTGTTACTTGAGCAGAAACGTTACCTAAACTATACTTGGTTGTAGAGGCTACAGCTTGGACACTTTAACGCAACATTCTTGAATTTTCCTTCAATGATAGTTTCGCCTAGCTTTGCTCCACAATTACCACATAGATACGTAGTATTGCCACCCTTGCTTTTTATAACTGGCAAGGTTTTAGATGCAAAAACGGTTAGAGTTCCCTTTTTCGGTTCGGGTATAGTTTTTAATTTTCTGTTCATTTTGTCCACTTACTTCGGCTTTTATTGGTTTGATATGGATTATAAGTTTATTGCTTTCTGTTTTTTTTCGATTATATGTTTAGCAACTAAAGGATCGGTAATGCTTTGAACGCCACTTCTTTGAACCTACAGGAGGCAGGGAATCGCACCTCAATTCTGATGCCATCCACAGAAGGAGAAAAAAATTGTGCTGCTTGGAAAAACCTGATTTTTTTTCTTTCAAACCTTATCAGCATTACATTAAGCGCAAGAGAACAACAAAAGTTGAAAAACATGTGTTGTTGTTCTTTCTGTACTATAATTAAGCTTTGGAAGTAGTAGTCGATGGTGCAAATTTCGACTTGACTACTACTTCTTTTGTTTGAAGAATTTTTTATCGATTACTTGGCAGTGTGTTTCAAGAACGTATAGTTTACACAGTAGAAGAAGTACGATTTTTTCAACTTTCTTGTTTTAGCTAAAATTGTTTTCGAGGTTACGAGAATAACAACAAACCATTTTCACCTGTTGTTGTTCTTTCGATCTTTCAAACTTGGAATTCTGAGTTGATAAGCTTAAAGGATGAAAGGTCATAATCTCTTATGAGGTATTAGCACGCGATTGTTTGCTGGGACTTCCGAGCAGTTTTTGGAAGACACCGTCCAAAACCAGATCGCAGAGAAACTTAAACTTGCCTTCTTTGGTTACTTTAGATATTACCCCTCGTTAAGCGAGTTGAATTCGTGGAGAAATTCGCTTCGGGCGGTTTCGATGGTTTTTCAAAATGCTAAGCTTATTGATCAGGGAATTTTGCTTGAGTATCAATTGCCTATGACGTCTAAGCGCTTGGATTGCATGATTTGTGGAAAAGACGCTAACGGCAAAGACAATGCCATTATTATTGAATTAAAGCAGTGGGACCGTTGCCAAGAGGCACCGGGAAAAAACGAGGTGATCTCTTGGGTTGGTGGCCGCTTTCTTTATTGACGATGACCAAATTGTGCGTCCAGGAGAGATCGGCTCAGTTAATTACATCAAACAATATGCTGCAAAGAACAACTGCAAAGTTTTCGAGTACGAGTTGGAAGCCCAGTTCCGCTGCAACGGCTCAGACGCCTTCGTAAACTGGATAAACAACACCTTAGGCATCAAACGAACAGCCAACGTAATTTGGGATCAACATGAAGAATTCGATTTAAAAGTATTTGACAGCCCAGAAGAACTTGAAAACGCCATAAGAGCCAAAGTCAAATCAGGGTTCACGGGAAGAGTTTCTGCGGGTTTTTGTTGGCCTTGGTCCAACCCAAAATCAGATGGAACACTCGAAGACGATGTAATCATAGGTGACTACCACAGACCCTGGAACGCCAAACCCGACGCCAAAATATTATCCGAAGGCATCCCAAAATCAAATCTGTGGGCATATGACCCCAACGGAATAAACCAAGTAGGCTGCGTATACACAGCCCAAGGATTCGAATTCGACTATGCCGCAGTAATATTTGGAAACGACCTCACCTACAACTTCGACCAACAAACCTGGAAAGGCCACCCAGAAAACTCCGCAGACAACATAGTAAAAAGATCCAAAAACAACTTCACAGAACTAATCAAAAACACCTACAGAGTACTACTCTCACGCGGAATGAAAGGATGCTACATCTATTTCACAGACAAAGATACTGAAAAGTTCTTTAAATCAAGAATAGAAAAGTAAGGTTTGAAATGAAACAATTAGAAGTCGTTGGGGGAATTCTGATATTCCAGGGTAAAATATTGTGTATGCAGCGCAGTATTGGAAAATATAAATATCTAAATTTCAAATACGAGTTCCCCGGAGGAAAAGTCGAGGAAGGAGAGAATCATCCCCAAGCACTTATGCGTGAATTAAAAGAGGAGATGGACCTCGATCTCACTGTATCTGAAACTGATTATTTCGATAAAGTAAGTCACAAATACCCTGATTTTGAAATCACCATGTATTGTTATCTCTGTCATCTTTCCTCAGACCGTTTCCAAAAAAAGGAACATGCAAACTTCAAATGGATGAACCAAAATGAACTACACACATTAGATTGGGCTCCTGCAGATTATCCAATTGTAAAAAAATTAGAAAAGTTGGTCTCTCTTGAATAACATAGATGTAATTCCCGAATTACAAAAGAGCCTAATTACTGGATGTATTGACGGTTCTGCGAAATCAATAGAGGAATATCAACCAAAATTACTGCTTAATAGTCCAGAATCCAAAGTCCTCTCAAATATCATAACAGAATTGAAAAAATGCGATGAATTCTTCTTTTCTGTTGCATTTGTTACGAATAGTGGTGTTGCTGTTCTCATTGAAACTCTTAAAGAATTAGAAAAGAAGGACATCCATGGAAAAATCATTGTGTCTGAGTATCAATATTTTACAGAACCCCGTGCTTTAGAGCGTCTAATTGGTTTGAAGAATCTTGACATTCGAATTATTAGCGAAGAACAACACCTTCATTCAAAAGGCTATATTTTACGAAATAACAAAACAATCTCGCTTATTGTTGGAAGCAGTAATTTAACACAAGACGCTCTTTGCAAAAATCAGGAATGGAATCTAAAAGTCACAACATCTTCTTTAGGATCCTTAATAGTAGACACGTTTGAAGAATTTAATCGCCTCTACAAATGCGCAACTCCTGTAACTTCAAAATGGCTTGATACATACAAAAAAATCTACAAGAAACAACACGAAATCGAAAGAAGACTTGTTGACGAATTTGAAGAAGATTCTATTGCACCTATTCGGCCGATTATTCCAAACAAAATGCAGAGTTCTGCTTTAGAATCACTAAAGTTACTAAGATCTGAAGGTCGTAAAAAGGCACTTCTCATCTCAGCAACTGGAACAGGAAAAACTTACCTATCAACTTTTGATGTCAAGATAGTAAATCCAAAGAGATTCCTGTTTGTTGTTCATCGTGAAAACATAGCAAGAACCGTAATGAAATCTTTCAAGAGAGTTTTTGGTGAAAGTAAGAAGATGGGTATTCTAACTGGATCCGAGAAAGACTTTGAAGCGGATTATATTTTCTCAACAATTCAAACTCTTTCAAAACCAGAGATTCTTAAAAAATTCTCTCCCGATTATTTTGACTATATTGTAATTGATGAAGTTCATCGGTCAGGTGCAAAATCTTACAGAACAATTCTCGAATACTTCAATCCGAACTTTTTACTTGGAATGACAGCAACTCCAGAAAGAACGGATGGTTATGACATTTTTAAGGCGTTTGATTACAATATCGCCTTCGAAATTAGACTCCATACGGCCTTAGAAGAGGACATGCTTTCACCTTTTCATTATTACGGAGTCACGGATATTTCGATTAATGGAAAGTTACTGGATGATTTTACAGAATTCAATAATCTTGTTTCAAATGAACGTGTTGAGAGAATTATCGAAAATTCAAAGTTTTACGGATGTGACCGGGGAAGAATCAAAGGATTAATTTTCTGTAGCCGGGTCGAAGAAGCAAAGGAACTTTCAGAAAAACTCAATCTCAAAGGTTATCAGACAATTGCTCTATCTGGAGAAAATGATGAAAAGGAGAGGGAAGCTTGTATTGAGCGCCTTGAATCCAATGAGCGAGAAGATTACCTCGATTACATTTTGACAGTTGATATTTTCAATGAAGGCATTGACATTCCATCAATCAATCAGATTATCATGCTCCGCCCGACTCAATCAGCCATAGTATTTGTTCAGCAACTTGGACGAGGATTACGAAAGGCCGAAGATAAGGACTTTCTGACCGTTATCGATTTCATTGGAAATTATTCGAACAACTATCTCGTGCCAATCGCACTTTATGGTGACAGTTCTTATAACAAAGATACACTTCGAAAATTAATTTCAACGGGAAGCAACCTAATTCCTGGTGCATCCACAGTCAATTTTGACCAAGTATCAAAACAGAGGATTTACGAGGCAATTGATACTGCAAGAGTCAACAGTTACAAAGAATTAAAAGACGATTATTTGCTTTTAAAATACAAATTAGGGCGCATTCCCTCCATGATGGATTTCGTGGAACATGGAAGTCGGGACCCAATGATGTATGTTGATAAAGACGGTTCGCTTTACGCATTTATCGATAAGCAAGAGAACATCGGAGCGTTATCTCCATTACAAATTAGAAGGCTTAGCTTCTTTGCAAAAGAAGTGTGTGATGGGAAACGATTAGAGGAAGCGCTTCTCCTAAAATTGCTTATCGAAAAAATTCAGGTTTCCTTAGAAGAATTTACAAGAATATTAGGTGAAGAACATCAGATAGAATCCCATTCAATCGACTCTGCTATTGATTACCTAAACGGTGAATTCCACCAACTGAGTGATCGTGAAAAATATGGTTCAACAAAGTATGTTGAATTATCTCATGAAGGAATTCTCTCGAAAACAAAGCAGTTAGATGAATTACTAGCATCTCCAACTTTCTATTCATATTTATTGGATTCAATCAATTTCGCAATTTACAGATTCACAGATTCATTTGATTCAAAACACTATTTCAACGGATTCTCACTTTATCGTAAATACTCCCGAAAAGATGTTTGCCGAATTTTAAACTGGTCGAAAGATGAACATTCAACGATTTATGGATACAAAATAAAATCCAACACCTGCCCAATTTTCGTGACTTATTCAAAAAGTGAAGATATTAATGCAAGAACAAAGTATCAGGATTATTTCCTTAATAACAGAAATTTCCACTGGATGACTCGGCATAACAGAACAATTGATTCCCAAGATGTTCTGAATATTCAAAGGTATAAAGAAACAGGACTAAGAATTTGCTTATTTGTGAAAAAATCTGATGCAGAAAGCGATGATTTCTATTATATTAGTGATTTAACCCCTTACGAATATAATTCACAAACAATCAAAGATGATTCCGGTGTTAACCTCCCGATTGTCAACATCAATTATGAAATAAATACCCCTGTCGCAGAGAATATTTACAACTATTTGATAGGGGAATAAAAAAGTAATCTGTTTTTTCTAAGGAGAGCTTTTTCCAAACTAAATTTTTGAAGTCTGATTCATTCTAAAGTTTTTGAGGTGGAACAGAGTTTCTTTAATTTCAGGTTGGCAATCCCTGAAAAGAGGTTTATCGAAGTTCTTAAGTGAAAATATGAGAGCTGTAATTAGATATTTGCTAAACCCTATAATTCTTAACCTAAAGAAAAGAGGTCTTGAATAGCAATAGACAGTAGTAGGATTTGGCAAACATAATATTTTGGGAATGCAATTACTGCGACTATGGCTGCCTATGCGATGATCAAAAATAAAGTTGGAGAGATATGAAATGGCTGAAGAAAAAAATAGTGGAAAATGCAAGGTTTGCAGAAAAGAAATCAGCGAACAAGATAGCGAAAGCTATGATGGTATGTGTTGGGAGTGCTGGGATGACCGGCTAACAGAAGAGTCCGACAGCATGTTTGATGAACTAATGTAGAGAAAGGTAATTGCTATGTGGCCTTGCAAGAACTGTGGACACCAAAACAAAGAAGAATCGGTAGCGTGCGAATTCTGTGGTACTTTAAGATTCGACGAAATCGGTGACTCTGGCGATAATCAGGATTCTGAGGACCTATTTTTCGATGATGAAGGCATATAGGAACTAGAAAGTGTTAAAATTCCACCGTTCTTACCAATTGTAAGCACGCAAAGAATCTGGGTAATCCTGTTTGACCTTGATAATACGTTGGTTGATTTTATTCGTATAAAGGACGAATCATGCAAGGACTGCGGATGAAGGAAGACCAAGCGCATCAATGTTTAATAAAAATGTACTTTGATGTAGGTATAGAATTTGCTCAAGAGATGAGCACCACAGATTTAAGAATTTAATGAAACGGTTTATTGTTTCATGTTGTCTAATATAGGGTTATTCTGTCAAAATTTTATGCTTGATTAACTAGCCAACTTAAACGACTACTGTTACAAGAATAATTATTCGGTTACATTATTTTGGTTGATTTTGTAAATGATGTGCCCAGTTTGAAGAAACTGATAACGCTTGCTCCGTAAGGAGTAATTTCATATGCGCTTATTTTATTAGTTGTTTGGACCTTTATTGCGCCTATCTCGGTTAAAAAAGCTAAGCGATTTTTCAGTTTAATTATGTCAATGTACGTTGTAGCTTCTATTTGGGCGGGTTTGAGAGGTATTTGATGTGCCAGTTCAACTAAGATAGCTACATATTCTTCAAGGGCAGTTTTTGTCATTATTTTCCTTCACTACTGCAATTTTTCAAAGTTATAAGTTTTTTCATATTTCTCCATAAGCTGTAGTAGAAAAATCGTTATTAGAAAAGAAATTTCGTAATAATTAGATTTAATTCATTGATATACATTATTTTTGTATTCTCTGACGGAACAAACCGTGTCATTAGCACAATTTTATGCTTATCTGAGAATTAATTTGACAAATGTTACCAAAGGAAACCAGGCACCATCAATCATTAATTCCGCCCTAAGTCTATTAACGGGCTCTCTAATGAAATGCCAAATGATGAAGTAGCCATAAACAACGCCGAAAAATAAGGCTGGCAGCACTTTCAAAAAGTATCCTTCTATTCCACACAAAGCAATTATTATTGCCAGGGAGGTGTTAACGAGGAAAAGCATTTTTTTTGTTTTTTCGGTTCCTAAAACTGTGGGAAGAGTTCTAATTCCAGATTCTCTGTCTCCTTTAGCATCAAAGAAATCAAATAGTATAGTATTGATTAGCACCTGCATAAAAATATAAGTAAATACTAAAGCAATGTTTGGGAAATTTGAACCGTGCAAAGTCAATGGCAAGAAAGCTCCATAGAGACTCCAGCTAACAGCAACCAATACACTTTTTGCACCTACTACTTCTTTAAGTCTAGGAAGCCGAGGTGAAACTCGAACACTATACAAAATCCCAACTAAGGTTGGCGTCAGTAGAATGAAAAAAGCAAAAAGACTCACCAAAAATCCTAAAATCAGGCTTAAAATCATTGTAACAAAAGAAACCGCAACGTAATAAGTGGGTGACCGTGAGGATTGATCAGGTCTGTTTATGCGATCTTCTCTTTTATCTGTAGCCTTATTTAAGGTGTAAATACTGAAAACGCCTAGGAATGAAGCAGCCATTATAGTAATGTTCACATCTATACCGTAAAGCAAATAGCCGAATAGAACAACTAAGGGTCCGTCAAGAGCAAGAAGCAGGGCGTTTGAAGTGAAAAATTTTGCAATTTCCGCTATTTTGTTTAGCGTACTACAAACACCTTTAACTGTTAGCTTAATACTTCAGGTCCTATTCTCGTACTTTCTTTGAGTTTAATCTGGAAAAGTTCTTCGCCCCATTGGATAGCTTGCGGGCTTGTGCTTATTAGATCCATGTTATCATCGTAATCGCCGCCTAAAGTGAATAGTCCTAAACTGAAGTTCTTATCAGTCACGGTTAACGCTAATCTCAAGTCTTCGTTTAAGAATATTTTGAGTTTCCCTTCAACGAAGTTTTTCTTAAGTTCGTCCAAGTGTGCGGTTGACAAAGTTTTGTTTAATACCTCGGTTGTGAGTATCAGGTCAACATTATTTCCTTGACTAAGAAGATTCTCTATGATCGGTACGTAATCTGGATGAAAAATAGGCGAGGTGCCGGTTACTTTTTTAGATGTCATTAGAATTTTCATGAAATTGGTGTAAACTTGACATAGTTGTGTTTTTTCAGTATGAATTAGAAATGATTCTTTGAGATCGCCTAATCTAGAAATCAATTGTGTTGGTATAGGTTTTATGTTATGATTTAACCAAAATTCTTTGAATTTTTCTATAACCTCAGCTGTCGAGACTACGTTTTGGAAGATTTGGGCTTCAATTATTCCCAGAGACGTTAAGCTGTAGGCTCCGCTGGTTTTTGTGGTAAGGTTGAGATTTTCAAATTCTTTTAGGACATGCAGTATACTAGTTTCTCTTTCGTCTAAGCCGCTTTTCAACTCGGAGAGTTTTTTTTCTCCTTCTAAAAGATTTAAAATGATTTTTTGTTTAAGTTCGGACCTAATTGGCGATATATAATCCATTCTAACCCTCCATTCCCCTTGCGTTATATGCAACGATTTGTATTTAAGACTTGGCAAAGCACCATTTTTAAACGTAAGTTTTTTGAAAAATCGAATTTATCTTAAAAAGTTGCTCTGTTTGAGCAATATTGCTCTTATTTCATAAAACTTATAAGCTGAAATCGTTGATAATAGAGATAAGACAGGTCAGAGGAGAATTGACTATGAAAGAAGGTTGCGGACCTTTCAAAAAATTGCCTATTATTAAGTGTGAATGCGGGGCAGAGATTCTTTTGATCCAACAGGTTGACCTTATGGGTAAAGCTATCAATAGCCATGTTGAAGAACATAGAGCAAGAGTTTCAGACCCCATTAAAGCCTACGCTTTGGCAAAGCGCATTGAAGATCATTTGGTTAAGCAGGTTTTTGAAAAAATCCAGTTACAGCCATAAAATACATGATGAGTCTTTTGAAACTTAATTCTGCAATTTTTAGGTAAGCTTTCGGTCTTTCTTATTGTTAATAAGCTAATGATCTAAGAAAAATTCCAGGGACCAAAGCTGTCTTTGCGATAATTAAATGTGATTGGAGAGATCTGAGTTACTGAAGAAAAAAATACGAGAAAATGCAAGGTTTGTGTAAAAGCAATCAGCCGGGAAGATAGGGAGGACTTTGAGGATTTGTGTTGGGAATGTTGGGATGAATAGTTAAAAGAACAATCTCAGAACATGTATGACGAATTAATTTAGGAGCGACTGTGTTTTGTGGTCTTGCCAAAATTGTGGTTATGAAAACGACGAAACAATTTGCGAAAACTGTGGTGCCTTAAGAGACGAAAACATTGGGGATTATGGCGATAACAAAGACTCAGAAGACCTCTTTTTGAATGATGAAAGATTCGTAGAACGAAAAATGATGCTATGGTTTTGCCAGCGGTTTAACATAAATCTAAAACTATCCGACGCACCAAAAATTAAGAAACATATTATATGTTAAAGACTTGAATCGTTATCATTACCAGGGGATACTAATGGTTTCAAACCCAGTTTGGTTCACTGTTAAAGAAAAGAAATGGCAAGTTGGTTACTTTGGAAAGTTTTCTTGGACTGGCAAGGAGGAGTTTTGGGACTCGGATAATTGCACAGTTAGTTTTGCAATAACTCTTAACGGAAAGAGCTTGATTGTAGTCAGGAGCAACAAAACAATACTTAGCAGTTTCATTGGAAAAGAAGTTATGCTTCGATACATGCTGGGCTTTGAGATTTCGGGAAAACCTTCAGAACCCAAAACTGAAATGTACACTGCAAGGAATAATATTCCCAATAGAAAAGAAGGCCCAAAAAATCGGTGGGTCTTTCAGCTTGATGATAAACATTGGATCTGGGATTGGGCACAGGAAGGAGTCGACATCACCAATTCAACAATTTTCAGCTTGTATCTTGAGATAGTAAATGAATTGGACCATCCCTCGAAGAACCCAACTAATATCTTCGATGTACAAGTGAATGAGGAAGACGAAAGGGTGATCCCAGTTATATATCAGCCAAGTGTCGACGCCCTAAAGAACTTCGTTCGCGAGGTCCACTGCGCAAAAGGACCTGCCAACTCGGACGGGTCTTATGAAATTGAGGTTTCTATTCTCTTCAATAACGAACGACTTCGTCAGTACGGGATCTTAAATTCATTTTACGCTCTAATCCGCAGATTGATATATGGCAGGGTGATGGATCTCGAATCATTCAAAATTCTTATCAACAAGGATCAAGTAAGTGACCGATTCACATTTGAGGGGATATACAGCTATAACCAAGAATTGAATACAGATTCAATCCACGGCGACAAAACTCCTCCACCTGCACCAAAACATCCTATCAAATACTATTTTGAAAACCGTAACCACCCCATCATATTTGTAAACACATCCAACCACGCAATGGCCGAGCAAGACACAAACAACAGAATTTGGAAATGGGAGTACGTCCCATGGCTTATAGACGCACCAATAAAGCTTGGCTCAAAGACGAGAAAAGAAATTGAACAAAGTATCAGATAACAATTAAAATCCCGGCAAATCCAAACAGACTTACTGTTCAAAGATGCGTAACCCACTGACTTTTTTTGTTTCAAGCGCCCTGGTTTGAATACTTCCATGTCTATACAATACGTAATATTCATTCTAAAGTTCATGGGGTTGTTGGTTTTTTGCACTGTTTCTTGTTTAACAATTCTTATATCTGCGTAAACGAAATAGTCTTTTAGGTGATTTTTTAATGGGAGAAAAACCTAAAAACATTCTTTTGAGGCCAACTCTAAAAAAGTACCTCATAACATGGAGTCTTGATCTTGGTCGTGCAGAACTCGATAAGATATCACAGCATCCAGATGTTCTCAACAAAGGTCTAAGATACATAAAAAACACCACAAGAAGAAACCCAATTAACATTTATCGCATAGGTTCGCTGGAGGAAATTTCTCGTTTTGTCCGACCAGCACGCCAAAGATCCGCTGAATCGGCGCACCCTCAAGGCATCGCAATTGCAGAAGCAGCATCCATCGAAGAAGCAAGAAAAATGGTTGACCTAATAGTCGAAGGTCTCGGATTTGGCTTCGGTTCAGTTCCCGTGAAAAACTATCTTGAATATGACATCAAACCATTAATCGAAGTCACCGCAGGAGGTAAAACATAACATGTCTGTTTTTAACGTTGTAGGAGTTGTCAAATATGGCAACATGGTGCTCCAAGCATCAACGGTTAAATTTGAAAAAAACAGCAAACTAGTACTTGCACCCTTAGAGAAGAACATGTATCCACCAAAGTCACTAACAATAATTGCAGACAAAATCGAAGTTGTTGACTACGCAGAAATAACCTATGACTTTGATGGACTACCCGGATATGATCCTGACACCCCTGCCCCTCCTCAAATTGGAACAGTTGGAAACGGCGCAAACGGTTCATCAGTTCCTGGGGAAGGGAGTTACCCACAAGCTACAGACGGCGGACCTGCAAATCACGGACCAACAGGAATTAAGGGCATAAATGGTCAAGATGCTCCAGAACTGCAGATATTTGTGGGCGAAATAGTTCAAATTCATTCTGACGCAATCAAAGTAAACTTCAAAGGTCAAGATGGCGGCAAAGGCGGAAAGGGCGGAAACGGAGGAAAAGGCGGAGATGGCCAAAAAGGTGCAGCTTCACAAGCCAGCGATTCATGGTACGATGGCGACCAATGCGATCGAGAACCAGGGAAAGGCGGAACCGGCGGAAGAGGCGGCGACGCAGGATTCCCAGGAAAAGGCGGCACAGGAGGAAACGGCGGCGTAATAAAAGTATTTGCAAAAGCAGCATCTTTACCTGCAGCTCAAGGCTGGAATTATGTCTTTAAAGGCGGAAGAGGCGGCGACCCAGGGGACCCAGGAAGTAAAGGCACCGGCGGAAAAGGTGGACCACAAGGAACCAAAAATGATCCATGCCCCGAACGACAGGAATATAGCGGATCCAACGGCCCCGACGGACAATCCATGGCTGACGTTGACCCCAATTGGCAAACAACTTACAAAGGCAAAGACGGCGCAGATGGAGAAGCAAATACCTATGAACTTACCGGAGTGCCCAACTAGGAGGATGATGATTGAATGATAATAACTCAAATATTCACAGTACAAGGCAACACTGACGTTGACGACGACATCATTTTCTGTCGAAGACTCGTATTTATAGGTCCCTCAGCACAGCTCGTAATTAAGCCCAAGAAGAACGCTCCGCCAGGTGCACCACGCATTCTAAAAATTGTAGCAAACGTTATCGACTCAACACTAGCAGGCGGCTCAGGTGAAATAACTTACAACCTTGACGGCGACTACTTCCCCGCAGTTGAGCTACCCGTTGGTAACAATGGAATAGACCCTGAGACACAAGCCAAAACAGGAGATGATGGAAAACCAAGCTTCAACCAAGGTCCAATTCTACCGGATATCGCATCGCCAAACTTTGATCCGATTTTAGATGCTCTGAATTTGGGAAATTACCCCAAGGCAACCAACGGCGGAGACGCCGCTGCAGGAGGCCGAGGCAACAAAGGAGTAAATGGAGCCAATGCCCCCATAGTCGAAATTTGGACAACAGAAATCAACGGAAAGCTGGTACTTGACCTCAGAGGACAACAAGGGGGAATAGGCGGGAATGGAGGAAACGGACAACTCGGTGGAAACGGTCAAAATGGATCCACTGGTGTTGAAGCCACCGACACAACTTGGTTAGGAGTTCCAAATCCTGTCTGTAAACAAGGACCAGGACTAGCCGGTGATGGCGGCAAGGGCGGCAACGCGGGTTGCGGTGGCGATGGCGGTGATGGCGGAAACGGCGGGACTGCAAAGCTGTTCTATACAAGCGCAGTAAACTTGGCAAACGTAACTACAGACCTCCAAAAAGGAAAAGGCGGGCAGCCAGGTGGTCCGGGAAATCCAGGGAAAGGCGGCAAAGCAGGAAAACCGGGTTCCAATCTTCTAACAACTTGCGTCCCTGCACTGAATTCTTTAGACGGCGCCAATGGCATCTCATGTGTTCGCGAAGGAGATAAAGGAGGCGGCATTGCACAGCTAGGAGCTGACGGATTGGACGGTCAATACTTCAAGTACTCGATTAAAGCCATACCCCAAATGCCAGGACTCTGGCCATAGAAAAACAAGCTCGAAAAAATAGCCGCTAATGCGGCCTCTCTTTTTATAAATTTTTCTTACCCTTGATTTTAATCAAACTCGTCACAATATTTCTAAATGAAACCGTACCACTTATCGCGTTTTCTGCTTCTTGAACGGTTATTTCTCCACCAAGAATTGCCTTCAAATCTTCCAAGATCTCTGGGCACGTAGCGTTGACCGATTCTTCAAGGGAATCGAATGGCACATAAAATGAAGGCTTTCTTCCTTGCCGGGCTTCTTCAAGTACAACCGGACACCGAGAAAGTGAGTATGCCCAAAATCTAATGTAGTGGTTCGCGTTAGCGAAATCTCCACGTTGAATATGTGCTCTTGCAACGAGCACTCTGTATTCTAGTTCAAGAGGCGAAAGTGAATATTCAAAATGCCCACGAGTTCTCATATAAGTCCCTTGAAGCTGACGACCCGCACATTTAGCAGAGACTTTTTCAAATACTCTGCTAAGCGCGATTAACGAATTCGTCGGATCATCACCAACATGCAAATTTGTTCTCATCAACCGATCAAGATCTGTATTCGTTTCAGCTGCCATCTGCATAATTTTTGTATAAGGTCTTGTTAGCAGGCTCATGGTACTGCGTTTAAGACTATCAGCAAGAGCCATCGCAAAGTAAGAATGCGCAGTTTGCAGAAAAAAAAGTGCTGCAGGAGGAAAAGATAGGTTTCTTTTTGCTTCTTCAAGAGCTGCATCTCCAAAGTTGATTTGATGATGAATTCTTGCAGCCCACACTTCAGGGTCGTAAGTGTGCTGCTTGACATTTTCAATTACATCCCTAACAGCTTCTGATCGCATCCAAAGATTTTCATATTCTAACAAAAGATGAGGCAGAATTTTGTAGCTAGCCGCTTCTTCCGCATCAAATACTTTTGCAGCAGGAATCCAAAGTACATCAATAAATTTCCGTCCTTGCAAAGTTTGCACCACGATTCGTTCAGGCATTTCCTCCTGCTTTTCCCATATTGAAATTAAATCCACATCTGACACTTCAGGACAATCATCATCCAACAGAGGCTTCCTAACCAGAACACCCAACGAACGGGGTTCAAGCAAACTAGACGCCTTCTTTGCAGCTTCAAACAACGCAGTCTCAAAAATCCCAAAATTTTCCGCCGCAATACTCCTATTTCCCATAATTATAATTCACCTTTCAAAGATTTATTCTCGAACTCTGAAAGCGCACAGAAAACTGTTGCGGTTGTGAATAAACGATTATGGTCTCTGATCGCGGCATTAATTGCCTTTCCATCTTGTTTCCAAATAGTCTGATTCCAAGGATCCACTTTCGATGGATGAGGAATCCTCAAGATATGGTTACTTCTCCAGCTCCCGTCAGACAGCTGATTATTCAAAAGCCAACCTACACAATTTATAATCTTCTCTTTCAAGCCACAGTCTGGCTCCACCATCAAACCTTTCAACGCAAGTGCAGTCGAAAAAGGCCAACCTTCCACTGGTTGAGATGAATCGCTCCAACTCCCATCCGCCAACTGCGTTTTCGCAATCCAATTCTGAGCACCAAACAAAATATCTGCATGATTATCACCAGCCGCTTTCAGAGCTTCCATGCAATTGACGGTTGCATAGAGTTTACCGCTCCACCAGTAGGGATTCCAGTAGCCTTCAAGAACTTGACCTCTTCTAATATATTCCAATGCCTTGTCAACTCCCTTAGTTGAACCATTCTCAATTAAAGCCAAAGCTGCAACTGCAGTGACGCAAAACTGGGAGGATGCCCAACCTTCAAAAGAAACAGTTCCATCCAACATCATATAACGCCCAACATGACTTGGATTAGCATAAGTTCTAAAGCCGCCATCAATAGGACTTTGATGCTTTAACAGAAAACTAATGGCGTTCTCAAGACTAACTTGACTTTGCACCCCAATTTCTCCTAGAAAACGAAGACACCAAGAGGTCGAATCCCCATCGGAGGGAACACCAACTCCATAGCCCCAGCCTCCATCAGTATTCTGATTAGCAAGGAGGCTATAACCCATCTTCTTCAACCAAGTCTCTCCCTCAGAATCGTCAAGGTGACAAATTATGTTGTCACCTATGTACCCAGAAACCCAATAAACACTCTCGCCAGCCAAAGTGAGAAAATCAGACCAAAAGCCATCCGGGCTACGGCTGTCTTTCAAAAACTTAAAGGCTCTATCAAGCGACACCCCTAACCTATCAGAAACCTTTGAATTTCTTCTAAACGACATAATTAATACATCCGACTCTTAAGAGAAATATTTATTGGAAATTTGACCTGACCATGATTGAAGACTTGACTTCTCAACGAGACCAAATGGATCACGAAAAAACTCATACTAACCGTCCAAGACTTTTTACAAACAGCATTTATTTCACCTAAAACAAATCTATTATCTATCAAGAAATAACAAATATAAATTTATTGAAATCTGGATTCTGGCACTCTTCGATCAACCGAGAGTGCTAATATGCAAGGGTAATTAAAAATAAGCGATAAAACTTTATTCGGTCAAAATTACTTCAATAAAAACAGGGAATATATTCCCTGACATTAAATAAAACCCCTAAACCGTCAGCAACCGCCTTTACCTTAACCAAATCCACTTCAGGAAGCCGAACTGCCGTGACTTCAACATCAATCAACAGTTTAGCTTTCGAAATAAAATCCAAAACAACCTTGTAGCCTTCTGAAAAAATTGGCTTGCAAATTTCGTTGTAGGTTTCACTGTCACCAGCATTCAAGCTTACACTAACTCTGTCAACACCAGCAGCCTTCAACTCAGCAGCCACATTCCTACCCGGATTCAACATGTAACCATGCCCATTCGTATCCAAACGAATTTGCAAAGGTCTTCCATAATTATGCTTAACCCACTTTGCAACCTCAAGCAACACATCCAATCGCTCCGTGGGTTCCCCAAAACCACAAAAAACTAACCCATCCCAAATCCGCATATGCAAAACATCCGCAAGATCAGCAAGAATTTGAGAAACACTTGGTTCAGCCTCAAGTCTTAAGTCAAAACCGCCCACACCACGCTTATAACGTTTGAGACAAAAATAACAACTGTTAGAACAATGGTTAGTTATGTTTAGATAAAGCGTGTTGTCTAACCAGTAAACGGTTGTAGGTTTTATATTCTGAGTCATTCTTCCCAACCAAACCAAACGTCACAAAACGTTTACTAATCTATGAAACTATGCGAATTCTTTTTTTGGTGATAATCACAAGTTGGTTTTGAACGTTTTTTAGGTCAAGCTTTAATTGGGCCTTATCAAGGGCTTGAATAATGCTTTGGGTTGTTCCCTCTTTGGTGTTGACGAGTATAACCGCAAGCTTGCTTCTGTAAAGGTTATGATACATCTTGGCAAAGTCGGCGTCTTGTGTTAAGACTGCCATTTTGTTTTGGATAGCGAATGCCGCAATCTTATTATCAGTTGCTCCTCTGAGGTTGGCATCTGCTAAGGTCACAATTTCAAAGCCTTTCTGCTTCAGCCAATCCATAACGCGTTTGGGTACATTTTGATCGATGAGGATTCTTGCCAAAGACGCTGCTTCCTATGTTTTCAAACAGGAATAACTTCTTCGCGACCAAGACATTCAGATGCATATAAGAGGGCAGCTCTAATGTCTTCTTTATTTAGATCCGGATAATCACTTAGAATTTCAGCTTCTGATACCCCATTTGCCAAGAGTTGAACAATCAGCTGCACGGTGATACGGGTACCCTTAATGACTGGTTTGCCAACCATAACTTTAGGGTCTATCGTTATTCTATCCATAGGTTCCATTCAAATCACCAGTTTTACATACTAACATATTGTTGATATTTGTCTGCTCGTGATATATGAGCATATGCACTGCATAATGCCTCAGAGCTTCCCATTAACAAATAGCGTTCTCAAAGAGGACTTAAGAACAAACTAAGTTTACGCTCCTAAAATAACACGGGCTTTAATAATCAAAGCAGAGAATTACACATCGATTAATTGCGCATATTTGGGCAAAACAATTTTTTGTTTGAACATTCCTTCAAAGCTCTCACAAAATTAGTTGTGGATAGGAATAATTTTTGCTGGATTAGTTCTAACATGAGAGGTCTTTTTTAAGACTAACGCAGCTACTGTTGCCACTCCGAAAACCAAAGCTATTGCAAGTGCCCACTGGGGTATTTCTGGAATTGTTGGTGATGCAGGGGTCTGGGAAGAAGTTGGGTTTGCAGTGGGTTTTTGCGTTGGTTTTGTTGTAGCTGTAGGTGTGTTTGATGGGGGATGGGTTGAGAAAGTTGTTGGTGCTGGAGTTTGGGTGGGTGCTGCGGTGGGTGTTGGAGTTGGAGTAGGTGAAGGCGTTGGTGTTGGTGTGTCGGTTGGAGTTGGTGAAGGTGATGGGCTTGGCGAAGGGGAAGCTGTAGGTGTTGGAGAAGGTGACGGCGTAGGGGTTGGTGAAGGAGTTGGAGATGGTGTGGGTGTTGGGGTAGGCGTAACTGTTGGGGTGGGTGAGGGTTGAATGTTAGAACTGATGAAGAGTGTATGTAGTGTGTCTGTAACTGCGTTTACGGCGAGATTAAGAGATTCTCCAGCTCGGATCCAATAAGGAGAATTTGGGTTTGAAGTGTCATAGTTGTTATTCATCCAGACACAAGTGTAGGTTCCACCCCGATCGAATGTAGAGTCAAAAGCAAGGTTTTTAGCAGCATCATAAGCAGATATTGTTGACAGGGCGCCATCGAATAATAAGTATGAATTGTATGTGTTAGAATACGTGTTTGTTCGGGTATTAACATAACTTTCATAGTTAGAATGGATATTTCCAGTTTCAGCTCCCCAATCAGTACTTGCCCCCATTACATGAGCAAAAACAGCCACATCAGCAATATAGTGGCTCATTATTCCAGCAGTTAACGCAGCACCCGAAAAATTCCCTGCATCTAAGAGGCTTAAAGCAATTTGATATTCTTCAGCTGCTCTATTGGCTGCAACATCATCCTGCAAAGAACCATTAGCCCAAAAATAGACATGATGCTTTGTAGTGTCACCAATGTGACCGGGAACAGAAGCATTGTTGTTGTCTGGAAGTTCAGTTCCATAAAGATAAGCCGCCAAGTTATCAATGATGTACTGTTTCTCTTGGGCTGGCAACCAATCTAAGGCATGCTGAGCAATCCAATCATGCGTTCCATAATCTGGGTTAGCTGGATCAGCAGAATAGCCGCCGTTACTCCAACCTTGAACTGAACCCACACAAGAGACTACAAGTGAGCTAAGAAGTAAAATTGCTATTATGGAGATTTTCTTTTTCATTTAGAACAATCAGTTGATATTAATTGAGTTATATAGATTTTGTTAGATCTGCTATTTACCAACTATACGGTTTTTTCAGAGTAAACCTGGAAAGTTATGTAATATTTGTAGGCAAAATTAGCTGTTGCAAAAAGTTAAATTCTTAACGCAACGTCAATGATGACGTTGACAAGTGCTAAGGTGGCAAAATGATGAAACTTATGGATAATCTAAATCCTCAGCAACGGGAAGCTGTGAAAGAAATTGAGAAACCCCTCTTAATAATAGCGGGTGCTGGCTCAGGCAAAACGTTAACCGTGGCAAGCAAAATTGCCTACCTTTTAGAAAGAGGCGTTAAAACAGAAGAAGATTCTTGCCTTAGCTTTTAACTCAAAGGCGGCTGAGGAGCTCAAAAATAGAGTCATAGCCATGGTTGGGAACGCTGAGGACTTGAGCATATCAACTTTTCATTCTTTCTGCAACCAGGTCATTCAAGATAATATTCTAAGCACTAAACTTAACGCTAACTTTAAAGTAATTACTGAAACAGCTCAAAAAGTCTACTTAACCAAAAACATAAACAGCTTCGGAATTGAGCATCTTGAATTCAACCATGAACCCTACACCTTAGCTGAAGAAATGAAAAAGTTCATATCAAGATGCAAAGACGAATCCATCTCACCAGAAGACATCCAACAATTCATCAAAACAAAAGAAAAAACCGAGCTTGATGAAGAAGCTCTCGACGACTTGAACTGTCTAAAGGACATACTAAAAATTTATCGGGCTTACGAAGATTACAAAACAAAAAATAACATGCTTGATTTCGGAGACATGCTCTGTACAGTCCACAACCTGCTAAAGAGTAAACCTTTGATTTTGAAGAAGTACCAGGAAAAATTCCAATTCGTTATCGTTGATGAATTCCAAGACACTAACTATATTCAACTGCAGATAGTCCAGCTAATAGCCAACCAACACGGCCACATTACCGTAGTGGGAGATGATGACCAGAGCATCTACCGTTTCCGCGGAGCCTACCTAACTAACATTGCAGAATTCAAAAAAATGTTTCCAAACTACGTTGAAAAAGCATTAGAACACAACTACCGCAGCACCAAAAAAATCGTAGCAGTCGCCAACAAACTAATAGAAAACAGCCCAGAGAGAACAAAAAAGAAACTCTTCACAAACAACCCAGACGGAGAAAAAGTAGCAGTTGTAGAAACTCCAAGTGACACTTCGCAAGCAAACTATATTCTTGAAACAGTCAAAGAACTCCTAAAAAAATATCCCCTGCAAGACATAGCGATACTTGTGCAGGCGAAGAGCATCAGCAGAACCAATAATCAAAGCATTAAGAAAACAAGCTATACGCTTCAACTTTGTTGGCGAGACAGGCTTTTTCCAAGAACCCATAATAAAAGACGTCACCGCATACCTAAAAGTCATAAGTAACCCACTTGAAAGCAATGTTGAAATCGTTAGGATTCTAAACCGAAACAACTATGGCATTAAGCAGATTGAGATATGCAAATTCAACTGCTATGCAGATCAAAATGACCTTTCACTATACGAGACCTTTGATCACTTAAGCAAGATTGATGTTGATAAATTCAAGTTTCTCCAAGTCAAACAAACCCTCTCTGACTTAATTGGCGCAAAAAAGAGGCTTCGAACACTTGACCTCATACACAGCCTGCTTTTTGAACGCGAATTCTACAAATACGAAATAGCCATCCAAAACAACCGAAACATAGCAGCTGCTAAACCAATTCTACGAGTTCGCCGAGGAATTCAACAACATCTACCCCGACAATGACATAGAAGACTTCACAGAGTACCTCTCCTTTGCCTCAAACTTTGAAATCGAAGAAAAAAACCTCGAAGAACAAGCAATAATCATCTCAACCATCCATGGCGTTAAAGGTATGCAGTACCCTGTGGTTATAATTCCTGATCTTGTCGAACGAAAAATGCCTACCATATATCAGAAAGACAAATTTGCCATACCGCTAGAATTACTCAAGGGTGTACAATCAAGATTTGATGAAAAAGAACTTCATCTCCAAGAGGAAAGAAGACTATTCTATGTAGCATTAACCCGGGCAAAAGATAAACTAATAATTACTTACGCTAAACGATATGGCGAAAACAAAACTGATTCTAAACCCTCAAAATTCCTAAAAGAAATAGACTACCAACAAAACGAAAACATAAATTTCCAACAAACCAACGCGCAAGAACTATCTGCGGAATCTGCAACAGAAGAAAATCAAACACAAACACGCCTCATGAAACAAGTAATATCCAGTCTGGCAACATGGAAAATTCAACGAAGCCCTCGAAAACGTGCTCTTATACGCTAAATCCACAAACAAAAACCTAAACGTCAAAACCGAACTTAATAGACAAACTAAAAGAACCCGACTACTCAACACTCGAACAAGCGCGCGAAGAGCCAGTTACAGTTTCAGAAAACCACGTGTTTAGCGTTTCACAATTTGTCGGCTACAAAAAATGCCCCAGACTCTACCAGTACCGCCACGTCATGAAGATTCCAGAAAAACCCAGATACTACTTTGACTTCGGATCCTCACTGCACAATATCGCTGAACAATTAACAAGGATGCAAAAAGACGGCAAAACCATCAACGAAACTGTTGCAGGTGAACTTCTCGCCAAATTTTGGGATCCAAAAGGCTACAAATCAAAGATAGATGAAAAAAGAGATTATGATGAAGCTAAAACAATTTTGAAGGTTTTCCTCGAAGAACAAGCTAAGAGCAAAACGGAGATTGTGGATATTGAACGCTGGTTTGAAACCTCCATTGGCGACATTAAACTGCGAGGTCGAATCGACCGCATCGACAAAGACGGATCCAACTACACTGTAGTGGATTACAAAACAAGCAAGAAAGCTACATCTCTTAACGAACTCAAAAAAGACATGCAACTACTGGTTTACGCACTTGCTGTTAAGGACATTTATGGCACTGGTCCTTTGAAGGTAGGCGACTGGTTCTTGCGAACTAACGAAAAAGTGTTTTTTGAACCCGAAAACCAAGCCATAGAAACCATGCAAACAGATATCACAGATATGGCCGCAAAAATTAAGGCGGCTGCGTTTGAACCTAAAAAAGGAAGCTGGGAATGCAACTACTGCGACTACAAATGCCTATGCGACTAAACAAAATTGGAGAGAAAAAACATGAAGAAATGTAAGCGTTGTGGAAAAGAAATCAGTGAAGAGGACAGTGAAAGCTACGATTGCCTGTGCTGGGAATGCTGGGACGATCAACTAACAGAAGAATCAGACACCATGTTCGACGAGTTAATGTAGGGAGAGGTATTGCTTTGTGGCCTTGCCAATATTGTGGACATGAAAACAACGAAACCTCAACAATCTGCGATAACTGTGGCGCCTTAAGAGATGACGATATAGGTGATTCTGGCGACAACAAAGACTCAGAAGATCTCTTTTTTGACGATGAAGGACTTTAGAGAAACTAGAATCAAGTAAAGGTAACCCTGCAGATTCAACAATCTATTGGAAACCGCTAATACTACCCTGAAGAATTAGAAAACGTTTGATTCACAACATCAACGGCAAGTGCGGCAAGGTTTTTTCACATTGCAATTTTTTTTAGCAGAGCAAAGATTTTTTGGCAGTTAAAAAAACCACGCTTCTAGAAACCAAGGTGGGTGAAGTCTTGAATAATGAAGTTTTGGTTGTTAGAGCATTTCAGTTTCTGCTTGAATCAACTTGTGTCTAGCTTTTAGGAGTTTTTCGTAGAGAGCAGCAATCTTGGGAGCGTTCTTGTTGACAACTGCTTTTAATAGGTCGCCTTCAATTTCAGCTACTTCTAAGCGCAGATAGTAATCTAAAGACTCTTTGAAGTGGGCTAAGACAATTTTTCCAGTTAGTATCGGATGGTTATTTGTGATGTTGGCTTCCGGAAAGCGAATTCCATGTTCAAGTTCCACTTCTAATCCAACACGGAAATTCTCAACAGATATCTTCATGTCTGCTGTCTCAAGTTCAGCCAAAATTGCTATTGCTTCTTGGGTTGTCACTTCAGCTTTTTTCAAAGTTGTCCAGTTTCTAATCTTTAGTTTCCGACAAATCTCCGCAACTTCTTCGATTGAAACATAATCTGGGAGTTTCATACTACATCACAACTTGAGAATAAACTCGGTTAATTAAAAGGTTTATTGGCTAAGAAAAGCGTTAGCTACTACATGTCATCAAGTATTTTTACATGTATCTTTCCATTTTCAATTTTGCACTCATAGCAAGTCAACTTTATTTGTTTTGCAGTCAGGTACTGACCATTTCGTAGGTCAAAGCTCCAACCGTGACATGGACAAGTAACAATGTATTCTTTGAGTTTTCCATTAGCAAGTGAACATCCCATATGAGGACACTTATTTGAAACACCAAAAACTTGGTTGGCGTGTTTTGCCAAAAGGATGCTCCGTCCTGCAACTTGAACAAGTTTCATTGAGTCTTCTTTGAGTTCATTCTCGTCTAATGCGACTACAAAATTATCTTCGGTCAAATCTTTTCCTCCCTGTTTTTCAAATTCTAGAGTTTCCTCTTTTTATTTGTTTTGATGCCACAAGTGGCTTTAACAACTGCAAATGCATCCCTCTCACCTTGTGCTGGACCAGAACTTACACTACTTCTTTTGGCAAATAACTGATTTAACTGCTTAATTTCTTGAGCTGAGCATATGCACTGCATAATGCCCAGAGCTCCCCATTGCCTTGCAAATCGTGCAAGATATGACGGGCATTTTTTGTTTGGGAAATATTAAGTTTGGCTATAAAGTATAGCAGCTACTCGAATTTTCCGCCACACAAAGTGCTTTTATAATCATTAATTAGATTATAATTAGAATTGACGTGTCAATTTATTACACTTGCAGAAAATATAAAAAAATTTATTCAGAAGATCGTACTTGCACAGAAAATTCTGCAATGAATATGCTTCCTTTCTTCTTTTATCGTTTAAGCGGGTTTGTAAGATTATGACGGAGAAAAAAACAATACCAGAAGTTATGGATCAAGAGGAATTGGTTTTAGAAAAGGTAGATGAACAAGGAAATCGATGGGCAAAAAAATATGTTGGTGGGGGTGCCCATTTTGTTAACTGGTTAGAGCAATATAGAGAAGTTTATGGAGAAAAGAATGTAGAAACAGAAGAAATAGATTCAAAAGGGTTTAGTTGTTTTGAGATAGGTAAGGAGAAAATGTTTAGAATTTGGGTAAAAGAAACAAAGTAATTGCTTTGCGCGATGAAAGAACATTTATTTTCTGAAATATTCCAAGTTTGAAAACATCACTTATATAATATTTCTAATAATAGTCAATTGGAGAAGGACGAGGAGAAAGGAGAAAATTTCCAGGCACCAAGGGTAGGAATCTTCCAAACTCTTGTCTCGCTTCTCCAATAATCTCAATAACTCAAAAACACTGACTTTCCACGGGGCAATCTATTCTCATCGTCAGCTCTTGATAAGCCGTTGGTAGCATTGAAGTCTCCGAAGCGCCGCTTGAATGCCTGGGTGATTTTGATTTTTCCAACGCCTTGCAGAAAATTATTGTGAACATTGTATGTTTTTTTGGATTTCATGGAGAGGGGTTGTAGTGGCAGTTTTTCTGATATTAATTTTTGTAAGCATTTTTTATCTTCTGTTTGGGAAATCCTTATTTCCTTGATCTGATATATAGTAAGATTCAATATAACATAGAGGTGTAATTGAAAAAATGTTGTCACGAGATTGTGATGGCTGCTATAGAATGATGTTTGAATGCAAGCAACGCTATGGGAAAGTAAACGTCGGCGAGAAAGTATTCTGCCCCGATGGCACAGCTCATTTAGTTGATACATAAGATCATTTTACTTTATCTCAAGTATTTCCCAGTTTTTCTTTCATTTTTTGTTACAATACAAGCTAAGATACTGAAGCGATACTGTTATGCGATTGCGTCTTAAGCTTGCTAACTTCTTTGAAGCGTTAGAGCCTATCATTCTTTATTGAAAGAAGGGACATATTGGTTATTCACCTCATTTCTCTAAATAATTTCAGATGATTTGCAGTAAGTAAAAAGCAGTAATCAAAAATGTGAGCCCTTTATTTTGTTCCCCAAGTTGTAGAAAAGTTGCGTCTTTCATGTTAAATTGCGCTATTTATGTTAAAGCGTCGAATTGGTTGTCTGAACTGTCGAAGACTATTGACGCCGCATCCTTCACCTCTGTTTCTGAAAGTTAAATCAAAGTACAACTTTGTGGCTTAATTGCTTATTTTTTGGATAAAACTTCCTATATTTGACTGTGTACATTATAGTTAATTGTAGGTCGGGAAGTACGCTTTAAAAGCGATGCATTGAGGCAAAGAGCGCATCGATTAAAACAGCGAAAAATCGATACGCGACAAAGACTATGCTTTGATGGGCTGGACAGCATGTTGCATAGAAACTTTGAGCAGCATGGCCAAAACGGCGAAAGACCATGCAGCGACTAAGACAAGGTTTCAGTGGGCCGCGAACACCATTAAGGCTTAGACCCGACCTGCATTTCTTTATCGAATTTTTGAGGGATTAGTCTTTGCGTTTTTTCTTTAGTCAAGCGCTGATTCAAGTAAACTATGTAAGCACCCCTATCCATGTAGATTTATGAAATCCTTGGGGAAATTCGTAACAATCATATTGATTGGCGCCTTCGTTTTATCGAGTTTCACTATAATTAGCGGAACACAGGCATCGGTAGGAGGAAACATCACTTCCAATACAACTTGGATCAAAGCAAATAGCCCCTACTCGTTAACTGGAAACGTAACCGTGGACTCTGGCGCAACTTTAACAATTGAACCCGGCGTCACCATACAAATTCCCAGCGACTGCACGTTGCAGGTAAACGGCATTTTGGTTGCCAGAGGCACAAGTTCAGAAAAAATCATTTTCACAGGCGGAGACGTTTCCCTTTATGGTAGCGGTTCTGGCAGCGTGATTGAGAACGCAATTTTAAATCCCACTAATCTTATCATTGACAGTTCAGCCACAATTAACAGCAACACCATCATTGGGCGAGGCTCAGCAAACAGCTTCGAAGCAGTACTAATCAATGGTGGAGAACCCAGCATCTCAAACAACCTTATTTATGGAGCCGACAGCCAACGCGGAATGCGCATAACCGGCGGATCCCCAACAATTAGCTCAAACGGCTTAATGGGCATGATAATTAGCGAAGGCAACAACGTGGGTACCCCAACAATTTCCCATAACACAATTGAGGGAGGCATCTCATTGGCACAAAGCGGCGCAACCATAACAAACAATCTAATCACCGGATTTAAATATGTCAACTTCAACGGCGACGTAGAAAGTCTCTATAGCTTGATTTACAACAGCTGGCTTGGCAGCGGCATTAGCATTACAGCAGACTACACAAATATACAACATGGCAAAGGCGCAGTGATAACAGACAACGTCATCACAGGTTGCTTAGATGGGATTTCCATTTTGCAAGGCGGCACCACAACCATACAGAGAAATCTAATCATTAACACCACAAGAAACGCACTTCACATAGCATCCGACGCCATCATCAGTGATAACACAATAAGAAACAACCAAAAAGGAATAGTAGTAAGCAACGCACCAACCTTGACCGTGACAAACAACAACCTAGAAAACAACGGCGAATACAGCTTCTACCTCTACACAGGCAACAATATTGATGCAACAAGTAACTGGTGGGGAACAAACAACACCCAAACCATCGAAAACAGCATTTGGGACAGCACCTTTGAACCCTACGACGGCACCGTAAACATTAACCCAATTCTCACAGCGCCAAACCCACAAGCAAACCCAAACTCCATGACGTTCCCAAACATTAACATGCCAAACAGCGACAGCTCAGACAGCAACCCCTTCCACATCGGAACCAACAGCACCGTAACCGACGTAAACTTCAACCCCGAAAATGCAACACTCAGCTTCACTATCAGCGGCCCAAATGGTACCGCAGGCTCCACCAATGTCACCATAGCCAAATCTGCTATGCCAAACGGCGGCGCCCTCAAAGTCACCATGGACGAAAAACAAATTAGTTATGCCCTTGCAGACAACGGCGATTCATGGAATTTAGGCTTCACCTATATCCACAGCACACACAGAGTAACCATCACTGACCAAGTAAACCAAACCCAACCCACACAAACACCAACAGCGTCTCCCACCGTTCCAGAATTTTCTTGGCTGATGATTCTACCCTTGATTGCCTTCATGCTCTCAGCTGCAATAATACTTAGGCATCGTAAAACAACTTCATTGAAAATTAACTTTTAACCAAAACAAAAATAAAGAAGAAGGAGAATTGCGGGTAATGCCTCCAGGGGAGGATGGGTTTACTTTAACTTTAATCTCTCTAATACTTTAGGCAGTAGTTTTTCAGATACTTAAAAAGCAGTTTTTAGTAAACTCTTGGTTCACAAATAGAGTGAGATGATTGATATAGGTAAACCTGTTGAGGCTTATAGGACTTTCAATTTACCCTAAACCCAGCGGGATGTAACAGGTTCCTGCGCTGGACCAGCAACTGCTTTACTTCTTTTGGCATATAACTGATTTAACCGCTCAATTTCTTGAGCAATTAAGAATTGTTTATCATTGTCAGGTACCGCTCTTTTTCTTAGATTATCTTTCTGGATGCTGAATCTTTTCTCGACTGTTTCTTCTGGAAAACATTCGCGAATCATTTGAATCTTTGTTGTTGCGAACTTTGCTCCTATAGCTGCCTTGGTTTTCAAGCCCACACACACAACAAAAGAAACCGCCTTGTGCACCCCTAAGGATTGGACCTCCACATCGAGAACATTTGTTAGAATTAGTGCTGTTATGCATCATTGAAATCTATAGCTCCAATATTCTGGAAGTAATATTTAATTTTTCGCATAATACAAAATTACCTTTACGACAGAAACTATTAGTTAACCGATTACTGCTATGTTGCAGTAACACTTAGGCATCGTAAGACCGCTTCATTGAAAATTAACTTTTAACCAAAACAAAAATAAAGAAAAAGAAGTTTGCAGGTGATATTTTTAACCTAGCAAGAGTTCAACTTATCTCGAAAGTTAATCTCCGTTTGAAGTTGGAAATTCCACTACGAAAGTCATCCGCTTCAAAAACGAATCATCAATTTTCGTACTTAAATTCGAGGCGAGAATGACGATTCCTTTGTGTTCTTCTATTTTCTTAAGTAAATAATTGACTTTAGTATTGGCGTACCTGTCATGAGAATCTTTTACTTCTGATCTTTTTCCGAATAAAGCATCTGCCTCATCGAAAAATAAGACTACCTTTGAATCTTCTGCCTCTTTAAAAATTCTGTTCAGATTCTTCTCTGTCTCTCCAATATACTTACTAACCAACATCGAAAGATCAATCTTGAACAAATCAAGTTTCAACTCGTTTGCGATAATCTCAGCTGCCAGTGACTTTGCAGCTCCAGATGAACCTGAAAACAGAATATTAAGACCCTTCTCTTGAGATTGTTTTTCGGCTCCCAACTTTTCAAGAGTTTTAGAGTAATTTTTTGCGTACTTGCTTACTTTACGTAATTGCTCTTTTTTATCAACAGGCAAAACTATATCATTCCAACTGTGCCCAGGAACAATTTTCGTCATAAATAATACATTGAACATATTTTCATTAATGTGTTTCTTCACGAAAAAATTCCTTCGATCTGCGTGAATTAAGCAAAGATTATGACCCATTGAACCCTTCCTAAATTCCGAGAGATCAAGCACTCGCATAACAAGTTCAATCTTCACCCGAAGTGGGTTTAACTTGGTATCAAAAGACTCCTCTAAAATTCTCACATTTTCTACAAAAACAGGAATAGACCGATTGCGACCCCAAATAAAAAGAACAATCGCCGATTTAGCATTTTGAGAAAGCAAGATTGATTCCAGAATGTCAAGACTTGGATGCAGACCGTACTCAACAATTACTTCGTAAAGATTCGGATCTTCAAACTGTTCAGCTGCATCCAGTTCCAAGTTCAAGCTTATTAGTTCAACCATTTTATCTGCTTTAGTACTCTGCACATTTTTCTCCTTAGACAATTCCTCAAAATTTGGGCTATTTGGAGAGGAAAATGTGTGGACAAGCATTTCAGGATTATATTGGAAAACAAAACACAAAGGATTAAGATCAATTGCAGCTTCAGAGGTAGACCTAACCAAAAATAGCGCACCTCTAATTTTGGATCCGCTTGAGATTAAAGCAGCCAAAAGATGAACCCCCAAAAGTAACTAAAAGAATGAAAAGCTAAAATGAAGGCTCAGTTGGCTCAGAAATACTGGTATCTCTTTCCCAACCCTCATTTTCCAACTTTATATATTGAATAGCAACAGCACTTGCGTTAGCATCTAACTCTGGCAACGCTTGATATTCAGAAACCCAACATCGATAGACGTTATATGCTATTGCCAACTGTCCAGCTTCATTGTAAATTTCAATTCTTATGTCCTTGCGAAAATTCTTAAGCGACACTTCACTTCCCAAACCAGCGCCAAATTTCCACACTTTATTAGCCCAACTTTCAAACTCCAAATCATGAGTAACTCCACGTTCCAAAACAATTGCCTCAAACTCAGTGCGACCTGGAGACTTTCGGCTCGAACTTGAATCCCCTCCCGATCTATGTTTTACCACTTCAGTAGTTCGCTTCAAGGCCGACATTTTACATAAACCAGCCACATATTTCCCATCCCATTTTAGCCTAAACTTAAAATTTTTGTAGGGATCAAAACGCTGTGCATTAACACTAAAATCAACCATCAAATCACCACTATCAATTATATTGTGAGGTTGAGCTTTTATCATTATCGTCTAACACACAAAATCATCAAAACTCCCAAAACAAGAAAAAATTGTCTATCGTGTTTTAAGGCAAGATTTTTCAGAAAGTATTAAATAAGAATTCTTGCGAATATCAAAACGGAGATTCGGACATTTGAAAACCAAACTAATTTCAATTCTACTATTAGTGATAATGTTATCAAGTTCAGCTATAGTCGGTGTGGCTTTTAGCGCATCTGTTGAGAAAGTACCGGTGATAGTGGGCTTTAAAGACTTGCCTGATGCTGCTTTAGTGCATGCTCATGGCGGCGAGATAAAGTATCAATACAATCAAATTCATGCAATAGCTGTTTCCTTGCCCACACAGGCAATTGAAGCTTTAAAGAAGAATCCAAAGATAGCCTACGTTGAAGAGGATGTTGTGGTTCAAGCAACTGAATACAATCCACTCTACGATTGGGGAATCAGCAAAATAGGCGCAAGGGTTGTCCACGAAACAGGTCTAGAATATAATTTGGGAACTGACATAAAAGTTGCCGTTATAGACACAGGTATAAACTACCTCCACCAAGACCTAATAGACAACATAGATACAGTCAATGGTTGGGGCTACAACTTCCTTAGCCCAGGGTCATTACCGATTGATGATAATGGACACGGAACCCACTGCGCAGGAATAATCGCAGCCGCATTAGACCAAAAAGTGGTTGTTGGAGTAGCTCCCCAAGCACAACTGTACGCTCTTAAAGTTTTAAACAGCGCTGGTAGCGGATACACAAGCGACATCATTAAGGCAATAGAGTGGGCAACCAGCAACGAGATCCAGGTTATCTCAATGAGTCTAGGCTCAAGCACAGGTTCAATCGCACTGCAGGCAGCTTGCGACGACGCATTCCTAAATCACAACATCGTAGTAGTTGCTGCAGCAGGAAACAACGGTGCCGCCCGAACAGGCTCAAACATACTCTACCCCGCAAGATACGCCAACGTAATCGCAGTTGGCGCAACAGACCAAAACAATGTGCGAGCATATTTCTCAAACACTGGACCAGAACTTGACTTAATGG
The DNA here is from genome assembly GCA_963804785.1 of Candidatus Bathyarchaeota archaeon. GTDB lineage: Archaea > Thermoproteota > Bathyarchaeia > Bathyarchaeales > Bathycorpusculaceae > Bathycorpusculum. The sequence goes on from CAWDRR010000004.1 coordinate 247,763, forward strand.
CGCCAGGCGTAAATATCCTATCAGACTACATTGATACAAACCCAAATGACGGCCCCAATTTAGACACTTTGTTTATGAGTGGAACATCTATGGCAACACCTCATGTAGCAGGAACAGTCGCCCTCATACTCAAAAGTGACGAAGTCGCATGGGCATCATATGGTTTAACCAACGGTAACGGAATATGGGAAAGCGCTGAAGTGACCAGTGTTTTAATTGGTACAGCAGACGATTTAGGAGCAACAGGAAAAGACAATCTCTATGGCTACGGCATTGTGGACGCAGACCAAGCTGCCCTAACGCCATCTCCTTCTCCTACTCCATCTCCCTCTCCAACTCCAACACCTACACCCTCGCCTACTCCAGTTCCAACGGCTTCTCCAACTCCAACACCTACACCCTCGCCTACTCCAGTTCCAACGGCTTCTCCAACTCCAACACCTACTCCAACATCAAAAACCTACAATCCAACCACGATAACCAGAACCCTAGGAACAGTTACCTCCGGCAGTGTCGCTTCGCTATCTAGCAATAACGACCAAGACTTGGTCATAAAATCAGCTAAAGTAAGTACCTACCAAACCATCGACTGGTACAGCACAACAACAATCGATGTAGCGCCCTCAACAGTAAACAGCCTAACCATAACCTATGATGGCAGCTACTCCAAGACCCAATCACAAACTCTCTATCTCTACAACTTTGCAAGCAAAACATGGCAATTAATTAGCACAAAACAAGTCGGCACATTAGACGCCACAATAACATACACAACAAACAACCCAGCTAACTTCATCTCAAGCAACGGAGACATACAACTAAGAACCTACGCTACCCAACTAACCTCAACAAGCTTCACATGCAAAGCAGACTACACACAAATATCAATAAAATAAACTGTGTAGTTTTCTATTTTCTTTTTTTAATAAAAACCACCAAAGCAAAGCACGTTTTAATTACTTTTCAGACGCGCAATAGCTACGGTAGTTAAAAATTTTTGTTCAATGATTTCATTAGTAATGTTGGCTTATCAATAACTTCTACAATCTAGCTAGTAGTTTAGTGTTCGGTGATGTATCCAGGCCCGAGGGTGGGTTCACTTTAACTTCTCCCTCACTAATACCTTAGACAGGTCGTTTCTCAGATAGCGTAAAAGCAGTTTTTGGTCATCTCTTGATTTCTAAAGTAATTTGTGTTGATTGCGACCAATAGATGGAGATTAACAGGAAGTTCTTCAGCTTGGTAGCCTAACACTCCAAATAGTATTCCTCATTGACTTCTCGTTAAAACTGCATAGGGCTTTTTATAATCATTGAAGAGATTGTAGTTAGACCATAAATTGCCGATTACTTACTTGTGCAGAAAATGCAATAAAAATTACTCTAAAGATGAGTTTGCGCAAAGTAGATTCTGTCAGTTATGTGGTTCTTTTCTAATTCCCAATTTTAGAGTACAAGATCAAAGAACAGTGGCAGCTAACTCAGATAATTGTGTCAAAGAAAAATCCGCTCTAAATAGGGCAGCTGAAAGCCTTAGACAGCGGATAGGTGAATCAAAAGAGTATACGGTTGTTTCTGAAAAAGAAAAAGAGGAACCAAAGAAACCCTCGTTTGAGAGTTGGATATGGAGCTCCGAGTATGATGAAGCCTTAAAATTCGAAAAGACACTAACCGAACAATACAAGGACAAAAGCCTTGAAGAAGCAATATCTGGAAAGGTAGTTTCCAACGACCAGGGGGATTGTTATGAAATCTCATCTTCATGCACTTCAACTTTCAAGAAAGCAACTTACGAAGAAAGCAAACGAATCATTATTTCCGACCTTAAAGTGCTATCGGGGATAGGACCTGTAAGTGAGCAATTACTAAAAAAACAAGGCTACGCAACAATTAAAGATTTAATGCGTCATCCACGATGGAAAAAACAAGCCCTCGAATACATGAAAATAATCGATAACAAAGAAGTAGACTCGATACAGAAAATGCTCTGGCAACGACTACCAAAATCCCACCCCCTACTCCACTACTTAGCAGGATTCTGCCAAGACCAAGACTTCGCCATAATAGACATCGAAACCCTAGGACTATCAGAAAGACCCATCATTTTACTGGGAATAGCAAAACCAACAAAAGACCACATTTGCACAAGCCAATTTCTACTAAGAGACATCGCAGATGAACCAGGCGCCATCTGGGCATTAATCTCCAAACTTGAACCAAACTCATCACTCATAACATTTAACGGCAGAAGCTTTGACATTCCATACATCAAACAAAGATTAGCCTACTACGGATTAGACGCACCCTTAGAAAACCCACACTTTGACATACTACACTTTACTAGACGAGCTTTAAAGCACAAATTACCCGATTGCAGACTAGACACCGTTGAGAAATACATCGGCATAAAAAGAGACATAAACATACCAGGCGCATTAGTTCCACACTTCTACGAAACCTATTTGAAAACCAAAAATGTTGGACCACTTGTGCCCATAGTTGAACATAACAAACAAGACCTGTTAACACTTGGAAGCTTATTCTCCAAACTCTATGAGGAATGGAACCTTGATAGATGACTTCATAAAATCGATAAAGCGCATGTCATCTTACAAAAAACAAATCGTACACATAGAAAAAATTCCATCTCAAGAAGCAAACTATGCAGAACTCGAAAAACCGCTTCCACAAAACATCCAAACTTGCCTACTAAACAGAAAAATAAAATTCTACTCTCACCAAGCCCAAGCCATAAACAAAGCAAGACAAGGCAAAAACGTCGTAATCGCCACCCCAACCGCCTCAGGAAAAACTTTAGCATTTAACATTCCTGTTCTTGAAGCATTAACCAACAACAAAAAAGCAACCGCACTATACCTCTACCCCACAAAAGCCCTAACAAACGATCAACTCAAAGTCCTAAAAGAACTCGAAAAAGAAACATGCATCAAAGCAAATGCCAACGTATACGATGGAGATACACCCCAATATCAACGAGCAAACATACGAGAAAACTCAAGAATTATTTTAACCAACCCCTATGGACTCCACCAATACCTACCTTGGCATTATAAATGGCGAACCTTTTTTGAAAACCTCAAATTCATAATAATCGATGAAGCACACGTCTACCGAGGAGTCTTTGGCTCAAACGTAGCCATGGTTATCAGGCGGCTACTGAGAATCTGCAGTTATTATCACTCAAACCCACAAATCATACTCTCCTCAGCAACAATCGCAAACCCCACAGGGCACGCCAGCAAACTTACAGGAAAAAACTTTGAAGTTGTATCAATCGACGGCGCTCCAAAAGGCAATAAATCCTTTATCTTCTGGAATCCACCGTTCATCGATGCAGCCAACGAAATCCGCCGATCAACCCACCAAGAAACCAAAGACATCCTAACACTCAACATCCTCAAAAACCTACAAACCCTCTGCTTCACCACGTCAAGACAAATGACTGAACTCATAACCAGATGGACCAAAGAAGAACTCACAAGCCGAAAAAAATCACCCAATCTCATAACAGCTTACCGAGCAGGCTACCTACCCCAAGAACGACGCGACATAGAAAACCGATTAAAAACCAAGCAGCTAATCGGCGTAGTCTCAACCAACGCACTAGAACTGGGAATAGATATAGGTTCACTTGACTCAGTGATAATTTCTGGCTACCCCGGAACAGTCATCTCTACATGGCAACAAGCAGGACGAGCAGGAAGAGGCACTTCCGACTCAACTGTGACTCTAGTCGCATTCCAAAACCCACTTGACCAATACTTCATGAAACATCCAGACGACTTCTTTGGAAGACCACATGAACAAGCCATTATTGATCTTCACAACCGATACATCTCTTTAGGACACATAATGTGCGCATCAAGCGAGTTGCCAATTACGGAAACAGACAGACAATTCTTCCCTGAACTACTATCAGAAAGCATTAGTGCTCTTGAACAAGAAAACCTAATCCGAAAAACACCACGAGGATGGGTCTACTCTGGAACAGCAAGAACAACCGAAGTTGTAAACCTTGAAAGCATCTCCCATCAAACCGTAACCGTCACCTGCAACGGAAACCTACTAGAAACCCTCACTTTAAACAAAGCCTACGAAGAAGCCCATGCCGGCGCAGTATTACTCCATCAAGGAGAAACCTACATATCAGAAGAACTAAACCTCGAGCAACTAACAGCCAAAGTAAAACAAGAAAACGTCAACTACTACACAGAAGCACTAAAAGACGTCAACGTCGCCATAAAAAAACCATTTGAAGAAAAACAAAACAACATCAAAATGGGACTAGGCGAATTATCCATAACCGAAATTTACCACACCTACCTAACCAAAACATATGACGAAGTCATTAAAAGACAGCCACTCAATCTACCGCCTCTATCCTTTTCAACCGTCGGCATATGGTTTATCGTTCCCCATGAAATTAGAGAAGAAATTGAAACCCAAGGACTTGATTTCGCCGGCGGCCTACATGCAGTTGAGCATGCCATGATTGCTATGTCACCCATTTTTGCAATGTGTGACAGATGGGATATCGGAGGACTATCAACTGTTCTGCATCCAGACACGGGAGAACCAACCATTTTCATCTATGACGGCTTTGAAGGAGGCATCGGGATCTCAGAAACACTCTACACAACCATAAAACCACTATGGGAAAAAACTCTACAATTCATCGAAACATGTGAATGCAAAGACGGCTGCCCCTCATGCATATATTCACCAAAATGCGGAAACGAAAACGCACCCTTAGACAAGAAAGCCGCAAAAATCATCTTAACGCAACTTTTAAAACTTAATTAACAAAAAAACCCAAACCCCCAAAAATGTAGCTTTTGTGGCCCTGTAAATCATGCGGACATTATAACCCTGATAATTCAATAGTCTGCGAGAACTGTGGGGCATTAATGGATGAAGTAGGCGATTCTGGCGATAATAAGACTAAGAAGACCTCTCTTTTGACGACCAAGGCATCTGAGAACTATAGAAAGAGAAAGTGTTAAAATTCCAGCGTTCTTGCCAAGTGTAAGTATGCCTAAGATACGAGCGATCCTGTTTGACTTCATTCAGATGAATGAGGAATCATTCTATTGCTACAACTTCCAATCCATTGAACAATGCCGTTCGAACTACCGCGCGGATTGCGGCATTCATGCCAGGCGCATCACCGCCAGCTGTTACCACGCCAATTCTTTTCAAATTTGCACCTCCTGCAAAGAAATTATTTTCCATCCAAAATCCCTCTAATTGTTCGGTGAGCCTCAAGGACCGGAGCTGATGTATTAACCACATAGGTTTCTAAAGGAGTGAAGAATTCTTTGAAGAATTGCCTTCGCAAGTTCATCTTTCGCTCATCTTTCACGAGCAAATGAGGATTACAGAAATCCACGCTCTCTATATAGCGGGTGGCTTCTTCTGGTGATAGTCTGCTAACGATTGTCTTGTCCTGGGCGTCTCGCTTCAACAATATAGCTTTTTTCAATGTAGTCATAGGCAGCACTTTTCCTTTCCCAACAACCCACCGAACATTTACAACCGCTCTTCCTTTTGAATCAAACTCGGTTTTATCCACAAGATTTTTGTATTCTCCCCAAATCTCAGCTATATCTGCTTGAATGTAAAAATTTTTCTCAGAGCTAAAAGCAACAGCTTGGTCAGCCATGAAACGGACAAAAAACCAGTCATCCGATATCACACGAACACCGTTGAGTCTGAGAAGACCGTATGTGTGTGTTGTCTTACCTGTTCCCGAGGGTGCTATCAAACAGACCCCTCGACCATCTAGGTCAGCGCAGGCGCCATGAACCGAGTTAATTCCGTGACCGTCCTCAAGAATGTCGCCGGCAATGCTTAAGGCTATAGATTTCACCCAACCATAATAGTCTACATTAATTAGAAAGGCAGTTTTTGAAAGAGGGTCATAAAGTACTCGTTGCTGCTGTTCATCCTTTTCTTCGACCACGATTATTCTTCCGTGAGAACGAACGTGCGCAGACATCGGGTAGAAATTCTCTTCCCAACGTTCTTTCACATATTTGCTGTCTGTCAAAAGTTTGATGCAGCAGCCGTACACGTCGGCTCTCTCTTCATAGCGAAGGCGCTCACTGTATTTTCTTATTAATACGTTCTTATCTTCTATCGAAATGAGTTCTACTTCATATTTTGATGACATAAACAATCACTTTTTGACTTTGCTTCTAACGAATTTTCTTATCTTCCCAGCAACAAGAACTGAACTGGAAACCAGAACTACTCTCAGCCAATCCCAAACCGAAAGCCCAACGCGGATCATATCCACTTCTTTCTCCTAAAGTAAATCACCATCAGCATTGCTAATGTGAACATAAAAATCAAGATTAAAGGGTAACTCCATGACTGATCAAGTTCTGGCATATGCCTGAAATTCATTCCATAAATCCCTGCTAGAAAGGTTAGAGGAATGAATATTGTGGCGATTACCGTTAAGACTTTCATAACTTCATTCATGCGGTTGCTTGCGCTTGAAAGGTAAATGTCAAGCATTCCAGAAAGCATATCGCGAAATGTTTCCACAGAATCCATTACTTGAATTGTATGGTCATAAACATCTCGCAAATAGATACCTGTTGACTTGTTGATTAATGCTGATTCTGACCTTTCTAAACGGCTTATGACTTCTCTTAAGGGCCAGACTGATTTTCGCAAGAAAACCATTTCTCTCTTCAAATCATGGATGGTTCGCAATGTTTCTGATGAAGGGTTTGTTACTATTTTGTCTTCGATATCTTCGATTGTTTCCCCGAGTTTCTCAAGAATAATAAAGTAGTTGTCAACAACAGCATCCATTAAGGCATAAGCAAGATAATCAGCCCCAAGTTTCCTTATTCTGCCTTTATTGTTTCTAAGTCTCTCCCTGACAGTGTCAAATACGTCTCCTTCCTTTTCCTGAAAAGAGATCACAAAGTCTCGCCCAAGAACTATACTAACCTGTTCGGTTATTGTTTCCTTTTCTTCTGAATCAAAGCTGAGCATTCTTAAAACAACATATATGTAGTCCTCAAAATCCTCCATTTTAGGGCGCTGCCCCGTGTTCGCAATATCCTCAAGCACAAGGGGATGTATGCCGAAATGCTTTCCGACTTGCTCTATAATTTCTGACTGGTGAACTCCATTTATATTTAGCCAAGTAACGGAAGATTTATCTTTGAAAGATAATGCTTCCTCGACAGTTTTGACCCCTTTTTCCTGAAAATTGGCACTATCATAGTTAATTACTGATAACTTGACACGTTCATGCCTTTTTTCCCCCACATGGACAATCGTTCCTGGAGGAAGACCTGCCTTTTGGGATCGTCTAGGCATTAATTTTCGGATCGCAATTCACCTTAATATAATCTGTTGTTTGATAATTTATAGGATTATGCCTATGAAATTTGAGCATATGTCTAAATTTTAGAGTATTAACCATTTTTCAAAATACAGTGTTACTTATTGTTAGACCTTTTATGTTTAGTCTTCAATACTACGATATTTTATTTCGTTTTTCTCTACCCTTTCAATATATGTTACTATATCTTGGAGTTTTAGCTAGGGTTCTGACTACTGCATGAAATTGAGGTTCGGCATGTTAGTTGGTGTGTCTGGTGTTGATATTTTGAATGTCTTGAACACAAGTTTTTAACCGTTCAAAATAAGAGCAAAACCTTCAAATTGTATTTTGTAAGAGCGCCATTCCTAAAGAAGTCCCGACAATATATATTGACGCCATTTATTCAAAAAAAATTTTTATGTTGACTGTCTTAAGACAAGTTTAATTGGTTTAGAATTAATTCAGTGTTATGCTTCGTTTATGCTTTGATAAAGGTACTCTTCTCTTAAAAGGCGAAGCGGGAACTCCATACGGAAAATGGGACCCAAGAGTGGGCTGCTACAGAATTAAGGCATACCATTACCGAGACGTTTTAGAATATTTAGCTGAAAGCAAACTGCAAGTTGAAGATAATGTTTCAAATTTACCGCCACTTGAACAACTCAAAGGCAATCTTGTGCTAAGGGATTACCAAAACGAGGCTTTGAACAATTGGTGCAAAGCACGCAACAGGGGAGTTCTAGTATTACCCACGGCAGCGGGAAAAACTTTCATCGCGCTAAAAGCAATTCAACAGATGAAAGTTCAAACACTCATCGTGGTTCCCACATTAGACCTACTTGATCAATGGAAAAAACGCGTCAAAGACTACCTAACCACAGAAGCAGGCGTTGTAGGCGGAGGCGAAAACACTCTGCATATGATAACTGTTACAACTTATGACTCAGCCTACATACACGCAGAACAACTAGGCAACAAATTCAAGCTAATAATCTTCGACGAAGTTCATCATTTAGCCTCCACAGGCTACATACAGATAGCCGAAATGTACACTGCACCATACCGCATGGGCCTAACAGCAACTTACGAAAGAAGCGATCAAAGACACACTTTACTATCGCAACTCGTCGGAGACCCAGTCTACTCAATTGGCATCCAAGAAATTGCTAGACATCTCTCACCATACACGTATGAAAAAATATCAGTTGAACTAACACCAAAAGAACAACAAACATACGAATCCCAAATGAACCTTTTTAGAAGCTTTCTTCAGCAAAGAAAAATTACCCTAAGAAGCGCTGCTGACTTCCAAAAATTCATAATGACTACAGGCAGAGATCCCAAAGCACGTGAAGCACTCCTCGCAAGAAACCGAGCCATAAAAGTGGCAGTCAACTCAGAAGCAAAACTAAACGTGCTAGCCCAACAACTTGAAACCCACAAAAATGAAAAAATCCTGATTTTCACTCTCTACAACGACCTGGTCTACAGGATTAGTCAGCGTTTCCTAATTCCGGCAATAACCTATCAAACTCCAAGAGAAGAACGCCGAGAAATACTTGCAAACTTTGGAAACAGCAAATACCCTGTGATTGTCACCTCTCAAGTTCTAGACGAGGGGGTGGACGTACCTGATGCTTCAGTAGGCTTAGTTCTAGGTGGAACTGGAAGCAACAGAGAATACGTCCAAAGACTCGGACGACTGCTCAGGAAAAAAGAAGGCAAATTAGCTCGACTAATTGAGATAATTTCCAAAGAAACCATAGAAGTAGGTACAAGTCGCAGACGCCACCAAAAAATACGAGGTGCAGCATAAATGCTTCCAAGCAACTTGCTTTCAGTATGGAAAAGAAAAGGCGAGATTCTACCCCGATACGCCAAATCTTCCAGCAGCAACGATGAAGCAATAATTTTTCTCATAGAAGCATACAAAACACATATTGGAGAAAAAAAGAAAAACCTAAAAACCTTAGTCACTGAGCTTGAAGACAAAGGCTACGAGTACCGCTTTGTTAGAGCGCTGTCTTTGTTACTTGACCGAAAAAGCACCTTTACTTGCCAATGCAAAGTTGACCCAGTTGATTTGAGGAGAAAAATATTTCAAGCCACCGAACAATTTGGCTTGCCTACCACTTCTGAGAACCGACAAAAAATCCTCGAGATCGTAGCTTCCAAAATGAATCTCGCAGCACAAGATATCGAGAAAGATTTTTACTCAGACTTGGATAGCGAATTAGTTCTTGAAAAGTTCATGGCACCTTCAACATCAGAGCTGTTGGGCGAGTACAATTTGAGCTTAACTCAAACGCTGCTTTTTGATGCAACAGAGCTAAGTTTCACAACGTCGGGCAATTGGCAAAACCTCTTCCACGCAATAAAGAAATTTGGTTTGATCTATGAAGTTTACCAAGATAATGGTTTATGGGTGAAAATAGATGGACCAGGTAGCCTGTTTAAGCTGACAAGAAGATACGGGGTAGGAATAGCCAAGCTGCTGCCCATCATCGTTTCCAACTCCGAATGGACTGTTAGGGCAAAAGTCCTTTGGAGGTTTACAAACGAAATCTGCGACTTGAAACTTGAAAGCCAAAAACATTCCTCACTGCTAAAAAAACAGCACTTGCCAACTCTGAGTTATGACAGCTCTATAGAAGAGGATTTCGCCTCAAAGTTTCAAGCCTTAACCACCGGCTGGATGTTGAAAAGGGAACCTGAACCCATAACTGCAGGAAAACAAGTAATCATACCTGATTTCTCTCTTGAAAAAGCCGGCATCAAAATTTACTTAGAAATTGTGGGATTCTGGACAGAAGAGTACTTGCGGCGAAAGATAGAGAAATTAAAACAGGTGGAAGTGAAAATGCTGCTTTTAGTCAACGAAGCTTTAGCATGTGAAAAACTCTCTGCTTTGAAAAAACGACCGCAGATTGACTTGATTTATTACCGCGACAAAATTCCCTTAGCTCCAATTCTTCGATATCTACAAACAAAATTTGAAGATGTCAAATCCAAGGAGATTAAACTATTGGAGGGGTTGTCTATTAGATTTACTGAACCAGTAGTTGCCTTTAGGGAATTCGCAGATAGAATCGGCGTTTCAACCGAAGCCGCAAGAACATTCTTAGTTGATAGTCCACCTTCCGGCTATGTTGCCTTGGCAGATATTTTGGTTAACAAAGAAAAGCTTCAGCAAATCGACCAAAAAATCAGAGTAGCCCTCGGGCAATCGGGCAAAATACCGCTTAAAGAAGCAGCAAGAATCATCGAAGAAGAAGGCGCAGAAGACTCAGCTAATATTTTGACAATGCTGGAATACAAAATTAGATGGCGCGGAATCAACATTGAACAAGCTGAAGTCTCTAAGGATCTTAAGAATTCTGACAAATAAAAGTTTAAAAAAAGGTTGCTTCACTACACTTACGACAGGCACGACAGGTTTTTTTCAAGTGGGTTTCTCTTTGACTCTCACTATATAATTCTCAATAAAATAAAAATAGAAAAAATCGTAAACAAACAATTATCTTGCGCGTTCAGATAGTTTATTCTATGGTTGCGTGTCTACGTTTCAAATCTGCTTCCGTTCGCCTCATTCTATGCATTAATTCGACCACAAGGCTATCTAAGAAAACCATTGTGTTGTTCTCAAAAATGCTTCCAAGAGGGGTAAGCACCGCTTTTTCTCCTTTGAGCTGTCTCAGCTAGATAATCCTCCTCGACAGGCTTTGCTGACTTTGTTCTTCCTCTTACCGTGACGGTCAGGTCAGTAAGCTGCCCAAGAGGAGATTTAGGAAATGATGTCACACCTATCACTTTGGCACCTATGTCTCTAGCCGCTGAACACGCCGTTAGAATCATCTTTGTCGTACCCGTTCCTGAAATCGCTATAAGCAGATCTCCTTTTTCAGCCGCAGGTGTAATGGTTTCTCCCAGAAAGTAAACGTTGAAGCCCAAGTTCATTAATCTGAGCGCAAAAGCACGAGCTACAAATCCGCTTCTACCCATCCCAACAATGAAAATTTTACTATTTTCAGCTCTAAGAAGGATGTCGATTAGGCTCTCGACTTCTTCCATATCAAGAGAATTCATCGCATCATTAATACAATCTACAATCTCTTCAGAAGCCGCCTTTAACCACTTCATTTCTTGCTTTCGACCACCAATAACTCCAGTTTTTCCACACTTCAATTCTTCTTTTCCCATAGACATCTCCAACACTTCCGCTTCACCAGACAAGCGCCCTGAGAATATGCTATCTACACATTTTTATCTGAAAAGTCTTTTGGAGACATTGAGCTTAATTTATTTGTATTATGTGTAATGTTGTTGTGTAATTACTTTTTAATTTTGATTAATAGAAAATTATATGTACTTATAGCGAATAAAATTGGAGTAAGGTTGACCAAATAGACTTAGTGTTATTTGCTCAATACAAAAAATAAAATTAGGAAAATAAAAATACAAACAATAAAGTGTCGGAGAAATGTTGGGGGCTGAGTGGGCTCTGGTTAAATTTACGAAATAGTTGTAGAGAGTTTGCATTCTCTCTTTTCTCCAAAAAGTTCCAGAGCCTCAGCAAACCCCACTTCTCCAAGAATTAAAGTTAGGCTATTTTTTATATAGACTCAGAAGTGGCTTAAACCAAAACAACGAGTGAAGGTATCACCCGAATTCACCTTATTCCAAAATAGACCTCTCCAATAAACCGCCCACCCTGAAGCAATAAAAGAGTATGAGTCTTTGAAGAAGACTGGAAAAAACTTTGATGCCTTTGGACGATCTGACAAAAAGGGACATAGCGCTTGACCTGCGGGTTCAATTTTGATGTATCTGACAGCTAAAAGCTCAGGAGAATTCACAGTTGAAGAAACCGAGAAAAACACAGATGAATTTGCAGGCATGGTAAAAAATTCTCATGGCCAATAAACGACTTGGCTTTAGGTGGCATAAATAGCTTTAGTAATATTGGCAATGCCTACATTATTCAACACGTAGCAGAGTTCGCAACTTTCCCTTAATTATGTCAAACGGTATCTCAAGAGAGCGGCAAAACCTCCTAAAACTGCGAGCTCTGCTTTTTCCTTCGACTCTGAAGATATAACTTCAACCATAGCATCTGTCTTTGAAGCAAAATCCTCCAAGATATCCACTATGTCCTTCTCCTCCACCTCGTATTCAACAGCGTGGCACCTCTCGCATGGACTCGAAATCATTTCCTGAACAGTTTGAATCTTCTTCCCCTTATCCACTATCTTCGCCCTTGATAATTCGCATTTTTTGCACATTACAACAATTTCAATCATGTCTGTATTATCTGTCACCAGTGCAACTTCCACTTCACCATTCTTAAGCGCGTTCAACACCGAATATAGTCCATAAGTAGCTAACCCATCTTGCTTGCCAATACTTGCCAGAAGTCGCTGCACGGTTCTCTTCTGCTCTGGTGCACACATATTCTTTAGTGCCTCAGATGATTTACCAAGCACCTCTCTCACAGCTTCCCTGCCAACAGATTGTGTATCAACGCTGCCCAGAAGCATATTCTTTAACTCATAATGAAGGAAATCACCCTTCAAGAAATCGTCTTTCGTTGTGCCTGGTCCTCCAACTATCAACACCGTAACTTGATACTTCTCAAGAAAAGCCTTGGCTGCATGCTCAGCAATCCTGTGGAAAAAGTATGTGATTGACATGTCGCGTTCCCTTTCGTACCTTCTTTGACTCGATCCGCCCTTTCCTGACTTTCCATGAATCCCCGACGTAATATTTTCAATGAATTCAAATCTTTCACCATTAAGTATCCCAAAGATAGCTTCCTTTGAATCCAAGGCGATTAGCCCCACAACTTTTTGGTCTCTTAACATTTCCCTTAACAGTTCTAAATGGAAATGATTGTCAACCTCGTAAAGATAGGCCATAATCGGTTCTGGTGGAACGATCTCTTCAATCCTCAAAACTTCGCTTTCCCCCTCGTTCGCAACGAAAGTTCCAGCAAATATCGCGAAACCATTTTCCGAAATTTCATTCCGCAGCTTTAAGCGCTGGACTACATTCTTGAGGGCATCTTGAAGGCGATCCCTAACGCTAACGCTCTCAGATTTCTCGGCAGCAGAATCAGACTCAGACTTGAGGATTGCAACTATCTCATCTATTGATTTCCCCCGAGGGATGTAAAGCGAGATGAACTCCATTCCCCTTCCCTCTTTCTCCGATAGCCACGCTATAAGCCTCCTTAGTTTGTGCTGTTTCACAGAATTAGTGGTTATCATCTGACATGCTTGAAAATGCACTACTTTTTCCGACGCCATTTAAAAAACCTTAACATTCAGTTACTGTGAAGACGAATTTATTGGTTCCTCAGAATTAGAGCCAATTATTTCTACACCTAAAGTTTGGTTTCACTTACTTATTGCCGCTGCATTTTTAAGAGAAGAAAAGTATTATTATTCATGCAAACTGGATATCTTTTTCTTTGTAATAATACTTCGATTACCAAGTGTATAAGAAACAAAAGCTTTAGTTGCGCAGGCAAACAAGTTAACGTATCCCAAGAATTAGAAATAAACACTGTTGTTTTCTTGCTCAATCATGAAACAAAAACGCTTCTTGGTCCATTCACAGTTGTAAAAGGACCTGAAAACTTGGAGAAGGGAACATGGTACAGTAGCGTGGAAGAGAATAGTTTTTCCGAAAACATCAAAGTCGAATGGGAACGACTACATGAACTTAAAAACGCAACCGACAAAATACCCTTCTTGAAAGAAACAAAAGAATGTGCCCTAACCGATCTGCAGACTCAGGAACTACTCTCAACACTAAAGGGCGCTCCTTTATACACTGAATCAAAATCTGAGTAAAAAATCTCCTTATCAAAGAACCAACGTGGCAAAAAACAAATAATAACTCTAAAGCTGATTGACTTTCAGAGTTAAATAATTGAAATTTAAGGTACTATTTACTCTACCATTTTTAGGCTATCTCCTTTGTTCTATCTACTTAGACTGAGTATCACCTATGGAATACGACTCCTGTATGGTCCAGTAGCTTGTATAGGCGAACTTTTGCAAAATCAGTTATTAAGAATAATGCAAGAGCATATCCCCACACGAGAGCTGCTAGCCCCCAACCCATTGCGGGAAGTAGAATACCGTACACCGTGATTATTGTGGCAACAAGTTGAGTGGCAATGACGGCGAACAAGAGAGGTTTTGCAGGCTTCACCGACCAAAAGTGACCTCTTAGTCCTCGCAACAAAAATGGTCAGGTGTCCTGCAACTGAAAGTTTGAGGTATATGAAAGATTGCAGCACTAACGGGTCTAACTTCAACACATTCAACCCTATATAGAGAATTCCAAAAGACGAGAAAACCCCGATTACCCCAAGAAACGTCGCTATCCCCAACAAAGTACGCATATCCCATTTCTCAGGTTTATCCGAGTACTTCACATTGTCATAAGCTATCGTCATAATTGGCAGGTCATTTAGAAGCGCCAACAAAACAAGCATAAGCGCAGTAACAGGATAAAACTGGAAAACAACGATTGAAGCAGTCATAAAAAGCAATACTCTTATCGTTTCAGCGATACGATAAGTCCCATAATTAGTCATCCGCTGGAAAATCTTGCGGCTCTCTATAATCGCGTCAATAATGACAGAAAGACCCGGCTTTGTCAGAACTATATCTGCTGCAGACTTGGCAGCGTCGGTGGCGCCCTCAACTGCAATACCGGCGTTAGCTTTCTTCAAAGCTGGAGCATCATTAACTCCGTCTCCAGTCATTCCCACAACATGCCCTTTTCCTTGGAGAAGCTCAACAATGCGGTACTTGTGTTCAGGAAAGACTTCCGCAAAACCTTCAGCTTGTTCAACAACGCACTGAGCCTCACTTTCATGCTTGTCCAAGAAAGCAGCTGGCAATACAATATTGTTTCCAAGGTTTACTTGGCTTGAAATCTGTTTGGCAATAGCTATGTGGTCACCAGTGACCATTTTTACACTAACACCCATTGATTCAGCCGTTTTTATTGTTTCGGCTGAATCTTCTCTTGGCGGATCAAACAAAGCAATTAAACCCGCAAACTGCCACTTATTCTCTTTATCAGTTCGAGCTACACCCAATGCACGATAGCCTTTCTTAGCGAATTCCTTAATATACTCCGTTAATTTATCGTTGATTGCTTTTTTGTTTTCGATCAAGGCCAGAATTGCTTGAGGGGCTCCTTTAGTTACCCTAAACTGGCTTCCATCTTCTCCGTGCACTGTTGCCTCCGTTCTCTTTATGACTGGATCAAAGGGCTTAAATTTAGTCACTTTGAATTGCTCAATTTTAGAATAAATTGAGGGCACAGTTTTAGTTTTACTACAAATTTCTTCATCGATGGGATCTTGGTCTTCTTCTCTTGAAGCAAGTGCGCCAAACAGCAGTACGTCATTTTCTGAGAATTTGCCAAAAGTTTTTGTTTCTCCAATAGTGAGCGCGTTTTTGGTAATAGTGCCTGTTTTGTCTGAACAAAGCACATCCATGCTTGCCATTTCTTCAATTGCAACCAACTTGCTAACTATCGCTTCTTTCTTTGATAGGGCTATCGCACCTATAGCCATAGTGACCGAAAGGACCGCGGGAAGTGCTGCAGGAATAGATGCAACAGTTAGAATTAATGCAAACTGGATGATTTCAAGGATATTTTGTCCCCGAAAAATCGCGACTAAAAAAATTACTATTACGAGTCCTATCGCAAGGAATATCAGGTAATCACCTATTTTGCTGATGGCTTTTTGGAAATGACTCTGAGTTTTTGCTTCTTCCACGAGCTTGGTTGTTTTGCCAAAAAAGGTTCTTGTACCTGTGTTAACCACGAGCGCATTCATTTCACCTTGTTTAATGATTGAACTTGCATAGCCAACATCAGACAAATGTTTCTCGACAGGTAGAGATTCACCCGTTAGTGCTGATTCGTCAGCTAAGAGATAATCTCCATCAATCAATTTTACATCAGCGGGAACAATTTCTCCTAAACGCAATCGAACAACGTCGCCAGGAACCAGTTTTCCAGCGGGCATCTCCTGCCATTTGTCATCACGTAGAACCCGCGCTTTTATGGCGAGTCTTTGTTTTAACAGTTCTATTGCATTTCCAGCCTTATGCTCCTGCCAAAACCCCACTACAGCGTTTACAATTAGCAGAGTTAGTATTATTGCAAAATCAGGCCACCGTTGAATAGCAGCAGACATTATCACGGCTGCCTCAATCATCCATGGAATTGGACCCCAAAAATAACCCAGAAATTTTTTCAGCGGATTAACTTTTTTCTCAGGAATATCATTAGGACCGTATTGCACAAATCGTTCCTCAGCTGCTGAGGAAGAAAGACCACCTTTGCCCACAGAAAGTTTGCTTAATAATTCATCAATATTGGCTTTCTTCGCTTCTTCGGTAGTTAAGAGACCTTGACTCATACATTGACACTCTCTCAGTTTGCTATTTAATTCTTTAATCCATCAAGTCTTTACAATAATTCATCTTATATTGTAGGCTCTAAAAATGCCCATTTTCGTCAAACACCGCTTTCTTTCGGAATATACCCATAGATAGGCTGTCTGTGGCGTATCACTATATCCTTCGATGCGTATTGAAGTAATACGCACCTTTACCTATAGAGTTTCTCAGAGGCACCTCCATATTTTTCATATAATATATCAAACTTTACATAAAACCCTCTCTAATCTCGGTCTGTACCCGCAAAAAAACAATTAAACTTCTCAATGGTTACTAGAAAATTTTGGTGCAATCTTTTTGCCACGTTTACGAACTGATAGAATAGTGCAAAACTGACGTATTGCTCATTAAAAAACTCGAAAAGTTTTAAAAAACATGTATTTAATGTGTAAACTGTTTTAAGCATATTTGCTCTAAATATAGGTAGCATAATAAAAACAGCCAATTAATTGAGAATACACTGATAAAATTATATCAGATGAGGAAGAAATGTCCTTTAAATTTAGCACAAGACAAAACATCTACACCGTAGGGGGAGCGAAAGTGGGAGGTCAACCAGGCGAACTACCCACCTTTCTGATTGGCTCTATCTTTTGGTTAGGTCAAAAAATAGTTCAAGATGCAGACAAAGGAATTTTTGATAAGAATGAAGCTGAAAAAATAATTAATACGATGCAAACTCAAAGCGATATTACCGGTTTGCAATTTGCTTTTGATATAATTGGAACGACTGAATTTGCTTTTGAAAGGTACATTGACTTTGTATCAAAACACACTGATGCTCCTCTAATGCTTGACGCGATGAGTCCTAAGGCACGTATGTTGGCAGCCGATCTGGCAAAGAAGATGGGTCTATCCGATAGGTGTATTTACAACTCGGTGTACAAGGGCGTTACAGATGTAGAGTTGGCAAAGTTGAAGGAAAGCGGCATCAAAATGGCCATAGTACTTGCTAACAACCCGCAAGATAATAGTCTTGAGGGAAAAATGAACATCGTTGAGGAAGCACTTGTTTTAGCAAATAAAGGCGGAATAACTAAACCATTAATTGACACGGCTATTCCAGCATTTGCTCCGGATATGGGCACCGCTGCTAGAACTATACCTGTAATGAAAGAGAAGTACGGTCATCCTGTAGGTTTGGGAAGCGGAAATGTTGTTACAACTATGGGGTGGGTAAGAGCAAATGTGGCCAAAGAATTTCGAAAAGGAAGCGTAACTGCAACTAACTCGATTATGCAGACATTGGGCGCCAACTATTTAATGTTCGGACCGGCCGAGCAAGCAGAATGGGTTTTTCCAGCAGCCGCGGTAACAGACATCTACATCGCTTCAGCAGCAGCTGAGCTGGGAACAAGACCTCTTGAACAAACACACCCGATCTACAAAGCTTTTCTATAGTTTTTCTTTCAATTAAGTACACTCGCTAAAAATATTCCATATTGGGATATAGATAGAGTCTGCCCGCTAACAATGAGGACATGTGCGCCTATCTTTCTGAACATGAGTTTTTTGGTGTTTGATATTTTAGCGCTGGCGCACAAGGCAAGTCTCCGTGACATTTTATATACGCTTAAAACCAATCACATATCCAACAAACAGTTCTAAACAAAAGAGGGAAACAAAATTAGCTACCTGAAACGAAACCACCTCAAACCAATCGCCACCGTAATCATAATCTTTGGATTTCTACTGACAATTCCAATTATTGAAACAATAATTAGCAAACCAGTAGAAACCAGGGATATCTTTGTAGGTTTAGATATCGCCTACGGTGACGACCAGACAGCAATTGATCAAATCGACAAAGTAGCAGATTACGTGAATCTGATAATCTTAGGTTCTCTTGATGTAACCACGGATACTGAGAAACTGACCCGAGTATGTGACCACATGTACCAGAAAGGTCTCAACTTTATCATCTATGTGGGGTTTGGTGAAGGATCCGAAGATGCACCGCCAAGAGGTCCCAGCTCTCAATTCTTCATAAATGCAGTTGATACGTACGGCGAAAAATTTTTGGGAGTTTATCTTTTTGATGAAGTTGGAGGTAAACTCATGGACGGCGCACATTCAGTAAATCTCACCGATGCAGACACGTATTCGGAAGCAGCAATCCTTTACACTCATCATCTAAACTTCTACTTAGGCAATGTAAGCCAATTTTACGCACCAGCTAATTTCCAATTATACACATCTGACTATGCACTTTTCTGGTACAACTATATTGCAGGTTATGATGTAGTTTTCACTGAGTACGTTAGCAACCAAAGCAGACAAATCGCCACTGCACTGTGCAGAGGCGCGGCTAAAACCCTAGACAAAGACTGGGGCGTCATCATTACCTGGTCAGATAAGCTGGAACCTTTCGTAGAGAACCCTGACCAACTATACAATGATATGGTGCTCGCATACCAAAATGGAGCCAAATACATCATTGTATTCAACTCTCCAGCCCAATTCCCCCAGCCAACACAATATGGAACTCTAACTGAAGAGCACCTTGAAAAAATGCGTCAATTCTGGGATTACATCCACCATGAACCTGCAGTGGGCCTCTACCCAGCTAATACTGCCTTTGTTCTGCCAAAAGATTACGGTTATGGTTTTCGTGGACCTGCAGATAAAATATGGGGCAAATGGGAACCTGACCAACTCTCCTCTCAAATATGGGTAGACGTCCAAAATCTCTTAGAAATGCATGTTCTATCACTAGACATAGTTTATGAAAATAGAATCGACTCTCAACCCATAAACCTCCCCTACAACAAGCTAATCTACTGGAACGGTACCGTGATCCAAAAATAGAAAACCCTCCAAGGTCGTCCTACTTTTCTTTGGGTACTCGCGGGCGAGTCCTTTTTTAGTTTAAAAAAACAAATGGTGAAAAGATGGGGGCTAAGTGGGCTCTGGAAAAAAACTAATAATGTTTCTGTAGTAAACTGCATTTGTTCTTCTCTTCTTAAAATATCCCATCATCTCAGCACACGCTTTTAGAGACAAGGGGTAGGTTAACCTACGCACAATTGGAGGTATCACCCGAAAAACCGCTCTTTTTTGTCGTCAATCAACAAAGTGGATAGGGTGACGTTTTTTCTTTCAATTTAGAGTCTCTCATAACATTTTACTTTCTTCTTGTTGCTTTTTAGAGATACAACTCCTAAACTAATGAACCTGTTTTTCTTTCCTAAGTGATCGAATTACCATTCGGTTATTTGTTTGGATAGGCAATTTTGAATAAAGAAGAAACAAATTAAAAAAATCAGATTGCTTTATAAACAAAAGCGAATAACATACTAGGTAACCTGACAATTTCAATATTGAAATTGCCTTTTTAAAAATGAAAGGAAGAAAAAAAATGAAAACTTTTCAAAACAAATCAACGACTATTTTCATAACTTTAATATTGCTATCATCAACTGCTGCTACACTTATTGCTTTGCCAACAGCTGAAGCCCACAGCCCCAAATGGGAGATTCCCACTTATGCCTATCTCAGCGTTGCACCCAATCCAATAGGCGTCGGTCAAAGATTATTCATTGTCATGTGGCTTGACTCAGTTCTACCTGGAGCAACTGTAGAAAACAACATCAGATATCATAATTTCGAACTTACAATTACAAAACCCGATAACACTGTTCAAACAGAGAATTGGCCAGTCGTTACTGATACTGCAGCTTCACAGCCCTTTTTGTATTACCCTGATAAAGTTGGGAATTACACATTCAAGTGGACATATCCTGGAGAAACCTATACTTGGAATACGGCAAACACCCCTGGTCTTTCATCGGCAAACGCAATTTATGAAAACGACACATTTTTGCCAAGCGAAAGCAAACTAGTTACAGTTAACGTTCAGGAAGAACCAGTTTACTCGCCACCGAGTAGTTATCCGATGCCCACTGAATACTGGACACGCCCCATAGAAGGCGAGAACTCAGACTGGTGGACAATCTCGTCAAACTGGCTAGGTAGACAATCACCACAACTTGCAGAGGAAAGACTTAGGAATCCAGAAGATGGTATAGGACCTGTCACTCCCCACGTCATGTGGACAAAGCCTATTCAAGAAGGAGGAGTAGTTGGGGGTACCAATAACTTTGTCGAAGGCGAAGGATACTACATTGGAACAACTTACAACCGAAGATTCAACAATCCAATAGTAATGTATGGCATACTCTACTATACAGAACCAGAAAGTATCGCGGTAACAACTAACACTGCAGGCGGATTAACAAAGGCTGTAGATCTTCGCACAGGACAAGAGCTATGGTCACAGAGAATTCCAGGTCCCGACAACTTATTCCAATTAGGCTACGTTTACACTTCTGGCGATAACCCCAACATGCACGGTACATGGCCAGGCATACTCTTCACAGCAAACTTTGCACGAGCATTTGATGCACGCACAGGAAACCCCTTATTTAACGTCACCTACATGCCTGTAAATCGTGCTATTAGCCCAACAACTAGCGTTGGAACAGAATCACTAGGCGAAGACGGCACAATATATCTGTATCAAATGAACGCTGCAAGTAAGTGGATAGCTCAATGGAATTCCTCTAAACTTTGGACATGGGGAACAACACCAACTATCCAGCAAGAGGTAATCGCAAACATACCTATAACTCCAGCACGGCCAACAACGTCAGCAGGAACTGGCCAAGCGTGGAATTGGAACGGATCCGCTTGGGTAGCCGTACCTTCAGCTCAAGCAACACAAACAACCACTCGCTACGACTGGAACATAACCGTGCCAGAGCTACAATCAAACGCGGCAATTATCTATACTATCCTTGATGACATGATGCTAATTAGAAATGGTTCTCTGCCCACACCAAGACTTCATGAGCCTTACACCGTTTACGCTATTAATTTGAACGCCTCAAGAGGACAAAGAGGCCAAGTGCTATGGATGAAGAACTATGATCCGCCAGCTGTCTCACGCAGCTTTCCAGGAAAACTCATCGATACAGTAAACAATGTCTTTATAGGTTACGATAAAGAGGTCTCACAGCTAGTTGGCTTCAGTCTGGTCAACGGAGAACAATTATGGACCAGTACTCTGCCTTCAGATTCTTCCGACTTTATCCTCTACAGTTACCTAGGCGCCATTGGTATGCAA
This sequence comes from Candidatus Bathyarchaeota archaeon, assembly GCA_963804785.1. Lineage (GTDB taxonomy): Archaea > Thermoproteota > Bathyarchaeia > Bathyarchaeales > Bathycorpusculaceae > Bathycorpusculum. The sequence continues at coordinate 269,750 of CAWDRR010000004.1, forward strand.
ACTGCTTATGGCTTAGTTTACTTTGGTGGCTACGGTGGAATAATGCATGCTTACGACACAAAAACTGGAGAACTAGTATGGACCTACGGCAACGGTGGACCAGGAAACACAACTTATTCTGGTACTGGCTTAGCTTACGGCAGGTATCCAATATATCCAGGTCCAATTGCAAACGGAGTTCTCTACTTAGATACTGGTGAGCATAGTGCTCAACCGCCATTGTACAAAGACTCGCTAGTACGCGCCCTCAATGCTACGACCGGTGAAGAAATATGGACTTTAACCGGATGGGGTGGACATCATAGACGTGAAGGTTTTGCTGTTGCTGACGGCTTCTTAGTTTATCTCAACCATTACGACATGCAAATATATAGCGTAGGAAAAGGACCAAGTGCTCTTACAGTCGAGGCGCCAAAAGCAGCAATAGAGATGGGTAGATCTTTAGTCATTAGCGGTATGGTTACGGATATTGCTGCAGGTACAAAGCAGAATGAACAAGCTGCGCGGTTTCCATATGGTGTTCCAGCTGTTTCAGATGAAAGCATGAGCGATTGGATGAGGTACGTTTACATGCAAAAACCACGGCCAACCAATGTTACAGGTGTTCCAGTGACAATCAACGTAGTTGATGCAAACGGCAATTATAGACAAATCGGAATGGTTACAAGCAACTCTGACGGTTTCTACAGTTTGAATTGGACGCCAGACATCGAAGGTCAATACACTGTTTACGCTTCATTTGATGGTTCAGCAGCTTATTGGCTATCACATGCCATAACTTCCTTCGCAGTTGATCCAGCAGCACCAACCCCAATGCCAACAGAACCTCCAGCACAGTCAATGTCTGATATGTATTTTGTTCCCGCAGTCGCAGGCATCATTGTTGCAATAGTTGTATGTTTTGCTATAACAATTCTGTTGCTAAGAAAACGACCATAGGATAAGCCAAACAAAAAATTATCTTTCCCCTTTTTTAGTCTAAAAAATCAAAGCAACGGAGAAAAGTTAGGGACTGAATAGGCTTCTGGTAAAATTCACGAAATAGCTACAGAGTTTGCATTTGCTCTTTTAGTTTGCAACAGAGAAGCAACTCAAAACTTTGGGAGACATAAATTATATTATTAATATTTCTAAAGATTTAGTTTCGGGACAAGACTGCATGTTAATGAAGAAAAAGATTAGGGTTTTTTGATCATCCCGTGGCTTAACCACCAGATGAGCCCTATAGTTGCAGGAATCGCAAAGATCACAGCTATCCAGACAAGTATCGTAACCATTGAACCAACCACATAGTCCAGTGTCCAACTCGAAATTGCAGCGTTCCAGTTTCCATCAACATAGACTTTAAGAGCAAAAGCGATGAAAAGCAACGGCGACACTGCTCCACCTGCTCCTCTTGACCGTGAACGTTTCCCAAAGAAATGATACTCCTTCTTTTCTTCATCTGGCAGTCTTCTCCACCATTGCCAACCCAAGATTACACCGACCGCCACTGGGACTCCAATTAGGACAAGTTCCCAAAAAATAGCATGCAGAACAAAGCTTAACATATTACCCATTGACCACAAACCAAGATTTGCTGGCACTAGACCTGTTGATTGGGCATCTGCCACAAACCAAAGAAAGACATAAACAGCACCTATAACCGCCAAAATACCGGCTACAACAGCCACCGCAACTATATTCCAGTGTTTTCTTACAAATTTCTTCCCAAAAGAACTCTTTTCTACTTCAACTTCAACAGTCATCAAATCCCTACCTGGTACCTTTAGAATTAATAAGACCTAAAATAAATATTAAATTTTCCACTACTTTGATTCATTGAAATTATATTTTCTGTATCAGAGAAGTCAAAGGTCTTTCCATTATTGGAATCTCCATAGAAGAAGGCTTATCAGATTTCAACAATCATTAGAATACTTGAAAATCAAAATAATAAAATCTAACTTAAACTCTCTAACAACTAGTTTTCAGCAGACCTTAGCTACCGATTAAATTTCCAGAAATTCTTCATTGTCGCCTAAGCATGAATAGAGCTATCCATAATTCAACTAGTACAGTTCCACACATTGTTAGAGCGGCAAATGCATGGCTAAATGAAAACAGGTACACTATTGCGTAGGCAACTTCAGGTACAACCACCGTCAAAAGCCCAACAAGGATTTTTTCCAAATCATTGATAACACCAGCTATTCTGCTTTTACCAACTGAACGTAAAAAAATCAAAATCTCAAAGATACTCGCCGAAACAATTGAAATCACCATAAAAAAAGGAATCAGAACTGCAAACCACGAAGTCGGTGGCTTAAACAATGCAAGACAAAGCAAAGCAATAGGAACAGGAAAAAAAGTCAACATAGTTATCATAGCTTTTGCAGATACCATTCTTTGAGAAGTAATCGGCAAGGTTTTAGCGTACTCTATTCCTTTGCCCTCTGAATTCAAAAGAGCAAGAGGAATTAGCAGAGCAAAAATAGCACCCATAGAAGTAGAAACAAGCACTGTTGAAGCCCTCAATAACTCAACATTCGAAGCCAAAAAAGCTACAATCACTGTTTCAAAAATTGGAAGAACAAAAAAGAATGCTGTAGCCGGATTTCTTGAAGTAACCCGCAGATCCTTCAATATATAACCTCCCAAAGGATTACTCATCTTAATCTGAAAATCAATAGCTGTAGATCTAACAATTCTAACACCCGCCCCCTGCGCGATAAGCTTCACGGTGCCCAAGCTCCATTTAGCAGAAAACCAAGCTCCCAAAGCATAAAAAACCATAGCAACTAAAGCCCCAAACAAAGTGAACAGAGGAATTATAGAGCCTGACAATTCTGAAACAAGCAATCCAGCGGAAAAAGGGTAAATCAAACTTAGCAGAAAACCCACTAACGCATTAGCGCTCTGCAACATATTATCCAAAATTGGCAGAATATAGTAGGGCACGCTCAAAAGTAAACCTACACCCAAAAGCAAACATCCCCAAAGCAAGACAAACAAACCGCGAAAAACACTTGTCCGCTTAGATCTTCCACCACGCAAATAATTCTTATGAAACACCCTTGAAAGCCACAAAGCTACGGCTACAGAAAAAACTGAATTTATCAAAGAAGCAACAAACATTAGCGTCACAGCCAAAGGAGACAAAGTAAGATACGCAACCAAGACCACCTGGCTTACAACAGAACCCACAACCAAATAATCAACAGACCTCACAAAAGAAAACAACGTAATCAAAGAAAAATCATCAGAAGAAATAGGCAGAGTCGACAACAAAACAGAAGAATCAGCCGCCACAAAAGAAGAAAGCGTCTGAATAGCATAAAGGGTCATAAACCCAAAAGTAATAGCCAAACTAAGAGAAACCGAACTACTCAAACCCAACGACTCTGAACCAAACAAAACTGAAACGAAAGGAATTATCGAAACTACAACATTAAAAAGAGAAATAATGCCTTTATCAAACTTGGCAATCCGCAACGCCTTCTTGCTCAACTCAGAATCATCAGCAGAGTCTTTGTTAGTGTCTTTTCTTCCAAAAGAACCCCACCACATTCGATTCCTTTCCTGCGCTAACGACCTATACACCACTTCTCTATACGGCAAACTGCTAAGACGCCAAGCTTCAATGAGCTTCATTACCAAAGAATGCCTCCCTAAGCATCCTCGACCTATCAGCAACCGCGGACTCTTCATTAGTCAACTTCAAAAACACATCCTCCAAAGAGCCTCCTTTACCATTAGTTTTACTTCTCAACTGATCCAGAGTTCCCACAGCAACCACTCTACCATGATCAATAATGCCAATCCGAGTGCAGAGCTGCTCAGCAATCTCCATTATATGCGTAGAAAACAAAACCGCCCCACCCCTCTGAACATGCAAAGACATCAAATCCTTCACAACACGACTACTCTTCGCATCTAACCCATTCAAAGGCTCATCCAAAAGCAAAACAGGAGGCTGATGAATAAAAGCCGCAATCAAAGCCACTTTCTGCTTAAGCCCCATCGACAAAGTTGCAATAGGCGAATCAAAATATTGTGCCAAATCAAAAACATCCGCCAACCTCGAGACTACTCGATTAGCAGAAACAGAATCAACTTTCCTCATTGACACAACAAACTCAAAAAAATCCCTCGGAGACAAACTCTCATACACAATAGAGTTTTCAGCAACGTAACCAATCCTTGACTTCACAGCAACAGGCTCCAACAAAGGATCAAAACCACAAACCTTCACATCCCCCAAAGAAGCCGACACTAACCCCATTAAAACCTTAATAGTCGTTGTTTTCCCAGCACCATTAGGACCTAGCAACCCAAAAACTTCCCCAGGCATCACTTGCAAACTCAAATTATCCAACGCTAAAAAAGACCCAAATCGAACAGAAACACCTGAAACCTCAACCAACGGCTCTACAGCTAACTCTCTAGACAAACCAACACCCAACTTTCAGTAAATAATGTCATCTCTAATTACCGCCAAATAATCTTGTGAATCACAAATAAACATCAATAGAAGTTACATTATAAACTTTACAAATACGAAGCCTTTGCATCTTGGGTATGGTCTTCCTAAAATTTACTTTTATGGATAAGTAACATTTGATTGACAATATACGGTCAGCATTTTTATAGAAGAACCCGAATTAGGATAATGGAGCTGGAAAGATTGACTTTTGTTAAAGTTGCTGAAACCTTAGAAATTCCTTTTGGGCAAATGAAGACTGTAAAACTTGCAGAAAAGGAAGTTTTGATAGCCAACATAAACGGAGTTTTTTATGCAATTGGAAATAGGTGCACACATAGGGGCGGTGAGCTTGCCAAAGGCACCCTAGAAGGCAACATTGTAACATGCCCGAAACATAAATCAAAGTTTGACGTTACAACCGGCAAGGTAATTTCAGGCCCAAAGGTTCCTTTAATTCATCCAAATATTAAAGACGAACCTGCATACGCGGTGAAGATTGAAGGCAAAGACATTCTGATTGAATCTAACTAGCCCAAGGTAGCCAAGATCCTTCCAAAAAATCCGACTTTTCAAATTGGACACGATTATAGTAAAAGCCCTTTTAGAATCTAGTTCTATTGGGGAGGTAAACGTACTGTAAAAGTTGTTCCTTTATTCTCTTTACTTTCAAATGTGACTTTGCCGCCAAGAGCTTCAGTCATGCGCTTGATCACAGCTAAACCAAAACCTTGCCCCTTTGATTTAGTTGTAAACATTGGTTCAAACAACTTGTCTTTGACCTTTTCCGGTATGCCAACGCCAGTATCCTTCACCGTTATTAGGACATCGTTTTTTTCTTTGTAAGCATGAATGGTTAGTTTTCCACCTTTAGGCATCGCTTGAATAGCATTATTCACCAAATTAACCATAATACGGCTTATGAAAATAGAGTCAACCAATATATTTTCAGCTTCAGCTTCAACTCTAACGGATACCTTAACATTTTCAGGCAACTTGTTCTTTGCCAATAAGTCTGCAATTATCCGTTTCAATTTAACTTCTTCTATACGAGGTTTAAGAGGTCGGGCAAAATCCTGCAAATCAGCAACAATCTTGTTAATGTACTCAACATTTTTCTCGATACCTTCCAAACTCTCTTCTGCAGAACTTTTTTCCGCGCGTTCAGGCATACCTTTGAGTTCTTCTTTCAACAAATAAACATCACCAGTTATTGCTTGCAAAGGATTACGAATGTCATGACCAACCATACCCGCAGTAGCACCAATTGCAGCAAGCCTTTCTGAATCCTTCAACTGTTTAGTCCTCTCTTCAATGAGCAACTCCAAGTTCCGGTTGTTTTCTTTAAGTGCCTCTTCAGCTTTCACCTTTGCTGTATTATCTTCAACAAAAGAGAAGACAGAAATAATTTTTCCTTTATCATCAAGCAAAACCGAATTGTACCACGTACAATAAATCATCCTGCCGTCCTTAGTTATGTTGCGGTTCGATGAAATAACCTTACTCTCACCACTTGTCAGCCTATTCATAGTCTCTTCTACTATGGGGCTGTCTGGTTCGTAAATAATGTACAGATCCATTATTGGGTTACCAACAGTCTCTGAATCAGTCCAACCGAACATTTTCTCAGCTTCACCAGCCCAGCGCGTAACCACAAAATTACTATCCCACTCAACCACTGCTAGGGGCGTATTCTCAGCATGGAACCTCAACCTAAGCTCACTTTCCCTTATAGCCTCTTCAGCTTTCTTGCGACCAACGACTTCCTTTTCCAAGTCTGCTTTGGAGGCTGTTACAGTTTTGAGGTCAGTTGCCATCTGGTTGAAAGCTTGAGCTAATTCTGCGAGTTCATCTTCCTTTTTTGTTTGAATCATATAATCAAGATTGCCTGAACCTATGCTCTTTATTCCCTTTTGAAGATTAGAAATCGACTTCAAAGTATGTCGATAGGTTATTAGATAACTTAGCAGGAAAAATGCGCCAAAAACTCCCGATAAAGCAATGACAAGCAATAAGTTGGTCTGTCTTAATTGATCAGCTTGAGTGCGAAGATACTCTGACAGTTGTGAAGCGTCAAGACCAAAAGTCTGATGCGCCGTGACTGTTAAGTTCCAATTATTTTGAAATTCAGGTAAAACTCTTACACTTAAATTCCTAGGTGCAGTTTCAAGATAATCTACTAGATTAGTGAAGCTTAAATTCAGCTGAGCTAAGTCATCTTTTATTTTGTTGACAAGAGTTTCCTGTTCGAGATTAGTGGGGCTTAGATTTGAAAGGTTGCCTAAAACAGAAGCGGAATTTGAGTTCCATAAAGTCAGCTGTTGAGGTTGTTGATAAAGAAAATATTGACTTGATAGAGTATTTAGTTTGTCTGACCCTGACTCAATGTTTCCAGAAATTTGCTGTTGTTTTTCAATCTGTACCAATTGTTGATTTGTTCCAATAACTGAGGCTGCAATAATAAGTATAACTACGCCGAAAATGGCTGTACTTATTATGAATTGGCTTCTAATTCTCACTTTATCCGCTCTTTGAAGCAATCAAGTACTTGTACTAAACTGATTTCTTAAATTGGCATAAAATAGATTTTCTACCTTATAGAGATAGCGAATCTCTCTTATGTGACAACCTGAAAACTAATGCTATTGCAGTGTCTTAATTTTTAATATAAATGCAAATGCTTAAAATCATTTTAAGCAAATAATGAAAAGAGGCGCATAAACATGAATAAAGGTCGACTTTATGAAGAATTAATTCCAATTGAACAATTATCTTATAAAGGGTATAATACTCCTGAACTTGCAAACGCTAAAATAAAAGAAATTTTAGATGAAGTTAAAAAAGAAATGCCACTTTTCACCGAAAGATGGGTTAATACAGAATACGATAACCCTGATTGGAAAGCAACCTGTGAAGCTATGAACGAGAGAACAGTAGAAAGAGAAAAGTGGTTTATTAAATGGTTTGGAGAACAAAAATAGCGAAGTTCTAAAAAAACGAAAATACGTCTTTTTTTCTTGGATGTTTTGAGAAAAACATCTTGGCGGTTAATATGTACTAAGATGACTTCTCCGCGTTTTCTGACCAATAATGAAGCAAGCTTTAGGAATAGGAAGTTTACTGTGCGTTCTTTTATTTCCATGCCTTTTCTATATATTCACTAAGCATTCTCTTTGTGTTATAATAAGAAGCTAGGGCTATAGAATTTTTTTGCATTTCTATCCATTTTTCGCGGTTACTGTAAAAAGTTGGCAATACCTTTTGTTCTAATACGTTATATAACCCATGAGCATCTTGAACATCAGTTTCATGTTGATAGCCAAAGGCCCAACCTATCGCGCCTTCTTTTGTCTTGAATTCTTCATCTATCCATCCATCCCAAGAACTAACATTTATGACCCCGTTTGAAAGGGCTTTCATTCCGCTAGTTCCTGACGCTTCATTAGGTGGCCTTGGCGTGTTCAACAGGACATCAACACCTGCAATCAAAGTAGGGCTGATTTCCATTCCATAGTTCTCGATAAAAACAGTTGGAACCGCTCCATTAATTATCTTGCTTTCTTCATGAATCTTTGTTATAGCCTCTTTTCCAAAGCCATCTCTCGGATGAGCTTTTCCAGCAATAAGAAATTGAATTTTTCCTGAACCAAAGAGTTTAAGTCTCTCTCTTTCAGTGAAAATCAATGTTGGTCTTTTATATTCAGCTATTCGTCTAAACCAACCTAAAGTCAGTTTGTTTCGATCTAAATCTATTCCATATTCGTCTTCTATATAGTCCAACAAAATAATCTTGTTCTCTATATGAGCCTTCCATACCTCTTCATTAGGTAATCTATAAGCATCTGCTAATTTCTCAGGATTCTCTTCCCAACCAGGAAAGTGCCTGTCAAATAAACCTTTAAAACTGCCACTGGTCCAAGTCCCAAGATGCACAGCATTCGTAATATAATCAATCTTTTTATTAGGAAACATTTCTTTGGCAGCTTCAGCATTCTTCTTAGAAACACCATTCTGATAATCGCTTAGATTCATGGCAAGTTTTGTCATGTTTAAACAGCTTAATTGCTCGCCGTACTCCCTAATTTTGCCTAAAGGAAAAGAATCTCTTAGAATACTCTCAACCATACTCATAGGAAATATTTCATGACCTGCTGGAACCAATGTATGTGTGGTGAAACTGAATTTTTGCTTTGTTTTTTTCTCATCCCAATTGTTTTTATTTGCTATTTCTAATGTTGCGAGCGCCGTATGGCCTTCGTTCAAATGATACTTTCTTATTTTGTAACCAAGTTTTTCTAAAAATCTAACTCCACCAATTCCAAGGACAACTTCTTGTTTGAATCTATGACTTTGGTGCTCTTCATATGTAGTAGATTTACCCATCCAATAGCAATTCTCGCTGATTTCCTTATCTTCTGTTGAATTCTCGCTAAGTCTTGTGTCTAAAAAATATATTAGAACTTTACTTCTATTTCCATTTTTAATAACATACTCTTCTGCGCCAATTATTACATCTCTGCCTTCAATTTGTACCCTAACTTTTTCATCCCTTTTCCTCAAGACGCCAAAGGGATTTGATCTTTTTAGAGTTTCTTTTTGTTGATAATTAACTATTTTCTGCTCAAAATAACCCTTGTGATGTCTCAAAGATACGCCAACTAATGGAAAATTAATTTCCGCGGCACCTTTTATTGAATCTCCAGCTAAAACACCCAGTCCACCACAACACGTGGGCAGTCGAGCGTCTACACCAATTTCCATTGAAAGATAAGCTATACTATCCGCATATGACATAACTTGTGCATGTAATTACTGCAAAAATAATAAAGCTTTAGATAGCGAACTCAAAAAAGTTTTAATTGATTTCTAAGGTTTAAGTTACCTTTCCTAATTCAACCAAGTTGTCATTAATGATTATTCCGACTTCTTACCGATGGCAAAAAGAAATCGCTTCAGCAAAAAATCTTTTAAGTGTAGCCTTTGCTTTAGATTATTTAAAATTTTTTGGCAAAACCTTTATTGTTTACTTTTTTCTCAATCTTAGTGAGGTTATTCTTATTAAAGCCAATAAATCGCTTGATTGCTTGGGTTTATTCTGTCCCGAACCTGTTTTTAACACTAGATTGCAGTTGGATGAAATGAAGGTTGGAGAAACTCTGGAAGTCACCGCGGATGATCCAGCAGCAAAATCTGACATTGAAAACCTTGCAAAAAACTTGGGCGCCGAAGTGCTGGAAAGCAAACAAGAAGACGGCGTAACCCGAATAATAATTAAGAAGTTAAAATAGCAAACGAAGGGCTTAATTTTGGAAAACGAAAGTACAAGAAGAATCTATATGGACTATTCAGCTGGAAAGCCAGTTGACCCACGTGTAACTGATGCAATGTTACCTTTCTTTAATTCAAGCATTGGGAATCCTTCCTCAGTACATACTTTGGGACAGGAAGCTAAACAGGCACTGCAAAGTAGCAGAGAAATTGTTGCGAAATTAATTAACTCAGAAACCCCAGAAGCCATTGTTTTCACTTCAGGTGCCACAGAGAGCAACAATTTAGCCATTAAAGGTACCGCTCGCCGAAACAAAAGCCGTGGAAACAAAATCTTAACCTCAAGCGTAGAGCACATCTCAGTTGTCAACCCCTGCAAGTTAATGATTCGAAATGGATTCCAAGTCATTTTCTTACCCGTTGACAAATTTGGAGTTTTAGATTTAGAAAAATTAGAGGCCGAGTTAGATGATCAAACTACACTTGTTTCAATCGTTTACGCAAACTCCGAAATAGGCACCATTGAACCGATTAAAGAGATAAGCAAAATTGTGCATGCAAAAAAGGCTTTTCTTCATATTGACGCTACTGCAGCTTCTGGTCAAGTCCCAATTGATGTCCAAGATGAAAATATAGACCTGCTAACTATCTCAAGCAACGATATGTATGGACCAAAAGGAGTGGGAGCCCTCTACATCAAACCCGGCACCACGATAGAACCTGTAAATCAAGGTGGTGGTCAGGAACGCGGATTACGATCTGGAACTGAAAACATACCAGGAATCGTTGGGTTTGCAAAAGCTGCCGAAATCGCCAAAAATGAAATGGCCAACGAAAGCCAAAGACTGACTTTGCTGCGAAACAACCTAATTAAAGGTCTAATCGAACCCATACCCTATTCATACCTAAACGGACATCCAACCCAAAGATTACCAAACAATGTATCAGTTAGATACAGCTTCATCGAAGGCGAGTCAATACTTCTAAGCTTGGATATTCTGGGCATTTATGCATCATCGGGATCAGCTTGTGCCGCAAAAACTTTACAACCCTCACATGTCCTGCTATGCTTTAGGCTTACAACCTGAAGATGCACATGGTTCCTTAATGGCGACTTTGGGAAGAGAAAACACCCAAGAAGACGTAGAAACATTAAGAAGCATAATGCCTGATATTGTTAAGAGACTAAGAGACATGTCTCCTCTAACTCCTAAGGAGTTGAAATAAAATGTATTCTGAAAAAGTGATGCAACATTTTAAAAAACCCCAAAACATGGGAGAAATCCCAGATGCCGACGGAGTGGGTTCAGTTGGAAACCCCACCTGCGGAGACCTAATGACGATGTACATAAAAGTCAAAGACAACCGCATCGAAGACGTCAAATTCAAAACCTACGGATGCGGAGCAGCCATTGCAACAAGCAGCATGACAACAGAACTTGCCAAAGGAAAAACAATCGATGAAGCCATGAAAATTTCTCGCGCAAGCGTAGCCGACTCACTTGGAGGTCTCCCCCCAGTAAAAATGCACTGCTCAAACTTAGCAGCAGATGCACTCCACGCAGCTATTGAAGACTACCAAAAAAAACAGACGGGCAAAAAAGAGGTGGAATAATGAAAAAAGAAACTGCAAAATGCAATTGCTGCGGTAGCATAATCACTGAAGAACCTTGCCAACTTGCAGCTTACACAACCGAAGTAGACGGAAAAAAAGTTAATTTTTGCTGCCAAAATTGCGCACCACAAGAAAAGAAGGTGATAAAAAAATGAGTCAAACCAAGAAAATAGCATTAGTCGTTCAAAGCGGAACAATCGACAAACTCTATTGTGCTTTCATTTTGGCGTCCACATCTGTAGCCATGGGTTGGGAAGCACACTTATACTTTACATTCTGGGGGCTGCAAAGCCTAGCAAAAGGAGCTATGGAAAAAGCAGTTCTACCTGGAGATTACAAACATCTAGAAGAAACAATGCGGAAAAGTCTAGAACGCATGAAATACCCCTCGCCTTATGATATGCTCAAACGAATAAAGCAATCTGGCTTATGTACAATCTATGCATGCACACCTACTATGGAAATGTTTGGAATTAAAAGAGAAGACCTAGTTCCTGAAGTGGATAGTATGGTTGGCGCTGCAACCTTCCTTGACATAGCCGCCGGTGCAGACGTTTCAATGTTCATCTAATCACCTGATCTGATATTGGCACACTTTAACTACAAATCAGGATCGAATCACCACACCCACTGCAGCTTTTTTCAACTCCTTTTCTATTTGTTCCAGCCTCACAAAATTTTTCAAACACTTTAAAATACATGCGATGAATGCGGTGGAGATCTAACAATAAACCCTTATGCAAACGATCCCTGCTTTAATATAGAAAAATCCGAAATCAAAACAACAACTAAACCCAACTATCTCCTCGTCAAGCATGAAAAGATATATTACGCCAAGGCAACTTAGTTCTTTCGTAACTTCACGACATTCGCAGGTTAAGGCGATCTTCTTAGTTATTAAGACGAGAAATTTTTGTCTTCCAATTTAGTGACTCTTAATTCATAATAGTTAATTAATAAAAGTCAGGTACTAAAAACCTAAAGAAACTATTAACCGAGTAATATTAATGGAAAAATCAGAACCAGAAGTAACATCACACAAAATAATTTTAGTTTCCACAGAGAGCGGCAGCTCTTTTGCCGCGTCCAAAATGTGGAGTAACAATCATCCAAATAGAATAAGAGTGCGATAACAGCTTTGCAAAAAAAATTGAAATACCAAGTATTAGTAATTGTTACAGTTTTGTTTTTATCCATGCTTACTTCTTGTTTGCAGGTTAATTATACCAGTGCCAAAGTAAGTTCTGATTCAACTTCCAGCTCAAATAATCTTTCAATAAAACTAAATTATGAAGGTTTTAGCCTTACAAAACATAAAATGTCCACAACAGAGCTTCAGCAGTATAAAAGTGGAGCTGGAGTTTATCAAGAAGGGACTAACTACAACAATATCGTTAATAGTCACGGGACAGGGTTAAGCCCGCCGACTTCGAGCGAGTGGATGGACATTGCTAAAGATGCCTACGTTGTTGACAGAATTATCAGTCAGACCCCTCCAGCTGTGGTCGATCAAACTGCATCAATATGGTTCCCACCTATTGGCAATCAAGGTCAACAAGGATCATGTGCATCTTTTGCAGTCGGATACTATAGTAAGACCTACGAAGAGGCAAAAGAACATGCATGGAATTTAACTGATGCAAGATGGATAGGAGGACCCAATAATGGCAATATATCGATAGATTATCAAAGCAAAGTTATGAGCCCAGCATTCCTTTACAATTTAATTAACAGCGGTACCGATGGTGGATCAACCATTGAAGCGCCAATCGAATTAGTCGACAATGTTGGAATTTGTTCTTGGCAAAATATGCCTTATTACTGGCAAGATTACCAAAGGTGGCCATCAGAAACTGCCTGGGCTCAAGCACCGATATATCGTTCAAACAGCACATTTAGCTACCAATACTTGTATGTTAATTCAACTCAGGGCGTTACAAGTTTGAAAAACTGGTTGGCTGCCGACAACCTGGCAATTTTAGCTATTGATGCAACCGATAATCTGCAGAACCTAACCGGTATATCAACTCAAGATTTGCTTACTACAGATAACTACATAGACAAAATTCTAGATCATGCTGTTACAATCGTGGGGTATGACGATACTTTCACTTATATCGAAAATGACACGTTACACTATGGCGCTTTTAAAATTGCTAATTCGTGGGGAATAGGCGGGTGGGAAAATATTCCTGATGGATGTTTCTGGATTTCTTATAACGCCATGGTTGAGCTTTCAACCCCCAACAATCCTATGACTCTATTTGGGGACTTGGTTGGCTACCAGCCGCAGATACTGGCAACGTTTAATATTGCTCATATGGTCAAAAGTGACTGCAGAATAACTTTCGGGTTAGGAACCCCAAATGCACCTATTGTCACAAAGACCTTTACTGACTTTGTTTTCGGAGGCGCTTTACCTTTTTGTCAAAACAACATAGTGTTTGACATAACAGAGTTTAAGGATTACATTACCTCTCAATACAATCAACAATTCTTCATGAGAGTTTACGACGCTGGACCATATAATGGGGGAACTATCAGTACTGGAACAATAAACTACTTCGCCATAGGAAACACCTATTCACTTCAAGCACCAACCCAAACCAGCAATAATCATTATGTAAACTTAACACTAACCTATTCCTTGACGCCAACAACTTTTAACGTTTCACCATTATCCGGTCCTCCCTCAGGCATAATCACACTTGAAGGCACAGGCTTTGCCGGCAGTTCCGTAAACATTTCCTACTTAAACCCATTAACCAATGATTGGATTCCAATAACAGATAACTTGACAATATCGCCAGGAAACTTTAGTTACGTCACTCATGCTCCAGACTTTTTGCAGAACAACCCAGCAGGTGACAATTCACCACTCTTTAACAACATCGTTTTTCGAGCTCAAGACAACAGCAACGGACTTTCATACAACACAACAGTCCCCTACACTGAATGGCGACGAGGCCTAACCCAAATAGGCAACTCAATTGCATCAGGATTATACGGCAACAACACCGACTTCTCATCAACGCTATTTGTAGAGAATGCACAATCAATAACTATTTCAGGCAAATGGTTCAGACCTGGAACCGCAACTATCCTTTGGGACGATACAACAATCCTGGGCACAACACCCATAGATACAACTGGATTATTCAACGTAAACGTGCAGGTTCCAAATACAACCGCTGGACCACACAACCTCACAGTAAACGACGGCAACTATGACTATTGCATAAACTTAACTCGATTGCCAAAAGTAACCGATAATTACACTGATTTTTGGCATACAACAGACTTTACAGTGAATCTAACCCCTGATTACAATGGCAACGAAATCTACTACCGACTCAATTATGGATCTGTCTGCAACGTCTCCACCAACGGTCAACCCCTCATAACCACAGAAAGCTCAAACAACACGCTCGAATACTGGAGCACCTGGAACGTTTACGAAACAAACATCGTGGAGCTGCCCCACATTATCTTAACAGACATTAAACTAGACAAAACAATGCCTCAAGCATCACTGCAAATAAATGGCGGTTCAGCATCCACAACTTCAAACGAGGTCACCTTAACCTTGACTGCCACCGATTCCACTTCAGGCGTCACCCAAATCCGATTCAGCAATGACAACACATGGAACCTAGCTACATGGGAACCATACACAAGCAGCAAGAGTTGGCAACTAACCAATGGGAATGGTGCAAAAACAATTTATTGCGAAATTCAAGACAACGCCGGTTTAAGCACAACTGTTACTGCTTCAATTAATCTAAATACACTACAGGTTTCACAAACGCCTATTCCTACACCCACACCAACAGCCAAGCCATCAACAAATCCCTCTCCTACTACAACTCCAACACCTACGCTCTATCCAATTGACGCTACAGACCCATCGTTACTTACGACTTCTCCAAACCCCACTCAAACGTCTACGACAAATCTATCATCAATGGGTCTAGACGTTCCAGTGGTAGGTGCAATAATCTTGATCTGTTTGGTACTCGTCGGACTAATCGTGAAGAGAAATCAGAAAACGCGATAAAAACTAATTAACCAGGTAATATTGTTGACGCAAGTCAAAAATATTTTCTTGTTTTTAACAATAATCCATCTCGAGCGGCGGCACGATAGAAACGTAGGCTTCTGAACTCCAATTGCATTTTTTCAATGCATTATTC
Organism: Candidatus Bathyarchaeota archaeon; assembly: GCA_963804785.1. Classification (GTDB taxonomy): domain Archaea; phylum Thermoproteota; class Bathyarchaeia; order Bathyarchaeales; family Bathycorpusculaceae; genus Bathycorpusculum. Next base: position 285,288 of record CAWDRR010000004.1, read on the forward strand.
TCGTGTTCATGAATTTCTGGAAGAAGAGACCATTTAACTTTTACTCTGCCAGTTGAATCACACAAGTAAGCAAGCACACTCTATACAATTAGGCTTTTATAAGAAGTCTTCACATAGGTCGTGCCGAGGACACTTAACTGCACTTTCACGATAGATTTCAAACCGTAATTGAAAAAGTGTTTTTCAAGCAGAAATCAACTAGAAAAAGCGTTTACGTAACATTTGTGATTGGCAATGTTGTTTTAATGCTTGTTCTGTTTTACTTTTTGCTCAATAATGTAGCTTACGATTGGACAGGCCAACTATATCCTGAAGGTTCAGGCTTCCGATTAGAAACAAGCTTAGATGCAATTATTCCTTTTGTTCCACAAATGGTCGTTTTCTACGTATATTTATTCTATCCACTTGCATTTTTAACAATGCTTTATTTTTCATTCATAGAATACAAGCGGGGTTATGCATTAGGTTGGTCACTGGTAATAATAAACGCGATAGCCATTCTCATCTACATTATTTTTCCAGTATCAACTTTCTGGTATCGCCAAGAACTGCTTGCTCAACCATTGGTGGGCAATGTTTGGGCAGACCAAGTCTATAGCATATTTGCCAATGACACAGCCTTTAACTGTTTTCCCAGTTTGCATGCAGCAGTATCTACGATTTGCTTTTTTACATGGTTCCAATATGCTAAGATAAAACCAGGCAAAACCACAAAGACAGCAGCCATTGCAGCATTAATTATCGCTATAGGAGTAATATTATCAACATTATTCATCAAACAACACTATATTGCAGATGAAATTGCAGGGATTGCACTTGCATTATTGGTAGGTAAACTTGTCTTTGATAAGTTATGGAAAAACATAAAAAGAAACGATCAGTTGCAGTTTTCTTCAAATAATAGCAAATCTACATAGCTTATACTTGAGCTTTGAGGGATAAAATTGAAGAAGTGTGGTTTGTGTGGAGAAGAAGTTAAAGATGGTAAATACTTCACAATCTATCAGTGTAAGGGAACTGAGAGCAGACTTGTCCTGGTTGCTTGTGAAAGAGACTTTAATGATAAGGCCTACCGAGAGATCATCATGAAAATCTCAAGTATGTGACCTACTTTTTCTTCTAAAGAATAAAGCTAAAACGGCGACAATAATCACCGCTACGCCTACAACTACAATTGCCTCAATCGCCAATATGCTAACATCCCCCAAAATCGACAGTGGTGAACCCGAAGGTAAAGCATTAGATGGAAGCGAAAAAATTTGTGTTGAGGTCTGAACTAAGAGAGCATAGTCTGAAATTTGAGTTGCTCTTTTAGGTGTTGCATCAAACTCACTTACAGTAAAGTTCGCAGATTTGTTTGGAAGTAAAGGATCCTTTAAAGTAACAAATCCTACTGCAACTACTATACCTTGATTGTTATAGTAAGTTCCATCTATTGCAATTTCGTTGGCTGTTTGATCACCATTATTTGTTATTAACCCCGAAACAACGCAAACATCGTTAAGAATACCATTAAAACTAACATTTAGGGCAAGATCTGGATACAGATTATAATTAGTTGGAGAAGCATTAATAACAGGAAAGCTAACAGTGCTAAGATTTGAAATAGCGTTAAAGTCTATTCTTCCAAAATCAACGTAAAAAGGCGCTTTTTGCCCTGGGAGAAAATCTTTTACATAGGCAATAGTGGTTTCAGCAGCTATTTGTGATCCATCAGAAGCAGAAGCGACAACATCCAAAGAAACTGAATCTAAAGCATGTTACCTGTGTTCTGCAATTCTCCAACCACAATAAACTTACCCATGGCATTAACATAACTAATATGACTCAAAACGGTAACGCTAGTATTTGCTGCTTGACTAAAGACGTTCGAATTCAAAACTAAACTGAAAACAAAAAATATGCAAACTACAGATGCCACAACTCTTAACTTGGCCATGGAAACAAAACACCCTTATTCTTTTAGTATTAACGAACTATTAAAGACCTTTTGCACCTATCTCAAAGAACCCAGCTACCCCCCCTCGTTTGTTGTGCCTATCGCCCTCTTGATGCATAATCGCTAGTAAGTGAGCTGAAAGGATTCTTTCTCTCTCTACTCTCAGCAGCATCTTTCATTTCTTCAACGACCTGAACTGCACTTGCTTTGGGTAGTAAGTTCCCCAAAACAATGGAGCGCGACAATAGCTTAATCTGTTCCCTATAGGCGCAGTTCTTAATCTCAACAATTGTCAACTCCTTATCCGTCACATAAAGCTCAACAACGCAGTCTTCAGGGTGTTCTTCTGGGATTCCCCGAACAAGTATTGCATAATAATCGTATTTCCCCCGTGAAAAGAGACTTCCATCTGAATCAACTATTGACCAATTCAATATACCCAATTGCTCCCTCACCCATGAATTTTTTTTTCAATAGAGTGTTGACGTTTTTCCACTTAATTCAATCACGTAATGTGTTTTATATAATTTAAGGTGCCTACTCAAGTTTGTCCAAGTGAATTGCCATAGCCAAATTCCTCAGTGGATATTCTATTTGCCCATTTACAACAACAAAACCTATAGAGCAAACATTTCAGTCATTAAGTAGAAGGAGGAAAATGTATAGGAATCCTAAGTAAAACAGTTTCGAAACTTCTAAATGCTAAATCATTTCAGTCGGACTCTCTTGATAACCTCGCAGAAGCTATGCAGGTGACTAAGCTTTTGAGAGTAGGCAAGTTTGAGCGTTACTTTAATGTTGATTTCTTGGCAGTTGGCGGCATGGCTTTCTTGGACAGGATATTTTTCGACAGCAGATTCCTACAGGTTCTTCTGCCTGATGAGTTGCTCGCCGTGGCCGCCCACGAGTTCACTCATCTAAAAAAGAGACATGGAACAAAAAAGTTCTTTCGCCTAACAGTCCCTGCAGCAACAGTTGGAATCCTGATAGGGGTATTTGTGTTTTTCAACTTTTCAACAGTCACCACAATTCCAATAATTGGCAGTCTAGGAAACGCTATATCAGGTTTGTTCGCTGCAATATTCTTCGGTTTCATCGCCCTGGTTGCAGGATTATACATCAACGCCAAATGGCTTCGCCAAAAAAAACCGAATGCGATCTAAGCTCAGTTAAGTATCTAAACAACGAATCAATGATAGCAGCTCTGATTAAGCTAAACAATCTTCGACCCAGAAGAATGCCCCAATTGGAGCGGTGGTTACCCAAAGTCTACCCGACACTTGAACAAAGAATAATAGATATCCATACAGCAGCCGAAAACAAAGAGAAACAAACTTTATCGATTAATTCAACACCTAATTGATTTGGGCTAAGAGACAAGTGGTAGAGGCGTACTTAAACTGAATTACGGGATTAATTCACCAACTCGCTGCAGGTTTTTTCAACTGCTTTTTTTATTTACTCTATCTTGAGAAATTTTTTAAACAATTAAAAATAACTGTGGTATCTGTGGTGGCTAATAGATTAATCAAACGTGATTATTTTGGAGAAAGTTTTTGTTGACAGTTCTCAATTCTACATTTTCCACATTTAGCCTGCCTTCTATAATGATGCGGCTGGGCTTCACCTGCTACTATTTGTGCAAACCTTTGAATGCTAAACTTCATATATTGATCCAATTCGTTTGTCTGTAAACCCTTAAAGGTCTTAATTACTTCTCCCGTTTTTCGGTCTTTGACATTGATGATCCAGGCTTTTTGTGAGTGAGGTATCTCAAACCACTTTTTTGACTCAAGAGAATTCTCGCTCGCAAAAAATGAGTTCAAATAGAGCAGAGTCTGCAATTTTTGATCAGGATAAGGCTCAAAAGTCTCAAGATATTTGCTTGGGTTGAAGGGAAATTTGGATTCTTCCACGATTAAAGTGCCATGACTTCTGTAAACTTTATCTGCGCGCCCAAAAATCAACATATTCGCTTTAGGATAATTTGGAAAACTCAATGGCACAATTAATCGAGTATTGATAGATTCATAGGCGAATTCAACATCTCTGTTTAGGTCTGCTAATTCCGCGCTAGTTACCGGGGCCATTTCAAAATGCTCTTTTTCAAATTGCTCTTGCCTCTGATGAGCTTTGGCACCCTCGATTGTCACCTCGGTGGGGGGAGGCCCTATTCCTTTTAGGGCAAGCGGTATTTTAAATTCGCAGTATCCCATGGAATCACAAAAATCTGAGACAGTGGAAACGATGATCAAATTGCCCTGAGATACCTTGACCTCTATCATAGGCTGACTTCTGCAGTCAAGCGAATAAAAGCTTTAGCCGGAAAATGCCTGAGCCTGCGCTATTCAAAGTCTCTTTGCCAATCACAGAATTTTCAATTCCCTAAAGCATTATAACTTTTTTCTCTTACCCTCATTACTGATATTTGCGCAACCAATTTTTACAATCAGGAACAACCGTAAACTTTTAGACAATGATTGCAGTATTGGCGGGAATAGTGCTCGCTCTAATTTCTATCTTAAGAATTAAAGTTTAGCTGCAAATGCAAGTTATCTTATCCAGAGGGCAGACCAAGCAGGGCAAGAGTCTCATTCCACAATCGCTTCTGCATTGACTCATCATAAGAGGCAGGGCAAGTCACAACTTCTTTCTTCTTTGAAAAACATTTTCCACTAACATCTCTCAACTCGTCGAATGATGCTAAATAAACTGATGTTTCTGCCCCTTTTTTTGCATTGATCTGCATTGGACGGACCATCCTAAACATGATAGATGAAAGTAAACTACCGCTATTTTTCCCAAGATTGGTTGCTACAAATCCCGGCATCAGAACATTTGCTGTAACTCCAGTTCCTTCTAACCGCCTAGACAACTCATAAGTAAACATCATAAGCATCAACTTTGCATTGGAGTAAACCTGCATTCCCTTGTAATCTTTAAGGCTTTGCAAGTCATCGAAATTAATTTTGCCATTCTTTGCTAACCCCGAACTTACATTAACTATTCTAGATGGTGCACTAGCCTTTAGTGAGTCTAGCAGCTCATAAGTCAAAAGAAACGGCGCCAAATAATCAACCATAAATGTCCTTTCAAAACCCTCAGGTGAAACTTCACGCTTACTGAATTGTGCACCAGCGTTGTTAACCAATACATCTAGTCGATCGTATTTCTTCCTAAATTCCTTCGCAAAACTCCTTATCGACGCTATGGAAGACATGTCACAAAGCATTAGACTAACAGAGTGGTTACCTGTCTGACTAATTATTTCATTGAGGACTTTTTGGCCTTTTTCTTGGTTCCTTACAACCATTATTACTGTTGCATCCATTTCCAACAATGCTAGAGCTGTCTCTTTGCCTATCCCCGAGTTACTGCCAGTAACAATACAAATCTTACCAGACATTGCCAAATTACATCATCAATATTCAATATATGAAAAACCAAATAAAAAACTGCTCATTGAAGCTCTTCGAGAATCGATTTCAAAAACCGGTTTTCTGAATTTGCAGAAAGTACCTCACTAATTTTTATGTTAAATTGTTGATATTCTATTTATGCCTAATTACTCCAAGAAACCAGTATTGATTGATAGTGATGAAGAATATTTAATGTTACTTGAGGTCTGCAAAGAATTTGAAAAGCAAAAAATCAATAAAACAGATCGCGAGAAATTTGGAAATCCAGCTGAAATAGTTTTGCGCAATCACCTCCTGACAAGAGATCTTAACCTTTCAATGATTCCAAATGTTACACTTCAAGGATCTAGCATCAAAAATGATTTGCTTCTTTTGAAAATCGGTGTTGACCCAAAACAAAAAACCTACCCTTCTGATCAAGTAAAGATGGTTATTGAGGTTAAGAACAACGCTGTTGGCGGAAAAATTTTTAAAGATGGAAGGCGGGAAGACCTAAACAAAGTACTGCGCTTTAAATTCAATGAGCTTGAAGCAACTACAAATGTGAGAAATTTTGCTGTTGTAGTTCTTTCCGAAACGCTACTTCCTCCAGGAGGTCCTTACAAATGGCGTTTTAAGGAAGAAATAATAAGAAAAGAAAACTGTAGAGTCTTTACCTTAGTTGCTCGTCAACTGTATCCTTGTGGCGGACTCTACATAAAGTCAAACATGGTCGAAATGCTTCAAAAGAGACAGATGAAAAAAACCGCAGAATTTCAAAAGCTAATCAACTACCTTAAATGCTTGTAGCAAGAATTGTATAGCCAGACAAAAGTGAACTAAAGATAAGCGTAACACTCACGTTATTTGGCATATTAACCATGAATATAACTTAAAAAACAAATCATATATAATAAGCACGCAGTTCTTATTTGTTAGATTGCGCGGATCACATTATCATTTTCTTTACCTTGAATCAGGATTCTATGATTTAGTGACGTTCTGGGCAAGAAAATGGAGTATATGAAAAATGAGTATAACCCAAACTAGTATAAATAAAGAGATCCCTAAAAAAACATCAGCGTTCAGCTGAAGATTGCCCTGAATGCTCAAGCAAAAATCTCATTCACGACAACGACACAGGTGAAACTATTTGCGGCGACTGCGGTCTAGTTTTATATGAGCAAATGCTAGATAAAGGACCTGAATGGCGCGCTTTCACTCAACAAGAGAAAGCCTCAAGAAGCCGCGTCGGTATGCCAACATCATATTCAATCCATGACAAAGGATTATCAACAACCATCAGCCAAATTGACCGAGATGCATTCGGAAGAAAACTACCCCAATCTACACGACTGCAAATGTGGCGTCTTCGCAAATGGCAAATACGCAGCAGAGTTCACTCATCCACTGACCGAAACCTCGCACAAGCAATGTCAGAACTTGAGCGTTTATCAAGCAAAGTAAACATTTCACCACCTATCAGAGAAAAAGCCGCTCTTAGTCTACAGAAAAGCACTCGACAAAGGATTAGTCCGAGGAAGATCAATCAACGCAATCGCTGCAGCGGCACTTTACGCTGCTTGCCGAAAAAGCGGATCACCTAAAGCACTTCGCGAAATCTCAGAAGCAAGCCTTGTGGATAAGAAAGATGTTGCAAGATGCTACAGATTACTATTGCAAGAGCTCGATTTTCACATGCCAGTTTCTGACCCATTGACTTACGTTTCAAAAATTGCTGAAAAAAATGGAGTATCCGGCAAAACACAGGGTGCAGCTATAACAATACTTAGGAATGCTAAGAACCAAAGATTTTCAGCAGGAAAAGATCCAATGGGCATGGCTGCAGCAGCACTCTACATAGCATGTCTCCAGAATGGCGAAAAGATAACGCAAAAAGACATTGCGGAAGCTGCAGGAGTCACAGAAGTTACAGTTAGAAACAGATACAAGACATTAAAGAGTCAGCTAAAAATTCAATTGCCTGAAAGAGCCTAAGATTCTCCAAATTCAACTAATCTTTTTGAGCAATAATTGCATTCCAATAAGATTTTCTCTTTTTGTAAACCTTAACGTTACTGTAGCCGACAGAAAGTAAAATCCTCTGTATTTCCTTTAAGGGCAAAAGATTTACGTACGTTTTAGAGATTATTTCCGCGTTCTCCACTTCGTATACCCCATCCTTAACCATTTCGCTTATAATTAAAAGGGAACCTCCTTTTTTTAGTATACGTTTTATCTCTTGGAAAGCCTCTCCAAGATTAGGCCAAAAATAGTATGTCTCAATCGCAGTCACCAAATCAAAGAAGTCGTCTTTAAAACCTGTTTTCTCAACTGTGCCCTGCACGATTTCAGCACGGTTAGTCGAGATAAGCTTTTTGTTGGCTTGTCTCGAGTAATCAACCATATCTGAAGAAAAGTCGATACCGTATACTTTTCCTTGAACTGCCCTTCTCGCTAGACGACCTATAGTTTTTCCTCCTCCGCAGCCAGAATCCAAAATTGTAGAATCCAACTTGATGCTCACATGTTCAAGACCCCAAGTCGTCAAGTTCCAGTGTACCTTGTTCATATTTGCAGCAACCTGCTTGCCTAAGACACCGGTGGGGCGTCTATATTGGCTCCAATGATTTTCTAACGATAGGTTTCTTTCTTGGGGTCGCATGCTGCAAAATCACGAACTCATGTGTTGTTGTATTTTAAACAGAGAAAGGATAAAGTTGTTTAGTTATGACGTAAATTGCCAACTATATTACTTGGCCCCCGTTCGGGCTTATGACTTGACCTACCATAAAGTTTGCGTCGTCAGAAGCTAAGTATGCAACCAAAGAAGCTATCTCTCGTGGCTTGCCCAATCTACCAATGGGAATTTGAGTTAGAAGTTGTTTTAACATCTCATCGGTCATTCCAGCTCCTGATAACATGGGTGTATCAATGTATCCGGGAGCGACTGCATTGACGTTTATGCCTTGGGAGATCACTTCTCTTGCCACAGCATGGGTGTACCCCATTATTCCGCCTTTTGCAGCTGAATAGTGGGCGGCGCCCAAGCAGCCAGTTATGCCGCAAATCGATGCTATGTTTATAATTTTTCCTGACTTGTTTTTCAACATTATTTTTAAGGCTTCGCGCGTACAATTCATGGTGCCATAGAGATGTACCCCAAGCATTTTGTTCCAAACATCATCTGTCATATCAACCGTTGAGGCGAAGTTTCCGATTCCAGCGTTATTCACAAGTATATCTAATGTTGAAAATTCCTGGATTGTCTGCTTAAACATGGCTTTTACGTCTGCGCTGTTTGAAACGTCAGCTTTCACAGCTAATGCCCTTCTGCGCATAGCTTGGATCTCTTTGACTACCTTTTCTGCTTCAGAAGTATTCATAAGATAGTTTACTATTACGTTGGCTCCTTCTTCAGCCAAATAGAGCGCTACTGCCTCACCAATTCCTGAATTTGCACCCGTAACTAAAGCAATTTTTCCTGACAATTTCATATTCTCAAAACCCAATTAAATAAAAATAGGTCTCTTATCGATAAACCCTTCGGATTCTTGATATAGGGAAAAGAAAAAGACAACCTTCTTCCTACTTTGAAAAAACTTGGTTAAACTTCGATAGTTTAAACACATTTAGTACCTTGGAATCTAAAAAAGATGGATGGTATTGAAAGACTGCAAACAACAGCCTATTTTTCTTTCTGCACAACAAAAGCGATTTTTACTACTGCTCGGTATTCAACGATCTTATTGTTTTCCACTTTTGCCTTGCAACTCTTCAGGTAAAGAGATTTAATGTTCTTGATTGTCAGTGCTGCTTCAGCCAAAGCATTCTTTGTAGCATCTTCCCAGTTTTTTGTTGAGCTGCCTATTAGCTCTATGACTTTTACAACGGTCATTTTTAAAAGCTCCAATATATATTATATGCATAACTATCTTTTATTTTTTGCATTGATCAATGTTAGGGTAACAATAGCTATGTTGCGTATTTGGATGGACACAAATACTTAAGAAGTATAACCCGTTTGCATTGTTGGTGATATTTTGAACGAATCTGATTTTTCCTATGAAAAAAAACCAAATGACCCATTTGATGATTTGACATCACCAGTTCCGCCAGATGGATCTCTTGAATCCCCTGATCAGCAGCCCTCCTCACTTCCTCCAATGGATAATCTAACATCAAACAAGAATATCTGCCAAATATGTGGGAAAGTTTTCAATACCAAAGAAGAATTACTCTTACATTTGGAAACTGAACATCAAAGCCCCAAAAAGAAAGTCTAAAGCTGAAAACGAAACCTTCCTAATTATTCACTTCGCAATAGTAACGTTTGTCAACTTGAATCGCAATCAAAGGACCGAGTCTTTGAGTGGTTTCGCGAGCTCTAACTAAGGAATTATTTAGAATTTTTAAGACCTGTTCTTTGTTGTTGATGTCTTGGCTTGAGGATTTGCATGTTTCAGTCTTCACTATATTTTCTGCAATAATTTGGGTTCCGCAGATTTCAGCATTTTTTATCAATGCAGATGCCACAATCTGAATTATTTCTTCTTTGCATTCCAGTTTTTTCCACAAAGATTCATCTTTACAATCGTTTTCAGGAGCCTTGAATGCTGCTTTTAGGTTCTGTTTTCCGATAGAAAGGTTAACTCTCTCTTTCCATTTCCTAAGCCAGATACTACTCCAAACGGCGAGAGATGAGTCAAATTCAGCCGGTTCTTCTTTTTGTAGCTGCTCCATCTGTTTGACTTGATATACCATATTTGTTTCTTTGTTCTCAAGGGTACGATAGAAGTTAATATAATTCATGAAGTCTTGAACAGCGACTTGGAGAACTTTACGATCAGCTCCCAAAATATCCAATGTTGGTTCTGCTTCTTTTATCTTTCTTGAAAGCGTTGTTTCAATGAAATTCATGTTATCCTTTCCTTGATATTTGATTAATGAATTCATTTAACGTATCGTAATATAACTGGCTTAGGCTGACATCAACAATATTCCGATTTTATACATATTTCCAAACTCCAAAAGATAAAAGGAAAAACCTTTGGCGCAAACGCATAGATTTTCTAACTGAGATAACAGATTCCCAATTTCACGAAAGTACTAAGATAACTAGCTAAACGTTGCTCGAGGCTTGTTAAGATTTTGATTCCTTAAATTTCTCGGAGAGCGACTGCGTTTTCCCATGACTTACAACCTTGATTCCAGTATTCAAACTAACACGCAAACCAACGTTTCTTAAGAGCGCAAACAATTGTTCACCATCTATTTCTTTCAACTTGCCTTTCGATACAAGACTCACCAGCTCATTCTCTACCTCTTCCATTTCACTTGGATATTGCGAATTCGCCTCGTTAAAGACTTCCCAAGCTCTTCCTCTAAAAACACTATCAAGAACCTTATGAAAATCCACAGGCTCTTGCTTTTCTTCACGAAGAGCGATTCTCCTCTGCAACTCGTGGAGTCTTTTTCGCTTTAATGCTTCTAACTCATCATCGCTCATTAAACATCACAATTTAATCTTGAAATCTCATTTATAAAGGCAGACAAGCTTATTTGTTCGGTGGCTCTACTCTCATAATTATGATTCTGCAAGAATCGTTCTATCAACAGGAAACAATCAATGTTGCAAAAGAACTTTTGGGAAAAATTTTAATTCATGAATCAAAAGAAGGGAAGACCTCCGGAAGAATAGTTGAAACAGAAGCATACCTTGGACCTGAAGATCGAGCAGCACACAGTTCTGGAGGTCGGCGAACAGCTAGAAACGAAGTTATGTACGGACAAAAAGGACATGCATACGTTTATTTTATCTACGGACTGTACCACTGCTTTAACATAACCACCGGCAATTTTACAGGAAAACCGGAGGCAGTTCTTATTCGTGCCCTTGAACCAGTAGCGGGTGAAGAAATTATGGAAAAACGCCGTGGCCAACAAGTGAAGAGTGCTAACTTAACGAATGGTCCAAGCAAACTTTGCATGGCTATGGGTATTTCGAAAGATCAAAACAAAAAAGACATGACTGCTCCGCCATTGTACGTTGAGGATGCATCATTGGTTTCTCAGGATCATATCGTGGAAACAAGACGTGTAGGCGTAGATTATTCTGGTGATTGGAAAAATAAACCTTGGCGATTCTATATTAAAAACAACAGTTTTGTTTCCGTAAATAAGATTCACATATAATACTGAAACACCGCTATGACTCAGCCAAAATTTGTCTGCAAGCTACGCGGTTAAATTATGAAGGGCAACAAAGTAACTAACAAGACAAGAATTACACAAGCAAGCGTTGCCCCAATAGTTATGGAACGGATGGTTTTTTCACTTATCCGCTTACCCATAGCTCTTTTCAAAGTGATGTCAAAGATTCTGCCTCCGTCCAAGGGGTATATTGGAAGGGCATTGAAGATTGCTAGGTTAAAGTTGACAAACCAGATCCAAAAAAAGACATTCGCAAATATTTGCCATTGAGGTATAGGATTTGAATAGAAAGGTGCTAAGAAATCAGAAAATGGCACTAGACCAGAAGCTAAGGTTGGAGGAACCATGTACATCGATAACCTTTCTATAGAGAAGGTTCGATAATTCTCTAATCGTTGTTCAGTAAACAAATCATAGCTAGTTATTCCCATGATGGTTCGGTTTTCAGATATAGTTAAGTTTACTGTTGTGGAAAATCTATACTGCCAGCTATCACCCCTTGCAACTGTCACCTGAATTGTATCTCCAGCTGTTTTATTATCCAATATTGCTCTTAGTTGGGTGGTGTTGTTGATTGCTGCATTGTCGATTGAAACAAAGACATCTTTTGGAAGTAACCCCGCAGTTTGAGCTGGAAATCCAGCAGAGACATCGTTAACATATACGCCATCGATAACTGGAGTTACGCTTCCAACAAGCAATAAAACGCCTAACAGGCAAACGGCTGCAACAAGGATGTTAGCACCAACTCCACCAGCCATAACTTTTAGAGCAGAACGGGGTTTTGCTTTCTTTATTTGTTCTTCATCAACATCAACGAAAGCACCGATAGGAACAAACAAGAAAAACAACAATCCACTCGACTTAACATTTAACCCAACATTTCGGGCAATAACACCATGTGCCCCTTCATGAATCACAATAGCGAATACTATTGCAATCCATCCATATACTATCGGAAGCATAGGGTTGATTCCAGGCAACAACAGAATTGATCCTGGCCCCAAATCCCTAATTACTTGACCAACCCCTGGATTAGATAACAAACCAATTAGACTGTTAACTAATAGGTAGAGTGCAACTCCAGCAACGAAGGGCACAAGAACAAGACCGAACCACGAAAAATACCTTGAAGTGCGAAATGAACCTAACTTGTCAAAAAACCTGCAAACCGCTTTGTCCTAATAATAAGCATAGGAAAATTAAATTCCACTCTTGGCTGTTTTTCTTCCGCCTTTTCGACTTCTACATTATCAGGTGCCAAGTTTGCAATCGCTCGCTATGAAAACTCAGTCTTCTAAAAAATAAACCTTTAGCGCTAGAAATAAAAAAAGTCTCATAATACGAAAAAAAAGATGAAAATTCAGTATAAATGCGGCTTAACATTGGCGGGTCCGACGGGAATTGAACCCGCGACCCTCGGATTAAGAGTCCGATGCTCTAGCCTGACTGAGCTACGGACCCGCATGGTTTGAAAAAGGGTTTCATTGAGTAATATAGAGCTTGCGGTTTTGTTGTTGTCGCTTGATGCAGTTAAGACTAATAACACAGTAGGCCTTTTTCTATTTAGGAAAATTAGCGATCTGAGCTTAGTTGAATGGCAAATCGAATGCTTAAATATTTTCATTAAACACTCAAACATGGAGAAGTGCACGATGACTTCTGCAGAAAAAATTGTTTTAAACCCAATAGGCCATGTAAAAACTTGTGCTAAAGGTGAAGAAGTTAAAGACAAATCTGTTTTATCACAGATCATTGTTCGCGATGATTTAGTTGAAGGTTTAAACGGTATCTCTGGCTTTTCACATTTGTTTATTTTATTTTATCTAAACCAAGTAACTGATAAGCAACGGGAAACGCTGAAGGTTCATCCAAGAGGAAGGCAAGACATGCCTCTAACAGGCGTTTTTGCAGCCCGCACAATGCTGCGGCCAAACCCCATCGGGTTAACACTTGTTGAACTCATAAAAGTTGAGAAAAACGTTTTAACCATTAAAGGTTTAGACGCTTACGATGAAACCCCTATTTTAGACATAAAACCCTATGACTTCTGGGATGTAGCAGAAAACGCTAGAGTTCCAGATTGGTGGAAAAAACTAAATGAAAAAACCTAAGCTAAGCTAAAGTAAGTCGCCAACTCCATATTTGGCATCTATTGCTTTTAACAATGCTTTTCGCAGATCTTCACCCTTCAATTCCTCAATCTTTAAAGCTACAAAGGTTTCAGCCAAATCTGAATCCTTACAAATATCTTTTAACCAATTTTCAAAGTCATCTCGATACAAATGAAACTCCAAAGAATCAACATTCGACCTGTTTGATGCACCTGTAGAATTCCTCCATTGAATGCGCAATAAAACCTATCGGTTTATCAACTTCAACGTAAAAAAGAAAACTAATCTCGCTAGAAACATGTGTAAACATCTTAAGCGCTGTTCTGCCTTTTTCAGTTAAACCGAATCCACCGCCAACTTTACGCAAAAAGCCTTCTTTGGCAAGCTCCTGCACTTCTACCATAGTTTGATTTGGACTCAAATTTACAGCTTCTGCAAACATGTTCATGTCCATACGGTTTGTTGCTTCATTCATAGTTTTTAGAATTTTGATATGTTCTTCTTTCAAGAAGCTTCGCCTCACAACTCGTAATAGTGGATGAGGCGAAATTTAAAGATGTCAATCGGACGGCAAGTTTTTTCTATGCCATGAAATGAACATTAACTGGGAACTTTATGGATACAAATTACATCATTGTTCTAGTTACAACTGCAAACAAATCGGAAGCAGAAAAAATCTCCGAAGCACTTCTAAAAGAGAAAATAATCGCATGCGCAAATATCATCAACCCAGTTACATCTTTTTTCAATTGGCAAGACAAGATGGACAAATGTGAGGAATGTTTGGTGGTTATGAAGTCTCGCAGAGATTTGTTTGCAGAGTTGGTGGAGCGGGTGAAGGAGCTTCATAGTTATGAGGTTCCTGAGGTTTTGGCGTTTCCGATTGTTGATGGCTCGGAAGCTTATTTTGCGTGGCTGAGTAGTGTCCTGAAATAATCTCCCAGTATTTTTCTCCTGGAGCGAGAAATTGTTGGAAAAAGATTTTTAACACTCTTACCTGTACAGTTTTGTACAAACAAGCCTTAAATAATGCATAATGGTATGATTGTGAACTATACTGGAGCATGATTACAATGGGGAATCGTCTTTGGCACACAAACAACAGCCTCAGTAAAACCACTAAACTACGTTAACTTCAACTACACAAACCAACCCATAGAAATATTCATTAAACTCCACCAAAAATACAAAACCACGTACCTTCTAGAATCCATCGAAGGTCCCCAAAAACTCGCCCGATACTCCTTCCTAGGGTTTGACCCAAAAACAGCAATCACAGCAAAAAACGGCACAATTACCATAACCAACACTAAAACAGGACAAACCACAACTCAGCAAGCCAGTGACCCCTTCAAAGTAATTCAAGAAGAACTACAACCCTACAGAAACGACATGGTTGATTTTCGGTTTGTCGGCGGAGCATTAGGATACATATCCTATGACACGATAAGATACATCGAAAAACTACCCAACCAAAAACCTGACGAACTTGGTTTTCCTGATTTAGAGATGGGCATTTTTGAGGATGGGTTTGTCTTTGACCACAAAATTAATCAAGCTTATTATTATTTTAGAAGCGAAAATCGGTTAGCTGAAATTTTGGAGTTACTTGATGAACCAGATACGCCAGAAGAGCGATTCACATTTACTCAGCCCACAGTAAACATTTCAAAAGAGGACTTTGAAGCTGCTGTCACCAAAGCCAAACAATATGTTATTGAAGGAGATATATTCCAAGTTGTCCTATCCAAACGCTTCCAATTCCAATACAGCGGAAGTCTTTTAGCCTTTTACAAAAGTGTACGCTTGATTAACCCTTCACCCTACATGTTCTTCTACAAATCTGATCAACGTCAAATCGTTGGTGCCAGCCCTGAAATGCTGGTTCGTGTTGACAACCAAAAAGTAATTACTTTTCCAATTGCAGGCACAGCACCCATTACGGCAAACACAGAAGAAAACACGCGTCTTGGCAGCGAATTGTTAAACGACCAAAAAGAACGCGCCGAACACGTTATGCTGGTAGATTTAGCAAGAAATGATGTTGGCAAAATAAGCCGGTATGGAAGCGTAACTGTTCCTGAGTTTATGCAAATTCACCAGTTCAGCCATGTCCAACATATTGTTTCCCAGGTTTCGGGTGACTTGAAAGATGGCTTAGAGAGTTTTGATGCCTTAAAAGCGGTGTTTCCTGCAGGCACAGTCTCGGGCGCACCTAAAGTTCGCGCCATGGAAATAATTGAGGAACTAGAGCCCTCGCACCGAGGACCCTATGCGGGTGCCGTCGGCTATTTCAGCTGCAACGGCAACTCTGACTTTGCCATAACCATACGCACATTATTCTCAGAAGGCAACAAAGCATACATTCAAGTGGGCGCAGGCATAGTTGCCGACTCGATACCTGAAAAAGAGTGGTTTGAAACAGACCACAAAGCCAAAGCACTAATGAAAGCACTCGAACACGCCACAGGAGGCAAACAGCCATGAAAGTCTTAGTCATCGATAACTATGATTCATTCGTTTACAATCTCGTCCAATACATAGGTGAACTAGGCGCAGAAACAGTGGTTTACCGAAACGACAAAATTACCCTGCTGCAAGCCGCTGAAATTAAGCCAGATCGCATCGTTATATCACCCGGACCAGGCAATCCTGAGGATGACAAATTCTTTGGAGTCTGCAAAGTCAATACTGCAAACCTTGAGCCCAACCATTCCAACCTTGGGAGTTTGCCTTGGGCACCAGGGAATAATCCACACATACGGCGGCAAAGTCGTTCACGCCAAAAAACTTATGCATGGAAAAACCTGCACCATAAAACACAACCAAAAAGCAATCTTCAGGGGAGTCCGCAACCCTTTGACCGCTACTCGGTACCATTCACTTGCTGGTGAACGCGAATCTATCCCTGACTGCCTCCAAATTACCGCTGAATCTGTTGAAGACGGCGAAATCATGGGCATACAACACGTAAAATATCCTATTTACGGTGTGCAATTCCATCCTGAATCAATCCTCTGCGAAGACGGCAAACTAATCATTAAGAACTTCTTGGAGGATAAACAATGATTCGAGAGGGGATTCAGAAGCTTATCGAAGGTACTGATTTGACCTTTGAGGAATCGGATGGAATCATGCGTGAAGTCATGTCGGGCAATGCAACAAACGCCCAAATCGCAGCATTCTTAACTGCTCTGCGAATGAAAGGTGAAAGCGTTGAAGAATTAATCGCATTCACATCAGTCATGCGGTCCAATTGCTGCACAATCCATCCCAAAGTACAAGGACGCCTAGTTGACACCTGCGGCACAGGCGGCGATAAAATAAAAACCTTCAACATAAGCACAATAGCGGCGTTTGTGATTGCAGGCGTTGGAGTATCAGTTGCTAAACATGGCAATAGGGCTGTTACTAGCAAAAGTGGTAGCGCAGACGTACTGGAAAAACTCGGGTTAAACATTAATTTAAAGCCAAAAGAAGTTGAAAGTATAATCGAAAAGATCGGGGTTGGATTCATGTTTGCTCCAGCATTCCATCCAGCAATGAAGTACGCGACAGAAACCAGACGTGAAATCGGTATACGAACGGTATTCAATGTCCTTGGGCCATTATCGAATCCGGCATCTGCTAATGCCCAATTGCTCGGAGTCTATGACTCAAAACTGGTGGTTCCTATGGCTTCTGTTTTGGATAAGTTGGGTTGTATTGAGGCCATGGTTGTGCATGGACTTGATGGGCTAGACGAGATTTCAACGATTGGAAAAACAGTCATCGCCCACTTAAAGAAAGGTAACGTAACGAAATTGGAATTTGCTCCCAGCAATTTTGGGGTAAAAACAGCAGCTATAGCCGATTTGCAATCATCCACCGCAGAGCAAAGTGCTGAAATAATCTTTAAAATTCTAAGCGGTAAAACCCTTGATGATGCAAAAGCTGAGATTGTGCTAGTTAATAGCGCTGCAGGAATCATCGTCGGAGGCAAAGCAGAAAACTTCGCAGAAGGCATGGAACTTGCCCGAAAATCAATTACTAGCGGAAAAGCCTACGCCAAACTGAAAGAATTAGTTAAAGCATCGGGTGGAAGTTTAACGAGACTTGAGGAGTTAGAAGCGAAATATGAATGATTTTCTAGATACACTGGCAATGGACGCTACAAAAACAATTGAAAGCGGATACTATCAAACCAATGTTTCCATAAAACAACCAAAGATTAGCTTAAAACAAGCAATATTAGAATGCAAAACTAACCCAGTGATAACCGAGATTAAAGCAGTCCTCGCCATCCCTTGGAACAATCAGAACCCAAATAAACCCCAAAGAAATTGCTCACGCCATGCAAAATGGAGGCGCCGTCGGTATTTCGGTTTTAACTGAACCTAAACACTTTCATGGCTCTTTATCCACACTCATCCAAGCAAGAGAAGCCACCAAACTGCCAATCCTCATGAAGGATATAATCCTCGTAGCAGACCAAATAGAGGTAGCCGCACAGATTGGAGCAAATACCGTTTTGTTGATTCAAGCGCTTTTTGATAAAGGATGCAGTGAAATGAGCGTAGATAAAACTATAGCGTTTGCTCATTCAAGTGGTCTTGAGGTTTTGTTGGAAACCCACACTGAAGGGGAGTTCCGCTTTGCGGTTGAAACCGACGCAGATCTTGTAGGAATCAACAACAGAAATCTTGGGACATTAAAAATTGATCTGAATACAACAAAAGAAATTCTTAAAAGAAATGATGCACGTGGCAAAGTCGTCATAAGTGAAAGCGGAATCAAAACACCAAAAGACCTGCAGTTCCTACGCGGTTGCGGGGCATCTGCTTTCCTCATAGGCTCAACAATAATGTTAACCGAAAACATTGAAGAGAAAGTCAAGGAGTTTGTAAAAGCATGAAATTAAGCAACTACCCAATTGACGGGAAATACGGAAAGTACGGTGGACGCTTTGTCCCAGAAATCCTTATGCAAGCCATAAACGAACTTGAACAAGCTTACGTTAAAGCAAGAAAAGACCCAACATTCCAAAAAGAGCTCGATTATTACCTCTCCGAATTCGTTGGGCAGACCAACCCCACTCTACTACGCCAAAAATCTTAACTGAAAAGATAGGCGGAGCAAAAATCTACCTCAAACGCGAAGACCTCGCCCACGGTGGAGCCCACAAAATCAACAACACCATCGGTCAAGCATTGCTCGCCAAGCGAATGGGAAAGACGCGTGTAATAGCCGAAACCGGAGCAGGTCAACATGGAGTAGCCACCGCTATTGCTTGCGCCGCTTTAGGTTTGAAAGGCGAGGTTTACATGGGTACTGAAGATTGCGAGCGACAACGTCTCAACGTTTTTAGAATGAAACTTCTAAACGCCACAGTTCACCCAGTAGAAACTGGTTCCAAAACACTCAAAGACTCCATAAATGAAGCCTTCCGCGATTGGGTAACCAACATTGAAGATACTTATTACTTGATTGGGTCAGTTGTGGGTCCCCATCCTTATCCAATGATTGTAAGGGATTTTCAAAGTGTAATCGGAAATGAAATTAAAGCGCAGTTCCAGAAAAAAGAAAGCGGATTACCCGATGCATTGGTAGCTTGTGTAGGCGGCGGCAGCAATGCGATTGGCACATTTTACCCATTTGAAGATGACACTTCAGTGGACCTTTATGGTGTTGAAGCAGCAGGCCAAGGCATTGAAACAGGCAAACACGCCGCATCGCTGGGCGCAGGTGCAGAAGGCGTCTTCCACGGCATGTTAACCTACATTCTTCAAGATAGCAATGGGCAAATCCAGAACACTAGTAGCATCTCAGCCGGCTTAGATTACCCAGGAGTTGGACCAGAACACTCATTCCTAAAAATCTCTAATCGAGCGAATTACACTTCGGCCACAGACAAAGAAGCAGTAGATGCTTTCTTGATTTTAGCAAAAGAAGAAGGGATTTTGCCAGCGCTTGAATCTTCCCACGCTGTTGCTTACGCCATGAAATTGGCACCAAAAATGAACAGTAACCAATCGATCGTAGTCACACTGTCCGGTCGCGGAGACAAAGATGTTGAAACAATCGCTGACTACATTGGGGCGAAAATATGAGCGCCATTAGAGAAGTGTTTCATAAAGCAATGCAGCAAGGACACGGAGTGCTCATTGGCTACATAATGGCTGGAGACCCAAACCCAGAGCTCACACCACAAATTGCAGATGCACTTATCAGCGGTGGAGTTGACATTCTTGAATTGGGGTTACCCTTTTCTGATCCAATTGCAGACGGACCAACAATTCAAGCAGCTGGAGTAAGAGCTTTAGCTGCCGGAACAACACCGTTAAAGGTTCTGGAAATCGCCAAACAAATAAAACAGCAACATAACGTGCCGATCGTGATTATGACGTATTATAACCCCGTTTTCAGAATCGGCATTGACAAGTTTTTTGACCTAGCTAAAAAACACCTCGTTGACGGTTTCATTGTACCCGATTTGCCCGTGGAAGAAGCAGCTGACTATAGAAAAGCTGCAGAAGCGCATGGTTTAGACACAATTTTCTTAGCCGCCCCATCCACCACAAACGAACGCCTAATCAAAATAGTAGCTTGCAGTCAGCGGTTTTCTCTATTTGGTCTCGCATTATGGAGTTACAGGAGCCAAAACAACAATTGAAGATTCCACGGTTCAACTAATTAAACGTGTTTTGCCCTTTACTGCTGGAAAAATTCCGTTAGCCGTTGGCTTTGGCATTTCAAAACCAGAACACGTTGAAAGCCTTATTGCTGCGGGTGCTGATGCAGCCATCGTAGGATCTGCATTCATCAACCTTATTCAAAAAAACAGCCAAAACACATCTACAATGCTAAGACAGTTAAAAGCAACTGCTCAGGAACTTAAATCGGCAACAGAAGACTGTGAAGTAGCCTGAAATCTAGGGCTGCTACCAAGAAAGTTTTATAGTTCGATTAAACTGTCTATGTTCGGCGGTGGATCTTAGGCGGTGGGTTAGGGGTCCATTGTACCGTAAATCCTCTACATGACGGGCTGACATCTGCGGATGAGGCGTCAAAGGCCGCTTGGAGTTTCATTTCCGAACCAGTGACTATCCGTCCTTTGGGGCTGGCGGTCAATGGGTGGCTTCCGTAGGGAAGTTGCTTCGTTGTCTACCAGGCGAACCCGGCTAGGCTCGGGAGAGAGCAACCTAAGTTTGGACGTTATGCGCTCAAGGGGGTGCGGGTAAGAGTGTAGGGTTTGAGATTTCCAGACGGAGTCTGGGCGTCAAACCGCAGTGGTCCACCGCTACTTAGGCTATTGCTTACGAAAAAATATTTTAGAGGCAACAGAAATTGCAAAAAAATTTTAACTAGTGCCTAAATTATTTTGCGTCATCAAAACCCTTCTTGAACAGGGCTTTATCGATTACTCTGACATCTAGTTTTTGTTTGGCTGCAGTTTTTCTAATAGCTTCTAGCAGTTTAATGTAGTTTAAAGTTGAAAACATGTTTTGGGGTGGGTTGCCAAGGAGGGCTTTCCATGTGAAAGCGTCCAAAATACAATACTGCTTGGGATCAAAGAAGGTGAGTATAATACTGGCTAAGACAGGGGTGACTCCTTCAAGAAGTGTTATGCAGTTCATTCTGTAGCTGTCTTCACATCTAGGGATGCTTAACGCCTGGCTGGAGAGTCGACTAACTGTTGATTCTTCATTGTGAGTGACTAAAGATAGAGTACGTGTTTTCTTCTCAGAATCCTCTTTAAACTTCCATTCAACAACAGCTGCCAAATCAGCTACAGCAAATGATTTGTTTTTCCGCAATTTCGCGCCAAGTTCCCTCTCCCGTTGCGCTTGCCAACCAAAAGCTTTATCGTATTTACGGCTCCACGTTAAGAAATCAGCTTTATCCACACAATCACCTTGCAATCAGTAATTTGGTTATGCTTGCATTTCAGCGTTTGCCCCAAAAACACATAAAATAGGAAAGGGGGGGTTAATTTTGGTCTACTAGGTGTGCTGTTCCGTCGGGACAGTAAACTTTTTCGTTTTTGCTTACACTTCTGTAACGTTCACTGCACATATGTAACAGAGTGCATCCGTCGCAATCTCTACTCAACACTTTCTTTTCGCCTCCTATCAGGGCATCTTGCATGGGCGGATTCGGCTTATAAGCCTATGTAATATGCTTGTATATACACAAAGGTTTTCCAATGCAAGCAGTGCATGTTTTGTAGGTGATGCAATCTTGAAAACATAGAAAGGACTGTTTTGATTAGGCAATGAAAAATTATAGTGCTTTTCATGTATAATTCTCCTTGCTTCTCCTTTAAACGCATAACTTACGCGAGAACGGAAATACCCTATATATAGAAATGGTAAGGCAAACAAGCATAGACAGGCAAACCCACCAAACCATCGGAGGCTATACCGCTGAGGAGTTCAAATTAAAAAAACAGGATTGCTGTTAACGATTACTGCAATAGTTTGGAGGATAGCTGCGGGGGACAATCCACGTTTTGCCTGCCCAAACAACATTGATGTGTACTTTTGATTTGTTGTTGGAAGTCAACTAAAATACCCAACTAAAAAACTGGCAAATTGTGATTTAAGTATTCAAGCAACCATTTTTGATTAACCGATAATTGGCGTGCATCCGTTCTCACAAGGGTTCGGGCTGCTAAGTAGAATGAAGTAATTTTCAACTCTAAATGTAATTGTTAATTGCAATTGTTCGTCTTGTAAAATAAACTAACATAACAGGTCTATTTGAAATTAGGCTTTCAATTGACCTTGGTGGTTGGTAGCCGAGAAGTACAGTTTAAAAAGCAAGTGGGCCACAAAATTACTGGACAATTGCTAGAAGTGCAATTCCAAAGTCCTGTGGAAACAGTGACAAATTCCATTAGAGCCAATGAACATATGCCACCGAAAACCGGGAAAACCTACTTTTTACCTTCCTGTATAGTGGTCCATTTATGATGTAAAAAAAACAAGATAGCTCATGCTGCTAAGAATCAAAATAATAATCAATAACAGTTTGAGTAAAAGTCAAACATTATACTTATGTTTTTAAACAATTAATTCTTTTAAAAAGTTGCTGTTTTGCCGTTTCTTTGGGTTTTATTTGTAGACCAGCATTTTCGGCAATACACAGGTTTGTCAGCTTTTGGTTTAAAGGGTACTTCGCATTCAACACCACACTCGCTGCATACTACGCTGAAAGTTGCTTGTTTAGATTGGAACTTTTTGAACATTTGGTAATTTTTAAGGCGCGGCCACCCAGTCTTAGCATACTTCAGCATTTCTGGTTTATCTTTTAACCAGCGCATCATATGGAAAAAGCTTTTTCCTCTTTTCTCCTCTCGTTCTACCAATGGGTCGTAGCCCAAGTTACGGATTTCGTCTAGATAAGCAATTTCAACTAGTCTTTGAGCTTCACCTATTACTCTTATGCGTTTAACGCGGTCTTCACCATAGATTTTCTTAAGTTCCTCTGCTGCAACATCAAAGATGCAACCTTGACAAATATTGATGACTTCGTCGGGTTTGAGATTGAAACGTGTAACCAGTTTAGAAACAACACGGGAGGCTTCTTGTAGGTACTCTTTTTCGCGGAATATCTCTTGGTAGAATCTAACGTCGATTAGGTCGTATTTGAATTCGCCTGTTTCTTCATGGTAGGCGCCTACTACTACGCCGAAAAGCAAATCTCCGCTGCCAGCGTCGTCAACAATAAGGGTCAAATAATTACTTTCCCTCTTTCTCTTATTCAATCAAATACTTCATACAGCTATAAAAACCGTGTTCATAAAAACGAAAATAGAATAGGCGAAAACTAGATTTTAAGCGTATAAGAACAGTTTAATAGGTTTCGAATCGATAGGTCGTTTTGGATTGCTGAGTTTACGATATTTTAATATCAATTCAAAAATTTTGATCTAAAAACAGTTAATCCTTGAATCCTTTATTTGATTTAAGGAAACATTTAAGTCAACCTTCCACTTTTAAATTATAGAAAAATAGGAAAGTTTTTCCGAATTTTCACATAGTATGGAGTAATTTAATGTCTCAAAGATCAAATGTAACAGAAATTAAATGTAGTGACTGCGGAAAAACAGCCACTGTTCCTTTCAAACCAACAGCAGGAAAACCGGTCTATTGCAGAGAATGCTTAGCCAAACACAGTACATCAAAAGGTACCGAACATAGAGGCTCAGCAGATTCTAACGAAAAACAAGCTTGGTCTAGAAGAAGAACTGACTGGAAATAATTTAAAATAAAAATATTTAATTTTTTGAAAAATTATTTTATCTAACTGCTGTTGCTTGGATGGCTTCAGTGGCGTTTGGCAATACATTTAGAATACCGTTTTTGCCAAGTCGCAGTTGCCTTTCGCCTCTAAAAACACATACTTGTGCATTCTTTAATTCGATGTTGTTTCCAACCGCAATTGTGCCTATTTGTCCTTCCCAGAGGCAGAGTTTGGTTTTTCCTGTGTCATCTCCAACTAAGGCGTTTACTACCATTACTGTGTTGCCGAATTGGGTGTGAACTTGAGCAGGTTTGGGAATATCAATAACTTCAGCTTTCAAGTTAACCCGCTTCATGCCTGCTCTCAAATCGTGAATTGAAGTGTAAATTGATTCAGTGTTTTGTTTAGCGATTTTTTTGCGAATTTTATCAGTGCTCATCCAACTTTCAAAAGGATTATCTTTTCTTAAAAGGAACTCTTCACCGACACGGAATTGTGCGACGACGGCGCTATCTTTTGTTATTAGAAAAATTGTTTCACCTTTCACTTTGCCTCGGTATTCAACTGTTAGGTTACCGCAGACGGCTTTTTCGTTGTTCCGTGCTGTAATCAAAGCTTGAAAAACTTCGTTAGGATAAATGTTATATTTTACCGAAAGAAGCGCAAGATGCTCGCCTAATGTTGATTTTTTCTGTCTCAAATTACCCCTCTCAAATCATAGTCAAAGTTACGAGAAAAAGCAAACTTCAGAGATATGCTATTTCATACTTTTTCTCAATTACCCGAATATTTACCTAATAATGATATGTTAACTATATTAGGTTGACGATGAAAATCCAAGATTCAAGCAATTATTCTGTTTAACGTTTTTCAGCAATGCTGATTGCCAGCAAAATAATGTAAAATTCAGCTAAAAACAGACCTTCAATTATTTTTTGTTTTTAAATCATTATAGCTAAAGCATTCAATTTATAAGCATCGAAAGGCAGTTAAATGGTACTGTGTAAAAGAGACTTTTACACAGCCAAAGTAGTAGGAGTTGAAATAGCGAATGTATAATAACAAAGAGATGCACAAGGCAACTTGCGCTGACTGCGGAAAAGAATGTGATGTTCCTTTCAAGCCAGACGGTACAAGACCAGTTTACTGCCGAGAGTGCTACTCAAAACGAAGACCACCACGAAGATACTAAGCAATTTAAGCTTAAGCATCTTAATCTATAACAATTTTCTTTTTTTATTTTTATTATATTTTTAAAATTTGTTCTTAACTAATGTAAACTGTATTTAAACAAGAAATTATGTCCAAAAAAATAATTTTGTTATAAATAAAATTTCATTGACGAGAAAAAAAACTCGTATATGCCTTTGAAGCGATTAGGATTTTTGTTCTGATCCGGTTCGTTTCTTGTTATCGGTGTAATCTTTCTTTTTCGCTTTCTTTTTAATCGGGCAATTGAGTCGAACACTCGATTTGCACCTGCGACAGTTCTTAACTAAACCTGCTCTTAATTGGCACATTTTCATTTACCTCTTTTTTATTTTTTGAAAAGAATCCATTATTCAATTAGTTATTCCAATAGGATAAGAGAAACTCTTCAACCATGAGTGTTACTGCATCCTTATAAAGGAATGGATGAAAAACACGCATTTAATAAGAAAGAAATTTAATTACATTTTTTAGTTTTTAGCCTATTAAAAACATCTTAAATATATGAAGAAAACTCTCAGTAAGCAAGCTACCCTAATATACCTGTTGCATCCATAATTGCTGTAAAGTTAGAATTCTTAAGAGGAAAAGTTAGACCACTTATACGCTTTTTCTCAAAGCTATTCTGATTTATATTGACATGAGCAAAATAGGTGAAAAAAATGGGAAAAAGAAAAATTACAAATGAGGGCAGCCTCGATAGTATGGTCCTACCTTCCTCAAATGACGTATTGGGTGTAGCGGTTAAGATGCTTGGCGCAGAAAGAATTACGGTTAAATGCCAAGATGGTAAAGAACGTTTATGTAGGGTTCGCGGCAAACTGAAAAGGCGTGTTTGGATTCGCGAAGGAGACATTGTTTTGGTGTCACCATGGGATTTCCAATCTGACACTAGAGGCGACATTTTCTGGCGTTACCGCAAAAACCAATCTGACTGGCTTAGAAGCCACAACTATCTCAAAATGGAGTAGGAGACCAGAGATATTATTCTAAAATGTACTGAATGCGGAAACACATTCAAACGGGATGGCCTCAAAGACGGCGAAATAGTCGCATGCCCAATTTGTGAAGCGGACTATCAAGTTGTAGTGAGAGACGGAAAAATAGAAATTTGCGAATACGTCTACGAAGGTCCAGATGTAGGCGAACTATAACTTTTTTTAATAAAAAATTAATTATTTTTGAAAAAACAAAACAACATTAACTAATCAGTTCAACTATTGTTCCAATTGCTTGTCCTGGAACTCCACGCACAAATCTTACTTTAACCATCCCATTCTTGCCGTGTGGACCTCGAACTTTTCCAGTGAGTTTGGTAGTTCCATTTGTCCAAGTGACTTTTTGCCCAACTATCTTGCATGCTAGAGGGGCAGAAGTAATGTTTTCAAATTCAATCAAGCACTCGTTAGATGTTTGTTCTTTAGGTCCAGTGCGGTAATTAGTTATTCTCCCATGAACTTTTTGAGCCAAAATATTCACCTTATAAACCTCCCAATCTAGGGCATGCTTACATTTAAAGCTGTTCTATTCTGTTTGATACAATCCGTATTTTTATGAGAATTGAATTTAGTTGAGGATTAAAACTTTTATTCCATCTATCTGATTTAATAGCATAAGAGTTGGTGTCTAAAATGAAACAGTTCTTAATCACACCTCAAGCAGGTAAACGGTTAATCGCCCGAACGTTAGCAAATCACCCGGCAATAATTAAAGCATTAAAAAACGGGACTATTGTTATAATCGCTGGCACGACGAATGGTTATGTCGCTGAAGAAATTCTAAAAATCAACAAAATAGCTAACGATTTCTCAAGAAAACACTTCTTCCGAGGAATAACCCTGCCTCCAACTAAGGTTGTAACCGTCGAAGGAAGACTATCTGACGAAAGCAAGTTTCCAGGTGACATTGTAATAACTAAAGGTTTTTGGAAAAAAGAAAAAACAATTGCTGATGTTATTGATGGTCTCAAAGAAGGCGACGTTATCTTGAAGGGTGCAAACGCCTTGGATTTGACTCATAAACAAGCAGCTATTTTGATCGGTCACCCAAAAGCGGGAACAATAGGTTTAGCTTTACCTGCGGTTGTAGGTCGCAGAGTGAAACTCATAATTCCTGTAGGTTTAGAGAAACGCATTAACGGCGATTTAAACAGCATCGCTGAGAAGCTTAATGCCCCGGGCGTAGGTGGATACCGTTTGCTGCCTGTTCCTGGAGAAGTATTTACTGAACTTGACGCCATGAGAGTTCTAACAGGTGCAGAAGTTGAGCTAATAGCTGCTGGAGGCGTTTGCGGCGCAGAAGGTTCATGCTGGATTACCGTTAACGGCAGTGAAGAACAAGAGGAGTTTGCCGAACAAATTCTTGCTTCTGTAGCTGACGAACCACAGTTTAGCTCAGATTTTCTCTAGTGTCTACAATGCTTACCCTTGACCATGCATCACCAGTCCCATTCCGTTACCTTTCCTTCTTTCAACCATGTTCTCTCTCAAAATGTTGGTGCCCTGAGCAGGATAGATGGTTTTTGATTTATTCATTAAGAATTGAGGTCGTGCGGCTGGTGCTTTCTAATGATGTATCCTTTTTTAAATGATAGTCTGGCTAGTCGTATCTGGTCAAACTTTATATACTGTGTTGGATAATCCATCCAGATTAAAGGAGTTTAAAGGAAACAATGAATAAAAAATATGCAATTTATGTTGCTGCAGTTATAATCATAGTCTCGATCTTTTCTGGTGCTTTCATCCTCAACAACTACAACGCAGGTACAAACAATACAGGCACTCAAAACTTCTCGGTAATTGACGATGAAGATTATTCAACTACTTTCACTTCAGTTCCTCAAAGAATTATTTCACTAGCTCCAAGCAACACCCAAATACTCTTCGCCATAGGTGTAGGTGAAAGAGTAGTTGCCGTAACCGACTATGACAAATACCCCTATGACTTCTCTGCTTGGATTGCCGCCGGTAATATGACTAGCATCGGGGGCTTCTCAACACCCAACAAAGAAACTATCGCTTCACTAAACCCAGACTTAATTCTAGCAACACCCATCAACGACCCAGACGTTGTCACGCTACGAGACTTAGGTTACAAGGTATTGGTGCTCAATCCCAATGATGTCAACGGCATATTCAAAGACATATCTATTGTTGGCAAGGCAGTAGGGGCAGACCAAAACGCAACTACACTAGTGAATTCTCTAACCAGCAAAATTAACGCCATTGAAGCCAAAATAGCAGCCGCTAACTTGCCTGAGCCTAAAGTTTACTATGAGGTATGGAATCCCCCTCTAATGTCAGCTGGCGGAACATCATTCTTCAACGATGTAATCTCAAAAGCTGGAGGAATTAACATCTTTGAGAGCGAGTCCCAACAGTATCCTACAGTTAGCTCAGAAACAGTAGTTCAAAAGAATCCGGACGTTATATTGCTGCCAACCAACATGGGGCAAACAGATGAAGCACCTTTCTATGGAAGCGTTGACGCCGTTAAAGCAAGACCTGGCTGGAGCTCGATAAGTGCAGTACAAAACAATCGCGTAGTTATCGTTAACGGAGACCTTTTCGCTGAAGCCGGACCGCGGATAGCCGATCAAATTGAAGCAGCCGCCAAAGCATTTTACCCAGACCTTTTTTAACTTCCCCAACCTTTTTTTGGTTAAAATATGATTACCGATAAAGTCAAAGAAAAGTATTCAAAGCGATCCTCCAGATGGAAGTTAATCTTTTTACTTCTGATAATCACGCTTGTAGTTGCTGTTGTTCTATGTCTAAACATAGGCTTCGCGCCCATAAACTTCTCAGATATTCTTACGATATTGGGCAAGCAAATTCCCTTTCTAAACCACTATATTGACTCTTCATCAATCTCAACTACGAACGAAGCAATAATCCTTCAAATTCGCCTACCCCGTATACTTGCAGGGGCTATAGTTGGTGCTGGCTTGGCTGCGGCTGGAGTTATGTACCAAGGTGTCTTTAGAAACCCAATGGCTGATTCCTACCTTTTAGGCGCTTCAGCAGGGGCTTCTTTTGGCTACACTTTAGCTACTTTATACGCAGGCTCCTTGGTTCTTAATTTCTTTGGGCTTGGACTTTTCCAAATAGTAGCTTTCGCGGGAGCCGTTTTAACAGTTTTTCTTGTTTACTTTATGTCCCGTGTGGGAAACAAAGTGCCAATAACCACGCTTCTGTTATCCGGTATAGTTGTGAACATATTCATTTTAGCATTACAAACAGTGTTCGAGTTACGTTCAGGCAAGGCCCTGATAGGTATTGTCGCCTGGATTGCTGGTGGGTTCACCAACATTACGTGGACTCACATTTACATTGTATTTCCATTCGTTCTAGTAGGAACAATGATTGCATATTTCTTCACTAAAGACCTCAACATGTTGTCTATGGGAGATGACACAGCACAACACTTAGGCGTTAACACGGAAAGGGTACGGCAAATACTACTGCTCATTGGTTCTTTGATAACAGGAGCAGTGGTTTCCATAAGCGGAATTATCGGATTCGTTGGTCTCATAATTCCCCACATGACACGGCTCGTAATCGGACCTGATCACCGGATTCTTTTGCCTACCTCAACGATAGTTGGAGCAATATTCCTTATACTCTGCGATTCTGTAGCGCGCGTAGCAACGGGAGCCTCTGAGTTGCCAGTTGGCGTTATAACTGCATTAACTGGAACCCCATTCTTTATTTATCTGCTAAGGAAAAGAAAGACAAGTTACTCACTGTAGGATGTGCTAGCTGGATATGGTTTTACTTAACGTGGATGGAGTCGAGTGCCGCTATGGTTCAGTGAAGATCCTGGAAAATGTCAGCTTCAATGTTAAAGAAGGCGATTTCGTGGGAATAATCGGACCCAACGGCTCAGGAAAAACCACACTTCTGAAAAGCATTAGCCGAACCCTTAAACCCTACAAAGGAACCATAATCCTCGATAAAACCGACATTTACAGCATCAAAAGTGTAGACCTTGCTAAACAAATGGCAATCGTTCCACAGGAAAGTAACATAGGCTTCAGTTTTACTGCGTTAGATATCGTGTTAATGGGTCGAAACCCACATATGAAAAGGTTCCAAATGGAATCAGAGTCAGATTTAACCATAGTTAGGAAAGCGATGGATCAAACCAACACTTGGCATTTTGCTGACCGTCCAATAAACGAATTAAGTGGAGGCGAGAAACAGCGGGTGATAATCGCCCGTGCCCTAGCACAGGAGCCTGAGGTTCTGTTGCTTGATGAACCGCTTACTCATTTGGACATGATTAACCAGTTAGAAATCATGGATCTAGTGAAAGAACTTTGCACTAAGGAAAGCTTGATTGTTTTAGCTGTTATTCACGACTTAAACTTAGCGGCACGCTACTGCAACTCAATTCTTCTACTAAAGGGTGCGACAATATTTGCAGCTGGAGCTGTCGAAAATGTCTTGACAAGTAAGAACATTAAAGCTGTTTTCGACCTTGACGCGATTGTCAAAAAAAGCCTTGTCACAAACTCGTTATTCGTTATTCCACTCAGTCCTCAGAAATCCTCTATACCGCGTAACTGCGCTATTCATATTGTTGCAGGGGCCGGCACGGGAACTGTTGTAATGAAGGCATTAGTTGATGAAGGCTATGAAGTGACGGCAGGTGTTCTTAACATGCTGGATACAGATTACGAAACAGCTGAGCTGCTGAAAATCCCAACAGTAAGTGAGGCGCCTTTCTCACCCATAACCGAAGAGTCAAAGCAGTTGCACTTAGATATGATATTTAAATCAGCGATCGTTGTGGTGACTTCAGTTCCGTTTGGATACGGAAATCTCTCTAATCTAGAAACGGTTCTCGAAGCTGTTAAAAGGGGTATTCGAACGTATATTATCGATGAAGTTCCAATTGAAAGCCGAGATTTCACAGCCGGCAAAGCAACCGCTCTTATGGTAGAGTTAAAGAAGTTAGGAGCAATCTTCATCAAACATCCTTCCGAGTTGCCCACACTCGTCAACGCAACACATGACAGAATCGAATTATGCAAGAATGTCCAACCAGAGATTCCAGGTCATATGAAAAACAAACTCAAACCATTTACAAAAACCTCAGATAACAAAGAGGCAAACTGATGATTGTTAACGAAGACAAGATACAGCTTTTCGGTTCCGAGAAACATGGCAGCAAATTTGACCATTTCATCTGGTCATGTACTCGAGCTTATCCTGTCAAACACGCTTTTTCCCTTGGAGATGGAAAACCCCTTTCCAACGAATTAACAACAGACGAAGCGAAGGTTATGCTAAAGAAAGCGGCTGATTTTGGAGTGGACAACCTTTTCATTTCTGGAGCTGGCTGGACAGGCGAACCGTTGATGCGTAAGGACTTCGTAGAACTTATTCGCTACGTCGCAGAGTTAAAGTTGTCGCCTTATGTGAAGGTCACTGGTTGGCATTTCGATCGCAAAGTAGCAAGAGAATTGGCAACAGCGAACTGCAAAGCTATTATCTGCTTCGCTGGGCTAAAGGAAACTGATGCTAAACTTCGCGGCGAAGGCGCCTTCGAAGATAGCATTAATGCTGCCAAGGTATGCAAAGAATTTGATATTCCCTTCGCTATGAGCGTGATTAACACAAAATATGTAGTCAATCAAGTTCCGGCTTTGGTTAAACTTGCAATTGATTTGGGTGCAAAAAGTTTCCATCTTGCATCGCTTATTCCGCAACCCATAGACGTTGAAAACCAGTTGAAGGTGTTGGGTCCACTGGAGCCGACGCCACAACAAAGGGAAGACCAGCTGAAAGAAATCTATGATCTTAGCAAGAAAGTCCAAGATAAAATCCTTATAGTTCCCTATGAAATGTTCAATAGCCGTTTGCTCAAAACAAAGGAGCCCTCGCGGGAACTAAAGAGCACCTGCAGTATGTGTGATAATCTCAAAAAATGTGAGTGGCTGGAAATTCTAGAAGACGGAAAAGCCTATGCCTGCGCCCCACTTGATTTAGAGTTTGGTGACATAAGAACAGACAGTATTCAACAAATCATGGATAGAATGCCCAAATCGGAAAAACTGAAAAAACTTGCAGACCGCAACAACCTTAAAGGCAAATGCGGTGTCTGCGAATTTAAAACCATCTGCGGAGGCTGCCGAGCCCGAGCTTACATATACAGCAAAGACAGCTTAAACCAAGACCCAGCATGCGTCTATCGACCCAAGGCATTTGTCAGTTAATTGAACAAAAGTGATCGTGAAGTGCTATGAAAAAAGTAGACCAGATAGAATCACTTGATTTTCTCAAAAAACAAGCTATATCCTTGGGTGCTGTGGAAGCGAAGATAATTCAAGTTGAAAAAATCGTCATAGAAGACCGCGTTGTTTTCAAATGCAAACTAGGTTGCGAAAAATATGGAAAAACATTAGCATGCCCTCCTTACGCTCCAACGCCTGACGAATTTCGAAAAATCGTGAGCGAATACCACTATGCTCTCTTGATGAAATTCAAAACGCAAGCCGAGGGAGATTCAGAACTAATAAAGTATCTTTCAAAAACTAGCGACCCTTCAATTCCTGCAGAGATGAAGATAAAGGTGAATAAGTTTTGGTCGGCTTGGAACGATGAGATGAAAAAATTGCTTGACATTGTCCATAAACTCGAGAAAGCAGCTTCTAGCGAAGGATATTTGCTTGCAGTAGGTTTAGTTTCAGGTGCTTGTCAGTTGTGTGAAAAATGTAATGTTGAAAAAGGAGTATGCATCCATCCGGCAATGAGGCGGTATTCAGAAGAAGGTGTCGGAGTTAACGTAAAAGCAACCGCGGAGAAAGCTGGTATAACATTTACTTTGCCTTTTGATAGAAACCCTGAAACTTTTGCTTTGATCTTAATAGACTGAGAGTACTTGCTAAAAAAATCCTTGAATTAAGTGCAGCTATAAGAAGAGTAATCTACGCCAAGGCTTAAATAACCAAAAATTTAATTGCATTCAAAATTAAACTGCAGGGCTAACCGATGAAATTGAACGTTGAAATTGAGAACATTAAAGCAGAAGTAAATAATCAAACCCTCGTTATTTGGTCTAAAACTCCTTTGAAGATACTTAGTTCTGCCCTTTTGAATGGAGGTTTGGTTGAGGCAAATGGAATTATTAACGTTCAAGTCCCCGAAGGCAGCGGACGCGATAAGAGCGACATGCACTGGAGTGGTCCTGAAGATTTTCTAGTTAAAGCAGCACAAGAGTTGCAACTTCCAAAGGAGAAAGTGGTCGGGTTGATGACTGCCGCCAAAATGAAAAACGTGGTAACATTTACTGAAAAATATGATAGCGTAACTTTGACGGTTTTTGTGACGGCTGGAGCCACTGTAGCGGTTACAGCTGGTGAACCGGCTGCCTCAAAGAGTAGTCAACTCCCAAAGATCGGTACGATAAACATTGTAGTTATAGTTGATGGGAATTTAACTGAGGGTTGCATGGTTGAAGTCATCAAAACAGTAACTGAAGCCAAAACTGTTGCCTTGCGAGAATTAGACATTAGAAGTCGTTTTTCAGGCGACTTGGCTACTGGGACATTGACCGATAGTGTTGCAGTGGGTTGCACCAAAAAGGGTGAACCAATTCAGTATGCTGGGACATTCACTATTATTGGTGAATTAATCGGGAAGTGTGTTCGGGAAGGCGTGAAAATAGCCATTTTTAAGCAAGAGAACATTTCTTCAAATAGACCTCTTGTTGAAAGATTGGCGGATAGACGTCTATCGCTTGAAACCATTTTGTCCCAGGGTTCCGAGGGAATAATAACCAAGGAGAGTTCAAAGTATAAACAACTCCAGAAACAACTTGAATTGATTTTATCGGACGACAAAATCTCAAAGCTTGTAATTGCAGCATTACGGCTTGATGAGGATTTAGCGAAAGGCTTAATCCCAGAAAAAAATGTTAACATAGTAGATCCACTTGCGTTTGAAGAAATTGTTCAGAACACCTTGAAGTATTCTTCGAATGATTGTTTAGACTTTGCCTTCGATAAATCAAAGTCGAAAGATGAGGCACAATTAGGTCCGTTTACAAAATGCGTCTTGCAAGCTATCGTAAAGAAATGCAAACAAACATTATCTGATTGATTTGGGGGCATTCCTCACTAATCTATGCACAAATTAATAAAAGCACTCACAGGTTTAGCAGGCATCCTTTTTGGCATAGTTATTATTGTCCAAACTTTGGTTTAGTGGCTAAAATCAATATAGTCTCTAAAAACAAAAAATTGTTTGTAAATAAGGCATTAGCCCTTTAGCGCTCGATGGATATTTTGCTTGCCCCAGCTTCCTTCTCAAGAGTTATAACGTGGTCAGCTTTGCCTGCGAAAGCTTCGCTATGCGTCACAGCGATAATTTGCTCAATAGCTTTGAATCGGCTTATTGCTTCAGCTAACCGTTCTATGCTGCCATCTTCGCTTCCCAAGTTTTCTGTGGGTTCATCAAGCATTAGCATACCCAAGCCATGACCTGTTCTTGACTGCATAATAATTTGCCCCAACCCCAATCGGTAAGCAAACGCTAGCAATGTCCTTTCACCGCCTGAGAGGTTGCTGACTTCTCGGTCCACGCCTGCATCACTTTTCACGTATGGAGTGTAAGTTTCATCAATGACCAAGTTCAACATCGGTCCTTCGCCGCCAACTAAACTATCAAGCACTTGCTGAACAAAATTCCTTAGAACCTTCACAAACTCACATCTTAATTTAGGTTGAATGCTGCGATAAGCGTCCCTGATGGCGCCGAGGACTTCAACAGTTTTTCGGATTTTTTCTATTCTCTCTAGCTTTTCCTGGGCAATGTTTATTCTTTCTTTTGTGTCGTCCAAACGTTGAGATAGGTCTTTTTTGCGATTCTCTTTAGTGCGTAAATCAGATTCTACAACGTAATATTGCTTAAATGTATGTTCCCTTTGCATGCGGGCTGCATCGAGGTCTGAGAGGTTGAATTTTCCAATTTCAAACTGTACTATTTCCAGTTGGGCATGCAAATCAAAATCAAATTTCTGTTTTTCAAAAAGTTCGCTGGAAAGGTTGGTGAGGTTGTTTTCTTCTTCAATTATTCTCGCTTTCAAATCTACAGTACGAGTTATACAAGTTTGCAAACTGGAGTATGCTTCTGAAGCAATAGCTTTGGTTTTTTGCAGATTTGTAACTTCGATTCGAAGTTGATTAACATTTTTTTCTCGTTCAATGTTTTCCTTTTGTATTCTTGTTAACATACCTGATTTATACTCGCCAGTTAGCGGTTGAATGCAAAGCGGACACTTACTCTCTTCAGCCAATTGAACTACTCTTTTTTGGTCTGTTTGCATGCTTCGTGAGGTAGCTTCCTGCTCAGCTTTTAAACTGCTGATTTTATCGTCAAACACTGCTAAACAAGAACCCATTTGCTCAATTGATTGATTGACTGGTAATCCTGTTTGTTCAAGTTTACTCAAGCACATTCTTGTTTGAGAATCCAGAGTATTTTGGCGTTGATGCAAATTGTCAACTATACTTTTCTTGCCTTCTATACGCTGGTTAAGTGATGAAAAGGTATTGTTCATGTTGGTGATGTTAGCGGTTAATTTTGCTTCTTTGCGTTTGAGCTCTTCTATAGCTATTTTTTTCTCTTCTAACTGCTTAAGTTTGGAGTTAGCCTCTTCCAAAGCTCTTTTGACAATTGTTAGTTTCTGAGTTGAATTCTCCAAATCCATCTCCAGTAGTGTGAATTCTTCTCCTGCCCTGTTGTATTCGTTGCTGAGTTTTTCTAAGCCGTTAACGTCAGGGTCTTTCTCATAAACCCTTTTCTCAGTGTCATAGTCACGTTGGTACTGGGCAATGTTACTCCATGCAACTTCAAAATCCGATAATCCGAAAAGCTCATCTAGGCGTCTTTGCCTATCCCGAGGTGTAGCATCCAACAGTTCTTTGAGGTGTTCTTGTCTAAACCAGACGATTTCACGGTAAAGGTCCTTATCTAAACCTGTAATTGCCTTGATTTGTTCGGCGATAGCATCAGTTTTCATGCTTGCAACAAGTCTCTCATCCTCAAAGAGCTTAAGCACTTCAAAGTCTTGATTGATGCTTTTTCCTTTCCTCTTCAATCCTCTAATAAGCTTGTAGGTGATACCATGATGCTTAAATTGGATCGTAACCTTTCCTGATTCAGCGCCTTCACGCAGCAAATACTCAAAACTTCTTCCAATCGAGTCCCCGAATAATGCAAAATCAACCGCATACATTACGCTGGATTTGCCGCAGCCTAAACCGCCAACGAGACAGTTAAATCCACGGGTAAAAGGCACAGTGGATTTTACGTGACTTCGGATATTTTCAAGCTGCACTATTTCAATTTTCATTTGGCGAGCTCCTCGATTGCTTGTTTGACTTTGTCATCCTGTTTTCGAGTTAAAGGCTCAATTAAGCTGAGCGCTCCTCTCGCGATCTTTTCTGCTTCATCTTTGCCGTAGCGATCCGAAAAGATTTGCTGGAAATACTCAAACGCTTTGGTATTGAAGTCTTTGAATCCGCTTTCAAATATTGAACGTACGATTTCGTCGGAAACCGCTGTTTCCTTAAGCAAAATTACGGGGTGAACAAGCAGCGCTTTTTCGCCCGCATTTCGGATTTTTGCAATATCGATTTCTGTTCGACTTGCTTCCGAAGGTAGTGTTCCCTTAAGAACTGGAATAATCACTGCGCCTTCTTCGTCGACATCTTTTACCATTTGAACTGCTAACTCAGTTATCTTGGCTGAAGCCATACCCGTAAAATCCTGTTCGGTCATTATAACAAATTTGCGGGGCGAAGTCAATTCTATTATTTCCGGTTTAACTTGACCTTTCTCATCAACTTTGACGAAGTAGAAGCCTTTGAGATACTTGGCTTCGTCATAACTTACGGTTTCGGTGCTGCCACTATATGCTAAGATACCATCTTTAAAGTTGGTCATATACCGTTCATGCAGGTGACCTGCAGCATAATAACAAAAGCCTCCCGGCAACTCATCTGGCAAGATTTCAGCTTCAAAAGGTCCATTGATACTTGGCAAATCCACCGCGCCGTGGAATACAAAAATGTTCGCGACTCCAGCCTTTGGCGTAGTTTGATTATCCTCAATGAATTTGGGAAGTGCCTCTTGGGTTTTGTGCCTATTGTGGTAGGTAGGTATCCCGTAAACGTAGCAACAATTTTCTTTACTCCAGCATGCACCTTGATGCCTTGGCAGATGGATGATTAATCCTGCACTGTCAAGAGGATAGAGAATTGTACTGGTAATTGTGTTTGGAGCGGAATCATGTGAACCATCGACAGTTAAGACTGGAATGCCTGCATCTTTTAACCGTTTAAAACTTCGTATAGTATTCTCCAAGGTATGGTTAGATGGTCTCGCCTGATGAAAAAGGTCGCCTGCAATTATCATAAAGTCGGGTTTTAATTCGATTGTCCTATCTACTAATTCTTTGAATGCATCATCGAAGTCTTGCCTTCTTGTCTCTAAACCATACTGTGCATACCCCAAATGCAAATCTGCAGAATGGACAAAACTAAATGACTTCAAACTTGCGAGACTCCTATGTTTTCCTTGTGCTGTTGATATTGTTTGCTTGTTTTAAAGCATTTATGCATGTTTGGTTATAGAGTGGTTCTTATATTTTGAGAGGAAAAAAATGGGTGATTAGATCTTGTTCTTTTCTGATTGCTTTAACTCAACGTGAATTTTCCGTTATTTTGGCGTAAAAATATAAGATACCCTTTGCATTTAAGTGTGAAAGGCGCCAGATTACATGAAATGTGAAGCATGCCAGCAAGAAACTCTTCTACCGTTCCGATGCCCACACTGCGGAGGACAATTCTGTGGTACCCACCGTTTACCAGAGAATCATAGTTGCCCAAAAATCGACGCTGCCCGCGCGCAACGTAAAGAACAAGTAATGACAAATCAAGCTTATGGCTCCTATAATTATAGTTACGTTTATGGTCAAGACCCCTACAAAAGGAAAAACCATATTTCTACTAGTCCAAAAGAACTCAAACACATAGGAATTGCCGCAGCGCTTGTCATTGGTATCGGCTTCTCCATCGGAATATATTGGTTTCTATCTGTGTGGAGTTATGCCATAATGGGTATTTTTGCAGGTTTAATGACTGCATCTTTCTTGGTACATGAGATAGCTCACAAAATAGTTGCTCAAAAGAAAGGCATGTGGGCGGAATTTAGGCTTACAACGTGGGGTGCGGTTTTAACGTTCGCGTCGGTATTTTTGCCTTTCAAAATGATTTCTCCTGGAGCAATGATGATTGGCGGTTCAGTGCCAAGTGGTGAGGATCTAGTAAAGATTTCCATTGCTGGACCTATCACCAACCTTATTTTCTCAAGCGTACTTCTTGGTTTAGCGTACGCATTACCTCCAAGTTCGTTTGTTTTTATGCTATTCTTTGCAGCATACATCAACGCTTTTATGGCGGTTTTTAACTTGATTCCGTTTGGAATTTTGGATGGTTACAAAATCTTCTCCTTTAACAAGAAAGTATGGGCTTTAGCCTTTGCAGCAAGTGCGACATTAACAATTGTCTCTTACCTGCAAATTTTCGGCTAGCAATCGGAAAGAACGAAAACAAAACAGTTGACTAAAACTTCCTTTGTCTTTCAGGCTATTGCTTTCTTTCGAAGCGCAAGTAACGGTTGACTATGTATTTTCTTGACCCACCCAATTCCGCTGTATTGCGTGAACTTTGTAGCCATAATTGTTGTTTAAACTACATAATTGTTCTGCTAACTTCTTCATGATGGCTGAAAAGGATACCTCTCCATTTCTTGATTCATTTCAACTCTCAATTGCTTGAAAAGAATCTATAAGATTTAGAGTATTTATTATGAAAATAAAATGAAATATAAAAATTAAAAATATTTATAATTTAGATGAGTTCAATTGTGACGTGGACTTCTTCTGGAACCCTAATGCGCATGATTCTACGCATAACACGTTCTTCAGAGTCTATGTCAATTAAGCGTTTGTGAATGCGCATTTCCCATCGGTCCCATGTTGCGGTGCCTTCTCCTGATGGTCCTTTAAGGACTGGAACGCGCAAACGTTTTGTTGGTAGTGGTACTGGTCCATTCATTTTCACGCCTGTCTTTGAGGCAATGCTTTTGAGTTCTCCACATACCTCTTCTAATTTACTGTAATCAGTACTTGTGAGCCGTATTCGTGCTTTTCTAACCATATTGGTCCAACAATCCATTGTTTTGCCGTCTATTATATCTTGGCGACACCTTACAGATTTAAGCGGAACATAAAAACCTTGCGACCCGCAAAAACAAAGGTCATAACCAATATCGACTTAACCGTCTCAAAGATGTTGAATTTTTTTTCATAAAAAAGTTGTTCTCACCCTGCAATAGATGAATCAGCAACTAAATGTCATTTGCCTGAACATATCTCTTATTAAAAGCTTCAAACATTTTTCTAAAACTCTGTTGAATTAATTATTCTTTTCCTAATTACCTCATGTTGTTCAGGGCTAAAAACTTCTTCTCCACATCCAGGGCACCTGAGTGCCTTCACTTTATGCAAAATTATGCCATCAACTTCAAAGTCAAATTCAACCTCAACGTACTCAACACAGCAGGTAGGGCACAGAAGCGCATTTGCTTTGGTAATGTTTGGCTTATTGAGTGAATTTTTTCCCAAGTTCTTCTGCCCAAGCCTCAACTTTAGCTAAATCCGTGTTATCCAACATGGTTCTTCTAAAATATCGTATGCGTCCGCCGAAGGCTTCTGAGCTTACAGTATTAATCTTGGGGTATTTCGCTAACGTATTTTCTACAAATTTGGTTTTTGCATTTTCATAACTTCCAGGGGTACCAGCCCAGGAAGAGGAGACAAAAAAAGCTACTTTTTTACCGTTTAAATCGTTTTCAAGAAGCTTTAACGTTTTACCGTATACTCTTCCTCCCCTGACGCCGCCACCCGTAACTATGTTTTTGTATTGTTCTAAGTTAGGAGTTTTTTGTTCTTTGAGGTCAACCAAATCAACTTCTAACTGAAACTTTGAACGTAGGGTTTCGGCTATTTTTCTAGCTGCCTCTTCAGTAGCTCCACCTTTGCTAACATACGCTATTAGCGTCTTGTTTGGGCTCATTTTTTATTCGCTTCCAGAAGATCTTTCATCGGATGATATTTTTTGCCGCAGCTACGGCAGAAAACCGCGCCAGTCACATTATTTGCTCCACAACTGCTACAAACAATAGACCCTTGAGTGTTAGCATTATCGGAGGGCGTTTTTTGCTGCATATTTTCACTTGCTTTCCTGAATGCAGCCTGCGTTTCATGCGCCGCCGTATTGAATGCGCGTTCTAATTCAATTCCTACTCTGTAGAAGGCATCACGCAACTCATCAGCGGGGTAAGATGCATTTGAAGCTTTACCTGCTGGAGTTTTTGTGCCGCATTTTGGGCAGAAATAAGCGTTATCATCTATTTTTTCGCCGCAGTTAGAGCAGTAAACCATTTTTTTCACAAGATAGTATCCATGTACACTGGGAATTTAAGCCTTTACAGAAACAAAAAGACAGAAAAAAAGAAAGATTTGTGGGATGTTTAATCTACAAGTTTTTTCCTTGCATCTTCAATCAGTTTTATTGTTTGCAAACGCCAAGGCTCAAAGCCTTCAGGTGATGTAGGATACGTGTTGTAGTGTGCACTGAGCCCCCTCATCATTGTAACTGTCAGTCGTAGTCTGTTGAGGAATCCAACACGTCGAAGACCTTTGAAGACGCGTTTGGCGGTTTCTGTGATGTTTAGGTGGAAGTCATCGCCCATGCCTGCTTTGAGTACGTCGTCTTCTGTCATCAGTTTCTCGTTCATGCCGTAGTTGAGGTCTGCATCACTGCAGGATAGGAGGAACATTTTAAAAATGTCTAAGGTGCCTTGTTTTTTGCCGTATGTGTCGATGTATCTCTTGTTGTAGCCCCAGAGTGCTTCCTTTGGTGGGTTCACCTTTGCTGAGTGCTTCAATTATTTGTTGTCCTGCAAAGTAGCCGCTTAGCATTGAGGGTCCGATGCCGCCGCCGTGAATCGGGTTAACTAGTGATGCTGCATCTCCAACTAGCACGACGCCATTTGAAACCATGTTGTCTAAAGGTCTGCGGACTGGATCAAACCATGAGCCTGCAGTTAAAACCAAGGAGCCATCGAAGATTGGTTTCTTGAATGCTGTTTCGTAGAGTTGTTGTTTGGGATTAGGGTAGTTACCGCGCATACAAATACCTAGGCCGACATTCACACGTGCGCCGCCTTTAGGGAAAATCCAAATGTAACCGCCCGGTGAGGCTTTTTGGTTAAGGTAGATCTCACAGAAGCGGGTGTTTTCGGTTTCTTGTTTTAGTTGGCGGATTTCTCGATAGCAGGCTTCGACGTCTTGATTGGCTATGTCGCGGTCTATGCCCATCTCTGGTGGTAGCTGTTTACGTACCATGCCAAAATAGCCGCTGGCGTCAACCACAACTTTGCTTCGAAGTTCAGCGACCTTGCCTGTCTTCATGTTCTTAGCAGTTATTCCTACAACTGCGCCTTTATCTAATATGGGTGAACGGAAATTCATATTGTCTTTCAGTAATGCACCTTGGTCGGTGGCTTTTTCGAGGAGCCATTGCCCGAATAGGCGTCTGTTAAGTAGGTAGCCGATGAAGTCTTTGTCCGCGATGGTGAAAACAGTGTTTTCGTCTGGTGAGTAGATTTTTATGCCGTCAATTTTTGCTTCTAATTCGCCACCTGTCGGCTTCTCGAGCCCTAAGAATTTTAGGTGGTGCTCGCCTAGGGCGTCACCACAGATTTTCTCGCCAATTTCTTCGCGTGGCTTCTTTTCAACTATGCATACTTTTAAGCCTTTTTCAGCTATGGTTTTTGCTGCAAGGCAACCTGCTGTTCCTGCGCCAACAACTATGGCATCATATTTTTCCATGTAATTTGTTCCTCCAAGTTAACTTTACTTTGTATACCTTGTTGTATATGTAAAGCTTAATAAATTATGAAGTGAGCAAAACCACACCGAGTGTAAACCCCATGAGTGCTCCCCTAACGTTAAGCGCAGAATTTCGCAAAATCGTAGAAGCTCGAATGAATCAGGTTCTTCGCGGCATCGAAGAGACTTTTAATGCAATCATAGAG
Source organism: Candidatus Bathyarchaeota archaeon (assembly GCA_963804785.1). Lineage (GTDB taxonomy): Archaea > Thermoproteota > Bathyarchaeia > Bathyarchaeales > Bathycorpusculaceae > Bathycorpusculum. The sequence goes on from CAWDRR010000004.1 coordinate 327,562, forward strand.
AAACAGAAAATCACTCCAACCGAGCTTAAAGACGAGTTGGAGAGCCTTCAGGAGAGTTTCAATTTGCTTTTCCAGAAATGGAGCCTTGAAATCCTCTATACTCTGATGCTTAAAGACGCCATAGGTTTTGGAGGCATAAAAAAAATCTTGGGAGTCAACTCAAGAACCCTCTCAGACAAACTTAAGATGCTTCAAACCCATGGCTACATAAACCGAAACGTCACAGATGGGCCGCCTTTGAGGGTAGAGTATTCACTGACTTCTAAGGGAAAAAACACGGTTCTTCTTGCTTTGCCGTTGCTGTACTATTCCAGTTCCACATAAACTATGGTTTCAATAAGCTTTTTCTAAATGTCTGAGGAAGGCTCGTTGATTCCTTCACAGTTTCAAAAACCATGCATGTCAACGTTTTATCTAAGCCCTTGATAAGCCGTAGTTTATCAACCACAAACTTACCCACTGCATCAACATTTTCTGCACGCAGCTTAACCAGCAAATCCCAATCCCCAGTTATTATATGGACTTCTTGCACTTCGGGGCAGAGGGCGATTTCTTCCGCCACTTGCCGCTGCGAAATTGGGGTTTCATCTTCATTTTTTGCTCTGTAGGAGACGGCGGCTAAGTACGAAGGCTGCAGTGCCGAGGTTAAGTTTTTCTGGGGAGAGGATTGCACGGTATTGTTTTATTATTCCCATTTCTTCCATGCGTTTGATTTTGGCGAAAACTGTAGTGATTGGAGCGTTGATTTTTTTGGCTATTTGGTTGGCGGTTAGTTTGCTATTTTCTTGGATGAGTGTGAGGATGGCGAGATCTTTTTCGTCAAGTTTAGCGCTCATATGTAAATATTACATGTTTCAAGTATTAAAGCTTGTATTAATTGTAAATTTTCTATGTTTTGTTGTATAAAATTTATTACCTGCCCTGCATAGTGTACACAAAAACAGATTCATAGTGACCAAAATGACAGAACAAGATTTAATAGAAATTCCCAAACCGTTAGATCAACTGACGGCAACGGAAATAGAAAGAAAAGCCTGCATAGGCAAAGTCATGACTTACACACTAAAAAGTCTCACAAATACATATGTGAACAAAGGTTTTCAATGGCTCTTGCCCGTAGCACTAAGCCAAAGCACCGATCCGCTCTGGCCCGACCCAGGTGCTTCCATAGAGAAAAGAATAGAAGTTGACATCTACGGTAAACCAGTCCGAACCACTGCTAGCATGATAATTCATAAACTCATTGGCGCTTCAACCGCCTACCCCAAGCTATTCATTCTCTCACCCAACATTCGCATCGAAAAAGCAGAACGCGCAAAAACTGGTCGGCATATCTACGAGTTTACCCAATTAGACTTTGAAGCTCAAGGTGCATCCACGAAAGATATTTTCGCTTTGGTTGAGGAAGCAATTGTTACTTTAATTAAAGACTTAAAGCATGAAATGAAAAGCGAATTGACTACCCTATGCCGCTGGGATTCTCTCAAGGTGCCCAAGACGCCGTTCAAAATATTTGATCGTGTCGAACTTGAAGTTAAATACGGCAAAGATTGGGAAGTCGCTATAACAGACGAAATAATAGACCCAGTCTGGGTAACTAACATTCCAAGAGAATTCTATGATTTTGAAGACTTCAAAACAGGCAAATGGGACAACTATGACCTTTTCCTGCCTCAATTCGGTGAAGTTCTCTCAGGTGCCAAACGCGAATACGAATACGCAAAGATTCTGACTAAAATTGAGCGGGACCAAGTCAAAAAAGAAAACTATGCCTTAATCCTAAAGATGGCTAAGGAACGCAGACTTAAACCAACAGCCGGCGCAGGCATTGGCATGGAACGTTTAGTAGGTTGGATAACAGGCGTTAAACACATTGCTGAATGTCAACCATTCCCACGAGTCCCAGGAAACGTAAACGAACTCTAAAGAAATGGTGAATACTATGAACCCATATCTTGAAGCATTACAACCCAAACTAAGCCCAACAGACTTCCAAAAACTTAGCGCAATAAATAACCCAAACGTCCACGAATTCATAGCGAAGGAAAGTGACCTCACTCATCCAGAAAAAATCTTCATCTGTAGCGACTCAGCCGAAGACATTGCATTTGTGCGAAAACAAGCAGTTGCCACAGGTGAAGAAGAAGCTATTCTGACCCTGCAGGGACACACTGTGCACTTTGACGGTGATCATGACCAAGGAAGAGACAGGCAAAACACAAAATATCTCGTTGCAAAAGGAGTTACCTTGAGCAAAGCTCTCAATCAAATGGACCGCCAAGATGGCTTAATGGAAGTCAAAGGATTACTTCGCGACTCTATGGTAGGCAAAACAATGATTGTTCGTTTCATTTCGTTAGGTCCAGCAGATTCCGTTTTCACAATTCTTGGTTTACAATGCACTGACTCATGGTATGTAGCGCACTAGCGAAGACTTGCTCTACCGTCCGGGCTACAACCAATTTGTTAAAGCAGGACCTAAAAGCGATTTTCTGCGTGTTCTTCATACAGCTGGCAGATTAAACGACGACATGATCAGCATAGATTATGATAAGAAACGCATCTACATTGACCATATGGACAACACGATCTACAGCGTTAACACACAATACGCTGGAAACTCTGTTGGCTTTAAAAAACTTGCCTTCCGCTTGGCAATCAGAAAAGCCAGTAGCGAAGGTTGGCTAGCCGAGCACATGTTGCTCATGGGCGTTTTTGGTCCAAATGGACGCAAAACTTACTTCGCAGGTGCTTTTCCAAGTGCCTGCGGCAAAACCTCAACTGCTATGCTTCCAGGAGAGTCAATACTTGGAGACGACATTGCATACATCCGCGACATTGACTCTTCAGCTCGTGCAGTCAACGTTGAATCAGGCATCTTCGGCATCATACAAGACGTAAACCCAAAAGACGATGCACTAATCTGGAAAGTACTATCAACGCCCGGAGAAATAATCTTCTCAAACATCCTAGTTAAAGACGGCAAACCCTACTGGCTTGGCATGGGACAAGAACTACCAAAAGAAGGCTGCAACTACACCGGCACATGGTATGAAGGCAAAAAAGATGAAAACGGTACTGACGTTCCAGCAGCCAACAAGAACGCACGCTATGCAGTTGCTCTTAAAGCCGTGGAAAATGTTGATCCTGAACTGGATAATCCTAATGGAGTTGAATTAGGGGGCATAATGTACGGAGGACGCGATACAAAGGCGTACGTTCCTGTTCAACAAAGCTTTAGCTGGGACCATGGCATAGTTGCTTATGGTGCATCTTTGGAAACCGAAACCACATTCGCAACCATTGGCAAAGAAGGTGTTCCAGAAATTAACATGATGAGCATCCAAGACTTCATCTCGATTCCAATGGGGAAAAACGTTCACAACAACTTAGATTTCGGGCGAAAACTCAAAAAGCAACCAATAGTCTTTGGCGTTAACTACTTCTTAAAAGAAGTTGGTTTCGACAAATACTTGAATAGTCCACAGGACAAGCATGTTTGGATAAAATGGATGGAATTGCGTGTCCACAAAGAAGTTGGCGCCCTAAAAACGCCGACAGGATACATACCAAAATACGAGGATCTACGCAAACTCTTCAAGCAAGTGCTTGGCAAAAACTACGCAAGAGAAGACTACAACAAACAATTCACAATACGCGTTCCTGAAAACTTGGCAAAGATTGAGAGAGTGCAAAGATTCTACCAAGAAAACGTGAATGACACACCGCTTGAAATGTTTGGCATTCTGTATTTGCAGAGGGAACGTTTGGTTGAAGCTGAGAAGTTGTATGGCGATTACATTTCTCCTGAAAACTTTGAAAAACAGACAGAGGCATAAATGAAAATGGCGTGCAAATCACTTATTTATCCTTTTTTTTGCGTCAAGCTTTTAAATGGAGCTCACATATTGAATAGAAATTCATAATCGTTATTTAATTAAAACGGTCATTGAAAATTTAGATAAAAAGAGTGAAGCAATATGATGATGAAAAAGCTGGACAAAAAAGCTTCGGTGTACAAGGTAGATTTAGCTATTCTTGAAGGCGATGGCTCGTTCGAATGTCCAAAATGCAAAGCACAAATATCTCCAGACGATGAATCAGAGAATAACTACGAAATTTTGGATACCAAAGTAGTTAATGACGAACTGGCAGAATTAGTTATCAGCTGCGCTAAATGTCGAAGTACAATAGAAGTTACTGGTTTCCAGACCTCTGACTCCTAACTCCTGTTCTAAAGTTATAGTATACTTTTTTCATTTACAAGAAATCAGATAATTAGTTTAGATAAGGCAAACACTTTATTTTGGTTAGCGCCTATTTGCATATCGATTTGTATGCTCGTTGAAACTTTCCCTGTTGGCATGTTATCAACAAACTGTTACGTTGCCAGTTCCCAAGAAACCAAAGAAGCGATTATAATTGATCCAGGATTAGATCTTTCTTCTGAAGCCAAACCAATTTTAGATTGTATCACTGCAAAAGAATTGAATGTAAAGTTTGTGGTGAACACCCATGGACACGATGACCACATCCAAGGTGACGCATTTTTCGCGCAAAAGTTCAACATTCCTATCTGCATCCACATACTTGATCAACATTTCATCCAAGACTTAGAAAAAGACAGTTATCCCCCGAATTTATTGTTCAAGGATGGCTCCCAAATCAAAATTGGCAATGAGACTCTCAACGTCCTGCACACACCTGGACACACACCCGGAAGCATATGCCTTATCGGTGAAAAACTTGTTTTTACAGGTGACACACTTTTTGCAGGCGGAATCGGGAGAACCGACTTTCCAGGCGGCTCCATGAGTGAAATGAGAAATTCTTTAAAAAAACTGATGGAGTTGCCCTTGAATTTATTGGTATACCCTGGACATGGCGAACCTTCAATTATTCTGGAAGAAAAGAAATCTAATCCTTTTTTGAACAGCAGAAATGAAAGGGTATTTTTCTAATAATTTGATGGATTCTGGCTGAGTTCCTGCAATGCCCTTAATCGTTTGATTATGTTTGGGTGGGTTGAGAAGACTTCAGCAAACTTATCGACTGATGTGGGTTGTTTTGCAAGTGTTTCCCGTAGAAGGTCTTGTTTGTTTGTTATGTGGTTTGCATTTAGTTCTGCAGAGTCTACATTTGCGCGATCGGGGTCAGCAATGAAGAGAGCTTTGTAGGAACTGTTGCTTTTCTTTTCGTCTTTTTGTTTTGCTGGATGTCTGCTTTCTTGTACGATTGTGATTAAGCCGGTGGAGAGTTTTTGTCCCCCATTTTCAACGATTTGGGCGCTGTGTCTATCAGCGTAATATTCACGTAGACGGCTTAAGTACAATGTGAATAGTGTTAATACCCATGAAAAAGCCATGAAGGCAATACCGAATAATGCGTTGTTTCCGCCTCCTTCGTTTTTGCGTTGTCCCCCTCCAAACATCCCTGAGAGCATAAGTGAGTAGCCAATGTAGTAGAATAGTGCAGGCAGGAATGAAACTACCATCATAACTTGTACGTCGTGGTGTTTTAGATGACCAAGTTCATGTCCTAAAACAGCTTCAACTTCCCCTTCATCAAGATTCTTTAAAAGTCCCTGAGTTACAGCAACTCTACTACCTGTTAATGGTGAACCGTAAGCGAATGCGTTGGGCAATGGAATTTGTGATAGCATGAGTTTAGGCTTGGATATGCCGCTTTTCTGGCTCAAGTCTGAGATCATCTGGTGGACCTGGAGGTTTTCGTTTTGGGGCATTTCCTTAACTTTGTAAATCCAGCCTACGAGGTAGGGAGAAAATAGCCATTGGGCAATGTTGAGAACTACCACTAATATTCCTATTGTATAAAGACTCAGGCCTATTTCAGCCCATGTTAAGACAACAGCGAATACAAGTGTGGTTAAACCAAATATTACGGCCAAGGTTGCAGCCATAGAAAGCCGAAGTTTCCAAGCGTTCATACTTTGTCACTGTCTGATTCTTCAATGTGTCTTTATGGGCGCTTATAACTTTTTTGCGTTAAATCAAAACAATCATCCTACAGACCGCTGACCAAAATCATTCTGCTGCTGCCAGAAAGATAAGTCGAGGAGAATCAACACCAAAGTCTTCTGAAACGTAGCCACCAAGAACTCGACTAACTCTAAAACCAGATTCTTCAATCAAACTCCGCAGTTTATCCTGTCCATATAAACGAACTTTATGCTCAAAAAACCTGACCTGCAGATTTTCCTTGTCACGGATAGTCCACAAATCACAAAGCAAATCACCACTGTCGCTTATCGTTCGTTTTTTTTGGAGGATAAAGCTTGGGTAGTCTTTCTCCTTGGTTGAATTATTTTGCTTTCTGTATTTCGAGGCTAAATATTCTCGGTTAAAAACATCTATTATAAACAAGCCTTTCTGAGGCAATATCCTTCTCACTTCAGATAGACTAACTTTGTCATCTGCTTCCGAGGGCAGGTATCCAAAACTCGTGTCAACACTCACAACAGCGTCAAAAACGCTCTTTTTGAAAGGCAAAAATCTAATATCACCCAAAACAACTACTATGTCTTGGAAACGTTGCTTTGCGATTTTAAGAAGCCTTAGGGATGTATCCAACCCAACTGTCATGTATCCATCTGCGCTTAAGGCGATAGAGTGCCTCCCAGACCCGCACGCAAGGTCTAACATGTATCCAGCAGGTTTAAGGTAGCCTTTTAGAAATTGGATTTGTCGCTCTGTTTGATTCTTATCGGCTATTTCTACCCAGTAAACTCCCATCTCATCAAACACGTTTGCCGTAGTTTCGCCCCATTTTTTTAGCGTAAGCATTTAAACATTAAGTGCTGGCAGATTTAGCGGTTTTGTTCCTACAAAATAGTTGGCAGCGTTAATGCATCCCCAATTTTTACCTTATATTTAGGGTAAATCTCTCCTGAGGTTTGCTATTCTTTTAAATTACTAAGTTTAGTTACTGCAAACGGAACACGCATTTCTTCTTCATGTAACCCTCCATGCTGTCCAAGAAAACTAATTCTATTACTTTCCGAGTTCTCATACCATACTGTTTCATTTCGATATGGTAAAATCATCAAATTTCCTGTTCTATCAATAACCTCTCTATCCGGAATGCCCACACCAAACAAACCTTTTTCCGCTGCTTGTTTGGTTTCAATAATTTGAGCTTTGTTACCGATTTTTTGTACTAGCCACTCCTTGGTTTCAACAAGTTTTTTTTCCTTAATGTGCAGAAAAAGTTCTCGGGGACCACCTATAGGCATAATGGTTTTTCGATTTTTATTAACTTGTAAATTCAATATTGCCTTAGGTAAACAATTAAGGTAAATTGTCTTTTTTGGATCAATGTTCAAACCACCGTGGTCAGCAGTTAATAAAAGTAGAGTTTCTTTGGCTGTCTTGGTATCCAACTTCTGCACTAATTCTCGATTTAACAAATGAGTTATTGATGATAGTTCTGCAGAATATTCGTAACTATCCGGTCCATATTCATGTGCTATCGTGTCGAGTGTATCTATGTGTACAAAAAAATATGCGCTATTGCCGCTGTTTTCTTCTATGTTTTTTCTGAGTCTAACAAAGGTATCGGATGGTTTTATTGATGGAATTATTTTGCTTTCATTGAAAAGTAATTTTGATAAGACGTTGAAGGCATTTGATGCATTGACATGTGAGTAGGTGCTTACTCCTTTTTGTTTTAAGGTGTTATGGATGTTTTTGTCATGTAACAGGAGGATACTTGGGTCAAATCTTTTGTCTATTAGTTTATCTCTTAGTTTGGAACCTAAACGTTCAAATTGTAATGCATTAACTATGCCAATATCTTTCAGGTAGATGAAGTACTCAAAGAGTCCATGTTCCTGAGGGGTTAAACCCGTGTTTAGGGTAGTTAGTGCGTTTGTCGTTTGAGATGGAAAGACGCTTGTTAGAGAGTATACTTCACCTTGATTGGTGAGGTTGGACAAAAATCGGTTTTCTTTAAGGTGATTTATGAATTGTTTAAACCCGAATCCGTCGATGACTAGAAGCACAACTTTGTTTATTCCTTTTGGGTAGTTAATGTTTTCTGGAAGTTTTTTTTCTTTTCTTGCTTCAAATAAGTTTAGAATAATGTTTGGTATTGCTGAGATGCAGCTCTGGTCGTATTGAGGGTAGACGAAATTGCCATTTGTTTTTTTCTCTACGGTTTCAACTTGTTGGACTAACATTATATCGCCTTAAACGAAGTTTTTCAAATCGCAGCTCTTTGCGTTTCCACAATAGGTTTTTTGGTATTTTGCACAGAAACGGTTGCTGATCTTTTGCCTCGCATAGCTACAGGTCTATGAGTAATTTCAAATTGGTTTATTGCCACACGGCTCAAGCTTCTTTTCAATTCTCTCTCTGCATTGCTAGCTTAATCACTTGTAAAAGCATTTTCGTTAAGGTTTCTTGACTAAAACGGATTTTTTAGTAAAGGTTTGTTTACTAACTCTAATTATCATAGTCCCTTGTTTTTCATATCTTGGGAGAGAGACTCAGACTCTCATCTAACCAACTTTTATAAAATCTCTTAAGATTATTCAATTCTAAAAAAGGTTCGAGCCGCTTAAATATCCAGCCCTTATCTCTAAGTCACTGGAGACCCATAGCGTTGACTGAGAAGCAAGAGTGGCAGCAACTCTATATGCTGATAAAACTCGCAGAAATGGGAGCATATAGACGAGTCGCTAAAATTTCAACTGATTACCTGGCCAAAAAACTTGGAATATCCCAGCAAACCGCATCACGTTACCTTATTGAGCTTGAACGATAAAAGCTGGATTCAACGTAACATAACTCCCGACGGTAGTCTAATCAAAATTGAGGAACAAGGTACAGGGGAGTTGCAGAAATTGTATTCGGGACTAAAGGTTTTGATAGAGAAATCTTATCCTCCTTCAGTTACTTTGGAAGGAACTGTTTTTACAGGGCTAGGTGAAGGCGCCTATTATATTGGAAAAGAATATTATCGCATTCAAATTGCTGAAAAATTAGGTTTTGAACCATACCCAGGTACACTCAACCTCAAGTTGTCTTTGGATTATGACATTAAAACCCGTATGGAACTTGACGCGTATCCAGCAATTGAAATAAAAGGTTTCCAAAATGAGGATCGGACCTTTGGTTTAGTTAAATGTTACCCAGCCACGATAGGCGGCGAAGTTAAAGGGGCGTTGGTGACGGCGTTGCGCAGCCACTATGATTCCTCAGTGCTGGAGATAATTGCACCCGTTTGTCTGAGAAAGGCACTGTGTCTCAAAGACGGCAATAAACTAAAAATTGAAGTTTGTACTCAAAGCAGCTAAAAAGGAATAGCAGTAGAATACGATGGTCTAATTTTTTCTTGGTGGTTAGGTTTGCGTTTTGCAGCTATTATGTAGCCTAGGACTAAACCGAAAACTAATCCACCTAAATGTGCCAAGATATTCACGCCGGGTTCCACGTTAATGAAGAATAGAAAGAAGGCGAAGACTAAGGCTCCAAGTATTGACTGCCGCACTGCACGTCTACCATAAATTACGCATGCGCCAAACAGCGAGAAGATAGCGCCTGATGCTCCAACAGAGACAAACAGAGCTCCAGACCCGATACCGAACGTTAAAGAAAGAAGGTTACCTGCCAAGCCGCCCAGAATGTAGATTCCCAAATATTCCGGAAGGGAAAACAGTTCTTCGCCACGCAAACCGAATATTAGTAGGAATAGCATGTTGCCGACAAGGTGAAATATTGATGCGTGGATGAACATTGAAGTGAACAATTGCCAGAAGGCACCTTGGAAACACAAACAGATTCACTTGCCCCCACTGTAAAACGAACGCTGTCGCCTGTGGTTAACGCATTTCCGCTAACGATGGCACCTACAATGTAGATGGCTACGTTTATCGCCATTAGAATGTACGTTGGTTTATAATTCTCGCAACCCATGGGTGCAAACCTGTCACTTGGAGAGTTTATCTATTATTTTCTGTTTAATCTTAGATGAACTATCTAAAGCATTCTCCCCGAACTTGCCAATCCTAACGATTTCAACTGGGCACTTTGTGTTTAGCTATGTACGATTTGACTTCTTTTTCCATTTCAGCTTGGTCATATCCAAGTGCAATTACATCTGGCTTGATTTTTCCAATGACCTCACCGATGTCAAGGTCTTCATAGCCGAGAACTGCTTCATCAACCACTTTGAGCGACTTCCACAAGGGCGCAGCGCTGGTCTTCTGACATTATGGTTTTTCTGCCCTTGGTCTTCTCAACCGTGCTATCTCTGGCGATGATGACTATGAGTTTAGCATTTTCGCCGCCTGACCTTTTGGCTTCCTCCAGAAACCGTACATGGCCAAGATGAAGCAGATCAAAAACGCCCGAAGCTAAGACGACTTTTCTTTTTGTTTTGACGGCCATTCAAAGTTCACAGCGCCAATTAATCTTAAAGCATCAAGTAGCCCTTCACAGTAAGCTACTGAGGTTAAGCTGGTTTCAAACTTAGCCCTGAGCCTTATAATACTTTGCATCCTCAAGGTAATCAATAGCATAACGCAGGACAGCAGCCACTGTATCCTCAGTTAAGCTGATAGGCGTTTGCGTTCGTGTAAGTTCGCTAAAGACTTTTTCAGCCATAGAAATGTACTTGGCAGCTAACGTTTCTAAACTCACCTAACAAGCCTCCTAAACTCAACTGGAGCACCCGCAAAAGCAATCAACGAATCAACCTCCATAAAATGCAACTCACCTGGAAAAATCAGACTATACGGTGGTTGGCCAAAATCAAAATTTTCCAAATTATTGACAAAATCTGCTTTTAGGGTTGGGTTGTCTCCGCCTGCTCTTGCAATTCCAACAGCAACGGTGTCTGAAGTAACCACTTCCAACTTCTTTTTTTCTTCAACCTCACGTAGCATTTTGATTGCCTGATTAATGGAGAGGAAGAGGTTTTCATTGGCCTTCAAATCTAACAGGCAAAGCGTATGCAAACCCACCTTTTTGTTTTGGGCTATAACGTTATAGGGTGTTTCCGAAAAGTTGTCTGGAAAAGGCACGGTTACGGTTTTTCCGAATTTGTAATTGTGCAAGCCTGATAAGCTGATAATTGCAGACATTATGGATGTTCCATGGATTATTCTGGTTTTTATCCCCTGTTTTTCAGCGTCAATGCGCATGGTGACGTGGGTTGTTGCAATGAAGGGGTCACCTGGAACTAGAAACACTGCTTTGCCGACTTGGGCGGCTTCAAGGATTAATTTGCCATTTTCTTCTTCAAGCATCTTTCTTGAAACAATCTGGACTTTTTTGCCGCACATCTCTTCAAACCGTTGTAGACTAAAGTCATGCATGAGGTTTGTGTAGAGTTCCATGAAGACTTGGTCTGCAGTCTTGGTTTCTTCTAAACCTTTGACAGTGATGCCTTTCTCGTCGTTTAATCCTAAGCCTATGAAGACAAGTTCGTTCAACTTTGAAACCTTGTTATCTAAAGTAGGGGTTATAACTTAAAACTATTTTTTTCTTTTACTTTCCCTTTTTTATAGCTGCTTGAAGTAGATTTGGCAACTCTATATCGATATACCTTGTTTTTGAACAAAAAGTTACGAGAGTTTTCTCATTGGTCCTTTAGGATCATTTTTCTGGATCGTCTGGTTCAGTTCCTCAATAATGTGTTCATCTGTTTTATAGCTCATAAAATTCATTCTCGATCTAACTTTAAATAATATCATTGTTTTGCTTTCTCAAAAAACCTTTTGCTGAAAAGTCTTTTGGATGGAACATCCAACCAAACATTTATATGATTTACGTTAAAAAGAAACCTGAGTATTTAGCGTCATGTCGAAGGAAAAGAAAAACAATGAAGCCTATAGAGAGCCTAGTTAGGGACAACGTTAAAAATCTCAAGCCATGTGTTCACGGCGCAGAAGTTTTAGGTGCTGCAGAGGAAAGTGGGCTTAAACCGCATGAGATTTTGGATTTTAGTTCAAGCGTAAATCCCCTGGGTCCTTCCAAAAAGGCGCTTGAGGCGGCAAAAAAGGCCTTTAGCCAAATTGCAGCTTATCCTGATTCAAACTCTAATGAGCTAAGGCAAGTTATTGCCAGTCACTTTGGCAATATATACAAGAATAATGTAGTTGTTGGAAACGGTTCAACTGAACTCATGTACTTATTTGCTGAAACGTTTCTCAAAAAAGGTGAAACCGCTTTAATTTCAGCACCGACTTTTGGTGAGTACGAGAGTGCCGTTCGCAAAACAGGCGAAACCCCCAAGTTTCTTAAGTTGGGCAAGAGTTTCAACATTGAAACAGCTACCTTCAAAACAGAAATCTCTACCGCCAAAATAATTTTCTTATGCAACCCAAACAACCCAACCAGCATGCTCATTCCCAAAGAAACACTCACAGACATAATTGAGAGAGCTCTAGAGAATGATTCCCTTGTTTTCCTTGATGAAGACTTTTTGGAGTTTGTAGAAGACGAAAAAGCTCTCACAATGATCGACAAAATTAACACCTACCCTAATCTCTTCATCTTGCGCTCTTTCACCAAGATTTTTGGTTTAACTGGGCTGCGAGTAGGTTATGGCATTGCCAATGAAGAAATCATCAACGTACTTTCATGCGCAAAGATTCCATGGAATATAAACTGTTTAGCACAGGCGGCTGCTGTAGCAGCTTTGAAGGATGAAAAACATCTTCAAGTGACACGTGAGCTAATTAAAAAAGAAAAAGCCTGGTTACATGCCGAGTTTAGCAAATTTGATTCGTTTCAAGTTTTTTTCACCAGACGCTAACTTTTTCTTCATCAATATTCGCAAGTCAGGCTTAACGGCTTCCGAATTGAAAAGTAAACTGCTGAAACAAGGGTATTTTGATTCGTGATTGCACCTCTTTTAGAGGGCTAGATGAATTTTACGTTCGAGTTGCCGTAAAAACACACGTTGAGAATGAACAGTTAATTGAAGCTCTTAAGCTGATAGTAAAGGCAGTTTGAGTCGAGACATATGTTTACACTTGACTTTTCACTGCTTGTTGATTCTATCCTGATATTTGCATTAGCGCTCTTAATCGACTTGATCTTGGGCGAGTATCCTGATAGGATTCACCCAACAATCGGTATCGGCAAAATGATAACCTTCCTTAAAAGCAAATCGAAGAGCCCTAAACCCAAAGTCGAGAAAGCAAACGGCGTTTTAATGGCATTAACCATCATACTGGTTGTTTCGCTTCCAGTATTTGTACTGCTTTTTTGGTTAAGACTATTGCCTTACGGCGAAATTCTCTACATCATCGTGGGTGCAATATTGTTCAAGGCAACATTCGCAATTACTGGTATGGGACAATATACCAAACCCATCGCCAAAGCCCTAAAACAAAAAGATTTGGCTGAGGCACGCAAATGGTTACCCTATATTGTCAGGCGTGATCCCAACAACCTCAATGAACGTCAAATTATTTCTGCAGCAGTCGAATCCATTGCTGAAAGCACAACTGACGGAATAACTGCCCCGTTCTTCTTTTATGCACTCTTCGGGGTTCCAGGTGCATTTGCTTACCGTGTAATTAACACTTTGGATTCAAGGGTTGGCTACAAGAACGCTGAATTCAAGAACATCGGGTGGTTCTCAGCTAAAATGGACACAATAACAAACTATATTCCGGCTCGGGTGACTGCTTATTTGATGGTTGCCGCTGCGTTTGTTCTGCGTGAAGATTGGCGGGAATCTTATCGCATTCTGCAACGTGACAAACACAAAACCGCAAGCCCAAATGCAGGCTACACCATATCTGCTATGGCTGGAGCTCTTAATATTCAACTTGAAAAACAAGGCTGTTACACCTTGGGCGACGACCACGGAATCGCGCCTGAGCACATTACGAAGGCTTTACGAGTGATGACATTGACTGCAATCCTTTTTGGATTAATTGTTGTGGTGCCCGTTTTGGTTTTAAGGATCTATATCTTTTGGCTTTAGTCCTTAAGCAACGCGGTTGTTTTTTAGGAAGAAATGGTTCAACTCAAAAATTTGAGGTTTTTTCTATGGTTTTGTTTTGTAATAGTTTTTATTGTTGCTTGCCATCGATATACAGACATTAGAGAGGTTCAATAGTTTTGAATGGGAAACCGCTCGTGAGTATAATCAGCGCTGGTATGTCAAAATTCGGCAAACGCGAAGGTTTACTGACAAGAGAACTATTTAGTGAAGCTGTATTTGAAGCATTCAATCGCTGCCCCAAACTGGATCCAAAAAAAGACATCAAAGCCATGTTTATCGGTCATATGGGCGAAGCTTATGAGCATCAAGGACACACAGGTAGCACTATTGCGGATTGGGCCGGATTAACAGGTATTCCCGCAACTCGCACAGAGGCTGCATGTGCTTCTTCGGGTGCTGCGTTAAGGTCGGGAATTTATGCGGTTTTATCTGGTTTAGCAGATATGGTTGTAGTTGGAGGCGTGGAAAAAATGACGCATCGCACTACTTCTGAGGTTACTGAGTACTTGGCAATGGCTTCGGATTATCCGTTTGAGCAGTGGCACGGAATAACATTTCCGGGATTATATGCATTGATGGCGACTGCACATATGCATGCTTACGGTACTACTGAGGAGCAGATGGCTTTGGTCGCAGTCAAAAACCACTTTCATGGTAGCTTGAACCCTAAGGCTCATCTGCAAAAAGAAATTACTCTGCAAATGGCTATGACTTCTCGTTACGTGGCTTGGCCGCTTAAACTCTACGACTGTTCGTTGATAACTGATGGTGCAAGTTGTATAGTCTTAACCAAACCTGAACTTGCCGACAAATATACTGATCAACCTGTTCATATTGTTGGTAGTGCTCAAGCTAGTGATACCATCGGTTTGTATGAACGCGAAAGCTTGACTTCGCTTAAACGCTACGAGATTAGCGGCGAAAACAGCCTATGATATGGCACAGCTTAAACCTGAAGATATTGAGTTGGCTGAAGTTCATGACTGCTTCACCTTCGCTGAACTCATGGCATATGAAGATCTGGGTTTCTGCAAATTAGGAGAGAGTGGTGAACTAATGGAAAGCGGACAAACAAAGCTAGGTGGAAGAATTCCAGTTAATACTAGCGGTGGATTAAAAGCTAAAGGTCACCCCGTTGGTGCAACAGGAGCTGCTCAAGCTTACGAAATATATCTTCAGCTTACTGGGCAAGCGGGTAAACGCCAAGTTAAAGATGCTAAAGTCGGTTTAACTCACAACATAGGTGGTTCAGGAGCAACATCAGTAATTCACATTTACAGGAGCTCACAATAATGAGCACTCAAGAACCTTTTACGATTGAGCAGTTTTACAAATTTTTAGGTCAACAGAAGTTAATGGCTGGAAAATGCTTAAAATGCGGAAAAATCCATTTGCCCCCAAGACCATTATGCGATAACTGCTTCTCACAAGACTTCGAATGGGTGAATATCTCGGGCAAAGGAAAATTACTTACTTACACAGTTATCCACATTGCTCCAGAACAATTCCAATCATTAGTCCCCTATGCAGTGGGTATTGTAGAGTTGGAAAATGGTTTGAAAATCCCTGGAATGATTCAAAAAATTAATCAGGAACAATTGAAAATTGGCATGGGGTTAACGTTGGATTTTGGCACTTGCAGTTCGCTTCAACAATGGCCTCAGTGGCCGCGTTATTGCTTTAAGCCTTGATTTTCAATTTATTTTAGTGAATTTTGAGAAAAGGAGCGAAACAAACGGTGAACAAAAAACCGAACGTATGCTTGGTTTCCTGTAGCGTCCTAAAAGAAGAAATCCAGCAACTCATCAAGCAAAAGAGCATAGAAGCTGAAGTGGTTTACGTTAGCAAATTTTTTCATATCGATTACGCAGCTGTGGAGCATAATCTCCGCAAAGTTTTGGAAAAAACTCTTAAAAGATTCAAGGGCAAAGTTGTGCTCGTTTACGGTGATCTATGTTTAGGACAGGATAATGAGATGAAAAAGTTGGCCAACGAATATGGCGTAGTTAAAGTGGATGCAGTGAATTGTATCGATTGTCAATTGGGTGGCAAAGGAAAATTTTTTGAAGCTGATCCCGAGCATAACTTGATGTTCATGGGTCCAGGCATGATAGGCTTCTTCAAGCATGCAAAGGGACAAATGCTTAAGGAAGGCGTTGATGAAGCTGCTTTTTTAAGTATGTTCAGCGGTATCAAAGGGTTCGTGCTTCTAAACACCTGTGGTGATGCAGACAGGATGCGCGAAGATTTAGAAAAGACAGGTCTTAACGTTAAAATACTGGAAACAAGGGAAACAGGTCTCGAAGGTGTTAAACAAGTAATTTTGGATGCAATTGAACGGACATAAGTATCAACTGACACTTATAACACACAAAAATATTCTAACTGATTTCTTAATTCCTTTCTAAACTACCGTAAGTATTAAAGAACCATACATACAATAGTGCTACCTTGTATCTCGTGAGTGGACGTGCTTTGAATGACTGAAACTACCTCTTCTTCGCCAATGAAACGTGTTGAAGATTGGAAATCAAGGTTAATTGACCTTTCAAGAAAAAATAATTTGCTTTATTTTCATGTATCCAAACACGGAAACCTGTCTATTACTCAACCTGACTTGCAAAAGATCTTTGATGTCCTTGTGTTGAAGAAGAAGCGCTTGGAATTCTGGCAGCCTCAAGAAGCCAAACCAGAAACGCCCGAAAAATTAGAAGCCAATGGAGAAGATAAGTCTAAAGAAGGAATAATTGGAGCTAAAATATTAGCCCCCCAAGTCGAAGCAAACTTCACCCCTGAGGAACCCAAACGCCCAACAGCAAATCAACTTGTAAGCGACAATCTAAGTCGAATTGCACTTGAACGGAACCTAAAAAGCCTCCAAAGACGTTCGCATCTCGATTACATGGAACGAGGCGTACGCATTCTTTACGCCGCTTTCGGTACATTGAACTGGGTGGATATAGAAACAAAAGAAAAAGTCCAATCACCACTAATTCTTGTACCCTTAGAATTGACAAGAGAGACAATCTGCCAACCCTACAACATTGCAGTTCCGCCCGTTGAAGATGAAGTCGTCCTAAACCCTGCGTTGCAGGTTAAACTTAAAAATGATTACAAAATCGAGTTGCCGCCCTTGCCTGAAGAGTGGGAAGAGCAAAAATTAGTCGACTATTTCAAATTGGTTGAAAACGCTGTTTCTGAAATGGACTGGAAAACCGAACCATCAGTTGCTTTAGGACTTTTTTCATTTCAGAAGTTGGTTATTTACAAGGATTTGGCATCTAACGCTACCTTAGTTACCCAGCACCCAATAATTAGAGCAATCGCAGGGATAAAAGAAGAAAACCTGCTTCTGAGCGGTTTACCTGACGAGAAAGACGTCGACAAAATTGAGGCTCCAGCAAAAACATATCAGGTACTTGACGCCGACAGCAGTCAACGCGTTTCAATAGAGTACGCGCTTCGCGGCCAAAGCTTTGTTATGAAAGGTCCACCTGGAACAGGTAAAAGCCAAACGATTGCAAACATGATCGCGGAATGTATCGCCAATGGAAAAAGCGTGCTCTTTGTTAGCGACAAAATGGCGGCTCTAGAAGTTGTTTACAAACGTTTAAGTGAAGTTGGTTTGTCACATTTCTGCCTTGAACTTCACAGCAGCAAGGCTAACAAGCAACAGGTTGTAGCGGAACTCAAACGTAGTCTCGACGAAACCATAATCCCACGTAAACTTCCGTCAGCTCATGAGTTTGATATGATAGTTGAATACCGCGAAGTGTTAAACGGTTACGTTGAGGCATTGCATGAGACTCGTCCGTACCTGCAGCGAAGTGTCTATGAAGTTTTAAGTATAATCTCAAGTTTGGAGCGCGTTCCTTTTGTTCCAGTGGGTTTAACTGAACTTGGAACGTTGACTCCGCAGAAAATGCGTGAACTTGAAGAATTGGTTTCGCAATTGAGTAAGGTTTGGCAGGTAATTGAGGAACCTGATTTTCCCTGGATTGGATACCGCGCGGATAGGTACAATCTTGAAATCCGCTCTGAACTTCTCACAACTCTTGAGCACATAAACGAAACTCTGCATGGGTTAGTGTTGGAAACTGAAGATTTCTCGGCTCAACTCGGTATTTTTGCACCTGCAAGTTTTGCTCGCCTACAATGGTTATTTGAATTAATTAGGCTCTTATTTGAGAGTCCAAAGCCCGAAGCACACTGGTTGACCAACCCGAATCTGGACAAACTCCTAAGTGAAGCCCAAGGCTACCTTGACACGAGCATCTGGATAAAGAAAACTCGCACCAACCTAATGGAACGTTACCTTCCATCTTTATTCACTTTGGTCTTAAACACGTCTACAGAAATTCAACTGGCAGTATCATCTTTAAATAATTTTCTTTCCGACGTCAACTTGGAAGAAGGCGAATTATTATCGAAACGAGAAAAACTCTTAGCCTATCTTAGATGCACACAATTAAGTTCCTATAAATGGCGTGAAACCTCCAAAGTACTTTCCCAACTTCTAGGTTTAGACGGGATCGACCTGACAGTTACAAAGTTGAAAAATCTCTCCCGCATAGCATTGTTGAGCTTTGCCGAAAACAAGCCTGAGCCAGAATGGTTCGACGCCAAATACTTTGAACAGGTTCAAGAAACAGTTTCTAAATCAAAACTACTCTACCTTGAACATAACCAGATAAAAAGTAGATTGGACGAAATATACAATGAAGGTATCTTTGAATTAGACCTCGATGGGCTCATCGAAAAGTACAGTGGAACCTACCAGAGTGGTTTGAGAATCTTCAATTCTACATACAGAACCGATCAAAAGCAGATTGCTCGATTAACAAATAACGGCAAAGTTCCTAAAACAATATTGCAGGACTTAATTGATGCCCGCAAAGTCAAAAAGCTTCATTCGAAGATTGAGGTTTCCTCAGAAACTGTTCGTACTTTCCTTGGTCATTATTACAGTAAAAATAGAACAGACTTCCAAGGCGCTGAAAAAGCCATAGCCTTAGTTGATGAAATTAAGAAATTGTCATGGGCAATCCAAATACCAGATGCTCTTCTCAGAATCTTAACTATTCCCTCAAGTCCTTCTCCGATGATTAAGAATTTGGGATTGGAACTTCAGCTATCTGTAGATAACTGGGAACAACAAGGCAAAGATATTGAATCACTTATTCCAGCAAAGATGCCAAAGTCAGATGCCCCAATAACTCTAACTTCACTTTCACTATTGGAAGCATGGGCTAGCGAAACAGAAAAACAGCTAAAAACTCTAAACAATATCACAAACCAGACTTTGATAACATGTAAACATGAACCCCAAACCTACAAACTACTCATCAAAGACCTCAATAATGCTGAAGAAATACGAAAGAAAGAGGCACAACTAATTGGCGAAAAAGTCCAGCTTCAAGAAAAATTTGGTTGCCGTTTCCAAGAACTAGAAACCAATTGGCAAGGCATCGTTGCAGTGCTTGAATGGAGTAAAAAAGTCCAAGCAGCTTTCGGCGATATTCCAGTGCCTCAAGCTTTTGCTGATATAGCCGCTCGAGGACCAGCAGCAGTGCCATTAACCACGGAATTAACTCAAAGAAATGATGCTTCGGTGAAGGTTCTGTCGGATTTTGAAAAGCGTTTTGAATCAGAAATGAAATACCAAAACCAACTGGTAAAAGATTTGGAGATCAAAGTTATAAGTGAACGAATCCAAGCGCTTCGCGAACGTGTCGATGATGTGCAAGTTTGGATTGATTTTAAAGACGCTAAGAATCGTTTCGCATTACGTAATCTAGACTTGTTCTTTAACCGCTTAATTGAACAGAGTATTTCTGCGGTAGATTTAGGAAATGTTTTTCGAAAAAGCGTTTACCAAGAATGGATTAATAACCTTTACAACGAAGACCAAAAATTGGGCAAATTCCGCAGGGAGAATCATGAACAGTTAATTGCTGACTTCCGCAAACTTGACCAGGACCTTATTCATCTTACGTCCAGTATGGTTATTGAAGCGGCGAATAGTAGAAAACCCAAAGATATTCTCATACAAGCAGCTGACACAGAGGCAAACATTCTTCTTAAAGAAGCGGCGAAGAAGAGACGGTTAATGCCTATTCGCATTTTAATGCAAAAGATTCCCAATCTACTGGTAAAGCTCAAGCCATGTCTATTGATGAGCCCTATTTCCGTCAGTCAGTTCCTGCCACCAGACGCAAAATTTGATTTAGTTCTTTTCGACGAAGCATCGCAGCTTGTCCCTGAAGACGCAGTAGGCGCCATATATCGTGGAAAGACGCTCGTAGTTGCAGGCGACAACAAGCAACTGCCTCCCACTTCTTTCTTCCAGAAAAACCTAATCGCTGATTTGGATTGGGATGAACTCAATGATGACGATGTAGAAGTCTTCGATAGTATCCTCGATGAGTGTTTAGGCATAGGATTACCAGTTAAAACGTTGAGATGGCACTATCGTAGCAAACATGAAGATCTAATAGCGTTTTCAAACCACCGTTTCTATGACGACACAATGATTACGTTCCCAGCTGCGATAAATCAAACTGAGAATTTAGGCGTAAAACTATTCTATGTACAGGACGGGGTCTATGACCGTGCAGGCAAGCGAAATAACCAAAAAGAAGCCGAAAAAATCGCTGATCTAGTTTTTGAACACTTCAAGCACTTCCCCAAAAAAACTCTTGGCGTCGTGACCTTTAGCATAGCTCAAATGGACGCCGTTGAAGAAGCCATAGATAACAGGCTCAAAGAACAACCCGATTTCGAGCCATTTTTCAAAGAAGATCGTTTAGAAGGTTTCTTTGTCAAGAACTTGGAGAATGTGCAGGGAGACGAACGCGACGTTATATTCTTCAGTGTTGGCTATGGCTTTGATCAACAAGGCCAAATGGCGATGAACTTTGGACCGTTAAACAAGCCAGGCGGCGAGCGACGATTAAATGTTGCTGTTACCCGTGCTCGAGAAAAAGTAGTGTTGATTACTTCGATTAGAGCTTCTGACATAAACAAAGACTCCCGAGCATTAGGTCTGCAAACATTACGAGCTTATCTCGACTATGCCGAGTATGGACCAGAAACCCTTTTAAATAGAACTAAGGGAGGCACTTTTGTTTCAGCCCTAGACGAAGATGTCGCAGCTGAAATCAAGAAGATGGGTTATCAGGTTGTTCCAGAAGTAGGCTGCAGCGATTATCGAATTGATATGGGCATAGTTGACCCAGTTAACGATGGGTGCTTCCTACTTGGTGTAGAATGCGACGGTGTAACATACAAATCAAGCAATAGCGCGCGAGACCGCGACAGACTACGCGAACAAGTGTTAAGGCAACTGGGCTGGCGCATACACCGCATTTGGTCACCCGCATGGGTTGCCAGACGTGACTCAGAAATCCGACGGCTAAAAGAAACACTCGAACAAGCTCAAAAAACTCAAATTGACAAAGACGCCCAAAAATCAATAATCGACATAAAAGAAAACTCCGCCCCACAAACAGACATACAAAAAAACACTTTTGCAGGCATCGAAAAAATCGGTGTACCCTACAAAGTATACCTGCTAAAAGCCACCTACAACCCCTACATCAAAGTAGTCTTAGCTAAAACTGCAATTGACTCAAAACAAAGAAACGAGTTTCATTTCCCAGAAAACCGTGAAAACCAAACCAAACTTCTCGCCGATCTCATACAAAATGAAGGTCCAGTCCACTTTGACTATGCTGTTGAGCGGTTAGCGGCTACATGGGGAATAAAGCAGGTGACACCAAAAATCGCTCATGCCGTCAAAGAATCCTTAAACAACCTCATCAGAGAACAAAAGGTAATTATCAAAGGCAGTTTCCTTTGGCCAATAGGGCTTAAAGAAACATCGATTCGTGTTCCAATGCAGGGTGTTCAAGAATCCAAACGTAAACCTGAGTATATTGCGCCTGAAGAAGTCGAGTCAGCCATGATGTTGGTTGCCCAGTACGCCTTAGGCATAAGTGATGATTCGTTGATTACTGAAACTGCCAAGGTGTTTGGAATTAACCATTCAGGAGAAGCAGCCAAATCGTTGTTCTCTGAAGTGCTCAAGAGATTGGTGAGAGAAAGAAAACTCGTCCGCAAAGACGACGGCGTAATAACAGTCATTTAATCCTTATTTATTTCTTTTATTAAAACTGGCAAATCATTTAGTGATGTTACTATGTAGTTTGCTCCGTTTTTCATCAATTGGTCAGTCGTGGATAAATCAGATGTTAACCCCACTGCAATGGCTTTTAATTCCTTAGCACTCTGCATATCAACAACGCTGTCTCCCACTATCAAAGTGGCTTTAGCGTGAACTCCTAATTCTTTAAGCGCTAACTCAAATTGTTCAGTGTGCGGCTTGACATACTTCACTTTATTACGTGGAATAATAACTTTGAAGAAACCGTCAATTTTGAAGCGCTGAAGAATATAGTTTACGGCTTTCTCGCTGCTGGTGGTGCATATGCCTATTTTTAACTTCATTTTTTGCAGTTCTTTGAGCGTTTCAACTACGCCTGTTAGCAGGCTAGTGGTTGCTGCCGCTTCCATTTCATATCTTTCAGCGATTGAAAAAGCGTGAATTCGAACTTCCTCAAAAGCTTCAGAAGATTTGGTGCTATTTTTGACGAAAATCTCTACTTTTTTTAGCATTTCAAAGAGGCTCTCGTTGACGTCGAGAACTGAAACAGGAACATGTATGCTCATCAGGTATGTTCTGACTTCGGAACGTAAAGCTTTGTAGTCAAGGTTGAAGTGGGAAAGGGTTCCGTCCAAATCGAATATTACTGCTTCTATAGCCAAAACTGTTAGCTCCTTTTTCCTTCGGGGTTTGGGGTTAACACTTCTCCTAACAAAAATATACCTTGTGGTGAACAATGGTTATGACTTTATTGTGTTATGACAACTTGGCTCCATGATACATAGTGGCTTTCAAAAAGAATCAATCTCTAATATTTGAAGGTCATTTACGGGTATTAGGTTTGTCCTTTCTAGTGTGCGGTAGACTAATAACTTATATAACGTATCATTGATTGATGCGCAATGAATTTGGATGAGTATACCAAAGAGGAACTCTGGCAGCTTCTAGTTGAAACAGTCCACGTTTCCGTTATGTATCCGACTCATAAAGCCTACACCCGGGACTGCATGCTGCCTAAAGAAGCCGGTATTTCGGTAGCTGAACTTTCCGAGCGATTGGGAATGTCTCTTGGAGAAGCAACCGTAATACTGAATGAACTAATGCAAGACCAAAAAGTCTAAACTGTTAATTTTCCAACTGAGATTAGCTTTATATCTGCTTTAGATTATAAACTATCAGAATGCTTAGCAACAAAAAGCACACGCTCTCCTGCAAGACCTGGATTGAATACAAAGGAAAACCTTTAATCGGCAAAGGTGGAGCAGAAATTCTGGAAAGTATCAATACAGAAAACTCGATTTCTAAAGCAGCAGAAACACTTGGGATGTCTTATCGATACGTTTGGAATTACATTCAAGAAATCCAAAGTGCCATGGAAGAAAAAATAGTTGAAACATACAAGGGTGGAAAATCAGGCGGAGGCGGCGCTAAACTAACTGATTTAGGCAAAAGCTTGCTTGGTGAATATAATCAGGTGGAGCTCTATTTGGATAAAGTTTTGTCTGATCCACGTTATTTGGAGGTGAAACGTTTGAAATTAAGTGCACGCAACCAATTTAAGGGAAAAGTCTTAGCTGTAGAAAAAGGCGTAATAACTGCTAAAGTCAAAGTTGAAATAAAAATGCCAATAACAGTTACCGCAGTTATAACAAAAGAAGCAGTAGATGAATTAGATATGAAAGTCGGTGACGAAGTAACTGCAATCGTGAAATCGACAGAAATTATGATTGCAAAATAAAATTTTTTATTTTATTCTACAACGTATCTGTATGTTATGTGTTCGCCGGCAGTTACGCTTTTTCTTGTAATTTTTAGTATATCGCCAGGTTTTGCGCCTATCGCTTTAACCGCTGGATCGCCTGATTTGACTTGGGGCATCTGGTATGGTTTGACTTTGAATTGTGCAAGAAGTTGGTTCTTTTCTTTTTCTGTTAGGATTTCGTGGAAAGGAACTAATGCGTGCTCGAAGATGTCGAATACCGGGAAAGATTTGGGTAATAACTCTACCTTTTTCTTTTTTGCTCCAAGTTTAACTGCGTGAGTGTAGCGTCCTTCTGTGACTACGATGGCTCGATCAAGGTCTTTTTCCTTCATTATTTTGTAGAGAGTGTTCATGGCTGCGATGCCGACTGTGGCTTCGCCTAGGATGCACCAGACTATTGCTCTTTCTTTATCTTGTGGAATATCAATGATGTAAGCGTATGCGCCTTCAAACTTTTCTTTTTCAACAAGCTTGTATTTTCTTAATTTAATTAGAACTTCTGCTTTCCTTTCTTCGATTGTTTCAACTTTAGTGCTCAAACCACAAACCTCAAAGGTAGAATACTCGCAACCTAAAACAAACATTTACCCTTAAACTTTATGGTTTATAAAACGTAAGAATGTATGCAACTTAGTTTTTTATGTAGAATAAAATTCAAAATCTTTTTTATTTTCGTGGGCAAAATGATTTTTGTTTGGTTTGGATTTGGATAAGTTGTGTTTGATTGCTGCAATTGTGCGCTGGGAGAGTGTTGCAACAGCTATTGCAACAACAACTTCTCTTCGCAGCGTTTGATTTGGGTTGGTTTTTTTAACTGAATTCTTTGAACTGCAGACTGAGATTTGTTGGTTAGGCTCTTACTATTTTGCAGCCTATCTTGGTACCTTTCCCACCCACACGTGTACACTAAGTTGATTATCCAAATTGCCATGGTTTCAAGATACCGTGCTGAACTTAGTGTTTCGCAATCAATGGGGTCAAAACTGCTTTGAAAAATTTGGTGATGGAAGGAAAATACGTCAAAATGTTGAATTAGACTCTAATAACGACTTTTTCGGTAAAGGGCTGGATTATTTTTGCGAAGTCATCGATTGTTTCTGGTGTGTAGGGTTTGAGTGTTTGAAAACGTTTGTCAAGAGTGTCTTGTGAGATGAATTGTTGGATTGCATGAGTTTTTGAGCCTTTAACCATCTCGCCTATACATGTGGCATCCTGCGCAGTAACAAGCTCTGGAACAGCAGTTGTGCGGAATTCGTAGGGTACTTTGCCCATTTTAAGGATTTCCATTGTGCGCATTAACTCCGTTGTTTCGTTGGCGCCCAGAAGCTTGTATTTTTCTCTACAGGTCTTCACGTCCATAGCCACGTAATCCACGCTTGCGAGGCATTCTTCGAGTTTATCTGGGAAGAATCCGTTCGTGTCCAACTTTACCATGAAACCTCGATCCTTTAGTTTGGCAAGAAACTTTGGGAGTTCCTTATGCATGCATGGTTCGCCACCAGTCACGACTACTGCGTCAACGTATTTTTTGCGGCTCTCTAAAATTTCTAAAGCTATGCCTTCTTGCAGAAAAGGTGGTTGTGGGTCAACTGCGATCCGCCAGTTGTGGCAGAAGGGGCATCGCAAATTGCAGCCTGGTGTAAATAGTACTGAAGCTATTTTATCTGGGTAATCTACGAGACTGATTTTTTGTAATCCGCTAAACTTCAACGACTATTTTCTCCTTAAGTTGTTAAGGGTGCAGATGTTACTATGGTCGAGCGATCGAAGGTTTTGCGTATGTTGAATTCTGCTTGTTTTCCATCGTTCCATTGGTCAACTGGTCGTAAGTAGCCGACGACTCTTGAGTAGACTTCGCATGTTGCTTCGCAGACTGGGCATTGTTTGTGTTCGCCGTTTGTGTAACCGTGGGTTGGGCAAATGCTAAACGTCGGCGTTAATGTGAAGTAGGGAAGTTTTGAGTTCCAAGCGACTTTCTTAATTAGTTCAGCGGCTGATTTCCAAGATGGTAAACGTTCGCCAAGGAAAATATGGAAAACTGTGCCTCCTGTGTAGAGTGACTGCAGAGTTTCTTGATGCTCAAGAGCGTCAAAGAGATCACCTGAGAAATCTACTGGCAACTGGGAAGAGTTCGTGTAGAATGGTTCCGCGCGGTTCGAGTTGATTTGCTTTTGGTTAGCGAATATGATATCTCTGTATCGTTTTTTGTCTATGCGTGCAAGTCGATAGGAGGTGCCTTCAGCTGGGGTTGCTTCAAGGTTGTATATGCAGCCTGTTTCCTCTTGGAAGTTTGCTAGGCGTTGGCGCATGAAAGTAAGCATTTTTTGGGCGAAGGCTTGTCCATCACGAGATGCAATGTTTTGTCCTAGCAGGTTTATGATTGCTTCGTTGATGCCTACTATGCCTATGGTTGAGAAATGGTTCTTCCAGAATTTGCCGTAGGCTTCCTTGATATGTCGCAAATAACGTTTTGAATATGGGTATAAGCCGTTATCGGTGAAGGCTTCAAGCACTTTACGTTTGATTTCTAAGCTTTGTTTGGCAACTTCCATTAGACCTTCCAGTTTCTCAAAGAATTCATCCTCATCTTTTGATAGGTAACCGATTCTTGGAATGTTGAGGGTGACAACACCAATGCTGCCCGTTAATGGATTGGCGCCGAAGAATCCGCCTCCACGTTTGCGCAACTCACGGTTGTCTATGCGGAGACGACAGCACATGCTGCGAACATCTTCAGGTTTCATGTCGCTGTTAACAAAGTTCGAGAAATATGGCACACCGTATTTGGCGGTGACTTCAAAGATTGCTTGAGAAACTGGTGAGTCCCACTCGAAGTCTTTGGTTATGTTGTAGGTTGGAATTGGGAATGTGAAAACTCTGCCCTTTGAATCGCCCTGGCGCATACCTTCAGCGAAGGCCAAATTGAACATATCCATCTCTTTAGTCATATCGCCGTACGTATCTTGTGTAACTTTGCCGTTGTAGAGTACTGCTTCATTCTTCATAAAGTCTGGAACCGTCAAATCCAGAGTTAAATTCGTGAACGGCGTCTGGAAACCAACGCGGGTTGGTACGTTCATGTTAAAGAAGAACTCCTGTAGCGCTTGATCAACCTCTTTCTGGTTTAAGTGGTCATAGCGTATGAAGGGCGCTAGGTATGTGTCAAAGTTGCTAAACGCTTGTGCACCAGCTGCTTCACCTTGGAGTGTGTAGAAAAAGTTTACTACTTGTCCAAGTGCCGTGCGGAAGTGTTTGGCAGGTTTGCTCTCGATTTTGCCGGCTACTCCGCCGAAGCCTGAAAGTAGTAAATCGCTTACGTCCCAGCCGACACAGTAAGGTCCAAGCACGCCTAAATCGTGAATATGCATGTCACCTGAGAAGTGTGCTTCCGCAATTTTCTGGGGGTAAATTCTAGCAATCCAGTACTTGGCGATAACTGTGGATGAGAGGTAGTTGTTTAGGCCTTGTAGTGAATAACTCATGTTACTGTTCTCTTTTACGCGCCAGTCTTCAACTTCTAGATATTGGTCCACCATGTCTGAAGAACTTAACAAGGCGGCTAATTCGCGCATGTCAGTGTGCTGTTTGCGGTAGAGGATGTAGGCTTTAGCTGTTGAAGCATGACCATTTTCAATTAAACGTTTTTCAACAATGTCTTGGACTTCCTCAACTGTAGGAACGCCGTCGTCGCCGTATAATTTGTTTAATTGAGCTACAACTTCGTCGCTGATGCGTTTAGCTTGTTCTTTGTCTTTTCCACCCACTGCTTTAGCAGCTTTCCAAATGGCAATTGTAATACGTTCTTGATCGAATGGTTCTAATTTACTATCACGTTTTAGTACAAACTTCATTTTTTCACTTCCAATAGTAATCGCCTGAAATCTTCAGGTTCTTCAAATTGCTTGTAAACTGAAGCGAACCGAATGTATGCAATTCGGTCCACGTTTTTGAGGTACTTCATTATTAAGTCGCCAATTTCTCTTGATGCGACTTCTTCTGTGCCTTTAAGCATGAGGTCTTGGCGTACTTTTCCAGCTAACTCGTTAATTTGAGTCATTGTTATGGGTCTTTTTTCGCAGGCTTTCTGTAAGCCACGGATTATTTTGTTGACGTCGAAGCGTTGAAGTTCACCGTCTTTTTTTCTGACCATGAGCTCGACTGTCTCAAGGTACTCGTAGGTAGTGTAGCGTTTACCGCAGTTGATGCATTCTTTTCGTCTGCGTGTAGTGTTTTCTGGCGAGTCGCGTGTTTCGAGGGTTTTTGAATTATCGGAGTTACAGTAGGGACATCTCATTCTTAACATTCTCATGCTTTTGTAAATATTTAGTGTATGTGAGCTTATTGTACACACTACAGTTAGCGCATATATAAGTTGATTTCACATCAAACATGCAAAACAACAACTAAACCCACAATCAATACCGTAGAGTTTAAACAAAAAACAACAAATAAAAAAATCTGAAACAAGCTCCTTTTCCGCCAAAAAACCCGTTTTTAACCAAATAATTCATTGGTTAAGGCTTGCGCAAATAATATAATTAAAAATACACATATTCAGTAGTTACCTTACTGTATGAATAAACAAGTCAAGGAAAGGGTGTGACATTTGCAGCCAAAAATCGTGAAAGCCAACATACCCTACGAATATTTAACACCTGAACGATGCTACATTGCTGAAAATTTCAGCGACAAAGACGTTTCAATAGCACGCGCAACAGTAAAGCCAGGCGTCACTACTAAAGCTCATCACCTTAAGAAAATCCAGGAAATCTATATAATAACGGCGGGAGAGGGCAAAGTAACTTTTGGCGACTTAGAATCAACCAAGGTAAGTGTCGGTGACGTTATCGTTATTCCTGCTGAGACATCGCAGAAAATAACCAATACTGGCCAAACTGACTTGGTTTTCTACTGTGTTTGTACACCCAGATTCACTGAAGACTGCTATTTTGACGATGAAGCAGAACCGAAGCAACAATGACATATGTCGAATTCGGAAATAGCGATTTATAAGCAGAGCTAACGATATATGTTTTGAGGAGAAAGGAGAAGCTCCTTACGTTTCTAAGCTAAGAAGCATTAACTTGTTTTTAAGTCATCCATGAACTCGCTTAGGTCAAGAGTGGAAATGCCTTTTTCGTCTTTTAGTTGTTGCTTTGCCGGCGGGTTCTTGATGTAG
Source organism: Candidatus Bathyarchaeota archaeon (assembly GCA_963804785.1). GTDB lineage: Archaea > Thermoproteota > Bathyarchaeia > Bathyarchaeales > Bathycorpusculaceae > Bathycorpusculum. The sequence goes on from CAWDRR010000004.1 coordinate 356,650, forward strand.
AAGGGTATTCTTTGTGCAAAGCGTTCTTGGAAAGTGGGTTTTAACTCGTTTTTGTAGAAAACGCCAATGGGGATTTTGTCATCCCATTCCTGCGCTTTTTCTAAGCCTGCCACTTTTTTCTTAAATTCCTCGCTTGCGTCATGCACTACTGGGTCAAATCCAGTTTCTTCAAGCTTGTAGAGCCTTGATTGGGGCTTGCCTGAGGCGTCTTTGCGGTCTTCGCCGGCATACCAGTCTTTGGTGTTTATGTTGTTGTAGACTGGGCATGGTTGCAAACAATCGACAAACGCTAAACCCTTATGTTCAATTCCTTGCTTAATCGTGTTTTTTAGGTGCATTACGTCGAATGCATAGGACCTTGCAACGAACGTGTACCCTGCCGTTATAGCGAGAGCAACTGGAATGATGGCTTCGTTTATGTTGGGGTTTGGAAGCGACTTTGTTTGCATACCCAGCTTAAGTGTGGGAGACGCTTGTCCCTTTGTTAACCCGTAAACGCCGTTGTTATAGAGCAGGTAGACCATGTCTATGTTTCTTCTTCCAGCATTAACAAAATGTCCCGCGCCAATGCCCAGTCCGTCACCGTCTCCCCCGACACCGATAACTTCGAGGTTTGGATTAGCAACCTTAATACCCATAGCAAAAGGCAAAAGTCTGCCATGTAGTGTGTGGACTCCGTTGACTTTTACGAAGTGTGGTGTTTTGGATGCAGTTGCCAACACCTGAAACAACTACGACGTTGTGGGGTTCAAGGTTAAGTTCTGCCAGTGCCATCTGAAGCGCGCTTAGAATTCCGTAGTCTCCGCAACCTGGACACCAATCAACATAGACGTCGGTTTTGTATTCTGAAGCTTTATGCGCCAAGCATTAACACCTGCCTCTCGGCTGCTTTATCCATTAAAATTAACTTGATTGCCTCGTAGACTTCTGTTGTCATCATGGGTCTGCCCGTGTATTTGAGGATGTAATAGTTGGGTTTAACCAGTGCATATTCGGTGATTATTCCTCCGAGTTGTGCGGTGGCGTTGTCTTCTATGTCTATTACTCGTTTTTTGTTCTGGAGCATTTCTTTTATATGGGCAGATGGAAGAGGGTAGAATCATGCGCACCTGAATAAAGCCTATGCTGAAGCCTTCTTCTTTTAGCTGGTTTATCGCTTCGATTATTGCACCTTTAGGTGAACCCCAACTGACAACAATGTTCTCTGAGTCTTTATCGCCAAAAAAGTTCAATTTCAATTCCAACGGCACTTCCTTATCTACCAATTCAAGTTTCTTCAAACGTTTTTCCATCATTTTTCGACGAATAATGGGTTCTTCGTTTATGTTGCCCATTTCGTTGTGTTCGTCACCGCTGTACCATTGTACACCGTTTTTTGTTCCCAGAAAAGCCCGCGGAGATATGCCTGTTTCTGTAAATTGGAACCGCTTGTAGACTTTTGCCTTCAAGCTCTTTTTCGCCGACTATTACGCCGCGGTCAATTTTCACTTTGCCGTAATCGAACACGGGGTAAGTTTGGGATGAGTTAGCCATACCCTTATCGAGCAAGTGAATTACAGGCATCTGATATTTCTCTGCTAAATTGAACACTCCAGCCGCGTCAAAGAAGCATTCCTCAATATCACCCGATGCAACGATTATTCTTGCGAATTCTCCATGAGCTGCATGCATAGCAAATCGCAAATCCTGTTGCCTGTGACGTGTGGGTTGCCCAGTTGCGGGTCCACCACGTTGGTAATATGTTATAACTAATGGGACTTCGTTGTTGCCTGCCCATCCTAAGCCTTCAGCCATCAAAGAAAAGCCTGGACCAGAAGTGCTCGTTGCAGCTCGTGCACCTGCTAAACAAGCGCCTGAAGCTGAGTTTACTGCGGCGATTTCGTCTTCTGTTTGAAGCACAATTATAGCTTCTTGGCTGCCGTTTTTGGTTTTTAAGATTTCGTGGGCTTCCAAGTATTCGCTCTCGTCAGCGGCAGGTGTGATTGGGTAGTATGTTTGGACTCTACATCCGCCGAGAACTTTGCCCATGGCTACGGCTTGGTTACCCGTCAGGAAAATTCTTCGTTCGTTAATATCCACTTTCTCAAGTTTGTGCTTGAAATTGTTCAGGTTAAAGTTTTTTTCAGCATAATCGTAAGCCGTGTTTAGGGCTACGATGTTCATGTCGGCGATTTTTTCGTGAAAAGTAGCTTTTATTGCATCTTCTACGAGTTTTCGGTCATACTTTAGTAACGCAAAAGATACGCCGATTGTTAAGACATTTATCATTTTTGAAAGTGAACTGATTTTTTCGGTTCCGAGTTTTTCGCCAATTTGCTTGAGTAAGTCCATATAGGGAACGGCGAAATACCTGAATATTTTTTTGTTTGGCGTACTTTAGAAAGTCGTTGATGGTTTCGCCAATATTATTTTCTTTCATGAAATCCTGGATTTGATTTTTGTAATCTTCACTGAAAGTCGCAATATCTTTTAAGACATTAATTTCAAGATCGCGTGAATCGACGATTATGCCGCCTTCACTCACGACTTCGCCCATATGGCGCACTATCGTTTCCGCGTCAAAAGCTGCAAGCAAATTAACATCGCTGATGTTAGCCAAAGTGGGCTGTTTGGATATGCGTTGGAGAAAGTAGCTGTGCATTGTTTTGATGTTTGAGTGGTATTCTCTTCGACCAAAAACATACAAGCCGCCGTAGCCGCAGGCTCTGCCAAATATGGTGGATGCTGAATCAACTCCGCTTCCTTGGGGACCGCCTGCCATCCAATTTATACTTTCAATTACCATGTTTTTCACGTTTTTTTTAAAAGTTTATGTTTTCTTTATAAATTAAAAATTTCCCAAAAAAAGGGAGCAACATGTTTTGTTATCTTACGAAGTCGTCGAATGTCCAGAAGTGGTTTTCTTCTTGGATTATTATATCTTCGAACATGCGTCTTGTCAGTGTGTCGCCACGTTTTAGGGCTTCAGCAATGATTTGTCGGTAGAGTGTTATTGCGCTGCTTTCGAGTGCGTGGTCTAAAACCAAAAATTCTTGTGCGGTGTTGCCGACGACTGGAAGTGGATCTGGCTTAAATGTTGCTTCGCCTTCGAGGAGGTAAATGCGTTCGCTGATTTTTTCTAGGTGATCCATTTCTTGCATGAAGGTTTCTTTGAGGATTTTGCTTACGACTGCAGCTTTGTTGGTTTCCGTAATTGCTTCCAATGCTGTGTTTTTCATTCGAAGTTCAAGGAAAGCCATTTTCTCATGTTGATTTGTGTATTGGATAATGCCTGTGATTTCAGCGGAGATTGCCTTGTTGAGAAGAGCGAAGTAGTCTTCTGTGTAGATTTTGCGCCACTCAGGAAGGGGCACTTTGCTTGGTGTATCTTTTTCGTCTTGGAACTTTGTGTATTCTTGGAATTTGAATAGGTGTCCTTCTTCTTCGCCGTAGATTTTCTCGAAGAGTTCACGTGTTTCCCAATCGCCCATTTTCCCGGCGGTCTCGATAATTTGGCGGTAGAGAATTAAGGCTTCTTCCTCCGCTTTTACGCCGAGTTTGGCGAATTCGCTTAGACTGTCGCCGATGCTTGGTTTGGCTGATTTGGTTGTTGCTTGTCCGCCCAGATAGTAGATGCGCTCGATTATCGAGGCGGCATGCTTCATTTCTTGAATGGAGATTTCTCTCAGGAACTTCCCAACCGCGTCATAGGTTGTTTTGTCTAAGAGGATGTTTTCTGGGATGGTTCTTCTTATGAGTTTCTCCATTTTTGCATGTTGAAGAATGTATTGTAGAGAAACTTGAATTTCGCGTTCGACTGCCTTGTTTAAAAGGTCTATATAATCTGGTGAAATTTTGACTGCCATTATAATCACAACTTACTGTTTAAGAGGAGAGCGTACAGGGATATAAAATTTTTGTCAAAAGCAAGTTTTGGAGAGGTAAAAACCCTTACTTGCTTGAATTTAACGTTTTATTTTACAATGGTTTGCCGCAATTACTGCAGAAAATTGAGTCATTTCTATTTTCTGTTCCGCAGTTGGGGCAACGCTTGGCTAGCATTGCACTTGATAGTGGCTGTTGAGTAAAGTAGGAACCGATCTGAGGTGTAACAGGTAGTGATTTAAGCTTGTTGAACCCCATTGCAGCAAAAATCCAAGCGACCCAAATGATAAAAGGTATGAATACTCCGATTAAGTAAAGCAAGCCAGCGGTTCCGAAATTATCTACTCCAGTTGTTTCTTTGAGCTTATTAAATGCACGCATGTAGAGCAAGCCGTTGACTACTCCGAAAGCAAGCGCCACCACAATTACAGCTGCGTATGTAAAGATAACTTGTGTAAAAACTGGAGCTGCGGGAGATGAAGTGTTTGTCGGGAAAATTCCTGAAAATGCTGATATAAAGACAGTGAATTCCAAGGCGACAAAAACCACGCCTGAGATAGTGCTCACTATGAAGGCATAGAGGACATTTTTGAAAATTGCTGGTTCGTTATAATATTTGGATACACTATACATTGCGTACATAAACATGATATAAGCTAGTACGCCGGCTCCTCCTACGACGACTATGAATATTATTAATCCCCCGAATACTCCAAGGAATGAAGGTGCTGCAGATGTGCCAGAGATTATTCTCCTTGTGGCATTGGCAATTATGAGAAATACAATGGCTACGGCAATTCCTAGGATAGAATTGGCAAAATAACATTCATTAAACTGGCATAATAACCGAATTTTCGGTCTGATTCAAGAGACAACAGGTAGTCCTCAATTCTCATTTGGCAGCGGTTTAAAGATAAGGCTTTCGATAACGCATAGGTCTGTTTTTTGACCGCTGTTGAATTTCCATTAAGCTTTCCCTGTTTTGTTAATATTTTTATTTTTCAGTCTTGTCTGGCTCAACCTTTACGGTTACGTTTGGTCCTTTGATTCCGGCTAAGGGTGGAAGAATATGCGAGATGAATTGTTCCGCAGTACATGGACGAACTGTACCGTTTCGGCTATACAATTTCCAACCATTCTCTTCCTTTCTAAACTTTTGTAGCCATTTCTCTTTGAACATAATGTAAATTGTACATTCAGAATTTTTCATAGCCTCAGTTAGATAGAGAAATATAAGAAACTTGCTGGAAAATCGTTCCTCCAAGCAGAAGTGGCCTTATTGATGATGAGGAAAAACTCGCTCAATCGGAGAACAAAAACAATTTGCAGAATTGGAGGAGCTTGTTTTGGTTTGTCATAATTGTTTTGAGTTTGGTTTTCTTTGGTTTATACCTACAAATGTTGTAGAATATCGCAAATATCTGAGAAAAGGCGGTTGTTCTATTTGCCTTAAGTGAAAATCAGCCAGTGGCTATTTTTTCCATTGTCCTGATGCCCATTTATTGAAAGATATTGGCGTAATCTTGATTATAGGTACATCGCCTTCTTTCCAGCTGCCTTCAGGACTTGCGTACTCGGGATATTTTTCTTTGAGCAAGTCATGCGCGTACCGGTATTCTTTGCCATTTAACATAATTTCCGCTTCTCCTTGAACACGGATACCTTTTATTACCGACCAGTTTTTCTCGTCGTAATCATCAAAGACCAGCGACACCTGTGGGTTAGCTTCTATATGTTCAAGTTTTGGGGTGTCAGGGTCAGATGCAAAGTAGATGTTTGCGCCATCAAAAATAGCCCAAACAGGTCTTACAACGGGTTCGCATTCCTCGGTTGCTGTTGCAAGACGGCAAACTGGTAACTGTTTAATGAACGCTATATCGGACTTTGAAAGTTTAATTCCCATTCGACCACCAATACTACATTGCATAAGTGCAGAAAATCTGCATTAGAATAGTTAACAAGGTCACCCTTTTAAACTATATTGGAGAGTTGATTCGAAAATCCCTTTTCTCAAATTAACTCCCAAAAAATTAAGCCAGCTGGCATCAACAAATCTATTTTTCCAAATCATTAATTAAAAGACTTACAGAAAACAAAAAATAGCCGAGCACTTACAATCTACAGAAGCAGGCAAAATAGGGCACAAAATAAAAATTATTTTGGGCGCGTGCGGGATTCCCCAAGCCTGGTATGGGGCAGGCCTGCTAAGTCTGTGGTCGAAAGGCCGCGTGGGTTCAATTCCCACATCCCGCGCCATTTCCACGGGTTATTTCAAATTTTGCGTACCCTTTATAAGCAAAAACACCTGCCTATCCAAGTTTAGAGTTGCGCTTTTAACGAAAAACGACCTATTAGAATAATACTATTGCAAATACCTACAACATCTATTTATTATATCGTAATAAACTAAAAAAAGAAAAAAAATGGGGGTTGCAGGTGACTTCTCCATTCACAGAGGCTTCGTTGTAACGGCCGCCAACTTGTCATGGGGTTGAAATTCAACTCCAGCTGAAGCACAAGTTACTTGGGATAGCGGTTTCCAACGTTTACTTCTATTGTTCTTTTACAGGAATTACATTGTAAAATCAAAAACATTCCTCCACATAACAGACCTTCAAAGATATCCAGCAGGCTTACTAGTTCCCAGTCATCTGTTCCACATTGACAGGATCCTGAAGTTGATTGTTTGTCATTTTTAACGTCTCTTTTCTCGTTTAGGATTTTTAGAAAATCAACGAGTGCATCTGCTTCAGTTTGATTATGTATTGTACCTTTTAGGTTTACACCATTTTGTTTGTAAGTCGCAGTAAATTTTTCTTTTTTGTCAATGAGGCTTTGGATAACCAGTTGAGGATAGGTGTCACATAATGCAATGTTTATGTTAGTACTCTTGAATAACTCATCAAACTTCATATAATTAATACTCCAGTGAGCGCTTTGTTTGTTTGAGGTTATTTCATTTTCGGTGTCTTGGGTTCGCTTCTACATATGAGGATTTTAGATCATCCTGATTTTGGGCATTTTCTTGTTTAAACAAGTTGGGAAACGAAGATTAGGTCCCTGCTGAAAGTGCTGTTCTCAAGTTGACATTGCCTATAAGCAAGAGTTGTCCTAAGTTTGCTTTCCCTGAGGTTGAAATGTTATGTATGATCAATTAGTTATTGATTGCCAAACCCAAAAAGAACAGTTTAGCTGTGAATACTGTTTAGTAAAAAGAACCTGCAGACTGCGACTTGAGGTTAAAGAAGTGTTTGAAAGTGAACCCTCAAAAATAGTTCAGTTTCAAGTTATCGAGCCTGAGTTTTTTGTGTAACGAATGTGTCTCTAAAACGTTCGATTCTTGTGGAAACGCAGGCGCCACCTTCTGTTGTGGAAAGTGCAGGATACGCCTCTGCTATAAGTGCAAAATAGGAATGATCTTAAATGGGGAAAAAAGCGTGGCTTTTCAGGCATTTAAATTATAGATGAGAGTGAATGTTAAGTGGGAATGATTTTTAGTTGTAAATTGGAGCTATAACGAGACAAAGAGACTTAAATCCGCTTTACCTTAATCTATACAGAGGATGAAATTGTGAACAAAATCTATCTGTTATTGGTCATCGATGACAATCGGGACATTGACCTCGAAGAATACTCCAAAACAGGGCATATACATCAACTCAAAGGGCACGTTGAAGATTGGATACTGAATGAGGAAATAGGAATTGATACTATTAGTGGTTTCAAATTAACGGAAGATGAAGCTAAAAGTTGGGCTTTAGAAAGATGCAAACTTGGCGAAGAATTACCTGACACAAAGAAGTTTCTGAAAACATCGTTGCCTTCGAAAAATTAGTCTATGTTGATCACAAAACTGTTCTGGTTGGAGCTCATAAATGGGAAAAACACGTTATGTTCAAAGGGTACAGAAGAGAAGGTTTAGAACTACCTGTTTTTGGTTATTTTGAACTTCTTGAAAGACCAGAAAAATAACCGCGAGAAAGAGAGTTCGCGCAAGAGTATAAGGACTCATGTCTGGGGGTAAGCCCAGTCCAACTCAACCTCGCGCTAAAAGAATTTGGCGAAATCATTTTCGAGTGATTTCTTCTAATTTTTGTCTTCGCAATGCCTGGTGGTTTGAACCCGTTTTGGGTTCAAATCTCACCCAGTGCATAAAGAGAACTAGACTAAATTAGATTGATTTTCAAAGAATCTACTGGCAAAGGAAAGTTAAGATTCACGCGACCATTTTGGCATCATTTGGTTTTTTTTTATCTCTGCTGCCAACCCTTTTTTCCTTTATTTTTTGTTTGGTTTTCTTTCTTAGTTTCATTTTTTGCTTTGTTTTTTGCTTTGTTTTTTATTTTAATTGACTCTCCTACACTGACATGCTGTCCTTCACCCTTATTCGTTTTGCCTTCCCGCCTCTATTAACTCTAAGCAATCTTAACTTATTTCGGTTCAAATCCGGCCCGATTCATATTATTTTTTGCTTAAAAGATCCGTTTTAATTTATGGGTAGAATTTAATAGACATCTATTCAAGACTTTTTCTTTTTATTCAGAGCCCCGCTACTTTTGGGTATTATTGTGTTGATAATTCCTAATAGCAAAGTTTATTCCTGCTAAGCATGTTTTGGCCTCGTTGTAGGGATTGAAATAAATACTTAAAGTATAACTCCGTTATAGTTATATAACGGTGTTTTATGTTAAATGTTCCAGTTTCAGATAAAAAAACAGGTTAAGTGTGAGGATATTGGATAAAATCGTGTGTCCGCAGTGTAAAGCTCAAATTCTTCTCATTCCAGACCTAAAGAAAATGGCTGCAGTTATCGCTGATCATCTTGAAGTCCATACTACTAAATTGAAGGCCAAAAAAATGCCAGAATCCGAAATTGAAAGACGGGAAAAAGAATTAGAACACACTTTAATTAAAGAAATAATAGATGCAATCTAGAGAAATATGCATAATTTCTCACACGTTACTGCGTTTACCAACTGGGATTTTCTATACTCAAGGCGTGAAAGCAACTGTGTTATTCTTTGACAGAAAACCAGCAAGTGAAAAACCGTAGACAGAAAAACTATGGATATACGACTTACGCACTAACAAGCACTTCACGCTAAAAGAAAGCACTTTAGCATACAAAGATCTTCAAGACTTCATTACCCAGTTGTTTCTTCCCAAAAAGCACTTATCTGAACAAGAGGGAATACGATTACGGATGGAAGATGACTGAGAACGGAGAATACGCGATCCATAATGATTACGAAAAAATAATCAGAGCAATCAACGAACTCAAGGAAATCGACGACGAGACAGCGAAAAAAATTAAAGGATTTGTCTCGAAAATCAAAGCCATCGAAAACAGACTCAAGCCCACAATGAAGAAACAAACGTTTAGCCAAAATGAACGAGAACTTTGGAAAACATACCAAAACCTCCAAGGAGAAAAACTGATCATCCTCGATCTATCCCACGAATGGGATTACATTGCAGAAACCTCACCCGGTCTAACAAAGGAAATCAGAATCTTATTTCGAGATGCAATTGAAGAACTGGAAGATCATGTAGCCATAATTGTAGAAACTCTTAAAGCACATATTGATATACTCGAAATAAAAAACAGCCGCCAATTTGGTCTTCTGGCGCTGGTCGTTTCAATTATTATCTCGTATGCTGCAGTCTGGGAGTACTTCGTGCGAGATATAATAGCTGGAGTAGAGTTTCCTTTTGGCCTAAGTCCAGACCTTAATTTTGCAATATCGATCATTGCGTTGCTTCCTATTTTCGTCATAGTGATCTGGGGATGGCGCCACCGATTAGCAAGAGACTAATAAAATTGCAGCGCAAGAGGCAATCACGTAATTTGGCAGTTAAGAAAACATTGAATGAGCAGTTTTCAGAGTTAATCAAGAAAGGTTTACGAAAAAGTTCTTATTTTGGTTAAATTTTAAGCCGAGATTATGAAGCCAACGATTCTAGCTGCGTTTGCTTTTGTTGCTGTTTGCTTGTTGGTCAGGGATTCGCTTAATGTCTTAGGCAAATCCCAGCCGGTCCACCATCCCCGTGCGAATATACACTCTTTTGTTGGGGTAGTTTTTCTATGTCCTCTGCGACTTAGCAAAGCCATTTTTTGTTTTTAGTTGGATATTCCGAAATTTGGAGTATCAAATAAATACCGTTACCTATTTAGTATTAATTTGAGAAGGAGATGGCGAAGCCATGAGGATGTTTCTAAGTGAAGACCTAATTACGAAACCTGTTCTTAGTTCAAAGTGGCTTTCTTTATGTTTTGGTTTCTTGATTTTTGGGCAATTCTTGGATGGCTTGACAACTAAAATTGGCTTAGATTTGGGGCTTGCTGAAGTTGGAACTTACGCTATGCCCGTACTTGGCACTTACGGCTTTTGGGGTTTGATGGCTTGGAAATACAGCATTATAGCTGCATTGGGCGTTTTGTATTTCTCATTGCATTACATCGTGAAGAGGTATAACCCTGCACGTCTGAATCTTGTAACATTGATTCTGACCGTTGGCTGCTTAGTTGGAGTTGTAGTTACAATTCAGGTTGATGTCTCCAACATCCTGCAAATTGAGCTTGCACTTCAACATCCTTGAGACTTGAAGTTAAGCATATTTTGCTTTCTACATCTTTTTTCTCTGCAATAAGCTCTGAAATGGATTTCGTGAGCGGCTCTTGCTGTTGCTTTAAAGTTATTCTAGATTTAAAGGTAATGGTAAATAGGCAACAAAGAAAGAGACTTTTTACTCAGTCTCTTTTGGGTTCAGGGACGAATAGCCCACCAAGTAAATTCTTTATTCATTTAAACTACCGTAGTTTTGAGTAGAGACTACTGAATATAGGTGGCCATTGAATATTTTCTGTTTTTCAGAGCATCTCCATACCCAACTATGCCTAGTAACGCGATTAATTTTTATGTGAAGCTGTTGTAATGGTTGGTTTAACTTTGGTGTCCCATTTGGCATTTAAGAAGATCTTGCTTGTCAAGCCTTCAGGAAGAAAAGGACTGAGTTTTTCTTTCGATATGATACCTATCGGTCTAGAGTATATTGCGACCTACCTCAAAGACGCTGTGGATCAAGTTCATATAGTTGACATGGAACTGGATAACAGAAAATTCCAAGACATCATCAACTTCTACAACCCAGACCTCATTGGCATCACATTATCTGCAACTGAACATAACCTATGTCTACGCCTCGCAAAAATTGCTAAACAGAACAATATACACACTGTTGTAGGGGGATATCATCCGACAAGTGTTCCTGACATAATGCTTTCCTACCCCCAAATCGACATGGTTATCCGCGGAGAAGGCGAGGTCACAATGAAAGAACTTGTAGAAATCGGCACTCCTGAGGATGTTGCAGGAATCTCGTACAAGAAGAACGGAAAAACAATCCACAATGCGCAAAGACCCCAAATTGAAAATCTGGACACAATTCCTTTTCCAGCTCGGCATTTGCGGCAATACCCCTACAAAAGCCAAGACCGCGTAACAGATTGCGACGTTATAGTAATGTCTAGGGGCTGCAACGGACTTTGCAGTTTCTGCTGCGAACCAAGCATGAACCAAGGCTGCCTAAGAACAAGATCACCAGAAAACGTCCTAAACGAAATCATAGAAATGGCGGAATATCACAAAAGAAAACCCGTAAACGTAATGTTTGCCGATCCAAACTTTATGGGTAACCCAAAACAAGTCGATTGTCTTTGCGACTTGTTGATGAAACATGATCTAAACATGGAATTCTGCGCCCTAGTTAGAGCAGACGCCATGGCAACACACCCACAACTTGTAAAGAAAATGTGTCAAGTAGGTATACGCAGGTTTGAAATGGGAATTGAAAGCCCAAACGTCAAAGACCTAAAGTCAACAAAGAAAGGGGTCACCAATAGGGTTCATGGTGAAGCAGTTAGGAACATACGTGAAAACGGCGGCAGAGCCGGAGGAACGTTTGTTATAGGACTGCCTGACCAAACAGAAGAAGAGATCAAAACCTTTCCAACTTACGCAAAAGAAATTGGTTTAACAGGAGCCGCTTTTGGCATCGCAACACCATTTCCCGGCACCGACTTCTACAAAGAGATAGATGACCAAAGACTAATCTTCGAGACCAACTGGGACAACTTTGACGAAATGCACTCGGTGTACACTACCAAGTATCTAACAAAAGAGAAAATCGAAGAAATGGCCACTTACTGTATGGCAAAATTCTGGAACATGGACACATTCATTGACCACGAAAGGATCTCTCAAACACGAACCAAACAAAAAAAGTCAATAGTAGATTTTGTTAACGAAAGAATTACCAATCTCGGCTTTTTGACCAATAATGGAACAGAATTACAAAAAGACAACTTTGAAAAACACATAAAAATATTTCTTGAAACTTACATAGACACACGAGTAGAAGCGTACACCCGAAAAGTCGGAGTTCATGAAGTCTTAGAAATGACCCGGTTCCTCAAAATATTGGGATCGCAAAAAATTCAATGTACACTAAGCTTAGACGACACCCATACTAGCTTTATATTCAAAACAACTAAAACAACTGTTGAGTACATACGAATCATAAGAGGAAGACAAGCGGACGCCTCCATAACTCTCGATGTAGACCTAAAGTGGCTAAGTGAACCCGACAATTCACGTATTATTGAGAGAGCAGCTTTGGTGTTCTCACATAATTTGACTACCAAGAAACTATGGAACATGTTTAGGCTTTTTGCCGCAGTCGGAACAAGTGCCTTGGCATGGAATCTACAAAAACTGAAATCAAAGCGTTAAAAAAGGAATTGAAGTAAACGTTAACATAATGTTTTCATTAATTCTCTTTCTTTATTAATTAGTATGCTAAAATTTGCATCTACCAAAAGTGAGGTAATGGTTGCCCGATCAAATTTTGTTTCAGCCAATTTTCGGTAAAGTTGTAGTTACCATGATTAGTTCGTTATTGAGGTTTTGAATTTTGCCGAATAGGACACAATGTCCTTCATCTGGAAAAAGCTCCACGTGTGTGCCTTTGACTGCTTGTGCTATTTTTTGTGCGTTGCCAACTGGACACGTTTTGTCTTGTGCTCCCTGCCACAGTGTCAGTTTCCCCACGGGAATCATCCTAATGCTCTCGCTCCAAGGCTTCAGGAACAACTGATGCTCTTGGAAAATCGTTTTTACGCTGCTCTCCTGCCTAAAGCCCTCCGCCATCGCTGCGTACATCCGTTTTAGCCATGTTGTATCTGTAAAGAATTTTCTGTCGGGTTTAGGCCAGTCCACAACCATGTTTTTGCCGCTGCGGGACTTCAGGTAGCTATCTATATCCTGGTTTGCGTTGAGGATGGATTTTCTGAAGAACTTTAGTCCCCACATTGCAAGGAAGCGGTTCTTCATGGCGACTTTAGCGAGTGGGTTACCGTTGTGTGCCTCTGAGGCATCGAATGGCAAGGCGGGGGAACCCACAGCGACGGCGTGAGTTACCTGCTCCGGGAACATTGCAGTGTAGGTTAGGGCGAATGGTCCTCCTCCTGACCAGCTCAGAACCGCGAACTTGCTCAGCTTTAAGTAGTCAGTCAGCACTTTGACGTCTTTTGCAAAGTCATACAGCTCGATTTTTGTTTTAAAAGTTGATAAACCGTATCCTGGTCGGTCTATGCCAATAAGCTTGAATTGGTTTGTTTGGGCGAATTCTTTTAGGAGTAGAATTTCCAGTCGGCTACTTGCGGTGCCGTGGAAGTAGATAACTGGTTTGCCTTCGCCTTCTACTGTGTATCCAAGCTGGCGTTTATCTGGCAATTTGAATATTTGACTTCTCATTAATTCTTAACCTTTCGCCGTTTGTTCACAATTACTACTCCACTTAGCATCTTAAATAATCACATACATCTTCCCGTCATTCGTGACGGCACTAATTAACGTGGAGAAGCGTTGTAACCCCAAGAATCTTGATAAAATTACCGCTAAATGTTTTAGAGACTCAAAATGAATATCAAAGAAAATCCTTTTTTTAAAAGAATTGTTTAACTATTGTAAATTCGAGTTCAATTCATTAAAATCGATGGACCCACAGGAAAGATTTCTAAACACGGTAGAACCTACCCTCTGTTTTTCCAAATTTTCAAAAAGAGTGGAAAGTGAGCTATTTTACCTCAGTGCAAATCTCTTTATCTTGGGGTAACAGCCCTTTCTTGCTTATCCAGTACCACATAAAGACGCTTCCGATAAGCGTAGCGCCAATCATCAAGACCAGATACAACAATAGATTTTCTGGTCCATACACCCAAACTGAGTTGCCTAGAATAGTGGCAATTGTGTTGGGTATTAGGAGCGCTGTGCCTACTATCGTGAGGTAAGCGGCAAGCTTGGCAAAGCGGTTATTGAGTATAGTCAATTGATTGTTCGATATAGTTAATCGATTATTTGCGATTGTCAACTGATTATTGTATATCGATTGCGTAGCTTCTATTCCTGAGGCCAAAACCTCAGACATGTGTTCTGATAGCCCGATTTGGCTTTTAACTTGTTCCACCATTGCACTGAAGATGTTCACGAGTTTTTGGTCATCCGTAAGCAACTCTGCATCTCCATATCGAATAGCCTGGAGTACATCAACGCTTTCCCAGAGAGCATTCATGTAAATGATAAGGGCGTGCTTCATCACGTATATTTTGGGACCCAATTGGCTTTTGTCAGTTTCTTCGTCCATTAGATCCCGGTTTAGTTCGTCGCCGAATTCTTCTATCACTCGAAGATGTCTAAAATTGCTGTCATTGTTGGCATCAATTATACGTGATAGCAGAAGTGTTAATTTATCTTCTGGATTAGCATCGAGAGGTATTTTTCTTAGAATCGCCTCAGAATACCTTCTTAGTCGGATGAATCTTTTGTCAACCAAACGCATATGCAGGGTAAAAACCATGTTCTTTTTAATTAAAATAAGCAATGGATGTGCTTTAACATCCGTTCCCCGAATCTGGATTGAGGGAAGACTCATCCACATCTCGTTGTCAAAGTCCTCATAATTTAAATGTTCACTACTAGAAAGATTAGAAATAAAAGATTCACTGAAACCCATTTGAGCAGCCACCGTCGGAAGATCTTTCATCGGATTATCAGTGATGTAATCCACCCAAGTAACCATCGATTGATCTATTTTTTCCAGAAGGGTTGCGGAAGTTTCGGCTTCACGTTTAAATGTTTTTCCCGAGCGCTCTATGCCCATGCAGAACCAACGTTTCTGAAGAAGTTCTAAAGGTGCACTTTGCGCTGAAGGTGAAGTAGAAAAACTAGTCTGGGACGATTTGTCTGTTTGTTCTGATTCCGCCATTTTTTTGTGCTCCACTATAATTAAATTTGCAGTATTAGACAGTTTCAGGTTTCTAATAGCTTTACTGTCTTTCGGTTCTTTATCCTTCTTCAATTGTTAATTTGCTACCTTTTAGCTTAGGGAGATTTGATAAGAGACGAAATACCTTGAAACAACTTGTAATCCGAAGGCTTAAAAATAGGCTGAATAGGAAAAAGTTCAATCCCAATACTCCATTGAATAACCCCCCATTTGGGCACCACAGCAAATATGCAGTACACGAACGACGCATTTTATTCATAAGACTTGATTTTAAACACGATAGCCTTAAAGCCATCCAAAGAATGCGCTTTAAAGCAGAATATAGACAAATTCAAGTAACACCTATTATATTTAAGATAAAAAAGGAAAAATTTAGCGCAAATATGCGCTATTCTAGTTGGTAGGCTTCTTCGCCGTGCTCGCTGAGGTCTAAGCCTGCGTCTTCCGCTTTCTCGCATACACGCAAAGGTGAGACTATGTTCACCAGTTTTAGTAGCAGGTAGGAGCCGAAGAAAGCAAACGGCGCCACTATACCAATGGCTATTAGCTGTGCAGCAAGTTGACCTGGGTTTCCGAAGAGGGCCCCGTTTACGCCACCAATTGCTGCTGCTGCAAATATACCCGTTGCTATTGAACCCCACAGTCCGCCGACTCCGTGGCATGCAAAGACATCTAGTGTGTCGTCGATTCTTGATCTGCCTGCTCTCCAGTTAGCGACTAAGTTAGAGATTACTCCTGCGGCTAAACCAATTATGAGGGCTGATGATACACTGACATAGCCTGCTGCGGGGGTAATTGCTACTAACCCTACTACTGCGCCTATTGCTATACCTACTGCTGATGGTTTCCCTTTGATCAGCCAGTCTGCAACCATCCAGCTTACGGCTGCTGCGGCTGCGGCAAGGTTTGTGGTGACGAGAGCTGAGACGGCCAGGTCGTTTGCAGCAAGTGAGCTGCCAGCGTTGAAACCGAACCAGCCAAACCATAGTAGCGCTGCGCCTAGTAGTACATATGGGATGTTGGATGGTTTGAACATTGGTGGAGCGTCCAACTTTTGCATATGAGCTTTCCATGGAATGGAGCTTCCCTGCGGAGCTGGACATGAATCTCCTTTTCTTCTGCCGATTACGAGTGCTGCTGCAAGTGCTGATAAGCCTGCGGATACGTGCACTACTATCCCTCCTGCAAAGTCGATGGCACCAAAGCCGCGCAGCCATCCGCTAGGGTTCCATACCCAGTGAGCTATTGGGGCATAGATCAACGTTGACCATAGAACCATGAAGATTAACAGTGATTTGAAGCGGAATCGTTCTGCACAAGCACCGATTATTAGGGCTGGAGTGATTGCGGCGAACTTTAGTTGGAAGGCAAAGAATAGAAGTTCAGGTATTGCAGGCGCTAGAGCCGAGTTTACGTCATGTATTCCAAGAGTGCCCAAGCCCAGTAGTCCTGGACTGAAGCCTATGATGCCGTTGATTGATTGTCCAAATACTAGGCTGTAGCCCCAGAGTGCCCAAACTATGCTTATTACTGCGAAGATTGCGAAGCATTGAACTATTGTGGATACAAGGTTTTTTTTGCGTACTAGACCTCCGTAGAAGAAACCTAGTGCGGGTGTCATTAGCATGACTAGGGCGGTTGCCGTTATTATCCAAGATATATCTCCTGAAGACATTTTCATTTTCCTCTTTAACAATTGTTTGATATTTTAATTATTATCTCTACAAATATATATTCTTATATTTAAAAGCTACTCATGTGAAAGACACTTTTGCTATATTGCTCACAAACGTTTACTATCACGCTAAAAACCCGTTATCTATTCATGCTTTTCTTACAAAAAAACCATTAACATTAAAAAATCGTCTAAAAATAAGCCTAAAAATAAAAACACAAAATCAACAAAATTAAGTAATTATTACAGCATTTTTCTAAATTTACAGATTTAATGCAATAAACCTTAATCGGTCAAAACTCCAATTTGTACTATCAAAAACTATTGCAGAAAACAAACAACTCTGCTTTTTTCTTTTCACAAAAACCTTATAATGTCTATATCCCTTCTTTGCGATGAAAGGCGCATTATTATGAAGTTTGGATCTTTCACATTTCAGCCACAAAAGCCTCAAGGTTTTGACTTTCACGTTTTGAGATTAAAACTCGAAACCGGTATCAGACTTGCGCCGGTTCCAGACATGATTAGCAACATTGCTGTTTTCGCTGACAACGTTGCTGTTGGGAATAATCCAGAATGGATTTCTCAGTCGCCGTTGGGTCCAGCCAAGATGGGAAACGCAAATTTTAATATTTATTGGGATGTGGTGTGTGCTACTCAACCTGATCACAGAGCTGAGCAGTTAAACTATATTGCGGAAGTTGATAGCAAGTCTCCTGGAATATGTTTAAACAGCCAATACTTTGCGGATCATGACCATTGTACCTGTCCACGTTGTAAGGAGTTATGGCAGAAAAGCGGTCTTGGTTGGCTTGAATGGCGAAGAAAAGAAGTTACTGATTACATAAGTCAAATACGTGATGTAGTCAAAAACGAACTTATCTTAGCAATTCAACCAGACCCTGCAACCTCCTATGAACGGTACGGCGTAGATTTTGACGACTTAGCCAAATACGCTGACGTCTTCAACGTTGTAATGTTTAGCAAAAACTATGCCACCCCATGGTACTTCGAAATGCTTGCACGCAGCTTCAAAAAACTACTTAAAAAGCCATTCTACATAAGCCTATATGTCTATGGTCCAGGAGACAGCCCAAAAGATGTGCCAACTCCCGCTGAAGTGCTTACAACAAGCGTTCGTTGTGCAAGAGCAGGCGCGGATGGATTCCTATATTTAACTGAAGGGGCCAGTCAAATGCTTGATTTTCAGAAGGCTGCAGTTGAGCTGGTGGAGTTAAGGCAACGTCTTAGGAATTATGGTGGGCAACCAGTTCAGGAAGTTCTTGATCGGGTAGCAAGCTGGGAAAAAATCGTTAAGTAAGTAGGTTAGTTGAACTTTGACTTAATTGCCTAAAGCGTCCGAAGTGGCAAAATTAACACTTTCGTACGTAAAACAGGATCCTTAATTATTGGAAGATTTATGGCGTTGTTAATTGTAGCCTTTACAGTCCAATACATCTTAACTGGATCTACACATTTTTTAGCCTAAACCAAATTTAAGTGACATCCATATATTGATTGAGTACCGAGCGTTTACGTAAATGTTTGATCAAACATTAAATAAAAGTCTAACAAATATTAATTTTCAACGTGAACATTATGCGGTCAGAATGTTATGGTTGCCAAAAAACCTTTTCCGGCAAAGGCTTAACAGTAAACATGAATGGGGAGGAACGCACCTATTGTGCAGATTGTCTGTGGAAACTTCAAAAGGAGTATAGCGCAAAGAAGAATTGTGAGGATTGTGGTCAATTTGATGAGGAATCATGCTATAAAACTGGGCAAAAACTGGTGCCCGTAAAAGCTGGGTTTAACACATATTTTGTTCAAGCCGAAACATGCAGAAACTACTCCACCGAACAAAAAATGAGCTCAAAAAAGAAAAATGAATTATCAGAAGAACAAAAAGAAGCAGCTGCCCTCGCAAAAAAACTCTCTGATAAAGGACAAACACTAACAATTTACTGTTGCCATTGCGGTGTACCAACAAAAATTGGTGGAAAATCACCTGAAATCCCAAGCAAATGCTCTAGATGCAAAGGTGACTTAGAAATAATTAGTTTCGCCAAATTCATCAAACAACACCAACCCTAAAACTTTTACCATAAAAAATAAATCAAAAATCACATGACTTAACGCTACCCTTACCCAAAATGAAGTATTTATTTTTCTGCAAATTTAACTGCTTTTCTTCTATAAGATAACAAACATTTCCAAAAAAACCTTTCAACGTCAGGCTAACAATTTATTGCTAACGCAATAGAACAACCAATGTGTTACTTGCATTGGTGGCGGTAATTGATCTTCTTAGCT
Source organism: Candidatus Bathyarchaeota archaeon (assembly GCA_963804785.1). Taxonomy (GTDB): domain Archaea; phylum Thermoproteota; class Bathyarchaeia; order Bathyarchaeales; family Bathycorpusculaceae; genus Bathycorpusculum. Next base: position 375,848 of record CAWDRR010000004.1, read on the forward strand.
TGTCAAGGAATCTTAACTAAAAATTCTAGAATTAGTCCAGAAGTCTTTACGAAAAAGGTTTTATTTTCAAACCCTCTGCATTAAAGAGGGAACGAAAATAGGTAAGAAAGTTAATGGTTCTCTGCAAAAATATATCAATAAAGATTTAGTAATGGACTGTGAGGGTGTGGGTGAGTATTAAACAGCGAACAAGTCTCTGTTTATCTATCGCAGTACTAATCGCTGTTTGTTTTCTAAGTGCACAAGTTGCACCCGCTGAATCATGTTACGGTCCATGTATAACCTCAGACATCAATAAAACCCAAATTAACTTAAACGAAACCGTCACAGTGTCGGGTCAAGTATGTCCTGCAGCAATAAACAAAACTGTAAGAATCGCTTTCACTAGACCAGACTACACCTACATAGAACAATATGTACTCACAGATTCCGTAACAGGCAATTTTACCGTTACCCAAAAACTTGACATGGCAGGATACTGGAACATATTCGCCATAGATGGCCATATCTGCGACAGATTATTCGCCCAAGTTACTGATCCAGCAAATCCTGATGCTCCACCACCAAGTCCGAGCGTACCTATTAATTATAAGGTGAACTGGTCGATCGTTGGTGTAACCGCTGTTTTGCTAAGCACAGGTGGAATCATAGCTTATTTTGGAACACGAAACAAAACCAGAAAAATCAGCTCCTTCAGATTCCTCATCCAAGTAGGCTTAATATTCCTCATTTTCTTCGGTGTTTTCGTCGACCACTACTTATTGCCTATACCTGCCGCCCAAATTGCTCCCCACGAAATTGAAATTGGAACAAACGTTCTTGGTGTAGGCATGCCTGATGGTCTTCCAGCACCTTTCTTTGGTTGTTTCTATCCTTGTGGAAGAACTGTAACATGTGCACTTTGGCAAATTCAAACGTACATTTATCCATTCTTTGATGTGGGCGGCGGTTGGGGTGTACATTATGACTCGACAGGTTTGGCAAGGTTAGCCATAGTCTTCGGCGTAATAATTTTAGCAGCTGTAGTTTTGGGAAGAGTATTCTGCGGTTGGGTCTGTCCTTTTGGCTTATATGTTGATTTGATGACTCGTTTGCGAAAGGCTTTGCGGATAAAACGACGGAATTTTTCAGACAAGTTTAACGAACGCTTCCATCAATTAAGCTATCTAATCCTTGCGTTAATGATAATTTTAAGCGTAATTTTCGCTTCCCAAGCCATCTCTGGTACCCAATTGGTGGCTGGAACCCAAAAAGGAGGATTCGTTTACACATACTTCTCAGCACCATTCTGCCAGGTCTGTCCAATGAAACCTCTCTGTATCCTGGCGGATACAAGTGTCGGATTGATGAAGCCCGAGTGGACAACTCAGACTACTACAGGACAATTTTGGCAACTGGGTTACTACTTAACATCAACAAACCTCATCATACTTGGCTTAGTTACAGTTGCAGCCTTCTTTTTCCGACGTTCATGGTGCAAAATCTGTCCACTAGGAGGATTAATCGCCTTGTTTAATCGTTTTCCGCCCTTCAGATGGATTAGCGGTGTTCGCCTGAACAAGGTAGAAGAAAAGTGTACCAAATGTGGCATTTGCAAACGTGTTTGTCCAACTCAAGTCACAGAAGTCTACGATCAAAAAAACGGGGATGTCGCGTCTTCACAATGCATCTTCTGTTTACGTTGCATCGAAATGTGTCCTAATGAAGATTGCCTACAATTCAAGTTCGCCGGCAAAACTATATGCAAATCAAGGAATTGGTTAAATAAATCCGACAGCGTAAAGGTGGAATAATGAAAAAATTAAACTTAAGGTTAAAGATGATTTTCGCCTTCGTTTTCCTAGTACTCATGACGGCACCCACTTTTCTTATTGTATCCGCAAATTCTCAAGCACCTCTATCAACAGTTTTCATTCAAGCAGACGGCAGCGTTAGTCCAATATCAGCGCCGATTGTGCAGAATGGAAACACCTATACTTTCACAGACAACCTGTATGCAGCCATAAAAATCCAGAAAAGTAACATCATACTTGACGGCGCAGGCTTCACTCTTTCTGGTCCCTACAATGGAACCACAATGGATGTATGGCTTATTGGTCAAGGACCTGATCAATTACCCAACGGAACCTTGGCTCAATATGTTATAGGCATAGATTTGGCAAGCCCAAATGTTGAGGGTGTAAAAATTGAAAACCTGAACGTTAAAAACTTCAGTATAGGTATGTACATTTGGACCAAAAATAACACTATAACTGGGAATGGCGTATCCGACAACATTGTCGGTATTCTACTTTCAGGCTCTAACGAAACCGTCACGAGTAACTTTATAGCTAATAATCAACGTGGATTATTTTTTGGTTTCAATAATAAAGGTGATATAATTCCTTCGGACATTGTGATAAATCATAACGCTTTTGAAAACAACATTGTGCAACTAAATGGTTGTGAATGCAAAGATTACAACACAACTGAATCTCCTCACAATTGGGATAACGGATTCCAAGGCAACTATTGGAGCGACTACGACGGCACTGACGCCAATAACGATGGCATAGGGGACAAACGCTACGTTATAGATGTATTAAACCAAGACCGTTATCCACTAATGCAAAGCACAGTTAAACTCCAAATTCCAGCAACAAAAATCCCCATTGAATTAGTGGTTCTGGGCATTTTACTATTTATCGTTATTGTTGTTGCGTTGTTCGTTTATAGGCTTAGAAAAAGAATGTAAAAGCTCTTTGCGCTACTCTTTTATTTTAATACTTGATTTATAAGTAAACGAAGATTTGCATGAAAGTTATTGCTATTAACGGAAGCGCAAGAAAAGATGGGAACACCGCCATTCTTGATTCGACGAGTTTTCAGTGTTCTTGAAAGCAAAGGAATAGAAACTGAACTCATCCAGTTGGCTGGCGAGCAGGTCCATGGCTGCATGGCATGCGGAACTTGCCGAAAAATCAAAGATAAACAGTGTAAAATTGTTAGCGACAACGTTAACCTCTACATTGAGAAGATGGTGGCGGCCGACGGAATAATTCTTGGTTCGCCAACATATTTTTCTATGATGACTTCTGAGATGAAAGCTCTCATTGATCGTGCAGGTTTTGTTAGCCGAGCAAACGGGGACTTGTTTAAACGCAAAATCGGTGCAGCCGTTGTAGCTGTGCGTAGGGCAGGCGGTATTCCAACCTTCGACGCGATAAACCACTTTTTCCTAATCAGCCAAATGATAGTTCCAGGTTCTTCCTATTGGAACATTGGAATAGGCTTAAACAAAGGTGACGTAGAAAAAGATGAGGAAGGACTCAAAACCATGGATGACTTAGGTAATAACATAGCATGGTTAATCAAGAAACTTAAAGCATAATAAAAGCAGGCTTTTATGACTGCATAGCAAGCTCCACACCGGGTATCTTCTTTTTCTCGTAAATAATATCCATCAACTTGGTAAATCCAGTTATCCACACTAAATAGATAGCTCCAATAATGATCCACACGGGTAGGATTTCATAGTTGCTGCCTTTGATTGAAAGGCCTGCTCCAACCAAGTCCATAAAACCCAAATATCCTAATGTAGCTGTGCTCTTCGTTAAGGAACAGAACTCGTTAGTCCAAGATGGGATGACTATACGATAGGCCTGCGGTAGTATTATGTGGCGAAGTGTTTGAATTTTAGACATGCCGACTGATTGTCCAGCCTGCATTTGATCATTCAATATTGTTTCGATCGCACCTTTCACGTAACCTTTTTGGTAACCTGCACTGTTTAGCCCGAAAACTAGAAAAGCCAAAAAAGCATGATCCGCTTGGATATGAAATATTGTTGGCACTGTGTAAACCATGAGTAAAAGCTGAACAAATAATGGGCTTCCTCTAAAGAGTTCCACATACATGGCAATTACCGTTTTGATGGGTTTATTGCCGTAGATGTCGCCAATAGCTAGCAATGTCCCCAACCCTAAGCCCAATAAGACCCCAAACAGTGTAATTGCAACTGTTAGAAATAGTCCTTGGGCGATCCACATTTGGTACATTGGATTGAGGAGGAATTCGAACATATATTATTCACGAGTTGTCCGATTAATGATTCGTGTCATGAATTTTTTAGCTCGATCAGTGTTTGGTGCGTTAAAGAATAACGAAGGAGGACCTGTCTCAACGACAGAACCCTCATCATAGAAAATCATCTCCTCTGAAACTTCTCGTGCAAAAGGCATCTCATGGCTCACTATTAGCATGGTCGTACCTTCCTTTGCTAAGTCCCGTAGAGTATCGATGACTTCTCCGGTGAGTTCTGGATCTAGCGCTGAAGTAGGTTCATCAAGCAGAATGATATCTGGGTTGCGAGCTATGGCTCGGGCTATGCCCACCCGCTGAGCCTGTCCGCCTGACATTTGTGAAGGATACTTGTGGATGCAGTCAGTCACTTTTACTTCGGTCAGGGCAGCTATCGCTCGTTTACGGGCTTCTTCCTTGGGTAATTTCAGTACCTGTCGAAGCGCTAACTCGACGTTTCCTAAAGCGGTGAGATGACGGAATAGGTAGATATTTTGAAATACGAATCCGATTCTTGCACGAGCTTTGTTAAGGTCTGCACCTGGGGTAGTTAAACATTCATCACCCAGGTAGATTTCGCCCTTGTCTGGGATTTCAAGCATTGCCATGCAGCGCAGGAAAGTACTTTTTCCAGAGCCGCTTGGTCCAAAAATCAGTTTTATGTCGCCTTTCCTGATTTGCACCGAAACGTCTTTGACTGCCTCCACAAGATGCTTTTTGTCAATGTATGTGTCGGTATTTGCTTTTTCTTCTTTCTTTACCTTTTTGCCGTACGTTTTGAATACATGTTTTGCTTCCATCACGAAGTCTGCCATTTTTCTACAACCCAATTTTATTTTTTCTTCTATTTCCCCATCTGTCGAGCCAGAAGGCAAGGGGGAATGTAATTGCAATGTAAATTACTGCTGCAAACACGAACGGTGTAACATAATCGCCCGGCGGAATTCTAGATAACTGTAGGGACCGTGTTACCACTTCCGCCAAACCAATGACATAAACATACGCTGAATCTTTAATGAGTAAAGCATATTCGCTGCCTAGACCAGCCGTGGAGAAATTGAAAACCTGTGGGATCATTATGTGCCATATTGCTCTCCACTTTGAAAAACCGACGGAAACACCGGCAATCATTTGCTCGTCTCCGACACCATGGATTGCTCCTCTGTAAATCTGCGATTGGTTAGCTCCGCTTCTCAATCCTAGCACGAAGCATGCTACGAAGAAGGCGCTTCCAAAGGGGAATGGTATAAACGGTCGTAACCCAAAGAAGAAAAGCAGTAACAAAACGATTTCTGGAATGCCACGGAAGATTTTTTCGTAAGCGTCAACTATGAAACTGATTTCTTTTTCATAGACTCTTATGAATGCAAGAGGCAATCCTACTGCTATTCCGATAAAAAAAGAAATGATGGAAATGGAAAGAGTTATTGGCACTCCTTCCAAAAGGAAGATTAGCTGTTGCCAAACGTCCAATAATAATCACGTTTGCTTATGCATTCCATTTTGCTTTAAGTTGATCCACTGTTCCGTCGTAAATGAGTTGTGCCAACGCGCCGTCCATTTTGTCGAGAAGTGTGTGTGAGTTCTTGTCGACGAGAAATGCAACTGGGTAATATGGGTGGCTATACACGACGCCAAGTTGTTTTCCTTGAGCTTGGAAATCGCCAATCCAGCTAGTGGTGATTGGTGTTTCAGCATATACTGCCTGTACGCTTGGGTTTCCGCTTACCATGTCTTGGAATGGTGATGCAGAATCGCTCCACGTTCTGATGGTCACGCCTGCTGTTTGAAGTTCTTCTTGTTCAACGTTTCCAGCTTGTACTCCAACGGTGATGCCTAAAGTTCTTGAAGTCAGCAAGTGAGTTTACTGTGGTTATTTGTTTGGAATCCATGGTGCTCTTGAGCATTACTACTTGTGCTTCTGTTGTGCTATGGGGTAGAGTGAAGGAAACTTGGTCAAGTCTTTCTGGCGTGATTGAGAAGCCACTGACGCCCATGTCAAGTTGGCCTTGTTGGACTGACAGGATGATGTTGTCGAAGCCTACATCGTTCCACTTGATTGTCAAGCCTAATTTTTGTGCGCATGCGTTTGCTAAGTCAACTTCGAAGCCTACGATTTCACCTGTCGTATTATCGCGTAGTTGGTACGGTGGCCATGTTGGGTCTGTGCCTACTTTGATTTCTTTTGTTTGCTGAATATTGTCCCATACAGTATCCGTGCCTGACGAGTTTTGCGCTAGAATGAATGGACTCGCGACTAATCCTACAACGAAACCTACAACGAGCATTATTACAACTAGAGCTACGGTTAATATTTTTGCCATTTTTATTCTCCCTAGCCCAAATATTTCGATCCTTTTGGTATTTAAGCTTAAGCATAAAGCAAGGAAGGATTTTTTCAGCTTTGGTTGACTTGACTTTTTTTTGTCCTGCACAGAAACCAGCGTTATGGCAATCACTATTAAGAAGGCGCCTATTGTTGAAAATATTGTAATGGGCTCTTTTAAGACAAGGATTGATAGTATTACTGCAACTACAATTTCAGACAATAACAACACAGTTGAGACTGAAGCTGAGAGATGTTTGAGACCCTCCAGCCACAAATAATAGGGTAGAACCCAACAGACAATCGCTGTCCAAAAAATTGCTATCCATGCCCAACCTGATAGCTGAAAGAAACCAGGGCCAGCAAGAAACGCGAAAGGCATAATTGAAAGAAATGTGATCAGCAGAACCCATGTCATTGATTGGAATGTGGCAGACGTTGAATTCATCACTAATTTTTTGTTATAAATCATGAAGACTGCCCATGTGAGACCTGAAACAATAAGCATTATGTCAGCTACAATTTGACCTCCACCCAACGCCGAGAAATCGAGGTTTGTGCTGACAAAAACAATACCCATTAAACCCGCTAAAACGCCAAGAATCTTTTTTCGTGAAAAAGTTTCTCCTAACAATTTTGGACTTAGAAGTGCTACCCATATTGCACTTAGATTTATGAAGAGCGCAGCCTTCGCGGCTGTTGTATAGTTCATGGCTACGTACTGAAGCAGGTAACCTGCAGCGTTTGCAATTCCCAAAAAAACCAGCAGTTTCTTATTCTGTACCCTGAAATCCAGTTTCCTAAGAGCCAACATAACGGCGACTAATGTAACTGCCGATACCAAGAAACGCCAAAACACAAAAGTAAATGGATCAATGGTTTCCAGTCCGATTTTTATTATTGGAAAAGATGTGCCCCACAAAGCGCCAGCCAGCAGCGTTAAGAATACTGCTTTGGATTTTTTGCTTAGCAATTTGTAGGTGCCTTCTCTCTTCCTGCTTTGCTTTGTGATAATCTAAGCACTTTAATAAAACACTTTTTGTGCTTTCAAAGGTAACTGATTAGTAAATTAGTATTTACTTTAGTAGACAACTCGTTCACAGAGAACATTGAATTTACTCAGGCTAAAATAGTTGTAGGGTACTTAGCCTATATTTCTTCAATATCATCAAAGATAAAAAAAGAAAAGAGAAAAGAAGTCTCTTATTTCATTATGGCTTTGAGGTCTTCGTCGGCAGTTGAGATGGGCATTATGTTGAATTTGTCAACCAGTACTTTGAGGATGTTTGGTGTTATGAAGGCGGGTAAGCTTGGTCCCAAGCGAATATCCTTTAAGCCCAAATACAGCAGTGACAGCAAGATGGCAACAGCTTTCTGTTCATACCATGAAATCACAAGTGAAAGCGGCAAATCATTAATCTCCACATGGAACGCTTCTGCCAAGGCTTGAGCGATTTTTACTGCTGAGTATGCATCGTTGCACTGTCCAACATCCAGCAACCGAGGAATGTCATCGATCGTACCTAATTCTTTGTCGAAGAAGCGAAATTTGCCACATGCCAAGGTTAGTATGATGGTGTTGCTAGGAGCTTTTTCAACTAATTCAGTAAAATAGCTGCGTCCGGGTTTTGCGCCGTCACATCCTCCAACGAGCAAAAAGCGTTTAATGTGACCATTCTTAACCGATTCGATAACTTTGCCTGCTACACTAAGCACTGCATTTCTACCGAAGCCAACCAAGACGGTTTTGCCTTCGACGTCTTCAGGAAAACCTGGTAACTCCATTGCTTTTTGGATTACTGGTGAGAAGTCTTTGCCTTCTATGTGGGTAACTCCTGGGTAACCTACTGGTCCAGCGGTGAAAATGTTGCCTTTATAGCTTTCGATGGGGCGTTGGATGCAGTTGGTCGTCATCAATATGGCGCCTGGAAATTGTGCGAATTCTTTCTGCTGGTTTTGCCATGCTGTTCCATAGTGGCCGTAGAAGTTGGGGTAGGCTTTGAGTTTTGGGTAGCCGTGGGTTGGGAGCATTTCTCCATGCGTGTAAACGTTAATGCCTGTTCCTTGAGTTTGCTTTAGTATGTTTTCTAAATCGATAAGGTCATGACCTGAAACAACAATGGCTTTGCCCTTTTTGTGTCCCAAGGGTACTTTTGTTGGAACTGGGTGACCGTAGGTTTCAGTGTTTCCAGCGTCAAGCAACTCCATGGCACGTATGTTGATTTCGCCGCATTTGAAAACTAAACTCACTAATTCGTTTACGCCAAGCGACTTTGTTAAATGGAGCAACTAATCCTTCATGGATGAAATCGAATACTTTCTGATCTTTTTTGCCTAAAAGGTATGCGTGATAAGCATAAGCTGCGATTCCCTTTAAGCCATAAGTTACTATCCATTGAAGAGAGTGAAGGTCAGGATCAATTGTTGAATCTGCGTTTATGCCATAGCGTTTGCCCTGTGCAATTAAACCTTCAATCGTGTTTTCTAACGGTAAATAATCAGCTTTGATTTGAAGTTGCTTGTGCAATTGGTCGTGAAACTCGGCGGTTTTTCTAATGTAAGCAACTATTGCTTCTGGATCAAAATTCACATTTGTCAACGTAACAAACAATGCTTCAGCAGTAAAGACGCCTATTTTCTCATCTTTCAACCCGCCTCTGAATTACAAGTTGGCTAAGTTCCCTTAGCTTGTAAACTAGCAGGTCTTGAAGGTTTGCAACATCAGCGGTTTTGCCACAAACACCGGCTACAGTGCAGCCTTGCCCTTTAGCTGTTTGTTCACATTGGTAACAGAACATTTGGTTTTGACTCAAATTTTTACACCTTTAACAATCTAATGTTCAAGTTTACAGATAGCAATTGTCCCTAATATATTAGGGATTTTGAAAAGGCTATTAGAACTTGCTAAAAACCTATAATGCACACGCCTTATTTTGCTTTGTGCCTAACTGAAATATTGCGGATTCAAAATGATTTTCTCAAGCCTTGAAGCTTGAAAAGGAATTTAATGGTATCTATAATTCCCGTTTGAAATAGTGCTCCAGTAACCTCCGCGTGCCCCGTCGCATAATCTCTGAAAGTGTCGCTGCACTGATTCCTAGTTTGGAAGCAAGTTCCGCCATTCCAATTTGGCGTGGGTATTCAAAAAACCCGCTCTTGAGAGCCAACCAAAAGATTCGTTCCTGATTCTCGGTCAAAACACCGATCTGTTGTTCAAATTTGCCGATTTTGCGCACGTTTACTGGGTGTCCTGCTTTCTCTAAATCACCTATTATGCCTTTGTAGGCCTCAAAAGTTGGAACCATAAAACTATAGGTTATGATGTTGTCTTGCATACTTTTACCCGACACCAAAAAAGCGTCATGTGCCAAAATCGTGTTGCAGACCTCGCAACCTTGGCTTTCTAGCCAAACTGATGATTTGCCTTCCACATGTCCTTTGGCCGTGAGTTCTTTTGGGACTTTATGTGCTTGGTCTTCCCCAACATCCATTAGGTGCCGAACAGATCCGCTGCTTGAACTGCGGACGTCAACAACTTTTAGATGTTTAAACCCCAAAGAGGCCAATTTGCCTACCATTTTACATTGTTTGTTCTCGACTTCGATTACAACGTGGTAGGGTTCTCGCCAAGTATCAACCAAACTAATCACTTCTCAGTTTAATTAAAAAATACAGGCTGTTAAATAGTATTGCAGTAAAAAAAGAAAATTTGTGGCTGCTTAAATTTTGTAGTATTTTGCGTACAGCAATATTCCTACAGCCAATATGGCAACACAAGACACGCATACCACAGCTAAATCCACCAGTATAGTTGCGCTTCCTAATGGAGCGCCCCTTAGGAAAATTGAAGTTAAAGCGTCTGTAACGTAGTAGCTTGGTACGAATTTGCCTGCAATTTGTGCTCCGCCAGACAAAGAGGCCCCGACGAATGTTCCTAGGAACAGTTGCGGAAGAACGAACAGAAAGCTTAGGCCTGTTGCTGCGCTTGAAGACTTCGCGATTGATGCGGTGATTAAGCCAAAACCAACGTTAGACACTGAAAACACTATGACTAGTATGAATGCGAAAACGTATGCGGGAATGCCAACTGCTGGTTTGAATCCCATGGCATATGTCATTGCAAAGACTAAGGCCGCTTGAATCAGAGCGATTCCCATGTACGATATTACTTGGCTTGCCATAAACTCGGTTGGTGTTGTTGGTGAGATGCGGATGCGTTTCATCATGCCGTTTTCGCGGTCCTGAGTGAATGATTGGGCAACCATCATGATCAGGAATATTGAAGCAAACGTGAACATACCCGGTGCCATGAAGTCAAATGTTGAAATTTGTTTCACTTCGACAAGCGAAGCTGTTTGTAGTTGAATGGGGCTTTGAATTATCTGTTGGTTTTGTCTAAGCATGCTGTTGAGAACCTGTTGGAATATTGGTGGGATAGCCTGTGTTGCAACAAGGGAGCCTTTATCTAAATAGACCGGGACAGTGGCATTGATCCATTGGTTTGGTTCATTCGGAGCAGCGATATATGATGTTATGCTTTCACTGAAACTGCTTGGAATCAAGACTGCAGCTTGAATTTTTCCTTGACTCAAATCAGACTGAGCCGTTTGATTATCAGCATAAACGTTTACTTCAAGCATAGTTATGTTTGATAATTCATTGGTAAACACCTGCGACCATTGCTTATTGGCATCTACATCGAGGTTGACCACACCGATTTGATATGTTGCTGTTTGGTTTCCGCCGAATCCACCAAAAGAGGCGCCGAAAGCAAATACGAACACAATCGGAAACAGGAAAATCATGAATAGGACGGCGGGTTCTCGGATAGTCTTCTTTAATTCTTTTTTAGTTAAAGCAAATATTCTTTGAGTATTCATCTATATTTCCTCCCTCATGTTGCGTCCTGTGAGTTGAATAAAGACTTCTTCGAGGTTTTTTACTTGGTTCTTAGTTATGAGTTCTTTTGGTGTCCCTAACGCAATGAGTCTTCCATGATCGATTATGCCTATTCTATCGCAGAGTTCTTCAGCTTCCTCCATGTAATGAGTAGTTAAAATGATGGTTTTGCCTTTAGTTTTTTGGTCTTTAATGAAGTCCCAAACAGCGTGGCGTGATTGTGGATCCATAGCTACAGTGGGTTCATCCAAAAACGCGATTTGCGGGTCATGAATTAAGGCAAGGGCTAGACTTAGTCGTCGTTTCATGCCGCCACTGTACTTTGCAGTAACTCTTTTAGCGTCTTCTGCAAGCGACATTTTTGAAAGTAAAATATTGCTTCTTTCTTTGATTACTTTCTTATTCATCCCATAGAGTTTTCCAAATAACTCGAGGTTTTCTATGCCTGTTAAATATGGATAGATGGCTGTTTCTTGAATGCAGACGCCGATTTGTTCCTTGACTTTCTGCGTTTCCTTCTGTACGTCGAATCCAAAGATCTTTGCTCTTCCGCTGGTTGGTTTTACAAGTCCGCAGAGTATGTTTATAATAGTGGTTTTTCCTGCTCCGTTAGGTCCTAAGAGCCCAAAGAGTTCACCTTTGGCAACTTGAAGGCTAAGGTCTTCCACAGCAGTTTTATCCTCAAATTTTTTGGTTAAATTTTCTATTGTTATGGCTTGTTCTTTCATCTTAATCCCTATATCACACGATGAAGTTTGAGAATTTAGTTTCATGTTTACCATATACTTAAAGAAAACGCATAAAGAAGCGCTAAAATGTCGCTTTTTAACTATTGCCGGTTAAAAAACTGACCACTTTTTTCTTATGTTTCTACAATTATTAAATGCCAAAAGCACAGTTGGTACCCTTCTCCCTTGGAGGTTTTTTAGGGAGAAAATGAGCAAAGTAAACTCAAAATATCTTTGGTTTTTGACTTAATACTTATAATTTCTGCGTTCAATTTCTATTCGGCTCATATGCCGCCCTGATTGATCTTTCAAACTATTTTTCTTTTAGTTTCCCCAATTCCAAAGCGCTTTTAATTAAACGTTCAAACGTTTCATAATCTGTATGCTGCAAAGTCGTTTGTTCACTATCAACATATTTATTGTTTTTTGCTTGAACAACTAATCTTTCGAATTCCTCATCTAAAATATCTCTAGTCATAATAGGTTTGCCATCAAGCAATCTTAAGCTGCAATTGAGGCAATATTCAAAATCAAACTCTAACACCCTCTCTTTGGAGTTGCCTTCACCAAAGTATTTGGCGTCTTTTGCAAGTTTGGTGAACATGACATCGTCAAATTCAATGAATGAAACATGGGTTTTCTTTATATCATGTTTATGACTCAAGTTAAAACACTTCTTAGCATGTACTGTGCTTTTCATAATGACTTGTTTTATTTAAGCGACAATTATAATTATTCAAAATTTTATTAAACATTTTCGGTTAAGGAATTTCATCTCTCCAACTGGTAATGACGTATCCAGCGTAGATTATATTTGGCGCTACCGATTGTATTGCTGGTTCCAGCTCTATTTTATTTATGATTTCTTTCAGTTCTTTGCTTGTCGGTGTCCAAACAAAAAAGATATAGTTTTCAGGTATGTTGCTAAAACCCCAGTAGAAGAGTGTATTTGGATAGTATTTTTGTATAATTACGTCAGGTGCGTTGGGGGCGCAGCCTGGTTTTAAGTGAACATGGAATGCACTTATTATGTCGTTTGAAGCATCAGGGTACCATTCGATAGATAATTCTACAAGATAATTGTTTATCATTCTTGCGAGCCTTCGGTTGACTGTTTTGGCTGAGATTCCTAATTCTTCAGCGATAACTGAAGTGGCTTTGCGTGAATCATCTTTTAGGCTGCGAATGATTTTGTAATCAAGTTAACAAAGTTTGGATTCAACCATGAGATTTTTGACGAAAGTTGGTATGGGCGAAAATGTTATTCCAACTGTTGGTTCAGGTAATTCTGCATTCTCTTTGATAAATCGAACTAGTGGTTCCAACTCAACGATTTTTCTCAAGTAAGCGCCGATGTAAAGGACGTTTCCCCCTCCGACTGAAAACCAGTAAATAGACCCATGTTTAATCAGTTTTGGATTTAAATCAGATATTGACTTAGTCTTGGAGTTTCCGTAGATGAAAACGTGGATGGCGTTTTGGGAATATATACTTGGTTTTGCCGTGAATTTTCTTATTATGCCTAATTCAATCAAGGATTGAATACGATTATGAATAGCTGTTACTGAAAGGTCAAGCTTTTCAGCCAGTTCACGATATGAACGCCGAGAGTTATCAAGCAACAGTTAACATAGTATTACATCTATCTTGTCCAAGGAGATACCGTCAACCGATATTACTTTGTTTACTGCTTATTTGTTTTACCGCTTATAACTTTTAAATTACACTATTTTCTGGTTTAGTGACTACATTCGATATCAGGACGATAATCACGTAATCTCTATGATTGGGAATGAAGTTTACTTAGGTGTGAAATAAGAAACAGTCTTCGGGAAAGGAACCAATAAATTACTCACCGCCTACTTTTATTCGCCTCACCAAAAATGAGCACCCATAAAGACGGACTCAACAGAGGAACGTAAGAAACACAAATCTTGCACCCATGACGATAGAGTTCTACCCAATTATGGAACAGGTGGGGCAAGGGCAAAATTCCCGTGCCGAGAGAACTTAGCAAAGGTGGGCAACGCCCAACAGTGAAGTTAAGCGTTTGGTCACATGGGAGACAATCAGCCCGCAAAAAAGGAATAAGTATGGTTGATCAATAACTTTTAAGCCCCCCAAAATCTTTCTAGTTATAACGAAGAAGAAAATAGTTAACCCGTACCCCCTTTCCTTCAAACAAGCTTTAATCAAGGCAAAAACAAGGGCTTATTAATAGTCGAAAAAAACTATCGATGAAGAAAAGTACATGATATGCTTCAATAGAAGAATTAAGCCAAAAATGGTATCTAAATGAGGTTAACGCAAACTAAATTTTTAAGTTCAACACTCACATTAAAGCTATAAACACTCAAGCTGGGTGCCAATTTGGACATAGAAAGGAAAATCGAATTAATCTGCAGACCACCAACCGAAGAATTAGTCACTACAGAAGATTTGAGAACGCTTCTGGAAACTGAAGAACACCCTATCGCTTACAACGGCTGGGAACCCTCTGGTTTAGCACATTTAGGAACAGGTGTTATCTGTGCTTACAAAATGAAAGATTTCGCCGAAGCCGGCATACACTTTAAAGCGTTCTTGGCAACCTGGCATGCATGGTTAAACAACAAACTTGGTGGAGACTTAACACTTATCCGCAAAGCAGCGGACCTCTTTAGACATTCATGGCTTGCCCTTGGAGTGCCCGGCGACAAAGTTGAATTTATTTACTCAGACGAACTCTACAAAGACATCGACTACTGGGCAAAAACAGTTATAATCGCCAAAAACCTGACTTTAGCCCGAACAACCCGAACTCTTGAAATCGCCGGCAGAAAAGAAGGCGAAGCACACTACGTTTCCGATTACCTCTACACACCCATGCAGGTCGCAGATATATTCCACATGAAAGTCAAAATTTGCCAACTGGGCATGGACCAGCGCAAAGCAAACATGGTTGGCAGAGAAATCGGAGAAAAAATCGGCTGCTGGAAACCAGTTTGCGTACATCACCATTTACTGCAGGGTTTAGCTAAACCGGGTATTTGGCCAATTCCTGAAGGACAAGAAAGAGAAGCGGTTGCATCAGCGAAGATGTCAAAGAGTAAACCAGACACATGCATCTTCATTTATGATGCACCAGAGGAAATCAAGCAGAAAATGAGCAAAGCATTCTGTCCTGAGCGCACAGTCAAATTCAATCCTATACTGGACATTTGCAAATACATTGTTTTCAGGGAAAAGTCGAATTTTAAAATTGATCGACCATCAAAATTCGGAGGCAACATAGAGTTTCAGAGTTTTCAGGAACTTGAATACGCCTATGCTGAAGGCAAACTACATCCGATGGACCTCAAAAACGGAGTTGCAACCGAACTCGGAAATATCCTTGAGCCTGTTAGACGCTACTTCGAGAACAACAAAGAAGCAAAAGACTGCTTAGAGACTGTGCGCAATGCAAAGATTACCCGGTAGCTGTTTTGTCTACACATCGTAAAGAGAAAGTAGAGAAAATACAACAAATCTTAACAGAGTTGATAGAAAAATCATTGGAAGGGGCTCCCATCATTGTTGAAGGTAAGAAAGATGCCGCTGCATTGCAAGAGCTGGGTGTTAAAGGTCAGATTTTAATGGTCAAGACCGGGGGCAAATCTTTTCTTGAATCAATAGTGGAAATCGAGAAGCTAAGTTCAAACGAGGTTATTTTATTCTTGGATTTTGATCGACGAGGACAAGAAGGTACCAAGCATATTCAAAAGAGTTTGGAGAGGGGAAAAATCCAGGTTAATCTGAAGTTTTGGCATGACCTTCGTGCACTTGCGGGTCGAGAAATTCAATGCGTCGAGGGGTTGCCCTCATATTTGAGTACTCTTCAAGAAAAAGCCACTTGAAATTAGAGCCTGAAAAGCTCTTTGTTTATGGTTTTAAGCCAAAATTGAAATTGACTGTACTCTCAAATTGTTTGCATAATTAAAATCAATCTAGTCCCTGTTTTTGAAAGAAATATTTTCTTCTTATTCTATTTTGAAGCAAATAAACTATAATCAAAACGCTATATGCAATTTCAAAAAACCCAGCAAACTTTGGGATCCCTGGAATACTTGGCAAATCCAAAAGCGTCAAAGAATCCACTGCAATCACAAATAGCGAAACCGCAATAGTGCCAATCCACCCACCTTTTTTGCCCTGCCAAATTAAAAAGGCGAAAACCAAAGCTAACAAACCAAAAAGAAAAGTGTAACCGTCGTAGACTGCAGTTGTTTGGAGGAACGATAAGTTTTCATATGCAAGAAGAAGAAACCCGAAGAAAACGTGGATGGCGCCGATAATTGCCTGTGCAAAAACTAAAATAACGATGCCTAAACTTCTGCCTTTGTAGATGATTATGGGTGGTTGTTTTTTACTCATCTAATCGCCAAAGTATTGATTAGTTTGACCCTACCTTGATTTCCTCAGGCTGAACTATTCTTTCAACGTTATCAATTAAGTTGACAGCGAAAATCCAAAGGTAATCAAGTGTTGCTAATCATATTAGATTTTTGGCAAATCCTCTTTGAGATTTCTCTAGTTTATTCTTTCTTTTCCATTAGTTTCCCTAACATTTCAATAAATTGACCTACACGGTCTCTTGTTCTACCGAAATCAATAATTGAGGTTATTGTGGTTACGGGTGTTTCGGCAGATATAGACATGTGAGTTGTATTTTCATCAACAGAGGCTGCTTCAAGGTAAAGAATTGAATTGTAAGACAAGAAACCACCTTTAGTTTTGATTTTAGCCTTGTGAGCAGTGTCGTCTTGCTCTTCAATTGTCCACTCTAAAATCTTAGTTGTTTCCGGGATAGCAGCCCAAATCTTTTTCAGCGAATAGGACACTTCAAGTTTTTCTTTTTCGTTACGTAAGTAAGCCATTTTTCTTCACAAATGTTTGGTTTGGGTTGTACTTAACTCTTCATATACCCATTAGGTTAGTTCTTTTTCGCCTCAATCGTCCCACCACAAAGGAGAGCGCTACTATAAGTCACCCTACACTTTTTATTTGAGTGATTCTTTGAGCGCTGAAAAATAAGACAATACCTGTTCAATCTGTTCTTTGGCCATGGATAAGATTACTTGGACAGCTTCTTTCTTTGGTGTGGTTGATAATGTCGCTAATGCATAATCTAGATTAGTAAAAAGTGGTTCCCATGGAATGTTGACTCTCTTGCCTTTGAAGTTGTATAGGGCAAGGACAAATGCACTAGCTCGGCTTAAACTGTCTTTAAAAGACTGAATACTTGAACCAACAACTGTGACCTCGAAATCTTTCCCAGCAATAAAACTCTGAATTATTCTGTATTTTTCTTCCAAGTTTTGAATTTCAGCCAAAAGATCTTGCTTAATTCTTGTTTCGGTATCGTTTTGCATGCTGCATCGCTTTTCTGTATGTTCCACCAAGTAAATAAGAGTTTTTTAGCTATTTTGTTTATGCTCTTGGGCTTTTGAATTTTAACCAGTTTTTTAGTTATTTTATGTGAAGAAGTTTTCGAAATGCGCTGAGTTTGTGTCTGCTTATCCAAAATAACCCTGATGAGGCTAGTGCGAACCCTGCAAATTGAATGCTAGTCTGTAAACTGTTTTCGCAAGTTGGGGCAGAGTTGAAAATTGAATAACCGAAGTTTACACCTGGTTGTACTCTGAATATCAAATAATCCGCGTTAGAAAACAAATTCGCAAAATGCATATTGTAGAATATTGAGGCTGGTACCAGAATAAGCCCTGCTATAGCAAGCGAACAATAGAGTATTTTTCTTTTTTTCAGTTTTGTTTTAGCTGACTTAAGAAGTATGAAACTTTTACTAGTCATGGTTGCGGCCAGCAAACAAAAGAACGGCAATGCTTGATAATCATATTTAAAAGCGTTTAGAAATGGCGCTTTAAGCTCTAAGAATGCCCCCAAGAAAGTGTTAATGCTTACAACACAAACTACAGTAGTTAGACAAATTAAGTCAAAAACCAAAAACTTGTGAAATACCCTCTTCTTGATTAAAACAACAAACAAAGAAATAATTATTACATCAATAAAGAACCAACCCAAACCGTAGTTTACAAGAAAATTGTGGACAAAAAAATATGTTGGGACAATGGTTCCAGAGTATGGACTGATAAAGTCTGTGTGTTTAAAAATAGAGATCATTCCAATCCCGTAATTGTTTGATACCACAAATAAGATAAAAGAAAAGTTGGAATAAAGAAGGCAGCTATCCAAGTAACTATACGTTTGAGTTTTTTAGGATTATAATAGAAAAAGAAAGCGAGCAATGGAATGAGAATAAAGACGGCGTATAATTTCGTATTGAAGGCAACAGCAAAAACAATTCCCGACACAAAAAATAACCTGAAGGATCCTCTGCGAACTGCAATTAAACCAATAAACAAACTCAACAGACTAAAAAACAAACATGGGACATCTATCAGGAAGCTTCTGGAAAGAACAATATGCCATGGACTAAATGCAAGAAGCATAGCTGCAATAAAACCTGTATTTTTATTGTAGGCGAACTTGCCTATTGCATAAGTTAATGCGACACATCCAAATCCAAATAACGTTACCAAGAACGTGCCATTGTTAATTGAAAATCCGAAAGCTTTGGCGAAGACTGCCTGGATGTAAAAACCCAGTGGTGGTTGATCCATCAATTTTCCATTCGCGTATGGCAAACCATATTTGAGTACACCTGACGTTGCGTCATGTTCCCATGCAGTGTCCCCATTTTGGTAGGGACCTGCAGAAAAAGAAACAAGCAAGAAACCGATCAAAACACTTAACAAAGGATAATACTCACTGAGAAGTCTTCCTAAATTAACCCTGTCAAATGAGAATCCAGCCATTATATACGTTGATAGTATTCGGGTTATAGATACTTTGATTTTCTTCAAAGTAAAACTTCTACCTATAGCGAGTGATCTATTTTGGTTTGAAGATAAATTTTTGGTATTTCCATTTTTTTAACTTGTTTTAACCAATTATTCTTTTAACGTAAGGTAACTTTTTTAATGGAACAATTATGGTTAGGCAGAGAAACAAGGTTAGGACGGTTACAAACGGGATTTCTATAATAGGATTCATTGTGGTAACACTAATTCTAAAACCCAAGTAACCTTTCTGGAGGGTTTCTAAGATTATTATGTGGAACAGATAGATTGGTAGGGTGTTTTGGCTGATGACTTTGAGTATCTTGTTGCCGCGGGGAAACCGGTTTTCAATGGTTTGGTTGGGGATAGCTGCTAAAATTAGGAATAGTGTGACTGAAGCAATTATCACGCTGAAACTGGTTGCGTCAAGGAAGAACTGACTGTACCTTTCTCCTAGTGTACCAACCAAAAGGAATGTTCCAAATATTGTCCAAACAATGCTTAATATTAATCCCAAATACAAAATTGATGAACGAAAACGTAGCTTAGCAACGTAAGCACCCAAAATAAAGTAACCTATTAACCCGGTTAATAGAAAGATGTTGTCTTTGAACCATATAGTTTGTGAGCTAAGATTTGCGTACAATGTGACTAGAGTGACTATGCTTGTCCCAATAAACCAGATGATTAGAAAATATCGTATTATTCGCCAATCTGCGTGAACCACAATTACACGCAAAAGAGGTGTAATAAGATACAAGCCTATCAAAATGTAAACATACCAAAAATGAACATAAGGACCCACAAGTATACCCTGCAAGATTGATAATGCTGATAGTGATTGTCCCCTGACCAAAAAATCCCATGCAAAGAATAATGCACCCCAGAAAATAACAGGAATCCCAATACGGTTCCAACGTTTCTTAAAGAAAACTCGAAGTGACTCATCTACTTTGTTGGGTTGAAGCAAAAGAGCCCCAGTCAACATGACGAACAAAGGCACAGACGATCGCGCAACGGAATCGTAGATGTTTGATGTCCACCATAGTTGTACTCCTTGAGGTGACATGATATTGAGGTCAGGATTAGGCTCAATTGCTGCATGGAGCAATATAACTAAAATTATTGCTACTGTGCGGATTAGATCAACGGGTAAAGTTATGCCTTCATTTTCTTGGGGCACTTTAACGTCTTTCAACATTACTCTTTTCTATTGTATGATTTACTATTAACGGTTTGTCCATTGAAACCAAACAAGAATAGAGCTCAAATAAGAGGCGTTCACTAAAAATTTAGCCTGAGTAACCGTCACCGAAGTATGAGACATCAGGGGAACCATCAGGCAAAGTTATTGCATCATAAACGTTAGCGGCAATGACGGCAGCACCGTTACTGGTTGGGTGTACGCCATCTGCAAAATATTCTGGGTAGTGTAAAAGAGCGTCATACATGTTAATGGTGGGTAGATTCATTTGTTCTGCAAAATTTTCAATTCCTGGTAATATGGTTTTGGCTAAAATTGTGTTGTTATAGCTTGAATTATTGGAGAATATTGGTGGTGACTTTGCGATCCAAATTAGTTGTCTGCCATCAAGTTGTTGGAAGGTGGAAACTAACTGTGAATAATCTGTATCCACGCCTGTTTCATTAGGAGTTATTTCTGGGTTTGCATCATTGGTTCCAAGCATGATTACAATGATGTCTGGTTCAAAATCTAGTGCTTCTTTGAATTTGTTCTCATTCATGTAGGGTTTTGTAGAGTCAAGTGAGGCGGTGGATCCGCTGACTCCAAAATTGCCAACTATGTATTTTGAACCAAGCATTAACTGCAATTGAAATGGGTAATCGCTTCCTTCGGTAATGCTGTCTCCGACACATGCAACGCGAATCTGTTTGGCTGAGGCATACTCGAAGGAAAAATAAGCGGCAATCCCTAGTAGAAGAATGAATATCATTACCCCAATTGAGAACAATCTTATTTCATCATTCATCCGGTTTTTGCCTCTTTCACTCAGCGTTCTGATCCTCGTTCCAAGGATTGTCGATTTCTTCTTGAAGATTTGAAAGTTAATTTTTTAACCAGAAGAATGACTTCATTCCATTTAAAATTATAGGTGGAAACAGACATGAAATCAAGTAAATAAACAGATTTTCTAGGTTAAAAAATCTTAATAAAAGAAAGTGAGCATGTAAAAAATAGGCTGCGGTTTTTTCAACCCTTTACTTCTTGCTTATAGTGGTGCAGGGGGTGGGATTTGAACCCACGAACCTCTGAAGGATAGGCTCCTGAAGCATGCGCACCGCTTTAAAAGGCGATTCTACGCCTTTGACCATGCTCGGCGACCCCTGCACTGAAACTCTAATTGCTGTTATTCAAAAATAACCCTTACTGATAAATAAATCTGCCAGCGCCAAGAAAATTGTAGGTTTCCTCTATTCGGAAAATAGATCAAGTTTTTTTGCTTCACTATTTAAATAAGACAGTTATAGTTTTTGAGAGCAACAGGAAGCGTACGCGAGTTGCAGCTGGAAGAAATGAAAAAAGAAATCGAAGCCCTTGTCATAGCCAAAGGCTTCTACAACAAACCCGAGGACATCCCAAAAAAACTACTTTTTGCCTTCATAGAACTAGGTGAAGCCAGTGACGCATGGAAAAAGGGGTTGCCTGAAGAAAAAATAGCGGAAGAACTCATCGACGTTCTTTTTTACGTTTTGGATGCCAGTCGCTTAGCATGCCCAACAATGAATATGGATGAAGTGTTCCGGAAAAAACTTGAGAAAAACCTTGGCAGACCGTTCCAATATGGTGAAGGACACCGCAGCAAACCGCCCTGAGAAAACCAAAAGTAATGACGAAAGTTTTTATGGCAAACCGAGAATTAAAACCTGTTGACAAAAGTGGATTTCACCTACCCAAACAACTTGTTTTTCGATTGTATCAAATGTGGTTTGTGCTGTGGAGACACCAGACAAAAAACAAGACACATCTTGCTCTTAGAATCCGAAGCAAGTGAAATTTCAGCGGAACTCAACCTGCCTATAAAAGATTTTGCCGAACAAATCAAAGATAAAACACCATACTGTTTTGAAATGAAAAAGCCGAAGCAAGGCAAATGCTTCTTCTTGAAAGACAACCAATGCAGCATTTACAAGATAAGACCGTTAATCTGCAGGTTTTATCCATTTGAATTAGAATTTGAACCTGACAAAGATATGCATGCTTTCAATTTTACATGTGAATGTCCTGCAATAAACAAAGGCAAAATAATGACTTTGAAGGATTTCGAAGAATTATTTGCATTGGCTAAAGAACGATTATGTTAAAGTCGCCCCAAAACATCTTCCTGCTCTAAAATAACCCCACAATAATTACACTTCAACAATCGCGGTTCCTCGTCTTTAACAAAGAATTTGGAGACAACAGGTTCATTGGCGTTGCTTATGCAGCATGGGTTTGCACATTTGATTATACCTTCAATCACTTTGGGAAGCTTTACCTCCAACTTTTCAACTACGGTATAATCGTGAATAATGTTGATGGATGCATGAGGCGCCACGAGAGCAATCCTGTTAACTTCTTGGGAGTTGAGCTGCTTTTCCCTCAATCTTTACAATATCTTTAACTCCAAAACGTTTGCTGGGAACATTGATAGCTATTGTCATGACTTTTTTTTCTTTGCCAGTTATTCCTAAAATTTTTACAACGTCTAAGGCAAATCCGCCGCGAATATGATCAATAACTGTTCCATTCTTTATTTTGGAAACTCTAAGCTCCTTTTCACTCATAATGTGTCCCGTACAAACTACGCATATGCAACAAATAAGAATTTACTAAAAAAATTTTTATTTACGATTGGATCGCAAATCGATAACAGTTGTTCCTGCGAATTTATCAAAGTACCTCATGAAAGCACTATTTTTTATTCGCCAACCATAAATCAAGTCGAAGGGCAGCAAAGGTAAGACTTTTCCAAAGTTACGAACGGCGGCATGGTCATATGACATTCTTTTTCCATCAGTTCGAACGACCTTTAACCCCATAACACGTTTTCCAATGCTTTGACCGTTAAATCCTTCAAGCAAAGTGGAGTATAGCCAGAGAAGCCCGATAGTGATGAAAAGTAACGCGCTTACTCTATCACCTATGAAATTTGAGTTAGTAAGTGACAGGAGTTCTGGAAGAAAAGTAATCGCCGCTGTAATTGATAATATCAACGCAAAATCAATAAGAAATGCTAAAGCCCTATTTTGGAAAGAAGCAAGAGGAAGTGAACTTGCCTTCCCCTCCACATCAGCTACTTCTGCCCAACCCTCTACATCATGAATAACGCGAACTGCGCTTTCTCCAGCTCGACTGAGCTTGTACTTGCCGCTTGAAGTCTGCTCAATAAAAGGTGATAACGAACGTAAATGAAAACTAAGCTTGCCCGTGTCAACCTTAAGCAGATTCAATAAGTCCGTGAAAGATGATTCACCATTATCGCTAAGGTCCAGTAGTATTTCTCTTCTTAGAGGATGTGAAAGGACTGAAAGTATTTTTGAAACGTTTCCTTGATCTACTGCCATATCGGAAAACCATTTATTTTAATGATTAAAGTTAGCTCACGGGTGAACGGTTTTGGCACATAACAATTAGAAAACCACTTCTTACATATAAGTGCCACTAAAAACCATCTATTAATCCTTAATAAAAACCATGTTTTAATAGCTAAAATTAAACTATTAACTAGTAATATGTCAAGCGCTGAAATAGCAGTCCAAGTGTTCAGAGAATTGGAAATTGAGGATTTTAGAATACTCAACATAATCGAAGCGGGCATGAGTAAACACGAATTTGTCCCAAAAGAACAAATTCAAAAACACGCCAAACTTCCCATGGACCGCATAGACTTCACACTGAGCAAATTAAGTAAGTTAGGCTTGACCTATCGAACAAACGAAACCTATAACGGCCACACCTTAAACTACGTAGGATACGATTGCCTAGCTATAAACGCCTTAGTTAAAGCAGGAGTAATTGAATCGTTTGGGCAAACCTTAGGTGTTGGAAAAGAAGCTGACGTTTACGATGCATTAAGCTCAACAGGCAAACGCATAGCGGTAAAATTCCATCGATTGGGAAGAATAAGTTTTAGGCAAACCAGACGTAAAAGAGGATATAGTAGAGAACACTCTTCATGGCTTTTTCTATCACACATTGCTGCTGAGAAAGAATTTGAAGCTATGAAATTGGTTTATGGAAAAGGCGTTGCAGTACCTGAACCAATGAGCCACAACCGCCATGTAGTTGCAATGGGTATGATTGAAGGCGCCCAACTTTACAAATACAAAGATGTAGGCAAACCAGAAAAGATTCTAAAAGATATCTTGCGAAACGTCAGAAAAGCATACTTAAAAGCACACGTTATTCATGCTGACCTTAGTGAATATAATATTATTCTACAGCCTGATGGGCATCTGTTAATCATTGATTGGCCACAGGCTGTAACAACAGATCATGCAAACGCGGCGGAACTGCTTGAGCGAGATATTAAAAATATGCTGATTTTTTTCAGCCGTAAATTTAATATAAAATTGGCTGAAAAAGAAGCCTGCGAGTATGTAACGGGAAAAGCCAGAAGTTTGACGTTTTAGTGTTTGTTAGCATCCATGACTATATATAGAATATTGTTTCCGCGAAGTAACACGTTACCGTAGTTAGTCATTAATTGGTCTTCTTTGAATTCTGTGGCGCCTTCCAAGAGAATGTTCATGTGTCCATCACACTTTATCATTTTTCCCTTGTATTCATATCCATTTTTCAGAACAACTTCAATATTGCCGTGTAATTGTTTAATGAGTACGTTCAATGGTTTTTTACTTGGTTCCATCATCGTCAATTTAGGGTCACTGTCCATTCCTGTTGATATGCAAGAACCCGCTACCAAATATAAAAGTCTTATGAAAGTGTCTTGTCGCCAAATAAACAAAAGAGGCTCCGAGAAGCAGATAAGAATTTTCTTGAGAATAATAATTGCTCACATTTGTCTTCTTGAACCTATCATAACGTTAAAAGTACATCAAACTAAAATTGGGGAAAAAGGAAAAGGGTTTAGAGTTATTGACTTAAGATTAAAGCTTACTCAGTATTGACAGTGCCGATACAACTAGGAAAGCAATTCCGGTCCAGAATAAGTCTCCGCCCGTGAGGAAATATACTACGACTGCAACGAGAATTGCGGGGATGAGGACTAAAAATAATCTGATTAGAACGATAATAATCAAGCCTATAATTACAAGTGCTATTAGGAAACCAATGTCAAATCCGCCAAGTCCCAAACTGCTCAAAATAGAATAAACCAAGCTAAATAATATAAAAAAAACAAAATTCCTCAATAAAAAATTGTGTAGCTGGCTAATAAGCTTTCTCACGCAGGTTAGTGCTCAAAATAAATTTAAGCCATAATTTTTGACTTGATTTTTGGAAGAACCTCTTTCTGAACCTGAACGACACCAAACGTGGTTATCCTAAACTTTTCATCAACAGTCTTGGTCGCAAAATTATTTTTCACCAGTTCGCCAAGGCGTGTACTAGTTATTTTGTTGCTTTTTCCCAGTTTAATTTGCAGCTCATCTTTTGAGAGAGAATTACTGTTAACTAAACAAAGCTTATGACCCAAGAAATAAGCTGCAAGCCAAACTAGCAAGGCATCATTATCTGTTAACTTGTTTTTTGGCACTAGTAAACTCACGCCGT
Organism: Candidatus Bathyarchaeota archaeon; assembly: GCA_963804785.1. GTDB lineage: Archaea > Thermoproteota > Bathyarchaeia > Bathyarchaeales > Bathycorpusculaceae > Bathycorpusculum. The sequence goes on from CAWDRR010000004.1 coordinate 401,474, forward strand.
CTTCTGAAAAAACCACAATTCCGTTTAGTTCTTCAGCAAGTTGTGTCAAGTCTATATTTAGCCAGAGGTTTTGCGCAATTTCAAAAGAAGGAATGAAGTCTTTGAAGAACTGGTTAAGAAGAAGCCACACTTCTTGGGGTTCAGCTGAAAACTTTTTTTCAACGTTTTTGTATTTTATTTGTACACCTATTTTTTCAGGTTTATCACTCAACTCATTTTGCCTCTGAGTCGGGAGATAACCTCTTCTTCAACCCATTTTTCGCCTTGAATTGTAAGTTTAAACTCTGGTTTATTTGGGTCTGGTTTGAATATTTGTCCACGTTTTGTCATTTCATTTAAACGTGCAGGAACCATCGCATTTATGCCGCTGGATTCTAAAAGTTTAGTAACTTGGGCAGCGGTACTCTTTTTTTCTTCTGAAGCATAAAGAATCAATCCAACAGCCTCATAATGCGTAAGCTTTTCCCGTGTAACTATTACTGGGCCTTCAGTTGTTGGTTCAACTATGCCTTTTAGTTGAGCTCCAGAAGGAGTTAATCTGTTAGAAACAAAATCAGATAGTTTCTCAACAAAATTCTCAGGGATAGTCTCAAGTAAACTCATTATTTCTTGCGGGCTTTCGCCTTCAATTACGACTTCTCCAAAGGAAGTTTTAATGCGTGCTTCAATACGTTTCATAGGCTTAAGCCTCTTACATGATATGAAGTCGCAGAGCTTTTTAGGATTTGCGGCTCAGAGCTGTTTTCAAGGGGGAAAATGGGGTTATTTTAGGCGTTCTTTCAGTAGTTTGCCTACTAATTCCGGATTAGCTTTGCCTCGGACTTCTTTCATAGTAGCGCCCATTAGCATTCCAAAAGCATTCCTCCCCAATTTGTCAACTGCTGCCTTGTTAGCTAAGATTACTCTATCAATGACTGGTGTTAAGTCTGCTTCAGTGAACATTTTTAGTCCCAAAGCATCAACTGCGTTCTGAACGGTTTTGCCTTCGTTCTTGGATAGCCAACTGAAAACGTCAGCGAGAGCTTCTTTGGCGAGTTCATCCTGAACCGACGGCTTTGAAGATGCTTCTAATTTGGTCATCTGAAACGTTATCGAGTTGTATGCCTTCACGTTTTAGGGCTATTAACGTTTCAGTTAAGAACGCAGAAACTGTAGACGCAGCTACTGTGCTTTCTTTCACGATTGCCTCAAAGAGGATGTTGTATTCTGAGTCAACCAATTGTTTGCCAAGTTTCTCATTCAAGCCGTACTGTTTGATTAGTCGTGTAAGCTTCTTGTCCGCTGGTTCAGGCAAGTTTGATTGAACTTCTTTCACTATCTCTTTTGTTATGAGTTGAGCAGGAATATCAGTTTCAGGGTACATCCTTGCTGCGCCAGGACGTGGACGCATATACCTTGTGGTTCCATCGTCCTTGGCGGTACGGGTTTCCGCTGGAATATGAGTCACTGCTTCTTGGGCACGTTCTACAACCGCTTTTAGCGCATCTGACACATTCTCTGCTGTGTCAGCTACAAAAACAACAGCATCACTTTCATTTGCACTGACTGCTTTTCGCAAGACTTCAACTTCTTCATTAGTTATTCCGTAGTTGGGCATTTCGTCAGTGTGGAATATTCCCCCGACTCTACCCCAGAACTTAGCGCGGTCAGAGAGTTCAGTGCCTAAGCGGAAATTTGGCATCAATTCACGTCCAAGTAACCCTGCAAACCCTTGAAGTTTGACAGCTAATGCTTTCTGGTTTTTGTCGATTGCCTTGCGGATAACTTTGCATTTGGTGTCCTTGAAGACGTTTGCAACATCAACAAAATCTTGTTTTAAAGCTTCAGCTTTAATGCCTCGCGTGGCGAGTTCCTCTTTGATTTTGATTAGTCCGAGTTGCCGTTGAACCTCATAGTCAACAACCGTGGAAATCAATTCTAGTTCTTGAACACCTTTGATCTCGATTAACGCGCCGTTTGGTAAAGAGACGTTGAGGTCTTGGCGAATCGTTCCCAATCCACGCATAACCTTACCCGTATCACGCAGAATCCGCCCAATGGCAAACGCAACTTCTTGTGCTTCCATTGGCGAATAAATTACTGGTGCCGTGGCAACTTCGATTAGAGGGATTCCCAAGCGGTCAATGCGGTAACGGATGGTTTTACCTTCGTCCTGTGTTCCTATTTTGCGAGCGGCATCCTCTTCTAAGCTTGATGCCTGCATGGGAATGATTTTTTCGCCGACTTTTATCCAGCCGTCCAATGCTATTATGCAGGTTCGCTGGAATCCAGTTGTGTTTGAGCCGTCTATAACTGTTTTGCGCATAACGTGTACTTCATCCACCGGTTGCATGTTCATCATCAAAGAAGCAGTTAAAACAACTTCAACAGCATCCAAATTGATAGGGTGCGGCGGCTCCTCATCCATCTCGACGAGGCATGAACTTGCTTTGTTTGCTTCGTAGAGGATTTTTACGCCTTTCTGGAATTCGAAGAAGGCTGCTGGGTCGATTTGTCCTAGTTCGCTTTGGGTAGGTCGGAGTCTGCGCAGGAATGTGATTTCCGGTTCTTCTTTGAAGAGTTCAGGTGGGCAACTGCAAAAGAGTTTAGAGTTGACATTTAGTTGCTGATGAATTTCTAAACCGACTTTTAAACCCACTTTAGCGTAATCGATGGTCATTTTATTCTATTCCTTCGATTATTTTGTCTTGAGGAAGAGTTCTCGGTGAGAATTCGCCTGCAATGTTGGTTTTCAGTAGGTTCTTTGCCTCTTCAACGTCGCTGGTTTGTCCGAGTGTCCACATGAGTTTGACTATCCCTGTTTCTGGGAACATGTCATCGAGCGGCACAACTCCAAATGATAAGAGGTCACGTCCTGTGTCATAGACGTTCATATTTACGCGTCCCCAGATGCACTGGGAAGATAATGCAACTACTACTCCCTTGTCAATGGCGTTCTTGATGGCGTCAAAACAGAATTTGCTAACGTGACCTAAACCTGAACCTTCTAGCAGAATTCCTTTCATGCCTTTTTCAACGTAAAAGTTGATTATTGATGGGTCAAGTCCAGGATAGAACTTTACCAATGCCACTTTTTCACTGAAGTTAGGTTTGAGAATCAGTTTTTTCTCGGGGTCTCGGCGTTGGTACTGGTCGGTTTGCATAGTAATTTTTAGGTCTTTGACTTTAGCGATCGGGAAGCCGTTAATGGATTTGAATGTGTCTCTGCGACTTGTATGGCACTTGCGCACTTTTGTGCCTCTATGTATTATGATTGCAGTGTCGGAGACGGTTTCATGCATAGCTAAACCAACTTCGGCGAAAGGTGCTTCTCCAGCGGCTTTGACTGCGCCGATCAGGTTTGTGGCTGCGTCGCTACTGGGTCGGTCAGATGAACGCTGGGCGCCAACAAGAATAACTGGGACAGGCAAGTTTTGCAGTGCAAAGCTTAGTGCGGCAGAAGTGTAAGCCATTGTATCCGTGCCATGAGCGATTACTACACCATCTGCCCCGTGTTCGATGCGTTTGGAAACGGTTTCTGCAAGTTCTGTCCAGTGTTTTTGCGTTATGTTTTCGCTATAAAGGCTGAAAACTATTTCGGTGTCAACTCGGGCAACATCGGCGAGTTCTGGGACCACGCCGTATAGGTCGCTGGCTGAAATTGCTGAGCGCACGGCTCCTGTTCGGTAGTCTACTCGGCTGGCTATTGTTCCGCCTGTACTCATGATGACGACATGAGGCAGGGCTGGGTTTTGTTTGGGGATTGGTGGCGAAGCAAAGGAAGGTTTGGTACCTTTCCCTATATTTCTCAATTTTTACATCTTCGTTAGCTTGGATGCCGATGTTGTAGCCGCTCTTCATTTTTATAATAATTGCAGTACCTTCGCCTGAACGAGGAATCAAAATTCCCTCGTAGACTTTACCTTTGCTCGTAACTCTAAGGATATCGCCAATGTCGCAGTCAGCTTGTTTTAGCAGGCGTAACGCATTGCCTTTGTAACCCGAATCTTCAATTTGACTCATAAATTGTTCACCAGTTTCTTTGAAACGTAAACTCCATCACGTTCATACCCGAAACGCATGTAATACCTTCTTGTTCCTAACGCACTGATAACTAAAAGCTTTTTCAACCCTAACTCCTTACCCGCCAAGCGCTCAGCTTCTTTTAAGAGCATTTGCCCATAGCCTTTATGCTGTGTTGCGCCTAAGGTGTGTTTTCCAACTGGTACGAGTTGTCCGTAAACATGGAGTTCCCGAACAATAGCTGATTGCACTGCTCTTATTTCAGGTCTATGAGCTCTTGCCGAAGGAACACGCATGCGCAAGTATCCTAGTAAAACGTTGTTTTCTGGGTCTTCAACTGATATGAAGAATTCTTGTCCTTCTGAGGCTTCGTAACTTTGGGTTAAGATTTTAATTTTTTCTAAATCAGGCTTCACTTGGTTAACTGCTAATCGATGTCCCACTTCGCGGCAACGAATACACTGGCATTGAATACCTTGTGCTTTGAGTTTAGATTGTACAAGTTCTCGCAAATCGCTCTTTTTAACGCCCGCCAAAATGAGTCTCGCTGGAATATCGCGTTGTACACGCATCAACCTTATCCAGGGCGGAATGGTTTTTTTGATTTCGGCTATCAGATTTGCTGCTTCTTCGGTTGTATATGGTTCAAAAGTGCCGTTTTGGTACCATTCATAGGTTTTAGTTCCTGCTATTGTTAGGCAGGGATAAATTTTTATCATGTCCGGTTTGAAAGTTGTATCGTTGAAAATACGTTTGAAAGCTTCTCGGTCTTTTTGAAGATTGGATCCGGGCATTCCTGGCATCATGTGATAAACTATTTTTAACCCAGCGTCTTTGGCAATTCGAGTTGCTTCTACTACATCTGCAACGGTATGGGTTCTGCCGACTAGACGGTAAATTTCGTTGTCTGGATTTTGCACGCCAAGTTCGATTCGTGTCACTCCCATGTCAAGCATGGCATCAATGTGGGGTTGTTTTGCCCAGTCAGGGCGCGTTTCAACCGTGATGCCGACGTTTCGGGTTTTGCTTACTTCCGCATTTATCTTTGCCTCTTCCAAGTTCTCTGAGGTTTTACTTGTTAATGCGTCCAGGCTGCGTTGAATGAACCATTTCTGGTACTCTATGGGTGTAGCCGGAAAGGTTCCACCCATGACGATTAATTCTACTTTATCCACTTTATGACCAATAGCAGTTAGTTGTCGGATACGGCTTCTAACTTGTTCATAAGGATCAAAACTATTTTGTGTTCCACGTAGCGCCGCAGGTTCGTAGCCAGTGTAGCTTTGTGGACTGCCTTGAGTTGGTCCGCCTGGGCAGTAAGCGCAGGGTTCAGGTTGTGGGCAAGGATAAGGTTTAGTCATGATGGCGATTACTGATACGCCTGAGATTGTGCGAGTATTTTTCCTTCGCAAAATCGGTAAGAGCTTTTTAGCTTCAAGTGGCGTTAGGGCGCTTATTAAATCGGCGTTAGCTGGTACAGCTTCCAAATGGTACTTTGCTGCTACTTTGATTTTTAATCGGTTGGCATCCTCATTAGTGGGGGATTGCATAGAAAGTAATGTTGTAATTATTTCTCTTAGTGCAACTTGATTTTTCAAGTGGAAAGTACCAGAAGTAAGGGTTACTTAACGGATAAATAAACTACACTAAATTAAAAAATAAGAATTAATGTTGAAAAATTGTAAGTTTAAACCCAGTTTTGTCCTGCTTTTCGTTGTAGAATAACACGTTTTTCGTAGTTGCGTTTGTTTCTGGTTTTTGGGCTTGGAGCAGTTTTCTCTTGTGCCGTGATTTTTGGCGTCTGAGACCTTACTTTTCCAGCTTTTGAAAGTGAACCGTGAGTTGGCATAATTTACACCTTTGGCAAAATAAGCATGAATGTTGCACTTAAACCTTCCCCAATAAAATTTGTATAGGAAATACTCTCCTAAATGATAGCGCTCAAGATTGACTGTCTCCCATCTATTTATTCGTTCAGCAAGTGATAAAACAAATATTGAATAAGCTTGTTAAAAGGCTAAAATTCCGTTGCGTATTTTACGGTTGTGCCACAGCAATCACATGTAAAACGTGCAACGAAAAAAACAGTATTCTCTAATTTTTTGTCTGGTTTAGACAATTCCTTTCCACATTTTGGGCAATTAACTTTATGCCATGTTATCATAAATCAACATATATAGTAGTTTTGATAATGCTATATAGGAAGTTGTTGTCTCAAGCAGTAACAACAAGATTTCAACTCGTTTTTACAATAATCTTCTTATGAATCAGGTTGATTGTTTTGGTTTTAGAACGACTGTTGTCAACAAATCTTCTTGAAGGTATTTATTCGCTACTTCTAATATGTTCTCGCTTGAAACGACTTTGATTTCTGCAACATGGTTAACCAATGCGTTTTCATTCTTAAATTGCATTTCCATATAAGCAAGAATTTCTGAGCAATCCTGCGGGTCATCCATTCCTCTAAGACTAGCTCCTACAATTAAATTCTTGGTTTTTTCAAGTTCATCAACGGGAACTTTTTCTGTCCCCAACTTCGTCAATTCCTTAAGAATTACCCGTTTAGCTTTTGCTAAATTTTTATCCTTCACAGCACAATTGATGCTGAAATAGCCGAAATCCACTCCCTTGTTATGATCTGAGTTAACGTCATAGGTTAATGCATGTTTTTCACGAAGCTCAATAAATAGTCGTGAACTAGTTCCGCCGCTAAGCAAGGCGCTCATTAAGTCTAATGTAGGTGCATCATGGTGACTTGAACAAACTGTTCGGGCACCCATACTCAAGTATGTTTGCGCTATTCCAGATTTTTCTTCAACAACCAACGGCGTAGGCTTAGCTGTTTCAGCAGGAAATACCTTTCTTGGCAACGGATTCTCAAAGCTTCTTTCCTTGAAATTTTTAAGGACCAACGCTGCGTCTTCTTCTGAGAAATTACCAGTCAAAATCAATATCATGTTCTGGGTGGTATAATTTATTCGATGCGCATTAATCAATTGATCCAAAGTTAATCGTTTAACCTTTTTTGGAAAGCCTCCGACTGGACGATTCACTGGATGGTTTTTAAACAAACTTTTCAGAAGTAATTCTTCAATTCTCTCTGTAGGATCATCTAAAGCTTCGGCTAATTCGTTGAGGATTATTTTTCGTTCTTGACAAAATTTTTCTTCCTCAAAATCAGAGCTAAAAAGCAATTCTGAAATAATAAAAGACGCTTCGACTAATTTTCCCGGCAAAACATCCATCATACTCATCATATGCTCGTGATCAGTATAGAAATCCAGAATTCCACCAGAATTCTCTATGCTTCGAGATAACTCTATTCTTTTTTGGGACCCTCCTGCGAGCATATGCTCAAGGAAATGGGCAACCCCAGCGATTTCTTTGGGTTCTTGATTTGACCCATACTCAACAGCGATTGATAGTTGCGTTGTGTTAGCCGATTCACGGGGAAATAGTAGCACAGTTAAACCGTTGGAAAGTATTTTCCTGCCCCAAAACATAGCATTTGTCATACAAAAAATCAATCAGAAGCTTCTAAAAAAGATTAACCAATTTCTATGTTACTTTTAGAAAGAATTTGAACTTTCTAAATATAAATGATGTAGGAACCTGTGTAAGATTAGAGCAGCAAAAATTCCGATGGCTACTAACTCGAATAGTTCGCAACATAATGCGTATATTCCTGCGAACAATTATCCTGCATCCGTCTGTAACGTTCCGACAGGGCCATTCCACCCATTAACATGGCAGCGTTGAGAAATGAGTAAACCCGAAAAAAACTTTCAAAAAAAATAGTGGTCAACCATGCCAATTAGCAAAGAAACAATCACTAAACTCAGAGATATCAATGCAAATTTGGCTAAACGCTTGAGAAACAGCTTTGTAGGTAGAAGTTTTTAATGGTTGTGCTCGAACATTTCAGGTCATCTTCGCTTACTCGATGTCTAATTCAGGAATTTGCCTTTATCCTTTTCAATGTATATTCAAGCAAAAATTGAGCTTTGAATAACAAAGATTTTAATCTACAAATAACAATTCAACGCTCGATAAGCATGACTAGAGTAAAATGTAAAAAATGCTGCAATGTCTTTGAACAAGGACTAGGAGGAGCAGTTTTATCACCGCATATTGGCCCATTACATTACGTTAAATGCCCGGCCTGCGGAAAAAGAAGTTGGCTAAACATTTATTCATCAGTGAAAGACCCAATTACTTGGCCATCTGAGGAAAAACAGCCCCAGGTAGCCGCTTCAGAGATAACTGAGGAAGAACAAGAAAAGAAACGCATAGAAGAATCTAGGTACGAAAGAACCTAAGTCAAAAGCACTGGATGGTACGGGTTATGATTGACCTCCAAAATCTTACTCGAAAATTCGGCAATCTAACAGCCGTTGACAACGTTACTTTACATGTTGAAGAGGGGGAAGTTTTCGGTTTTCTTGGGCCAAACGGTGCAGGAAAAACTACTACTGTACGTATGCTTTGCTGTTTAATCGGAAAAACAAGTGGTGAAGCCAGAATAGGCAACTACAACGTCGACAACGAAGCAAATTGCCTAAAAATAAGGCAAATGGTCGGGTTCCTACCTGAAAACGTTGGATTGTATGATAGTTTAAGTGCTTATCAAAATCTTGATTTTTATGGGCAACTCTATGAAGTTCCAGAAAGCAAGCGAAGGGAAAACATTGAGCATCTTCTAACTTTACTTGGTATTTGGGAGCGAAGGGAAGATGCAGTTGGCACTTTTAGTAAAGGTACCAAACAGAAAATTGCAATTGCCCGCGCTCTGATTCATAATCCACAAGTATTGTTTTTAGATGAACCCACTGCAAATCTTGATCCTGAAGCTTCAAAAACAGTGCGAGATTTTATTTTGGAGCTTAAGAAAGGGAAGCGAACGATTTTTCTAAATACTCACAATTTAAATGAGGCAGAAAGGCTCTGTGACAGAATTGCTATCCTGAAAACAAAGTTAATTGCGGTTGATTCGCCTAAAAACTTAGAGCGCAGTCTCTACAATCGCAAAACAATAGTCCATTTGCAAAATGTTACGAGTTCAATTACGGCGGCAGTTGAAGGATTGGCTTCTATTAAAAATGTTCGCGTCAGTGATAATAAGCTAATTCTTGATATGGATGATCCTGAAAAAGATAACCCTGAAGTTGTAAAAGCAATTGTTGGAGCAGGTGGCTCCATCCAGTATGTTACTGAATTGCGTTCTACGCTTGAGGATGTTTACTTGAAACTTATTCGGGAGGCTTCTGCCAAATGAGACTTTGGAAATCATGGATAGTGACAAAAAAAGACCTTAGTGTCTTTAAGAAAAACAAGTACGTACTATACTCGCTAATTGCTATGCCAATCCTTATGGGCGTAGTTTTACCAATAATTTTCATTTTTGCTATAAACACGCAAATTAGTTCGGCAACATTAACAAATGAACAAGTATTAGCTGCAGTAAATCAAATTGTTAGCTTATCAACAATGTACTTTGTTCTCATCCCAGCAATTCTCCCTTCAATCATTGCTTCTTACAGTTTTGTAGGAGAAAAAATCGAGAAAAGCCTTGAACCTTTACTTGCAACTCCCACAACTGATGGAGAATTGTTGCTTGGCAAAAGCTTAGCGGCTTTCATTCCCTGCATGGCTGTAACTTACATAGGCGCTGTAATATCAGCAATAATTATGGATGTTTGGTCAATAACTACTCCTCAAGTAGGCACCTTCTTGATCCCTAACCCTTATTGGCTTTTAGTTATCGGAGCAATCGCACCATTAGCTTGTATAATGAGTGTAGAAGCCAACATAATTGTATCTTCAAAAGTAAATGACATACGCGCTGCGCAGCAGTTAGGTGGTTTGGTCGTGTTGCCGTTAGTTTTCGTAGTGATTTTTGCCTCAACAAGCGCATCAATATCAACATTACTGGCGATTGTTGTTTCAGCTGCATTGGCAATCGCTGATATTGCATTATTTTACTTGAGCAAAGCAACTTTCCAAAGAGAAGAAATCCTCACTAAATGGAAATAAGCTTAAACAAATCCCTCTTTTTAGGATTTTTTTATCCGATTTTTGAGAAACCCCTTTAAGACCATTATATTACTCTTTTACGGTTTAAGGCGTCAAGCTTATGGCGAAAGCACTGCAAAACGGCAACAGTATAAACGATAATTCAGTTGCTACTATGCAGACTTTTTTGACCGCTGAAGACATGGTGCATCTTCCTATTGAAGAACTCTTGGTACGTTTGAAAGCATCTACTCAAGGGCTGAGCACTGAACAAGCCGTGGAGCGTATAGACGTTTATGGTAAAAACGAACTTGCACGGGAACATAAGCACAATGCCATCAAAGAGTTTCTTTTGCACTTCAAAAGTCCATTAGTTATAATTTTGTTAATTGCAGGAATAATTACTGGAGTGTTTGGCGAATACGCCAATACCGTAATTATTTTAACCATAATTTTCGTTAGCGTAATACTTGACTATTACCAAGAATCCAAAGCTGAAAAAGCAGCACAACTTCTAAAACAAAAAGTCACCACTACCGCAACTGTACTTAGAAATGATGTTAAACAAGAAATACCATTACCCGAAATAGTCCCTGGAGACATAATTTATCTTTCAGCCGGCGACATTGTGCCAGCTGACTCAAGAGTCATAACCGCCAAAGATTTGTTCATTAATCAGTCTTCTTTAACAGGTGAATCTTTTCCAGTAGAGAAAATCGCTATCACCGTAAAAAGTAAGGAAGGTTCGATTACTGAGTGGAGCAATTTTTGTTTCATGGGTACCTCTGTGGTAAGTGGAACGGCAACCGCTTTGGTCGTTAGAACTGGTAGCGCAACTGAATATGGGAAAATCGCTAAAAAACTCATTGAGAAAGCGCCTGAAACCGAATTTGAACGAGGTATCAAGAGTTTCGGTTTTCTAATAATGCAAGTAACCTTCCTCTTGGTTATCTTTGTCTTCTTAATAATTTCCCTGCGTAACCCAACAACTAACGGCGTTGTGACTGCCTTGCTATTTGCTGTCGCGTTAGCAGTAGGCCTAACGCCTGAACTTTTACCCATGATAATCACAATCAACCTATCCAGAGGAGCTATAGCCATGTCCAAGAAAGGCGTTATTGTAAAACGTCTATCCGCAATTGAGAATTTTGGCAGCATGAACGTGTTGTGCACCGATAAAACGGGGACCCTCACAGAAAACCGAATAAAACTCATACTGAACGTGGATGTGGAAGGAACAGAAGATGAAAAAGTATTCCTTTACTCATTTCTCAACAGTAACTTCCAAACTGGATTAAAGAGTCCTCTTGACGAAGCTATTCTTAAACATAAAGAAATTGATACGTCAAAAATACAGAAAATAGATGAGGTGCCCTTTGATTTTATCCGCAGACGTGTTTCAGTGGTCGTTGAACGAGAAGGATTACGATTTTTTATAGCTAAGGGTGCTCCTGAAGAAATTATTAAAGTCTGCTCATATTTTGAGTTACGAAGAGGAGTTGCGGACCTTACTGAAGAAACACGAAAGAAAATTGAGCAGAAATATCATGATTACAGTGCTGATGGTCTGAGAGTTTTAGGAATTGCGTACAAACTAATCAAAGAGTACAAAGCTGTTTATTCAATTAATGATGAAAATGATATGGTGTTTCTGGGTTTTGTAGCATTCCTTGATCCTCCTAAAGAAACTGCCAAGCAATCGCTTCAAATGCTTACCAAAGCAGGAATTGAACTTAAAGTTCTAACAGGCGACAACGAATTGGTTACAAGAAAAGTCTGTGAGGAACTGGGTTTTGAAATAAAGGGTGTAGCGCTTGGAAACGATATAATTAATTTGTCCGATGAAGCGTTGACTGCGGTTGTTGAAGAATCGAATGTTTTCTGCCGCGTTAACCCTATCCAAAAAGATCGCATAATTATTGTGTTAAAGAGAAACGGTCATGTCGTCGGTTATATGGGTGATGGTATCAACGATGCACCTTCATTGAAAACCAGCGACGTCGGAATCTCAGTTAACAACGCTGTAGATGTGGCAAGAGAATCCGCAGATATTATACTCTCTAAAAATGACTTAACTGTTTTGGCGGAAGGTGTTTTTGAAGGGCGTAAGACTTTCGGCAACACCATGAAATATGTAATGCTGGGCGTCAGCTCCAACTTTGGCAACATGTTCAGTGTAGCAGGTGCCGCTATATTCTTGACTTTCCTACCTATGCTTCCGGTTCAAATTCTCTTAAACAATCTTCTCTATGACGTTTCCCAGTCCACAATTACAACGGACCACGTTGATGATGAATATGTTGAAAGACCAAAACGATGGGATATTAGCTATATTAAAAGATTTATGCTGTATATGGGTCCTGTCAGTTCTCTCTTTGACTTCTTAACGTTCTTGATAATGTTGATGGTATTTAACATCCCCCTGATAGGTTACACTATTCATGACGTTTCTTTGTTCCAGACAGCTTGGTTTATTGAATCTCTATGCTCACAAATCCTCGTGGTTTTCGTAATTAGAACGCGTCGAAAGCCCTTCTGGAAGAGCAAACCTAGCAAATACTTAGTAATTAGTGCTATAGCCATCCTTGCTTTCGCTTTACTAATGCCCTTTACGCCCCTTGGCAAAGTATTTGGATTCGTTGCCCCTCCTCCATTATTCTTCTTAATGTTGCTGCTACTGCTTGGAGCCTACTTAGCGCTAGCTGAACTCGTTAAGAACTGGTTCTATAATCGTCATGCATATCGCCTTGAGCAGACCTTAGTGCCTAAGAGAGCTCTCTACGTTGCAAGATCAGCAAAACTAATGCAGGATATGATGGCAACAATAAGTCTACGAGTTGAAGATGAATTCACAATTAAATCATTAACTGAAGATTTGAATTCTGAGATAAACTATCCTATCAAATCAAATCAGATAGCAAAAAACCTTCAATACCTTAGACGTTCAGGTTTAATCAATGTAGATTGGAGAAAAAGAATCATAAAGCGTGAAAAAGCACTAAATGAATACGTTACGAAAAGTGTCATTGACGGTCCAATGTGGTCATCGATAAGTGAAGACTGGCGCAAAATAAATTACATTCTTCTAAACAAATACGGAGCAGTAAACGCTGACTATCAACAAATTTTGCCAAAACAGTAACAACTTTTGCTGACCTTTGATTTTTAAGATTTTTCACATGGGCAAACCAAAGCAAGAAAAGGAAAAAATGATAAAGTGGGCGCAAGCGAAAATTATGATCTAAAAACATCCAAAACTCAATTAGCAACATCATATACAGCAAGATACCCATTTACCTGAACCAACTGAAAATTAGTCTTAAACAATAAAGAAATAAGATTGTTAATTTCTGCACGAAAAATAGGAAAAAAGAACTCAAGGATTAACTATAAGATCATGAAGCTGTTTTTTGGTTAACCCTACTCCTGGAGTGGCATCAAGTCTCTTTTCTACACTTCCATTTTTGAAAAGCAGAACAGATGGAAAGTAGTCAATCGCGTATTTTTCGCATAAATCAGGCTTATCATCTATCACTACACTCATACATTCTTGCGGGTTGCTTTTAGCATATTCTTCAAAAATAGGCAAAAAACGCAGTGAGAATGGACACCATGATGCGTAAAATAGAACAAACGCTTTTTCTTTGGACTTCAAATCGTTTTCAACGTCGTTTTTAGCTTGTTCGTTTTTGCGATTTTCATTCTTGCTCATTCTTAATCACCTCTCTATCTTCTTCAGGATAATGGCTGCTATCACAAAACGGTTTGATAGTTGATTTTCCGCAACGACATAAAGTCACGCGGTTCCTAACCTCATAGGGGATCCCTTCAGCAGAGTATACTGGGATTCCGCCTCGAACCCAAATTGGTCCATCAACTCCAATTCCCGGGTCTTCAATAAAACCAATTGATTTCTCAAGTTCAGGTTCAATTATTTTCCCAGTCCCTTTATCTATTACTACTAGCCGACCTGAGGGGCAGTCACAGACATTGCGAATGATGTTTTGTTTTAGTTTGGGATCGTTTGATTGTAAAATTTGAGACCAGATGTCACCTCCACGATGACAAAAACGTGCAGATGCACATAAGATTTCAGCATCTTTCAACTCTAATATTGGGCCGTCAATAATTTTTGCTAATTTATCAAACGGATCATTATCGCTTACTTCTGTTCCGTCAAAATTCACCTTCACATGGGTTCCATCACAGAATGGTTTGTTGTTGGATTGTCCACATCGACACAAGGCGTAACTGTCTGAAGTTTTCAGTTTTTGGCCGATCAGCCATTTAACTGGAACGCCTTGGCAATCGCATTGAATAGTCATTTTTCTTAAAGTAACTCCTCCGGAAGCCAAGTAAGGACCATTTTTTAGAACCCGTATTTTCGAATCATTGTTTACCTTTGAAGTTTCTTTTTTTTCCAAATAATTCAACTCGATTATTATTGGTAGAATTGGCTGATAATATGCTAGTTCAAAATCAACTTTTAATAGTTAAATTTTATGCTCTATAGGGAAAGGATAAACTAATTTCTACATTGTTCAAGTTTTTTCTGCCGGCGATTAGATCACTGATTTATTCTTAGCTATCAAAAATTCACAAAAAAACGAAATTGAAATTATTCTCCAGTAAAAGAAAAGAGATATTTGCAGTCGCACGTTATGGAACCCATGGAAAGTGAATAATTTGGAAGAACTCAAAAAATTTAGCCTCGATGAACTTAGCCAGTTTGACGGAAAAAACGGTAAACTCGCATACATTGGCTACTCGGGTAAAATTTACGATGTTACTGACTCTATCGAGTGGGCTGAAGGTGATCACTTGGGGCATACAGCAGGGCAGGACTTGACTGAATCAATGGAGATTGCACCTCATGGTAGTGAGATCTTAGAACGAATGAAAATTGTCGGAGTTCTAACTGAGCATTAATTTCTGGTTGAATTAGAAGTTAAGAATAGATTGGTTGTCTTGGATCTTTTTTTAATTCAAGTGACTTTTGTGTAGGGTAGAACGATTAATTGCAAAAGGTGCTTTATCGTAGCTTGAACTCAAAGAATCACCAATACATTTTAGCGTTTCTTTGGATAAATAGATCTACCTTAGTGTCATTTTGATGCTTATCTTTTCAAGATGTCGATGGTTTGAAGATTAAAGTAGCAACTGAAGGGTTATATTCTTATTAATATAAACGTGTTATAGACAATGCGATTAACATGGATCCTCAATGCGAAATAATAGGCAAATACGTTTTGCCAATATTTAGAGCAATGCTTGCCAAAGAACTCGTAGAAAAATACAGTTTCTCGCAAACGCAAGCCGCAAAAAAACTCGGCACCACCCAAGCTGCCGTAAGCCAATATTTGAGTTCTAAACGTGCATTCAAGGGCATAGAACACGTCGAACAATATTTGCCCAAAATTCAGGAAATGGCGGCTGAAACTGCCCTGAAACTTGCAAACAAAGAAATTGGAGCAAAGGCTATTACATTTGACTTTTGTAAGTTATGTGCAACATTTTGTAAACCGGATGATATGACATTAAAAGTGCCTCAACCTGAATACTATATTTAAACTCAAATAATGGATCTACTCTGAGGGGACCTTCTACTCTATATTTTGACGAGAAGCTTTAGAGCATTCGAAGCAAATCTGCCTTCGCAATTATACCTATAACTGTGCCTTTTCTAGAAACCAGAACAGCTGAATAAGTCTGCAAGAGACTAGTGATCAAAGTCAAAGGTGCATCCTCATTTATTTGAGGGAAAGGATCTTCCATTATTTCTCCAGTTGGTATCCTTGAAATTTCCTCCAAAGCTTTTCCGGCCAAGATCTGACGTAAAATAGCTTTTTCTGATACACTTCCAACGGATTGTTTGCCTTCAAAAACTGGAATCTGCGAATATCCATACTCCTTCATCATATTGACGACTTTGGAGACTGAATCGCTTTTTTGGACTGATACAACTTCGTTGTGGCTTATTTTTTCTGCTTGAACTTTTGTTTTGAATTCTAGGTGTTCGAGTACGTCGAATATGGCTTTGACTTTAGTGTAGGATGAGTCGATGGTTCCTGCTTCGAGTTTGGCTATTAGTGATTGGCTAACACCTGCGGCTTTGGCTAGTTCTGTTTGTTTTAAGCCTAGTTGTCGTCGGCGTTTAGCTATTTCTTGCAGTGTGGGGAACATGGTTGTGTAGTGAGTTAGGATTGCTAATATTCTTTTTGGAATATTTCTTGCAAGAATCCATATAACGCCGTTATGCGTATTCTGTTTCAACTAGGAAAATAGAGGTTCCAAAATGTCAAATAAGAAAATAGACACAATCGCCCTTCACGCAGGACAAGAAACTCCTGATCCAACAACAGGATCAAGGGCAGTTCCCATCTATCAAACAAGTTCATACGTTTTCAAAAGTACAGAGCATGCTGCAAACCTGTTTGCTCTAAAAGAATTAGGTAACATTTATACAAGAATGATGAATCCAACAACTGATGTTTTCGAAAAAAGAGTTGCAGCCATCGAAGGTGGAACAGGTGCATTGGCAGTTGCATCGGGTCAAGCAGCGATATCTCTGGCACTACTCACAATAACCCAAGTGAGCGATGAAATAGTTGCGGCAAACAATCTTTATGGAGGCACCTACAGCCTTCTTCACTACACATTTCCCAAACTAGCGAGAAAAGCAACATTTGTCGACTCTCAGAAACCAAGCGAATTCAAAAAAGCCATAACATCCAAAACTCGTGCAATTTACGCTGAAACCATCGGCAACCCTAAACTTGACGTACCTGACTTTGAAGCTATCTCAAAAATAGCCCATGAAGCTGGAATTCCATTCGTTGTAGATAACACGGTTGGTGTAGGTTTAGTAAAACCGATAGATTATGGGGCAGATATCTTAGTTACTTCAGCTACAAAATACATAGGAGGACATGGCACTAGTATCGGCGGAATAATTGTTGATTCTGGCAATTTCAAATGGAACAACGGCAAATTTCCAGAATTTACCGAGCCAGACCCAAGCTACCACGGTATAAAATACTGGGATGCCTTCAGCAATTTCCCTGGATTAGGAAACGTCGCATTCATTTTCAAAGCTCGAGTTCAACTATTACGCGACCTAGGACCAACATTAAGTCCATTCAACTCTTTTCTCTTTCTCCAAGGACTAGAAGATTTGCCCTTAAGACAACGAAGACACTCAGAAAACGCGTTTAAAGTCGCTAAATTCCTAAAGCATCATCCCTTAGTCAACTGGGTGAACTATCCAGGATTACCCGACAATTCCAACTACAAAATAGCGGCAAAATACCTCAAGACCAACTACGGCGGATTAGTAGGCTTTGGTATAAAAGGCGGTTTAGAATCAGGCAAAAAATTCATTGAATCCGTAAAGTTGCTCTCGCACCTTGCAAACATCGGCGACGCAAAAAGCTTGGTTATTCACCCAGCATCTACCACACATCAACAGTTGACTCCTCAAGAGCAAGCTGCAACTGGAGTAACACCTGATTTTATTCGGCTCTCTATAGGTATAGAAGATCCCGAAGACATTATCTCCGACATAGATCAAGCGTTAAAGGAATCAGCTAAACCATAACACCCTGAATTTTATGGAGGATAGGTAGCTTATAACAAATCAACAACCCAACAAAACGCAATGCTATACTTTTGCATTTCCACCCAGCGAGTTAACATTGGAGTCGGAAGAAAAGTTAGGTCCAGTAACGCTTTGTTATGAAACTTTCGGCGAACTCAACGCTGAAAAATCAAATGCCGTTCTTATTGCCCATGCACTTACGGGCGACGCTCATGTTGCTGGACCAGACGGTTGGTGGGAGAACCTTATTGGACCCGGTAGAGGCATTGACACAAACAAGTACTTTGTCATATGCAGCAACGTCATAGGAGGTTGCAAGGGGTCAACTGGTCCATCTTCAATAAACCTAAAAACCGAAAAACCCTTTGGTCTAACTTTCCCTTTAATCAACATTAGCGATATGGTTGAAGCCCAAGAAAGACTTATCGAGCACTTAGGCATTGACAAGCTTCTCTCTGTAGTCGGTGGCTCAATGGGTGGAATGCAAGTGTTGCAGTGGATGTTTTCCTACCCAGACAAGATATATTCAGCAATTCCAATTGCAACCTGCCTTAAACATACACCACAGCAAATAGCTTTTAACGAAGTCGGAAGGCAAGCAATAATGTCGGATTCTGAATGGAAAAACGGCAACTACTACAATTCAAATCTACCATCAAAAGGATTAGCCATAGCAAGAATGATTGGACACATAACCTACATGAGCGACACATCTATGACTGAAAAATTTGGAAGAAAAACTAAAGCCAACAAAGAATCATTCAAATTTAGCGCAGACTTCGAAGTCGAAGGCTATTTGCGTTATCGCGGAGATAACTTCGTCAAACGATTCGATGCCAACAGTTATCTCTACCTTACAAAAGCAATAGACAATTTTACACTACTTAATGGTCACCATTTAGGTAGTATCTTTAGAGGTCTAAAGGCAAAAGTGTTGGTCCTATCTTTCAAATCTGACTGGCTCTACCCATCATACCAAAGCCAAGAAATCGTAAAAGCATGCAAATTGGCAGGTGTAGATGCAAGCTACTGCGAATTAAACAGCACTTATGGACATGACTCTTTTCTTCTGGAGACTGAACAAGAAACAAAACTCATTGGAGACTTCTTGAAATCTGTAGAAACCGCAAAGGGGAACGGCAAGCAAACATGACCAAAGAAACCCATGAGATAGAACAGAAGGTCATTTCAAGTTGGATTAATAGCGGAGCGTCAGTCTTGGATTTGGGTTGCGGCGATGGTGAACTTCTTTCTTTGTTAGTAAGGAATAAGCAAGTGCGTGCTCAAGGAGTTGAGCTTAGTGAGCAAGCCATCAGCAACTGTGTTGCAGCTGGCTTAAGCGTGTTTCAACAAGACATCGACACAGGCTTAACAGACTACGCCGAAAAAAGCTTCGACTACGTCATTTTGAACCAGACTTTACAGCAGGTCAAGAAGCCGGATTTTGCCATAAAAGAAGCTTTGCGAGTTGGCAAAAAAGTCATAATTGGCTTCCCGAACTTCTGCTACATCATTGATCGCTTCCAAATTTTCTTCCATGGAAGAGTTCCAGTAAGCGCTTCATTGCCCTACGAATGGTATGATACCCCTAACCTGCATTTTCTAAGTATCGCAGATTTTAAAGAATACTGCAGAAAAAACCTCATTACCGTAGAGAGTTCAGTCTTTGTTTCAAAGAATAGAAAAGTTAAATTTTTACCGAATCTGTTTGGCGAAGTTGGACTTTTTTTGGTTTCTAAATAAGAAACCTTGTTTAGAGGGTATTCATTTTATTTTTCAGAGTTTGGTATGAGGAATTGGCTAATCAATAGCCTCGCGTTTTGATTTAAAAATAGATGTGAAAAATTCGAATTTTTAAATACTCATTTTAGTCTCGTTTCTTTTTATGCAAATATTTGTTTTTTATTACACTTAATTTTGAAACTATTTTCAATTATTCTATACTTATCGTCATTTTTTCTAGCATAAATCTGTTCAATAACATTAAATAGATAATATTTTTTTAACTTAAGGAATAAGTAATTTGGATGATGAAAATTGAGCGAAAGAGTACATACAAATGGTTCATATCTAAATGGAAAATCAACCGTTGGAACAAACACCCGAGTAAAGGACACAAGCACAATCAGCGGCATGTGTCCAATATGCATCCACGATTGCCCAGTTTTATGCGAAATCAGCCTCTCAGCATTCAGAGGACGAGAAGCACTTTACCCAGAGCCAGCACAATTCGGAACCAGCACTGCAGGAGCCCTCAAAAACTTTGGCCTAGACTGGTCACACTTTAGCATACAAGCAGGATTACTTGATGCACAAGGCATTGCAGAAACATCAGAAGCAGCCATTTTTCCTAACGCAAACTTGAAAACAGTTGTAGGCGGAATGCCTCTTAAACTTCCAATACTTACAGGTGCTTTCGGATCAACAGAAGTTGCACGTGTCAATTGGGATGGTCTCGCAATAGGTGCAGCTCTATCAGGTGTATCTGTAACTATTGGAGAAAACATTGCCGGTATGGATGTTCAGTCGGAATTAACAAATGGAAAAGTTACTCATTCACCCGAACTTAAACGAAGAGTGGATTCCTTTAGAAAGTTCTGGGACAAAAAATATGGCGATGTCATCATCCAAACAAACGTTGAAGATCAAAGATTAGGTATAGATGCATACGCTCTCTCTAAACTAGAAGTAAACATTATCGAACGCAAATGGGGGCAAGGAGCAAAGGCCATTGGCGGCGAAGTACGCCTCAAAAGTATCGAAAAAGCAATTCTGCTTAAGAAACGTGGATACATAGTTATTCCTGATCCAGAAGACTTGGTTGTTCAGGAAGCATTCAAAGCTGGAGTGTTCCAAACTTTTGAGCGGCACAGTAGAGTCGGTATCCCAAAAGAGAAATCGTTTATTGAAGATATTGAATGGCTGCGTGAACAAGGCGCCAAGAGAGTTTTTCTAAAAACAGGCGCTTATCGACCTTCAGCAGTGGCTTACACGATGAAGTTTGCCTCAGAAGCTAAAATTGATGCCTTGAGCTTTGACGGTGCAGGCGGTGGAACAGGTATGAGTCCAGTGCCAATGATGGATGAAATGAGCATTCCAACATTATACCTTCAAGCCTTAGTTTTACAGTGTGCCCAAATTCTTAAGAAAAAAGGCAAACATGTTCCAGACCTTGTAATGGCAGGCGGATTCATCGAAGAGACATCAATATTTAAAACAATCGCTTTGAGTAACTTCGGTCAAGGGCCACTTGTAAAAGCAGTCTTGATGGGACGCTCTCCTATCACCGCAGCAATGAAAGCAAACTACTTCAAACAATTAGCTCAAGAAGGTAAATTACCCAAGAGTTTCGTAGATAAATTTGGTGCAACTCCTGAAAAATTCTTCATTGCTGCTCCAGAACTGAAAGCGAAGTATGGTAAAAGCTTTGATGAAATTCCTTTGGAAAGCATTGGCGTTTATACCTACTTAACGGACAGAGTTGGCGTTGGATTAAAACAATTAATGGCTGGCAATAGGAAATGGAAGCTTGATTTGCTTGCTCGAGGAGATTTAATGAGCCTCAGTGAGATAGCTACCAAAGTTACGGGCATTCCATTAGCACACGAAGTTGAAAATGATGCAGTAGTCAAAATTTTAGACTACTAATCTCTTTTCTTTTTTAAATTTAAATCTAAAAGAGGCTTTGAAAAGCGAACGATAACATTGACGTAGCAATATCTAATGAACAGGAAAAATTAGAGAAATACAAAATAGAAATGCGAACAGTTCGTCAGCTATTCATGAAGGCTACTGGTACTTTTTTTGTTAATTGGTACAATTCAACTGCAAGACATTATGTGATTAGCGGTTCTGAAAATACTTTAGGTTTGAGCAAAGACCAATTAGCTCAATTAAAAGTAAAGCTAAAAGAACTTACGGACAATATGGAGAAATATGTTAATGAGTTTCTGTCCACCGATTCTTTGTGGTGGCAATCACCGTCAAAGAATGGAGACAATTATTTTTTTGCTTATTCGCAATATGGAAGTAAGTATCCTGAGATTATTAATCAGCCAATTCGAAAGGGACTGGGAAAATTAGGTGTTCTTTTAGAAGAATATGGTTACAATGTTGCCACCAAGGCAGGAAGTTATGGTGACGAAGTTTCGGTTTGGAATAATAAAAATGTTAGTCCATACTCGACTAATCCAGTGCCTTATTATCCAGATAGCTTGAATTGGTCATCAGATATGAGAGCTTTAATGAAAAGATACGATGAACTCTGCAAAAAAACAAATGAAGCATACTCAAACATTAAACATTTTCAGCAATCAAAGATAGATAAACAAGTCGCTGATCTATGGGATTCACTACAATAGACTCACTTACCTTTTTAAGACAAAACAGGACTTATTTGGTTGGCAATAGAAATTGGACTACAAAAGCTTCATCAGAAAATTCTCTTCCATAATTGTAGCTTTAATTGCTGTAAGTTTAGGGTTGCTGCTTCCGGGAATAGGATTACTTTGGCACCCCTACACTTCGATATTTCTTGCTTTAATTATGTTTTTTGTTGCACTAAATATTAAGCCAAGAGAATTTGTAAATTCACTAAGAAACTATAAAATTATTTTTCTTGCCTTAGGTTTGGTCTTTTTGTTGCCTCC
The DNA here is from genome assembly GCA_963804785.1 of Candidatus Bathyarchaeota archaeon. Classification (GTDB taxonomy): domain Archaea; phylum Thermoproteota; class Bathyarchaeia; order Bathyarchaeales; family Bathycorpusculaceae; genus Bathycorpusculum. The sequence goes on from CAWDRR010000004.1 coordinate 423,734, forward strand.
GATATTTTCAGTTGTTGGGATACCTTTTTTCAAGCCAGTGGAGTATGCTGCATTAGTAATTGCATTCGGTTCACCTGCTGCAATTTCATCTGTTTTTTGGTGTGATGTTTTCCGTGGTCATACACCTTTAGCTCTCATCATAAGTATGGTGACAAATATTTTGGCTCTTGTAACTATTCCAATTACGATTCTGCTAGTTACGCAGACTATAACCCAAATTGACTCGGTTGCAATTTTTACTAATCTATTCTTTATTTTGGTGGTACCTTTAGTTGCCGCTCAGGCTTTTAGAAAACTTCTTTCGCATAAAATTCAAAAAATCGTTATTCGGAGCCCCCCCATCCAGCAGACACTTGTATTATTCCTTATTTGGGGAGCGGTTGCACCTGGGGCTATTTTTGTAGAGGAAAGTCCAGTTGAATTTATGTTTCTTCTTTTCTTTATTTTGTTAATTCTTAGCGCCACTTTTGTTGTGGCATACTTTTCTGGCAAGCGGTTTGGGCGTTCTAATGCAATTGCGTTGAGCGTTGTTAGTAGTCATAAGAATTCTACATTGGCAATTGTAATTGGAGAACTTGTATTGGGACCAATTGCTTTACCAGCTTTGATCGCGAATTTGGTTGGGCAAAATCTCTTTGTTATTCCTGCTAGGGCGGCTCTTTATTTCAGTGAAGATGAGTCGTCGAAAGTTTGTGTGTAAAATGCAAACTACCAAAAATAGAGTTTTGCAAGGCAAGGCTTCAGAGCTTTAGTTGGTTTGCTATTCTGTTGCCGAATTCTTTGCTTTTAGTCAATTCTCCCTCCACAACAGGACCTGTTACCCCTTTTACTCTTACAGATAGACTTGGGGAAAGAAGTTTTTGATTAGGCAACTTTTTTACTAATAATATTTCAAGTTTTTTCACTGCTCTATCGACAAGTCTTTTTCGACCAGAATAAGTCCCAAAGACAGCCACATTTTTGGCTTTCAATTCAAGTTCAGCCAATCTGTCAATAAGATTCTTTATAGTCCGAGAAGGTCTACCCATATGATTTGGTGCACCTACTATCAACGCATCATAGCAGACTATACTTTGAAAATCAAATTCTTTAGAGTAGCCAATATCAACTTCAATTCCTTCAACTTGCTTTAAACCTTCCAAAATGTTCTCTGCAACCGTTTTGGTATTTCCATATTTTGAGTCATAAATGATGAAGACTTTCATAATAAGCCTTCAAACTATGCTGCTTTGTCCAATTGTGGGGGTTTTCTTCGTGAATCCAAAGCATGATGTAACGCTAAACTTGGATGGGCTAGCAGAAGTCTAGGACCTGAATATCGCATAACCTTTCTAACACGCAATTTCATGTCAGGTCTATAGCACTGGATTAGGCATTTGCCGCATGTGCTCTTTTTGTCTTGAAACGGACATTTGTCAAGACGCATAAACGCGTAATCTCTAAATTGCTGGCATTCAACGCATAACTCATCTTTGGTTTCGTGGTGACCCCTACAATAGATCTCTGTCATATACCCTATGGTTTTCTTCTCACGTTTCATTCTTTTATGTTCAGGATTGGGAGGTTGAAGTTTCATGTTGATCGGCTGAATAACATTAAAAATCCCAAGTCACATAAGTATTTACCCTTAGATATTAGGGATTTTTGTTTCTGCTCCATTATTTTAATAAAAAGCTGGGCAGCTGGTTTATTTCTTGTTTTTGGGGATAAGAAAGAAATACTCCTCTACGTTACCCGAGGTGCTCATACTCTTCTGTCTGGTTTCAGTTAATGTAGTATATTTCTTTGAGTTGTTGTCGCGCGCGCTGGTGTGTTGTTTGTCGTAGTCTTTCTGCGTTGCATTTCCTCAGGTTCGTTCTCATCTTAAATCTTTGTATCTTTTGCTATGTAGTCAAAAACCTTTAGGCAACAATTTTTCTAATAGAAGTATAGTTGTTAGTATTTGTATAGCTATACTTAGCGCTGAAAAAATTAATTAGTTAGTGAAGATTAAATTATTTCGGAGATATAAAAAGTGAAATTTAGCCAAATAATTGAAAAAACCGTGATTACTGAAGACGGTTTCAAATTGGGTAAAGTAAAAGACATAATCCTTGACACAGAGGAAGAATTGAAAGTAACACATCTTGAAATAGAATTAACTAAAGACGCCACTGAAGCAATACTTGGAGTAAAGCCGGCATTCAATAATCTTCCAAAAAATACGTTAGCTATTTCAGCTCTTAAAAAAGGCGTGGCATGCTGCTCTGAAAATGGATTAGAACTCAAGGTGTCAAAAGCACAAATAGCAATCTATCTGCGACCAGCATAGTGTAATTTCCTAAAGTACTCAAACTATAACTTACATTTTTTTCTTCAAATACTGACCATTTTTTTAAAGTAAACCTGAAGAAAACAATTTTCTGTTTAAGAAAATAGGGTACTTAATTCTTTTCAGGCTGTTTTTCTTTTTACTTCGGTTACCGTTTTATTTATCACCTCTACGATTTCAAGGGAAATAGGTTTTTTAATTGGTTTCTGTTCCTTTAGGCATCTATCCTGAGGGGGCCGTCGTCTAGCATGGTTCAGGATACATGCCTGGGGCGTATGCGATCCTGGGTTCAAATCCCAGCGGCCTCACCACAACTCTCTAGGCCCCTATTTATATAGGGTCTAATTATGGTTTTTGAGAGGCAAATCTTTTCAAACATTTTTTTACTTCCGTTTTTTGAAGATTTTAGTTTCGTTAAATTCGCAGACGTATTCGAAACCTGCTTCAATTAGTTTTTGGGCATCTTGAACTGTTTTAGCAGTGGCTGAGAAGAAATCATCGTTCTGAAAGCTGATGAGCTGAGTGTAGAGTAGAGTATTTTGGATGTTTCTGTGGCCAAGCATTTTCATGACGTGTAGGATGTCTTTTGTTTTGGCGTATTACATTGTTGCTTTCCAGTGTCTTAGTGTGTGGAAGTGGATTTTTAGTATGCGGTCGTTTTTTAGTTTGTTGGCTATTTTTGTTCTTTGAAGTCTAAAGGTTCGTGAAAAGTGTCGGTTGGAGCATTCAAATGGTTTAGCTTTTTCGTGTGGTAGGCTGTTTAGCATCATGATAAGCCGATTGGATATTCTGAGCTGGCGAGGGTCGCTTCCTTTTTCGGGAGTTATGTTGACGGTTTTGTTTTCGAAGTCAAAGTCGGTCCATTGGAGCATGAAAGCTTCGCCGCAGCGCATGCCTGTTTCTTTGAGTAGCTGTAGGAAGGTTGCGGTTTTTTTGTTGCAGCTAGCAATTAAGTTGTTTACTTCGTCTTCGGTTGGAATAAAGGGTAGTTTCTTGACGGCTTTGTACTTTGGTCTGCTCCAGGTTTTTCCTTGGGCTTTAATGAAGCAATCGTAGGTTTCGACTGCGCTTTCTTTAGTTTTTGTTGCCCAGTTTTGTTGTTTGGCGATTGTTTCTTTAACTGATTCGGGGTCTTGTAGGTTGGCGCCTTTGTTTAAGAGTGTTCCAAGGAGTCTTATTCTTCGACTCATGGTTGATTCGGCGTAGCCTTCTTTTTGCATCCAGAAGGCGTGTTCAACGATTTTGCCTCTATTTTCTTCGTTTCTTCGCGGAACTTCTATGGTTTGTTGTTCCGCCACCAAGTTTTTTGTCTCCGTAACGCATATTTGGCTGGTAGCAACTATGTCGTCTTTGCTTTTTAATGACTTCGTATCAACCATTTCAACACGTTCAAACATGCTACGTACCTTCTGAACGTCTTCTGGATCTGAAAAACGGTGTCCACATTCTTTGCAGAGCCATCTTTGAATTTTGTCGTCAAAAATGTTATATCGACTTCCGTCTCGCCAGACTTTTTTACTTTTACATTGTGGGCAAGCGGGGTTGGTGTTGATGCTGATGGAGCCTTCTATTGGTTCTGACTTACAAGGATTGGAACCTGCTTTAGTGTAAAATACGCATTCCTCTACAGAAACGGCAAGACCAGCTTGTCCTTGCCCATCTGCCATTAATTCAAAACCCCCTTTTTGAGATCTCCCTGCTTCCTATCTGGGCTATCGATTACCATGGGTTTAACCTGAACAAAAACAAACGGTTGCCCATCAAGTCGTGAACCTTAAAATCGGTAGCCTTCTTCTAGAAACATTAGAATCCAATCAAGGTCAAGCTGCTCACCAGGAATTGCTATGCAATCCCCCAAGGCCTCAACGGGTAAAACAGCAAATTTTCGCTTGAGGTCGTCAACTGAAATCATGTGGCGCCCTCCCTGTTTACTTCATAACGCATTGAATGATGGGGTAAACAAACAATCTTTAGAGGTGATGTTTTCTTGTTTGGGAAGCTTTTTGAATTGGGGAGAAGGGGTCTAAAAATTTTGAGAATGCTTAGGGCATGGTGCTTAGATATGCAAACCTTGCCGAAACCAAAATTCAAAGTAAGCTTTTTCCCCAAGAACATTTACCTCTTAGCTTGTTGATAGTTGGTATTTTTCTGAGAGTCTTCGTAGTGCGTCTTTTAGGACGTCAGCTCTGCTTGAGTATCCGTGTGTTCCGACTAGGGGGTCGAGGACTTCGTTGACTATGTTGTAGGGGAGTTTTATGGTTACGTATTCGTGCGTCATTTATTCACCTATTATTAATTGGGGCATATCAGTTACAGCTAATTTAAGGTTTTATTGTAACCAATTAGTAATCTATAACAACCCTATGACTGAATAATTGCCAAAAATTATTAAACAAGCACGTTACTAATACATTACTAAAGGGTAAAAATTGCCAAGAAAAATAGAAAAAGAACCAATCGAAGGCGACTACACAACCATACGACTCCCAAACGACCTAGTCACCTCCATGGACAAATTAATCGGCACCTACGGCTTTAAAAGCCGAGCAGAAATCGTCAAAGAAGCCCTACGCGAACTCTTAACCAAATACAAACCCCCACTGCCACGCTTTGATCACTTCAACATGGGCGTCCACGGCGTAAGAATAACCGACCGCCAACTCCACCGAATAGCCGACATCCGCTTTAAACCCGAAGGAATATACTGCGAACTAGACGAGAGCGAAAACTGCGGACACATAGAATTCGCCTTAACTGTACCCGAAATCAAAGAAATAATCCGCAACAAAAGAAAAGAAGGCTGGAAACTCCCAGACATCTAAAATTTGGGAATAAACCTCAAAAAGAGTTTTTGTCAAATATTTTTTCTCTGAGACATTTATCTTACTTCTATTTTTACCTTCGTCACCTATCCAAAAACAAACATATAGACAACATCAACAAGACAAAACAAGTACAATAACAAAATCGCACATTTCCTTCAAACAACAGTTAGCAAGTTTTATATCACCAGTGCTTTGAGATATGGTTGAGGTCCGTACGAAGTGCATAAAAAAGCACTCTTCATAATAGCAGTGTGCGCAGTGGCTGCAATTATTATGTCTTTATTCGTATGGATACAGATTCATCCAGAAATCTCTCATAAATACGAGAAATCAATCGTCCGAAATTTTGTTAACCAAAACGAAGAAACGGCACTCTTAGCAGCCGAATCTATTAACTATTCCGCTATTGTTTCATTGGAACGTTTTGATGGTTCAAGCGACCCTGAAGCCTACCTTCATCCAGGAACATATCTATCTTATACGAGCGCCAACTTCATCGACTCAGAGGTCATAGACTACTATCAAACAAGGTATGACAACATGCAGGGAAAAGGAGACCCTAAACGGATAGAGTTAACCTATGAAGCAAACGTCACTAAGCGGTCTGATTTTCGAATCTTCAGAAGTCCAGCACCCCAAGGTGTAGCTTGGCACAATACCACAATAGTCGTTTCTGCCCCTGATGGGTCTCTCATTCGTAAAGACTCAACTCATTTGAAGATCTTTTACAGAAACCAATCGGGCTATCAAATGGCAGAAGGGTCGTATGATTTTAGCTTCTCTGACTGCTACGTTATAGAGATGAAACTGGCGTACTCTGAAACCTACAATCCAGTAGCTGCTTTCTTTGTAGATATCGAGCAAATAGTGGTTCTTGACCGAGACTTTGTGCCTGTTTTAGTAGGGGTGGCATCGGGAATGGCTGTTGCCTAAATGCCTGCCTGTACTGACAAAACATTTCCGCAAATCTCTCTAGTTTACCATAAGTCAAGATATTTTGATAATTCCTCTTCTGTAGCTGTCTTAAGAAAAAATTCGATGTTTTTTCATCCGCCCTTAAAGATTCTTCCCTTCCGTGTCCAACTCGTAGAGTACTGATTTTCCCTCAACTTGTCCTGGGCAAGAACCAACCTTCACTAACCTACTCTCGATGATTACCGCGTTTATGCGTCGATAAACTGTTCCCGAAATCAAAGAAATAATCCGCAACAAAAGAAAAGAAGGCTGGAAACTCCCAGACATCGAATAGGAAATTAACCTCAAAAAGAGCGGTTGCTAACTATTTTTTCTCAGATATTTACCGTTGAATTTTACATCTATCACTCTTTTTCTTGTCAGTAAAAAAGAATACTTTTAGAGGTTTATTGGTTAAGGGCGTTTAATTGATTTTTTTGCTTTTAGTTTCACTAAATTTCTTAGGAGTAAGTATTACCCTTAGTGAATGGTCGCTTTCTTTTATGACATCCATTCAAAATCTTTGCTGCCCATAAAGCGTTTTATCTCTTCATTTAATTTAGTGGGAAAAATCAGATCATAGTCGCCAGAACGTGTTTGCTCTATTCTCCCATATTTTTCAGCATTTTCCACCCCTTCAAGGTTGTCAGTCTTAATCATTCTCGTTTTTAGTTTAACCGTATTTGTTCACCTCCACTTGTCGCCGTTGGACTAGTGATTTTCGGTTCAGCCGGATCAGTCTCTTTAGGTTCTTGATCTGTCGAATAAGTAGTTGTGTTAGGTTTGATTGCTTGCAGTTTCTTCTCCAGCTTTCTTATCCGCTCTTGCTGACCAAGAATAATACTCAAAACAAAAGGCTCAAAGAGTATTGGATTAGTTGCATTGCCACCCGCCGAAGCAAAACTCCTACACAATATCCATAAGCTCATCAAACGCGTCCCGATCAGATTTACGCAACGCTCTAACAAAGTCGTTCCAACGGCTAATTTCACCTTCTAAAGCCATCCTATAAGACTCAACAGTTTAACCAACAACAACCACTTAATCCAGTTTGGAAGTCAAGAGTTGAGTAAAAACTGCTTTTAAATTATCTGTGAAACGACTGCCCAACATAGTAGAGAGAGGAGTAAAAGTGAGTTACTCGTTTTTCCTCTTTAGGCATCAAGAAAAATCCATAAAGGATAAATTTAAGTTGGCATGGCTAAGTTGTAATTAAATCTCGAGGGTTATTTATTGAAGTTCCAAATTGAAGTTAACAGGGAAGATTGTATAAGGTGCGCATCCTGCTATACGTTGGACTCTGAGCATTTCGAAGCTGATGATGAGGGTAAGTCGAAAGTGAGAGGTGGAACAAGTAATGGGAAATCCACTGGCAGTTTTGATGATGACAAAATGGCTATTGCGGAAGATGCGGAAAGCGTTTGTCCTGTGAGCGCTATCAAAGTCACTAAAACTTGAAGCAAAGCGATGCTCAACCTTCACTGGGCGATAGTTCACTTTGAGGTTGTTTTACATATGAAGGCATAGAAGACTGCAGGTTCGGTTCCAACTACCCAGCCGTCATGCCCTGGTGGAATATCAGATACATCTCCGGGACCGAACTCGATTTCTTGACCATCATCCGCCCTCACACGCAACCTACCTGAAACCCAGACCCCAAAATGATGCACTTGACAAGAATCAGTTTTAACAATGGATTTAATGTCTTGTGACCATTTCCATCCAGGTTGATAAGTCTGCTTCGATACTGTCATGTCACCGATTGTGATGTTTTCCACCTTTAAATTGGGCGGAGTCTGAATCTCATCCGGTTTCTGAAAATTCTTCTTTTGTAGAACCAACCTTCTTCACCGATAGTTTTAGTGGTTATTCTTAGTATTAATCAATTGTGTTAGTCTTATCACGCGCGAAGTATCGGGTTGGTCGCGTTACCTGCCTCTGAAGCGTAGCCACCTCACATATCCAACATCTCCCCGAAAGCTTCACGATCATCTTTACGACGAGCTCTAACAAAGCCGTTCCAACAGCTAATTTCATCTTCTAAAGCCATGCTTATTTACGTTTGATTATAGCAGCAATGACCGTTAGAAGAATTAGTATTAGAAACATTATTCCCGTAATAGTAAGTGACATTCTAACTATTGGATCAGAATGGTAAACAGCAGTTGTTGGTATGCCCGCCAGATAAGCAGCCAGGAAAATGCCTACGAAAATTGCGCCTATTCCCTCAGTCGTTAATAGTAATAAGTGAATTTTTCCTTCGTCAAAGTTCAACCAAATCAACCATTACAACTATTGCAGAGTAATCTTATTTAAGAGTAATCGGTTGTTTAAAATTCAATTTCTGCGATTTTATCAAATGATGCTTCTCCTTTAAGTATAAATATATAGCAATCGATAACCTTAACGTTCGGAAGTTGAAGGGCTATGGCTGCTAAAGGGTTCTATACTCCACTGAAAATGGGTTTATTGCTTGTTACAATCGCATACTTTCTTTTCACTCTACATGGAACCTTTACCTTAGAGTGGATTGGTGAATGGAATCGCATCGGTGGAGGAGGATTTAGATTTACAATTTTTGCCGAAGACATAAACGCGTTTATTTGCCTGCTATTCCGATTTGCAGCCAGCATAATTGCCCTTGTGTCCGTTATTTACTACTTTGCCAAGAAAGCAATCTCAAAGAAATCGGTTTACAAAATCCTAAGGATAGTGGTACTCTTTGAGGCTATTTATTGGCTAGGTCTCGTTGCAACGACATATTTCACAGCTCAGGGCTTTGCACGAATACTTGTAAATTCACCAATAGACCGTATAGTAAACTCCCTTGCGCTTAGCGTAATTCCAAGCGTAGTAGAATCCATAATCCTCCCAATTTCCCTGTTAATCCTAGCTTTCAAACTAAGCCCGACTAAATCAGAAAAAAGCATAATAAAATGGTCATTAATCTCGGGAATCTTTTATGTACTATCTCTTTGGCTTGTTTACACAAGCATTTGGGCAAGTGTAATACGTCAAAAAGGAATAGAGTACATTATTGCTCGTCCAGAGAATATTATTAGCTTTGGTTTAACTGCCTTCGGCCTTATTGCCTTAGCTATTTACATTACATATTTTACCTATAAATCCAAAGAAGTACAATCAATCAAAGAGTTGAATCTAATAACTATAGGAGTTATACTTCTATCACTAGGCGCTTATTTCCTGTGGAACTACCTTAGCTGGGTAATTCTTGCAGACACACAATGGAACAATTGGTATGCGATGTTCTTAGGCCATAACATGAACCTATGGATGCTAGCTCTCCCATTGATAGCGGTACCACTTCTTTTTAAAAAGCATAATGTTCATAGAAGCGATGACTACTAAGTTCTAAAAAACCCAATAATTATCCTCTATTTTTACATCTTAATTTTATATAACTACTTAAAATTGCCACTTTTTATTGCTGACTGTTAGCTTAACACTTATAGCATAATTATCGCAGTATTTACCAACATAATTCTTAATTATGTTAGGCTTTAACCAGACATAATGGTAGGCCTTGTGATGATTGCGGCAAATACATAGGCGGAGGATTTAGTTGCTGCCTAAAATGCCAGATTTACTTCTGCTTCTATTGCTACTTGCAACTTCACACGGAAAACAATACAATAAAACGACATTGCCTCATGTGTGGAGGAAAATTCGAGTAGCTGCCATACCTTCAAACCTAAGCTAAATACTCCTCAAACAAAATTATCTCTCCCCTTTTTTAGTCTATAAAAATCAAGTTAACGAAGAAAAAGAGATAGAATGAATAGGGGCTAAGTGGGCTCCGGTAAAATTCACGAAATAGCTGTTGAGAGTTTGCAAGTCTCTCTTTTCTGCTAAATATATTCCAGAGCCTCAGGAACCCTCCTTCTCCACAGTTACTAAACATGAAAAACAAGTTTTTGGCACCACAAAAAGTGCCTTAGATGTTGATGGCGAATGTTCCAACCATACCAGACCCGAATAATCCAATTTCGTTTATGGTGCCTAGCCGATTCAGAAAAACAAAGCATCTGTAAGTTAAATATCAGGAAGAGGAATAGCAGTCATTGGAAGGTTGAGAAAACGTTAGCAGCAAGTCTTTTCTCAGGAGGCAAAGAATCCGTTCACGCTATATCTACTGTCGAAAAACAAGGTGTTAAGGTTAAGCATTTAATTCACCAGATTCCAACTTTCTCATCGCCTCATGCGCACAATATTGAAGCCCTAAAAATCTTGGCAAAATCCATGAATAAGGATTTCGCAATCGTGGATCTTCACAAAGGTGAACAAGAACTTGTTGACTTGCTCAAGAACCTCAACGTTGATGCACTCGTTGCTGGAGATATCAACGTTCCCCAACATATAACGTGGCTACAAAATATATGCAGTCAAGTAGGGATAGAACTGCTTGAACCTCTTTTCGGGAAGAATACATCAGTTTTGTTCCAGGAAATGTTCAGTGATCCCAGGTTCAAAGCTACAATAATAGGCGTAAACACAAAATATCTAGCAGATGAGTGGTTAGGGTTTACAATAAGTAGTGAAACGTCTGAAAACTTTTTATCGAGAACGCCACAAATAGATCCTCTTGGAGAAAACGGTGAATTCCACACCATAGTTGTTGAGAGCCCTCTTTACTCCAACAAATTCAAAATAAAGCCATTGGAAAGAATAACTGAAAAAGACATTACGCATCTTCGAGTAACGCTAAATGAGTGAGTAGAAAGAACATAAGAGCAGTCCCTTGCTTTCCTTGGACGTAATCATTACAGGAAAAAAAAGGTTTTGTTATAGGGCAGATAGGAATTTCCTTTAGAGGTGTAGCACATGAAGAATGACGAATGCACGATTTACATTATGAAAGGTGAGAAATGTATCAATAGGTTTAGGAAAGGCAAGGATGGTTGGAGTTTAACAATTGCGAGTGGTCGTGTGTTTTCTTGTACCTGTGAGCAGATGGTTTCTCATTTGCTTCCTTCTTTAGCCTTTGGAAGCAAGAAGGGCCTAACGATTAAGGTCATCCCTGACAAAGAACGGTTGACACAATCGCCAACGAATATCTGAACAAACCCTGATTTAAGAAAAACAGCATGATGCGGGTGAAATCTCCACTTTTGTCGGGTTCGGGCAAATCCATCCTATTCTACTTATAAACCATTTACCTGTTTACGTTGAAGCGCTAACTGTTCAAAAAACAAAAGACGCTCGCTAAATAAGGATAATACCTTAGCTGGATGCTGAACGTTTAATGGCCAAGCTTTCAAACAACGCAAGACGCTCTTCCGCTGTCGCTTTCAAATCATCCAAGTAAGCTGACGCCAAATCGCTTGGAAGATCGCATACACGTTTCAAGAGCTTCCGCTCACCTTTCAACAATCAATTTTCACCTCCAAACTGTCAGTTCCAGTTATCACGCTTCGACAATCAGCCAAGAGACCAAATACAGGTTACAATCTAAAAGTAAGCGCTAAAAAGCCATTTTACCCAAAAAAACAATTAAAAACAAGTAAATCAATCAAAACATCTAGAAACAAACACACTTGAAATCAATGAGAAAAATCGGGCATTACCAGAATGGAGATGTTACCCACCGTTCCCTTTTTTTCAAAGTGACCAAGGTAAAGGTATTTGTTTCAAAACGGCTTGCAGGTTTACGCCTAAGGATATGTGGATTATGTTTATTGTGAGGGAATCATTTCTCCATGGAGAAGCATTAGCTGAGAGATGCGGGTCTGCACTGTTTTTACGAGTTCTTTCCTCAAATCCTCAACAGGAAACTGTAGGCTTATATGGTTAATCCTTTCAGCTAATACATCATCTCCAACAGTGGTTTTAATCCAGTTTTGAAAATCATTTCTTTGAAAATGAAACATGACCGAATCAGGATTTATTATTTCAAGTTTTTGACCGAATGTTTCTAAATTATTGGCTGTCTCTCCAGTGTTGCGGTCCAGGCCAGTGAAAAAGTTAAATCCCCTATCATGTGGCACTGTGCTCAAGATCTTTCTGATTTTTGATTCTGAAATATTCTGTTCTTTAGAATCTGCATATTTCAACATAAAAAATTCCTATACAAAGAATGTAATTCGCCTGTTATAATTGTTATTGCATGCTTGCTAAAACAAAACAAATAAACAACACAACCCCCAAACACAAAACAACGAACAACTATAGTTAGCTTTCACAAGCTTGCAAACGTTTTGTTTAACTTTTTGATGGGATAGTTCGCTTACGTCATCATATCGGTCATCAGTTGTATTTGCTTCTTTTTTCTGGATGAAAGAGATCCATGATTTAATTTGGCGTGCTTGGTTTTTGGGGAGAACTAAATTGCTTTTTTATTATGATGAAAAGCGCAAAAAAGAGTATACCTGCTGTAACGCCTGAAGTGATGCCCATGATGTACAACGCCTCCCACGCTGGCATAGAGCTGCTCAGGTACTTGAACGAACCGATAAGTATGAACAGGGAGGCTGATCCAATTAATGAAATTCCCAGAGTAATCAAAACACTGCTAATTATGCTTATTATGAGCAGTCTTTTGAGGCGTTTCTTGAAAGCTGCTTCCGCTTCATTCATGTATTCTTTGAGGAGAGCTTTTATCTCATTTAAAATTGAACCGATTATTTCCCTTAATGAAATCTTTTCTGACATTGAAAATTTCCCCTCTCCCAAAATACCCGCTTAATCTCAAATTATTTGATTTCATAAAAAACTTATTTGGGATGATTATTGAAGCGTTGAATAGCTTATCTTATGTTTTGTTAGGCTTTTCTTTTTGCTTTGCCTACTTCTTCCTGGACCTTGCCTTTTACTTGTTCCATTTTGCCCTTAACCTGCTCGCTTTTGTCGCCTGTAATTTTACCTAAGCCTTCGCGGACTTTGCCTTCTCCCTGCTTAATTTTACCATTAGTTTCTTCTTCGTTCATAAAAATTCACTATAAAATAATGTCTTGCGCTTTTATTAAACGTGTGTGACTGCTATCTCACACCAACAAATAATGCATCTAATCATAAGAATACACAATCACCTTTATGGTTGCTGCAAAAACCGATTTATATCAAGACCTGCTAGAAGGCATCTATCGCTGCGTAATCTGCGAATGCCTCCTCATGGACATGGCAGACCACACAATAACTGTACGCACCCAAGAGGATATGCTTACAGATGGCGACTTAGAGCGAATACACTTTGACATCACTGCAACTATCGAACCAGATTATAATAAAGAAACAAGTAAACATAATGACCGTACAAGAGGTAGGTAGCAGAAGCCAGAGCTGCCGCTAAGCCAAAAAAATAACTGCCAAAAGGAAGCGGATGTTTCTCAAAAATCTTTGACTACAAGAATACAGAACAAAACCCTACCGTCGTTTTAGTTTTTTTACAGCAAAGTATGTTAATGCTAAACCGACAATAAGGCCTCCAGATGCAAAAACTGCAAGAAATCCATTGTCTGGGGGTTGTTGGGGCGGTTTGGTTGGTTCAATCGGGGTTGCAGTGGGAATGGGTGTTGGTGTGGGTTCAGATACGTAAAACGTGACATAGTTTGAGTAGCCACGGTTTCCTACAAGGTCGTTTGCTTGTATGGTGAGGATATGTTTGCCGACCGTTAAGTCGGTTAGGGTGGTGTTTTGCGCTGGCAGAGTTAGTGTTCTGTTCCCGTCTATGGTTACGGCTAATGGTGTTGTTGGTTCGCTTAGGAGCACATTTAACGGAACTGTGCCTACATAGGTTTGGTTTCTTTGAGGCGTTTGTATACTTATGTTGGGTGGGGTTGCATCCAAAATGAAATCGGGCGCCGAGAGGTCGACCGTGAAGTAAATCGTGTCGACGTAGGAGTCAAAGTTACTGAAGATAAAATCTGTGTGCATTGAGATTGTCAAGGTGTGCAATCCTTCTGAAAGCTCAGGCAACTGTACCTGTCCGCGAGCTAAGCTAACCACGTGCAGTTCGTGTGGGACGAAGAAGGGTATTGGTGCAGTTAGAGTGCCGTCTAGTGTGTAGTTGAGGGACAGGTGCGAACCTATGCCAACTGCAACGGTGTAGTTGAAGAGGATGTTTTTGGTGTTGTAGGTTGTGTTGACTGGGCTATAGACCGTGACGCCGTCAGAGAGGTGAACTGGACCCACAACGCTACCTAAAACTGGCTGAAGCCCAATTAACAGTAAACTCAAAAGAACCACTATAAACGCGGTTATTCTGCTTGACTGGCGATTCATGATTAACCCTAATTGTTAATGCAACAATCCGACTTTTAGCTCTCCCAGAGGAACACGGTGTTCCCCAAAAAGAACAGGCGCCTAAATCACTTAAGCACCATTTGCCAGTTTTTCTGTTAAAAATATCAATAAGCCTCCTAACGTGTCCCCCCAAACCAAATTCAAAGAGGTTGAAGAAACCCAATTTTTCCCCAGCGTATTCCTCGAGAATATCCCAATCCTCAATTATATTTACCAATTTCTTGTCACCTTGACCTACCCTAGAGTCTGAGTTCAAAAACAATCTGGTACCTTCAAGGAAACTCCTCGTGACCCCCCTTCACGGAGTTTCCTTGTGAGGGGGTCTCACGGAAACTACCTAAAACTGTCAAAACAAGCGTTTGTTGATTCAGTGATGTTGAAAAAAATGCTTGCTTCATTGTAAAAAAACGATATAAGTAAAAATTCCCTATTTTTTACATCAATCTGATGAGTGAAATTGAATGGACAAGCAAGCGGATGTGTATATAGAGAAGCAAAAATCGCCTCAGAAAGAAATTCTGCAAAAAGTAAGGAAAATCTTCCATGAAACGCTTCCAAACTGCGAAGAAAAAATGGCGTGGGGAGTTGTAACTTTTGCGTCAGGCAAATTCTATATCGCAGCAATGAAGAATTCTGTTCATGTTGGTTTTGCAATCACTGGATTAAGCGAAGATGAAATAAGTATGTTTGAGGGGAGCGGTAAAACAATGAGACACATAAAGATCCCTACTTTAGAAAATATTGACGAGAATATGCTTGTAGAAATGATAGAATTGGTTGACAAAAAAGCAATCTGCAAACCATGTTAGGAACTAATCTCTACCGTTACCAAACTGTGCGTTAACGCATGAAGATCATCCTATTTAGTTAAGTAAGGCTAATTAGTTTTTTCAATCATTATAGAGGCATGGCTAAAGCGTTTACTTCTGAGTTAATTGCGCCGTGTGGCATGAACTGCGGAATCTGCAAAGCATATCTTGCCTACTCACGGGGAGTACCCTACAAGAAAGGTGAAGTATCACATTGCACAGGCTGCTTGGCGCGTAACAAAAACTGTGCATTCATAAAGCGCGATTGCCCCAAAAAGGTAGGTAAACAACTAAGGTTCTGCTATGAATGCGCAGACATGCCCTGCAAAGAATTAGCCAAAATCGATGAGCTTTACAGCGCACGGTATGGCATGAGCATGGTTGAAAACCAAAAAATGATAAAAGAAAATGGCATGGATGAATTCCTTAAAAGTCAAGCTGAAAAGTATCGATGTCCATGCTGCGGCGACATAATTTCGGTGCATGACGGAAAATGCTATGCGTGTGGCTATCAAGCAGACAAACCAAAAGGTTCCAATCCTAAGCATCGATGGGTACCCAACCGAGAATAACGCGCGCCCTCAGTGGCGACATCTCCCCGATTCACTTTTTCTGTTTGTTATCGGAAAGAAAATTAGAATAGTTCCTTATTCAATTCTTCCCTGTATTCTCGAAACCAGAAACGTAAGCCACCTTGAAGGCTGCTTTTTTTGTCCGAAATCCCAACCTTGCCAAGCCTTCCACACTGATTCAGGCGTATACATTCCTTCACTGTCACCTTTTGACTTGACAATATCGGACATTTCCCTCAGTCTTGAGTCATTTCTTAACCAACTGAACTGAGATAATACTTCTAAAACGTGTAAAATATCGTACCAGACAAATGGCGCCTTTATTTTTCTGAAATCCGTTCCCATATAGAACATGTAGGGATGAAGTTCAAGGCTTTTTGCCCAGAGACCCAGCAGGCATTCTGCTCCAACCTGGGCTTCTTTGCTATTCTTCCACTCGTCAAATTGAGATAGCATCTTTAGCATTGCAAGAGTCGCATAAGGGCAAGGGTCATCTTTTCTTCCTGGTCCTCTAAATTTGCCCAGTTCTTTTGAAACTGCGCATGGCCATCCATTTTCGCGAACTAATCTGACCAAATACTTCGCTGCTTTTTGCACTTGCTCTTCTTTGGCTAACCCAAATTTGGCTAAAGAATAAATGATGACTGGAGCATCACACAAGGACCATGCCCATTCGTTGCTGCCGGATCCTCCAAAATGCTTAGGAATATTTGTGGGCAGCTGGAAAGGACCTTCAACAGATTTATGCTCGAATACCTTTTGCACAATCTCATTAATGCCGGGGTCTTTTTTTATAAGCCCTAAATCTGCGATGAAGGAGAGTTTGTGGAAGGGTTGGCTGGCACTTTTGTGGCTGTTCAAAACTATTCCCGGCCAGTTCTTCAGTTCTTGCAATAGTAACTGAATTCTCGGTTGGTTTATCATTTCTTTCCTTGCCCGTACCACATCAAGCTCATTTTCCGATTGTCCCAGCAAATCTACTCGAGTATTATATTCGACAAAAGGCTCTCCTTTCAGAAGCCACTCAATTGCTCCCTTCAACAAGACTTCCCCTATCATGTTAACACTCTAGTGCAAGCTTGCAGTAAATAATTAATTCGGCTTAAGTTGAATGTGCTATGATTCTGATCCTTAGTGGAGATATCACCCGCGCGCTAGAAGGGTTAAATGATAATAAACGAATAGTAGAATAGATAAAGAGGAGATTTTGATGACGTTAGAAGAGAATAAAGCAATTATTCTTAGATTCCTTGAGGCTGTTAACAAACAAGACTTATCGCTATTGGATGATTTATTAGCGCCTGATTATGGGAACAAGACTCTAGGGTTGAAAGGTCGAGAAGACCTTAAAAAATTATTGCGTATGCAATATGAAGGTTTTCCAGATGTTCATCGAACTATTGAGGATATCGTCGCAGAAGGAGATCAAGTATGGGTTCATGTAAAAATCACAGGAACACATACGGGAAATTATCGTGGTTTAGCTCCTACTGGCAAAAAGATTGTTGTAGCAGCTGTTCCCACCTATCGTGTTATTGATGGCAAGATTGCAGAGGGATGGTCGGTTTGGGATGCTTTAGATATGTTCAAAGTGCTGGGTGTTATTGAGTACAAAGGATTTCCAGATGATTCGCAAGAAAACTTGACGAGTAATTTATCATCGGAAAAGTAGCATTTCTTTTAAGAGATAATCAACAATTCTTTCCCTTTTATATTTTATTCTGGAGCCTTTTCTTGTATATCGAGTTTTACTTGAGTTGTTGGTTACACATTAGGCAGATCCATGGTTCTTTGACGCCTTTGATTACGCGCGCTAATTCATTAGGAAAACTGTGTGCGGACTTTATAAGTGAGAGTAAGTAGAGAAAATAAATTAATGCTTTGTTGGCTTGCCAAACTCTGGTAATGCGCCGATTTGTTGCATCCAGCTCAAGCGGTCGGGAGAATTCCACCACTCAGCAATCTTTCCATTGATAATCTTCGCAAATCCGATAATAGGGACGATTATTCGCTTATCAGTCGCTGGTATGCCCATAAACTCCGCTGTGTGAACCGTTTGGACAACACCTCGAAAAGCGACTCTGTCACACGCGCTAAACAAAAACGTTAAAACCAAAAGAGTACATATGAGGATAAATTGATTGCTATGAAATGCCTGAACTGCGGCGAGGAAATTTTAGCGGATAATGCAAAAGTATGTCCTTACTGTTTTAGCAAAAATCTTGAAGCTGAAGCGGCAGAAATTATGGAAATTTTGAAATGCCCTCTTTGTGGTTCAGAAATGAACTGTAATGAAGTAAAAATCAGAATGGTTGGTTCTCAGGGATTGAAAGAAATTCTTAGTATAGCTTCTATGTATTATGTTAGTGGCGAAATAGTCCTTCCTCTCTTAATGCATGTTTGTACTAATTGTGGTAAAATAGAATTTATGGCTAAGGGGAAGAAAACACAGAGAATCCTCAACAAAAGCTAAGTTTACAGTTTTCAAATATGAGTATTTTACCCTCAAAAACAGCGGTAATTTTGTAGCTTTCCTCTGTTGAATTGGGATTTGGCTTCGCCGTTATTGCGTCAAACCAATGAAAAATATACAAGAAAAATAAGTTTTGGCGCATAAAAAAAGCGCCTTAAAGTTTTAGATATTGATGGCGAATGTTCCAACAAGCGGGTTTCCAGCTACGAAAGCTACGCCTGAGCCGAGAATATCATGAGTCATAATAGTATTACCGCTCCAACCACTCAACCATCCACAGGTGCCCTTTCAGGTAGCAAAGAGCTTTCGCTAAGACAATAATTAAATGCCGGAAAAAAAGAGAGGAAGAAAAAATATTCTACAGGGATTGTGCTGCTATTATGTAGATGGTGTTTGTGAAGGAGGTCACGCCAGTTACGTACTCATTTACATTGATAGTGATAGTGACAGTTTGCGAAGTGCCTGGTTGTAGTACGGTGTCTGAAGTGTAGTTCCATGTTATGGTGAGGTATTGTGTGCAATCAATGGGACCCAGTCGCCAGTCGACATTGAAAGGGTTGCGGGAATTGTACCACTGTTAATTACTGATCTATCATGGTGCCATATGCTGTAAGGCTTCCCGTTAGACATAATAAGATGGTGAAAGCTCAGCATAAATAGACTAATCTATGTTCAAACCAAAAAAGAATTACTTTATAATTGAATATATCTCAGAAATTGTGGATGCAAACACCAAAGAAGAAGCAGTCGCAATAGCTAAACAGCGCATCCAAGACCGAGACGTCGAAGTTGATGAAGAAAACACCTGCCAAGTTGAAGACAAAGACGTGCTAAAAGAAATTGAAGAAAACCAAAAAAGAGCAGACAAAGCAGAAGCCAAAGCTGCCGCTAAGCCAAAAAAAATAAAAGATTAAAAAAGGAAGTGTGCGCTGGGCGAATTAACCGCACAAACCAACTGTTAAGACAGGGAGAATAATAAAAAAGCCCTTAGCTCTTTCTTCCTGCTTCTAAGTTTGCCTTATATTATGCCAAAAAGAAATCTCAGAGCAAGAACTAGAACTATTATTAATACTACCACTATGATAGCATACCATAGCATCCCAGCTAAAGCACCTTTTTTATTATGCCAAATATTCCTTTGTTTATTCGCCACTTGCATAACTGACTCGTAGCATGAGCGTAATACAATTACTATAATAGCATACGAAAGCAAACCAGCTAAACTACTTTTTTTATAATGTCCAAAACTCATTTGTTTATTCACACTTAATTCACTGACCAGAGCCACTTAACGCTTTGTGACTGTATAACCACAGCTACAACTGAACGCTGACATAAAGACAAACTCAAAGAGAGACCCAGAGACTGGCTGACAGGGTGCATTGCTGCGTAAAAAACAGAAGCCAACCTCTCTTCAAAGACACTTTTAGCTAGGAAAAGCTGAGTTTCTACTAAAAAAGTAGAAAAGTGGATGCTTACTGCTTGTTGACTTTGCTCTTCCAGTAGAGCAGAATCGCACCCGTCACAGTGGATGCTAACGCATTCGCCGGCGCCTTAATCTCCAGCGGAATCGGCAAAGAAGCAACAAACGTAGTCGCAGCACCCGCAACTGTATCAGCCAAAACGATCAGAGCTTCCTTATTCTCAGAAACCTCTATCTCATCAACCAAACAAATCACCTCCAAGAAGCGTTAACAGGAAAAACGTTGTGAAATAATTCAGGCTCAATCTTTCATTTAATTAGTGATGGCAGGTTTCCTGATGAAAGGGATCAGCAGCAAACCTTGCCCATAAAAAAATTCTGCCGATAATTCCAACTAATAAAAAAGAATCCCTGCGCTTAAGAAATGGGTTGACGAGTCCAAAACAGGTAAACCTTAGTTTGAAGTAGCAGCGCAACAGTTTTAATTAATTTGGCTAATTTCTCAGAGTCAGCAGCTTCAACATATTTGATATAATCTGCGGTTATTCCATAAGGCATATGTCTACTAGAGGTCACTTCTTTTTTCAGGCGCGGTTGGGGATTCTTAAGTAAGACCTCGCGAATGCTACAGAGTTGCTTAGTATTCAAAGTATCCAGTTTAAGTTTAACGTAGTTTTGGCTTCCCAGCAGCTTAACGTCGAACCCCAGAGAAGATAGCGTCTGCGAGATCCTACAAACTGATTTCACCTCTGTCTGTTGACTAATGCGTTTCATACCTGCTTTCTCTGCAAAAGGGGAATACTTAGCCATAACCGCAATTAACTCGACAAAATCCGTGCCAACCAAAGGCAGTGACTCACGAATTAACTTCGCACCTAAACCAACGGTGCGGTATTTTGGATGAATAACTACACGGTTGATGGTGCTTAGTTGCTGGTTGATTTCTTGCATTGACATTCGAGGAAGAACCATGCGCCGTCCAAAACACGCTGGAGGCGGTAAATAAATGACTCCACAGAGCTCCATGCCGCGGGTTAATCGGAAGATTTTCCGGACAACTGATGTTTTATGGCCTCTATAATGGAAACTGCAGAGTTTTTGCCAGTCTTGCCTGTTTCCCTCTTCAACTTTCATCTCTCTGATAAGGCTGCATTCATCTACGTGACTATTTGGGAAATATTCAATCTCAATTTCTTCCCCAAAGCGCTTAAACACAGCTACAGAAGGCGAGAGATCCTCAAACAAGTCGCCATGCGTAGTTGCAACAATGACCGCTTTGCCATGTGACCGGGCAATTTTCTGTAGGTTAAAAGAAATAATCTTTGCAGTATCCCGATCAAGGCACGCCGCGAATTCATCCATGAGCCACCACTGCTTCTTGGACTCAATTAACTTGGCAATTCTGTAACGGTACTTCTGGCCATCACTAAGCTGACAATAACTTCGCAGAAACAGGAAAGCATCGTTTAATCCCACTATGCTAAGAAGCTCAAGCCCTTCCTCAACGGTTGCCCCGATCGTTTCAATCAACGGTTTATCTGGATCCACTTGAACCTCAGATAAATCGATTGCCTCTTCTCCTAAATCTGCTCGGATGGCACGAAGCAAAACGCTCTTTCCGCTGCCGCTATCACCAGTAATGTAGACAACATCTTGCGGTCCGATCTTAAGTTCAGCGTCAAGAACCTTAAATTTTTGGTCCTCATCGATTCCCAACCCAAACGCCTCAGCAACAACAATACTTCGCGGAGTTGGCTTAGTGTGGGTTTCGTAGCTTATGTCAAAACTGAATTTCCCTGCAACCCTATCATAGGTTCTTTTGCATACTCGAATCCTAAAACCACGTCTATCTCTCATTATTCAATGCTTCCTAACGCATTATAAGCAGAAAGATAACTATGCAAAACTTCCAGCCCCTTAGAAGTCACTGAATAAAACATACGCTCTTTGCCAGGTTGCTTTAGATGCTCTTTGTGAAGTTTATGCGACACAATCAAGCCCTTCGATTCAAGCACAATGAGCTTTTTCTTCAAAACAGTGGCATTCACATTTGCCTTATACATAATGTGAGTCAGCTTCAACGTGGAGCCTGAAAGCGCCTGCAAAATAGCAATATCCATTTCTACAGTAGACCGACGCCATAAAACCTTAGCATTTAACTGTCTCATCTTGGCACCACCGTCACAAATTGCTCTGGTTCCATCACGCAGGTTGCGAAGGCTGCTAAGGCTGTGGCCCAAAAGACGTCATCATGTGTGCCTTGGGGATGACTAAACGCTAAGCCGCCATCCTTTCGCAATGCAAAGCGTTCCACGTTGAATTCGTTGCAGACGTCGCCGCGATATGGTTTTTCCCAGCTCAGAAGCGGATAGAAGAACCGTTTGTCCTGCATGCGCTTCTTGAGCACGCTGGCCATTTCGCTTTTTCTGGGTGAACTAAAGATTACGCCTTCCGCGTTATCGATTCCGGCGTTTTCCATATCCGCTATGAAACTGGGACCTTCCCGGGTAATGTCCACACGAATTTTGCTAAAGCCCCCCCAACGATCCTGCAATGCCTTGATGTAACCTAAAACGTAGGCGTCATAGGTTGGATGAGGAAAAATCTTAAGATGCCTGAGCAAAAGCAGCTGATCAACCCGCTCAATCACACTTAAGACGTGGTAATCTTTGGTTTGAGCAGGATCCAACCCCGCATAAAACTCGCCTTCGTACTCAGACTCAGGGTTATAAGGCTGCAGATCCTCCCCACAATTCTTAGCAGTACCAATACAACTGGAGATCAGGCTTTGAGAGAGCCAAACGTCTTCATCCTCAGCCCACTCCGCCTCCATCTCCCGACGCCAACGTGAAGGATCATCTCTTAGCTGTTTTTTGATCTTCTCAAGAATCCCAAGCTTCAACGGTCCATTGGGCTCCTGGGCACGCTCCCAAGTAACATGATGCCTAGCAAAATCCTCAAAATCTTTGTGATTGCAAATTCTCCAAAATAAACTATCAGTGTTCCAAGGCGTACTGGTGCAAATAAACTTCCCATTCGTAGTTCCCAAGGTGAAGAGTGCAGCATCATAGAGGTCCTCAGCGTTTGGAATGAAGTTGAATTCGTCGCAGTACACGCATTGAAGCGTAGGGCCTCTGATTGTGTCAGGATTGTTTGGGAAAGCTTCAATTACACTGCCATTGGGGCAAGTTATCTTTGTTTTTTGAACTATAATTTTGGATCCTGGAGGAAGCCGCCTTGCAAAATCTCCAATCCGTCGAATAACCAGTTTAGTTTGCCGCCAAGAAGGACCAACCACTCCAATGTAGAAGTTAGGATTAGCTAAGGCATAATTGAGCAGAATCCCCGACGTCGTAAAACTTTTGCCGGATTGTCGGCTCCATCGGGCAGCGATAAACTGATTCTTATAGAAAAGATCAATGAGCTCCTTTTGGTAATCAGTCGGCTCAACACCAAGCACCTGACGGAAAAACTCGATGGGATCGGTCTTTAGAGTCTCAACTTTGCCAAGCTGCTCTGACTCAATAGCGAGAGCTTGCTCACGAAGCCAAGCACGTTCCTCAAATAATCTATTTGGGCTAAACGCCTTGGGTCTTCTTTGAAAATTCCGCATATTTTCCCCTCAGCTCAAGCAACTCAGATTCAAGCCCCCTGTAATTCATGTAATCCGTCAAAAGCTCCTTGTACACTTTCGCTCCCGAAATGATGCATCTTAAACGAAAAACGTCCGTTTTCTTAAGCTCAGGATTTTCAAGTGCCTTCAGTGCAGCTGACAATGTCTTGAGTGTCTCCTCAACACTTGGCAACTCCTCAGGCAACTCTAGCTTAGAAGTAGTAGTCGAAAGGTTCTTTTTCTCTTCGTCGACTACTTCTAAACCTAACCGCTCAATTTTCTTGTAAATAGCATCTTTAGTATATTGCCCATCAAAACTGAAAACCAAAGCTTCAACGCTCACGCCAGAAGTCACCCAATCTTTAAGTTTCTTTTCATCCTCAACAGACCAGGGCTTTCCTTTTACCAATTCAGAGCCTCCAAATCAACACAAAAAAACACTGTTCGACCATGATGCTCTTTTTTGACGAGGTGCATAACAGCTAACTGATTCAAATAACTGCTTTCAACGGCACGTGCTTTTCCAGTAACAGCAGCAACCTGGTCAGCTGACGCCAAACCCAACTTTAGCAAGCTTGTTAAAGAAACCTGAAGGTGCTTAGGAAACTTTAGCACTTGGTAGAGTTGTTTTTGACTCAACATTCTACCGCTTCGCCTCCAAAAACCGACTGGCTAAGGCACCGACAAGACCGCTAACCACAATCAAAATCGCATCATTAACCTCGCCAGTAACCAAGATGATCAGAAGTTCAATTGCAACTAAACCTACCAACGCAACTATCAAGACAAGCATAGTCCAAACAAACCGCTCACTAGGCGCCACACTACGAGTACGCCTCCGTTTTCCTTTGCGTGTTGTATCCTGAGCACTTGCCAAAGGCAAATCGTCAACAGCAACATATTTACGAGTAAAATAATCTCGAATAAAAGATCGCAGATGCTCAACAGGATCTACCATGGATGCTTAACCTCCGCTGAAAAAACGCCCTTGGACGATTAGAGCGGCTAAACGATTTCTTCTGCTCCTCATCGCAACGAACAAAACTCGAAACTAAACTACGCACTGCATCCTCAGGCGTATAACGCGCAGCGATAATCTGAACATCCTCAACCCAACCAAGAGGAATAGCTGTGTAATCCAGATCGCAAAGGCCATCAGCATACTCGAAGCTGTTTTGAGCCAAAATAATATGCTTACGCTTACCAAAGACGCCCACAAAAATGCCCCAGCTCCGAACAGGAACATCAATTACTCCGCCGTTAGTGCTGGTTTTACCTATACTAGCATCTGTCCACATGCAACAAACAAGATCACCAGGACTGCACAACTCTAACTGATTTTCCAAAGACTTCTTACTCAAGGACGCTTCAACCCGAACTTTTCTAAAACCAAAAGACGACGCTCAACTGCAGTCTCTAAATCCTCAAACAAAATAGCTTGAAACTCAACGGGCATCTTTGAAATCCGCTCAGAAAACTTTTCTAACAGCCCCTCTAAACTAACAGTTTTCAACGCTTCAACACCAACCAAGAGACCAAATACAAGTTATAATCTAAAATCAAGTCGTTAAAAAGACATTTTATCAGTAAACAACAATAAAAAACAAACAAACAAGTCAAAACAGCGAAAAACAAACAAATAAAAGAAAATAATGAAGCCTTGGTTAGGTTAGTTTTTGGAAACGCACTTTTCCAATGTGTTAAAGAATCCATTTTACCAGGTGGTCGTAAGATTCAGCGCCCTTTTTAGTAAGTACCACATTCGCTGCTTGAGCTCCAGCCCTCGCAGCTACACCCTGAACTAAGCCTAAGCCGCGGTTAGCAACATCATTAACAGCATACCCCGACGGAAAAGCCAGCAAGAAAATAGCGACCACGTTAATGCCTGGAGGAATAACCAAAGCGAAAGTTCCAATTGCACCCACAAAACTGATTATTATGCTCATAACCATCGTCGCCCAATACTTCGCATCAGACTGCAAAGAGCTGTTATCGGAAGTGATGATTCTTGATGGCCCCCGTAAACTGTTTGCACTACCGCACGTAAAATTTAGAAAATCAAGTCTCCATCAAATTATCCATTTTTTTAGCTTCTGCAACGGTAAGCAGCAGATTTTGTTTGAAACGCTTATTGCATAAATTCAAAGACAAGAAAATCAGGCATTTAATTTTTGAAATCGTAAGGTAGTTTGTTTTTTTTATTGTCTTTATTTGTTTTTTGTAAGTGGACAGACAACCTACAAGAACTTAAAAGCAAACTATGGCTAACCTGACCACTATACACACTGAATGTGTATTATAAATATAGGAAAAGAAAAATAAATGAAAATACAAACAAAAATACCAACGATTTTCGTGATAATTATTATGATGGCTTCAACAATTCTCATTACAGCACCTAATACTGGAGTTAATGCTCAACTAACACATCAGTCAAACTTGGGCATACCGCTACCCTCGGGCGTTACCCCTGTGTATGAAAGGATAACTTATGCATACCTAAGCGTCTCACCCAATCCAATAGGTGTCGGTCAACTAGTGCTTGTTAACGTATGGACTACCCCCGGATTAGACAGATTCAAAGCTCACTCCGGTTACAAAGTGACAATTACGAACCCAGACGGTACAACTGAAGCAAAGGTGATGGATTCTTACTGGGCAGATGCAACTTCATGGTTCCAATTTACGCCAGACAAAACTGGTGAGTGGAAACTAAAGTTTGAATTTTTTGGAAGCTACTTCCCTGCTGGAATCTACACAGACCCTCGGGCAAGTGGTGGCGTTGATACTAGAACCTGGGACGAATATTACAAACCATCCTCTACGAAGGAAACAATACTTGTAGTTCAAGACACAGCTGTATCTGCTTACCCTGCAGCTCCGCTTCCAACTGACTATTGGACAAGACCAATACCTGCAGAAAAGAGAGAATGGTGGATAATATCTGGAGACTATCCATGGTATGGTCCTGGCGGCGGAGAAAAATGGGACGAACTCTATCCTGATACCAATCCATACTGGTCAGCGCGACAAAAATTCACTCCTTGGACCTTAGGTCCTGAATCTGCACATATAGTGTGGAAACAGCAACAAGACTTGACTGCAGGCTTAATCGGCGGCGACTTGCAAACCATATTCACAGTCGGCACTGGTGTTAATCCTAACATACTATACAATGGCATGGGATACTCCTCCACTACCAAGGTGGTAAATGGAGTACCTACTCAAGTGTGGGAATGCTTTGATATTCGAACTGGCGAACTAAAATGGCAAAGAACTGGCGTTTCTCAAATACCAACGATAATAGAGTATGACAGTGGAGCCTTAGCTACCCCAATGGTTCCAGGCGCTGGAGGGAGACCGCAAAAACCAGAATTACTTTACATAGGTAGCGGCAACTTGATAAAATATAGCCCAAGCACAGGAGCAGTTAACCTGAATGTTTCGATTGCACCAATGACTGGAAATGGAGGAACCTATTACAAAAACGGATATGTCTTGGGTGTTCAAGACCTTGGCTCTAGTGCTGGCGCGGGACGTTACCGATTGATTAACTGGACTACATTAGGGACAGATACCAACTTTGCTCAAAGAATTTGTGGAAACATAACTTGGCCTTGGAGTAATTTAGGAACGACTCAGGATTTCAATACCTGCTTGGCTGCTACGCTTAGCGGTGGAGGTCGAGGTGATACCGAAATAAGAGTAGCAGACTTGATAGCTGGTCGAGAACTATGGAACACTACAACAACAGAATCTATGTACATGTCTCAAACAACGATAGCTGACCACGGGAAAATAGCGACCCTTATGAGAGGCGGTTTCTACAGAGCATGGGATATGCGAACAGGCGCCGAAGCTTGGAAGAGCGAATTATATACCTATCCATGGAGTGAGGCAAGCTGGGCATCCTACGGTGTAGCTTCTGCATATGGTATGATATACCAACAGTTTAATGATGGCATAACTGCGATTAACTGGACAAATGGCAAAATAGTTTGGCACTATGAAGACGTAGCTCAATATCAATTCGAGAATCCTTACACTGGAGAAAGCGGTAGCTCAGTAATACCGATGTATAATTTCGGATTTGGAATGCGCATTGTTGATGGAAAAATCTACGTTGCTAACGCTATACACTCACCACAAATGCCACTAGAAAGAGGCTGGGGAGTACACTCAATCAATGCACTCACAGGCGAAAGAGTTTGGAGAGTATCAATTGCCTCACATACACACGCTGAAGCTGCAACAGGATACGTTCACGATGGCTACTGGACATTCTTTGGAGGCGACGGAATAATGTACGTCTTTGGCAAAGGATTAAGTGCAACTACAGTGGATGCTCCTTCGACACAGATTCAAGTTGGACAGAAATTCACCATAACAGGTACAGTTCTCGATATGTCGCCAGCTCAATCAGGTACAGCTGCTATATCTGAAAATGATATGAGTGCATGGATGGAATACATACACAAACAAATGCCAAAACCCACAAATGCGACAGGCGTTACAGTAGACTTAATCGCTCTTGACCCTAACAATAATATGGTCTATATTGGTCAAGCAACAAGTAACATAGACGGTACATTTGGATTCTCATGGGCTCCAGAAGTTCCTGGATTATACCAAATTACAGCTATATTTGCAGGCTCTGCATCTTATGGAAGTTCAACAGCATCAACATACCTAACTGCAGTCGAAGCACCGGTTACTCCTTCACCATCGCCTCAACCATTAACTTCTACTGCTGACCTATACTTTGTTCCCGCAATCGCAGGACTATTCGTCTTCGTAGCAATAATAGGCATTGTTTTAGCCTTATTGATGCTTAGAAAACGACCATAAAAGCCACACAACAAAACCAAACATTATCTTTCCCATTTTTTTGTCCAATAAGAAAATCAAGGTAATAAAGAAACGGAGAAATGATTGGGGCTGAGTAGGCTTTGGCTAAAAATTCACGAAATAGCTATAGAGTTTGCATTCTTTCTTTTCCATTCATTGATCTCATCTTTCGGCAAACTCGCCGTTGTTAGCACTATGAATTCGCAGTATACAAACATTGGATCTTTGGATAATTTTGGTGGCACTTCAAGAAGACTTAGAAAAAAATGCTGGCTAAAAATTAGTTAGAAGACAAGTAAAGTTTTTTGCAGTAGACCACGTATTCTTACTGAAATTTAAGGTAAAAGCTCAAGCAACTGAAGATAAAAAACTGAGCATTCCTTGTTAAGGAACGACTTCTGCGTCTGCACAACCACTAATAAGGTTCGTTATTCTAATTTTTACATGTTCGTTAGCTTTTGCATTTTTAATGAAGACCGGAAAACCCTTGATTTTGGCGACGCCCTCCCCGTTTGGACTCATATCTATTATGTCAACTTCAAATTCTTCTCCAATTTCCATTGGGTATTCAATACCTCTTCCTCGGTTTTTGGCGTTTCTTGGGGTTCTTTTTTTAGGGCTAATAGCGTATCATCCTCTTTCCAAAATAATATTGTGTTCTTAAGCATAAGGGTTTTGTTATTGATCAAGAATTAGAGGTTAATTTAGCAGATTTCAGTGTTTCTATGGATTTTTCTGCCCACTGTGAATCTGTCCAAAATGCTCTGCCCACCGCTACCAAATCAACTTTTCCTTCAGTTACCATCTTATCTGCGAATTCTGCTTCGGTGATTCCACCTACGCCGATAACTGGAACGTTGACGGCTTTCTTAATCTCGCTTGCCTGCGGAATAAAGTATCCCTTTATTTGTCGTAGTTGTCTTGGTTCGCTTCCACACATGCCGCCGGACACATCAATTATATCTACTCCTGACCCTTCAAGTCTCTTGGCAAAAGCAATTGAATCTTCAATGTGTGTTCCATTCGGAGCTAAATCATCTGAGCCTAACCTGTAGAGTAAAAGCCTATTTCCCAGGATTTTTCGCACCTTATCAACTATCAACAAAGGGAAACGCATCCGTTTTTCCAGAGAACCTCCAAAATCATCTTCTCGCCGGTTAAATAATGGTGAAAAAAACTGATTTAATAAGTAACCGTGGGCTCCATGGAGCTCAACTCCGTCAAACCCAGCCTTAACTGCCCGCTCAGCAGCCAAAGCAAAATCGTCAACCAATGCTAAGATTTCACTTGTTTCTAACATCCTGCTTTTTTCTCTCGGAGAAGGACCTGCAGGTTCGGTTCCAATAGCTCTTTTGTTTGTTACTGCGCCTGCATGAGAAATCTGAACAACAGCAAGAGCGCCAACTGCATGCAGTGCGTTTGCAAGCTTCTCAAAACCGCAAATAGACGCGTCGTCGTGGATAGCTAATTGCTTAGGTCCTATCTTGCCAGTAGGTGAAACATAGGAATGCTCAACAATCGGCAAACCCAAATGCGATGATCGTCGAACATAAAAGTTGATTAGCCTATTGGTTACTTCGCCTTCAAAACTTGCCCTTCCAGTCTGCATAGGCGGCAAGACTATGCGGTTCCGAAGAGTGTACGTCTTCACTTTCAAAGGCTCAATTAATCCTGGCAAACCTTAACACCGATTCGATAAATTGTTGGAGTAGGGTTATAAAAACAAAATTTTACTTTACTCGAGGTAGATTGCTGGTTGATAAGGAATTGCCATCGATGCGCGGTTTTTGGGGTCAAAGCGTTCCGTGTCATCTTCCCTGTAGACCATTACTTCAGCGTTGAAGCGTGTGCCTAAAAAGCCAACTGCACCAGCCAAAATTGTCTGTTCATCCATAACTTTGATTTGTTGCATATTCGCTTTTCGCTCACCTGAGACTTTAGTCAAAGCCTTAATTACCCTGGGAACCAGACCTGCGATGTCTTTCATGTGGGGTTTTAGGTCTTTGTCGGCGGCGAATTCCTTCATTAACTCTCCGATTTTGACTTCGCCAGAAACTGTTTTTTCTAGGATTTTAAGGTAAACTTGCCATTTCCATGGTGCCGTTGTGTAGAAGCAAATGCGTTTAGGCGTTATCTTTGTGGCTTTTAAAATGTTTGATGTGTCAGTCATGATGTCAGTTATCAGGGTTTCTTGTTCTTCTGCTGCGACATTTATTTTGTCCGAGTCAAACTTTGGCCACTCAGTAACGCTTATGAATTCTTCTTCACCTGTTTGGCTCCAGAGTTCCTCACAGAGAAAAGGGGCAAAAGGCGCAAGCATCTTTAGCCAAATCTTCACAGCTTCACTCCAGCACGTTGGCATTAGTATTGCCTTTCCGTTGAATGTACCAGCGCAAATCATTCCAAGTCTCGAACAACGCAACTTGCAGTGCAGTTCGAGTTTTTAGTTCCTCTAAGCCTTTAGTGACTTCTTTTATCCGGTTTTGAAGCTTACTAATAAGCCACCGCTCCAACATTGTGTCTTCTTCTTTTTTAGAACATGAAATTATTGAGCCCGCAAACCCGATCAAGTTTTCAAACTTTGTCTGCAAATCGCTTATGTTTTCGGCTCGCCAATCCGGATCATCCATACCTTCAGCTCCCAATAGTAAACCACAGCGGGTGGCGTCTGCACCGTACTTCTCGACGGCGCCTTTCATGGTTATGAAGTTGCCTTTACTCTTGTGCATTCCTTGGCCTTCAACCATAAGCATGCCGTTTACACCGATGCCTTTGGGCCAGTGTTCCGGCGGGAATAAGGCTGCATGGTGGAAGATGCAGAAGGAGAGATGGTTTGGAACGAGTTCTTTTGCCGAGTTTCGCAAATCGAAGGGGTACCAGTAAAGGAATTCAGCTCGCATTGCGTCAAGCAACTGAGCTTGGATTCCAACGGCTTTTGAGAGGTCGGCGAGGTTTCCTTTTCCGTAGAAGATGTAGTCAAAAACTTCAGGCGTCAACGATTCAGCCTTGATGTCATATTGTTTTATGTGCTTGTTTACTGTGTAGAACGCCATGTAGACGGTGGAGTCGCTTAGGGTTTCGATAATCCAGCCTTTGCCCCAAGGTAGCGGCGTTCCAAAACCTGTGGTTCTTGCACAAGCCCACTCGCGAAGCCAATCGATAACCGTGTTAAAACATGGCTTAGCTGAATCTGGGTAAACATTCATCTGAGCAACTACTTCTTTGGCTTTCGCTTTCCATGCTGCATCAGAGTAGTTTAGGAACCATTGGTCCGAGAGAATTTTTACAATGCATGAGGTCATGCAGCGGCAGACAACTGGTTTAGATAAATCATACAAGGAGTCGGCAACGCCCATTTCTTTGAAGTCTTTTATCAAAATATCCTTGACTTCTCGCACACTCTTTCCAGCATATGGTCCACAACTCTCTTTCAGGAAGCCGCCGTGGAACTCTTTTTTGTACAATTCTTTAGTGGCTTGTTCTCCTTTGGCGTCGTTCTGATCTTTTATGCCCATTTTTTCAACGATTTCTACAGCTGGGAAATCGCCGAACCCTTCCACTTTAATGATCGAAATGGGTTTAATCGCCTTAACAACTTCAGGGTCTACGCCAAACTCAGTGAGACCTTCTGGTTTTTGCTGCAAATCCCTTAGAGCTAACCAATCGTAGGGTGCATGTGCGGGAACACTGTAAACCACGCCGGTAGCGGTTTTGGGGTCAACAAACCACCCGGGTAAAATTGGAAACTTGAGTTTTGTAACTGGATTCTCAAAGGTTTTTCCGATGAGTTCCTTGCCTTGGAAAATGCGTTTTACCTCGATTTTTCTTTCTTGTTCTTTTAGTTTTTCAGCTGCTTCCTGACTGATTATCCAGTTTTCACCGTTCACGATGGTTTCAACATAGTTTGCGTCGGGGTTTATCCAAATATTTGTTATGCCATAGATGGTTTCAGGACGGAAAGTTGCGGCTGGTAGGATCGTTCCGTCTTCGAGTTTGTATTTTATCAATGTATATTCTTCTGGGGTGACACCTTCGCCGCTTTGGCGGTCATGGTCGCCTGTTGGGCTTTTGTCTTTTGGGCACCAAACAACTGGATGTGTGCCTCGTGTAACGTAGCCTTTTTCGTGGAGGTTCTTGTATTGCCACTCAATGAATTTTTGGAAAGTAGGCATTATTGTTGTGAATTCGCGTCTCCAATCCACTGAGAACCCGATACTTTTTGCTGCTATGCGTCCTTCGTTGGTGTAATATTGAGCCATGTAGAGGGGGTCGACGAATTTTTTGAGCTCCGTCTCAGGAACGCCGTCGACTTCTCTTAGGACTTTGATATATGCTTGGTCGCCTCGAGCCACCCGTTGACTAGCTCCAAGCAGAGGTTGACCGGTCCAATGCCAACCCCATGGCCAAAGCACATTGAAACCCTGCATACGCTTAAACCGAGCATAAACATCCACTCGCGAAGCCGTGAAAGTGTGCCCAACATGCAATGGACCATTCATGTATGGAAAAGGAAAAGTCACCATTACTTTCTGTCTTTTCGGGTCAGGGTCAGCATCGAAAACATGGGTGTTTTCCCATTTAGCTTGCCATTTCTGCTCGAATTGCTTGGTTTGGCTCATGAAACCTTGTAATTAAAGCCTTAGCTATTAAGAGTTTTTCTTAAAGTAGCATCTGTAGTTTTGTTGGGCACCTCAAAGTTTGGTTGGCTGCAACTAAACCATTTATATATTACATCTTACGAAACCATGTATGAGTTCGAAGCGATCGCGAGAGAGGGAAACAAAGTTTGAAAATACGAAAAATAACACTATTAGCTTCTCTGTCAGCGTTGGTTGTTTTGGCTCTTTTTACCAGTACAGCTTATGGAATAACCGGCAATTACTCATATGATTCTAATGATTCAAAAGGATACGTTGGGATAGTAGTGCTTTTTAGTGATGAAGCTAAGCAGGTACCAATAGGTTTCTGCTCGGGATTTTTGCTTTCCAAAACAGTTATGGTGACTGCTGGTCACAGCTTGATTAATGTAGCAGCTGTGAGCGTTTGCTTCGACAAAGGACCAATCGAATATTCCGTCACAGATGCGGGAATTGAGTATGATGGCGAATACACAATATACAACGGACTTCCCGAACATTATCTGGGATATGTTCCAGCAATGTCAGGCAAACAAGCTTTTTCCACCAGTGACATAGGCCTAATTATTTTAGATAGTCCAGTTAAAGATATTATTTTACCACAACTACCGAAAGCTGGTTTTGCTGACACTTTATCCTCAAAAACCCACCTGCAATTAGTTGGCTATGGCTTCCAATATCAATTAACACCTAAAAACGACGGCGTGATGAATTCTTGGAGCGGAACACTATCACGAAACGTTGCTCAAAGTGAATTGTCACCAGCTAACTTTGCTGGAAGCGACAAATACCTGAAATTATCCGCTAACGCAGCTCAAAATAAAGGCGGAGTTGCCTTCGGTGACTCTGGCGGTCCAGTAATCTGCACAAACAGCCAGGGTCAAGACGTTGTGCTTGCAGTCATCGCTTATGTATCTAATTCAAACTGCGCAGGTGTAACATACCATACTCGAATTGATTCAACTTCAATTCTGGGTTGGATCAATGATGCTTTAATAAAGAATCATTTGGAGACCATCTAATTAAATAAGGACTGTTGGAAATTTGGAGGTGAAACGTTTTGAAACAAAAAATAATTCGAGGAAAACCAATTTCAGCAGGTTGGCATTAAAAATAAAGGTTTTTTTAAAAACCTTTGAAGAGATGCATAAAATATCAAGTAACTAATCCTGCCTATTTTCTATTGTCTCAGATTAAAACCTTATTTTTTAGGCGTTTTATGTTCATTTTTCATTTTTTAAAATATATAATGAATATTTGGTTAATCACCATTTTATATACCTAAAAAGCAAATATCCAAGAGAGTTTCAAAGGCGAATTAAATGTCTGTAAATTCAAAGCTAATGAAAATTAAAAGAGAGTTTAAACAGAAAGGTGGGCCAGCTATGAAAAATGCTCGAAAAAGAATGTTGCAGAACTTCAAAGACGGCAGCCTTTCTTCTCAAGCTTTGAGGTATTTTTCCAAAGTTACTCTTCACA
This sequence comes from Candidatus Bathyarchaeota archaeon, assembly GCA_963804785.1. GTDB lineage: Archaea > Thermoproteota > Bathyarchaeia > Bathyarchaeales > Bathycorpusculaceae > Bathycorpusculum. The sequence goes on from CAWDRR010000004.1 coordinate 457,937, forward strand.
ATTCCCTACCTGTTTTTCCGGCTTTGATTTCTTTTTCATGTGAAGCTGTCGGAGGCAGCGCTGAAAAAACAACACCTTTTGGAGAAGCCATAGTTCTGATAAGTTCAGGGGCTGATTTACACGATGATGTGATTGACAAGTCTTCTATAAAAGGGTCAAAACAGACAGTTTTAGGAAAATTCAATCAATCTACCGCAATATTGGCAGGAGACATTTTGTTAGTTCAAGGGATTAAGCAATTAACTGATGCTTCCGTATTGCTCCCCAAAAAACAAGCCAAGGAAATTATTGAATTAGTTTCTGATGCTGTTTTTGAAATCTGCACTGCAGAAGCTTCAGAGATTCAATTGCATAATAGACTCGATTTGACGCCAGAACAATATCATGAAGTAATCAGGCTTAAAGCAGTTGTTCCCGAGGTTGCCATGAAGATCGGTGCACTTATAGGAAATGGAAATTCGAAAGATGTGGAGAACCTTGGTCAATTTGGTCGAATATATGGTGTCAACTCAATAATAATTGAGGAATTCGCAGATCTGTTCGATATCGAAGAGTTGAGAAACAGGTTAAAAAATGAATGCCCACCGTTACCTATTATTTATTGCCTTCAAAATCCGGAAATGAAAGCTAATCTTGTCCCTCTATTGAGCCTTGATTCAATAGATGAAAATACCCACAAAAAAATTGTTGAAATTGTTCTTAAATCGTCAGAAATTCAGGTTCTTGAAAAAATTCTAGTTTCAAATGCAACCCTCGAACAAGAACAATTATCACCGAAAATAAATAGAAAAATAAGAGAAGAACTGATGAATCTATTGATAGTTCCTCTCAACTATTTTGAGATTTAGTGCCAGCCGGTTGATCGAATTATTTTTGTATTTACTTTCATTAATTGATTCTCCTTTCTTCTGTATTACTGTTCTACACATAGTCTTTAAAACATTTGCGGTAGTTTCACTTATCAAGAATATTGTTTATCAATTCTCAACGCTTAACTTTAACTAATTGAACAATAGTATTGGCTAAATCCAGATGATTCAAAAAATGTCCTTGATCAAAAATAGGACAAATCTCAAGCTATCTACAGCAAATATAATGTGCGTAGCAACCGCCTTCATATGGTACCTGCTAGCCTTCAACACTCTACAGGAGTTGGCTATTAGCCAAAACGCAACAGGATCTGAGGCTATTCTTATTTTCGGTGTCAACGCTGGGGCAATAGCCATTTCTGGATTACTCGGTTCATTCATTATTGATAAATTCAAGAAACGCAGGCTTTTTCTTTATCTCTGGATAGTTAGCGGCATAGCATTATCAATATTGCCACTTGGACTAAATGTTGCAAATATTAACGAACTCGTGATAATTTCCCTGATTTTTGGTCTATACTTTGGATTAGGCATGCCTGCCACGATGGGTTATCATTCAAGTTTTACCAATATTGAGGGTCGAGCAAAAATAGGCGGCTTAACTTTCTTAGTAATAGGTGTTGCATTTGCCGCTGTTAGTTTTATGCAATTCAACTCTCTGATTCTAACATGTTCGATACTTGCATTTGTTCGGTTGATAGGTTTGGGTTTTTTCCATTTCATGCCCATAAAGAAAGAACCTTACAAAGAAACCGGCAAAGTAAAATATTCAGAAATTATACGAAACAGATCCTTTCTCTTTTATTTTATTCCATGGTTAATGTTTACCCTGATAAATTTCACGACTATTCCAACTCAAGACAATATTCCTGGAATAAAGAATAATTCTGATCTTTTCTATGTATTAGAAAATATTGTCAGTGCCTTGGTTGCCGTTATTGGGGGTTTTGTCGCGGATAGATGGGGGCGTAAACGGTTGACAATAATAGGGTTTATTATATTTGGTATAGGCTATGCGGTTCTGGGGCTTTATCCTCTTGAACTGTTTGGAAGCTTAATTTATGCTATTGCAGATGGCGTTGCATGGGGAATTTTTTATGTCTTATTTATTTTTACTTTGTGGGGTGACCTTGCTCAAAATCGAAATAGCGATAAACTCTACTTTTTAGGAGCCTTACCCTTTGTGTCGTCTTATTTTATACAATTGGTATTTTCTCCAGTTCTAGTAGGTTTACTTCCGTCTACAATTTTCTCTTTTGCTAGTGTCTTTCTATTTCTCGCTGTTTTGCCTTTGATTTATGCTCCTGAAACTTTACCTGAGAAATTGATGAAAGACCGGGATCTTAAGAGTTACATTGAGAATGCAAAAAAGAAAGCGCAAAAAGAAACTGGTAAGGATAAGAAAAATGAAAAACCGAGTGATATTAAGAATGATGAAAAACCAGCAAAGTCCGAAGAAGGAAAAGAATATGATGATGCTGTGAAACTGGCAGAAAAATACTATTAAGCACATTGACGTTGATTAGAGCCATGTTCTTCCATGTAATACTCACAAGTGACTGTAACCTGCAATGCAAATACTGCTTTGGCGAGAGTCTTGACGATTTCGACGAAGACTTCGGCGACGACATAGAAGTTGACTATGATTTACCTCGTAAACAAAATTATGATTTGGATTTGCTCAAAGACTTTTGCCGCAAAGACCCCGAATGCGTTTTAACCTTCTATGGCGGAGAACCCTTGCTGGGGATAGATAAGCTCAGGCAAATCATGGATAAAGTTGAACCTAAACATTTTATGATACAAACAAACGGTTTACTCCTCGACCAGTTGGAACCAAAATATGTTAATCGTTTCCACACGATTCTTGTTTCTATAGATGGGCAGGAAGAGTTAACGGATTATTACCGTGGTAAGGGTACCTTCCGCAAAGTTATTGATAACTTGAAATTAATCAAGAAGAACGGTTTTGCAGGGGAACTTATCGCTCGCATGACCATAATGGAGCAAACAGACCTAGAAAAACAAGTAGAATATCTCCTGGATAACCCGGATTTTTCGTTTACCTCGATTCATTGGCAGCTCAACGCTGGGTTTTGGGACAACGATTATCAGCGGCGCAATTTCGAAGAATGGACAAAAACAAACTATATTTCAGGTGTGCGTGAATTAGCGCGGTTTTGGGTTGACCAGATGCAACAGAAAGGAGTGGTGTTGAAGCTTTATCCATTGCTGGGAATTACTGAGTCGCTTTTGCATGAAGAGAAAAATTGCCTCATGCGCTGTGGAGCAGGGTGGATTAACTACGCTATACAAACGAATGGTTACATTATTCCTTGTCCAACAATGTGGGGTATGAAAGAATATTATTTAGGCAACATCAAAGATGCTGATCCACTCAAGCTAAAGCAGTTGTATGTCAACGAAAAACCATGTGCTCAATGTTCAATTCTTGGAATTTGCGGCGGCAGATGCTTGTATACCAATATAACTAAGAGATGGAGTGATGAGGCCTATGATAAAGTCTGTTATACAGTTGAGCAACTTATTGAAACAGTTAAAAATGAAATGCCAAGGATTCAACAGCTAATAAAGGATAAACAAATTAAGCTTGAAGACTTCGCATATTTGAAATACAACGGCTGCGAAATTATACCTTGAGTTTTGGAGTTATCCAATGTTTATTTTCGCTTCCTAAACAATTATTTCTTTCAATTTCAGCGCTTAGTGCTAAATCCAACTTCCGTTAGTTTAATTGTATCTTCTAATGTGCGGCGATATTTTTTGTTGATCAAAGACCTATTGCTACGCCAGTCAAAATCAGAATAATTCCTGCCGAAAACAGACCAACTATTAATTGCTTTTGAAAGATGTTGTTTAGTAATGAATCTAGATAACTATTTGCGGTTTTTAAATTATTCACTGAAGCTTGAGCGCCATTTTCCAAAGTGGAGAAAAGTATCTTGACGCTATCTGTCACCTGTTTTAAATCATTTAATGAAGCGTTGATGCTGTTGGTGAAGGAAGTGTCGATATAGTCTCTAACGTGAATAATTTCCGGTCCTAAAGCTTTAACCTTGATTGAGATGTCATCCAACGAGTTTTCAGCTTGCATTATTTTTAAGTCTGCTAACTGGAGTTTACTTTCAGCTGAAAAACACAAACCACCAATGGCATTAGCAGTGTTTCCGATATCATGGAAAGGCTTTGCTAAACCCTGGAAAGGGTGCGCGCCAGCAATATCGATATCGATGTCATTACCAATTTTATTTAACCATTTTCCTGCGTCAATCAATGGCTTTCCTGTTTCATCAAGTATAGTCTCAATATCACCCGTTGTTTTTCGAATATCATTTTGTAGAACAAGTTTTCCGGAATGGATATCGTTGCTAACACTGATGCATATGGAATTAGCATAATTCATAATGTTTCGACTCTTGCTTAACAATCCGGTTGGGCCAAAAACATTGTTATTGATTCCATTGTTAATGTTCGAGTAGTTTTGGTCAAGGGCGTTTGTTGCTTTTGTGAGTGCTCCATTTGGACCCAGAAGGTTTTGAGTGACTCCATCTTCGATTGACTTAAAGCCAGAATCGATTGCTACGGTTACATCTTTCAATTTTCCTTGAATTTTCCACAGGGCATAACAAACAACAAAAAGGACAACACCAAGTAAAACCAAACTAAAACCGTTCATATATTACTGTTAGAATTAGCCCCTTAAAACAGTTTGTCTTCAGAGGAACAGCTCTTTTCCGGGCAAAAACAGCTTCTATTACGCTATTTTGTAGTTAATTGCTATTTTGATTTTTTACTACTTCCTGATGGTATTTTTTTTATTAAGTTAAATTTCGTTATTTGAAAAAAATCTGTCAAAGCAAGAATAAGGATAGTGTATATAGCTCGATTGATTGAAACAGGAGCAGTTCATCAGCTACGAAAAAAGTATAGCTGAAAGAGTTTTGTTAGCCCTTAGTCTTTTTCCTTTCAATGAAACTTTTTATTAAACCTTAAAAACAAATCTGTTCTGTATAACTCATTTATTAGTTCTGAAATTATTTAGAAATATTCTTTTAATTTGTCTTGTTTCTTCGATTAAACACTCTACAGATAAAGCAGGCTCTTTTTATGAATTTAAGAATAGATAGCATAGATACGAAGTAACTGAGAAGACAACGCAAATGCCAATGAGTCCCAACCACATTTTAACAGTATTCATCTCTTTCAAACTCCAGATATTTTAACAATCAATATTTTGGACTGTTTATGGCACATTGCAGCTCGTAGAATATATCAAGAATTAAAACAAAATAAGCAAATATAGAAAGAAAATACTTCTTCTAAAATTAGCTAAAGAAAGATCCTAACTGAGCCTGCTTAGCCCTTGTCTTATCCTTTGCTTTCTTTTGAGGTTCTGTTAGCAAACCAAGTTGTTGAAGTAAGTACAAACAATTTTCAGGTGCATAACCGTGATAGTGATTATTGAAAAAACCAAGAACCTTCTTTACTTTTTTGCTTGCTTCTTGAACTTTGGGCACCCAAATATCCAATTCTTCGTTTGAATATCGGTAATCAAACCAAATTTTCTCTCCTCTGCCATGCCAACGAAAATAAACAAAGTCAGTTGTCAAATGCACCTCAGGACCAAGCAACGGTTCATCAACAACTGTATAGGCTACATCAAATTTTTTAAGTAAATCCCAAGTTTCATCTTTTTTCCAGGATTCATTACGGAACTCTAAAGCGTATCTAAACATAGGATCTAGAAGGCCAAAGAACGTTTCAAGGTTATCCAAATTGCAGTAACAACTGGGTGGCAGCTGGATTAAGAAACAAGCGAGTTTTCCTCCCAGCTGCAGCGGTCGCATCAAATCAAAGTAAGTATTCAAATCAGATTTTATATCGCTCTTCAAACCTAACCTCTTATCATGCGTTACTGTTTTAGGCATTTTGGCAGTAAAAACAAAATCAGGTGGAGAATATTTTAGCCAACCCATAACCGTGCCCTTAGAGGGATTGCGATAAAACGTTGAATCGATTTCAACTATTTTAAAAACATTTGAATAAGCGCGAAGCTTGCGTTTTTCCCCTTTGCAGTAGAATGCTCCTTCCCATTCATTATAGCTCCAGCCGGAAGTACCAAGTCTAATGTTAGATTCGCTCATTTGACAGCCTCTAACGCCGCAATTACTTCTTCCAACGAAGGATAAGTCTTTTCAGGAATTTTAGCTAACAAATCGGATAGGTGGACTCTTGTCTCAGCGGTTTCATCTATTACTTTCCAGCCCTGGTCACTTATCAGAGACTGTTTTGTGGAAGGAAAAACCAAGTCCTCAGAAAGCACCGCTCTTGCCGATGCCAATCCGGTGTAAGCAGTTGTGGGAAGGAATTTTCCTGTTTTCTTGTAATGAGCAAACCTTAACGCATCTGTGCTCATTCTTGCTCCGTGATAAGATAATGCTACAACTTTGGCTTTGCTTTCTGATGCATTCACATCGATTTGATGTAATTCTTCATCGGTAAATTGGTATGCGTTGTGTTTGCCCTTTCCAAAGAGCCTTGTATAGCCAAAATCTGACCAGTCAGATGGCTTTACCATTGAAATATCCATACAATGAATGATATTGAAGTCCGCCATGAAATCCATTGCCTGTTGGGTTATGGGGACTCGGATTTCCCAAACAAGCTTAACTCCGCTTAAAGTTGCAGATTCAAGAAAATCCTTCGCCTCTACTATTCTGTTCTTGTCAAGGGTATAGCTGGCGGGTGTCTCTAAGACAAGAAACGGTGAATCAAGAATCTTGCAGTAGGTAACCATTTGTCCGAACACTTGATATGCTTCATCGGTGGGTTTCAAGCCAATCTTGTGGGTTAAATCTTGATGGCAACGAACAGAAAAAATAAAACTTGCAGGTACAGTTTCTCGCCATTTTTCAACCGTCCGAATGTTAGGGTACTCATAGAAAGTATAGTTGACCTCTACAAAATTGAAAAATTCAGAATATGCTTTAAGAGATGATTTGTTTGGGACTTTAAAGTAAGCCCAACCGCCAGTGCCAACAAGAAAATCAGGCAAATGTTATTACCCACCTATCTTTTTCGCTTCTACATTTATTAGGTTTGCAGGTTTGAATGAAATCTTCAAATTTTTAGTAATCTTGAGGCAGATACTCAACTATCAAATACTATTTTATCCTTAAGCTCGGAATAGCTTCTCTACGAGGGTAGTGCATTTATTCTGCTACTTTTTCATTACAGTTTAAATCTTTTGGAGGGTAAACGCACCTTGACGGTTGTTCCTTTTCCTTCTTAGCTCTCGAAAGTTACAGTGCCGCTCAACGCTTCAGTCATACCCTTAATTACTGTTAAACCGAAACTTTGACCTTTCGCTTTAGTTGTGAACATTGAACTACAGCTGACAAACCAGCCGGCTATGGCGCATATATATTCCTTGGGCTTCCAAAAAATAATGTCATTATAAAAAGAAAATTATTATACGAACAGGTGATAGCTCTTATTCCTAAACCAATACCAGAAATCGTCAAACCGCGTTTGCTGTCTGATTCTCTTAAGAAAGTGCAGCCCTGATTAATTGATTTAGTAGCGGACATCATCATTGAAAACGACGGCGAATTTTTTCTCTATAGTTTTTTGTACACAACGTCTTTTTCTCTTACCAACTGCGCAAGTTTTAACCCTACACTTTGCCCGCCTTCCGCTCTTTGTATTTCTTTGCGGTCAATCTGAATTGAATCGACTTTTTGGTCAAAATCTGTTGAAGGCCCTTTTACGAGAATATGGTCGCCTGCTGACAAGGGTAGAGTTAATTCAATTATGGCAACGTTGATTTTTGAAAAGAAGTGGCTAATGTGTCCAATTTCAATGATGGCTTCATCCAAGCTTTTTGCCTCTTATTTGTTATTGGATTTAACTCAATAAAAGATTTGCCCGCGTAGCTAATGAATGATTATTGGATATAGATAGAATCGCTTTTGAGCATACCTATCTATTCTTTAACAAAAAAGAACGTTAGAGGCTCAATGCCTGACTTATGCGGATTCTTAACGATTCTTAAGTTTCTCTTCCAAAAGAACCAGCAACTCCTGAGGCTTCACAGGCTTAACCAAATAGGCATCAGCGCCTTCATCAAGCGCTTTAACACCCGTTTCTAGGGATGGAAAACCAGTAATCATAATTTTAACCGTTTGCTCTAGTTGTTTTTTGAGTTTTGCAAGTAAATCTGTGCCATCCATATCTGGAAGCCTGATGTCAACAAGTGCTAAGTCGTAGTGGCGGTTTTCAGCTTTTTCAATGGCTTCTTTACCTGTTTCAGCTGTTTCAATCTCATAGCCACTTTTTTCTAGAATACGTGTGAAGGTTCGAAGTATGGATTTGTCGTCATCTACAACGAGTATTTTTTTTTTGTGTTCAGCCAATTCTAATATTCCCTTCTTAATTCATACTTTCAGCTTTTGAGGTTGTTATAATCCGCCACAATTCTTTTGCGATACCGAACCAACCTGATAGCTGGTTTAGAATCAACAAATCACCTTTGCACCCTTTGGCTTTGGTTATTTCTATCAATGTTTTTCGGATTAATAAACGCTGTCCTGTTTGCCAAATCTCAAAACAGCCTCACTGACAATAAAGTTATAACTGAGAAAAACAAAATAAATAGGTAATAACAGGTTTTGAGGCGCAATGGTATCTGCTCCAGTTTTTTACACAATAGACACTGAAATTCCACCAATCTACTTTGAGAAACTATTTGACTTCATCTATACACAATACCTTGCTCCACAAAAACAACGGATCACCAACATATCCAGAGAAACAAATCAAACAAGCAACAAAATCTCATACGATGTACTCGACACAAAAGGAAGACAAATCATCAGAGTTGAAGTAACAGGCACAAGTAACATAAGCGCGACTATAACACCCATAGAAATGGACGTTTCAGAATTAGTCATCAAAGAAGCGAGACAAGATGTATTAATCGCTACAGAATTGTTTGAGGAAAAAGCCCGCAAAATAACATGGTACTTTGCATGGCGAGAAGGTGAAAAAATTGTACCTGAAAAAGTAAAGCTCCATGAAAAAAGCTTCAACCGCCTCTTCTTAGAAACCCAAGTCCTGCTAAGCTTCGTGTTTATCGCGCTTGGATTGGGTTTGTTCCTTTTTGTTTTAACTTTTTATCCAACCTACTTCTGGTCCGTCCCAATAATTCTCATTGTTTCACAATTCGTATTTGTCTTCTACTCAAACAAAATAATTGCCAAGTCAGGAGACTGGACAATTACCAAAGAAGATCCGATTATAACTTTCCTGGAATACCAACCTCCAATTGGCTCTTTGGGTACAATCGACGACTACAAACAAATCCCGCCCGAGCAACTGGTAACTTTAAAGAATGAAATCTACGAAGAAATAATTTCTGAACACGGCACAATCGACTGCCCAGAAGCAGAAAAAATCTTCACCAAATACAATGTATCATGCAGACTTGGTACCCTATCAACCAAAAAAATCAACGTTTACGAACTGGTGAAGAAAGTTGCCGACCGCTTTGGGTACAAGGTGCCTAAAATCGTGGTTTCAAATACAATGGTTCCCAACGCTGCAGCTTCTGGACCAAGCCCCGGCCGAGGAATCGTTCTGATAACTACAGGGTTGCTGACTCAGTTGCAGGAGCCTGAAGTCATAAACGTTTTGGGGCACGAATTTGGGCATCTCAAAGGCAGAGATCCCTTAATCCTGTTTGGGCTGTTAAGTGCAGAGTTCCTGTTTAGATTCTACGTTCTACTTGCTTTATTCCCATTCATATTCACATCTTTGTTTTTCTTAGTTTATTTCTTCGCAGTAATGACACTCATTTTCTTCATAGCGAAATTCTTTGAAGCCCGTGCAGATCTAACATCAGCCATAATGATGGGGCAACCCAAAGTCTTGGCGAGGGCGCTAGAAAAAATCGGGTTTCACCGACTCCTCTTTGAGCGAACGCCGAGTTACCGCCTGCAAGAGTGGGTTGGCTTGGATTCGCATCCGCCGATTTACTTTAGAGTGGACCTTTTAGACAAGCTTGGGGATGAGAAGATTGCGCATCCGCTACTTCAGTCAATAAACGATGTTGTGAAAGGGTTTATAGCTACCCTAAAAGGCTAAAATCCTCTATTTTTACCTACAATTTCTCTTTCAGCTACTCAATCTATTTTAAACTTTTATCATCTTGTTTTCTAAATATTTGGTTATTCCTGAATTCTGAGCAATTTACTTTTTTTAGTTAAACAGTAAAAAATAATTAGATGGGGCCGGGGCCGAGATTTGAACTCGGGCGAAAGGCTCCACAGGCCTCTATGCTACCAAGCTACACCACCCCGGCCACCTTTTGTTATTTTCGACCACTTTTGCCTGCGTTCTAAAGCTTGGTTAGTACTTATTTTCTTTTCCTCAGGAATATTAAGTTGTCCTTTTGACAGACGTATTCGAGTCCAACTTCTAGCAGATTTGGGTTTCTTCAGGTTAATGTAAGACTTTGACTGCGAAATCGTTTCCAAAAGCTTCAAAGATGGTGCCTTTAATATTCATGTATATTTCAGCGTTCCTTAGTCTTTTAAGAATATAGAACAAGGGAGAAAAAAAGAATCATATAGAAATTTTTGGGAAAAACTCGATAAAATAAGTACTGTAATTCTCTAAACCGTTATATAATAATAAACGTCAAAAGAGCTTGCTGGGCGTATATTTGGGAAGGCATCAAGCTGTAGCTTTGCTAAAGGAGTTTGTCACTCATGACTTAGCTCGGCTTACTGCAGTTTATCTCAGAAAAACCCAAGGCAAGCTTGAACTAGTTATAACGGATGATTGCAGGCCGTCTTTTCAAAATTTTATTGAGGAAAAAGGTCTAAAGTGGCGTGTAAATAAGGATATGGGAGTTTGCATAATCTATCAACCTTGATTCAAGGAACACGCACATGCATCGTCAATTGTACCCTTCTTCAATGAAGGGGCACAAGGCTTGTCGCCGATTATGCCGGTAGATAAATCAACTTAGAAATTTTCAGGGCATATCTTATTTTTTCCCACTTTAAAGTAAAATCAGGTAAACCTTTCTCTAAGCGGATAGATTTTCGAAGACCTTAGCAGGTTGTTCACTACTAACTCACATTTGGCAGATTGATTTTGCCTGCCACCATTAGAATCTGCTCTGTCAAAAACTCCTCCAACGAGTCAAACGCTAAACCATAATCCGTTTGCCTATGTTCGGCGACATGATTTTTTATGGCGCGGTTCATAGCTTTCAAATCCGGGATTACCAAAATTCTTAGACCGCATACACATCTGATTGTAGGCATCCCTTCTTGATTTTTTGCATATTTGCTTTTACGGTTTTGGCTAGAAGCGTAGTTAATTTCTGGGTAGTTTTTCTTTGTCATTTCGAGTAACTCTTTGCAGGCGCTTTCTATATCGCTCTTCAATTCATATAAGAAGTTGTGATAGGCTTAGCACAATCACATACCACTATTTTTTTTATTTATGTAATTTCAGATTCAAATTCAAATCCGCGCAAAAGCTATATTGACAAATAGCTTGATTTTTTGAATCAAACAACCGCTAAGTAGCTGGCTACTTGGTTAGCTGTTCAAAATGCGGAAAACAAATAAATCGGTAAAACTCTATTTGCGTTAGGGATTACATGACAATCTGGTTCTGCGTCAAAACAGCCCAAACCCCAGACACCGTAGCTGAAGTCGTACGCGCATTCAACACATTTGAAGAGGAAACATCCAACGATAAATGCGTCTGGTTCATCGAGAAAGGTAAAGGTATAGAAGAATACTGGCAAATCCTATCTAAATACGAACACCAAAAAGATGTCGTCTGTGTGGCGCTTGTCTATCAGGAAGGTGACACTGTGGTTTTGGGAGAGGTGGCGGATGAGGTTCTCCCCAATTTTTTGGCGCCGCTGCTGGCAAAATACGGGTTCGATAATGTAAAATGGATTGTTGCTAACCCTAAACGGTAGCATTACCAACGAAAAAAAGTAGTTTACACCATTTTAACTCTCTTGATAGCTCTCATAGCCAAAAGGTACATAGCAATTGTGAATATTGAAAGAACAGCCAAGGAAAGCAGCATGTCGGTTGATCCAAATTCATAGTAGGTTCCCATTGAATAAAATTTTGGTCCAATGGAAAAGTATCTTATGCCATTTATGAAGTATGATAAAGGATTGAAACTGCTGGCTACTTGAATAGCTGTCGGCAGAGAATTCATTTGGTATAAAGCATTGCTAGCGAAGAAGAGGGGCAGAGTAAGCAGAGTTATGACACTTTGAATCGAGTCGTGGCCTTCTATGGTTATTCCAAGAGTTAGGGCAAGAAACATCAAACCCATACTAAATAAAACTACGAATAGAAGTATCCCCAAAACAGAAATCAGCATGCTCAATATTGTAAAACCAGCAAAGTACTTTACTCCTAAGATGAAACCAAAAACTAGGATTATTGTTGTTTGAATTAGTGCTTTTGTTAACCCGCTTAAACTTAATCCGAGTAGTATGTGGGAGCGTTTTATTGGTGATGCAACCATCTCTTTCATTAAACCAAACTGCATATCAAATTGAACATAGGTTCCTGAGTATAAGCAAGTGAAAAGTATAGTCAAAGAAACCACTCCAGCAGCCATGAATGTTAAATAGTTAACGGAGACAAATCCCTGTCTCAAAAGATTCCCTGCGTTAATCAAATCAAAGCTGCCAGACATCGACAGACCATAAATTGCTAGCCAGAGCGCCGGTTGAATCAGAGAAGTGATTAAAACGTATTTGGAGCGGAAAAACTTTTTCATATCTCTCCAATAAACAGTGACAAAATCAGCCCTAAATTATGCCGCCTCCAATCAAGGTACTACGCTTCCGTCATTGTTTTCTTTTAGACCTCGCCCCGTGAAGTATATGAAAACATCATCTAAAGTGGGTTTTTTTAGGTTGATGCTGGCTACTTCAATTTTTTCGCTTCGGATTATCTCCATGAGTTTAGGCATGAAATGAGCGCCTTCTGTTTTAAGATCAACTAGAAACCCGTTGGAGAAGCTTCGAACATTAGTCACTTCTGGAAGTATTTTGATTATTTCTATTGATTTCTCATTGTTGGTTGTTTCAAGATAAACCATATCTCTGCCAAGTGAATTCTTCAGTTCCTCGGATGTTCCGTTTGTAATTATTTTTCCCCTGTCCATAATGTATATTTCGTCACTTAGTTGATCTGCCTCTTCCATGTAGTGTGTTGTGAGGAAAATTGTAACTCCTTCTTTGTTTACTTTCTTGATGTATTCCCAGATTTTCATTCGTGAGTGAGGGTCAAGACCTATTGTAGGTTCATCTAAAAACAGTATGTTTGGTCGAGTCATTAGTCCTCTTGCAATTTCTAAACGGCGCTTCATACCTCCGCTCAGGTTTTTTACAAATTCATTTCTCTTGTCAGTTAATTCGACTATTTGCAGCAATTCATCTATGCGAGCTTTGCGTGAGTCTTTTGGAATAGAGTAAAGTCTGCCGTGAAATTCTAGTGTTTCCCATACTTTTAGATTCCAGTCGAGGGTTTCTCTTTGGAACACAATACCCAAGCTTCGTCTGACTTCATCAGGTTGCTGCTCAACGTTAAAACCTGATATTGTAACCTTCCCTTTCTGAACTGGAAGCAGGGTTGTTAGTATATTTATTGTAGTTGTTTTTCCCGCACCGTTAGGTCCAAGAAATGAAAAAATCTGCCCTTTGTCAACGGAGAAGCTAATATTGTCGACTGCGACGAGTTTGCCATAGTTGTAACCGAGCCCCTCAACTATTATAATAGGTTCGCCCAATCTCTATCACAATACTTCTAGATTTTCTGGACTCTTTGTCAGAGTTCCTTATCTAAATTCTTACTTAAAGAATTCCCACGCAATATTGAATCTCCATGGATCGCCTTTCTCAGTTAGGCTTATTTTACCATCTTCCACTTTGATTAACCCATTCCTTTGAAGTTTATCAATGGCATCAGGAAATGCTTCTTCAGGAGACTTGCCGAACTTAACCTTAAATTCCTCTCGATCCACTGAAACACGAACGTAAATTAACATCATAGCCGTTCTCATTTCATCTTCTAAAGAGAGCTTAGCAAGCTTTGAAATAGGTAACCCTCCATTCTGAACTTTTAAGATGTACTCTTCAACGTTCTCTATATCTGAATATAGGTAGCTGCCTAAACGTCCCATGAAAAAGCCAGCTCCGGAACCAATGACTTCCGAGGACGGTTCGTCGAAGTCCTCTTTCAACCGTGAAAACCTGTTGTGACAAGTTGGTGCATAGCCATTTTCCTTAAAAAATCGGTAAGCTTCGAGGTACATTTCAAGCTCTTTAGAATCGCCATTAGCTGGAGGTAATTCTCCTTTGGCAATCATGTTTGAAAGTGGTGTGTTAGGGTACAACTCTAATGGATAGCAGTCAACACTCTCCAGACCTAGTTCAACGGATTGTTTTAGGTCTTTTTTCCATTGTTCCAGAGATTGTCCGGGTAGGTTGTAGAGTAAGTCGATACTGACATGCAATCCGTGTTTTTTAACTTCTCTGAGTTTTTGAATTGCCTTGGTGCTGCTATCACGCAGCATTAGAATCTTGCGAAGACCCTCGTCAAAGGTTTGGATTCCTATGTCGAGTTGGTCAACTGCATTTGAAGAAAACAGTCGGATTTTTTCTTCGGTGAGATTATTAGTACATGCGGTAAACTTTGTGGTGGAGTTGGAAGTGAAACTGAATGTTTCTCTGCAAAAGCGGAGAAGTTCCTCTATTTGGTTTTTAGCGAGAACAGATGGGCTTCCTCCTCCTATGTAGAATTCGCTAAAGGTGCTTGATTTGACATATGGACTTTCAGCGTAGAAGCTTAATGCTTTTTTTAATGCTTTGAGGTATAAGTCGACATTTTGTTTATCGCAGTTTACGGGGAAATAGCAGAAGGTGCATTTGCCGTCGCAGAATGGAACCCACGGTTGCAATTCCATGTTATGTTTAGATGTGTTTTCTGTTTCAAGGAGGTCTATGAAGGTCTTGTTAGTCTCCAAACTGATTGTTGAGTGGTTTCTGTATGTCATTGGAGGCCAGTGTTCTAATTTTTTGTATGGCAATCCATCGTGGTTTTCTACAGGCACTGTTTTTGGCACCTTATTCAAGCAAGACACACCAAAGTCATATTAAAGCAAATAGCAAAAACAGAAATTATTTTGAGAGTAGTCATCATCTGTCGCTCTATTCTTTTTTTTCTAGTTTGATTGAAATATTTAGGTATTGTCCAGGTTTGTCAATGATTTGAATTTTTCCAAAGCCAGCTTGTGTCAACAACTTTTTTATTACTGCCAAAGATGGAAGTACATCGTGAGCAACTACTGATGATGCGCTATGGTGATGCGCTTTTATTTCTGTGCTGCTGAGTGCATGAGCTATGATGAGTTTGCCATTTGTTTTTAGTACACGGTTCATCTGTCGTAACGCTTCTTCTTTGTTCTCTACGTGGGGAAACAAACCAAAGCATGTAACAGCGTCAAAAGTCTGTAATGGGAAATCGAGTGTTTCAACTTGCTGAACGGCGAAGGTCACGTTTGGGAGATGAGAATACTTCGACTTGCATATCCTAACCATTTTTTCTGCGTAGTCAATTGCTGAAATTTGTCCGGTGGGTCCTACGGCTTTAAGCAGAAAAGGAATAAGGATTCCTGTTCCAGCTCCTACGTCTAATATTTTTTGTCCAGGCAAGAGACCGAATGTTGATACGAGTTTCTCTAAGAAAGTTGACAACGCTTCAGTCTGGAAACGTTTGTCCCAGGAGTCTGCGAGTTGATTAAAATATGCTTGGCGGCTCATTTAGTGGAATCACCTGAAGAAAGGCTCTTTTTTTGTTCGTAAATCATTTGGCCGTGGGCATTAATTTTTCTGGAGTTTAACGCTGCCACAAGAGTCGCTCCAATTGTTCCGCCGATTACGCCACCCACAGCATGCAATCCTGCCCAACCAGCAACACCTCCCCACAGCGACAGGGCTGGACCAGCCATGAAAAACGAGCCTATAATGAATCCGGCGATAGCTGCTGAAACTGTAGAGATTGCAATGGCTATAGTTATTGTGTTGGCTGCTTTTTTGAAGAAGAAGTTGAATCCTACTATCGATGATATTAAGTCGAATACCACGGCTGCCGCCGTGAAGCCTAAAAATGTTAGGGCTTGAGGGTTTAATGTAAAGTTTATGATCGTGGCTATTAGTCCAATGGCGGTTATTGCTCCGACTTTTCTTATCCACCAGGCAGCCACGGTTAAGACGGTGAATCCTATTAAATCGCAAAGTAGTGGGAGATGTGTTATACTGAAAACTATTGGTGAGAAAATTGAGTTAAGTACTCCCCATAAGGCTGCCGACAATGCTATTGCCGCTATGTCTCGGCTATTGAAGTAATTCATATTTCAACCCAAGTAGCACTATTTTTAATAAAAGTAATACTGAATTCTATTTAACTTTTGCTGCATTAAAAAATTTTAACCTCGTTAAAAAACTAAACAGTACCGGTTTCAGGAAAGTGTTGACCAACTTGGTTTTGGGCAATCGTCTCATGTTTGGTTCAGTAAGCTCTGATAAGAGGCATTTTGAAATGGGACTCAAGAGTTTGATTGATATTCAACATAATTACGGTGATGTTTTAAACAAGATGATGACTGAAAGGTTGCCCTTAATAGACTTTAGGAAGGCGTTTTCTTTAGAAAAAAAGAAATAGAGAACGGTAATTTGTTTTAGAAGGGCTTTTCCCTTTATGTCTCAGTTCTTGCGGCTATTGTTGGTCTTTGAAGAATTCGAGGTGTTCACTTGAGAAATGGCGGTATTGATCAATTGTCATTAGGGAGCTAAATGCTCTTGCCACTACTTCTGGCATCGCTGGGTGAATATGCATGGCACGAGTCAAAATCTCTGCATTCTGATTTTCTGTGTACATTAAATTAATTATCTCTTGGATCAGAATAGATGCTTGAGGTCCAATTATGTGGGCACCCAGAATCCTGTTTGTATCTCTTTCAACTATAACTTTTACGAATTCGTCTTTTAAATTCATTGCTTCGCCCTTAGCTGTATCGGCGTATTTGTAGAAGCCTACCCATACCTTGTCTTTGCCGTATTTTTCCACTGCTTCACTTTCTCTTAAGCCCACGCTGGCTATTTCTGGGTCGGTGAAAACGGCATGAGGAATAATGTTATAGTTAACTTTTGTTTTGTACTTTAAGATGGCATTGTTGTAGACGATTTGTGATTCATAGTTGGCTACGTGTTTGAAGAGGAATTTTCCGTCCGCGTCACCCATTGCCCATATGTTAGGTTTAGTAGTTTCCAAATATTCATTTACGATTATGTATCCTTTTTTGTCGACTTGTATGTCCGCTTTTTCTGGATGAAGAATATCTGTGTTGGTTCTTCTTCCTGCTGCGACGAAAATCTCATCAGCAACTACGTGAGTTTCTTTTTGATTTTCCACGTTTACAGCTGTTAACTTCTTTTTTCCATCAGAAGTTAGACTAACAGAGCGTACATCGTGACCCGTAAGTACAGTTGCGTTCTTCTGAATTTCCCTTTTTGCTAGGGCGGAGACTTCAGGTTCCTCTTCAGGTATGAAATGTCGATTTCGGCCAATTATGTTGACTTTAACGCCCATTGCGGACAGAAAATGACTGAATTCTGCTGCTATATAACCCCCTCCTATTATGGCAATGCTCGAAGGCAATTGAGAAATTTTGAGGATGTTGTCGCTTGTGAGGTAACCTGTTTTTTCTAAGCCATCAATAGGTGGGATTTCTGGTCTTGAGCCTATTGAGAGAAAAATCATTTTGGAAGTTATCGTTTTGTCTCCGATTTTTAGGGTGTATGGGGCGACGAACTCGGCTGTAGTCTGGAAATAGTCTATGTTGTCGGAGTTGGTTAGTCCGGTTCTTATCATGTTTAT
Source organism: Candidatus Bathyarchaeota archaeon (assembly GCA_963804785.1). GTDB lineage: Archaea > Thermoproteota > Bathyarchaeia > Bathyarchaeales > Bathycorpusculaceae > Bathycorpusculum. The sequence goes on from CAWDRR010000004.1 coordinate 475,818, forward strand.
GTCCTTGTCTATGAGTGATCGCATGCGAGCCATAATTGCTGTTGAATCAATGTTTTTGATTTCTACGTGAATTCCGAATTCGTGGGCTCTCTGAATTGTTCTCACAACGTCGGCAGGGTAAATTAGAAGTTTGGAGGGTATGCAGCCTCTTGTAAGGCAGATTCCTCCAGGTTCATCTTTATCAATGACCGCGATCTTAGCATTCGGGTTTTCTTGAAGAAAAGCAGAAGCAAGCTCCATTCCGGAACCCGTTCCAATAACAATCAAATCGTATTCATTCAAAATTACCACGACTAACTGACAAAGATCTAAGAAAACAAGCACTTAAAACCATTTCTAAAGACCTAACCATCGGCTTTTAAGTAAAAACAAATTTAAAGGCAAAAAAGCAAATGTGAAGCACGCGCCTATTCCCCCTTCATTTGTTTGATTAAAATGCATTTGATCTGCGTGGTATTTCTCCACCTAAATTCTACGCCTCTTTGAGACAGGACTACCGTGTGAGTCTTTAGTGTAGTGCCGAGTTTTCTTCTTACATGCAGGATATTGAATGGCTTGCTGTTGTTTGGAAGAGTTTAAAAGTATGACACGTGTCATAAGGATATGGGGAAAGGTAAGGTTATCCAAATGAAAATAAAACACGACACAACATGCGTTATTGCAGTAATAATAGGCTTATTATTAACTACAATCACAGGTTCAGTTATAGCAGAACCCGCCTCCAACTTAGACATCATCAACCTCTCTGGCACCTCTATAAGCCTCTCACCAGAAGACCTTCAAGCTATACCAACAACAATTTACGCTGAACTTTACTGTGATGGTAGCTTGGCAACCTACGGAAATTGGACTGGAATACTTCTCAGCGATTTACTTATCAAAGCACAACTAACCCCCGAAGTCTATTCAATTCAATTCACAGCCTCAGATGGCTACAAAGTTACAATACCGATCGAATTAGCAATGCAGCCACAAACCATAATAGCTTACCAAAAAGATGGTCACCCTCTAATTGAGGAGCTTCGCTTAATTCTCGTAGGAACGAACGGCGGGGCTTGGATTTCGCTTATTACAACTATAACAATGAGTAGCTCGGGAGCTGATTACCCTCCAGGTATAAATGTCGGCACTGGCAAAATCAATGACTTGGCATCTACCCAAAGCAGCCCAACTCCAAGTACATTGTCTCCACAGCCACCGGTAGCACCAGAAAATTCCTCAAGTATTCAAGTATCTTCTCCAACAAACGTCACTGGTTCGAACCAGCCCATATCTAAACCACAATTATCAAGCAACGTCAGTACAAGTTTGAATGAATTTATTTATGGTGCAGTGGTGATTGTTTTAATAATAATAGTTTCTGCAGTAGTCTTGAAATTCAAACGAAAAAGTAAGCTTCAGAATGCAATTTAGAACTGTTTTAGCTTTTCAATGTTAACTCCCAAGTATTTACTTTTACCATCAATGGAAATCAACTTGACGACATTAAACAATAGTCGAGAAGTTGCAAATTACAACTACAAAAGAATAATTTAGAAGTACACTTGATAACTTTTGTGAAATCCTTATCGGTGTGTCTGAGAATTAACTTGTATAAGAATACTTTTTGGTGACTATATTCAATGAGTTATGCAGTTGAGCTAATAAATCCTGAAGAAAAAGACAAACTATATGAAACCTACGAATCTCAACTACTTTATACGAATAAGGCGGAAATTTACGGTTGCTGCATTAAAATTCTGACTGATTCTGAAGCAACCAAAAATAAGTGGGAAGACAACTTCTTCACTGCAAACGAAAACAATCGTTCTCACGGACGACTTATTGTTTTGTCAAATCCAAGTCAACCTTTTAGCGTTAAATATGATCCTTACACGAAGACTGCTTTTTTAATTAACGTGGATTATTACGGTTGGATAAAAAGTATTGCGCTTGCTGTTGCAGGGGATATTTTGGAAGATGAGCACAGGATTTACTCAGTTCACGGTGCTATGCTTGAAGTTGATCGTTTGGGGGTTTCAATTATCGCTCCGTCAGGTACAGGCAAAACAACTCATTCTTGGGGATTGCTGCGAAATACAACTGCACGGTTAGTTAGCGATGATTGGTACTTTGTGCGGCTTAGCAGTCGTGAGCCTTTAGCGTTTAGCTCTGAAAAAAATACGTACATACAAGCAGACATAGGCAAGATATGGAATGAGTACGAACGTTTAGTTGATAAGGCCTTGTTTGATCAGCGGGGAAGGGCAATAGTGAATGTGCGTTGGATAGTTGGCAACGGCGGCGTGATTCCAATGGCAACAATACACAAAATAATAATGTTAAAACGCGATCCATCAGACAAAAATATTGTTACTGAATTAAGCGTAGATGATTCAGTTGAATATTTGTTGGCACACAACTTTTGCAACCCTCATCAACTAGTAAAGGACAAAAGAAAAATCGAGGTGAGAACAAAATTCTTCCGAAGACTTTTTGAACAAACAGACGTTTACCTCGTGAACACAACTGCAAGTCCACATGAAACCCAAGATGAAATCAGAAAAGTCCTTTCTTCGAAAAGATAGGTATTTTAATGCAAAAAAATAATAAAGTTAACCGAGTTAGCTTAACCTTAACGAGGTAAATTATTTGAAATTAATCTTCGTTGCTATCGATGGTATGGGCGATTTACCAATAAAATCTCTGGACTATAAAACGCCTCTAGAAGCAGCTGAGACCCCTAACTTGGATTCTCTGGCAAAAACTGGGAAAACAGGTTTAATGTACTCGGTACAGAAAGGAGTTGCGCCTGAGAGTGACGTTGCTGTTATTTCGCTTTTAGGTTATGACCCCTTTAAGTATAGCACAGGCAGAGGCGTTATTGAAGCGGCTGGTGTAGGCTTGAATATGAGGGATGGAGATTTAGCACTGCGATGCAACTTTGCCACTTTGGGGCAAGGAAAAAACATCCTTGATCGCCGAGTGGCTCGTACCTTAAGTACTGAGGAAGCCACTGAACTTAGCAAGGCAGTTAACAAAGATGTAAAGCTCGAGTCTTATCCTGCAACCTTTGAGTTCCGTAACACTCTGGGGCACAGAGCAGTTCTTCTAATTAAAAGTAAAGCCAAGCCATTTTCAAGCAACATAACTAATAGCGATCCTGCATACACAATCGTTAACGGACTTGGTGTAGCAAAAGCTGAAGTTGAAATGGTTCTGCAAACATGCGAACCCACTGACAAAACGGAAGCAGCCAAAGTCTCCGCTGCCATTGTAAACGAGTTTATCGATAAATCTCATGCTCTCTTGGAAAATCACCCAATAAATGTGAAACGTGCTACAGAAGGCAAACTTAAAGCAAACGTTGTTTTGACAAGGGATGCAGGACATTTGTTGCCGAAATTCTTTAACATTAATGAGCGTTATCATGTAAATTTTGCTTGTTTGGCGGATATGCATGCAGAACGTGGCATTGCACAACTGGCTGGTATGGAATCGTCCTTGCTTCCACCACCTTCCGGTAACCTTTCGAAAGACTGTGAAGTTAGAGTGAAAGCGCTCCTTGAAGCTTTGCCTCGGCATGATTGCTTCTATATTCATTTAAAAGGTCCAGACGAACCAGGACACGACGGTAACTGTACCTTAAAAACGCAGATTATCTCAGGCATTGACAAATATTTCTTCGGGCCACTCCTGAAGCAGATTGAGCTTGAAGAAAACCTAATCTGCATAACATCTGACCACGCCACACCTTGCTCTCTAAAAGTTCACAGTGACACACCAGTTCCAATTCTGATTTCAGGAGATAAAATTGTTGGCAATGGCAAAGCTATCAAATTCTGCGAGAAAGAATGTGTGAAAGGCAGCCTTGGCACAATAGAGCGTGGATGCGAACTTATGCCAAAATTGATGGCGCTATTAAAAAAATAAAGCTGCAAAACAGCTTTTTTCTCAAACTACATAAATAAGCTCATTAACCGTTTAGATAATCTATAGAAGCTAAACTGGTAAGTGAAAAATCCTATGAGTCAGCGACTGATGATTTATTCTGATGGCGGAGCAAGAGGTAACCCTGGACCAGCGGCTATAGCGTTCATAGCGTTAAATGACAAAGGTGAAACGGTAAAGGCTGATTCACGCTTCATTGGTGTCCACACTAATAACCAAGCGGAATACGAAGCATTATTGATGGCATTAAAGTTTGCTACCGACCAAAAAACGTTGGAGATTATTTGTCACTTGGACAGTGAACTTGTGGCAAAACAACTAAACGGTCTTTACGCAGTAAAAAACAACGAGTTATGGCTGCTCTGGCGTAAAGTGCAGCAGTTGAAGGTTTGTTTTGAAAAAATCAGTTTTGTTAACGTTCCAAGAAGCAATCCCCAAATTGAAAGGGCCGATGCGCTTGTTAATAAAACCTTGGACCAACAAACAAGAAAACCCATAGCTTAAAAGATCATTAAAATCTACATTAATATAAGGTGAAAAAATGTTTGTTCACACTAGTATTCGCACAAGTAATATGGAGAGATCTATTGATTTTTACTCCAAGTTCTTCGGGTTAAAACTTCTTAGCCGCCATGAAATCAAACAAAACAAGGCTGAAATTGCGTTCCTTCAGGATACAGAGGCTAAAGGTTCCAAATTAGAACTAACCTTTTTCCATAACCAAGACAAATTTGCCCAACCTGCCTATGAAGAGCGGTTGTTTGATCATTTAGGCTTCGAAATCGCTGACATAAACAAAACACTTGAAGCCATGCGCAAAGAAAACATAACTATCACAGATAAGCCATTCAAGTTTAACGAAAAAACAACGATTGCTTTCATCGAAGACCCAGACGGAACCCTAATCGAGCTTATAGAGCGAAAATAAGTTTTTAATAGTAGAATTTAGGTTTCACGAGAAGAAGTTTAGAAACAAATTAAAATAGATAGATAAAAAAACACTTCAATGAAGCAACCATTATCCTAAAGTTTGCTCTAATTGACCCGCCGATTCGGGGTTTGCTGCGCCTTGGCGGAGCATCGTACATTATTTCGCCAATCCTAAACCCCTCCTTCTTAGCAACAATTAATAATTCTCCGCCAAATGTTTCTCCACCAATCAAATCTTTGGCGAAAATTTGTTTTTTGTAAGCTCTAAAATTCGAGTAAAAATCCGAAATACCGCAAATTTTACCCAACGTTTTAGCTGCCCACCGCTCAGAAAATCTAGGAACAACGCTTCGTGATGCAACAACCAAATCAAAAACAGTTATTTTTTCCACAAGTTTAGGTATTAGTTCAGGACTGTTTTCTAAATCGGAATCTATAGTTACAATCACAGGAAACTTGGCAAGTTTAGCCCCATACAGGAAACCTTGAGTTTGTCCCTCTCGAATTTTTCCAACTGCAACATCAGCAAAACGTTCGGCAACTGTGAGTGTTCCATCAGAAGAGCTGTCGTCAACAACTATTATTTCGTGAGGAATATCTTGAAGTGTTGATCTGACTCTGCGAATTAATTCCTCAATGTTTTCCACTTCGTTCCAAGTGGTTGTTACTACGGATATTCCCTGAATCATTTCACTGTTGAAACTCATAAGTAGCCATAAACTGTTGAGGATTATAAGTTATTTTGTGCGCAAAAATTTACTTGGCTTAGTTGTTTGTGTTTAGTTTTTCTAAGCTTTCTGGGTTTTTCTGTCATACTGCAAGTGGGAGTAACATCATAAACTTAAAATAATCGGAGGACTGATGTGTTAACGAATTCACAAAATTAGGTAAATTAATAGAAGGAATGAAAATGAGCAAAAGCGATAAACCACACTTAAACATCATCATCATGGGTCACGTTGACAATGGAAAATCAACAACCACAGGACACTTATTGTATCTTGCTGGCGTTATCGACCAACGAACAATCGATGCTTACAAAGCAGAAGCCGAACAAATGGGCAAAGCAACATTCCATTTCGCCTGGGTTTTAGACAACTTGAAGGAAGAACGAGAACGAGGTGTCACAATTGACCTTCGATTCCTGCAATTCCCAACCAAGAAATACAACATGACCGTTATTGATGCACCAGGCCACAGAGACTTCATCAAAAACATGATCACGGGAGCAAGCCAAGCCGATGCAGCAGTTCTTTTCAGCTCAGCTAAAAAAGGCGAGTTCGAAGCAGGAATTGGAGCAGGTGGTCAAACTCGTGAGCACGCATTCTTAGCATACACCTTAGGTATACGTCAGCTAATCGTTGCCATTAACAAGATGGATGACGCTTCCGTTAACTGGAGTAAAGATCGTTACGATGAAATGAAGAACGAAATCACAAGAATGATCAAGATGGTTGGCTACAAGATTGAGAAAGTTAACTTCATCCCGGTTTCTGGCTGGACTGGCGACAACTTGATCAAGAAAAGTGAAAAGATGCCATGGTATACAGGTCCAACTTTAATGGAAGCATTCGATCTTCTAGAAATTCCAGCAAAACCAACCAACAAACCCTTACGTGTTCCTATTCAAGATGTTTATAGCATCACAGGGATCGGTACAGTCCCAGTTGGCAGAGTCGAAACAGGCATTCTAAAACCAGGTCAAACCCTTATCTTCATGCCATCAAACAAGACTGCTGAAGTAAAATCAATCGAAATGCACCACACACAAATCCCAATGGCTGAACCAGGCGACAACATCGGAATGAACGTCAGAGGTATCTCAAAAACTGATGTTCACCGTGGAGACGTTGCAGGTCCAGTTGACAACCCACCAACTGTAGCAAAAGAATTCATCGGACAAATCATCGTTATCTACCACCCAACAGCAATCGCAGCAGGATACACACCAGTACTTCACTACCACACAGGACAAATCGCAGTTAAATTCACAGAACTCATAAAGAAAATCGACCCACGTACAGGCCAAGTATCTGAAGAGCACCCAAGCTACCTCAAAACAGGAGACGCAGCATGGGTACGAATGGAACCACTCCACCCAATCGCAGTCGAAGCATTCACTGACTTCCCAGAACTCGGAAGATTCGCAATCCGAGACATGGGTACAACCGTCGCAGCAGGCGCAATAAAAGAAATCACCAAAAAGGGTCCATAAAACCCCTCAATTTTATTTTTTGTTTATTTTTAATTAAGAAATATTTTAAACTCAAAATTACCAAAACTTCAATGTAAACTGAGTTGCAGTTAAAATGACTGCTTTTTTAAATTTTAACGCGTGCTTTTTATAGAATGTTGTTGTGTTGTGGCTAACAAGTCCATATATGCAATGTTTGAGAGTGGTTGCACAATAGGATGAATAGATGTATGGATACCCCAATGAAGAATCCGTCTATCTCAAAAACCATCACGTTAAAGTTGAGGCAAGATTGGCGCAGGTGTCTTTAAAAGTTGTACCCCTGCAAGTCAGACGAAAAGAAGCAAAAACATCTGTATCTAATAAGATATGAGTAACTAACTTTGCAAAAGTGAACTCTAATTCTTGAAAATCGTTTTATCTGTGACTTTGGATTGGATCCTTAACTTCTTTTAGGTCGATTGTTAGTTAGCGGAAGCAAAATAAACATCAAGTTCTGGTTACGTATTCAGAGTTGACTATATGTCTGGTATTGTGTAATGGAGATATCTCCCGCGCACAATTTCCTTTTCTTTTTTTGTTTTATTCAGACTTAAGTGGCCGAGGTGTAAGTCTTGCATGGAAAAGCGGCTGGGGTGATGTATCTCAAGCGATTTTAGGCAATTTATCCAAGTATCTCGTAACCTTTTCCCTTTTTTACTTTGTAGTGAACTACTAATTCATAAAATATAATTAGATAAGGACTCAAAATAACAATCATGTGCTCTTTACCAAATATCCAAGCTCGTGACTTAGAAGAATTTTTGCAACCAAGAAAAACCCAAACGAAGAAACCTGAGGCTGAAATGATTGAGCTAATCGTGCCTGATAAAATGGTACTGCTCAACAGAGTATAAGTCCAAAGTCAATACTTTCCTTAACCACACCCTCAACACAACAACACAACCACTAAATATGCACTTCAACTCAGACAGGATTTATCAAACTGTCGAGTGGGCATTTTAGGGATAGATTTTGGTAAATTCTTATATGCTGCACTCAAAAATAGTACTTATACATTCGTTGGTCATTTAATTCACCGAAGAAAAGTAGGCTTAGCAGACATATGTGGTCTTCGGCTGAATCCTTTTATTTTAAGGCAGTCTACTTAGCAGGTATGAACGGGGGGTATTTTGTGGACTCAGAATATGTTAGAGTTGCTGCAAAGTCAGATATAGCAGCAGGCAAGATGAAAAAGGTCACCTTGAACGATAAAGAGATACTTATTGCAAATGTCAATGGGCACTACTATGCTATTGGCAATGAGTGTACTCATTATGGTGGTGACTTGTCGCAGGGCATCTTAGAAGGAAATATTGTTACTTGTCCGAATCATAATTCAAAATTTGATGTCACTACAGGTAAAGTCGTTTCTCTCCCAACAGAAGCTCTTGGGCATCCCGATATAGAAGACGAACCTCAATACTCAATTAAAGTTGAAAACGAGAATATTATGGTTAAATTTTTATCCAACCAACCAAACGCATTTTATTCCTTATTTGGGGTATATCCAAATCTTGCAAGAATCTTGGTGATTAAATAGATAACAAGGTATGCCCCGCCGATCCTCTATTTAGCAAGAAGCAACTTACCTGAAAACCAAACCCAGCACCCCAAAGCAGTTTTAGCAGAAAAAAAGCTAACCGAATACAGGGAATCCCTAAGACATTCATATAAGTTGATTACCTCTAATTAACAAACTCCCATTCCAAAAATATTAAAAACAAAAACATCAGATTATAATTTGGTGAGCTGCATTGGGCAAACTATCAGTGCTTATTTGTCTGCTGTTAGTCTCAACTTTTTTAGCATCAACCGATGGGCAGACGACATCAATACTGCACCCAACAAATACATTCCCCATACCTTCCCTTAACAGTTGGATCCAATTTGCAACCGAAGTCAACTACACTACAGCAAGGTTTGAAAACAACACATGGTTCTTTAGTGGATTACGTGCTAGTGGAAAAGCCGGTTACCCAATTTCAGGACACCTGCATATTTCGGCAACAAATTGTACCGTATCCATATCTTATCTTCAGGCGTGGACTCAACCCGAAATCGGATCTATGGGAATGCAATGGATAAGGTATAACGTAATGAATGGATCAGGTACGCAAACACTTGATACAAACGACCTTTTTCCAAACTCCAAAAAGTGGACAGAGTGGACAGTAAAGATTAATGGTGAAAAAGTAGAAAATGGGACCTTTTGGAATCTGTCCAATTCAGGAATGCTAACAATAAGTACTCAGAAGCCTTCATTGGTAGAAGTATCAGTAATTCATGTAGCGGTTGATTCTTCTACAGCCCCTCTACCAGCACCAGAACCAGCCCTGCATGATTTTACCTCGGCTGACCATTTCCCTATTCCTGCCAGTAATGGCTCCATTAACTTTGAGGTGGCAGGCTCCTATGATAAAGTCAGTCTTGAAGGTAACATCTGGAATTTTGAAAATCTAACCCTAAATAATTATGCTATCAACGCAGGAATTTTTGCTCCAAATGTAACAGGCCGAGATGTTTTGCCTTACATATTACAGTGCGGTTACCCAGCAAACGTTGGAATCTCGGTTGTGAACTGTAACGTAACAGTAACAGGAATCACCCCCTATACTTGGCATTCTCATTCTCCTGGATTAAATTTCACTGTGCAAGGAGAAGGCAGTCAAACCTTTGCTTTTCCATTTGAACTGGATCGCTTTTATTGGAGTGCCATTATTGATGGGGTACCAAAACCGACAAACGAGGATTGGTTTGTAAACAATTATCAACTACAGATTACCAATGCAACCTCAAACGTCAGTTTAATTGGGGAATTAAAACCCCAATCCCACCCACCTAATATGATACTATATAATGAACTAATTTCCATTTTAGCATTCGGAGGAACTGCTTTGCTACTAATCATAGCAATTATTATTTTAGTGCGTCGTAAACGACGAGCAAGTATCAATTCCAGCTTTTCAAGTTAATTTATCCAAGTGAGGTTTTCCAAATTGAGTGTTCGAGTAAGAGTCGATTTTACTAGGCTTGAGTCTTATCTGGCAGGGGAAACAAAAACCTTCGAGAAGACATATTTTATGAACATAGGCTTCTTATTGGTTGAGCCGTTTGCTCTTACTGTTACCTTAAAATCTAATGACATAATTTTAGACCAAGAAACAATAATGATTCCTATCAGAGATAGCGGCAGAGATAGCATCATAGATGAGTATATTGGCTAACATCTGTGCCTTTATAAAATTTAAAAAGCAAGTAATAGGATATTAGAAGTACACCTAACCTAAGTGCAAGATCTTTGTCGCAGTAACCCTCATCATACAGTTTTGTCTCTGCTCTTCAGTCATAGTTTTCTGTTCTGCAACAAGAACAAAGGGAGGTTAATAACTCTCAGACCAACAGTAGGATCAATAAAATGCCAGGTGTATGTTCAAAGATTGAAAAATAGAATAGAAGGCTGCAACATCTCCGTGGCAAATTATGAAATTGTTTGATTTTCCAATAGTTGGTTATGTCACCCACGCAAACACAACCCCTTTTTTCTTTTTTTGAGTTTTCTTATGGTTAGCGTTAAGCACCTTGAAAAGAAGTTGTCTTCTTTGCTTATTGATGGTTCAACAACTAAAAAGAACAACTGGAATAGTTCAATGCGTTACCGTTACCGATTTGAGCAATTTAAGAAAAAGCACCCTGAAAGATGCAATACTTTAACGAATAAGATTATTGCGGATTTATCTGAGTTAGAAAAAGCTGTTTTTTTAAAAATAGTTAGCCAAAAAGAAAGCACACCAGAGTCCTGAAGGTCTAAAAAAAAGTGCCATAAACAGACATTTAGACGTATGACCTGATTTTAGATAGGAATTGGCTTGGAGAAAACTTGGAAATAATTCAATAGCTTAATATTATTAAATTAAATTTAGAAAAAGAAAATGAGGATCCACTTTGAACAGAGCTAAAGCCATGGTCGTGCTTCATAAAATCTCAGATAAATGCAAAATGGTTACAATGGATATTATTTCCTTGGATGAAATATATCCAAAAGATGACAAAACATCTGAGAACTATCAAATAAAAATGAAATGTAGCTGCGATGTTCATACCTGCAAAGAGCTAACCTCTATTTTGGAAGAGCACCACCTTGAAATGAAAGAGGATAGAGATTTCTTAATTCTAACCTCAAAAACCTGAGCTTGTTGTTTCTTTATGTAATCACAAATACTCTTATGTTTACAAGGATTTAGTTTGGTTTCAATGGCGGTTTGATTGGTTAAGTGTCCTTGTTGTGGCAAAGAAAATGAGGCGCCAGAGGTTTTGGTTTCAACCCATAAAAAAATACCCGTGCTGCTTAGGCAGAGGGATCTTTAATGGTTTGTTGTGGATTTGCCAAAGCTATTGACGGCATCGCTAAAAATGCTTCTATGTATGAATGCGAAGCCTCTAATCGTTCTTTATGTCCTATAGTGGTCTGTTTTAACCCTGAGATTTATCTGAAATGTTCTGTACGGTCGAATCGTTTGGATGAACCTGTTGAGGAAACTGGTTCCTCTTATCCTGTAAAGTCTGTTCGTGAAAAAAAGGAGTGGACGCCTGAGCCAAAGTTTACTCGGCCTGAATGCTTTGGTTGCCAGTTTAAAGCTGGTAGTTATTGTTGGGGTCAATGTTCTTTTAATATTTGGAAAAGAAAATCAGACTGGTGATAGGTCGCACTTTTTATTTGCTTGGTGGCGGAGCAGAAAAAGGTACAATTTAGGTCCGCCTTTGGCTAAAGTGATTGAACAAAGTAAGTAGATGAAATCGTTTTTAAGATTGACCTTGAAGCCAATCATTCGCTTTCTTGATAAATGATAAACCGAATATTAGCGATAGGGTAGCAGACTATTCAAAGACCGCTTTATTCACGAAGATCAATGTTATCTTATCGCAGACATGAAATATTATTATGACAAAAAAGAAGTTAAGGCTTAACGATTTCTGTGCTGGGCGGTTTTGGTTTATCGAGCCATTTCTTTCGCCACGCTTGAAGATCATCAATAAATAAGTCGTATTTGAGCCGATAATAGTCTTGGTCGTAACGATCCTTGTATTTTTCAGCGTTTTCATCAGGGAAATCTGCATTTGCCTCATCTAAAACCTCTTTAATGTATGCATCTAAGTTATCACGGATTTCAGTGTAGAGTTTGCCTTGTGTTATCATGTTTCTTCAACTCTTCCTTAACTTTATCTAACAATCTACCTATTTAGCTGCCACTGCTGAAGCGCACTGTTTATGCCTTAAACTCACTTTCTAACATAAACAGCTCAGGTATTTTATAAAGGCGGGTTATTTGCAATAATCAACAACTAAGAAAAAAAGTTGGAATAGCCTAAATTTAATTGTGGGGCGCAAATTAACTTGAGTTTTGCAAGTTTATTTGTTGCATAATATTTTTTGCGGCTTCTTCTTGGCCCAGAGGGATTGGCACTCGGGTGGTATAGGTTTGAGGTCCTGTTCTGCTGGCAGTTGTATATTTGAATACTAGAAGCGCCAGACCCTGATTGTCTTTTCGCGTAACTTCATCAAAACTGGTGAAAACCGTTTGCCAAGTGTACAGTTTTCTGTTCATGTAGATGGCGTCTTTTGTGATGTAAGCTTCTTTGACCCCGTTTATATTTTGCCTGTAGTTGTACCACGCAGAAAATCGCCAGGCAAACGCCACCAGCCCAATCAAGCCTATCATCATGAGAAAAACAATGAAGCCTGGTTCCTCCTCAAGTACCCAAAATAGGATGCCAAAGAACAATGCAAATCCCGAAACTATTAGAAAGAGCCCTTTCTTTTCGGATTTTTCTGTCTCGTACTCTTTTTTGGTGTATTCTGCCCAGTACTCAGAAGTGTAAGTCCAGTGGGCTAGTATGCCTTCGCCTCTCAAAATCTTATCTAACTTGCCCGCCCAACCAAGATACATTACACCAACTATTGCAGCCGTGAGACCTATGGCAAGGCTGGCAAAGGATATGGCGAATCCCCCGTCGAACCCGTCAATACCTACAGATTCGGGAACAAAAATCATAACCGCCGCAAATAAGGCAACAACAAACGAAACTACAGCGGTTCTCTTGGGCGGATTACTACTCAATTAATAGTTCCTCAAATATGATTCATTCCATGTTATATTTATTCGATTGCACACGCGACTCTATTCTTTGATTTAACGGAAAGCTAAAATTATTTTTTGACGTTGGATGCAGGACAAAGAAAGGGGAAATAAAACAGTACATTGTTGCATACCTATGAGCAGTTCCTTTCAGCGGCGCATTCCCCATCATCTTTCATACCGTTTTTTTCCGTTTCAATCTTTTCTTTTTTTGGAGTTTGCTTAGTTGGTTAACGTTGATCGTGTTAAGCGTAAGTTGCCGATAACTATGATGGTTTGCTGAGACTCTGGACTTTTTTAAGGAGAAGAACCATGCAATTTACTACAGTTATTAGTTTAGTTATCCAGAGCTTACTCAGCCCCAACTTTTCTCGGTTACCTTGATTTTTTTTAGACTAAAAAAGGGGAAAGATAGTTGTATTGGCGTTTGGTTTTTTATGGTTGTTTTCTAAGTAGAAGCAAATCGACTATTGCTATTAATTTTTTAAGGACTGCAAAAGCTTAAATTAAGAAAACATCATATCCAAAACAGGCGGTTGAAATGCCTGAACTACTTTTTAAACCTCAAACAATAATGAAAATTAGCGTTCCTGACCTGAAACTATCCTCTGAAATTCCGGAAGACTGCGATGTGTACGTTTTCTACGTTCCAGGAATGATAAAATATGAAGACTTGAAAAAGGCCTTATTGGATTACGGAAAAGATGCCGGCAAAACAATTTTCGTTGGAGCATGGAGTTTAGCGGCTGAAGAATACACGCAAGTGATAAAAACCTTCAAAATAAAAGGCAGCCCTGCCGTTATAATTTCGGCTAAATCTCTATTTTCTACGAATCCCGAAGATAAAACAGATGTTGCCTTTGCCAGAATTGACAATTCTGATCTTCTAAATGATTTAACCAAAGCTAGCACTTGCATAACGGAGACAATTAACCTTTATCTGCAAGGTGAAGTCAGAGATGCAATTATCAATGCAAAACTTGATGGATACAAAGCTACTTGGGATCGATATTTTAAGAATATCAAGGACTCGGTTTCTAATTTCTTAAAAGACCACAGCATAACGTTTGATGTGCTAAAAGGCCAAATAATTGTTGCTCCTTCAGCTCCTAAAGACAAAGCGGGGAAAGCATAGCAGGATTTACGGCAAATGTGTTCAAATCTATTATCGGAAATTTCATTAGGCTGGGCTTTGAATGGGGCTGCTGGGATTTGAAAAAGAAATGCGGAATTTTTTTTTAATCTTCTAAGTATTTCATATTTTAGGGAGCAGATATGACTGTTTATCTCGCTAAAACATACGTTGTTAACCCTGACAAACTCGATGAGCATAACAAATGGGGTAAAAAGCTAATTGCCTTGATGAAGAAGAAGCCGTGTCTTTTCAGGGGTGTAAAGTCTCTGCGGGTTTTTAGGCACAAATACGGGGGGTCAGTCGGCGGATTTACCGCGTTGTGGGGTTTTAAAAGTTTAGCTAATATTGAAGGTTGGGAAAGCGGGTTTATCGAGATACCTGAAGAAAAAGGTTTGCGCGCCGAGTTCATGGAACTGATTGTCCCAGGCTCTTACTCAGTATGCATCTTAGAGCCGATTAAAACCTTAAATCGCAAGGCCTAGAGGCTCGAATGCTGGATATGCAAAGTCCCAATAAGATTGTACAGAAAATCGAGATAGAAGTAGACGGTGAATGGCAACCAATTCCTTGGGTTTGATGCGCGCACCCCAGAATGATTCACGTGTCTTGTGTGTTTTTTGCACTTTTTATCACGGCAAGATTAGAAAAAGCTATTTTCTTAAAAATAGTTAGCCAAAAAGAAGGTGCATCAGAGCCCTAAAGGTCTAAAACGAATAAGTATCCTGAGCGATATTGAGACGTAAGACCTACTTAGGAAAAAGCGTAGCTTCTGCCTTATAAAAAAAAGTAAGGGCACTGTAATATTGCCTTAGCTTCCTTCAACAACGAAGGCTATTTTTACTACTGCTCTGTACTCTGCAATTTTGTTGTTTTCCACATTTGCTTTGCAGCTTTTAACATAAACAGATTTAATGTTTTTAACTGTCTTAGCCGCTTGTGTCAAAGCATTCTTAACAGCATCTTCCCAATCATTTGGTGAAGATCCAATTAACTCAATTATTTTCACAACAGTCATTTATTTTATTCTCCAACGTAATCATCAACCAAACCAGCGCTTAAGAACATGTGTGGCTTCAAAAAGGATACAACAAGTCATCGCCTACAGATTTTTGCTTCATGGAATACCAAAAAAGCCATGACATCATAAGAGTTCAACAAAAACTAGAACACAAATCCAGTAACAACATCATGATTTACACGCATTTGATAGATTTCACCATTGACAAGTTCATAAGTCGAATAGCCACAACAAGAGAAGAAAAACTCGGTTTAATCGAATCTGGCTTTGAATTTGTGAGCAGTGATCCTGATGGCACACAATATTTTAGAAAACGGAAGTAACTTAAAGATGCTAAACGTAAAGTCAACTCTGGAGTTTAACTTATGTCTGGCACTGAAACGTTGGTTCCCTTCATTAACGAGAGAAAGAAACCTGGCGAAGAGCCAACTATAATAGTGGATAGCCGCGAAGCAAGTAGCGCCCAAAAAATTGTTAAAGGCTTGGTTGAGAAAGGTGTCAACGTAAAAACTGAAATGCTTGAGAAAGGCGATTACATACTCTCTGACCAATGTGCAGTTGAACGAAAAACCGTCAATGACTTCGTATACACCCTAACAAGGCGCTACCTTTTCGAGCAACTATTCAGACTAAAAGAAGTTTATCCTAAATCCCTAATTGTGCTTGAAGGCTACATGCCTATTATCTATAAGTACAGTAGCATTTCACCAGCTTCAGTTTGGGGCGCTATGTTTAATCTTGCTAAAAACGGTATTGCCATAGTCAGTACCTCCTCATACAAGGAAACCATCGATTTCCTCTACACTGCTGCAAGACAAGAACAAATCATTGAAAAACGCAGTGCAACGGTACACGCGTTCAAAAAATGCGACACTCTTTCAGACGCACAAGTATACTTTATCGCAAGTTTGCCCAGTATAGGACGTGAAAAAGCAACTGCTATATTGGACTCTTACCAAACGCCCCTAAATGCTTTGATTAACGTTGATGATTGGGAGAAAGCTGTGCATGGTTTGGGTCCAGTAATAACTAACCGAGTAAAAGACGTTCTGAGTACTCCCCATAAAGATAAAAAATATGAAGAGAATCAGTCTTAACTTATCTATTGGATACCCAAAAAATTAAAAGCAAATTCATTCGCATGAAGCAGTATGGATAAGTTGCATTTGACGTTGGCAATTCTTTAAAATTGCTGACTTTTTCTTACAAAACTTCTTTTTTATTTATTCCTATTTTTATGAGTCTATTATTTTTGCCTTGGTTTGATTCGTTATTTGGGATTAAAATTCCAATTTTTAGTTCAACACAAGCAAATGTTCCATTAAACTTTTTTATGTGGGCGAGCGTTGAAACATAAGTTTCTGGAAATTTCCGGTTACAATTCTGAATTGGTTGATAGTTGTAGCATTGTGCATAGTCGCGAGATTGTATCATAGACACATGTTGAAAAAAATTGAAGACCGCTAAAGTTTAAAGCCAAGCCAACATTAACTTAAGAAACCATAAAAACAACCTGCAAAATATCGTGGTGAAGGGGCCGTCGGCTAGTTTGGTCCAGGCTTGTAGCCTCGGGCGCTATAGACCCCGGTTCAAATCCGGGCGGCCCCACCATTTGAGATTTATTGTTGTAAGAATTGAAGTTATTTACTTTATTGACCGTTGAATTTCTAAGTATTAATTGTTTTAAGTGATTCAAACGTTTTACTGAGATTAAAGCCTAATTCCTTCGACTTTAAGACTAATTCTTTGTCTAAATATAACACAACGTTTCCTTTTTGTGTCATTGCATTCGCATCCGAGTGCGTTCGAATTGAACGAATTGTTATAAAGGTGGTCTTTTGTTTAGTCACTCATTTCATAATTTTTTATTTTTCGATTTTTTAAGAATTACCTGAATTTTTCAAAATTTCTAATTTTTAGAGCAATATCAATATTATTCGAAAAAGATATGAACTTCTATTGTGAATTAGATGTAGAGGGACTTCTTTTGATAACAAAAATTCTTGTGGGAGTAGACGGTTCTAAAAACTCGGAAAAAACTTTGGATTATGCTCTTGAAATCGCTGATAAGTTTTCTGCATCTATTCTAATCCTCAACGTTTTTCAGCCACCTCCAGAATTAGGATACCAGCAAAACATGTTTTCGACGTTTCCGGCGTCCGGATCTCCTCAAGATACAATTGGTGGCCAGTCGAATTTGTCAGATTTTATCAAAGATCTTCGAAAAATACATGAAAATATTTTGTCCAATGCCGCTGAAAGGGCGATTAAACGAAAACCCATGCTTAAAATCACCACTGAACTCAAAGAAGGAAACACACCGTCCCAGATTATTTGTACCGCTGCAGATGACGGGTTTGATTTAATAGTCTTAGGTCATATGGGTGAAAGTGAAATCAAAGAATTCCTTCTTGGTAGCACAAGCGAAAGAGTAGTTCACCAAGCAAGATGCGCCGTGTTAATTGTCAAATGATTCGAGCACTAAATGTGCTTGATTTTTCTGAAATAATTGGTAGTGGCTTCGTCCAAAAATACAATTTTCCATACTAATTATTGGCTTTAATTTTCATCAGAAGTTTTCTAAACGCAACTAATTAGTTAGTAATTACGCATAATGTAAAGTGGTTTAGAAGCTTCTTCTTTCATAATTTTCTTGATTGCATTAGCTTCATTAAGATTCTCGCTATATTTGGCATAAATACTATTCTCTAAGTCTTTCAGAATAAGGTGAATGTCACCATTGGTACATTCGACGTAAAACGCTTTTGACTGCTTCAAAATCCCTCACTTTCCACAGTGACTATGATGGGATAACCAGGACTTAAACCCATTTAGACAAATAAAGCGCATTTTATAACTATTTTATGGAAAAAGTATTTTTTCAACCGCTATTTTATAAAATACCTGAAAATATAGTTTTCATAATCTCAAGAGACCTGAACAGAGATAGTTATTTTACTAAATTTTCTAATTTTCTAAATTCTAACCAATCAAGAAAATAAAAAATTGAAGAAGCTCTTTTTAGATTGAAATTTATTCCAACCCACACTAGCATTGTAGTTACACTGATTTCTCAAAAAAAGAAGAATTAGGTGTGGACTGCTACTTCGGTTCGAATTACAGCGTCGATTTGGCTAACAGCCTCGCGGATTTGCCTTAAATCATCAAGGTCTTTTGCTTCTGCATATAATATAACGTCATATGACCCCATGACGGAATGAGCAATTTTAACACCTTCAATTTTTTGTGTCTGTTGGACAACAGAAAAAGATTGCCCTTTCTTGGTTCGAACTAACATATAGAAAGGAATTACCATTCAATTCCACCTGACCTAAAAGTAAGAATAAACCACAATGTAAAGTTTGCTGTAACATGTACCAACGTATATCTTTCATAAATTCTAAATTTCTTTCCTAATTTGAAATAAAATTATAAGTCATTAAATTTCTATTTTTCTGTGTTTCCAAACAGCTAAGGTAATCACAAAAAATACTGATTGTAAAGGTTTTACACTTATTTAGAAAATGTAAAAATAAAAAATTAATTTAGAGGTAATTCGTGATAATAACAAATGTATCAATTTTTTTAAGTTTTAAGACTATTCTAACCTGAAAACTACTGCTAACTTTTTCTTGCTTAAATCTTCAAGAATTCTTACCCATTCTGTAGGCATGTTATCCTTTTCATCATCTGTTAATTCTCTAACGGTCAAATCATTGTTTACATGAAAAGGACGTTTACAGGATTGGCAAGTTTCATACGGAAAGAGTTCGTCTAACGGTTTTGATATTTTCTGTGTTACACCACAATTAGGACAAGACCGATATACGTGTGTAGTTTTTGTTTTTAGACCTTCCACCATTATATCTACATTTGATTCTAACTCTTCCCAAGAAGGATAAATTCGACGCAGAGAAGAGTCTCCCTTCCTCCACATAACTCTGAGCAAATTCAATATCTCTTTTCTTTCGCTCAACAAATAGCTCTACATCTTCTATATTATCTGTTTGTCTTTTTAGGTTTTGTGATGTAAACAACTTTTCTATGAAAGATAGCAGTTTTGACTATTAATTTGTAGATTTTATAGAAATAATGAAGATTCAGGGAGTATTCTGTTCTTAGTCTTCTTATTGAGAATGGTTTTGAATTCTTGACTTCCAACTCTTAGTTTTTTCTTATATAGAATAAAATATAAGAAAAGACCAAAAGATATTTTCTAAATTTCTAATTTATAAACCGAGTATGAAATAGAAAAAAAGAATTATTACTTTTATAAGATTTTTATTAATTAAAAATTATGAAATAGAAAATTGAAGATGCTGTTTTTGGATTGAAATTTATTCCAACCAAGAGGTTGCAAATAGTTGTTTCATTAAGAAAAGTGTCTGATTTCTTGGTTATTATTGGTTGTCTATTGGTCTTTTGGACATAGTTCTATTGATAAAAAATAACGGAAAACTAGCATTCTTAGGATGAGCAAATTGAAGGGGCAGTCATAAATATTGGTTTTTGTGTAACATATTCTTGGTTATTATGTCAACGTTAAATCGTGAACAGCTTATCCTGCAAGTTAGAGGGTGGATTACACAGTCTGGGTTTACGTTTGAGTCTTCGCCGGATTCTTAGTATGATTTTGTTTTAAATTTTATTGAGAAGGACAATTTACCTCAGTTACAGCTTATTCATCAGAAGCCTGAATCAGCGTTTTTTTTGATAGTTAGTTTGGTCAATATTCCAAAGACTGATCGTGATTTATTGAAAAGAATTGATGTTAGTAGGTTTAGTCGTTTGATATGGGATCTTAAATTGAATTTAATGCGTATGGGTGTTGATTTTACTGTGCTTGGGGCTGACGAGTTTGATCCTGATGCTTGGGAAGTTCAATTGCGCCTGTTCGTTAATGGGGCAGATGCAAGTGTTTTCTATGAAGCGTGTTCCAAAGTTAAGCGGGCTTTGATTAGTATTATTTGGACGTACAAACGTGCTTTGGATGCTGGCTTATAGCTGTGGTCTATTTTTCTTTTGTTTTCAGTAGCTTTATTAGTCCTGGAAGTATAATTTTCCAGGTTTCTGTACGTTGTATTGTTGACATTGCTTTTTCGATGCTTGGCCATGCATCAAGAAATTTTTGTTTTTCGCCGAAGAAACTGGTTAGTCTTTCTTTGTGAATTTCGCTTATAGGTTGTTGTATTAATGTTAGGTATTGAGGTTTTAGTAAACCTAGTTTTATGTGGGGATTGTTTGTTTTATGTGTCCAGTCGTCTTGGTGTTGGAATTCTTCAGGTTTGGCAAGTGTGTATTTTGTTATTTCTTCACTTAGTCTGTAGGCTATTTGAAAATTTATTTCTGAGCAGTCTTCGTTTATTGGTGGTTTTATTAAAGAGAGTGCAAAGATTGCTGCTGAGTATCCTTGGATTTTTGGGTCAAGATAGTTTGTTATTAATGATGCAAAAAATCCTTCTTTTGTAGCTTTTATAAATGCTTCAGATTGAACGTATTGTTTCAGTTTTGTTTTGTCGTTTATGATTGTAATGTCTGGTTGCAGGGTGGACAACATCATCTCAACTATGTCTGCAAAAACGTAAACGCAGCTTGCATAGTCTATATGCCAGATTCCCCATTGATGATTAAACCATGAGTCTATTCCAGCGTTTTTTATTTTGAGAAGTACGTTTGCGATGTTCAAGTATTCTTGTTTAAGATTTTCTAGAAATTGCACTTGTTTGATTTTTTCTATGAAAGCGTTGTCATCTGTTGCTAGGTTCGTTTCGTTTTCAATCTTAACATCCCCAACCCATTTATCCTGTATATAATGCAACGCATTTCCAAGTTCGCCATAAGCATATTCATCATTTAGAAAGACTAATTGACGTGCTTCATCGATTTTTTTAAGTATTTTACTGTCTTTTCCTGTTTTATGCGGGAAGTCTCCATGAGTGTCTGGACCCAGCATGCCGTCAACAAAAATGTAGGTGGTTTCCGCTGAAAATCCTAGTTGATTCGCGATTTTTTCTGCAATTATCTTATGGGTGCTTCTTAACATGCCAGGTTTCCTTATGAATGCTTTGCTGGTTCTTCTTTGTCAGGAAACTTGGGCAGGTTGTTCATCCAGTCTCCAAGTGCAACAAAAAGTTCGCCAAATGTTGCATCCTCACTAATAAGCAAGTAAGTATACTGAGCCAGCGCACTGTCGTCGAGCTCTTGTGTTAGTTTTTGGATTCCAAAATCATATTTTTCACTATTTGGGGACCTGAGTCAAAGATAGGGTCTGATAAAAATGGTTTAATTTCTTTTCTTTTTTGTTCCATCTGCTCGTATAAGTCTTTTCGCATCTGAGAAATCATTGATCTCATCTTGTCAGATATTTTGGGAAGTTTTTGTCTGAATTCTTTTTTTGCTTCTTCCTTAGCTTTTTCTCCTCCTACTATTTCAGCCATTTCGGAGGCCATTGTGCCTGCTGCCTTTGTTACTACTTCTGCAAAACCATCCATTAGGGTGCTCATTAAAATTATGCTTGTGTTAATTACTGTGTTCATAATTTTATTTTCTCGATGTAATTCACTCTTTTCTTGTGTTGGCATAAAAATACACAGTATATTTGTATTTGTTGTTTTAGATAATAACACTTACGCAGAATGTCTATTTTTTTGAAAGAGACTGTTGTTTTTAATTTTTTTAAAGTTGAGAATTAAAAATAATCCAACCAACAAGCCAAAACAACTTTCAAATTATCTGACACGTAATGGACGTCTGTTTACCTGGATGGTTTTTCTTCAACCTGAGCATTGCAGGGTCAACCATTCCAAAAGGACCTATTTATGAAAACTCCATCCACTCGCTATCCTAGATACCTTCGCAAAACGAACCATTATTAATAATTCTTTGTTAAGGTAGAATACACAATTTATTTTTATGTCACTGTATTCGCATCCACAGGAATCCGACTGGAACGAATTGTTTTAAAGTTTTTCTATTTATTTTAAAATCATGTTCTCATTTGATAGCTCAATAACAATCGAGTTGATATGCTTTTCATTATAAAGAAAAAGTTGTTAACTTATTTTCCTCTATATTTATAATCGCCTTCTTGTTGTTTGGGAGATTTGGGATATAATTTTTAGGAGTAATCTTGCTTTTTACTGGTCTCAAATATGAATCTGGTGCAGCATTTATGCTGACTCAGCCATTTCCGCTATCGTCTGATCACTCATTTTAATGAACTATTTTTTTTGTCAATTCTCCCTTTAATTTCGGAAATATTCAACAAACAACAAATTATGAACTTATTTGCAAGACTTTACTTTTCCCAAGATAATCAAAATTTAAAACCCCAGTTCCTTTGATTGGTTTTTTCAGAATTGCATCTAGAATTATTATGTGCAAAAGAAGGAGAAAACTTATAAAACAAACGCGCTCAATTAAGATTAATGAAAAAAAAGGTAAATTTAGGTGAGTTTTAACTTTGAAGGGTGCAAATATTTGGATATTAGGATTCTTTTCTCTTCTATCAGCAGCAAACATAGTTAATGCGACAATAATGTGGTTTGCAGTCGGACCGATGAGCACGTTTGAACCATATTTGCTTAGCGGCTTTGCGATTCCAGTTTATCTCTATACATTAATTTCAATTCTATTAACTTTGGCTTTTCTTGGCGGGACTTCTCATATGGTCGTGAGCAAGTTGTCGGTTGTAGATCAGGTGACGGCACTTAATGAGAAAACGAGTAACATGCAGATTAAGCAAGAGGTTCAGCAGAAAAACTTGATGGATCTTCAGGAAAAGGTCTCTCAGGTTGATGAAAGTGTAAATCTTAACGGTAGCAAGCTTTCTGCAGAACTTGGTAGTCAAGCAGATGCTTTAAAGAAGAGTTGGGCAGCTGATCATAAGGCAATTGATGACAAAACGAGCAAGATGCAGGCTAGTCAAGCCTCTCAAAAAGAGGTTTTAATGAATGTTCAAAGTAAGATATCTGACGTTGACGAAAATCTAGAGCTTACAAGCAAAAGACTTACTGATGAACTTAGCAGTCAAGGAGATGCAATAAAGCAGAGTGTAGAAGCCAAAGATCAAAATCAGCAGAAACTCCTAGAGGGCATGCAAGGTAGAATTTTCTTCGTTGATGAAAATTTAACTGATGTTAAAAAGAAACTTGGCGAACAAGCAGAACTAATGAAAACAATGGACAGTAATTTAACTGAAAACGTAAACTCTCAACTTACCGATGTCAAAGAGACCTTGGCAAAACTTGAATCAGGAGATGGCAAGACAGTTGCAGCAATTGCGAAGCAAAGAACCGAAATTGATGCAATCAAACAAAAACTAGAACGATTGGAAGCTTCACTGGTCACGCCCAAATCGATGCTTACAAGCAACAGTAATGTAGAAGATGTCAAAGGGATAGGACCTAACAAAGCTGCTGAGCTTAAGAACGTTGGAATAACAAGTGCGAGCGACCTTATAATGGCTGACCCTAAAGTTGTTGCAGATAGCTTGGGCTCATCTGAGAAAACTGTCGAAAAGTTGCAGGGACGAGCACAACTTCAACTGATTCCAGGCATAAAAGAAAAGGATCTTTTGCTCTTAGATGACCTCAATATCACCGATAGAAAGAAACTTTCCTTACAAGAACCCATTGATCTAGGCAAAAAAATTAATGCTATCTTTAAAATAAATCTTGCAAAAGGAAAAGTCGCAGAAAACGATAGACCAACCATTGAAGAAGTAGAGTCTTGGATCAAGTTCACAAAAGCCTAAAAAAGGCAAGAACATCCAAGATTATTTCCATTTTTCTTTCTTTATAGGTTACTAATTATTTTCAAGAAATCTGTAAGTTTGTTGGCTAAATTAGAAGTAGTCAAACCAACCACTTCTCAACAGTGAAACAACAGATTCCATTTTCTCAATATAGGCACTCTAAAACATATAGCAAGAGTAGATAGAGTCTATTGATTACCCCTCGGTTTCAAATAAAATTTGACTTATGTTTCAATGTCTTTTAATAGTTACGTTTTTAAGGTTCGCATCCGTAGGTGGGTGACATGCCATTCGTAATTGAGTTCAGTTCAAGTTGGTACTTGCTTTTCGTAGCATTCTTTTTGGGTTGGTTAGCAATAACATTATTCATAAGAAAACACATAAACCTGAAAGAGGCAAAAAGGCAGCTTATGTTCGGAGTCTTCGCCTTATGTGTTCCAATAGCGATGGAGATTTTCGCTGTTTCCACGGGTCTTTGGACTTATTATCCTGCAAACTGGCCTGTGATATTATGGCCAACATATTTTATCGCAATACTTTTCGCCTACCAAATGCTTAGGCTCTTCGAAAAAATAATTCCTTGATTTTTTGCAGCATATATTAAAATCTCTAATAAACAGAAAATGCTTGAATTGATTTTACTATTAATATAGCTGCTTTGCGCTTCTTTATCAGAATTAAAAAAAACTTTCACAATAAATTAGTTTTTCTACATAGAGTTTGAGAATTCAAAATTTAGTGAAGTTGAACCATGACTTAAACAAAAAAATGCAATTGTTGAGGCAATAACAAGCTAAATTACCTTGACATGGGAAAAGAAGTTTTACAATGGATATAAAGAAGTACACAGATTTTTCAATCTCGTAATAAAAAAAGGTAATCTCTGCAGTTTGAGAGATATTTTTTTAAGCTTGGGTATGTATCATCTTTGCTCATGCCCTATACGTTCACTTTCGACATTTCAAAGAAAAAGTATCACTTTTTCACAGAACTCATGATTCTCAGCTACCAAAAAGGGATATCACAGGTTTTCTTCAAAAACTTACGGGGCATAATCAGAAAATCAAGAATCCAGCAAGCTACAGGATTTAACCTCGAAGACAACATTATGATAATTCAAGACCTCCTCGATATGAATTATTTAAATCTGATGCAAAGAAAAAAATTTTTACAAACCAAAAAAAGGGCGCTTTTCCTTCCTCACTGCTCAAGGAAATACATGGACAATCGATGCAAAGCCATCTTTGAGACAAGTCTGCCATCTTACGTTTGTGCTCATTGTTCACCTGACTGTGGTGTTAACAAAGCAGACCAGGCTGCCAAAGAAAAAGGATACGACATCTATGTCTTGCCAGGTGGCTCTTGTATTCCAAAAATTTTGAAGACAAGGCAGTATAAGGGAATTGTAGGTGTTGCCTGTGGCGAAGAAGCCAAAACTTCAGGTGAGTTATTGAGTAGTATGGGTGTTGCGTGGCAATCTGTTCCATTGCTAAAGAACGGTTGTTCTAGCACAGTGTTTAACATTGAAACGCTGATAAAAACGCTATAAAATAAACAATTTATGAATACAGCTTCAGCAAATCGAATTGCGTCAGTAATGGTTTCAGACGAAATTTACGTGGTTTTAGTTGGATAACTGGGTTCTGGTTAAATTTTCATTTCTTCTTTCAAAGGGAAAGAGCAGCTTAAATCATTATGTCTTATCTTGAAAGATACGTCACACAACACATCTTTTTTGATTTTTACGAAAAGACTAATTATAGATTTCTAAACCAAAAATTGGAGATCAGGGGTGTTAAAAATTTGAGCATCTTTGTATCTGACTTGTTCAGATAAGTGAACCAGTTTTTGATTAAATATAGATTAACACTATTACTAAGCAAAGGACAACGCATATTGGTGCTGCGCCCTTTCTAGAAAAAAACGTATCAACATAGCTTGCAACCTCATTTTTAAAAACGCGCAACCCCCTCTCTACAGTGAAATTCAATGTCACTTTGAAGCCTCCTCCAACAAACAGGAGACAAACTTGCCTTAATAAACAATATTCCGAAAACGCAATTTGTTGGGTCGGTGGTTAAAATAATTTTTAATCTTTTTTCTGTCTAATTACCAAAAACTACTTTGATCTTACTGTACTAATCAACCTCAATTACACGGACGACAACACGTATCGGAACTATGGCGTCAATTTAGTTATTTATGTTTTTGACATAATTATTTTTTGAGATTTATTGAGTTTGGAGTGTTTTTCTGTTTGTTTGTTGTACAGTTCCTTTTAAATGAGACCAGTAATTGAAATAATGATTTTTAAAATATATTTCACGTATTGATATGTTCTTGTGTTCGACAGTTAGGGCGCGTTTGAGGTTTTATTATGCTTTGGTTATGTGCGAGGGTTTATTTGACGCTTTACATACTATTATGACGTAAGATATGTGTCTTAAAACGACACATTGCATATTTGAACAACACAACAACAGGAGAAAAAAATAATATGAACACTAATAATCAAAAAGAAGCCCAAACAAAACTCACCAAAGGACTCTTGGACATGATCATTCTCCAATACTTAGAAAACGAATCAATGCACGGATACCAACTCATAACAAAAATCCGCAAAGGTTTCGGAATTAACTTTGGACCAAGCACTGTCTATCCACTCCTAGGGCTTTTGGAGAAAAAAGGCTATGTAAAGAGCGTTTGGAATATGGATTCAGAAAGACCGCGAAAAGTATACACCTTAACCAACGATGGGAAAGATGTTCTAAGCTTTACCGAAAGTTCACTTAACCTGATCTGCAAAAATATGGTGGCCAACAACAAAATCCAACTACAAGTGGCTCCGTATTCAACTACGAGAATGAAGATTCTCGCATAGTTTTTTTTTAACAAAGATACGCATTTCCCAATTTGCTGCTTTTTCAATTTGCAGAATAAACCCAATTTTTTTACAGATTTGTGAAAAGCATTTTTATTGGGTTCTATACGGTTAGTTGGGTAAACCGATCAAACTGTTTGGAGGGCACTGGACTTTGGAAGAGGCAATTGTAACCCGAAACTTAACTAAAAAGTTCAAAGATGTTTGTGCAGTAGAAAATTTGAATCTCAATGTAAATTCAGGTGAAATCTTTGGTTTTCTTGGACCTAATGGAGCAGGTAAAACTACAACAATACGCGTTCTCACAACGTTAGCCAAACCCTCATCAGGATCTATTTGGGTTTCCGGCTTTGACGTAGAAAAAGAACCTGCCAAAATTAAGAAAGTAATTGGTGTAGTTCAGCAGCACCTAACGTTTGATTTAGACTTAAACTTAAGGGAAAATATGGAGCTACATGCCAGATTGCATCATATCCACTCAAATGAACGCAAGCAACGCATTGCTGAACTCCTCGAATTTGTTGGTTTAACCAAGCAGAGTGAGAAGATGGTTGAAGAATTGTCTGGGGGAATGAAGAAAGCGGCGATGATAGCTCGCGCTTTAATACACAAACCAAAAGTGCTTTTTCTCGATGAACCAACTGTAGGCTTGGATGTTCAAGTGCGACGTCGTATGTGGGATTTGATTCGAAGTTTAAGCAAAAATGGCACCACAATTTTTTTGACTACACATTACATAGAAGAAGCGGAAGCGCTATGTCAAAGGGTTGGAATTGTAAACCAAGGCCATTTGATTGCTTTGGGGAAGCCTTCAGAACTTCGGCAAACAGTTGGTATGGTGACCGTTGAGTTTTTTATTGATGGCGCGTTTACACGCTATGAACATTTTGCTGATCGTGAAGCCGCCACCCGTTATGTTCAGAGTCTTTCATCCGAGGCTAAAACTATCGTAATTCGTGATTCAAGCCTTGAAGATGTTTTTGTTGAATTAACGGGTAAGAAGGTAGGTGAAGATTGATGCTGGAGACTCTTCGAGACATATATGCAGTTGTTTGGGTTGACATTCGTTTTCTAAGTCGGAACTTAGGCAAAACTTTGGCTCTAACACTAATTGCACCCATTTTGTATCTTTTGGCTTTCGGTTATGGCTTGGGCGGAGGTGCCAGTATTGAAGGCTATAGTTATCTTGAATTTGTTATTCCAGGTATATTGGCACTTACTGCGATGACAACAGCTTTCAACACTTCAGGCTTGAAGTTGCATGTGGATCGCTTGTTCTACAAGTGTTTTGATGAGACGTTAATGTCGCCAGTGAGCGCTTTTTCAATAATTGTAGGTAAAGCTTTGATTGGGGTAGTGAGGGGGCTTTTGAGTTCAGCTGCTTTGCTTTTGGCATGTCTTGTTTTTTCACCTTTGCCTGCGGTGAGTTTGCTTTTTCCACTAAGTCTTGTCGTGACTTGTTTTGTATTCTCGTTTTTAGGTGTTATTGTTGCTTTG
Organism: Candidatus Bathyarchaeota archaeon; assembly: GCA_963804785.1. Lineage (GTDB taxonomy): Archaea > Thermoproteota > Bathyarchaeia > Bathyarchaeales > Bathycorpusculaceae > Bathycorpusculum. Next base: position 504,334 of record CAWDRR010000004.1, read on the forward strand.
TTAGCTAAAACTCATCAAGATATGACTCTCTTTATGAGTTTGGTCATTTTGCCTATGTCATTTCTGAGTGGCACCTTCTTTTCTCTTAGCCAAGTTCCAAAGGCATTAAGTGTTCTTCTTTCGATATCGCCACTGACACATGCCTGTCTATGTCTGCGAGCTTCCGTCCTTGGACAACCGTTTCCATGGATTTCTCTTGTAGTACTGGTGGTTTTTGGAGTTGTGTTCTTTTTCCTTTGTTTTGCCGCTCTTAAGAGATCTAGCAAATGAGTATTCAACCTGTGGCACGTAACGTGACTTGATAAGGCTGAGCTACAGGTTTACCTAAAGTTTTTTGTCTGACTTGACTAGATACTCCGATATATCACTAAGAGTTTTAAATGAAAATGTCAAAGAAGAAAGCATCGGAAAACCGTTCTTGTTACTTAGCCTTCTGTCTTTTGGGTTTCTAATTTATGCTCTGCTGAATTTGACGTCATTAGGACTTGGGTTCTCTCGCTCACGAGTGATTGTTGGAGTTTCGATATCTGTTTTCTTAGTCTTACTTGGATTTGCCTAATAAGAAGCTTGGAAATGTTGACCTAACCAAATGTTTACTTATAAGGGAACTTGTTTTCCCCGTTCTTCTAATGGTATCTATCGATAAAGGATTTTTTGACGATTTTTTGTGCTTCGCTGTTTAAAGAAGTTTAACGTCTAAAAAAGCTGGGGTAATTAGACAAGAGAGGTTAAATTGCCTTTGAAATTTTGGATATTATTTGGGCGTTTTCGATACAAGGATGTAATATTCGTGCTTTTTTTTGGCGCAATGGAGTTTTAAGCTTTTTTTAAGTAAATTTTTCGTATGTTATTCGAATTGTTGAAAACTCACGTGGTAACTGTTCAAAATCCAAATGTAATGGTGCTTTTTTGTGCACTAGTAAAATTAAGTGAAATTGAAATATTTGGATTACTTTCCTGTTTTTGTAGGGATTATTGATGGCGCCACAGCGAGACTTCAAATCCGTGAATGATTACATAGTTGCTTTTCCTAAGAATGTGCAGCGTATTTTAGAAGAATTTAGAAAAACTATCCGAGAGGCTGCACCTGAAGCTGAAGAGACTATTAGTTACCAAATGCCTGCATTCAAACTAAATGGCATCTTGGTGTGGTATGCAGCTCATAAAAACCACCTTGGATTTTATCCCAGAGCATCCGCTATTGAAGCATTCAAAGATAAATTACTCCGATTTGAGGTGAGTAAGGGCACAGTTCAATTTCCATTAGATGAGCCTATTCCGTTTGATTTGGTTAAAGAAATGGTCATGTTTAGAGTTAAGGAAAACTTTGGTAAAAAATAATTTTTTATAGCAACAAAGTACTTCAAAGTGGTCTATAGAAAATTGTTAAATGCGCATTTTCCATTTAGAAAGTTGTTTTTTGATGGGTTTTCAGTTTTCCCAGACAGATAAACTGGATGGTTTTAGAACATTTGTTGAAATAAAATAACATTCATTGTCAAGAAGCAAACTTAGGTTATGGTGAGTTATAAAATCTTTTATGTAAACTAAATCGTTGCTGCTAACTGCGCTTTGGTTAAAAGTTAAAATAATTCCATCTTTTGTGGTATCAAGCATCTTTACTTCTAAACTGCAGCTTGCACCGATTTCTCTTTTAAACACCATAGCCTCAAATATCTTCATTTTTAGTTTCGCCTGTCCAAATTTAACCGCTCACGTACCAAAATATCTGGACAAGTGAATTCAAACTCTGGACACAATACATATGCCCCTGTACACTTTTAAGGGTTCACGTTTTCGTGAGTAAAAAAAGTCTCACGAATTAAGTAATCTAAATAGAGGTAGACTCAAAAAAAGAAAAAGATAATTAAATAGAAAGAAAATCCGAGATATTTTATAGTGTTATACCTAAGCCTTCTGCTACGCGTAGGCCGTATTCTGGATCGGCTTTGCTGAAGATTCTTGTCTGCCGAAGCTGAATTTCCTTATTAGCGTTGCCTAAATGACTCACTATGTTTCCAATGAGGTGTTCGCGGTCTACTTCAGTCATTACTTTGCAATAGAGGTTCCCCGGTTGAACAAAGTCGCTGTTGGGATGCACGTACGGTTGGCGTGCAACAACGCCTGAAACTTGAAACGTTGGTTCCGCCGCTTTCAAGTCTGGTTCTGGTCCACCAAAACTGTTTGGGTAATAGTTTACTAAGTCGCCTTCATTTCCATCAAAACGCATGAATCCGTCGCGTTGATAGTTTTTGGCTTTAATTCCTTTAGGCTGATTAACAGGCAACAACAAATAGTTGGCGCCTAAGCGGTATCTATGTGCATCGTGATATGCAAATAGGCGGCCCTGAAGCATCTTGTCTGGTGACGTTCCAATTCCTGGCACAAAGTTTCCTGGTGAAAATGCTGCTTGTTCAACTTCAGCGAAATAGTTCGATGGATTGCGATTTAGCACCATTTTACCAATGTCTACTGGCGGGTAATCTTGATGCGGCCAAACTTTGGTAACGTCAAATATGTCAAAACGGTAGTTTTCAGCTTCTTTAGCAGGCATTATTTGCATTTGTATTGTCCAAGAGGGGAACTCACCGTTTTTGATGGCGTTGTGCAAGTCGCGCGTTGCATGGTCAGGGTCAGACCCTTTTAAGTGCTCAGCTTCTTCTCTTGTCAAGTTCTTTGCACCTTGGTCTGTTTTGAAGTGGTATTTAACCCAGAAGATTTCTCCTTCTTGATTGTACCATTTGTAAGTGTGGCTTCCATAACCGTTCATGTAGCGGTGCGACTTGGGCGTTCCTCTGTCTGAGAACAAAATTGTTACTTGATGAAGCGACTCGGGAGTTAAAGATAAAAAGTCCCAAAACATGTTGGCGTCTTTCAAATTTGTTCCTGGATTACGTTTCTGGGTGTGAATGAAATCTGGAAACTTTAGGGGGTCGCGAATAAAAAATACAGGCGTGTTGTTTCCAACAAGATCATAGTTGCCTTCTTCAGTGTAGAATTTAACCGCGAATCCTCTAGGATCACGTTCTGCGTCAGCTGACCCTTTTTCTCCACCTACAGTGGAGAACCTTACAAATACTTCAGTGCGTTTGCCCACCTCGGAGAGGAATTTGGCTTTGGTGTATTTGGATACGTCTTTGGTTAATTCAAAATATCCTCCTGCACCTGCGCCTTTGGCATGTACAATCCGTTCAGGTATTCTTTCACGGTTGAAATGCGCTAGCTTTTCAATCAAATGAACATCCTGAAGAATAACGGGTCCATTGTTACTGACGGCTAGAGAGTTTTGGTCGTCAGGAACAGCGGTTCCTTGGTTTGTTGTTAACGTTTCTTTCAAAAATATTCCCTGCTCTGCAATTAAAGACTGCTTCAATTACAAGAACAAGGTTATTTAAATCATTATTGTCTAACCGACTGCTACTTACTTTTGGATTTTTCATAAGCATTTGCAATGGCTTCGCTGGTTAAAACACCTAAGATTTTGGTCGGTTTCTGCTTGCTAACTACAGGAATTAGATCAATTTTTTCTGTTGTCATAATCTTGTTTGCTTCAAGAATTGATTCATCATCATAAACTGAAATATTCTTCAGCGGCATTTCCTCAACTCTAAGTGCGCTACGTTCTTCCGGCTTAACTTTCATTAGCTCATTCCATGTAACGACTCCTTGGAAAACGCCTTCTTTTTCCACCAAGGCATCGTGATACCGGTTTTTGAACATCATTTCCAAGGCTTCAGTGAGAGTTTGCGTTGGGTTTACTGAGCCAATTTCAGATTGCATAACATCTTTAACTCTTAAACCTGCCAGAGTGGTGGAGATTATGGTTTGTTCTGCTTCTTCACTTGCACCTATATAAACAAAAATCCCTACTAAAATCAGAAAGAAATTATAAACAAAGCCAACAAGAATCATGGCGATACCAAATACCTTTCCAAGGTAAACAGCGTACCTTGTTGCGTCAGAATACTTCAAGCGTTCCGCCAGCAGGGCTCTAAAAACTCTACCACCATCCATTGGAAACGCTGGTATTAGGTTAAAGAGACCTAGCAATATGTTTACCGCGGCGAGGTCAGTTAGGAAATTGCCTGTGAAGGTTGTGAAGATATAAATGCTGAATCCTTGAGTTGAAATCATTAGGCTAACCCCTAAGATACCAGCTCCTAACAGCAGGCTTGTGAGTGGTCCAGCAACTGCCATTCGCCACTCTTGAGCTGGATTATCTGGGATTTCCTCTATTTCGGAAACTCCCCCGATTGGATAAAGCATGATTTTTCGCACTTTTATTCCATAATGCCTTGCTATGATAGAGTGAGCAAGCTCATGAAAAACTACAAAAACAAATAGGAATAGTACAATTGTGAACGTGTAGAATTGCTGAGTTGGTACAGATAGGATGAAAACTGCAGCAATTAACAAGATGAAAGTGAGGTGCAGTTCAATAGGGATACCCCAGGCAGACCCTATCTTGAAAGAATATTTCATGGGTAAACATGGTTGCAGGTTGGCTTTTTAAAGTTTCGACCTGCCTATTTTGGACACAAATAGTCTAAAAGCCAAATTTGCATCGATGGTGAAATTATACTGCAATTTTATCAACGATGGACGTATTAACTATTTGATCTTGTTATAATGGGTGTCCATTGAGACTATGAAATCTGCTTCTGAAGTTGTCGTTTGTAGCGGCATAATAGAGTATATGATTGAAAAAGACACACTCAAACCCAGATTAGATGTTCTGATACTATGGGACAATTAGAGTTTCAACAAAGAATTCAAAGAATAATTAGACGACCTGAAATATGATGTCAATAAAGTTGAAAGATCTAGGGTCGACGTTAAATTTGATGGTTTTGCTTTCAACTAATAAAAGAAAACTTTTACGGCTTGCGATGTTTTGATTATAGGCAAGGCTGTTGACAAAATTCAAAGATCCGCGGGAAGTTTGTCTTATTATGATAAGTTAGTAGATTTAACACAGAATAATTGCCCAAATTGAGGTGACAAAACAAATAGTGAAGGACAGAATGTTTTCAGTGACTTCAAAGACGGCGATTATACAAATGAAGCCATCGCATAACATACCTTGATTCAATGTCACTGTCAGTTTCTGCCAAAAACAAAACTGGGCTCGTTATAAAACTGAACCCGACTCCATCACAAGCACCCAAAAAGACAGCGTTGGAAAATACTCTAAAGATTAAGTCGAAGTAAAAACACTGCAACCCAACAACCACAACAAACCCAAACCCTACTGCAATCTTCTCCGATCATTGCCCAAACACCAACTTCTCCACCTAGCCCACAAGAACTAAGAGAACAACAAGGTTGCAGAGACAAGAAAATCTCTTTATAGCTTAAACATTTCAATCTAGTTTGGCTTTTCATGCAGAATTCGTAGGATCAGCAGTGGGGATGTTAGGTTTAATTTTGTAGGAATGAATCAGAGTTTTTTCTTATGCTCCATTGCTTTCTTTGCAAGAACTACTGCTTCTTCTCTTGTTTTGCCAAACAATGCACCTATTTTGTCAGCATCCTCTTTAGTCACTGCAGCGCCCCCTATCATAAGTGTAATTTTGCCTTTTAGCCCTTCAGCTTCTATAGCAGAAACTAAAGTTGATAGATTTGACTTTGCGGCAGAAAGCAGCATAGATACTACTATAATGTCAGCATTTGACTCTTTAGCCTTTGAAGCAAAAGTTGTTGGAGAAACCCCTCGTCCAACATCTATGGTTTTAAACTGTGCTGCCTTAAGTGATCTTCTGACCATATCTTTGGCAGCATCCATTATGTCGGGGTGAAGAGTACCTATCGCAACGATTCCAATTGGATTAACTGGTTCCGGCGGTTCTTTTTCTCTCATAGCTTTGAGCCAAGACACTTCAAAAACAACTCCTATTTCTTTTCTAGTTAATAATCAAAGATGCTCTTAATGTTAGCGCTAATCACACAAAACCTTTGGCAATTAGAGGCTTCAAAAGGTAGCATTATTATTTATCATACATCCAGAATGCGTTTCTTATTGATAGATTATAAAATAGAAAAGAAAAGTCTATCCTTGTAACAATGTTTCTTATTGCTATTTGTGAGCAGAAACAAACTATTTTCAGTGGTGTCTCAAGGTTTCATTGGTGTTTAGTTTTTGAGTAAGGCTTGTATTTTAATGACTCAGGAATCAACGCCTGTAACGTAATCAATAATTGTTTTTAGGTCTTCGTCTGGAGTTTTTATTGGCATTATGTTGAATTTTTCGACCAGCATATTGAGAATGTTGGGCGTTATAAATGCAGGTAAGCTTGGACCTAAGCGAATGTTTTTGATTCCTAAGTGGAAAAGCGACAGCAGAATGGCTACAGCCTTTTGTTCATACCATGAAAGTATGAAGAACAATGGCAATTCATTTATTCCACATTTAAAGATTTCAGCAAAAGCTTGAGCAATTTTAACAGCTGAGTAAGCATCGTTGCATTGTCCAATATCAAGCAATCTGGGAATACCGTCGATTTCACCTAATTCTTTGTCAAAGAACCGGAATTTGCCACATGCCAAAGTCAGAATAACGGAGTCATTTGGCGCTTTCTCAACAAACTCCGTATAATAGTTTCGTCCCGGTTTAGCACCATCACAGCCAGCCACGAGGAAAAAGGAGTTAATGTGCCCAACCATTACTGAGTCGATTATTTTTTCTGCCAATGAAAGAACAGCGTTTCTGCCAAAACCAACAGTAACTATCTTGTCATTCTTGTCTTCGCTAAACCCAGGCATTTCTAATGCTTTGTCTATTAAGGGTGAGAAATCAGCGGATTCTTTGGGGGAGCATTGAATGTGAGTCACTTCTGGCCAGCCCACTGGACCAGAAGTAAATATTTTTCCTTTGTATTTGTCTGCAGGTTTCTGAATGCAGTTTGTAGTCATAAGAATGGGACCTGGAAAATTCATGAATTCTTTTTGTTGATTTTGCCATGCGGTGCCGTAGTGGCCGTAAAGGTGGGGGTACTTCTTTAGTTCGGGGTAGCCATGTGCAGGAAGCATTTCTCCATGTGTGTAAACATTGATGCCTTTGCTTTTGCTTTGTTCCAACACTTCCTTCAAATCTTTTAAATCGTGTCCTGAAACCAGGATTGCTTTACCTTTCTTGTGACCTAGCGGAACTTTTGTAGGAGTCGGATGACCATAGGTCTCTGTGTTTCCAGCGTCTAATAGTTCCATTGCTCTGATGTTGATTTCGCCACATTTTAGGGCGAGATTAAAAAAATCGTTGATTCCAAGCGACTTGTCCAACGTGGCTGCAAAGCCTTGCTCAATGAACTCAAAGATATTATCATCCTTTTTTCCAAGAAGATAAGCATGATAAGCATAGGCTGCTACTCCTTTTAACCCATAGATTAAGAGCCAGTGAAGCCCATTCAAGTCAGGATCGATTGAGGAATCAGCCTTAACTCCGAGCTGTTTTCCTTGCAAAATCAGACATTCTTTCGTCTTTTCGATTAGTATATCAACTGGACCCTGAAATCCGATATATCCTCCGGCTGATCGCACTTTTTCACGGAAGATGTCTCGAAGCTTCACTGACTTATTGATATATTCGATTAGTGTGTCCGGGTCAAAGTTCACATTAGTCAAAGTGGCGAAAGCTGACTTGCAGATGAACAGGTCTAATTGCTCATCTCTTACACCCACTTTTTTTCCTTCCAATGCTAACTGAGACAAACCTCTAAGCATGTAAATCAACAAGTCTTGGAGCGAACTCACTTCAGGATTTTTTCCACAAACACCAAAAGTTGTGCATCCTTTCCCTTCAGCAGTTTGCTCACATTGATAACAGAACATTTGGTTTTTGTCCACCGACTTACACCAATTAATCAATTGAACGCCAACGTAAATATCTCTTACCCATGTCAGTGAGGGCTCAAACGAAACGAAATGGGTAATCCCGGTATTGTTCTTCACAATTATGGTAAAAAATGAGATTTACGGGAAAAGTACTGCCTGAAGATAAATTATAACCTTAGCACTATTGGAGAATTCGTTTCATGGGATAACATAAACATTCTCCTCAGGTCATGTTTTTGTCCAAAAAAAAGAAATATATGTCTTAAATTTTTAGTACTTTTTAAGTTGAGTTCTCCAGCTAGTTGTTTACTTTCACTTTTCTGAGTTTTTCTCGTATATTCATTCAATTAAAGTCCGATAAATCTACAATTACAATTAAACTTGTAAGGTACAGATTGTTCAAATTAGTATGTTTCATTTACTTATTTAGAATAAAATAAACAAAAAACCTTTGAAATAGGCTTACTTTGTCGCTAAAAGTTTTTCTGTCTCCTAAACAGCATTAGACTAAAAGTGAGCTGTAACCGATGGAAACCGAAAAATTAAAAAACACAACCATAGTCTTAAACGAATTAGCTGAAAGCGGCAAAGACCTGCATAGTTCCGTCAAAGGTGCCACCCGGCAAGTTGCAGCTACCAAGAAACTTTGGCGTGAAGGTAACAAATCTAAGCTGATAAAGTTAGGTGTAGCATGTGCCATGTTTCCCGACCCTTCTCCCGTAACCGAAATCATTGGTGCAGGCTTAATAGCTGCTGGCTTGGTTCAGAAAGGCATACAAAATCGGTCTCTTTATATTGGCGATTTGAAGAAGACCTTTGAAAGTGTTCAAAGAGAATTAAACTCAACCCAAAGCAACCTGTGACCTTAGCGAGTTATTTTTTGTTTGCCTTTGGATTTCATAGCGCTCAATTATTTGCTTTTTCAACAAATATTTGTGTTCTACAGCAGCTAATTGAAATGACAATTAACAAAACTTATATATTGAGAGTTAAGTAATGAGAATATAGTAGGCGACGAAATGACAAAACGCCCCAACGGAAAAAAACGAAGCAAACTAGCAATACTCCTTTTAGCGCCAGTAATGGTCCTCACCTTCATAGTTGGTTGGAGCCTATACTGGATTGGAAACACAAAACAAAAACAACTTCAAGCACCAACCCCTAAAATACAAGCAGAACAAGACACAGTGCAGTTAATGGTTATTCAAAGAAAAGAAGAACAAACAATAACAAACAACTAATCAGCAATTCTTTTTTGTTGTTTTCGCCAATATTATTGTTCAAAAAATTTGCAGTCCCCAATGGTGCAAATGAAAACATCTTTTTTTATCTGTTGCTTCATTTTTTCCTCTGTGGTGTATACTTTTAATTTTACGTTTGGGAATTGTTTAAAACTTTTTTTCACTACTGGTGGCAAAGAAAGAAGAGTTAAGCGAACCAAGCCATACGCTAAACAGGTGGGGCCAAAAGAGTGGTGGGCAACGACCTTTCCTTGTTTAGCAGCCGGATTCGCTCAACTTTTGTTGGCTATCCATAGTATTTCCTAACAACTTGTAACCCGTCTCAAAAATATAAAATAATGTGATTACATTATGAAGTCACAATAGCTAAATTAATGAACGTAAATCTTCATTGTAAACAATTTATTATGCCTGTATTCTTCAAAACTTGACGTAAAAAGATATTTTGATACGTGCGCATCAATATTGCCATGTGATTGGAAAAAAATGAAATGATTTTAATCGAGATTTTTGTGCAAATCTTTTATATTGACGGACAAGAAATGCTATTGGGGTGCCATTGGGTAGGTCAGAAGCACTTGTCTACTTAGAAGAGCTTCTTAGTCAATGCAATAACGTATCACCTGAATTCGTTTCTTTTGAAACCCCGATTAACAGCAATTCAATCGGGTTACAAGTCCACATTTAAGGGAACGATTTTTGAGTCAGACAAACATAAGGTTAAGAAAGTTGCCAAAATACATAATTTGTCAGTTCAAGAAGACCTCGAAAGTGTCATCATTTACAAGCATAAGATGCAAATTTGAACTTTAAAATTGCATTGATTACGAGTATAAACCTCGGTGCTGAACATCTGATTCTTGATCTTCTTTGTTGTTTTCGTAAGTGTTTCTTGCAGTTTGATCAATTGACAAAGCCGATTCTTTCCAACAAGAACTGCATTGGATCATATGAGCAGTTATATTGCTTTATCAAGGTTCCAGGGGTTTGATTTTTCTTTTTTTCTTGTCGGATTGTTTTTACTTATCAGAAAGATGTAGTGTTTATTAAGACGTGATATGCAATAAACTTAAGGAAACACATGCAACTAAAAAGAGCAGCCTTAATCCCACTAATCGCCCTAGTTTTCACAGCAATAGCGCTCTCAGCAGTAACTGCAGGAGTTCTCATCGCACAACAAAACATTCCCGCCCAAGGACACCTAGGGGTCGGAAGCATAACCACCAACACAGTAAACGTAGGCGTCTACAGCGACCCACAAGCCACCACCATATGTACCGGTATCGATTGGGGTACTCTGAACTCAGGTAACATCGCCACAAAAACAATCTACATAAAAAACACAGGTAACATCACCGAAACCCTAAGCATGATCGTTACAGACTGGAACCCACAAACCGCTACTTCAAGTCTATTCTCAACTTGGAACCAAGAAAGTGCCACACTGCAAGCAGGCGCAATAGTACCTGCAACATTCACACTAAACATAGCCGCTGACACAGGAGACATATCTGACTTCAACTTCAGCATAGTCATATCTGGCAGCGCTTAATCAGGTAAATAACATCAGCTTCAAAATTGCACAAGCTTTTTGGGCGATGTTAAGAAAAGTTAAATAATCTAAAAAAGAGTAAATTAAAATTAAGAAGGATAGAAAATTAACTTGCAAGGTACAGATGATTCAGCCAACAAACCCACTGAGGATAAAGCTAAAGCTCAGAAAGAACTGGTTGAAGAGCTCAAAGTTCAATGGAAACTACTTTGGAACGAACGTGTAAATGACGAAGTACGCGCTGAAGGTATCTCAGTTGCGAATTATGAGTCTCTGAGGGTTGAACGAGGCACAATCATCCATGCCACAAGGGATTTTAAGCCGCTGAATTTTAAGGAAATCCTTGAAACACATATGGTCGAAAATCCCGAGCGCTACATTCAGCCAGATCGTCGTGAAGGCGGATGGGGCAAGTTTGTAAAAACAGAAATCACTAAAAATCAAGGCCAAAAAACCAAACGCGCCCAAGATTACGCGCCAAAAAAACCAAAAGGTAAACAACCCAAGAAAAGTGGACGTGGTTGGCTACACGCACACTAGTCCCAAAAACCTTTATCGCAATAAGAGATATATTTAGAAATCAAATTATCCATCAATAAATTTTCGTATTATTTCACTTTTTGGAGCTGTTGCCGTTTGCACATAGCATCCTTTTAAAGGCTAAAACTACGTAGTTCTAGCTTCTACTTTGAGTTTTTAATCCAATCAGAAACAACTATTTCATTAGTGTTTCCAAATTCCTTGACAGTGACGATGCCACGTTGAGCAAAGCGAGCTACAATTCGGTGAGTTTTGAGTCTGCTAAGTCCAGCTTCTTTGCTAACATACTTTTGAAGATATTTTCCTTGATGTGAAACTAAAACATTCAGAACTTTCTGTTCTTCAGGCGTCATAGTCTTTAACACTACCCCGCAAGTGTTGGGTTCAACATCTGAATTAACAACTAATCCTGTACCACTTTTGATAGGTTCCGCAGTAGCACTATAGGCATTTGGCAATTCACAAGTTCTCTTAACATATCTAAGCTGAGGGAATGCCAAATAAAAAGCAACCCCAATTATAGATACTGCGACTATAGCAATCAATGCCACGGGAATTATCCAAAGATAGGAAGATGCTGTTCCACTACTATTATCCATCATTCCACCCATTCCTCCATAGTTTCCATCGCTACCTAAATGAGGCCCCCACATCTGACTCATCCAGTTTGATCCATAATATGAAGGCGATGTAGTGGCTAAATACCACCCAATCAAGGCAAGAGTCAGAAAAAAACCTAAAGTAATTATGAAAATAGTGAGAAAGATGTATAATTTTCGCATACTAAATGAAAACTCGCGGAGGCAAATTAAGTTTTACCCAGTTAGACGTTATTCAAAATGTCAAATTTCTCCAAAAGATTGTTTCAAGAGCTGTGTTCATGTTTGTTTCACCAAACTACCATAAGATTCCGTGACCATACTGTAAAATGGTGAAAAAACGCAAAAAACAAAAATATTAATTGCCTTGATCGCCGTTACATTTTGACGTTGACTCCCTAGGATTAGCCTCAGCCTAAATATGCACAAGCCAAACCAACGCTGGCACAAACCCTAACAATAGCTCCTTAGGAAGGATACAAAGCTGCTTTGACTAAGAAACAACCAACTTTCCGCCAACCAATATGTAGCTCCCACCAGCAATGATTAATAGTCCAGTTCCTGCACCAAATCAAAATAACGGTGACAACTATGGATTTGGACCGTGCTGGGCACGATTTACTCCAATTTCATAGAAACTTGTTTAATCTTCTTTTTTTATTACAATCTTACACTTTACTATTTTTAACATTTTCAGCTGTATTCAGATTTCTGATGGGTAGGGTATTATTGCACTTTTTCAAATACATTCAAATTTAATGTTTCATATAATCTAAATCTATGCGTTAGGACTAAGCTTTAGAAGAAAGAGAATTTTCGTCGTTGAAACTTTAAATTAAAGGTACGCGTCGATGACGTAGCGTCGCATCATTCGGTGGCTATTGAAGTAATACGCGATCTTGCCAATCGAGTTTTTCATTAACTTTACCCATTCGTTCCGCCTATCGTAGAACATTGGAGTTATGACATATTCTAGTTTGTTGTAGAGGTCTTCAGCTTCTTTTAAAGTAGTTTCTGCGTTATCGCTTTCTGATGAGTTCGGACCAATTGCCCAACCTGTCAGGTTTTCTATCCAGCCTTCAGCCCACCAACCATCAAGAACACTAAAGTTTATTACACCATTGTGCGCAGCTTTCATTCCGCTAGTTCCGGAAGCCTCCATAGGTCTAAGAGGCGTATTGAGCCAAACATCAACTCCACCCACCATCTTGGCTGCAGTAGCCATACTATAATCTTCCAAGTAAACGATTTCAACATCACCCTTGAGCTGCTTTCCAAAGCTGTAGATTTGTTCGATAAGCTTCTTTCCGCCTTCATCTCTGGGATGTGCTTTCCCAGCAAATATCGCTTGCAGCTTGCCTTTTTGACTTATCGTTCGCAACCGCTCAAGGTTTGAAAACAGCAAAGTCGGTCTCTTATATTCAGTAGCTCTCCTCGCAAAACCCAAAGTAAAAATATCGGAACTTAAACTCCCACCAGCTGTTAAATTAGCATAGTCGATTAGGATCTGTTTTTGTTCTTCATGAGCTTGCCAGATTTCGCAATCAGGTATGATATCAACTTTCGCAAGCAATTCAGGCTCAATTGCCCAACCAGGCAAATATTTGTCGTAGACTTTTCGGTAGCTCTCACCAGTCCACGTAAATGAATGCACACCGTTAGTTATTGCGTGGATTTCGTAGCCTGCAAACATTTTACTTGAAATTTCTTGATGACGCTTAGCTACACCGTTAACGTAGTTGCTCAAGTTCAAGGCGAGGCAAGTCATGTTTAAAACTTCATCACTGCCATATTGTTTAAGTAGAGTTACATCAGCGGTTTCCAGTACTTCACTTACCAAGCTATAATTGAATTTGTCATGTCCAGCTTCAACAGGCGTATGAGTAGTGAAAACGCAGAGTTCGCGAACTTTCTCTGCATCCATTTCAAACTTGCGCAAAAGCTCAACTGAGAGAAAACTTGAATGTCCCTCGTTCATATGGTACTTTCTAACTATAAAACCCAAAGAATCCAGCATCCGAACACCGCCAAAACCCAAAATTGCCTCTTGTTTTAGCCGGTATCTCTCGTTTCCACCATACAAATAAAATGTTATTTCGCGGTCTTCAGGCGTATTCCCTTCATGGTCTGTGTCAAGAAAAATAACTGGAACAACCCCGCCTGTGACGCTTTTGTACTTGTATAGCCAAGCCTTTACTTTTACTTTGCGCCCTTCAATTTGCACGTATACTTCATTTGGCAAAAGCATTAGCAACTTTTCAGGGTTCCACTCTCTTGGCTGCTCGGATTGTCTCCCGTTGGCGTCAAGTTTTTGCCTAAAATAATTTCTTTTACTAATTAATGTAACCGCGACAAGGGGGAGTTTTAAGTCAGCGCTGGAACGAATTGCGTCACCTGCTAAGGTGCCTAAGCCGCCAGCGTAAGTCGGAATTTCGCTGGTTAAGCCTACTTCCATAGAGAAATAAGCTATTTTCTGCCCTTTCAGTACACCATCTAAATTGTCCATGCTTGTTTCCCTCTATTTCCACACCAAACGTGAACCCCTCTCACATAGGGCGCTTTTGTTATTCTGCATTGGTTTGTCTTAATCTACTTTTCCATAGGTCCAGAATAAGTAGATAATCTTAAACAAGAATAAAAGAAAGTGAATTTATGGTGAAGGTGCAGGGCGAGTTCCCAAAGTGATAGTGACAGCTATCTGTGAGCGTCCTCTAACAACAGTCAAAACGAGATTGTCACCTGGGATAGTATATTCTTCAAGTAGCTTGCTAAGTCATCGTTATTTTTGATAGTTTGACCATTCATGGCTATAATTATGTCATCAACAGCGAGTTTCCCAGCTGAGGGTCCACTGCTACTAACTGTTACAAGTCTCCAACCATAAGTAACGTTTACACCCATTTCTTGAGCTACATTATAATTCATATCTTGTCCTGTAACACCCAAGTACGAGTGACCCTTGTATGAACCTGTTGTGACCAAAGCCGATATTTCTCTTAGTATAGTGTTTGAAGGAATCGCGAAGCCAAGTCCTTGCGAATCTGAAACAATTGCGGTAGTAATTCCAACAACGTTTCCAACTGAATTTAAGAGTGGACCACCAGAGTTTCCTGGGTTTATGGGCGTACTTGTCTGAATAATATTAGCGATTGCGTATCCACCAGCTGTGTCCTCTGTTATGGTTCTTCCTGTGGCACTAACGACACCGGTGGTTAAAGAACCTACAAGTCCATAGGGATTTCCAATTGCAATAACTGGTTCACCCACACGCAACGGAGCAGAACTAACAATGGTAACTGGTTTAAACTCTGAAGCAGGCGCATTATTAACAGAAAGAACCGCCAAATCGGAATACGGGTCAGTTCCCAAAACGGTTGCTAAATAACCATGCCCATCTGAGAAAGTAACGCTCAAACCAGTTGTACCTTGAACAACATGATAATTGGTCAACACAACTATTCGACCATTAAAATCGTAGACAAATCCTGAACCCTGTACGCCTCCATCACTGGTGTCGCCTTGAACAAGTACAACTGAATTCCTAAGGTTAGAGTAAATATCCGCAAGCGAGGTTCCATTCTGAAATATGGTGATGTTTTGGTAGGTGGCATTTTGGTGGCCTTCAAGGTTGGAAATTGATGTTTGCAGGTTTGTCAATTTGACCATTCAAGTTAGATACTTGGCGATAAGATAACAAAGAAGATGAGTAATCCTCCAACTAGCAATCCTGCAACAAAGAGCAAGATGAGGATACTGGCGGATGCTTTATTGAAATCTTTAGATGCAAACATGCACTAGTGCCTCGAATGAGGATAAACAATAAAGAAAATAAAAGTTGCTATGCACGGCGATCAATAAGGTCTAAAGCGTCTGGTCCGGTGCCGATAAAGACTATTGGTACACCTGTTCTGGTTTCAACTTCTTTTATGAAGTCTTTAGCTTCCTTTGGCAAATCACTGTATTTTCGTGCGCTTCTACATGTTGGATATATACAATCGAGTTTTGTCATTGCACCCTGTGTGGCACCGTTTATTTTGGCTGTTTTTTTAGCTAAATCAAAGTCGAAAGGTGCAGAACGTCGATCGCGGCCTGTTCCAGCGGCAACTTCAAACCAACCTCTTTTCAAGGCTTCTTCCTTCGTTATTTCTCCAGGCAATGGTCCAGCGCCAACTCGAGTCATGAAGGACTTGTAAACAATAATTACGTCATCTACTCTTGTTGGTCCAACGCCTGCTTCCGAAGCAATGGCAGATGCGCCTGTATCCCTACTCGTAACGTATGGGTAGCCGCCGCCCAAGAAAAGCGATAACATAAAACCTTGTGTACCTTCAAGCAAAACGTTTTTACCAGCATCCAATCCATCATTAACTTCCATTATTTGGTCAGCAAGGTAGGGTTTTAGTTCAGGAATATCTTTAGCCAATTTGGCTGTACGTCTCACGCGCTCTTCTATTGCAGGTCCAACACCGCGACCAGTGGTGCCTATGCCTTTGTTAACAGCGCTGGCTTTGTCTTGTTCACCATGCTTCTGCTCAATTATGGAAGCATTAAAATCTATGCCTATGCGTTTGGGTTCAACCTTGAGTAAGTTCAACTTCATTAAAAAACGTTTTAACATCAACGTTTGCACCTGCAGCAATTAGCAAACGCGTTTTTGGATTTATGAAAGCTGCTGGAACCATATGTAGAGCGTATTTTTTGTCTTCATACCAAACTGTATGAGCTGCGTTAACTGAACCAGTTCGAACGCAAAAATCAAGATTATCTTTAAGGGCTAAATACGAAATTATTTTTCCTTTGCCTTCGTCTCCCCAGAAGGCGCCAACGATTACTGAGCAAGGCATAGCTTTCACCTTTGCTAAGTCAGTTTAAGGATTATTTAAAGTTGTAGGGTTTTTGAAGATTTATTCTTAGGAAATTTATTATTATCTTTTATTAATTGAGCCAGACAGTAGGTTAAGTATACTGAGAAGATGTTTCTGCCTTTCTTTATGGCATATTCGTCTTCGGCTTTAAGCTTCGAAATTTATGTCAATAAAATAATAAAAAACGTTACTTGTACCTTTCATGTGCTTCAGAATCAATTATCTCCAAAAGTCTGATCACTCGCTTACCCTTGAGGTTTTTTTCAGACCGAGAAATTGACTTTCGTGACTCACAAATGTTATCCAATATTATTCCTGTGTCTTCATCAAGAATAACAGGGTAAACTCTGCAACCAGTAGGTCGGTCATTGTAAACGCTGCATTGATGATTTAATCGATCATAGAAGAAGCAGTAACCTTCACGGTTTCTTAACTGTGCGTAGCCATTTTTGTCGAATATTACAAATTGTTTTTCACTGAAACCTATCTTTTCCAAACGTTTGATATCTTTTTTAGAGAGTAGCATTTCCGTTTCTGTACAACATACTCCACAGTTTGAACAACGCATAAACCGTGAAATGTTACGGCGAGTATTTGTGCTTTTATATCAACCTTGAGGTTTTCAAGCTGTGTTTTCCATTAGACTTAAGTTAAGCATCTCTGCCCATGCAATAT
The DNA here is from genome assembly GCA_963804785.1 of Candidatus Bathyarchaeota archaeon. Lineage (GTDB taxonomy): Archaea > Thermoproteota > Bathyarchaeia > Bathyarchaeales > Bathycorpusculaceae > Bathycorpusculum. The sequence continues at coordinate 521,636 of CAWDRR010000004.1, forward strand.
TTTTGAGTTTTACCCGAGTAACATTACGGTTTCCAATTAATGAATACTCGATTTGGTTGTTGTTTTTTCCCACGCCTTTGAAAAGTTTTGTTAATTGCACATTTATGATTACTGCCCCATCTTTCAGGTGAAGGTTAACGTTTCTTCCAATGAATGATCTTGCACTATTTGCGCTGAAACTTTCCATTTTACCATACCTCTTCTTGGTCGGCGATTTTGCTCCAGCATTGTTGACATATAGGCAGGTTTTCGCCTTTTACTTGAATGTAGAGTTTTATGTTTTCACTTTTGCAGGCTTCTTTCCAGGGGTTTTTACAATGTTCCATTCTTTTTGCCTCAAACCCTTTTTGATTCTTTTTGCATTTAAGGTGGGTGCTCAGACTAACTTTTGTTTCTGGAGAGAGATAAGTGAAAGTAAAACTTTATACTCGAAGTCTTGATTGGTAAATTGTGGCTTAATGTCTCTCTTATACAACCCTGTAGTACTTATCATCACAGCCAGTTTACTAATCCAAATAATAGTATTAATTTTACTTGTTTACAGTTTCTGGCTGAAGAAGAAAATGAAGTTTCGACAACACGGCGGCGTCATGACGTTAGCAACTTTTTTGCATCTATCAATGGTGGTTTATATTATGATTCCTTCGTTCGTGGAAGGGATAATTCCAGATTATATTGTTCCAGATCCACTTGCGATAGTATCTGTTATTGGATTGATTCACGGAATTCTTGGAATCACTGCTTTGTCGCTTGGCATTTGGCTAGTTGTTTCATGGCGTTTTCGCAAAAATTTAAGAGAATGCTTTAACAAGAAAAAACTAATGTGTAAAACCTTGAATGTTCGGGTTGCGTCTTTATTCTTAGGAGTAATTCTATACGCGATTTTTATTGGACCTTTGATGACGAATTAAAAGGTAATTATTTCAGGGGTAATGTTTTCTCGGGTGATTTTTAATATTGCAACTGATGGTTTGCTTAATATGCCTGCAGGGTCAGTTGGGCTACCTGGGTTTATGTAGAGGATTTTCCCTTCCCATGAAAAGTTTGCGATATGTGTATGCCCATAAACGAATACGTCAAAATTATTTGCTTTCACGAGTTCTTCCATCGAATCTAGTCCATCGAGAATGTTTTGGTCATGAATAACGCCGATTTTCCAATCAAAAACTTTTAGTGAGTTTAGTTTTGGTAATGCATTCACAACATCTAAGCCGTCTGAGTTGCCGCGAACTGCTAATACAGGCGCGATCTGCTCCAATTCATCCATAATTGCTAACTCTACTAAATCACCTGCATGAATGATGTAGTCGACGCCTTGAAAGATTTCAAAAACCCTTTTAGGAATGCACCTTGCTCTCTTGGGCACGTGTGTATCTGAAATTATCCCAACCGTTTTTATTACTTTAAGGTTTGGGGGCTCTTTCTTTGCTAATGCTTGTCCAGTGAACATTTTTAGATTGGCCTCTTTAGCAGGCGCGTCTTTGCAAATAAAATGGTGCTTAACAATAAAAGTTAACCGGGTAAAAAACAAAAAATGTTGGACAAGTTTATGTCATGAATCGTTTCACAGTTTCAAAGAAGATGCTTGTTCCAAAAACAAGGTTCTCAATAGTTATTCGTTCGTCAATGCCATGCATTCGTTTTTCCAGCAGATCGTTCGGTTCATCTGGTCGCATCGGATGGAAACCATAACATATGCTGCCTGTTTCTCTAAAGAAGCGTGAATCTGTCCCGCCCGTCGTTAACGTCGGGGTTACTCCACAGTTTGGTTCAAACTCTTTTAGAACATCTGAGATAGTGCTGTAGAGAGGTGTTTGAGTGGTAGATTCGTTGCCGTCATGTATCTGAATGATTTCAAAGCTTAACTTATCCATCCCAACATCTTTTAGCATAGTTTTTGATTAGACTAAGCGTTTCATCAACACTTTGACCTGGAAGAACACGACAATCGAAAACTGCTTCGCACTCAGAAGGAATTATGTTCTCTTTTACACCGCCCTGAATTATGGTTGGGGTAATGGTTGTTTTAGTTCTTGGCCTGATTTCTTCAGCTAAAGCCTTGTTTGTTTTAGCCAATTCGTCAAGAATTTGTTCACTTTGTTTAGGATTGCTAAGTAAACGTGAAATATCAACTTCAAGGTCAGGGTTTATTTTTGCTATCTCCGCTAGAAACTGCCTAAGAGTTGGCACATACATTGTTTCAGGCTGGTAATCCCCAAGTTTAGTTATGACCTTGTTCATGCGAACAATAGCGTTGTCAGCAGTGTTTGGCGTAGAACCATGTCCAGGGGTGCCTTTGGCTTTTATTTTAAACCACAAAATGCCTTTTTCCGCCGTCTGTATTGGATAGACGTTACCTTTTTTCTGGGGGATTGCTAATCCTCCGCCTTCGTTTAGGACATAGGGGCACCAAACTTTTTCTTTATGCTTTTTTAGCAAGTAGCCTGCTCCTTCTTCTCCTCCTTTTTCTTCGTCAGCCGTGGCTGCGAGCACAATGTCGCCTTTTATTGGTACATTTTTTCTTTTGAGTAAAAGGAGAGTGAACACTTCAACCGCTGTCATGCCTTTCATGTCATATGCGCCTCTGCCGTAGACGTAACCGTCTTTTACTGTACCCGCAAAAGGGTCAACACTCCATTCGGTAGGGTTAGCTGCAACAACGTCAAGGTGTGAGAGCAATAGAAGGTTAGGTTTTTCACCTGAGCCTTTCAGCCGACTAATTACGCTACCTCTGCCAGGCGCTGACTCAATAATTTCAGATTCAAAGCCCTCTCTGTCAAGGTACTGGGCTACGAAGGTAGCTGCTTCTGTCTCTTTTCCAGGCGGGTTAGTTGTATTTATCCGGATTAAATCGCTTAGGAAACGTGTAATTTCTTGTTCTATTTCATTTAGCATTTTTATCGGCATGATTTTGGGTGCTCCTGCAATGTTAGAGACGTTTTTTTCTCTTAAAAGTTCCTGTTGTTTCCACTGCTCTACTAAAAGGTTTTTTAATTTTTAAACAATGATGTTTATATATGATGTCCAAAAATTCTATTGGATAACAAAAAATCGGTTAAGTTGATTGTAATGAAAGATTTGAAACCAATAGATTACAAAATTCTGTTTGAGCTAATGAAAGACTCACATAGAAGCGACAGACAACTTGCAAAAGCCTTGGGTGTTTCTCAGCCTACAGTGACCCGAAGACGGGCTATGCTTGAAGAAAACTTTATCGAAGGTTACACGGTGATTCCGAAATTTGGTCAAATCGGATTTGAAATTGCTGCGATAACATTTTTGAAGAGCAAACTAAAATCTACAACGGGTGAAGATAAAACTCAGGCATTACAGAAAATGAAAGAATGGTTCATCAATCAAACCAACGTGATTCTGGCTTTAGACGGCAGAGGTATGGGTTGGGATACTGTTTGCATTTCGCTCCATGAATAACTTTGAAAACTTTGCAGAGTTTATCAGGGCTCTTGATTCAGAACTATCAGATTGGGTAATTGAAAGCCAAACATTCAACGCGGATTTGAAGGGCGGAATAGTGATAAAGCCATTCCACCTCAAATACTTGGCTTCACAAAAAGAATAAGATAAACCAAAATTATCTTTCTCTTTCTTTTTTTTGTTGTTTAGCATTTTTTTTAAGAACACCCTTGTCGCTTATTTATGATAAAATTCCTGCAAAGAATAAACGAAGATCTATTTTCGAGTTATCTTCTTTAATATCCTTTTTTTAGGCAGCTTTGGCTTTTTTGTTCTGCTTACATCAACAGTCAAACCAATCAACTAATATTCATTATTATTTTAATCCAAATATAAGGAAATGGGCAATAAACCTGCGAAGGCTATACTTATGCTTGCGACAAGCTCTCAGAAGAATGGTTTAGTTTGTTTTTTTACGTTCAAAGATAGAATATCAAGGTAAAAGATTATATCTACTAACTTATCTATCTTATTTTTCACATTCAATCTGAACTAGGCGAAAACATGTCTATATCGGATAAAATCCTAAAACTCAAGAAAGACAAGAAAGCTGTGATTTTGGCTCACAATTACCAGCGGCCAGAAATCCAAGACATTGCTGACTATGTCGGCGACAGCATTGAACTTAGTCGTAAAGCAGTTGAGGAAAAAGAAGCTGAAATGCTTGTATTTTGCGCCGTTGATTTTATGGCTGAATCGGCAGCAATCTTGAACCCAACAAAAAAAGTGCTTTTACCATGTTTAGGAGCACGCTGTCCAATGGCACAAATGCTGACGGTTGATGAAGTAAAACGCGCAAGAAAATTGTACCCTAACGCACCAGTAGTCTTATACGTAAATACTTTGGCGTCTTGCAAAGCGGAATGCGACGTATGCTGTACAAGCGCCAACGCCGTAGAAGTAATAAAATCACTTGAAGCCGACACAATACTGTTTGGTCCAGATAAGAACCTGGCAGAATACGTCAGCGAAAAAACAGGCAAAAAACTAATTTCCATCCCCGAAAACGGCTTCTGCCCAACCCATCTTTTATTTCAGCCTGAAGATGTCAAAGTCCTGAAGATGCAGCATCCAGAGGCTGTAGCTTTAACTCATCCTGAATGCAGCTCTGAAATGCGCAAAGTGGCAGATTTCATTGGTAGCACTTCAAAAATGTGTCGTTACGCCAAAGAATCCCCCGCCAAAGACTTCATTGTTGGCACCGAAGAAGGTATCTTGCACCGATTGCGAAAAGAAAACCCTCAAAAAAACTTCTATCTTGCTTATGAAGGTGCAGTTTGCCCAAACATGAAGCTGACTACGCTTGATCGACTCTATGCTGCGCTTAAGGAAGAAAAGAATGTAGTTAAAGTCCCTGAAGCAATCGCAAAGAAAGCCCGTGCCTCCTTGGAACGCATGTTTGAAGTAAAATGCTAAACTGAAACAATCATCGATTTGAGTATCTTTACTCCTCTTCTCGAGGCTAAATGGTCACTTAGATGTCTGATTTCTGAACCTTTGCCTTTTACCGCTATAACTTCGAGGCAGTCATGTTCACCAAGATGTATGTGCATGGATGAGGAAATCAACTCGGTATGGTGATGTTGCGTCTCTGTCAAGTCACTTTCTAAGCCTATTGTGTCGTGATTGTAAACCATTAATAGAACGCCTGTTTGTTGGGCATCTTCTTCTTTGACCCATTTGCGTTCGGAAACAAAGAGTCTTACAGCATCTTGTATGGCTTTGCTGCGGCTTTCGTAGCCCATTTTACCTATGATTTCGTCGAAGTCTTGAAGGAGTTCAGGTGGGAATGTTACGCCTACTCGAACAATTTTGGTCATTTGGTCTCGAATAAAAGTTGTTTGTTGTGCCTAAAAGCTTTTATATGGAGGGTAACACGATTTTTTACAAAAGTGTTACTGGGAGTGGATAGGTGCACATCTCTGATGGATTAATTCTCAACAACACTTCAATCGTCTTGGCAATAATAATGTGGGTTCTATCCATAGGAATTCTTGTATGGTCCTGGAAAAAAGCACAACAAACATACACACGCTCAATAACTGCTCTATTAGCAATTTCAAGTGCCTTTGTGTTCGCCGCACAGATGATAAACTTCCCGATAGCTTTCGGCTCAAGCGGACATTTAATCGGCGGAACTTTTCTCGCAGTGTTGTTAGGTCCATATGCCGCCATTTTAAGTATGACCTTAGTCTTGGGAATGCAAGCGCTTTTCTTTGCGGATGGAGGAATCGCAGCGTTCGGCATGAACATGTTTAATATGGCAATAATCGGTGGGTTAAGCTATTTCCTAATTAAGGCATTAACAAGGAGAAACAGTAGATCAAAAATGGTTTATCTCAAGCGTTTTCATTGCATCATGGATTTCAGTTATGCTTGGGGCTGTAATCACAAGCTTTGAAATTGCTCCAGCATTCTCGGGCGGCTTAGCTGTAACTTTGCCTTCTATGTTGCTTCTCCATGGAATAATAGGAGTGGGTGAAGGTGCAATAACAACCGTTTTAGTAACTTCTATACAGCGTTTGAATCCAACGATTCTTGGAGGTCTCTCGCTTCTAAAAGGGAGAACTGATAAAATATGAAAAAATTTCTCATAGCCGCAATCATAATAGTCATCTTCCTTGTTGTTTTGATTCCATTCGCATCAAGTAACCCTGATGGACTAGAAAAAGTAGTGATAACTTACGGCGCGCAGGAGCACCAAAGCATCTGGAATGGGATCATGGCAGATTATTCTTTCTTTTCAATCGGAAATCAATACCTCTCCACATTACTCGCAGGCATATTCGGCGTCGTAGCAGTATTAGTGGCTTCTTTGGTTCTTAGCAAAGTAATGACTTCAAACAATAAAAATTAGAAAAATAACACAAATCGCTAGTAAGTAACCGAAAAATCAGCAAGTAACCCTGGCTTATTCTGTTTTAGCAGAAAAACGAGAATGCAAAATAATTGGAAAGTTGAAAAGTTTTTATCAGTGATTCAGCCATCTAAGGCTGATGTCGGGAAAAGAATTTTTTACAAGCCGCTACGAGAAATTGGGCTGGCAATACCAAGAGGTTACCTTAAAGCAAGCAATTAGAATTAACAACACCAACTCAAAAGGAAAAAAAATCCTCCAAAGACTTGAAGGCTTAGGCGTTCATATACAAAAAATTCCATTTCTTGACTCCGGTTATTGGGTGTTGGACTCAAAGGTCTCTGCTGGCGCAACTGCCGAATACCTTCTTGGAATGTATTCAATTCAGGAAGCAGCCGCCCAAATCCCAGTTTCCGTATTTACGCATTTGAAAGGCAAAAAAGTGCTTGATGTGGCTGCAGCTCCAGGGGGTAAAACAGTGCATTTAGCAGATTTAATGGAGAACCTTGGGGGAATTGTGGCTTTAGATGTGGATAAGTGGCGGTTGAATGCGTTAGTTAACCATTTGGAACGTTGTCGCGTTAGCAACACAGTGGTTTACATGTTGGATGCAAGGCAAGCTTCAACCTTGGACATAAAGTTTGATAGGATTTTGGTGGATGCTCCTTGCTCAGGCAATTTTGCTGCAGATAAGAACTGGTTTGCAAATCGAACTCTAAAAGATGTAGAACGCAACGCTGGTTTACAGCGGGAAATTCTAACAGAAGCATCCAATTGCCTTAGCGATGATGGTGAAATGGTTTATTCTACATGCTCGCTTGAACCTGAAGAAGACGAATTGAACATGGATTGGGCAATAAAAAACCTCAACTTACAAATTGAAGAAATCTATTGCAATGGAGAAAAAGGATTAACTAACATTTTCGGCAAACAACTAGACCCATCAATTAAGCATTGTAGACGATTGTGGCCTGGTGAAACTCAAGGCTTCTTCGTTTGTAAACTAAAAAAGAGGAGTCTCCAAAAATGAATACTAGGGCAATAACGGACTTTGCCTCCCAATTCGGAGTACAAATAGCTTTAAATTTAGATTTGATGGTTGAGAATACCGGCCGCTTTTACCTTGTAAATCCTGCTTTGAAACCACTGATTCAACCTGAGTTCTTTTCCGCCGGAGTTTTTTTGGGAAAAGCTAAAGAGGGCAAGTTCTTTCCAAGTTTTAATCTTGCTGGGTATGCTTGCGAAAAAAGAAGCTAACAGAATTATCTTGGATAAGAAAGCAGCTTGGCTTTTTATCTGCGGCAGAGATATTTTAGGGAAAAGTATTGTGCGAGTTCAGGGTCCAGGCAAGAAGGACACTAATACTTTGGTGTTCAATGAATTCGGCGAATGTTTAGGTTTTGGCAGAATTGTTGAAAAACTGCGCGATTCAGTAAATGATAATGAACTTGTAGTTAGAAATGTATTGGATATCGGGGATTTCCTGCGTAGAGAGCGATAATGAGCGAAATTTTTGGTTATTTGACTATGTACTATAAGTCTTTTTAGTCTTTTTTTATCACGCGTAAAGTAAATGAGCTATCGGACATTATTTCAGTAAATTGAGTAGTTACTGAACATTTATCGATGTTATTGAAGCGATAAACTTATATATGTTTACGTTTAATCTGTTTTCCATAACATATGGAGAATAAAGCCAAAACCTCACAAGGAGAATGAGAAAATGAAAAATTTCAAAAACCCCGCGTGGAAAGAAGCAGTATCCAAAGTTATCAACAACATCCAAGAACAAGAAATAAAATTCGTTAGGCTACAATTCACCGACATAAATGGCATGCTTAAAGAACTTAGCAGTTAGCTCAAAAAACATGGAAAGCATCTTTGAAAACGGCCAATCCTTCGACGGATCATCAATTACCGGTTACAGGCCAATCGAAGAATCAGACATGGTTCTTTTCCAGACCCAACAACCTTCGCAATATTACCCTGGAGACCAAAAGAAAAATCTTCATGCAGACTAATCTGCGACATTTACACTCCGCAAAACAAACGATTCGAAGGAGACCCACGCTACATTCTAGAGCGAGCAGTAGAAAAAGCCGCAAAAGCAGGTTACACTTTCATCTGTGCTCCAGAACTCGAATTCTTCATAGTCAAAGAAAGCGAAACAGGCGGCTTACCAACACCCATCGACTTAGCAGGCTACTTCGATTTCCACCCAAGCGACCTAACTGATGATCTACGACGTGAAATAGCTGACACCGCTGAAGCATTCGGCATAGAAATAGAAATCAGCCACCACGAAGTTGCATTGGGACAGAACGAAATCGACTTCAAATACGGCGAAGCACTCGAAACAGCTGACCGCGCAATAACAATGAAGATGTGTGGCAAAGTTGTTGCTGCACGAGCAGGCTACGTAACCACTTACATGCCTAAACCATTCCAAGGCATCAACGGAAGCGGCATGCACGTTCATCAAAGCCTATGGAACAAAGAAACTACACAAAACCTCTTCTACTGCGGACGATGCAAAGAACGGTTATCTCTCTGACCTTGCAAGAAACTTCATCGGAGGACAATTAGCCCACGGACGAAAAATGGCGGCAGTCCTTAACTCTTGGCCAAACAGCTACAAACGCTTGGTTCCAGGCTACGAAGCACCAGTCTACCTTGCATGGGCACACAAAAACCGCATCACCACTAATCCGAGTACCCAACTTCGGCGGACAGAAAAGGCGCAGCAAGATGCGAAATCCGATGCCCAGATGGCGCAGGAAACCCATACCTACAATTCGCAGTACTATTAGCAACAGGCTTAGATGGAATCAAAGAACAAAATTGACCCAGGCGACCCAGTGGAATTAAACGTTTACCACATGAGCATATGAAGAACGCAAAGCAACGCGGAATCGTTTCACTACCAGAATCACTCAAAGAAGCACTTGACGAATTTGAAACCAGCGACTTAATGCGCGAAACCCTAGGTCAAACTGCCTTCGAGAATTTCCTTAAAGAAAAACGCAACGAATGGGACCTATACCGCACACAAGTCACCGAGTGGGAAGTCAACCGCTACATCAAACGACTCTAAACACAAATCAGCCTCTTTTGAGGCTTAACAAATATTTTCTTTTTTAGCTTTTAATTTTTTCCAGCTAATTTATCGATTGCAACTATGGTTTGTTGTCGGTTGGCTAAGTCTTTGAGAACAACTGCGCCTTCTTTTAGTTCACGTTCTCCAACGATAACTGCAAAATCTACTTTGCGTTTATCTGCATCTTCGAGAGCTTTCGCCATTTTTCTACCCATAACCTCAAACTCTACCGTCACACCTTCCGCACGCAGTTGCTGAGCAATCTTTAATGCTTCATGACTTCATCGCCTCAGTGATTGGCAAAACTACAACTTTCTTCTCCTTTTTTCGCGGCAACGGTTGTTTTCTGTGTGTGCAAGGCAATAGCAACTCTGTCGATTCCATGTGCACAACCAACCGCAGGTGTAGATTCGCCGCCGAAGGCTTCAATGAGTCTGTCGTATCGTCCGCCGCCCCCCAAAGCAATGTCGAGCCCCGGAATGTAAATTTCAAAAATCATGCCTGTGTAGTATTCTAGTCCTCTGGCGAAGGCTGGTTCAACAGTAATGTTTATGTTTGTACTTTCAGTTACGAGTTTTAGGATTTCAGCAAGATTTTCAGCAGCTATCTTTGCTTTCTCATAATTGGCAACGTAAGCTTTGGATTTGCTCAACAGTGTCAAGCCAATCGTTACCTCTAATTTCAAGTAATCCTTCCAGCATTCTTCGACATTTATCGGATTCCACAAGCTTGAGTGCAGCATCATACTCTTTTTTGTCCATGCGTTGCAACACGGCATTTTGAGTTTTTTCGTCGACACCTTCTTGGCTAAGAATTCCACGAATTACTCCAATATGGCCAATTTTGAAAGCGTAACCATGCAAACCCAATGACTCCATTAAATTATTCGTTAACAAAATGATTTCTGCGTCTGCTTCGGGTTTAGCTGAACCCATTAACTCAAAGTTTGATTGCCAAAATTCCCGGTAACGTCCCCGTTGGGGTTCATCATAGCGGTAAACGGTGCCAACAGAAAATAATCGTAAGTGGTTTAGGTTCATTCTTAAGCGCGGTTGTAGTTAGACGTGCGATTGAAGCTGTAAACTCTGGGCGTAGCGCTACTAGGCGTTCTCCTAGGTCTTTGAAAATGAACATGCGTTGTCGAATTTCTTCACCTGACTTGGCACTTAATAGTTCCAGAGGCTCAACATGAGGTGTTATGACTTCTTTGTAACCATATAGCTAGGCGGTTTCTCGTGCTTTTGCTATGATGTGGGTGAAGGTTTGAGCTTCTTCTCCGATTAGGTCTCTCATTCCGCGGACAGGTTGGAAAGCTGGCATGCATTTGTTCTCCTAAACAAGCTAAAAGATGCAATTATTCTATTAAACTCTCGCTAACGAATGAACATATGCTTCCACTAAAATTCTAAGAGGCAAGAACTAATGCGTTCTTCTAATCCAACAGCAGCTAAAACTGTGTTTATGGTTTGTAGGCTTCTACTTCAAGCCGAATCATACCCAAATGTACCACACCGTCAGCGTCTTTTGGGTGGTTTTTGATATAATGCTCCACGATTTTCTTTACAAACTTGTCCCTGGTTTCAATTGGTAATCTCTCCGTGTAAGGTAACCATGTAGTCCTTATCCATCCTGCAAACTCCTCTTCGCCAGTATGTTTCATGTCTCTAGAAAAAAGCTCAACACGAAGCGGTTTCAAACCTGCTTCAACAAGAAATGTAATGTATTCTTCTGCGCTGAAAAATCCATAGGGAAATTCAAAACATTCAAAGAATTCTTTCCATGGCTCCTCAACTAAGAGATCATCAAGAATTCCCAGCACAGCTTGGGCATTACCTTTTCCCGCCATTTGAAAAAGCAATCTTCCACCCGTTTTTAGACTTCTTTGAACACCTTTCAGAACAGCTTTTTGATCTACAATCCAATGCAAGGCTGCATTTGAGAAGATCCTGTCGAATTCGTTTTGAAAAATCAGTTTTCGAGAGTCCATTACTTGAAAGAACAGGTTTGAGTAATCCCGATTTGGAAAGGTTTTCTGGGATAGTTTAATCATTTGAGCAGAAGAATCTACCGACAACTATGCCTTTTGGTAAACAAGTTGCAAGTTCTGCAGTAATTTTGCCATCACCACAACCAATGTCCAATAAGGCTTCGTTTCCTTTAAGTTTAAGTTTAGGAATAAGTTCTTTTGTCCATTGATACTGGTTTTGAGAATTCTTAGCGTAATCTTTTGCGTCCCAAGCGTAACTCTTCGCTTCCATAGAGTTGCCCTCAATCATCAATCTTGCTGAAAGTTAATTGCGATACAGAATAGTAAACGATTTCGCCTCTGCGATTCATGACTGCCAAAGTTAATTCTTTCTTCTGGCTCTGACACTGCTGTAGAGCATTTGCAAGGTCGTTTACGGGTAGCGGTGTTCCTTCTTGAGTGCTGAAGACGAGGTAGGGTGCGGTGTCTTTGCCGTATGCTCCTCGTTCGTAAATGCGAAAGTCAATTCCACCGCCGAATCCTTCTCTAACCACGTAACCCCGGCTTCGTAGGTCACGGTAAACCAAGTAGTTTACCCAAGCATTTTCGTTTTGTACTTCGTAGCAGTGTAGAAGACTCTGGAAATCTACGGCTTTAGCTTTTGCATCTTTTACTTCAAGCATGCCTTTGTCCAAAAGATATAGTGACTCATAAAATGTTAAAGTAAAAACTTTGTTTTCTAACGTGCCATAACCACGCGATGAAAGCGCGTCGATGTTGCTTTGCTCAGTTACTACGACTCCTTTCTCAGCGAGGACACCACTGGTTCTAAATTCAACCGGCACAGATTTTTTTGGTTCACTCATTAATTGATCGCTACTCTACAGTCTTAGAAGCTATACTTTTCCCTTTCTGAATTCACCAAAGTCTTTGTTGTATATAACACGGTTCTCAGTTATGATGGCTGTTACATATTTTAGGGGTGTTGGATCAAAAGAAGGGTTCATTACGTTTACACCGTTGGGAGCGATTTGTACGCCACCTATGTGGGTAACTTCCTCAGGTTTTCTTTCCTCTACTTCAACGTCGACAGCTTTGCAGGTTAAATCGAAGGTTGATTTTGGTGCGGCGACATAGAAAGGAATTTTATGTTCATGAGCCAGAACAGCTACGCTGTAGGTGCCTATCTTGTTAAATACGGCGTCCTGCACAATACGGTCGGCACCAACGATAACTATGTTAACCAAGCCTTTGCTCATAATGTAGCCCGCCATATTATCTGTAATCAAAGTAACTGGAATTCCGTCACGTTTAAGTTCGTAAGTAGTTAGCCTTGCACCTTGTAGAAGCGGCCGGGTTTCGTCGGCGATGACTTTAATTTTTTTGCCCTGTTCCCAAGCTGCGCGTACAACACCTAATGCGGTTCCGTACTCAACAGTTGCGAGTTCGCCTGCGTTGCAGTGAGTCAAAATTGTGTCGCCGTCCTCAATGAGAACTGACCCATTCTTGCCGATAGCGCGGTTTTGGGCTTCATCTTCGTCTGCGATTTTCTGTGCTTCCTTAACAACAACTATTTTTAATTTCTTCAACGGAGCCTGAAACTGTTTTTAGCTTTGTTTAGAACGCGGTCTACGCCCCAAAACAGGTTTACGGCTGTTGGTCTTTGGCGTTTAATAACTATGCCAGCGATTTCGAGTTCAGCGAGTAATTTCTCTTTTGTTTTTGCGTTTGAGTGGTAAGCAGCCAATGCCATGCCAAACCCTGCGGCTGCACCAAGAAGTGGAGCCCCTCGGACACGCAGCGTTTTTATGGCTTCAGCCATCTGATCCACAGTTTTAATTTCCAAAGTTACCTCTTGAAGGGGAAGTTTGGTTTGGTCAGGTGTTATGACGGTTCCGTTTTGCCACTTTATCATCCGCATTTTCTTCTTTCCTCAATGTAATTATGATTCCGTTTAGTTGCGGGCGGTTCTGTTAAAGATTTTCTAACATTTACGCTTGAAGTGTTGAACCAAATCAAACAAGTTGCCGTAAATGTCTTCAAAAACCACATCGACACCCCAAGCTTGCACCTCTGGCTTTCCATAGAACTTTACGCCCTTTGCCTTCAACGCTTTGTATTCTTTTCTGCAATCATCTGATTCTAAAGTGAGGAAAATGTGGTCTCCAGTCTGCTTGCCCACAGCCTTTCGTTTCTCTTCGCTGTCAGCAACAACAAATGTTAGCTCGAGATCTTCTTGACCTTTGGGTGAAACAGTAACCCACCGAATATTTTTGGCGATGACGATGTCTTGACGTTTTTGGAATCCAAGTTTTTGAGTGTAGAATTTTAGTGCTTCATCCTGGTCTTTAACGAGCAGGGTTATGTGACCTATTTTATTCATTGTTTTCACACATTACGATTAATAATAAAAAATGAGAATTAAGTAGAGGTGTCAAAGGGGGATTTTAGGTGGGTGACTACTTCAACTGGTGAGTCTTCGCCTGACTTTAGACGTTTCTTCCATTCTTCTCCAACAGCTATTAGGGAGAATATTCCTGAAACCTCAGCTTTCGACTTCTTTACAAGATTTACAAGTGCCTCTTGAGTTTCTCCGCTCTTAATCATATCGTCTACGATAAGGACACTATCGCGTTTTTTAATGGATTCTTTGGGAATGTATAGGGTTACGGTTACACCTGAATCTCGACCTAAAATATAGGTTTCTTCAAGGAAGGCTTTTACACCGACTTCTTTGTTTCGTTTTGCAACAATGAGGTTTACCCCAAGTGAGTTAGCAACCATTGTGGCTAAAGGAATGCCATCGACGGCTGCAGTTAAGATTTTGGTTACTCTTTTACCAGCGAAATTTGCCAGTGCATGGTTTGCTGCTTGTTGGAGGATGTTGTAGTCTCCGACTATTTCGGTGTTGTCAAAGTAGCCGGTGTCATCGAATTTTATTCTGCTTCGCAGTTCTGCTTCTAAGCCTACGAGTTTTGTAAGTACGCGCCAGAGTTGTTTGGCTCTTAATGTGTTTGGTAGGACGTGACCTTTTGCGTAGCGGCTTAACACAGTGACTGGTAAACCGGTTTTAGTTGCTAATTCTCTGTAAGTGATGTTCCGTTTGTATTTTGCTGTTCGTAGAAGCTCGATTGTCATTAGTCGAAGCTTCAAATCTTCTGCGTGAGTGCTCATTTTCAGTTATCCCCAATTTTACATTTATCAGTTAATTATTATATGATATTCACTATTGCATCTTGCCAATTTATAACTTTCCGTTAAAATTAATTTGGTTTTTACCCAAAATTTTCTTTTTGCGTTTTTGACATTAAGCTTTTTAGATGGAAATGCGAACTCTTATAACTACTCGGGGGGACATGGATGCAAAAGATTCAACGATTATTCATCATTGCACTTTTCGGCACAATAATATTCGTTACAAACGTGTTTTTGCCGCCCCCGTTAAACTATCTCGTCATAGTTGTCCAAGCTGTTATGCTCGCAGTAAGCGGGCTCTTCATTCCCAAAGTTGGCGCCATGTATGTTGGAGCCGTCGGTGGACTCTTGACTGCGCTCGTCAGTCCAGCTTTAGGGCCATTCACATTCTTTTTCGCTTTCCTCTTCGGCGTTTTCGTTGATGTTTTCCTGTTCCTTTTCAAAATCAACGGATCACCCCAAGGAGTAAACCGCAATCGATTGATTATCGCTATGGCTTTTAGTACATTGCTGATAGCTGTTTCAAGCTACTCTGCATTCGCTATTTTCCCGCAGTACATCAACAGTTTTGCATTTGTCAGTTTGTTTGTTCAAAGAAGCCAGATGCTCGATGCCCTTGTCTTGTTTATGGGTCCAGTTTCTGGTGGAGTAGCGGGTTACGCGACTTCTTATCTATGGAATAAGTACCTGCGGCACATAAACGTCTAAAGAGGCAGTGTTTTGATTTTCTGGTCAACCAACTTGGCGACCATTAGACTTGAAATAAAAACGCTTTTAACACCAAGCAACTCTGCGAGCTCAGCAGGTTTTTGGTCCTGAGTGACTAATATCAGGTTGTTTTTTCCTGCATACTCCACAATCTCCCTGTCCTTGGCACTTTTTAACCCCGCCTCTTGAGCAGTCAAAACTTCGTAGCCTAAAGTTTCTAGGTACTCCTTCAAGCCCGCGTACATTTCGTCGAGTAGAATCTTCATACGTCACATTTGTTACAGCTAAAATATTTAGCTTTTACCTGTCCTCAGGAAACTAATCGATTAGAAGTATTGCGAAGGATTCAGGGTTTTTTGCGAACGGAAAAGTAACAGTTATTCCAGCGTTTGCCGCTGTTTTCTTTACATTCACGCCAACAGCATCCTCAGACCAGCGTGCCAAGTTAGGATGAGCACAAATTTTCGTTTCTGTATTGCATTTTTCGCAGAGTTGGCAGTGACCCGAAACAAACGATATGGCTAAGCTGTAGCCCTTTTTCATCGCGGCTTTTTCCAAATCCACAACGCTCTGGAGCATTTTGCGTTTGTCGTCTTTCCAATCCTGCCAGAACTTCGCTGCTTTCTCCTTGATTTCTTTGGAGACAGTTGGGTCGGTTTCCGCTACCATAAGTTTGGCTAGCACTTCGGGTTCAGCCTGTGCATTTGAGGTGAACTTCATGAACATGGCGTAACTGTATTCTCCAACAATTTTTCGAAATTCATCAGCTGAGGGCGTATAGGGCGGGCAGGCGAGGGTTTTGCCATAGTGATTGCAGCCGACTTTGCATTTAAGCACCACTCGGTCTTCGACCACAACTTTGTTTGTATGGATGATTTTTGCGTCAGCAAATCCTTTTTCGAGAGCTAATTTAACTAGAAACTGAAACTTTTTAGCGTTTTCAAAGGCCATAGGTTCACTATCCTTTTGGGCTTGTTGTTTCTTTTTGATATAAACATTTAGCATCCATGACGGTTTTCGTGATGTTTTCATTGCTTCCGCGGCGGTGTTCTTCAGTTTTTAGTTTGCGGTAAATGAGAGTTGTTTATCAGCGAGTCAAGAAGCCTTATAGCATATCGCAGACGCCTAATATATTTGCATGTGAGACTTTGGAAAAGCTCAGAAAGGTGGTTTGGGTGTGGGCATCATTGGTGCTAATTTGGCTATTGGCAAACCCGCAGCTTTGTGCCACCACACAAGGTCAAACCCAAACAGAATTCACAACCGCAGATAAATTCAGCATTCCCCAATACAACAGCACCATAAGTTTTGCCCTAAACGGTTCCTACTCGGCAGCAACGCTGGAAAACGGATTTTGGACGTTTAAGAACTTAAAGTTGGATTTTCAAAGTCTTAGTTTTTTGGGGCTCAACGCAACACAGGGTTTGAGTGAGCTGAGGATTTCCGCTCAGAACTCTAATATTACTATCTGGGCTCGCATATCTGTTATTTACTCTTTTCCAGTTGATTTATTAAGTTACTACGCAGAGGGCGACGGTAATCAAACTGTGAATCTAGGATTGAATGCGTCGCGGTCTTCAAGCGATGAGTGGAGTGTTATTATTTCGGACAGCATTTTTTTGCCTCTGGGTGAAGATTGGAGCCTTTTGCCCGACGATTCGGTTCTTGTATGGGGTAGAACTGGTAACGTTACAGTTGCACATTTTGGTTTCAATGCTGAATACAGACGTTTGTCTTTCTTCTTTGAGCATTACGTTGGCATATTTACTGTGCTATTCTTGGCTGCAGTTATCTCTGTGACAGTTATAATCCGGATTAGATTAAGAAAGTCAATGAAAACCTCCTGACTTTTTCTTCGTTTCTCAGCCAGTTGAGGATTTCTGTTAATGCAAGCGCAAGGATAATATAGAGAATCGCTGAATTGTGTTTTCACTGAAGGTGCGGTTGTTATAAAAAGCAAAATCAGTACAATTGGATACGTTAATAAAATCCAAGAAAACATCATGAGCATACGAAAGAAGGAACTTGCACCTCTATTTGAAGACCTAAATGCTGCAGACTGTGTAATCTGCGGCGGCTCAGGCAGATCACTTTATTCACTCAACGCCGCGATGAGCCAAATCGCTCTGAGCCAAGCAGGCTGGCGAAACAAAGTTGTTTTAACCCCTGACGACCCTGGGTTTCCAGGAAAAAGCATGTATGATGCCGCTCCAGATTTGGAACGCCGCTACAAAAAAACTTTGCTTCTAATGAATTCGGGTAGCGGCTACAGCGACGACCCACTTGTTATGGCACAGGATCTATCCAAGTACATTGAAGAAAAGAAATCCACACATTTCTCCATGGGTCTTTTAACGTCAGCATTGTCATCTCCGTTAGCTGATATTACAAGACAATACGGTCAAGTTGTCCAGATAAAAGGACGCGGCAAGAACAAGCCTGGAGCTGAATACGCTGAAACAGGAATGATGGGCGACATCTTTGAACTGGGGACTCTTGAACTTCTTAACAGCATGATAGAAGCTATATTCCGAAACCTCCCAGTTGGCGACGTTTTCCGTCTTTGTGAAGAAGAATTCGAAAAAGTCGGTGAGATGATAGATGCCAACATGGACTCAGAAACCTATACTAAACTCGTCGACATTATGGAGAAAAGAACAAACGTTTTTCTAGGCGGAAAAGGCACGGGAAACGAAATTGCCAAAATGACCGGCGTTAGACTTTTCCACATTAAGAGTTTTCTTGGCGATAACGTTTACATTACAAGAGGCGTTAACACCCCGCATCCTAGGGCTGGCGATTTAGAAATTTTGCTTTCGTTCTCAGGAGAAACCCGCCCAGTTATAATCTGGGCTGATGTGCTCAAGAAATTCGGCGGTACAGTATTCGCGATAACTGGAAACGCAGATTCCACTTTAGCTAACAAAGCAGACCTCAAAATTGTCCTGCCTGAAGAAGTTAAGCCATCTACGCCAAGGCGCTTCTACACACGTGCAGCGTATGTTCTTAGTCCATTACCTGTTAAGCTTGCGGAAAGGCTTGGTGAAAGAGGACTCAACCTGCCAGAATACATCATTAGCTGGTATCACTCCGTAACACAATAAAAATTAGATTTGCTGCATTGTCTTTTCAGATGTAGCTTATTTATTGTTTTCAATATACTAATAGTTGCAAAAATTACCAATCTGGATTTTCAAATCTTAGGGTTTTCATTGAGTGGTTAACCACAATGGTTTGCCTGAGAGAAAATCAATTAAAAATGCTGCAAAGTCAGTATTGCCCTCATAAACTTTAAGCACTTCATCATTAACAAGGATTTTGAAGTTCTTCTGGATAGTTTTTGCAATTAAATCTGCGACACCTGCATTCTTGCCTCCATCAATCAACTTCTCTTTGAGGAGCGCTACTGCGTCGGTAGTTTTGCGCGGTACCTCTACTATCCAGCGTCCATCTTCAATGTAAGGTCCAGAAATTACCCGTTCATTGTTCACATATTTTGCAAGATACTTCTCACATTCAGCTTCTCGTTCGAGTGGAGGACCCAAATGCTTCTTTATATTGGGCAAAACTTGTTGCTCAAGTTCAAACATGAAGACGCTTATGGTTTTCTCGTTGCTCCAAACAGCGTCTTTTAGAACTTTGTAATCACTTATCTCAAGCAGCGTCTGTAGGGAACGCTTTGACCGATATAGTTGTCCCCATAGCACGTCGGGAACTGCGTTTAACTCGCCGATAACCAGGAAAACGATTGCTGAACCACGGTTTTCTAAACTGTCTCTTCAATGCTTTTAGAGATAGAATTTCGGGTTCAGATGGATAAAAGAAGGATTCAGATGGCTTTTTAAGGAATGCTCTTGCTGCAGCTATAAACTCGTAGAGTTTTTGGGGTTGGACAGCTGAAGCCACGTTTCTCCCTTTATCTACCGGGTCAATAATCACCAGAGACTCAGGAAAGAGTAGTTGCAGTTCGTTTGCTCTGTTTGAATAAAAACCTTCAATATCAACTACAACTCGCCGATTGTACCCTGCGAATGCATGTATGGTTTGAGCGAAAGAACCATATTTCATAATTAAAAGTTCACAGAGGTAACCGCTAAAGCCGCCAATTTTTATTTCAGCACCATAAACGTTGATGCCCTGCATGAACCTTTTAAGAAGTCTAACATCACCAAGTAACCCCTTATTCAAATGCACCCTGATGTAGTCTGTGTGGTAGGGCGTTCGGTCCGTGGCGCTTTGCCATTCTCCAGACTTAGCGTCATAGCAAGGCACAATGTCTATGCGATAACCACCAAGGAAAATTTCAAGGTAGGGATGCTCAGCAAAACGTTCCAATTGCTCAGCGCCGTCAGCCGCTTTTTTAGCGATTTTTAACCCAACATTCTCAAGGTGTTTTCTTGGGTATCGAGGTAGGTAGACGCATGAAAATGTCGATGTCGGGGTTTTCGCTTAGCCATGTGTCTTTGGCGATTGATCCTTCAACACGTACGATTGCCTCTACGCCTTCTTGGAAGCAAGCTAATGTGATTTTCTGTTCAAGTTCACGGCTTAAAGCATTAACTCTGGCGTATTCTTCTTTTTTAGGCGTGATTTTTTCAAGAATTCGTTTAGTCAAAGCATTTAGTTCTTTTTCCATGGTTAATCATTTAGGGGCAATATTCTTTGAGCGTTGAATAAATGGGACCTTTCGGTGAAAGTTGGCTTTTTTTAAGCTTTAAGCAATCTGCTCTTATGTTGCCAAAATCGTAGTTAGCTTGTTTAGTCACCAAATCGATTAAACGCTGTTTGTTTGCGCCTGTTCTAACTCGTGCAATGGTTAGATGCGGACTAAAACCGTTAGGGTCTGGCGCGAAGCCTAACTCGTGGATTTGGGGTTCAAGCTGTTCAAATATGCTTTTGAGTTGTTCTGCACCATCAGTTATTCCAGCCCAAACTACTCGTGGATAATTAAGTGTTGGAAAAACTCCTAAACCACGAAGTTGAACGTTGAAAGGGCTGAACTTTACGTTCTTCATGGCTGCATGAACTTTGTCCACCATCTCAGGGCTAATTCCACCCAGGAATCGAAGGGTGATATGGATGTTAGTTGGCTCAACCATTTTGAGGTCTGCGTTTGTTTGCATTAACAGTTTTTGTGCTGCTGCTATCCTGTTTAATACATTATCGTTTTTCATGTCGAAAGCGATGAAGCTTCTTATTTGCTCGGACATTAAATGTTCCTTCTACTAATTTTAACACATAACACTCATAAATGCTTTTTAAACAAGTATGCTGCTATACAACAAAAAAGGGTTAAGATAACGTGATCGTTGACAAATTAGTTATTGGTTTAGCGGGGATGCCTGGTTCAGGAAAATCTTTGGTCGTTGAAAATGCACGCGCTTTGGGGTATGCTGTTGTTGTTATGGGCGATGTTGTTAGGCAAGAAACAATTAAACGAGGTTTTGAATTGACGCCACAGAATGTTGGAAGAGTTATGCTCGAACTGCGGGAAAAAGAAGGTAATTTTGTTATCGCTAAGAAATGTGTCCCGAAAATTGAAGAACAAACCAACAACAAAGTTCTTGTGGACGGTCTAAGAAGCCTCTATGAAGTCGACATTTTTAAAGAGCATTTTTCCAAATTCAGCCTCGTGGCAGTACATGCTTCCCCCGAAATACGCTTTAACCGCCTTTCAAATAGGCATAGAAGTGACGACCCAGCAGAATGGA
The DNA here is from genome assembly GCA_963804785.1 of Candidatus Bathyarchaeota archaeon. GTDB lineage: Archaea > Thermoproteota > Bathyarchaeia > Bathyarchaeales > Bathycorpusculaceae > Bathycorpusculum. Next base: position 542,644 of record CAWDRR010000004.1, read on the forward strand.
AAGTATTCAATGAACGCGATATGCGTGAGCTCAATGTTGGTTTGGGAAATGTAATAGCAATGGCTGAACAGATGATAGTGAACGATAATAGCTTAGAATATGTTAAAACTAAAGTTAAGGAGTCATTGGAGAAGGTTGAGGCGAAATGGTCGAAGTAACAGTTTTTGTTGAGACACAAATTAACCCCACTGAAAACGAGGAGAGCGTTAAAGCGGCGGTCAACAACTTTTTGGACAACGCAACGATAACAATTAAACCGATGATCAAGGGCAGCTCATTAACTGCAATTGCCAAAGGACAAGATTCACTGTATAAACTTCGCAATTTACTTCGCAACGACCGAATACGTGATGCATCAAGAAGACTCCTTTTCAAATCTATTAGGGGCAATATGATTTCTTTCTATTTGAACAAGCAGGTGGCTTTCGTAGGGCACATTTCTTTTTCTGAAGAATCAGCGGAATCACCGTTAGGTCCGATTAGAGTTAATATTGAAACTGATAATCCTGAGCAGCTTATCGATTGGTTGGCAGAAAAAACCTAGTGAGCAGATAAGGTTTGACGGAAAGGGCTTCAGTAACTAAGAGTGGCGCTGTTTTGTTAGGTGACAATGTGGCTTGTGATGCCTTTGATGCTTCAAGACCTTTGCGGGTGGTAACCCATGCACATGCAGACCATCTCTACGGTTTACGAAGCAGCTTGAAACGATGTGAAAGAGTTCTAATGACCAAAGCCACCCGAGATCTTACAGAAACTCTTAACGGATCCTTCAAACTCAAAGACTGTACAGCAGTAAAAACTTTAGAATACGGCAAAATCTTGAAGTACAAAGACGAGAAAATCAGTTTTATAAAAGCGGACCATATCTTGGGTGCTGCACAAGTTTTAGTTGAGGACGCTGGCGGAATCAGAATTGTTTGGACGGGCGATTTTAGATTAGATGGTACACCTGTTGTGGATTGCGATGTTTTGGTTGTTGAAGCAACATATGGAAGCCCATCTTGCAGGCGCAATTTCGATGTTAATGTGCGTGAACTTTTGGTTTCCATGATTGAGAAACGTCTGCGAGGTGGCACCGTTTACGTTTTCGGTTATCATGGCAAACTCCAAGAAGCTATGCAGATCCTTCGAGACGCAGATGTTGAAGTACCTTTTGTTATGCCTGAAAGAGTTTATGAAGTTGCGAAGGTTTGTGAGCATCACGGTATGCGTTTAGGTTGTCTATCGCTTTCCAGTGATAACGAGGGGCAGGAACTTTTAAACGAAAACTTGCCCTGTGTCGCATTTTACCATATGAATCAAAAACAGCACGTAGGGCTGCGCAATGCTCGTATTTGTTTGAGTGGTTGGGAGTTTCGTTTTCCTAGTCGACAAATTGGCGACCGAGAACATTTAGTGGCGCTAAGTGACCACTCGGATTTTGACGGATTAATTGAATATGTTAAACGGTCAGGGGCAAAACAGGTGATCACTGATAATTACCGCAGTAACGGCGACGCCTTAGCCATCGAAATAAATAAGCGCTTAGGCATCTCAGCAGTTGCCATGCCTAAAACTAACGGTCAAACTACCCTATGACCATAATGTTTTAGACTCAGATTTGGTTAAAGTTTAAAAGCAAAAAACAAAACAGTCACTTGCAACGTGATTGAGAATGGCTAAGTCGTCTGTAATCTCAGGTTTCTACAAGCTTCCGCCAAAAGAGCGGTTAGCAATCATTAAAGATTTTGCAGATTTAACTGAGGATGAAATTCGTTTACTTGAGAACACTGGTTCTTTACCTATGGATGTAGCTGATCACATGGTGGAAAACGTAATCGGCGTTTTTCCCGAGCCAATGGGCATAGGTGTTAACTTCCAAATCAATGGAAAAGACTACTTAATCCCGATGGCTACAGAAGAGCCAAGCGTAATTGCCGCGGCTAGTTATGCCGCAAAAATGGTTCGTGACGGCGGAGGATTCCACTCTAGCAGTTCAACACCTATAATGATTGGGCAGATCCAAGTCGTTAAAATAAAAAATGCTGAAACGGCGAAAAAACAAGTTTTAGGTTCAAAAGCGGCACTTCTCAAAAAAGCAAATGATCAAGACCCTGTTCTCAACTCTTTTGGGGGCGGAGCTAAGGATCTTGACGCCCGAGTAATTGAAACAACAATGGGACAAATGCTTATCGTGCATTTGTTTGTTGACTGCCGAGACGCTATGGGTGCAAACGCTGTTAACACGATGGCTGAAGCTGTATCTCCTATGATTGAGCAACTAACTGGCGGACATGTTTACTTACGCATAATATCCAACTTGGCGGTTAAACGCCTCGCGAAGGCATGGTGCACTGTTCCCAAAGAAGTAGTAGGCGGCGAAGCAGTAGTAGATGGTATAGCTTATGCTTCCGCTTTCGCCACAGCAGACCCATACCGAGCGGCAACCCACAACAAGGGCGCCATGAATGGCATAATCGCCGTTGTCTTAGCCACAGGTAACGACCACCGAGCCATAGAGGCAGGAGGACATGCATACGCAGCATTCAACGGACATTATACAACTTTATCAAATTGGACAAAAAATGCGAATGGAGATCTTGAAGGGTTAATTGAGTTGCCCATGGCTGTTGGCTTAATCGGCGGAGCAGTAAAAACACATCCAATCGCCAGAATCGCCATGAAAATTCTCAATGTAAAATCCGCTAACGAATTCGGTGAAGTTTTAGCAGCTGTCGGCTTGGCCCAAAACCTCGGTGCCCTACGTGCATTATCAAATGAAGGAATCCAACTTGGTCATATGTCTTTGCATGCTAGAAACATCGCTGTTACCGCAGGCGCCAAAGATCAATTGATAGATTTGGTTGCTGAACGCATGGTTAAAGAACGCAAAGTCCGTGTTGACCGCGCCAAAGAAATCCTCGAAGAAATAACCAAGAAGCAAACGCTATGAAAGACGGATATTCTTCTGTCTTAAGCCTGATTGGATATTGCTCATACTTTGATAGTTGGAGTCGTTTCCTCCACTGAACTCGCGCCTTAAAACAAACTTTTTTCCAATCCAATTAAATAGGACAAACAACCTTTGTTGGGATTTATATCTATGTTGTTTAGTTGAAGAAGACATAATGGTGGTCCCATACCTTTTGGGCGGTCTCCCAGGCTTTAGGCGCTTGTTTTTTGGGGTTCGTAGTCTTAAAGAATAGCAGCAACCTCCGACATTTTAAGCAGCTGTAAGAAAGTTAACCCAATTGTTTTCTACTTTTTAATATTATTTTTGGATAAACACTAAAGGTAAATGAAAATCTATTATTATTTGCTAATAGTGATTTCAAGTTCTAGAATCTTTTCTCAGAAGATGCTTATCGATAGGTTGCATTATCCTATCTGTTTTATGCTTTGATCTTAGCCTTATTAACATTGAACAAGCGAACAGGCTTATGTAGAATAAGCTTGGAACTGCAAGTATTGTAGGAAGTGCGTTTTCTGCCCCTCGACCAAGTGAGAGTAATGGTACAAGAGTTGCGCCGAATGGAATTATTAGTGCCCAATTCCTGTTGTGGGGCTTTAGAAATGCCTGCAGATCTCCTAGCTTAAACATTATTGGGATAGTTGAAATGAAGAGCACAAGCTCAACAGATGCGCTTTGCAAGCTTGCAACGTCAAAGTTTAATGCTCCAAACCAACCGTGAGACACCGGCCAGAAGAGTTCAATTCCACCGGTGAAGTAATCTCCTAAGAAAATATGAGAAAGCATGGCCACATAGTACGGGATGGCTTGTTTTCGGTAAATGATAAAGAATGGAATCATCAATGCTGTTATTGCGAGCAATGAGTGGGTGAGTCCCCGGTGCATTAGGAAGCGTAGCAGCAGATCGATGTCTGGGAGGACTGAGGCTGCAAATAGAAGCGGCAAATTCAGGTTAGCCTTACCAAGTTTACCTGAACTTTTACCAACTAAGTATCCTAAGGCAAAATGGCCAATGGCAAACAGAGAAAAACCTCTCAGTTACATCGCAGATATCAAAAGCGCCTATTAAACGCTTCAGGAGAAGTTGTTGTTGCTGTTGTTGTTGCAACTGCACATTTTATACGGGTTGCAACAATCACACAGAAAGAACCCGAACTAAACAATTCTATAAAAAGAAAACTCTAACTCTGCGTCAGTACGTTTGAGGATCAAGAAAATGAGTAATATCAAAATAAACCCAGATCAAAAGTACACCAAAATATCTATTCTAACACAACAAGAGATTACTGGCATAATTGCCCAATCATATGAGAAGCGGTATCCTGCTCCAGCACCAAAACCCATAACATTCTTTTATTGGTTAATGTGAAGTCGATATTCTTTGAAGGCGTTTTTAGATAGTTATTGAGGATTCATATCTTTTATTAAGTGAGATGTATTACTACTAAGGATTGATCCAAAAGAGGCGATAAAATGTTAAGTAGAAACTGTGATGGATGCTCAAATCAACTGTACTTGTGCAAACAACGTTACTGTCGAGTAACCGTAGGCGAAAAAGTCTATTGTCCCGACGGTACAGCTCATTTAGTTGATAGTTAAACCCTTATAATTTAATCATTCTTTTCAAACCATTTATTTTATTTATCTATCAATGAAAAAGTACAGTTCCACAGAAACAATTTCTTTGGATAAAATTATTCTTTGCAGATGTTAGAACAAACCCTTTGCTGATCTTTTTCTGTTAAAATTCATTGTAGTTACTCCATCGAAACAAACTGGCTCATTGCTGTTAGATTTCATTTGTGAGACTTACTTCAATGAAAATGAAATTATCAAATAAACAAATATGGAAAAAATGGAAAGCCTTATAAAAAAAATTAAACAAATTAAATGCAAGGAGTTGTTTTATTTGGATAAGGAAAACGAAATATTGGCTGAGTTAAAAAAAATTAGTGCTGCTTTAGAAAAAGCTCCACCACCAGTACCACCAAAAGGTTTTGTCAATGAGTTCAAGGATTTTCTATCTAAATACAAAATATTTGGGTTAGCTGTTGCTTTCATTTTAGCTTTGTATGCAGGCACCTTGATTCAGGCACTTGTCAAAGACTTCATCATTCCGCTGCTGGGTTTAATTATTCCAGGCATGTCAGATCTGGCATCCTATTCTGTAAAATTACTGAGTCAAACCTTTGGCATAGGGGACTTTCTGGTAGCGTTGATTACATTCATTATAGTTGCTTTAGTGGTCTTCGTTATCGTGAAAGCTGCTAAGAAATGGCACATAGAATAAGCTTTTCTTCACTTTTTTTTTATTAAACTCTAAATCAATATAGCTTTAGACAAAATTATTTTATAAGGATGATACCTTAAACCTGATTGTTGTTGGTGGAAGTCCTTGACAGCGCAATGTCCTGAATGCAATTATATTTTTTCAGATAAAGAAGACTTCATAAAATACTCGGCGGTTGGGGAAATAATTCAATGTCCTGTTTGTTAAACAGAGCTCATAATTAATAAGGATCTGCAGCTTGAAGTTTTAGATTTAGAAAATTAATGTAAACGCCAAGAGTAACAGACAACTCATAAATTTTACACAATTCGAGAAATGTAGATTTAATGGAAATTGTGTTCAGTAACCCTTTTAAGCATCTTGATATATTAAGACACATTACATAATATAAAAACAGGGAAGTGAAAAGACAATGGATCGCGCTTATACTCTTCCATGCCAGAAAATTGACTTTAACAGTTGCGAGGGATGCCCAAAAGCAGACTGCCAAACAAAACATTACTTGGGCATGGAACATCAACTAATTCACGCTTAGTGATGAAGAACCGGATCATTATCAAGTACGGTCTCTCGCGGCTTGTTGTTTCATTTAGAATCACAAGCATAAGCTTTTTTCTTTCTCATTTTGATATCTATACTTTAACGATCAATCAGTGGTGACTGTTAGGCAAAACTGGCGGGGAGCCAAGTTTTTGAAATTTGGTGAAGCTGGCGGAAGTTATCCAAGTAAATATTTAATATTAGTATCGTGCATACTAATACTTCTTATATCAGATGAGACTTAGATTAAATTAATCGTTCGATAAGCGAGGCACACACTGGTGACTAAAAAAAGTAGTAAAGAAACTAAATTATTTTGTAACCAAAGTCGCCAGAGAAAGATCACTATTCACAAGAAACGCATGCCTATCATTAAATGTACATGCGGCTCAGAAATTTTGGTAGTACCCGATTTAAAAGCAATGAACCTCGCAATAGACAATCACGTAACCACCAAACACAAAGCAACGTCTGATGACTCAGATAGGTTAACGGAGTTCTTGGAAGAACAGGTTCTACTTTTAGCAACTAGAATAGATATGTCAACTTTCGAATAATCTCGAACAAACTAATTTTTACGACTAAACCTTCTTGATATTAATTCAAAAAAAAATATATCAAATCCTACTCGATACAATTTTTCTTTCCTCAATCATAGCTTTGCTAACTATTGTTTCTTCTTCTATGGCTTTTTCCATTAGACTTCTGAAGGCTTTGTTCATGTTGCCGCCAAAATAAGGTTTAATAATTTTTAGGCCGAACTCTTTGAGGATTCCTGCGGACATGTTGTGTAACGTCACGTCTATCTGTAGATCTTTTTCTGTTGTGGTCTCGTTTTGGGTCAAGTTTGATCACGAAGGCACCGATATTGTGCCTAATGCTTAAAAGGTAGGTGTCCACGCGACCTTTTGTGTTCGGGGAGAGATTAATGAAAGTGTTTAACACTATTTTTTTTACGTTTTCACTAGGCACTAGCGATTGAGCAATATCTGTTTTTTATTTTTTCGTTTTTTCACTATTATGATTTTGGCTTTGTCTTAGGCTGATGACTGAAATCCCATAGGCCAGTTCGGGGCTTTGTTTAGTTCCTGCTTTTTCTGATGAATTGCTGCAACGGTTGTGTTAACCTTTTTTTCGTCGACAACTAAAATAATCTGTGATGTATGGGGTGCCAAGATTCCGCGTTTAATATTGATGCCTGAAATGGCGCTAATTGCTAAAGATGCTACACCTGGCGAATCCTTCATACGATCACCAATTAGTGTTACTACACCTAAACCATAATTTATCCTCATATCTGCGTCGAACCCCTTGATTTTTTCCTCGTTCTTCCTTAGAAAATCTGAATCTAAGAAAAGAAAGTCGCGGATACGTTCACCCGTTTCCATAGTTTCGGCGCCCAAATCCATAAAGTCATTTCTTCGTTCCCAAATACGCAAAGAATCTTCAAATGAGCGGCTTTTCTCGTCATTCATCGAGAGTATTGCACAGCCAGACTTGCCTGTTAAACACTTTACAACTTCTCCACCTGACGCTTCAGCTTTTATAATAGAATGCATCTTTGGCTCATCGATAGGTACAACTATCAAAGACTGATCAAAACGTCTTGCCATAGCAATAGCTGGACTCTGCACGATTTTCATACCCATCATTGATGCTTTGTGGGCTTCATTATAAGTTAACGCGTTCACGTGTTCAGTTTTTTGTCCGCGGACTACTTTGGGGTCAGCGCTTTGAACTGGTACATCCTTGTAGAGGAGTGTTTTTACCGCGTAAACATCTTTGAGAAGGCAAGACGCGAAGACAGCAGTTAAGTCTGAACCACCCCTACCCAAGATGGTCTCAAGTCCGTCAGCAGTGATTCCTAAGAAACCTGCTAACACAACAACTTTGTCTTCTTCTAAGGGTTTAATTAGTATGTGAAGTCTTTTTTTGCTTGCTTCATAGTTTGGTAAAGCATCTTCAAAATTGTCGTCGGTTACTATCGGCCAGTCTTCCATAGAGAGATTGCATGGATCCAAATCATGACTTTTTAGAATATAGCTCATCAGCATAGACATGGCAAGCTCCCCTCCCAAAGTGAGCGTTCTAGCTTTGAGGTTCCCGCTAAAACGCTTGTTCACGGCGTCCAGGGTAGCCTGGGTCAATGCTTTGTAATTAGCTAATTCCTCTTGAACTTCTTTTGCCCATTTGCCTTTGACATAGAGCCCTGCTAAGCGGTCATAGACTTCAAAAACAGGATCTAAGGACAGCTGGCAAGCTTGTGCGTAAGATTCTCCTATCTTTATGAGCGCATCTGTTATCCCAATAGGTGCAGAAAAAACAGCGATTGGTCCACAACCATCTTTTGCTTTGATTTCCTCTATTCGCTTAATTATTTTTGGGATTCCTTTTCCTTCAACATCAAGAAGGCTCCCGCCGAATTTAGTGACTGAAACAGTTTTGAAAGCGTATTCCACCTGTACAAATTAGCAACATAAATCAATGTTTAATAAAATTTTCTAATTGAACACTTCTCTTGTCGTACTTTTAAGAAAGAAAAGAAAATGAACGCCAACAACCTTCCAATTCTAAAAGAAGATCTTGATAGGCTAAGTATGACGGACACGTTTTTTTGTAGTAACACTTCTCTATAGCTATGTTTAAGCGACAAACGTTACAATTGTACAGACAAAAAAACCAAGCCTACGAACGGCCAAATTAGAGTGGGTTCAATGATTTTCCTCTGTAGCCTTGACCACGACATGAGTTTGCTTGTTCATTCAGCCCTGCCAAGGTGACGAATTAGACGAAGGTTAATGGTAAATGGATGTTGACACACACAAACCATCAGAAATCTCAAAATAACTTGGAAAGACCTTAATTTACTCCAGAATGCAATCGAAGAACTTCCCTTCTAAAAGAGTCAAACTTGGAAGTTGTCATCTTAGAAACGCATACTGCTCTTGACCAGCTAAAAAAGACAAACTCTGCATAAGTTTCAAAGGTTAAAAAACTAGCCCTTAGCGAATTTCTTTGACTCCAATTCTACAATTTTGTGGCAGTTGAGGCACCGCGTTAAGTTAAATTCGAAGCCGTTTAGGATGTCAAAGATTCTCTGAGTATACAATTCCTGTTTTTGATGGCTACAATTGAGCTGGCGCGAGCTAAACATAATGCCATCTTCCATTCTCCTTCTTCTCCTCACTTAGCAATAAAAAAGAAGTTACTTAAAAAAGTTTGCAAGAACCCGTTTTCAGACCAACAAAAGATTAAAAAAAGACTTTTTTGGTAAAAGAATGGACATATTACTCTGTTGTTTCAACTTCTACTTCAACTCTAATGGGGACTGATTCCTTGTAAACAAACAGCACAGGGCAACCCGCTTCTGTTCTTCTCCAAGCCGCCTCCACCAACGCTTTCCTTGCCTTCGAAGCAATTTTAACTTTCATCGCCACCCCATTCAATGTTGGAGACTTGGGGGTTTTTTCTGCTTCTACGGCGATTTCGATGTTTCCTGGGTCAATTTTACTGTTTTTACAGACGTCAGCGTAGATGATTACTCCGCAACCAGCTAGCGCCATTAAAGCCAACTCTAAAGGTGTTGGACCAGTGTTGGTTCCTCCTGCAGCTTCAGATAAGTCACAGACTACACTATGTCCCCGGCCATTCTCAGTTACTAAACGGAAGTTTTCCAAGAGTTTTGCACTTGCTTTAAGTTTAGTCATAAAATCACTGCTAAAATAGAGTTTTGCTTGAGATTTAAGAATTTTGATCCCCATTTTTACTCATGGAATTTGTAGGTCGAATGTGAAATGTTAAATAGCAAAAAACTGTTCAAATATCATATCCCACGGAGAAGTCGGATTGAAAGATAAAGGTCCAGTATTAATTATTCCTTGGCGTTGCACTTTCGAATGCGACTGCAATTGTGTACATTGCACTTCAGCAGGAAAAAAGCCCGCTCCGAATGAGTTATGCACAAAGGACGCAATTAAAATAGTTGATCAAGTAGTGGATTTCGGGGCTAGCTACTTTGGAATTACAGGCGGACAACCTTTTCTAAGAAAAGACCTCTTTGAAGTATTGGACCACGCTACAAAAAGGGGATTAAACACAAGCATCATAACCGATGGGCGTCTCCTGGGTGAGGCAGCTTTCAAAAAAATCGTTAAGAACCAAACAAAAATCTCAGTAAGCATTGACGGTTCGGAAGAAACAGATGATGCTATCCGCGGTAAAGGTGCTTACAAAGCAGCTGTCTCAGTTATAGAACAGTTTTCAAAGGAAAAACTCCTAAATTGCCTAGTATATACTTTCGCTAACACCGACAAGATCACCAATGTTAATGAAGCGGACATGCGACACGTGTTGGATTTAGCTAAGAAATATGATGCTCGATGGGTAGTTTTCCACGGATTAATTCCCTATAGCAAAGATTGCCTAAAAGCAGACCCAACCCCCGCCCAATATGAATGGGTATGTAATAAACTCTATGATTTAACCGCTGAGTACAATACAAAACCCGGTATCAATGTGTACATTCCCTTCTATGCTCGAGTTGCCAAACAACGCGGTATGCCCGACTTCGAAAAATGGTTTAACGGTTTTTTCCTAGGAAGATGCTTCTTTGGTAAATTTCTTAGTATAGCAGAAAACGGCGACGCTATTCCATGTAGTTACAACGACACCTACCGAATTGGGAACATTAAGGATAAACCTATAAACGAGATTTGGGAAACGATGCAAAAAAGTAAGTTCTTCAAACAAATCACAGACAAGGTTAACATCAAGGGCAAATGTGGAGTCTGTGAATATAAAGAACTATGCGGGGGATGCAGATCAGCAGCATTGTTTTATACAGGTGACATTTTAGGTTCAGACCCAAGATGCATATATGTTCCTGAAGCTTTAAGAAAGAAAAAATAGAAAATTTAATTTAGATTCTCCGTTAGTTTAGGGTTAAAATATTAGTTACTTTGAATTAGCGAGAGTGGCGTGCACCCAAAAATATTTGGAAGAGAGAGGGGGTAAAGGAAACTATGGATGCACGTCACAAATTATTTGTTTCTCAAATGCTGTCGAAAGAGAAATCCACAAGTTCGTCTAGATCTGCTATAGTTTTGTTGTGCTTTGGTCTTTGGAAAAGAAATTTTTTCTGAGCCTTTGCTTGTTATGAAGACGGATCCGCCGTTTTTGAGGTGTTCTCTAACTTGGGAAAAATTCACTATTTTTGCTTCTTGAACTTCAACGTCTTCACTGTCATCTTTATCTAAGAGAAGCACTTGAAAAACCGATGGTCTAGTCTTTTTCTTTAGCTGTACAGTCACAATAATTCTTCCTACAGTCTTTTGAGACTAATGTATATTTATTGAAAAAATCTTTAAAGCTATGTTGTTGCTAGCCAGCTACCACAAGGTTATATTACTGAAAAATAAAAGGTAAAATTTGCCGGTTTCTTAGAGATTCAACGACCAGATCAGGTCTTTCCATCTTAAGTTCTTCCTTTTTGTAAACTCCTGTGGTAACTGCGATGCAACCCATGTCTGCAGATTTTGCTGCTTTAACGCCAAAGATCGAATCCTCAAAAACCACACATCTCTGTGGGTTAACCTTGAGATGTTCAGCCGTTTTTAGAAAAATTTCCGGTTCAGGCTTAGAATGAGAAATCGCTTCAACAGTTAAGACTACATCAAAACAGTCGACTAATCCATTAGTTTGAAGTAGATGCATAATGACGGTTCGATTATTCATAGAAGCCAAACCAATCTCTACTTTGCCCCGAAGCGCTTCTAGAAGCTCTCGTGCACCATCAAACAATGTCACCTCACCCGCTAAATCGATTTGAACCTTGCTTTTCTGCTCAACAAGTTGCTTTACGATATTCTCGTCAACTCGCCTATTTGCGGCAAGGAGAATCTCACGAAATGTCTCAGACGCGCCGACACCAATTCTTCGTTCAATAAATTGAGTTGAAACTTCGAGGTTAATTTCTTTGAGCGCTTTTTGGAATGAACTAATAATTACCTTTCGCGTATCGGCTAGGGTTCCATCCCAATCAAAGATTACTGCTTCAAACATCGCTTTCGCTATTTTAGGTTTAGTTTTTCTCTAATTGCTTGGCTTTTTTTAGTAGCCTCTTCTATGGCCCTTATCATTGCAGGTCGAATCTGAGATTGTTCAATCTGGTAAATGGCTTCGATTGTTGTTCCACCTGGGGTAGTGGTCATATCTTTTATTTTTGCGGGGTCTTCATTCAAATCTATGACAAGTTTGCCTGTGCCCATTACGGTTTGAGCTGCGGCGGTTAGTGCGATTTTTCGTGGTAATCCAACTTTTAGTCCTGCATAAGTTAACGCTTCAATGATAATGGAAATGTAGCCAGGTCCGCTCCCGCTGACGGCGGTGATTGCATCCATGTATTTCTCATCCATTTCATCGCAGATACCCATCATATTCAAGAGGGCTTTGACTTTTTCTTTGTCTTCGGCGGTGACGTTTGGTTCGCAACAGTAAGCCGTGTATGCAGCCTGAACCAAAGCACCAAGATTAGGCATGATCCTCACAATTCGAGCTTCAGGAGCAATTTTGCGCAGAAAAGCAAGAGAGATAGTAGCCGCAACTGAAATCAGAAGTTTACCCTTAATCTCTTTGTTGATTTCCTTGAGAACCTTCTCCACATCCCCAGGTTTGACGATGATGAACACAATGTCTGCATCTGCGGTGGCTTTGCGATTGTCCGATGCAATTTTTACGCCTATGTTTTCTAAATCTTTGAGTTTTTCAGGCGCAATATCCACGGCGGTTATTTTTCCGCCGTAGTTGCCTTTAATAAGGCTTTTAATTATGGCGCTACCCATCATGCCTGTGCCTATAACTGTGATTTTGTCATTCATGAGAACTCACTTACCTCTTAGAAACACAGGTTTTACTCTTTAAACTTTTGTTGCAAAAAACCATTTGACTATTTGGGTGCTACGATTTCCTTTAGTATTTTTTGCATAATTAGCGCTGGTGCGTTTGTTTTGATGCCTCGTGTATTGAAGTGTGTTGGAACAGCTTGGAAGCCACTATTTTTAAGACCGGTAAGAACTGCTTGGACGCTGGGTGCGGGTAATTTGAGTTTTCTACCTAACTTGTCAATTACGTAGTACGTTTCGAGCGCCGACGCTTCGTTTTTGGTTAGGTTTAAAAGTTTTGTGATTTTGGCGCTGTTTTTGAAGGCGGTTTTCTGGTTTTCCTGAATTATTTGGTCGATGAAGCTTGAGTCGGATATTCTACCTATCCATAAAGGTCCTGCAAACTCCATTTTCGAGCCGCACTCTGGGCAAACATCGCTTTTGCCAAAAAAATTACGTGTAGTTTCACGGTGAAGGCAACTAAAACAATGAAGTATGTAGCCTGTATTTTTGAGGCTTTCGTCTCCTTTTTGGCAGCCATATCCAATCTGAGCGTAGACTCGTATGTAATGGTCTGTGCTGTGGCTGAAAAGTATTCTGATTCCGATGTCATGCTTAGCCGCTAACGAAGCCATGCAGCCAGCCAAAAGCCGTACTGCCAGTTCATGGCAGTATTCTGTCCGAAGGGGTTTGCCACCATATTTTCGCACACACGCCTTTGCATGTACACCGCACAGAGGCGCCAAATCCGTTGCCGTTGCAGCCAGTAGCCCATTGTTTTTTAGGGCTCTGAAGGCAGAATCCAAATAGGGCACAGGGGTGCCGAATGGGTCTATGTCTATTATGTCAAACCGTTTTTTTGGTGATGCGTTGGAGCTTAAAATACAGTTAGCATCTTTATGTTTGAGGGTTATTATGTTTTCCAGCTTGTTTAATTGAACATTGTGTTTTGCCATTTCTAATGCTTTTGTGTTGATGTCACTTAGTAGCACCTTTGTTACTCCTTCGACTTCGACTGCGAAGCGAATGCCCCTTATTCCTTGGCTAGTAAATGGTTCACAGATGTTAATTTCATGATTAATTAAATGCTGATAAGCTCTGAAGGCTAAAACGGTCAGGTCACGATTGAACTCCATCACAGGATTGTAGAATACTGGAGCTTTAGACGGTGCATAATCCGAAGGTAAGACTCCGTAGGCTTCGAGTTTGGGCACTAAGACTCGGATTTTGCCTTCCATGATTATTTCACTTGGAAAATCTGCAACGTAGCTTTCTTTATCCGACATTCAGTATGCTCCAAAGATGTTGGTATGAAAACAATTTAATCTGCATATTAGATTTATGGTATAGCAAAGGTAAAAGACTTTGATGACGAGGATTTTGATTTTGACTGGTGCTCCAGGAGTTGGAAAAACAACCATCCTTACTAAGACAGTGAATGCGTTGAAAACGAAAGGGGCCAGAGTAGGCGGTATGGTTACCCGTGAAGTTAGAAAAGACAATGTGCGTGTGGGCTTTGAAATCTTAGACTTGAATAGCGATAAACATGGGTGGTTGGCACATGTAAATGGACAGGGTGGTCCTCAAGTAGGCAAGTATTATGTCAACCTCAATGACCTTGACAACGTTGGAACAGTAGCCATCACTCAAGCACTCGAAAAATGTGACGTCATTGCCATCGACGAGATTGGGCCAATGGAGCTTTTTTCGCAGAAGTTCAAACAAGTTGTTATCCAAGCGTTGGAAGGCAAAAAGTTGATGTTGATAGTTGTACATGGAAAAGCCAAAGACCCTCTAGTAACTCAGGTTAAGCGACGGGTTGACGCAGAAATTTTTAATATAACTTTCTCTAATAGGGAAAACTTGACCGAGCAACTGGCTAGGAAAGTTTTTGAAATGATTTAACTTTTCTTTTTTTGGGAAAGTTTTGAACTAAGAATCTGGCTTAGGGTTTCTTTGCTTTTACCTTGCGTTTTGATTTTTGTTTCTTTATGGGTTCATCCCAATATTTGTCAAATTCTTCAGGCGACATTACGTTTAGGCTTCTTAGCTGCTGGCTAAACGCGTCCAATGAGCAAGGATTGTTGAGGTGTGCATGGTAAATTTCAATTAGCAAATCAACAGCCATTGATGTCGAAATAGGCTTTTTAGCCATCAAAGACAACTCCTCAGATGTCTTAACTAAATCTTCGTAAACTCGCAAAGGCAAATTGACATTTTTCGTCATAGCAAACACTTCCGAATTATAGGCTTCTAGCTATTTGTCGAGTCTCCTTTTTAATTTTATCCAACTCGTCTACTGTAGATTTGTTCCTGATGTTATCTGGGTTCCCTAAGGTGTTCATTTCTTAGTGTTATGAACTTCAGGTGTCAATGTTTTTTGACCAAAGCTGCTTTTTTGGTGTTTCCTTTACTTGAAAAATAGCTTTCTATCTTGACTTCAATTTATGTCATATAACTAGCCCAACATTTTAAAATAGAAACATTTAGTCCGAACCTTTTTTTAAAATATAAATAGATTGATAACACTAGATAAAATCAAGTTAAAGGTGATTTTTTTGAGAATTGGCTTTTTCGTTTATGAATATCCCCCTCAACTCGTCGGCGGATTAGGAACATACGCCGAATACATTACTCGCGAATATGTTGATCTTGGACACGACGTTTCAGTCTTTACTCTAAATAATAATGACCTCAAAACAAGAGAAATAATGAGAGGCGTCGAAGTTCATAGACCACAAATAGCTGACGCGTCTAATATCTGGCCGTTCTTCGTGGTTGACGACTTAAAAAAATGGGGTACCAACCTAAAACTCTTCAACGACATCTTCATCTACAATATTCTAAGCGCAACTAAATTCATCAATGACTTGATTAAAAAAGAAAAATACACTTTTGACATAGTCTGTGTTAACGATTGGCTAGGCAGTATTGCAGGTCTTGTCATAAAAAATGAAACCAAAATTCCAGTAGTATTTCATACCCACAGCACTGAGTGGGGAAGAAGCAGAGGATACGGCTCAGAAGTTGTTTCCCACCTTGAAAATGCCATGGCTGAAAACTCAGACAAAATAATAACAGTAAGTTACGCCATGAAGGAAGACCTTTCTAAACATGGTTGGGAATCTTCTAAAATCAGTGTTGTCTGGAATGGTGTAGACACCAAACGTTATGATCCTGCTAAGGTTCAGCGGCAAGATATTGATCAAATCAGAAAGAAATACGGCATTCCAAATGATTGGATTATGTTGCTTTTCATTGGTCGGCTTGCATGGGTTAAGGGAGTGCGAAATTTGCTTCAAGCGATGCCTTTGGTTCTGAAAGAATTCCCGAATACTAAACTAGTTATTTTAGGAAAAGGTGAGGAACAAGGGGATATTGAAGAAACAGCTGAAAGAATGAACATTAAAGACAACATCGTTTACCGATTTGACTTTGTTTCAGAACAAGAAAGAATTCTCCACTACGCAGCATCAGACATGTGCGTTTTTCCCTCAACATATGAACCATTCGGTATTGTAAGTTTAGAAGCTATGGCTATGGAAAAACCAGTGGTGGTTGGCGCCCGTGGAGTAGTTGGCTTTAAGGAACAAGTCGTAAACGGAGGACCAGATCAAAATGGCGTACATGTTAATGGAGAAGACCCCGTTGATATAGCATGGGGCATAATGCAAACGTTACGTGACCCTGCGAAAGCAAAGAACTGGGGAGAAAACGGCCGGCGAAGAGTTCTTGAGTACTTCACTTGGCAAAAGGTGGCAGAGCAAACTATCAAAATTTATGAATCGCTATTGTAAAAATTAGATAGCGTTTAAATTGCGAGCATTTCTGCCACTTTCAACAATCGCAAATCCAATGGCTTCTTATTATTTGCTGCTATTCTCAAGCTCAAAGCTGGTGACTGCACCCTTCTGCAATCCAACTGCCAAGTTGCCTTTTCCTTCACAGAACAATTCAACAGCTCTCTCAGCAAACAAACTTGCCAGCAACCTACTGCGTGCTGTTGGGCTGCCTCCACGTTGAGCATATCCAAGTATTGAAAGCCTAACTTCAGAATCTGTTTGACATTGCATTTCCTGTAGCTAGTTTGCTTGAATCACCAAAACCTTCTGCAGCAACGATTATTCCTGCTCTTTTGCCTTTTTTAGCGTTTTCATCCATAATTCTGCAAATATCCTTCGACGGAATCGGGTTTTCAGGAATCAAAATTACTTCTGCACCGACACACATTCCTACTTCCAAAGCCAAAAAACCTCTTTTACGCCCCATAACCTCAACAATAAAAATACGTTCATGAGAAATTGCTGTATCTCTGATTTTGTCGATAATCGTTACAGCCGTATTTACAGCTGTGTCAAACCCGATTGTTTCGTCGGTACCATAGATGTCGTTATCGATAGTGGCCGGAATTCCAAGGATCAAAGCGTCACTTTTCTTCCCCAGTTCCAAGGCGCCGCGAAACGAACCGTCCCCGCCAATAACCACTAACCCATCAACATTATTTTTCCGTAGTGTTTCTGCGCTTGTTTCAACACCGCCGGCTTGCTCAAACGCAGGGCATCTTAAAGTATGAAGCATCGTTCCGCCAAGCTGAATTATGCCGCCGACGCCGCGAGGAGTCAACTTTTTAAAGCAATTAGTTAACAATCCATCCCAGCCGCGTTCAAACCCAATTACTTGAAAACCCATCGAGTGTCCAACTCGCGTAACTGCTCGGATGGCTGCGTTCATGCCAGGTGCGTCTCCACCAGACGTAACAATGCCAATTGTTTTTGCCAATTTACTGCGCCTCTTCTGTTAACACACATATTCTAAAAGATTAAAATGTTTAGTATGGCGTAAGGACGTAAGAAAATTCCAAAACACATAAATTCTTTTCTTTTGTCTTTATGGTCTTTGTCGGGAGGTAGCTCAGCCTGGCAGAGCTCTCGAGCTGGCTAACTTGCTTAGCTGGTGGAGAAGCTGTAGAGGTCTACCCATGGTGGGCTTCATTCTAGCCTGTCTAGGCCACAGATACCGAGCTGTCGCAGGTTCAAATCCTGCTCTCCCGACCATTTAATTTCTTAAGAATTTGTGAATAAAGATAACTTCTCCTGGCGCATACCAAATTTCGCTGTAAAAACTTAGCACTCTCCAACCAAAAACCCGCCATAAACCCAAAAAATTCGCCCGTTTAAAACATGCTTTGCCCAAAGTTGCTTGGGCTGCTTTGTTTCTTGTTTGGGTGGAAGCAAAAACAGTCTGTGCCCCACGATTCTTTAGGAAGTCTATGCTCGCGTTTGTTAAGCTATAGGCAATTCCTTTGTGCCGACAAGACGGATGAACCGCAATCCAAAGAATGCAACCATATTTTTTTGAGTTAATGCTAAATTCGATTAGTTTAGCAAAACCCGAAATGCCACTTTGATCTTCACTTACTAGCACTTTTCCGTTTTCTGAGATCACACTGTTGATTGGCAAAATAACGGAAGAATCTGGAAAAGACAAATCAATTATTTCTTTTATTTTTATGTAGTCGTTAGATGTGCTCGGTCTTATTGATGATGCGTTTTTCAATAAGGTTTCATCCTAAAGTAAATTAATTGAAAAATAAGAATTTAAGGAATATTGAAAGGAGCTCAAGTTAAAGTGGGGGTGCCGGAGGCGGCAGGATTGTATCTGTAGGTTTTTTGGGTGAAAAGATTAGGCTTGTGGATTTTACAATTTGTGGTATTCCAACAAGGTCTTCAAAGATTAGTAAGTCCACGAGCAAGTAGGGCAAATACTCCTGCTGGTCCAACAGCAATTCCCAAAAGCCCAAGGATTCCGATAATTCCGAATTCTTGGACACCTGCTCCCGCGGGAGTTATTGGAACAAATGCTAATGCGGTTACCAACGGGTGAATAAGGAAGTAAGCTATCCAAGGAATCTGCGTAATACCTAAAGCTAACCCTAAAAAGTACCATTCAAACCCTTTTAGAATCCAGCAGGCGAATGTTAGAATGCTTATTTCTGGGATTGCTCTGCGGGTGCTATGTGAGCTTTCTTTGTATTCTTCTAGTTTTCCCATTAATCCTCCTGTAAATCTTTTGAGGTATCTTGATTTTGCTATTTTGTCAAATAGTGAGATAGCTCTTTTAGACCAAGTAAAAAGCGCTAGTATGATTGCTCCTGTTAGCATTAGTGCAATTCCTAATATAGCGATTAACAAACCCAGGTTTATCCCTGCAACAGATTGAGGGAATAGTTCATTCCAAGTTTGTGTTGGTACATAAGTTACTAGATAAATTACTGCGCCCACTCCTCCGATTACCTTAGCTAAAAACTCTATTGTTTGAATGCCTAAGATACTTGAGAGTCCTTTTGAAGCTGGCACATTTTGGTCTCGAAGGTAAACTGGAGTGAGAATGTAGCCTGAACGTCCAGGTGTAACGTCACTAGTTAACATTCCAGCATATTGAGCAAGAAGTGTTTTGCCAAAAGACGTTTTCACTCCATCTTTGGAAAGAACGCGTCTTAATCGGACTGTAAAGAGTAGGTTTATTCCAAAATACATGAGAAAAGCAAGAAGCAAATACTCTATCTTAATGGTAAGTAATGCATTATACAAAGACCCTATTCCCACGTACCAGAGCAAAGCAGCAAAAATGGCAACCATTACTCCCACTTGCAGCGCGATTTTTAAGATTCTTTTTGTTTGGCTTTGAGTTTTAGGTAAAGCTTGAGGATTTGTCATGTTAGCTTAGAAAATTGGTTTTGAGTGTTAAATTGTTTGCGGAAAAGAAATGTAACTCTGATTAATCGCCAATGGATTTAAGATCAGTTTTGTTAATGTTTCTTTCTTGTTTGAACTCACTGCTATTAAGATCAAAGGCAAAGCGAAAGTTTCTACCGTATATTATAATCTTGATTGAAACAATGATTATTCTAATACCATTTTAATTTGATTACTGCTCTAAAGCAACAACCATTTTCTTTTCATGGTCTTACACATTCTGCTTTAGGCCTGTAAGGACGCTTTGTAGTTCTTTTACGTTTGTGATATTCGCATTCGCTACTTCGGGTAAGCATCCAACCTTTATCCTGATATACGCAACCGCAAGGCAATGTTACTTCTTTTGGAGCATCAGTAGGAGAACTACCTTTTATGTTCTCAACCATTTTTAGCCATCAAAAGATTTCTTAGTGAAATAAACCTATTAACTTAACCGTAAAACAAGATTTTTTAGAATTTAATGAAAAAGAAAATAGGGAAAATACTCTTAATTTTTTTTACTTCCAAATAACAGGTTAGATTATTCCAAGCACTATTTTTTGAATACTATTGTTATATCGTAAAGTTTTGGCCAATCTTTTCCCGTTACGAAGAGTCTGTCGGTTTGTTGGTCGTAGGCTATGCCGTTTAGAACGTCGTTTATGTCGTCTGTTTGGTAAATTCCAGACAGGTCAATCCAGCCTTTCACGGCTCCTGTTTGAGAATTTATGATGGCGATTTTTTCTTGCAGCCAAATGTTTGCGTAGATGTCTCCTTTGATGTATTCCAACTCGTTTAAGTTGACAACTGAGGTGTTTCCGTCGTGGACGCTGATTTGCCCTGTCTTTTGGTATGTGGCTGGGTCGAGAAAATACAGATTCGAGGAGCCATCGCTCATGATTAGTCTACTGCCATCATAGGTCAGACCCCAACCTTCAGTGGAATAGCTAAAGTTGCTCTTTAAAGCCAGCGTTTCTTTGTTGTAGACAAAGCCGGTCTGGTTTTGCCATGTTAACTGAACCAGAGAATCGCCAACAACTGCTAAGCCTTCGCCAAAATACTGGGGGGACAACAGAACCTCATGTTGAACAACTCCGTTTTCGAGATTGACTTGGCGTAAAGAAGAAGAGCCATACTCGCCTGTACTCTCATACAAAATTCCATCATCAAAGACTAAGCCTTGAGTAAATGCGTTTGTATCATGTGGATATGGTTTGTTAATTTGGTAAGTGTAGAGTGTGGGTGAAGCAGATTCATTAGGTATTTGCCCAAAACTCAAAAGCACCACCAAAACCCCGCCTGAAACAAGAATCGTAATAACAAAGAAAATGGCGGCTAGAGTAACTCTTTCCATAAAACCAAAAACACATGCCCTATTAATATGCACAACGCATAAAACATCTAAAGCTTCACGAAGCGAAACCCTTAAGTGTAGAGAAATCTAAGTTGTGTCTCAGACTAAAAAATAGGTGAAATCAATTGGCTGTTGAAGGTTTTTTCGAAAACAAAAAGGAACCAGTAGAAGCAAAAGTCGGAGACTTAACCCCACAATCAAAAGCGGTTAATGTTACGGCCAAAGTAGTATCCAAAACAGAAGTTAGAGAAATTCCAATGGGCAGAGATGGATCTGCACACAAAGTCAGCGATGCACTCATCGGAGACGAAACTGGCGTAGTATACCTAACCCTATGGGATGATAACATTGAGAAAGTCAACGAAGCAGATACCGTGCGCATTGAAAACGGCTATGTTACACTCTTCAAAGGAAATATACGCTTAAACATCGGCAAATATGGTAAACTCGATTTAGCAAAAGAGCCGCTCACAGTAGAAGTTAACACAGAAAACAATGTTTCAAGCAAGACATATGAACAAGAGCGCAGACCATTTAGAAGCGGTGGCAGAGGCGGCGGACGCGGATTTGGCGGTGGCGGTTACGGTGGCGGACGAGATAGGCGTGGCGGTGGCGGTTACGGCGGTGGCGGTTACGGTGGCGGTCGAGACAGTAGAGGTGGAGATCGACGCGGTGGCGGCAGCGGCGGAAGCGGCGGCGGTTACAGACCAAGATACTAAACTTTCAATGTGTTAGTTTAGATATATTTTCTTTTTTTGATTTTTTATCTATTTTATTATTACTCTTAGAGTATTCCCCACTTTGTTCTATTTCTGTCTAAAAATTGCTTACTTAGTTTTTTGGATAAAAACTTAAATCCTCAGCAGTTGTTTTTCACCGTTGAACAGAGTTGTCTTGAATGGTTCCTGATAATACTGATGTTAAACCAACCGTTGAAGAGTTGCTTGCAAAAGCTAAAAGACCCGCACAGCTTTCTTCTCCAATGCACAGGTTCTACGAGGGAAAAATGCAGGTTATCCCAAAATGCGCAATCAGAAACACAGACGATTTTGCAGTTTGGTATACGCCAGGCGTAGCAGCGCCTTGTAGGGAAATTCAAGCAGATCCTGATAAATCATTTGAATTAACTAATCGATGGAACTATGTTGCGATTGTCACCGACGGAACACGTGTTCTAGGTTTGGGTGATATCGGTCCTGAAGCAGCGTTGCCTGTTATGGAGGGCAAGGCACTTTTGTTTAAATATCTGGGCGGCGTTGATGCGTTTCCAATCTGCCTGCGAACAAAGGATCCTGAGGAGATTGTAAAGATTTGTAGGGCGCTGGAACCTACTTTTGGTGGTATCAACCTTGAGGACATTGAGAAACCCAAGTGTTTCCAAATTCTTGAGAAATCTCGAGAACACATGCAGATTCCAGTTTGGCACGATGACCAGCAAGGAACTGCTACCGTAATTTTGGCAGGGTTAATTAACGCTTTTAAACTGGTAGGTAAGAAACCCAAAGAAAGTCTAATTACACTTGTTGGTTCAGGAGCTGCAAACATTAGGACGGCTTATGTTCTCATGAAGTGGGGTGTAAAACCAGGTAATATCATTCTTGCTGACAGTAAAGGGGTAATTTTCAAGGGCAGAGCAGACATCACGCGAGAGGAAGATCCATGGAAATATGATGTTACCCAAAAAACCAACAGTGAAGGTCGAACAGGCGATATCGTAGCAGCATTTAAAGGTGTAGATGCAGTTGTTGCGGCTTCAAGACCTGGGCCAAATACTATAAAGAAAGAATGGATTAAAACAATGGCTACAGACTCCATAGTTTTTGCTTGTGCTAACCCTATTCCTGAGATTTGGCCATGGGACGCTCAAGAGGCGGGAGCACGAATCGTTGCGACTGGACGAAGCGATTTCCCAAATCAAGTGAACAATAGCCTTGGGTTTCCAGGTATTTTCCGCGGGGTTCTGGACGTGAAAGCGAAGACTATTACTGATGACATGTGCATTGCAGCAGCGCAGGAACTGGCGAATTATGCTGAAGAACGCGGAATGAGCGAAAAAGATATTTTGCCAAGGATGGATGAGTGGGAAGTTTTTCCCAGAGAAGCTGTTGCATGCGCTTTGAAATCTATTGACCAAGGAGTTGCTAGAGTAAAGCCAAGCAGGCAAGAATTGTATGAAAGGGCTTCGGCTATTATTAGGAATGCCAGAGAATCAACCGAGTTGTTGATGAAACACGGAATGATTAAGCAACCACCAAGAGAGATTGAGATGCTAAAATAATCTAATAGAATATTCCAAGAAGAATAGTTTTAAAAAAAGCTTTTTCAAAAATAAAGAGAAGATTAGAGCGGCGTTATTTTCACTATATTTCTTTTTTCTAGTCTACGCAGCGCATCTAAACATTCGTCTTTTTTCTCGCCGGTAATGTTTAGGTTGAGCATAATGTCCCTAACTGAAACGCCTGGTTTGCCAAAATTTTCATGACGCTTATAGAGGTGTTTGACGATCGATTTTTCAAGTTTACCGCATCGCCAAGTGGTGTTGCGAATTAAGAAAACAATGGTTTGGACAAGGGTCTGCTCCTTTGATTTCCTTCCGCGGGGTTCTCCCATCTCTCCCAACCATCGATTTGTACCGCAT
The DNA here is from genome assembly GCA_963804785.1 of Candidatus Bathyarchaeota archaeon. GTDB lineage: Archaea > Thermoproteota > Bathyarchaeia > Bathyarchaeales > Bathycorpusculaceae > Bathycorpusculum. The sequence goes on from CAWDRR010000004.1 coordinate 566,028, forward strand.
CATTTCTTTTAAACATTTGTTCGGAAACGAAGTTGGTGTTTTGTTCTAAAGCTATAAAAGTTTTATTTTTTATATGAATTTTTTTAAGTACAAGCCATGTTTTTTGCCGTAATAGTTTTCTAGTATACTGATAGTTTGGTACCCAAGTTTTTGGTAGAGTTTTATTGCTTGTTTATTGTCTTCTCGGACTTCCAGGCGGAATTGGTTTATTCCTTTTTGTTTTAGAAGTTTTTCCATTTCATTTAGAAGTTTCGTAGCGGTTCCTTGCCGACGATGTTTTGGAGCTACGTTAATTGTTATTATGTGCCCGAACTCGGTGTTCTCTTCGACGTCTAATTGGCTAATTATGAATCCTGCAATATCATTATCTGTTTTGGCCACTAAAGCTATGGTGTTGTAATCGGTTAGTAAGTACGATATTTGCCGTTTTGTGAAAGCTTCTTGATCAAAACACTGTTCCTCAATTTCACAGAGTTTGTCGAGAAGTGTGATGGTTGCAGTTTCGATTTTTACTTCCATTTGCAGTTCTAAAATAATAATAGTATTAAAGATGGATTTTAGTTTTATCAGGGTTTGCAGTTGCTGACACGGCGGGTCTTAATTCGAGATATTGTTGGGCAGCAAAACCGATAAAAAAGCGCATCCACAGTGTTATGATTCTTACAAGAATGGTTGCTGTCGCTGCAAGTGCGGCGGGAACACCCATTGAAAAGTAAAGTGTCGTCATCACAGCTTCAGGAAGTCCAACTTCAAAGGGGATCCCTAATGGAATAGCTTTTACAGCTAAAACTATGGATGAAGTTATAAGAATCATGCTCCATGAAACTGGGTGATCAAGTGACAAGAATACCAGGTATGGGACACTTAGACTAAAAATCCAGGTTATTATTAGAAAAAACAATGATTTAGCGATCGATTTTGGGTTATGTCGAAACTCTTTCATTGCGTTATGAAAGTGCTCTGTAATTTCTATCGATTGGTCTTTTAGTTTTTCTAACTTCCATCTTCCAAAGGTAAGTTTTTGTGCAATTCTTGTCGCCCAATTGATTATTTTTAATGTCCACTGTTGCTTGTAAGAGAGTATAACCATCAAAAAGATTATAGTTGTTATCGCAGCTGCAACAATTATTATTAGATTGAAAACTAAGGGAGACGCTTGCCTACTAAAAAATAGCAGTATTATCCCAGCGATTAATGCAAGGACATTTACTGTCATGCCCAAAAGTCTGTGGGCAAAGAGTGAAGCTACGATTTTTCCAAACGGTCCACATTTATCTCGAATAAGCAGGTAGGTACGGGTTACCTCTCCGCTTATAGATTGAGCTGGTACAATTGTGTCAACATAAAGGCCATACCAAACGTAGAGGTAAGCCCTTCTGATGCTCATTTTTATTGACAGATGATTAGTTAGTTCTCGCCAAGAAATTGTGAAAAACAAAACTTCTATTAAACCAAACAAAATAGCCACCGCATAAATCAATGGATTAGCGGTTTGTGCAGTAGCGATTATGCCTAAAATATCCACATGGAACAAGTAAATGTATATAAAAAACCCTGCTAAACCAAGCAATGGAAAAACCCAGGTCTTCCAAGTTAACTTTGGCTTTACAGATTCCAAGTGATTTTTGCACCAACGTAAACGGAGAAATATTAACCAGTGATTATATACTTTATCCAACTTCCCTGATTATGATAATACCGTAACCCCGCAATCGAATATTTTTAAAACAATCAAGGTGATAGTGTTTGATTCGTATGTCTGAACAGACGCTTCCTTGGATGCAGAAGTTTCGGAGTGCAAAAAATTGGATAAACACTATGCGTTCAGAGCATACTAAGACTATGTACCTCTCACGCTTGAAGCAGTATTGCGATGCAGTGGGCAAAAACCCTGATGAATTAATCGAGTTCAAAATTGATGGATTTTGAAACGTAGCAACAATAAAAGAGTTTCAAGCGGAAAACTTGCCTATTTTCCTGCCAAGAAACTTATTACTGGCTTTTGACTTTAACTTTTGCTGGAAGCTACTGATATGAATGGTCCTCAATTGCCTGTTACACCCAAGGTTTGTGAAAACGTTGCTTGTCCATGTTCAAGATGTGACAATGCAGGGGAAGAGGGACCAAAAGACCCTATACTTTGCGAAAAATGTGAAAAATTCACAGCATGGGAAGAAAAAGAATGCTCTCCAAAGAATTAGTGCGCTTGAGACATAACCAGTATTCCCTTTTTTGATTTAGGGTTTGTCAGGTATTCGTTTAGATTTCAGTTTAAATTCTTTCAGGGATTCAATTAGAAAGAGTGCCAGGGGTGGGACTTGAACCCTTTCTTCTGTGGAGATGTCAACCGCATTCTTGTCTCGACACAAATTAATCGATTAATTGAAAATTAAATTCTAGATAGTTCTTTCTAGGATTATTGAACTTTTTTAGTCTCTATGGAGACCACCTAATCAATTTACCCATACCCTCCCGAAGAAGATTTTTGCTTCAATATTTAGTTCGCCAAAGAAGGTTAACAAATATTTTTGGACTTTGGCAAATTAACATGACTTCAGAATGACGCTATGTACCCTATCTTTATGGCGACATAACTTTGTTTTTTGCTGATTGGATTTTAATCTTTAATTTCGTTTTTGAGGTAATTGGAAACCGATAGATTTTATAAGAAAATAATAGTATTAGTATTGTAGGAGCAGATTTTGATGAAATTTAATCAATTAGTTAACCAAATTGTAACTGGTGCAAACGGTTTTGTAATAGGTAAAGTCAAAGACGTCATGATTGATCCTGAAGAGTGGAAAATAACTCACCTTGAAATCGAATTAACCAAGGAAGCTACCGAACAAATCCTTGGTGTAAAACCCGCATTGTTTGACCTTCCAAGAAACACCTTGGCAATTTCTGCATTAGAAAAAGGTGCTGTATGCTGCACAGAACATGGAATAAACCTTAAAGTAACAAAAGATCAAGTAGCCCTCTACCTAAGACCAACCTAAGATAGTTAAAAATTTTTGTTTAGGCTATTGTTCTATCTTTCTGTCTACTTTGACAAGCTGGCGGATGCTTGACACTCTAAACAACACAATTGATTAAAGCACCCCTTGAAGACCGAAGTCGTCGCTTGGGAACTTGATAGCGCAACCTTTTGGGTTGTCTGCTGTTTTTTGTTAGTGTGTTTGTCTATTCGTTTTTATTTGTCTTGTGTTTACTAAAAGAGAGTTAGTAGTTGAGGGCGCTTGAAAAAAAGTCTAAAAAACCTTATATCTAGAAAACGCACATAAGGATTCAGGAATTGCTTGCTGATGGAAAAGAATAGTGCAATTTACTTAAAATTATTAAAAACTATACTTGGAACTTACATTATTCTCGCTATTCTAATAGCGGGCATAAACTATGGGTACGCAAGTGTAGCCCCTAAAAATATTGCTGCACTTATTAATTGGGTTTGGGTGGTCTACGAAAACTGGGTAAAGACAGCCTTTATACTAATCGGCTCGTTTTTGACTATAAAAATCATTGGTTCTTCAAAAAGGACAACCATGAGGAAAACAAATCTTATTGGTTTTATAATTGCGGCTTTAACAGTACATGTTGTTACTCCGCTGCTTGTTAACAATTATGACCTTTACTTTTACGCTATGCCCCTCCCATGGACAACTACACCGCTACAATTACTAAACACTAACTCAGCGCTTTATCACAGCACTATAACATCATTGGGAAGTAACGGAATCCTATCAGCTTTAACCTTCTTTACCGTCATTAGCCTTGTAGTGTTGATTGGAACGCTGCTTTACGGACGACGATTCCAATGCTCCTCAATCTGTCTTTTCAATGGATTTGCTGCTGAGGTTTTTGACCCGGCAATTCCATTAATTGGAAAACTTAGGGGAATTAAGCCCAGAACACTCCGATTTATGAATATTCTTAGATGGGTATTTCTAGGAATTGCATTATTCTTTATCGCCTATTGGACATTATACCTACTTGGAATAACAGTCACACCCAATATCGATATCATAACGAAAATTGAATCATACAAATATCTTGTCGGGGAGCTTATTGTTGTCTTTGTTTTTCTGGATTGCCTTCATTGGCAGAGGCTACTGCTACTATTGTCCGTTGGGAACTGTATTAAGTGGATTTGCCAGAGTAGCTGGTCAGAAAATAAACACTAACAACACAAAATGCATACAATGTAACAAATGCAATGAGACTTGTCCAATGTCTATTGATATCAAAGGCAAAGCAATCAACGGTAAGATCGTTCAAGATATTCGATGCGTCGGTTGTGGTCACTGCATTGATGAATGCCCAACAATGAACCTTAGTTATTCAACAAGGTTTACAGAACGCATTAAGTCTAAGAAAACATCTGTCTAAATTGATTGGAAATAGCTTGGTCCCGATTCCCTCTTGCCCTAAGGAACGCCTTAACACAATTTTAACGACCACATTACGGAATCTATGTTTTTTTATCAAGGTATTCTACTTCGATTGCGACTTCGTTTCTTCGTAAAAATCCTGGGATAAACGGTGGATTGTAGAGCATTGTGAATACGTTTCCTTTTGTTTTGATTTTTTCTTTGTTCAGCTCGTTTAGTAGTTCTTGTGTTTCTTTTTCAAAATGTTCCTCTGACCAACCCCCCGAAAAACATAGGGCGGCAATGAATCTCTCTGGGATTTCAGAAATTTTCACCCGCTTATCCATGGGTTCGGGGGCAGTTTCAAGGGTGAATTCTTTTGGCATTACAAACGCCATGGTTCCCGTTTCTGAAAGGACGGGTGATGTCATTTGGATCTCTTGAGAGACAACTGGAGATGTCATTTTTACTTTGACTTTTTGTTTATTCTCTCCGGTTATGAAACTGTATAGTAGATTGAACCCGTATGATGGGTCTTCAACTTTGGCTACGATAATTTTTGGGTACCTGCGTATCTCTACTTTGTCTATTTCATGTATGATTTCATATTTTATCGTTTCAACCATTCTTTCACGCTCATTTTGAATAATTGCCTTCTAATTATTTTGTTTGTCCAAAGCTTAAAAATGTATTAAAAAAAGAAAGGTGCCTTAGTTTTTTATGTTATTGTGGAGGTGGCGGGGGAAGTGGTTCATCTTTAGAGGTAAACAGTTTCCAGCCAAAGAATGCAAGTACAACTCCAGCACCTAAGTCACATAATGTACCTAAGAGTCTAACAGCGGCTTCTGCAGTCATCGGTCCAAAATCGGCTAAATCATAGATTGCCCAGAAGAAGAATGAGCCTGCCCAGAGAAGCAAAAAGTACACCAACAGTTTTTCTTTAGTAAGCATAGGAAGAAACTTCATGCCAAGGAGCTTGAATCCAAGCATACCTAGCATAACACCTGCTAACAGCTCAATTAAGTTGATAAATACTGCAAATCCGCTTAGCGTCGAGTACAAGTGAGATGCATAGTAGATTTCCGAGGCAATGTTCCAGAAAAAGAACGATCCAGCCCAAAGAAGAACAAAGTATGCTATGATTTTCTCTTTTTCTAATAATTCAACTATGTTTTTCGCAGAAATCATTGAATTCACAGAATAATATTGTATATTGATTTTGTTTAAAAATTTTTTCTAAAATACACTGGATTTAGTGTTGGAGATGGAACTGATGAAAGTAGATTGTTTTTGCCATAATTAACCCTTTGATTTTGATAGCTTCATTTCTTGCTTGGGAGACTTCTTGTCTTAATTGTAGGTTGGGTTTTTCTTTTTTGATTTTCTTGTAGCTAAAAAAGCACCTGCCAAAAGAATTGAAGCTGCCAAAGCGGCAAATATAATTATTAACCATGTTAGGTCCTGCGTTGCCAATTGTTCTGTTGGTGTTGTAGGTTGTTCAGAAGGTGTTGGACTGGGTGTTTCTGTTGGAAGTGTGCTTGGACTTGGAGAAGGTGATGGGTTTAGTGTTGAAGTTGGAGCTGGTGAAGGAGAAGGTGAAAATAGAAGGATTTGGGCGTATTTCAAGTCCGCGTTGGTTGCATCATAATAGCTAATGTGCGGATTATTGTTTTGATCTATTGCCATTGAAGGATAGTATCCAACGTCTCCTGTTGAGTCAACGACTTGAAAGTTCCAGTTTGATCCTGTCCAATTTGCGATCTTTAAATTGCCGTTAGTCTGGTCAAAATAACTGATTAGTGGATTTCCAGATGAACTCACGGCAATTGAAGTGCCGTAACCGCCTACGTTTCCTGCAGAATCCACAGTCTGAACAGACCACAAAGAATCCGCAAGTGTTGCATATTTCAAATCGTCGTTGGAGCTATCGTAGTAACTTAGATGCGGGGTATTGTTTTTGTCTAGGGCAAGAGAGGGGTATCTTCCAACTACGTCTGTGGCTCCACCAGTGTCTACTGTTTGAACTGCCCAAACTGAACCAGAACGTGTTGCGTATCTTAAATCTCCTTGATAATTATAGTTTAGACCTATGTGGGGATTTCCGTTTGAATCAATGGCGAGTGATGTTCCATAACCTGTTGTGCCTTGTCCATAGTCTACAGTTTGAATTGTCCATGATATTCCATCATATTCAGCGTACTTTAACGATTTTTTTGAGTAGTCAAAGTAGCTTATGTGAGGATTATTGTTTGAGTCAATCGCTATAGAGTTGAACCAGCCAACGGTTCCCTGAGAATCTACGGTTTGAGTTTTCCAATTTGTCCCATCATACCCAGCATATTTTAGGTCTCCATTGGTTTGATCAAAATAACTTATATGAGGATTACCTGCTGAGTCTAAAGCAAGCGAAAGATAGCTTCCAACATCGCCAGTTGAATCCACAGTTTGAGCCTGCCAGCCTGAACTTGTCCATTTAACATATTTTAGGTCACCTTTTGTTTGGTCATAATAACCAATTTGAGGGTTTCCATTTGAATCCAAACTAATTGAACTGCTGTTGCCTACATCTCCGGTTGAATCTACAATTTGAATATTCCATGCAAGACTTGCTTGGCTCTCAAGTATTAAAAAATAAGAACAAAATAATATAAGCGCAAAAATTATGGCGTAAAATTTTCGAGTAAACCTCACTTTAACTCCCTCCACTGCCTATGGTTAGCTCTATTGTTGACAGGAACCTTAAAAGAATTGTGCAACAACAACCCTCACAAAAAAAGTTGCTCTCTTTTGCGATAGAACGAAAATATTACGTTTATAGAGATGAAGGCTTTCCTTTTTTCATATGTTATTAATAAAGACTAATTTTTTGAGCCATTATATGGCGTGCACTAAACCAAAACAATTACGCCTGGAGCTGTGAAAGTTGAAACGCGATAAGTTCATCTTTTCGTGTTTTTGCAATTTCCACAATTCTTTTTCTCAGCGACTCCCCAACGATATCTTCTGTAATTTTGTGAAAACTTAAGTGGATTTTAACAAAACTTAGTTTTTGGAATTAGGGAAAAGGCAACGAAATATTACTGTTGTGATTGCAAAAAGAAGTTAAAAGCTCGCGCGAAGACTCCTAAGTGGCGAAAAATTCCAGCAGACCAGAAAAGATGCCGAAGTTGTTCTGCAAGAGATAGAGTTTTATTAAAAAGGTGTAGACAATCGCTTGAGAGTGCATCTTCTATAGTTAGTAATAATTTGTTTTAAAAAAAAATAGGTTGGAAGGGTTAGATCTTGTTATGACCAAGTGAGGTCGAAGCGGTCAAGATTCATTACCTTGTTCCATGCTGCTATGAAGTCGTGCAAAAACTTGTCCTGGGAGTCTTCACATCCGTAGACCTCCGCCAAGGCCCGAAGTTGGGAGTTCGAACCGAAGATGAGGTCGACACGGGTGCCAGTCCACTTGAGTTTACCAGTTACGAGATCACTACCCTCGAACGCGTCTTCGTATTCCGAGGTTGCCTTCCATGTTGTGTTTGTGTCGAGTAGATTCACGAAGAAGTCATTGCTGAGCGTCTCTTTCCGCTTGGTAAAGACACCGTGCTGGGACTGACCGAAGTTGGCATTCAAGACTCGCATACCACCAACGAGAACCGTCATCTCAGGGGCGGTCAACGTCAATAGCTGTGCACGATCAACCAGCAGTTCCTCTGCCGATACGGCGTATCTGGTTTTAAGATAATTACGGAATCCGTCTGCAACCGGTTCGAGTACGGCAAATGACTCCACATCGGTTTGCTCTTGCGATGCATCTGTACGTCCCGGCGTGAAGGGAACGGTTACATCGTAGCCAAAATTTTTCGCAGCTTGCTCGACAGCAGCGCATCCACCCAAAACAATCAAGTCGGAAAGCGAAACGCTCTTCCCATTTGGCTGTGCACTGTTGAACTCATTTTGTATTCCTCCAAGGGTCTCTAACACCTTCTTTAGTTGAGCAGGTTGGTTGACTTCCCAATCCTTTTGTGGAGCAAGACGGACACGCGCCCCGTTAGCACCGCCCCGCTTGTCGGAACCACGAAACGTTGACGCCGAAGCCCATGCAGTAGAAATCAGTTCCGAGATCGACGTACCTGAGGCAAGGATCTTACTCTTGAGTTCTGCAATATCCTGCTTATCAATTAGTTCATGATTGACTGCCGGTATTGGGTCTTGCCAGATTAGTTCCTCAGCTGGGACTTCTGGACCGAGATAGCGCGAACGGGGACCCATATCGCGGTGGGTAAGCTTGAACCAAGCTCGAGCGAAGGCATCTGCTAGCTGATCCGGATTCTCGTAGAAGCGTCTTGCAATCTTCTCATAAACCGGGTCGACCCGCAGGGCGAGGTCAGTGGTCAGCATTGATGGAGCGTGACGTTTTGACGGATCGTGTGCATCCGGCACGGTACCGGCGCCTGCGTTACCTTTCGGCTTCCACTGGTAGGCACCAGCTGGACTTTTAGTCAGTTCCCATTCATAGCTGAACAGGATTCGTAAGAAATTGTTACTCCACTTAGTTGGTGTATTGGTCCAAATGACTTCCAGACCGCTGGTAATTGTGTCATCACCTTTGCCCGTGCCAAATTTGCTCTTCCAGCCAAGACCCTGTTCCTCAATAGGGGCGGCTTCAGGCTCTGGACCCAAAAGCGATGAATCGCCAGCGCCGTGGGTTTTACCGAAGGTGTGACCACCCGCAATGAGAGCCACAGTTTCCTCATCGTTCATCGACATGCGAGTGAAGACCTCGCGGATATCCTTGGCGGCAGCAAGCGGATCCGGGTTACCGTTAGGACCTTCCGGATTAACATAGATTAACCCCATCTGTACAGCCGCAAGTGGATTTTCGAGGTCCCTCTGCCCTGAATAGCGTTTGTCATCTAGCCAAGCAGTTTCGGAACCCCAGTAGACGTCTTCTTGCGGCTCCCAGATGTCCTCACGTCCACCGCCGAAACCGAAGGTTTTAAATCCCATTGACTCGAGAGCGCAGTTGCCGGCGAGGATTATTAGGTCCGCCCACGAGATTTTTAAGCCGTATTTTTGTTTAATCGGCCAAAGCAAACGGCGCGCCTTGTCGAGGTTAACGTTGTCGGGCCAACTGTTGAGAGGTGGGAAACGCTGTGCGCCCCCGGAGACACCTCCACGTCCGTCGCCCTTTCGGTAGGTGCCTGCGCTATGCCATGCCATCCGGATTAGGAGTCCACCGTAGTGCCCGTAATCGGCCGGCCACCAATCCTTTGAGTCTGTCATAAGTGCATAGAGGTCTTTCTTTAGGGCTTTCAGGTCGAGTTTCTTGAATTCGTTAGCGTAGTTGAACTTCTTGTCCATCGGATTGGACAAAGGGGAATTCTGGCGTAAAATATTTAGGTTCAGCTGGTTCGGCCACCAGTCTTGGTTTGTCTTACGTGTACGGATAGCTGTACGTCTCTCTTTATCATTCAAAATAATACAACTCCCTTTCTGTATATCTTCTTTTAAGTTGGGTCAATTTAAAGGTTAAGCAAGTTTCACTAATTCGGATAAAATATACGGCATGTTGAAAGCTAGCATCGTAAATTCCACTTCTCCTTTTAATTCATTAAGATCTTTTAAAAGTAGAATTCCTTGATTGAATGACTTTATAGGTAGCCAAAAAACCCCTCCGTATTTTCCAGAAGGTAGCCATAATCGCCTCAAAAAATTCTTGTTCTTTGCAGAGCTAGAAGAATACGTTGCTTTGAAGAGAAATTTTGTCACAATAACTTCAGAACAGTCTGAAAAAACTAAAAAAATCTTTCAAAACCTCAAGCTCCCTGTTATTGTCTCACCAGGAACCCAAACCCAGAAGGTATCTGACGGCGGCAAATATTTTGGAATTTAATTACTCTTCTGAATTTTACCTGTATTAGATAAACGCGCTTTGCATAGAATAATGTAGATGAAAACAAAGACTAATATTTAAAATTTAGTAGTGTGTATATTAGGTGTAGTGAGGAGGTGTAATTTAGTATGCCAGAACAAAATTTTGATGTAAAAGAACAGATAGATAAAATAGGTGAAAAATGGAATGAATTCCAGAAATCTTGGGCTAGCCACTTAAAAGACATAGATTTTGAGGTTTTAGAGTGGAATTTTGGTGTTGGAAAAAACGAAAAAGAATACATAATTGACTTGAAGGCAAAAGTGGCCGTCAGAGAAAAAAAGAAAGAGTAACCTTCATTGCTCTTGTGAACCAAACATACTTTTCGCCAGCTAACTTGCTGAGAATCTTTTTTCTTTTTTATTGGAACCACGGCAAGGTTTTGCAGCAACAAGAAGTAGCTAGATATCGTTAAATATCTTGACAAACAATTTATTTTTATAGTCACAGGTGTAAGAGTTAGTTGACTTCTTTAAGGGAAGTTATGGACATATTATTCAACGAGATAAAAACAGCTCTGAAAGAATACTTGCATGAATCAGAAGCTGAGATTAAGAAACGCTTCAAAAACCTTCTGATCACAAGCATAATTATTGGTATTTTGCTATCTTTAGTGATTTCTTTTATTGGATCTGCTTCCCTGTTTATCCTAATTGGCTCGTTGAAGTATCTTATGACGTCTATGCCCGCGTGGAAAGCTTGGTATATTATAGGTATAACCTCAGGCGTTGTCGGTGCAGTGATTCTTGTAGTGCTTTTCTTGATAATAAAAAAGCAGTACGGGTCTTCTAAAACAGCACCCCAAACAAAAACTGAAAAATAGCATTGCTGGAAAAAAAGGCTAAAACATACGTTTAGCTATTTCATTGTGCTCTTTTCATATTCTTTGTACTTTTCTATGACTACATCTATCAGTCGGCTTAAAGAGCGGAATGCAACATCATTTCAGCCTCTTAGCCAAAAAACAAATTGGCGAACAAGAAATCGTGATAGCACTTGATCACTCAATAAGCGAATCTGAAGTTCAAACCTCACCCTTAATCCTTTATATCTACAAAATTTCTGAAGTAAAAGTTGACATTCCAATCTTTATCGGCATGCCACAACTAAATGAAACAGCAAAAAAAATAGCCCAAGGACACAACGTCCTCTTAATTGAAGGATCAACTGGCGAACATGAAGTAATACAAAACGTACGAAAAGAAATTGAAGAACGAATAAACCAAAAAAACAGCAACCCATCAAAGAAAGACGAGAAAAAACCATCGACGCCCTCCTTCTTCAACAAATTCAGCATAAAGAAAAAATAAACCCCTCAAAATTCAACAAACCATAACCAAGTTTGCTCGAATCTACTTCCAATCTTTATAAATACTATGGATTATTTTAAAACCATGCTATGTTTTTACAAAAAACTTAACAGTCGGAAAACGAATTAAAGCTTATCTGAATGTTTTAATCAAATTCAAGTAAAGATCCAAAGAGTGAACAAAAATGGGTGCATTGATTCAAGCAAAAATATTGAATGTTATCACAGGTAACGCTTATGCGATAACTGCAGGCAAAAAAAAGGGAGTAACCAAAGATATGCTGTTTGAAGTCATAGACCCTTTAGTTGACCCAAAATCAAACAATTATTCCAAAGGCGTACTCAAAATTACTGAAGTTTACGAAAAGTTTTCAATAGCAGAAGGCTACCAAATAAAAACCAAAGGATCAACCCTTTTTTCGTTGGGTTCATCACAAATAGCTGAAATGAAAATCAATGTTGGCGATGACGCAATTCAACTAATCTAACAAACAATGAAAAAGCACCGGCTAAGCTATTTCGCTTGTCTCTTTAGAGTTGTCACCTAAATCTGCAAATGAAAAATCTAAATCGATTTAGAAACCCAACATTATTTAAGAAACAAAGAAAAGAAAAAAAATTATATTATTTCTTTGACTCGGGCTTCAATAAATTCAGCTACCTTTTCTTCGCTAAAGTTTCTCTCTTCTTGCTGCAAATCTAACTGCTCTTTAATTGTGCTAAGCAATTTTTCAATATCTACCGGTTTAATCAGGTATGCATCTGCATTCTTGTTCAAAGCAGCTATAGCATTTTGAGTTGACGGGTACCCTGTCACCATTATTTTTCGAGTTCTAGGCACAGCGGGCTTCATGAGTTTTAACAGTTCTACGCCTTCCATATCAGGCAATCGGATGTCTAAGAGTGCAATGTTGTAGGATGTCTGGTTTGCTTTCTGTACACCTTCTTTTCCACTTGCAGCCAAATCAACTTCATATCCTTCATCTTCAAGAATAGCTTTCATAGTAGATCTTATGGTATCATCGTCATCAACAATTAGTATTTTAACGTAATTATTCAATCATATTCACCTCCAATTTCTGCACTTGTTCAATTGGCAATGTAACTATGAATGTTGTACCCTTACCTTTAGAGGTCTTAAAACCAATAGTTCCCCCATGAGCTTCCACGATACGTTTACATATTGCTAAACCAAAACCCATTCCTTGCGCTTTAGTAGTAGACAACGGCGAGAAAAGCTTTGGCAAAGCCTCATCGGGAATTCCAATTCCAGTATCAGAGAAAGAAAGTTCATACCGGTTATTCTCTTCTTTACTGATAATCGAAATTAAGCCTCCATCAGGCATCGCATCAAGAGCATTCTTTATTAAATTAATAAAGACACGCTCAAGTTTTTCCCCATCAACCTTAAATTTAGACGGATCTGTGACTTGCTTTATCACCGTCACATTCTTAGGAATTTGACTCATTGCTAAAGCTTGTACAAGCAGATTATCTATTGAAGTTACTTTTAGTTGAAGACGCATTTCTCTTGAATAATCCAGAAGGTCATTAATAATTTTGTTTGAGCGACCCACACATTTATCGATTACTTCAAGCATTTCTTTAGAGTGAGTTGACAAACTCTGCGTTTCTTTCTTCTTTAAGTAGTAAGAAGCATTTTTAATGCCTGCTAAAGGATTACGCAAATCATGACCAATCATTCCTGCTAATTCACCAATGGCAGTTAACCTCTCAGACTTAATTATCTTGGCTTGAGCTTCAGCAAGCTGTCTAGTTTTTTGCTCAACTATATGCTCAAGATTTTTAGAATATTTCTCTAATTTCTTTTCCATATCTTTGCGTGAAGTAACATCCGCAACCAAAGCAAGAGTCCCACAATTAACTCCATGATCATCAGTTATCTGAGAAGCAACTATACTTACCCAAATTCTAGATCCGCCCTTGCGGGTGATCTCATACTCAAAATTGCCCTCCAAACCAGACTCATATTTTCCCAAAAAATTCTCAGCTTTCTCGATAACACTTCTGTCAAGAAACTCAAAAACTTTCTTACCCAACATTTCACTTTGCACATAACCCAACATTTGAGCCATTCGAGGATTCACAAACGTTGTAACAAATTCCCTATCAAATACCCAAACACCTTCTTGAGCAAGTTCAACCAAATTGCGATATTGCTCCTCGCTTTCCATTAACGACTTTTGAGTATTCCTAATCTCCGTAATATCATGAAAAACACAGTGCAGCAATTTCTTATTTTTCATTTCTATTGCTCTTGTACTGACTAAGATATTCTTAATGTTGCCATTTTTTGTTTTATGTTCAGTCTCAAACTCTTCTTTATTATCAGTTAACGTTTTAACGATGTGAGACTTCACTTGATCTTCAGTTTGTTTAGCTTCTATATCTAATAGCGTCAACTTCTCAAATTCTTCTCGACTATAATCCAATTGCTGATGAGCTACATCATTGAATTCAACAAAACCCGTTGTTTTTGGGTCAACAATCAAAACTCCCAACGGAGATTGATTGAATAAAGCATGATAGCGTTGTTCAGCCTCTTTTGATTTCTGTTCATTTCTCTTTCTTTCAGTAAGGTCCTTAACAACTCCAACAGCGTTCCATTTTTTAGACAACTTTAGCGGTGAAATTGATAATTCCACAGGGAATTCAGTTCCATTTTTGCGACGACCAACTAACTCTACATTTCCTACAGTAAAGTAACCCATACCAGTTTCATTAAAAACTTTCACACTTTGTTCTATTCGTTCCCTTGCTTCAAGACACATTGAGGAGGGGACAACAAGTTCATGAATATTTTTACCTATTACCTCTTTGCTATTGTAACCAAAAGTCTTCTCTGAAGCCGGGTTCCAATAGACAACCTTTGACTCTTCATCAACTAAAATAATAGCGTCTCTAACAGAATTTGTTATCTGAAAAAATTTTTCGTCATTTCCCATTCCTAAGCCTCGTCAATTAATACGTTTTTCAACATGACATATGCTCTTGTATTTTTTTCACTTCTTAACATGCACGGATAGGAAACTTTTCCTCTTTGAACAGGATTTGTTCTTTCAACTGAATTCTTATTTTTCATTATAGATTGTAACCTTGCTTAAAGCACTGAAAATTATCCCGGGACTATAATAAAACATTATGAATTTAAGATACAGACAATAGTTCATCAACTTCAAAAACCCTACCTTCTTTTATTTGTTTGTTCTAACTTTAAATTACCTAAACCATTTTTTGTTCAACTATCAATGGTTTTTTAGTGTTTGCTCCATAGTTCTCGCGCATGCTATTCACATATTCTATAAATGTCATATCTGGAACTATCCACTTGGATAATGGCGCCTTATACTTGGGCCATTTCACGTCAACATCAATTTTTGAATGGAGACTATTCATTACCTTAATTTCAAATCTGGCTGCGCCATATCCGAATAATTTGTGAATAATGTCTGAGAAAGTGCATATTTTTTTGGGGATTTCATTTTTGTTTATGCAGAAATTAGTTTTAAGATGGAAATAAACTGCATTCTTGACAGGCTCTCCAAGAGACGATAGCGTTTCGTCGATTGTTTCAAGTAAAATATCGTCAAATTCCGCTACGTATTCTTCTTTTTCAAATGGCAAGACCCCTATTGTTATTCCGTCATTATTTTCTTGGGTGTTTAGCAACTCAAAACTGTTATTGGCTGAAACGTTTTGGCTTTTTGTGTTTGTCTTAGAAGCTTTTTGGAAGTACTCTTCAGTTTCAGATATGTCTTCTTCTGTATAATCTATGGTTCTTTTTGGATTGTTTTGTTTTGCCATTCTGTCATCTTGCCTTTTTAGTTTTATTTTCTTTTGTGTAGATAAGGTTGATGAATTTTGGATTCATTGTTTATTGTTTATGTCGCCACCAATATATAAGTATTAATACTCAAGACACAGTACGCTTGAAAGGCTAAGGGCGGCGATGCTCCAAACGGGAAACAACTGGGAGGTTGAATGAAACATCAATTACAGCACACCCCTTAACCAATTAAACAATCCAAAAACAAATTTAAATGGTTTATGAAGTCACAATACTTACTAATACAAGACCACGCACACCCAAACCAAAAAACAACACAAACTACTCAAACAAAAAAAGAACCAACAATTCACTCAACTAAAAACCACAAAACCTCATGCTCTACTACCAAAAAAACCCCAACCTTAACCTTTTGTTGACCTACAATGGCAAGAAACTTTATCGCCAACAAAACATCTCATTTGAACATACTTTTTTGGAGCAATCAAAGCAAGCCTTCTTCTAATTTCATCTCTAACAACACTTTCACTTTCATTTTTCAAAGCCTTAGTCAAAAGCAACTCCGCCTGCTCCTGACTCTTAACCCCAAAGATTTTCGAAAACAAATTCTGAGTCTTTTCATCATTATTAATAACAGACGGAAGCAAACAAACAAAATTCGAAGGATAATCACACGCTTTCTCAAGATCAATAACTGCGAAGCGATAATACCTTCCCAAATCATTGGAGTCTTCAGTAAACACTTTGAGCTTAAGTCTCATTTTCAGATCCACACTACAAACAAGTTAGCTATTAATACAAGTATAAAAATAATTTGCAATTCAAACAATTAAATCTGAGAAATAATATCTATTAACTGAAATAACAACAGCTACTTTGACATTTACAAAGAATCACTATACCAAAAATAGCTAAAAATACGCTTCCCAAGCTATATCTCAATTTTTTTCAGCACGCTTAACCTAAAAACTTAAAAAATAGCTCAAATCAACGATTTACTCAGACTATTTTCAAAAAAAAATAAATGAAATTTATATGCTGCTAAATACTTGTATCAAATGCTTCAAAAATCTTGTGAGTTTTATTTGCTGACATATTCCAGTTACAGAAATATGCTTTAAGAAGCTAAAAACGAATGAGGTGTCTTGGAAATGGAAGAGATGGCAGGAAACCCCGGCTCAAAAGACAAGTCTTTAGAAGCTTTAGATTTCATAATCAACGTTCTAAAAGAACATGAACAAAATCTTGACAAATCCATTAACGATTTTGCATCGGTTACTGAACATTTAGGAAACACAGATATGCTAAACAGTAGAATAGAGAAGGTTGAAGAAAAAATAGGCAACCTTCAAAAGGAAATTGCAAATCTAATTGGAATCTTGTCAAATTCACCTAAAAACGCATTATTGACTGGGGTAAAGACACAGGAACTTCCAACAGAGATGTCGACCTCTGCATCAGTGGCAACGATTCAAACTGGGGTTTATGTGACTTTGCATTGCAAGCAATGGAGAGACTTTCAATCTTTAGCATTAAATCCGCAAACGGTGTCTTTTAGCTTTAAAGAAGCTGAGAAGATTTTCCAGATTGAAGCAATTAAAGGCAATCAATTAATACTTTTTTCGGGGATTCTTCCAAACTTCGCCTTCATACTTAAAACCTGGCTATCTAAGCAGCTGGATATCGCTGAAGGAAATGTTTTAGAAGGCTTCATAGATACACGCAAATAAATATTCAAACTGAAAATGTAAGTTTTTTCATTATTTTATGAATTTTCCAATTGAACCTTTTAATTTTTCTAAACATATAAAAATGAATTTCGGAACAGTGCAACACTTTTAAAATATGGATGTAGATGTGCTTTTTTTTGAACATATATCCTGGTTGGATATATTTTGTTTTTTGAAACTCACTTTAAAAGCACGAAATCGCAAGACATCATAGTGAAGGATGAGGACTTATGAACCTACTTAAAAGAATTGGCCGAAGTTTCACCATTCTTGCTTTAGTTCCTTTGTCAGGACTTGAAACTAAAGAACGCAACAGGCGACTCGAAGAGAGACTAAAGCGATCTCAAGAAAAACAAAAGAAATCAAATTAAGCACTCAGAATTCTATGCTCTCTCACAACTTGATTTCCAGAATATTCCCAAGAACAAGAATACTATTAATATACTAACGTTGAATCAATCAATAGTAAAGATGCTTACTAATGCGGTGGTGAAAAAGAGTATGAGTAAAGATCAAGCGATAGGTGGAGCAATTCTAGTTGTTTGTGTAGTTGTGGCTGTTGTTTATTTAGTTGCGTTGTTTGGTTATGGGCAGTTGATTCAGCCTTGGCTTAACATTGGCTCTTCGGCTGATGTGAGGTTCTGGCTTATTGCTGTACCGGTTTTCGTTGCTTTCGTAGCTATCTTGTTTATTGGCGCTTGGATTGGCTGGACTATGGCGACTACGCCTCCTCCAAAGCCAATCGAAGAAATTACAACTGAAATCGAAGATAAAAAAGAAAAACAGACCGCTTAAGCTTTAAAATATTTTTCTTTTTTTTCACCATTTTTTTCTGGGTTTTTTGTTTTCAGTTTAATCATTTTTTATATGTAAATTGTGGTTTTGTTGATGATTTTTTGTTTTCGACGTGTATTTGTGTTGTTCTGTAGTTTTTTTGCACAAACATTAAATAATGTTTATTAAGACTTAATATATAAATTGTTTTTGTGCAAAACAAAATGGCTATCCCAAAAATCCCAATAACTGTAGTCGCCCTAATACTTGTAGCCGTAGCATTAACCGCCACAACCTACGGAGCCATATCTGTCAACCAAAGTCTGACTACCAACGGCTCAATAAATGTAACACCAAACTTAGGCCTATACTCAAACAGCGCCTGCACAACCAGCCTCTCAAACATTGACTGGGGAACAATAACACCAGGCAACAACCAAACCAGAACAGTCTACGTTAAAAACACAGGCACAGGAACATCACTAACATTAAACCTTTCAACAAGCAATTGGACCCCAACAACTGCAAATGGACCCATAACCATAAGCTGGAACAAAGAAGATACGCGACTAGCACCAAGCCAATCAACCGCAGCAACAATAACATTAGCCTCCTCATCAAGCATAGTTGACGTAACAACTTTCAGCGTGCAAATCCTAATCTCAGGAACAGCATAACAAAACTAATCTTCCTTTTTATTACATTGTTCTCAACCAAAATTGCTAAAATTTCCACTCTTAATAATTAAACATCTTGCTTTTTTTCCTTTCCAAGATATTCTACTTTTGAAGCAATATCCCAATATTTTTTGCAGTTTGAACACCCACGACAAAGAGCTAGCTAAAGGTGAATGCATCAAAAACGTTCAGGTTGAGAGTGCAAAAAATAATTTTAGCTATTATCGTTTTTTGCTTAGCGTTTCTAGAGTGATGATGCACAAAACTTAAAAGATTGTTAATCTAAAAGTGATGACTAACATAGGAGCATTGATGATAAATTTTGGATTAATTGTCTTTCTTGCTTCATATCCGCTTCTTTCAGGAAGGGACCATATAGTGCAAACTCTGATAATTTAGCTTGGCCATTATTATTTGATAGATGACAAGGTTGCTTTTATTGAAGCATTTTATTACATCTTTAGCTTTAAATCCAATTTAGTCTTTCAAATATTAGCAAAAAACCAAATACCATAAAGGCATTAATGTAAAATTTAAAAATAGTTCTTGACCCGCGCTAAAAACAATCAATCAACCAAAAACATGGTTTCAATTCATCAAAATTGAATTATGTTTGTACAAAGCCTTTGAACAAAATTGTGCAAATTAATCCAATAAACATATATGAAAAAAAATTCATTAAAATTTAGAGTAGATTTTATTGTCATATTCCAATTCTCTATATATTGTTTTAAATAAAACTTCACGATTAATGTATAATGTAAAGGTGTGCTGATTTTTTTGGTTAAAACTGTGAAATATGGTTTCTTCTCGACGCAAGTAATCATAGCTGCGTTAAACGAAGAAGAAGGCATAGGCCTCACAATTGCGGAGCTTGTAGACACCCTTGAAGATTCACGTGTTATAGTAGTTGACGGAAGAAGCACAGATCGAACCGTTGAAGTGGCTAAAAATTTGGGTGCCCAAATCTTTATCCAAGATGGATTAGGTAAAGGTGATGCAGTAGCAAAAGCCGTTGCACACATCGATCCAACCGTTGATTATGTTGTGTTAACCGACGCAGACTACACCTATCCAGCTGCCTACGTTCCCGAGATGATTCAGATTTTAGAAAAGAATCCTCAGGTTGGAATGGTTTGCGGAAACAGGTTCAATGGCTACGAAGAAAAGACTGCGGCAAGCAGCATTTTCTATGTAGGCAACCGATTCATAGCTTTTGCCCACAACCTGCTAAACGGCGTTACATTAGTTGATCCATTAACTGGGTTACGTGTAGTCCGGGCAAAAATTCTTAGAACCTGGAAAGTGCAATCCAAAGGGTTTGATGTTGAAGTTGAACTCAATCATCACGTAGAACGAGAAGGCTTCGATATTGCAGAGGTTCCAATTAACTATCGAGAAAGACTAGGCCAGAAAAAACTAGGCATAAAAAACGGCGCCGAAATCTTCAAACGCATAATGCTAGAATTTGTAACAGAAAACAGTAACAAAATTGCTTGAAACCCAGTATCTTTCTGTAACTGAGTGCGTTTTTTGTCTTAATGGGATTAAATATAAGATTATATTACCCTCATAGTTTGTAGCTTAAAATGCTTACTTAAAAACTGTTGCACGGGTTCTTGAGTTATTGTTTAGTGAATTCCGTTCGTGCATTTTATGAGAAAACATAAAGAAATATTTACTTAGTAGCGTCATTCTAAACGTAGAAAACTGAAACCTAAAGAAGACTCAAATTGTTTATCAGACAAATTTTAATTTTTTTACCAGAAGTTAGTTGATTTGAAATTCAGATTGAACTTGTTCTTGGATGGTGATTGAGTTGCGTAATGTGCAGTTAATAAGTGTTTTTTCATTAGTCTTGTTCTTGATGATTGGTGTTTTTTCTTCTGCGTTTGTTGTTGCACAACAATCAACATCTGCACATGCGATTTCAGATGCTCAAAGTAGAATTATAAGTTGTTTTGATGCTGCACAAACCGCAGAAGCAGCCGGAGCAAACATCTCTAGACTAATAAATACGCTCAACTATGCGGGTATGCTATTATCAAATGCTGAGAATGCCTATTCAATAGGAGATTTTGATAATGCCCAACGTTTAGCCGTTGAGAGTCAGAATTTACTTAGTGGCTTTGTGTCTGAAGCAATTTCTCTGAAAGTTACCGCTTCACAAGAAAGAAACACGGACTTTTTGGTTAATGTTGTTAGTTCAGTTGTTGGGGCTATATTGTTGCTTGTTGGAAGTATTATTGTATGGAAGATAATTAAAAAAAAATACACCAATAGCGAGGAGCAAAATATTGAACCTGTTGCAGTTTAAAACATTTTTAATTATAGTTACTGCTGTGATAGCCTTGATAGTCGTCTCGCCGGTGCTGCAACAGATTCAAGTTTTTCCACAAACTGAATTCTTCACAGAGCTTTCTCTTTTGGGTCCAGAAAAAATGGCTGCGAATTATCCATACAATATAGCTATAAACCGAAACTATAGCGTTTATCTGGATATAACAAATCATTTGGGATCCTGCACCTATTATCAAGTTCAAATCAAGTTCCGCAATGAAACACAATCTGACCCTAACAGTTATAACCGAACATACAGTAATTTGCCTTCTCTGTACAATATTGCGGCGTTTGTACCTGACAAAGAAAGTTGGCAGCTACCCATAACTTTTAGCTTTAATTACTCTTTTACAGGCGTATCTTCGATAGCTTTTAGCAACATCAAATTTAATGGTGTGAATTTGAATTTAGCAGGTCTTACTTCTAATTTGAATTCTGCTAGAAACGTTTTTTCTGGCAACTTGGTTTTTGAGCTTTGGATATATAACGGCACAACAAATACTTTTCAGTACCATGAACGTTATCTTAGTTTACTTATGAGCATGACTTGATTAAATTTAAGATCTGATATAATTAACAAATAGCGTCTTAAAGGTTGAATAAAAGATTGTTTTGTATTTGCGACTATTTTAAAATTGCCCGGATTATAGATATTTAATTAACTCTCAAGACCCTTTCGATATGTTTTCTTTTTTTGGAATTAATTGATTTATAGTTTTAGTGTTATGTATATCAACTTGAATTAAAGGTTAGAAGTTGAATTAAGATGACTGTTGATAAAAAACTCAAAGTTGGCGTAGTTGGATTAGGAAAGATGGGGTTGCTCCATGCATCCATCCTTAATGTCATGCCTAATGTTCAACTCGCTGCATTATGTGACAAGAGTTGGCTTATGAGGAAACTTGCAAAAAGCACACTTAAAGGACTTCTAGTTACAGATAAGTTGGAGGAGATGTCAAACCTAAATTTGGATGTAATTTATGTTACTACGCCCATTCCGTCTCATTATGGAATTGTGAAAGAGATTTATGTCAAGGATATTGCTCGTAACGTGTTTGTTGAAAAAACTTTAACTTCAAGGTATACTCAGTCTGAAGACTTATGCAGTTTAGCAGAAAACTCAAAGGGAAATACCATGGTCGGGTACATGAAGCGCTTTTCGGTTACATTTAAAAAAGCCAAAGAATTGTTGAATCAAGGACTATTAGGCTCTCTGGTTTCTTTTGATGCTTACGCTTATTCTTCTGACTTCTTTGGTGTTCAAAGAGATTCAGTTTCTAGTGCGAGAAGTGGGGTTCTTGAAGATTTAGGCTCTCACGTATCTGATCTGGCCCTTTGGTTCTTCGAAGATTTATTTTCCTCAATAAGTGTTTCCTCATCAATTGCTCAAAAACATGATTCTGTGTATTTTGAAGTTGTTTGCTCGAATAATTTTAAAGGCAAATTTGATATTTCTTGGGTTAAGGAGGGCTATCGTATGCCTGAGTTTCAATTAATGATTCGTGGCACTAAAGGTAATATAAAAGTTGATGATAATGAGTTGGTATTTGCTTTGGAAGGTGAACAACCGAGGACTTGGCACCGTCAAGACCTTGGTGATCATGTCGCATTCTTTTTGGGTGAGTCTGAATATTTTCGTGAAAATGACCATTTCATTAAGTCAATAATTCTTAATAGCAAGTCCGACCCGAGCTTTCAAACAGCAATAAAAGTTGATTATTTACTTGAACAGGTGAGAAATAAAGCCAATGAATAAACAAAAATTAAAATTATTGGTTGGTGACAATGCTTTTCACGGCATAAGTCATCTTTCTCAGCAAAGAGCACGTGAACGATCAATAATGAATGATCCGTCAAACGCAGAATATGCTGCTCAATTGGTAAAACTTTCTCTTCAAAATGGTGCTAATGGTTTTATGTTCTCGGTCAGCGAAAAGACGCTTTCAATTCTGAAGACATTAAATAAAGATGAAAAGCCTGAATTATATGCAATCGTTCCCTATGCGTTTGAGTATGTCCGATTGGCCACAAGAATTGGCGGTATTTCAGGTTTAGCCAAAAAAGTTGCTCGGGATATTGTTTTTTCAAGAAATATAATAACTGTTGCACCAAGTGTGTTAGGTTTGATAAGGGCTGATCCAAAAGCATTTCTTAGGATATATCTTATCTATGAGATTTCCAGAATAAAATCTGCTGCTGGAAAAGGCGCAAAACTAAAGTCAGTTTTGCTTCATGAAGTGATAACAGACATGGCTTTAGGTCTTGACTTGGATTGGTTTTTCAAATATTACATTAAATTTTTCTCGAAATCTAAAACTCGACCAGGATTTGAAACAAGAAATTTCCCGTATCTTGTTCAAAAGTTCAAAGAATGGCACATTGACATGAACAACTTGATAATTACTTGTTCATTTAACAAAATAGGTTTTCAAATGAATCCTTCTCAAGCTGAATGCGAAAAAACTTTGAAAGAAATACCGCAAACAGAAATAATTGCTATGAGTGTTTTAGCGGCTGGATATCTAAGACCTTTTGATGCAGTTCAATACATCGAAAATCTTCCGAACGTAAGTCATATTGTGGTTGGTGTGTCCAAGGAAAGTCAAGCATGTGAAACATTTAAATTTCTTGGGAATAGGATAAATGCAAGAGCTTCTCTCTAATTAAATATGGTGTTTTTTATTACAAGAACTGAGCTTATAAAATACGTTTGATTTTTTTTAAATGAGTGAAGTTAATGCTTTTTTTCTTAATAATCTGGTTTTTGTTCGGGGCTTTAGCACTTGGACCTCCAGCGTTCATTTTTTTGTACATGAAACACAAGTCTAATGCTTCTTGGCCCACAAAGATCGATAACGCCTATAAGCCTAGCGTTTCAATCATAATTCCAACATATAATGAAGCTGGTATAATTGGTTATAAGCTGGAAAATTCAAGCAGGTTAACGTATCCCAAAAGCCTGTTGGAAATTGTTATTGTCGATAGCAACTCCACTGACAAAACTGTTGAAATAATCAAGACTTTTTCAGAAAAGCGAAAAAACCTGAACATCGAGCTCATAGTTGAGAATGAGCGAAAAGGAAAATCCTATGCTCTAAACAACGCATTGAAGCATTGCAAAGGTGAAATAGTTGTAATTTCAGATGCTGATTGCTTTTGGCCGTCCGATATCCTTGAGAAATCATTGCCCTATTTGGCTGACCCATCTGTTGGCGCTATCGGTGGACCCAAGATTCTTTTCAATTCAAATCAAACCTGGATCACTCGAATGGAAGAAGGCTACCTAAAATCAGCAAATTATCTAAGGCTTGGAGAATCTAAAGCAGGGTCAACTGTTTTTTTCGAGGGAGGCTTTAGCGCTTTTAAGAAAGAAGCTCTTGATAAGTTTGACCCTTACATTACAGGTTCAGATGATTGTGGCACAATAATTGGAGTTATTGAAAAGAATTATCGCGCTATGCTTGTAAAAGAAGCAAAATTCTACTCAAGTTTCCCAGCCACTTTCAGAGGGAAAATTAGTGTCAAGCTTAGGCGAATTAACCAACTTTTAAGAGTGTTTGCGAAATACTTTGAATTGCTGTTTAAGGGAAAAGTCAAGTCAGCAAAAAGTACAGTAATACCCAACGCGATTCTCTACCTATTTTCACCAATTGCATTTGTAATTTTTCTTTTTCTAACAGCATCTTTGGTGATATCTTACCCGATGCTTTTGCTTTTCTTTTTGCTGCTGTTTGTACCTCAAGTACGGTTCTATTTTTACCAGATTTTCGAAAATAACATTTTGCTTTTTGTTTCAATTTTTGCAGTTGTGTTTGGGCAAAAATTTTCAGTTTGGGCTCAACCTGAAGATAGGGTTTGGCTCACTAGGGAAAATTTGGCTGCTTACGATTTGATTTAGCTCTCAAAGATTCATGCAAAAAGATACCGAGGCTTCAAAAAATTGATGATTTTACAAAAGGAATAACTCTAAGTTTAGTTAATTGTTAAAAGCATCATAAAATAAACCCGAAATATAGATTTTTGTAACAAGAGGAGTATTGTTCAATGCAGAATATTGGAATTATAGGCTTAGGAAATATGGGAAAACTTCACCTATTGAATGCCCTGCGTATAGACGGTGTTAAGGTGGTTGCTGCCGCGGATAAAAGCAAGGCTAATCGAAAATCAGTCGAAAAATACCATGTGAAAACGTATGACGATTATACTAAGCTGATTGATGCGGAAGAGCTTGATGCAGTGATAGTTTCTTTGCCCAATTTTCTTAAGAAGGATTGTGTCTTTTATGCTGCGGAAAAGAAGTTGAGTATTTTTCTTGAAAAGCCTATGGCTTTAAATTATATTGAAGCTCAGGAGATGGTTCAAAAAGTAGAAAAAGAAAATGTTCGTATGACAGTTGGAGTTAACTATCGTTATTATCCTTGTGTGCAAAAGTTGAAGAACAATTTTGATGATGGACGAATTGGTGACGCAGTTATTGCGACATCAGATTTAATCTTAAGCGGACCTATGTCGCATGGTGCTGTTCCGGCGCCAGTTCCTGAATGGTGGTTAAGCAAGGAAACCGCAGGTGGAGGTGCGTTAATTGATTTGGGTTATCATTTGATTGATATATTTTCTTGGTTGTTTGGCGACTTGGAAGTAACCTATTCGAATTTAGGCTACAGGTTTAACCTGCCTGTGGAAGATTCGGCAACAGTTGTTTTGAAATCGAAAGTTCAAGGTGTAACCTGCATTGTTAACGTCGGATGGTTCTCAAAATCAGTATTTCCAGACTTCAATTTCAGAGTTAATATTCACGGGACCGCTGGATATGATTCAACAGACAAATATTCTCCTAGAGATCTTCGTGTGAATGCTGTTAAAGAAGGAATTCAGAATATTTTAAGAAGAATCATTTTTAAGAAAACGAACTATCTTAGCTACACATATTATTATAGATCTTACTATGAGATACTGAATCTCTTTTTTGAAGCATTGAATAAAGGAACAGAATTTCCAATCTCTGTGAAAAAAGAATTAGACGTTATTAGCCTAATTGATACGGTTTACAAACAAAATTCTGGTGAATAGATGACAAAAGTTGTTTTAACACAAATCAAGACTCCACACTTTACTGAAGATGACATTTATAATGCAACAGAAAAAGCCCTTGACAAGTTAGAATTTGATTTTAGTAAAAAGATCAGGACGGTGGTTATCAAACCCAATCTATGTTACTACTGGGATTATTCAACAGGTGAGACTACCGACCCTCGTTTGGTTTCTGCGGTTATAGATTGGTTACGGTTGAAAATAGGCAGAGACATCGATATTTCGGTCGCTGAAGCTGATGCTTCTGCTATGAAAACAAAGTATGCATTCAAAGTCTTAGGATATGACAGACTTTGTAATAAGAAAACTGTGAATCTGATAAACTTGAGCCAAGGTGAAATACGTGATGTGCCTGTCACGGTGCGAGAGAAAAACTTTTCATTGCCTATTAACGACATTCTTCTGAATTCTGATTTGATAATTAACCTGCCCAAGCTTAAGACCCACAATTTTGTGGGAACTACCTGTGCTCTTAAAAATATGTTTGGTGCTATTTCAAAACCAAGAAAATATTCTTATCACAAAATACTTTCACATGTGATAGTAGGAATAAATAAAGTCGTTAAGTCGGATATAGTAGTTGTTGATGGTCTTGTAGCCAAGGGATCTTACCCCAAGAAACTAGGGGTTGTTTTGGCTGGAGATGACGCTCTAGCAACTGATTTTATAGCGGCAAGAATAATGGGGTTCAACCCACTAAGAGTGGCTCATCTTAACCTTGCAGCAAAAGAACAGATTGGTAACACAAAAAATATTTCGCTAATTGAAGACATTAAGCTTGCCGATCTTAAGAAAGAATTCCCACGCTACAATCACGTCAAGCATAACCTGATAATGAAAATGCAGATTAGACTTCTAAAAAGTTATACAAAATTTACTGGAGATGTTTTTCCACCTTTCATAGAAAAATAATTAGACCTTAATCCAGTTATCCACTTAATCAAAGCAGCTTTACGTATGAGTGTTTGAAGTTTTCGAAATTTGAAGGAGTCGCAAAAATGCACGTAGTCATATTATCTCAAGAGTATCCTCCGTATGTTTTTGGAGGAATAGGCAGTTTTGCACAGACTCTAGCTTTAGGGCTTTCAAAACTGGGGGTTAAAGTAACGGTGATGGCGGGTCGTCCAACTTACTCACATATGATGAAAGCAGTCGATTTCTCTAGTTCAGGAAAAACGCAGATTGAACTTGCTAGATTTACTTATCCTGGTATTCCTCCAAGAAGCGTTTCCTTTCAGTTGTTTAATATGAAACGCCTCTATGCTCATGCGTCAGCTCAGTCTCCTGATGTGATCCATGCTCAAAGTGGATCGGCTTTCCCTGCAATTTTGACTCTTCATAGAATTGCTCCAATTATGGTGACATTTCACATTAGTCCAAAAATGCTGCGAAATTTGACTATTCCATCTCTTACTAGTGGTGGGGCTTTTTATGATTTCTTTACTTACGTTGTTGGTTATCCTTATTGGAAGTATGGTTATAGAGAAGAGTACTTTAGGTCAGATTCTGCCATAGCTGTTTCTCAAACTTTAATGGATGGAATGAAACATGACTTTGGGAAGAAAAAGAATGGTGAACTTCAGTTCATACACAACGGAATTGATTTAGAAGAATTGCGAGCAAAACAATCAAGCGCTTCTGGTGTTGATAATGAAAACCCAACGATAGTTTTTGGCGGTCGTCTTTATTGGACTAAAGGAGTCTTTCAGCTGTTGGAGTTGGCTTATCTCCTTCGGAAAAGGCGTAATTTCGATTGGAAAATTAAGATTTACGGTGCTGGACCTTTATCTGCTATAGTCAAGAAGAAGATTCTAAATCTTGGGCTGGATAATGTCATTATGTTTGGTCAGGTTGACCGGTCAGTGTTCGTTGAAGCTGTGAGAAAATCAACTTTTGTCGTTGTTCCCAGTTTGAATGAAGCTTGTCCTATGGGTCTTTTGGAATGCATGTGTTTAGGCAAGATTCCATTTATGTTTAACTTGCCATTTGCTCGTGAGTTTACAGAAAATGGGAAGTATGGGTTTCTTGCAAATAATATTGATGAAATGGCGACACAGATAGAATCTACTTATCGAGATGCTGACTTGGAAAGTATGGGAAAAGAAATAGAACGATTCGCCACAAACAAATATGACATATTAAAAGTGGCTTCGGAATACTTGAGAATTTATAAGCAACTAGCAAAGTAGCTACAGATGTTTTTGTAATGGGAGAATTTTAGCGTTAGTAGGCTTTACGACAAAAAGAATATTCACAATATAGCAAAAAGAAGAAATGCTAAACTCAACAAAAAAGAAATCTTGATAAGCTATTTCTGGATGTCTAACCCGGCTTAGGCGTTCTATATTTTTGGGTCATTCTCTTGCAGTAGATTTTGTAGTAAGAGGTACTTGTATGAAGATATTATTTGTGTCTACTACCTCGCGCGGGCGCGTTTCGAATTCAATAAGTGCAATGAACCA
Source organism: Candidatus Bathyarchaeota archaeon (assembly GCA_963804785.1). Classification (GTDB taxonomy): domain Archaea; phylum Thermoproteota; class Bathyarchaeia; order Bathyarchaeales; family Bathycorpusculaceae; genus Bathycorpusculum. The sequence goes on from CAWDRR010000004.1 coordinate 594,506, forward strand.
GAGGTTGCTTAATCTGGAAGAGGGGCTACGTCAATGTGGCGCTACTACTGGAATGCTGTACTTAGGTGACTACTTCATTAAGGATCCCACTTTGATTCAAGTTCTTAATATCCCTATGATATTGAGAGAGCTAGACGGATATGATATAGTTCACGGGGGTACCAGTGCTGTCTGCTATGTTTTGGGTCTTATTAGGAAACTCCGTAATTTTACGCTTGTTCATGATATTCATGGATGTCTTGAAGAGTTCCTTCTTCTCAAGAATGGCAAATTTGATCTTAATGCGGACTTCAGTTATTTGCAAGGTCTTATACTTGAAGAAATATCTAACAGGAATGCCGACTTTTTTATCACATGTTCACAGCCACTTTTTGATAGACTTTCGCAAAGAGGAATTGACCCGAGTAGAATTGTGGTCATACGAAATGGAGTTGATACTGAACTGTTTAAGCCGATGGAGTTGCCTTCCAATGGCAAACAATTTGTTGTAACGTATGCTGGAGCTTTCCAAAAATGGCAGGGAATAGACAATCTTGTGGCAGCTGCCAATTTGATAAAGGAGACTGATGTGAAGTTTAGGATAATCGGGTTTAGGAAAGAAGACTATGCTTTAAAAAATAAATTAAACCGAATTCTTGCTGGAAAGGTTGAACTTATCGATGCGCTAGGTAGGGATGAAATAGTTAAACAACTGTGCTCCTCTGATCTTCTAATAATCCCCCGAAGTAGACATTGTGCAACCCAGATGGCTTTTCCAACTAAATTCGCAGAATACATAGCTACTGGAAGGCCAGTCATTGTGACAGACGTAGATGAAACGGCAAACTTTGTTAGACAATTCGACTGTGGTTTTGTATGTGAACCATCTGCGGAATCAATTGCTAGAACAATAATCAAAGCCCGGATATTGGCACCTAGCGCTTTAATTGCGATGGGTGAGAATGGAAGGCGTCTTGCTGAATCACAGTTTGATCGACGGGTAATAGCAAGGCAATACTATGAATTTCTATGCAGGGTCTTGCCCAACTCATAATGAGTACTATCTTAATTTTGCTTGTGAAAGTGGCGGATATCGAATGGTTGCGTTAATAGAAGTCAGCTCAAAGCCATTTTGCACGGGCTGTTTATTTTCTGGTTTCAGTATTTGATTAAATTGGGAGGTGTCTACTTGAACAAATCATCAACGGTATTGTCAAAGTTGCCGGCTTTTGTGGCAATTATTTTAGCTCTTCAAGTAGCGCTTTACGTATCTTTCTTTTTTGACATTCCAGTTGTTCGGCAAGTTATCGGTTTTATTTATCTCACTTTTATACCCGGTTTTGTCTTCATGAAACTGTTGAAGCAGGATAATCTGGGACAGGCTGAGATAATACTTTTTTCGGTGGGGCTAAGTTTAGCTTTTGTAATGTTGGTCGGGTTAGCTTTAAATGAAATAGGTTCTATTTTTGGTATTAAGCAGCCGCTTGAGCCTTCTTTATTGGTTTTGATTTTTAGTGGCTTTGTGCTTTTGGGAACTTTGACGTGTTATTTCAGGGGTTCGAAAGATTTACAACTCGTTGGATTAACAAAGGGCATGGTTATTAGGTTTTTTGTGTTATGTTTACTTCCAGTTTCAAGTGTCGTGGGCGCTTACTTCGCGAACGTAACTGGAAACACTTCTATATTGATTTTGGATCTATTAGCGGTTTTGGCAGTGTTTGTAGTAGCGGTTTTTTCTAAGCGGCTGATTCCTTCAAAGTTTCATTTGATACTAGTGTTTTTACTAGCTATTACCCTACTTTCTCAATACTCGCTTATTTCAAATTATGTTCAAGGTTTTGACATAAAAGTTGAGTACTATGTTGCATCTTTAACTAAAGACACAGGATTTTGGAATTCTTCTGCTTCCTTTACCGATGTAGGTCTTGGTAGATTCTACAGCATGCTTAGTGTTACTATTCTTCCCAAGATATATTCAAACATTTTGAATATGGATTTAACGTGGATCTTTAAGATTGTTTATCCTCTATTTTTTGCGGTAGTGCCAATGGCGCTTTATTTGTTGTGGCGAGGGAAATTTGGAGTTACAGTAGCTTTTCTTGCTGTTTTTCTTTTCATGAGCCAAACAACATTCTATACTGATATGCTTAGTTTGGCAAGACAGATGATTGCTGAAGTTTTTTTTGTTCTGTTGTTTCTTTTCCTTTTTTCCAAGAACCTAAGCTCTAAAAACGTAAAAATTCTTTTTTTCATTTTCGGGTTTTGCTTGGTAGATTCGCATTATTCACTTGCCCTAATTTTTGGTTTCTCGATTTCATTATGGTGGATAATCGGCTACTTGACCAAAAAACGAATCAGAAACCTCAGTTTGAGCATGGTAGTTCTTTTTCTTGTTTTAATGTTTTCGTGGTTTGTTATTACAGTTTCTTCTGCAAACATACTGAGTATTTCCTCAAGTTCAACAAGGATTATTGGTGGTTTTAGCGATTTTTTCAATCCTTCATTCAGAGGATCTACCGTAATGCAAGGATTAGGCGCATCGGGCGCTATATCATCACCTTTATACAATGTGAGCAGGGTAATTGCGTATGCAACCCAATTACTAATCGTAATTGGATTTATTGTATTGTTGCTCAAAAGGAAGAAAAAAGATTTTGATTTTGAATACATCATTCCTTGTTTAGCAAGCTTGCTGCTGATGGTAATGTGTATTTTGGTGCCAAATTTTGCCTCATCGTTCAACATGACAAGATTCTATCACGTATTCTTGTTTTTCTTAGCACCCCTTCTTGCCATAGGCTGCATAGAACTTTTTAGACTTTCCGCGAAACTTTTTAGAGTTGCTGCCAAAAGAAAAACTGAAATCTTTAGCTTAATCTTAATGACTTCGTTAATAGGCTCATATTTCTTATTCCAAACTAATTTAATCTACGAGGTTGCTGATGAAGTAAGTTGGTCTCTGCCCTTAAGTCAATACAGGCTTGGTTATAGGTTATATCTTGACTTTTGGTATGTATCAGATCACCAAGTGAAAAGTTCAGAATGGTTATCTCAGCACACTAACGAGTCAAATCTGGTGGTTTATGCTGATTCGAGTGTTATTAACAATTTAGTTGCTTATGGTGGAATCGATCCAGAGAACGCAGATCCAATTTATGATATTATTTCACCAAAGTATGGCGAATTTGTATATCTTGGAGAGTTGAATACAGTTTACAATTTAATAACTTACTCCTATCGACTGGGTAACCTCTCAGAATTATTAGGACCAAAACCATTAAGCACAATATACGACAATGGTTTTAGTGAGATAATTACGATGCCAGTTCCGTCTCTGTAACTCCGATTTTTGTTGGCTTATTATTTTTGCGCTCCAGTGCGTTTATAATTAACTCAATAACATTTGTATGATTTCGTTTATATTTACTACGCTTTCGTCATATTAGATGAGATTGCAGCTTGCTTTAGGGTGCGTTTACTGTTTATTAGTTGACCTAAAAATGGTGATTAAGAGATGGTTTCAGACAAAAGGAAACAATTTGACTTTCTTTTCGTCGTAACTGTTGTCCCAACAGATACTTCGGGTGGAAGTCAGATTCTCTATTCAATAGCAAAGAGATTATCAGATCAGGGATTAAACGTGGGTTGGGTACTTTTCTTAAATCCTTATCGGTTTATTTACAAAGTGACGCGCAATCCTTCCCTGTTGCCATATGTTAGTCTTAGCGCGACAATAAATATTTTGAAATCAAATGTTGGTTTCATCTTTCGGAACCGTCTTATGAAAAGAACTCAAAATTACGAACGTACCCTTAATGGTATATCAATATTAAATCCTAAATCGCTAAAAAAAGTGTCTTTTAAGAGAATAATTGCTTCTGCCTGGGAAACGACATATTTTGTAAACCACTATAACACTGAGAATGTAAAATACACTCTAATTCAATATTGTGCGCATGAATTCTTAAGCGATTATATTCAAGGCATAGATACAAACTTAGTGTCTCAGACTTTTTCTTTTCCGCTCAAAAAATTAGTGATAAACGAAACAGACCTGAGAAAATTTGGCAAAGATAACCCTCAAAAAGTACAGCTAGGGATAGACTCAAGTAAATACTATATGAAAACCCCATTAGATAAGAGAGATGGAAAGACAGTTTTGTTTCCACTAAGAGCACAGCGTGATAAAGGAGCAAGCATCGCCTTGGAAGCCATAAAGATCATTGATAAACAACGAAAAGACATCAATATTATTACCTTTGGAAATTACGGTAAGACTACAATACTTCCTAACCGTATTGACCAAAGAGGTTTTGTTGACGACAACGAACTGTTTAACTTGTACAATACCGCTTCAATCTTTGTCATACCCTCTGTGCTGGAAGGTTTTTGTCTCCCGGGTCTAGAAGCCATGGCTTGCGGCTGCGCAGTAATCTCAGTTGATAATATTGGAATAAGAGAATATGTCAAGCACAATAATAATGGCATAATAGTTTCTCCAAATGATCCAAAGGCTATTGCTGAGGCTGTGATATCTTTAGTCGAAAATTGTAGTCAGAGAAATAACTTGATTATCAATGGCTTTCAAACTGCAAGAACTTTTTCTTATGAGAACATGGCGCGAAGCTTTCTGACAGCAATTGCGACCTCTGAGCAAGAACCTCACAAATGCTAAGCAATGCTTAAGTTTTAAATTCATGGTCCCAAAAATCAATCTAATAACTTATTAAAATTTGGCGCGCCCTAAGTTACTTCTTATTATGTAATACCAATATCATAATGCTAATAAACTTGATGAGAAAGTTTGAAAAATATTTAACAGTATAACTATAATAGAAGTTCTTTCAAGGTGTCAGCTAAAGTAGACAGTATTTATGTTAAAGAAAATTATTGCTGTGCTGTTTTTATTGTTATTGGATTCTTCGTTTAGCGTTTTTGACGTATCATTTGTGGCTAAAGGAGTTTTGTCTATTCTTTTGATGAAGGTTGGCAAACCCAGTACGATATCACCATTCCACTATTTCTGGAAAGGGGAATACAAGCAACCTTCTATGTGAATACAGCTAGAACGAACGCACCAGGTTTTATGAATGTTTCAACTCAGTTGAAAGGAACATCGGAGACTGGCAAAAGAAAAATTTGAATAATTTTGGATGTTTGTTAACCCTATTGATATTATTTTGTCATAATCCAGGTGTTTAGGCATTGTTAAATACTTGAGGAAATAAGATATAAAGCGGTGGCAAGTTGTGGTTGATGATAAATACTTGATAATTAATTTTCCCAAAATTTCTGAGCCGAGAGGTAACTTGTCCTTTATTGAAGGAAATAACCACATACCTTTTTCGATCAAACGTGTTTACTATCTTTATGATGTTCCCAGTGGAGCGACTAGAGGCGGACATGCTCACAAAACTCTATATGAGATGATGATTGCATTAAGTGGAAGTTTTGATGTTGTTTTGGATAATGGGCAAGAAAAGAAAACGTTCTTCCTTAATAGACCACACTACGGTCTGCTTATTCCACCTGGCTTGTGGAGAGAGCTTGAGAATTTCTCTTCTAACTCCGTTGCACTTGCTTTGGCTTCTGACATCTACATTGAAGATGATTACATCAGAGATTACGAAGTTTTCAAAAAAATGGTTGATAGCGGTGAACTGCAGAGTTTTTTAAAGAGCAAAGATAAATGATAATTTTTGGTAGTTGACCTGTTCAAATAAATTGTTAATCACTTCTTTGTATTTTTATCTAAATAACTATTAATGTAGATTAAGCGACCAGAAATAGGAGACAAATGCTTCATTTTCAAATTTTGTAAAATTCAATGAGTACTGAGAATAAGTAGGAAGTTATAAATCACTTTATTCTAACTTCTTTCAAAGGCAAAAAGAAGCGTAGGAGCGATTTAAGCATTATTAATAGTGAAAATAAGTTAATTGAAATACGCGTTTTCAACTCAGGTCTAAAACGCATATGGAATGACTTCGTTGCGTCTGCAAGAAATGGTCTTTTCCTTTTTGACAGAGATTATATGGAATATCACTCTGATAGGTTTTCTGATCATTCGCTTATGTTTTTCCGAGATTCAAAACTACTATGTCTTTTGCCTGCCAACCTGCGTGATGGGGTGCTCTACAGTCATGAAGGATTGACATTTGGTGGTGTAATTTCAAACCACGAAATGAAAGTTGAGTTAATGTTGGAGGTTTTTGAAGCCCTTGCTGAACATTGTAGAAAAGAAGGTGTCAAAGAAATTTTTTATAAAGCTATTCCTTATATCTACCATTCATTTCCTGCAGAAGACGATCTGTATGCTTTGTTTTGCCATCAAGCTAAAATTGTAAGCAGAAGTGTTTCATCTGCAATTTATTTTCCTGAACTCTTTCCGTTTGAAAACAGAAGGATAAGAACCATAAAGAAAGCCAAACTAAGCGACTTAATTACCAAAGAAAGCTTGGAGCTGAAGTGCTTCATGGATTTGGTTGAGGTGAGCTTAATGGAGAGGCATGGCGCAAAACCCACCCACTCGGTTGACGAGATGCAACTTTTGGCAAGCCGATTTCCAAACAACATAAAACTGTTCGCTTCATTCAAAGATAATGTTATGTTGGCAGGTATTCTGATATACGAAAGTAGAAATGTGGCCAAAGTGCAATACGTTGCCAATTCACTAGCTGGACGTTCGATCGGAGCCGGCGATATTATTATCGATTATCTGGTTAACCACTACAAAGGAAAAAAATACTTAGATTTTGGGACTTCAATGTTGCAGCAGTCGCTAAACTCTAGTCTAATCGCTTATAAGGAAAGTTTTGGGGCTAGAACAGTAGTATATGATTCCTATAAATTCTCTATTTAGCTATTCATTTTGCTTGCGCTATTAACGAAATCTGCAAAGTTTTGGTGCAATTGCACATACAAAAAAGAGATTTTGCAACTAATGGGTATTTTCCTTGGTCAAGAGGACACGGAGATAGGCTTATATCTCAACATAGAATGTAAAACTACCAAAATTAATAACTATTAATCAGTTTAGCCTTCACTAACTCGAGAGGAACGATTAAAAATTGGAAAATTCAACAAAACGTCTAGTTCAGAATAGGAGATTGTTTGAAAAAGCTGTTTCTAGAGCCCAGATAGCACTAAAAAAAGGTAAACTAAATTCGGCAATTGGCTGGGCACAGATCGGTGCTGATTTAGCCCTGTACAAGCATCCAGGTTTTTACTATAGTGTTGCCTTGGAATCGTTACTTCTCGAGGTTGCGAATAGATTATGTGATCAACGGGAAGTGCGAGAACTTGATCAAAAGATCCATTTCAAGCGTGCCAGGACAAACAAGAAGCATGTTCTTCATGTGATGACTGAAGGCTTTGAGTATGGCGGTCATACCCGTCTTGTTTCTGCTTGGATAAAAAATACGTTGGATACGACTATTAATAGTGTCCTAATGACTGTCCAGCAGGGTTCTTTACCTGACGACTTAGCTTCGTCAATTGTGGCATCTGGAGGCACTTGGCAATCATTGGCGCCGTTTTCACAAAATCTTCTTACTCGTTCTTTTTTGCTGCGTCAACTTAGTAGAGATTGGGCTGATTTAGTTGTTCTCCATGTTCACCCTTCTGACGCTATACCGGTTGTAGCATTTGGTGTGGCAGGAGGGCCACCGGTTATTATTCTTAATCATGCTGATCACGCGTTTTGGTTGGGAGCTAGCATAGCTGATGCTGTGGCGAATCTTCGTCCTACAGGACAAGATATTTCTAAGCGTCGCCGCGGCGTCCTGAATTCAAAAATCTTGCCAATTCCGATCTTAAAAGCAAATCCGACTTCTGATTACGAAATTGTTAGAAAACAATTGAACATAAAGAAAGACCAAATTGTACTTCTTACAGTTGGAAGCGAGTTCAAATACACACCTTTTGGCGATTATAACTTTGCTGGCACTATGGAAAAAATTCTTAGGCGGAACCCGAAGGTAGTTCTATTCGTTATCGGTCCACGACAAAATCGGAGATGGGCTGAAGTATCAGCTCGTGTACAAGGGCGAATTAAGGTGATGGGCATACTTGATTGGTCAAGATTGCATGACTTTTATGCCTCTGCTGATATCTATGTTGAAGGTTTTCCAGTAGGAGGCTTGACGGCTATGTTGGAAGCAGGCGCTCGAGGCGTACCAATCATAGGTTTGCGTGTCCCGGAAGCTCCAATTCTAAATGGGTCAGATGATATAGCGGTTGACAATTTTGGTCTCTACGTTCAATCCCTTGAAGAGTTCATGACCTCGATTGAACGCATGATTGCCCAGTCATCTCTCCGCGATCAGAGGATCGTGGAGGTCAAGCGGAGCATCGAAAGTATTCATTTTCCTCCAGGATGGAATCATTTCTTAGATGAACTCATTCAATCCTTGCCATCTAAGCATGCTCCAAAAGTCGCAGTTTCATCGAATATCTCATTTGGTGAAACCGACATGTTTTGGGCGGGTCTTCAGGCTGCCGCTCTTGAAAACCCGTTGCAGCAATTTAATTTAGATTTGATGTTGGTTGAGCATGGTAGATACGCCTCAAAAGATGAATGGGTGAAGGGATTCCTGAAGATTTTGTTAAATACCCATACTTTGCCAACACTAAAAAACGCAGTTTATCTTTTGAAAAAGACGGTCCATAACCATTCATAAGAATTAGCTTGAGAAGTGTTTAGTGCTTTTTCTGGATTTTATATGTCATGTTGGTGGCCACTGAGAAGCTGGAAACATAACAACGGTGAAGAGTTGAGAATAAGCAATGACTTTGGCTAGTCCTTCCTTATTAACTGTATTGTATCTGTGCACTCGCTTTATTTCAACTAGGTGAAACAAATGATCTCTATTATTTCAATTGTTAATAACGATGTCACCGCAAGAGAGTTCTTACTGCGAGGACTGTCTTGTCAAAATACTATTTATGATTTGATTCTGCTCGACAATAGGGACTCTTCTTACAAGTCGGCTGCTCAAGCCTATAATGAAGGAAGTGCCAACGCTAAGGGTGATTTTTTAATGTTTATTCATCAGGACGTCTTGTTGCCAAGTGTCAATTGGTTGAAAGAAGCTGAACAATCTCTTTCCACAGTCTCCAACTTGGGAGTTGCTGGCGTTTCAGGCATGCTAAAACCGATGTTTATCAATGATTTTGAGCCATGCGCTAGATATTATATGCTTGAAAAACTTAATTTGAGTAGAATATGGTATTTTTGGTATGGTAGAGGAAATGTTTTTCATGGGCGGAAAAAAGAGCCTATTTTTGCTAAATTTACATCTGAGATTGTTTCAACGAGAACGCTTGATGAACTGCTGTTGATAGTTCCCCGCGAGGTTTTTGCAGATTCAAAATTTGATGAGACAACCTGCGACAATTGGCATTTTTATGGAGTGGATTATGCTTTGTCAGAAATTCAAAAATGTCGAGAGGTCTGTGTTTTGCCACAGTCAGTTATTCATCTGTCTACTGGGGCAGTCAACAATCTCTACTTCAAAACTTTGGAAAAGTTAATAGTGAAGCATAGGGCTGAAAAAATCATTAACACAACGATATACCCTTGGTCAACTAGACCACGTCTGCTGGAACTGCAAATAAGTGATTTTCTTTCAAAAGGGTGGCGCATGCGGAATTAATAAGCTTCTCAGACATATTGACCTGATTGCTATCGAGCCTATTTGCAATAGTTTGATTCCTCTGAAATTAAAACTGTGATTTCGTATGGTAAAGTCTAGTTCTTTTGTATCTGTTGTTATTGTCAATTACAATGGCTTTGAGCACTTAAGAAAGTGTGTAGCATCATTGTTGCAATCAAAATATCCATTCTATGAGATAATAATAGTTGATAACGCGTCAAGGGATGGCAGTGTTTTAAGAATCAAAAAGGAATTTGAAAAATACAAAAACAAAATTGTTATATTGGATTTGACGAAAAACCTTGGCTTTGCTGTTGGAAATCGGATTGGAGCAAACAAAGCCATGGGTGAATATTTATTGTTACTTAACAGCGATACTATGGTAGAAACGTCTTCATTGAGTGAATTGGTCAATGTGTTGGATAGAGATTCTTCAATTGGAGTTGCTCAAGCTAAGCTTCTTCTCATGGACAAACCAGATACTTTTGATAGCGCTGGTGCAATAATGAATATTTTGGGCGATTCGCGTTCACGAGGAGTTTTAGAAAAAGATGTTGGTCAATATGACCAAATGGATGAAATCTCTTACGCTAAAGGAGCTGCAATGATTGTTCGAAAGAAAATATGGGACAATTTGGACGGTTTCGACCCACTTTTCTTTGTTTATTCTGAAGAGAGTGACTTCTGTTGGAGAGTATGGTTATCTGGTTATCGAGTAGTGTTCGCTCCTTCTGCAACGGTATATCATGTCGGAGCAGCTACTACAACCAAGTTTAGACCCTCTTACTTAATGTTTCAGCAATATCGAAACCAAATCGTTACAATGGTTAAGAACCTGTCACTAAAGAATTTGGTCAAATACACTCCTGGACTTGTTAGTTATAACTTGAAATGGGTATTTCTCCACATAAGTCGAAATGAACCCCAGTCTGTTTTGGGCAATCTGCGCGGGATTACTTGGTGTTTGCTTTTCTTTAACAAAATATGGTTAAAAAGACTTGCAGTACAAACAAGAAGAGTTGTCAGCGATGAAGTACTCTTTAAAAGAGGAGCAATCTTGCGTGCTCTAATGGCTTAACTTTCTGTTTGTTGTCTTACTTTCTTGATTTTGTTATGCGTAATATGCTGCTATTACGTTGTAGGCTGGGTAGGTTGTTCCTGATGGTGCTGCTATGAATCCGTAATGATAGGCTCCTGACATGAAGGCGCAGAATGGGCTTGTCCATTTGATGCTGCTAACTGCGTCTAGAACCTGGAAGTAGTTGGTGTAGTAATCAGCCTGTGTTTGTTGTGTCCAGTATATGCCTGTGTTCCAGTCTGGGTTGTATGCTGGAAATATTCCGAATTCTCCAAGAACTATATGTTCTGAGTCAAATCCTGCAGCTTTCGCAGCGTTTACTTGTGCTGTCAATACGTTTTGAAGATATGTTTTCCATCCTGCCCAATTAAACTGCAAGTTTCCATAATTGTAGGTGGATGCTAACTCTTGAACTCTGTATTCATGTGTCTCCATATAATTAGCATGTCCAAAAAATAATGGGGCAGTTAATGCAAAATTCATATCCCAATTGTCTACATATGGAGCATCAGCGATTACTTGGGCTCCTTTGCTTCGTATGTAGTCCATGATTTGAATTAGCCATGAATAGACGCTGTTTGTGTTTACTCCGCCGTAACCGTTTGAGGTGCCAACGGAGCATTCGTTTCCTACGGCCCAGGCGATGATGCGTGGGTCGGTTATGAAGTTGTGTCCTAGGGCGTTGTTTCCTGCAAGTTTGTCAATCATTAACTTAACTGTGTTTATGTTCATAAGTCCAACTCCGCCGGATCCGTCGTTGGCTCCGTCGTCGGGTGATCGGTAGATGTCGTTTATTCCAAATTCACTCTCCCAAGGAGCGCCTAAGCATTGCCAGTAGATTTTGTATCCTGTTGTTCCGGTGCGGTCTGGGTTTATGGTGTCTAGTACTTTCATTAGGTTTTGTGCCCAGTTGGCGTCTAGGTTTATGTTGTAGCCTAGTCTTCCTTCTCCGCCGTCTTCTATGCGTAGGGTGTTGATTCCTAGTCCTTGTAGTAGGTTTGCCCAGTTGGGTACGTAGCTTGGGTGTCCGGGCATTATGTTGCAGAGATTTACATGTGTTGCTTTTACTGTGAAATCGTCTGTATCTTTGGGAGTGCTTAGCATGATTCCGCTTGATGTTACTGATATTTGTGCAGTGATTGAGCTTTCGGTTGAATTTGGAACTAGGAGTAATGAACTGGTCATAAAGACGATTAATAGGTAAACTGTGATTCTGTTCGTGGGGTTGTACATACTCCTTTAGTTACATGATTGTAATCTTGTATATTAAGATATGTGATGTATTTATTCGTTATGAACCTGACATATGACTCAACTCTCAATAAAAAGTTGTGAATTAGTAGTCAACACATCATATCAAAGCAAGATTTCATTTTTTATTTGTCAATAGTACCATCTTTAAATATTGGCTCATTAAATACCTTTGGTAGAAGACTTCAGGCAAAGTTACTTATTATAAAGTTTTAAATTATTCTGAATTTTAATAGTTAGCAAGGTGGGTTTGTATGGTGGTTTACCGTAGGTTTGAAGAAAATGATTTGCCAAGTCTACTTGGATTATTGAGATCCACCTTTAATGGTTACCCCAAAATAAAGAGTTGGGATTGGAAATATATCAAAAACCCTCATGGGTCACCAATAATATGGGTGGCAGAAGATAAGGGAAGAATCATTGGGTGTTACATTTTGAATCCTGTGAAACTCAGAATAGGATCAACCATAGTCATGGGCGCTCAACCAGTGGATGCTGCCGTAGACAATGCCTATAGAGGCGGTGGAATCTTCAAGAAACTTGCTGTTGGTGCCATAGCTGAGGCAGCTAAGGAGGGGGTGAGTCTTATTTACGCTTTCCCTACAGATATATCTTTCAAAGGTCAGGTGCGGATCGGGTACATTCCGATGTTAATAATTCCAAAGACGTTTAATGTCTTTCGAGTTCATTCTTTGCTTCAAGAAAGAGTAAATTTTAGTAATTCTTTTCTACAGAAAGGTTTAGAAATAATTGATACTTTTCAGAGAATTAGAAGACAAAAGGCTAGAATAAGATCGAATTATGAATTAAAGGTCAGAGTGATAAAGGATTTTGATTCAAGATTTGAGACTTTCTGGGGAAAAATTTGCAGTGAGAACAATAATGTTATAGTCGAAAGGGACGTGGCTTACCTTAATTGGAGATATTTGAAGCATCCTGAAAAACATTACACCACATATGTCTGTGAAAAGGATGGGGAAATTGTTGGCTACGTTGTTTTAAATGTGGAAAAAAGTGTGTCAATTGAGAGAGAGGGTACTGGAAGACTTTCGGTTGGAAATATAATTGATTTAATGACGTTGCCAAATATGACTAATGCTGCACATTCTCTTATCTCTGCAGCATGCTGCCATTTCGAAAATCAAAGTGTAGCTGTTGCAGGGTGTTGGATGTTCAAGTGGCATCCGTATAGTGCAATCTTGCGCAAGTTTGGTTTCTCTGATTGGTATGAATTGCTCAGAAGATCTGCTTCTCGCTCTAAAGATGATTCACATATCATTTGTTACGTTAACTCCAAAGGTGCGATTCAGGAAGCAATAGGGTCGATGCGGGGTTCAAGCAAACGTCACAATTGGTTCATAACTCAGGGAGATGCTGACTATACTTAGTACTCAAACATTTTGCATAATCGATAGCGCTCCTGGATTATTCTGAGGGTAATACTTGATGAACAAAGACTATTTGAAATCGATTATGTCTCAGTTTTTTCATTATGTTGTTTTTTCCTTCAGGAGACCAATGCCAGAATTTGATACAGCTTCATTAGTTATTTCTATAGATGTTGACGTTGGTAGTCCAGAAGTCGGTGTTAAAAATGGAGGACGCAATGACTGCAACGTTAATGACTTTGTTACAGAGAGCGCTATTGGTGGAATTGAGGAACAAGTGGTTCCCCATCTTCTGCGGGTTTTTAACGAGTTTGAGTTTCCTGCAACTTTTGCGTTGCGAGGGCAATTGATGGAAGTGGAAAACTCGATCTTTGATTCGATATTAGAGTCAAGTACTCGACATGAGATTGCTTCACACGGATACACTCATAAAGTCTTCACAGGTTTATCGGAGTTTGAAGCCGAAGAAGAATTGAGAATGATTTCGGATGGACTGAGGAAATTTGGTATTACGCCCAAGAGTTTTGTTTTTCCAAAAAATAAGGTGGCGCACTTGTCACTCCTCGAAAGATATGGCTATACATCTTTTCGGGCTGAAGGAACTTCATTCAGCGATGGGATGTATGTGGAGAAATGTGGTGGTATTTTCAATGTTCATCCAAGTCTCTTCTCAGATTTCAATGGTTCTTTTTTTTCAAAAAAGATCGTTAATTTAGCTGTTAAGTATAGAGCTCCCTTGCATATTTGGTTCCATCCTTGGAATCTTGGAGACTCTTCAGAAAAAGCTGCCGAACGAATTACTAAAGGACTTATACCTTTGATGCAGCATGCCGCAAAAAAGAGAAAACAGGGTGTCCTAAAGTTTGAAACAATGTATTCGATTGTTGAAGAATTTAAACGCCTTGAAAAATCCTAAAAGCATATGGTTGTTTGATTCGATATTCGCGCAGGAAAAAAGTTGGGTTGTATACAATGAGTGAAGTCTTTTCTACTCAAAAACGCGCCTGAATGATCATTTGTTTTTTATTGGCAATTATGATTTGAAACTTGTTGCTTTTTCTCGAAATATTGTGTTAAAGGATATTGGTGAATGATTTCATCCGGTCCACTAAGGTTTTTAGAAAGTAATTTGTTTTTTCTGAACTGAATATGAAATAAACGCTTTCTTGTCTCAATTTGTGAATTTGAGTGAATTATGTCTCGCTATAGAAACATATCTGAATTCGTAATATAGTTTATAAGTGAAATTTGTGCATTCAAATTCAGGGAAAATCAATGGAGCTTTACGAGAATACTATTGGAATATCTGAAATCGGTGTCAGTAAACCTGCTATTGATGTCACCCAATACAGTCCCAAATACAAGACTCTGTGGGATAATTTCGTCTCTACCTCAAAAAACGGTCCTTTCTTGTTGTATAGGGATTACATGGACTATCACTCTTACAGATTCCAGGACCATTCCCTTATGTTCTTCAAGAATGGGAAGCTAATCGGATTGATGCCAGCCAACGAAAACAATGATGTTCTGAACAGTCATGAAGGATTAACCTTTGGCGGGATAATATCGGATAATGAAATGAAAACTCCTGTTATGATGGAAATTTTCGATAAATTAGTGGATCATTGTAAAGAAGAAGGTTTTACAGAGTTAATGTATAAAACTGTGCCCTACATTTATCACATAATTCCGGCAGAAGAAGATTTGTACGTTTTGTTCCGCCACAATGCAAAACTAATCGGAAGAAACGTAATTTCTTCAATACATATGCCACAGAACGTAAATTATACAAAAGAAAGAATAAGGACAATAAAAAAAGCAAAAATCCACAATATTGTAGTTAAACGTAGCTTTGATTTTGAAGTCTTCATGAATATTCTGGAGACTGTATTGTATGAACGACACGCTGCACGACCTGTCCATAGAGTTAATGAGATAGTGCGCCTTGCGGAGAGATTCCCGGAAAACATTAAGCTGTTTGCTTCCTTCAAAGATGATTTAATGCTTGCAGGTTCGATAATCTTCGAAAGCAAGAATGTGGCTCATGCTCAATATGCAGCTGACTCAAACGAAGGCTGGGATTTGGGTGCGTTGGATTTGGTTTTTGACTACCTAATCGGTGATTACTATAAGAATAAGCCGTTCTTTGATTTCGGGGGATCTACGGAAAACTCTGGTCAAATACTGAATGGCGGTTTGCTGAGGCATAAAGAAGGGTTTGGAGCAAGGGCAATAGTTCATGATTCCTATAAGCTATCTTTTTAGTCTTTCTGAAATCCAAAATAATCTAAATTTGTTTCCTCCAAGTCTGTCAAGCTATCTTCATGCGGTTTTTTCTTAGGTGTTGATTCACAATTTATCCTTCGAACATTTAAGATATAAGAATCAGTCCTTTTTTAATATTAGGTGTTTCCAACATTATCTTCTTAAGAAAATTCGGGCGAAATAAATGACTAAATATATTGATGAGTCTGCGATTATTGGAAAAGAATTTGTTTCAGGTCATAATGTCGTTGTAATGGAAAAGACAATTATTGGTGACAATGTTAGAATTGGCCATAATGTGATCATTTATCCATTCACAAAAATATCCGACAACGTTGAGATCCTTGACAATGCTGTAATCGGAAAAAGACCTTCTATCACTTCTACTTTGGTTCACAAGACCGACGAACCATTGTCTCCCTGTGAAATCGGAGAGAATTCAATTATTGGAACTTCAGCGATCATCTATGCAGGTACAATTATAGGAAAATACTGCTTTGTTTCGGATTTAGCGTCAATAAGAGAAAAATGCATTGTGAAAGATCATGTAATTATTGGAAAGGCTGTGACAGTTGAATATGAGGCAACAATAGGTGAGTATTCAAAGATTATGACTCAATGTGAAATAACGGGAAATATGATTATCGAGGATCATGTTTTCTTTGGCGCTGCAGTTGTAAGCACTAATGACAAGTATATGGGCAGAACGGGTAATCAATTCGATGGTCCCAAAGTTAAGTCAGGGGCTAGAGTTGGTGCGAATGCTACGATTTTGGCGGGTGTTACTATTGGCAAAGAGGCTGTTATTGGGGCGGGAGCAGTCGTGACAAGTGACATAGCAGATTACAAGGTTGCTGTGGGGATTCCTGCGAGAGTAGTTAAAGAGGTTCCATTGGATCAGCGCCTTCATTTGGAAGATGAATAGTGTTTGGAATTAGTTTTCCCTGCCAAACTTGCATTTATCTTAAATGTGCTTTAATATACAAGGATAGTAGTATGGTGAAGAATGTCGTGTTAGGTGGTAGATTATGGAATTAGATGAAATTTGGGAAAAATATGATCCCACATCTCCTGAAAAAGATTTTGACTATTGGCTTTTAAATTTTGATTTTGAAGTATTGATTAAATTTTTGAAGGGCAAGAAGGTTATTGAGCTTGGTTGTAGTCGAGGTCTAATAACACAAAAACTTGCAAGTGTAAGTGAGACGGTTATTGTTGTTGAAGGGTCGGAAAAGAACTTAAACTATGCAAAAGAGAGAACAAAACAATACCTACATGTGGATTTTTATCATTCATTGTGGCAAGAGTTTGAATACAGAGGAAGCGATGTGAGTGACGTGGTTTTTTTCATGGGGCTTGAGTATTTGGACAAGGAGATTGGACTAAGAGTTTTGAATAAAATTAAAAGCTGGCTTGAGCCCACTGGAAGGTTGCACATTGTTGTTCCAAATGCGTTGTCTTTGCACAGAAAAATTGCGTATTGTATGGGGCTAATTAAGGATGTTCATGAATTGAGTGAAAGAGACAAAATGTATGGGCAAAAAAAAGAGGTTTACGATAGAGAGATTTTGTTTAGTGAGCTAAAAGGTTGCGGTTACAAAGTGTCCAATTGGGAGGGCATATTTTTGAAGCCCTTGCCTAACGCGATGATGATGAATTTAAATGAGAAGATAATACGCGGGTTCTACAGAATTAGTAATGAACTTCCAGATTATTGTGCACACATTTTTGCGAGTTGTGAACAAGAATGAGGCGGTCTTTTTTAGTCTTGAGGGTTATTGTATAGTGTTGCAGGTTTATCACAGGATAGTGTCAGGTGAATTTGGGATTAATTATGCGTAAATTGTGCGAGACTGAATATGAAAAGAATTTTGGTTTTTTCTGATTTGCATGCGAATAGTAAAGCTCTTGATGATATAGTTCCTGTGCTTGAAGATGTAGACTTGAGTATATTCTGCGGAGATATTATTGGATATGGCAAGGACATAGATTCTTGCATCGATTTTGTGCTCAATAATATAGATCTAGTTGTTATAGGGAATCATGAAAGGTTGGCTGTTTCAGAGGAAGATGTAAGCAGTCAAATTCCAGCGGTCCAGAAATCGACCCTCCACGCTAGAAACAAGTTAACCTCTAAACACAAAGAATTACTAATGGCTCTTCCGACGGAAATTTGGCATGATGACCTTTACATAACACACTCAATCAAAGATGAGTATCTGAGGACAGATGCTGACTTCCAAAAATTATTCAATAAGATGCGAGATGATACAAGGTATGCTTTCTTTGGACATACTCATGAGCAGGTTCTAATTAGTAGGAACAACAAAACAATAATTAATCCAGGTTCAATTACTAAAGGAAGGCGAGGCTTGCAGAGAGGTTACGTGTTGATTAACTCTGGAGAAATAGCTTTTGTACGTTTGGAGCCCATTGTATGAATGTTGCCGTGACAGCTGTTGGCGGAATTGTAGGGCAGAGCGTTATCAAAGCTTTGCACAATACTGACTATTCTGCGGTCGGAATCAATAGCGAAGTGTTGGGCGCGGGATTATTTGCCACAAAAAAATCTTACATAGGTCTAAATGCCATAGATCCTAAGTTTATCGATAGACTCATTGAAATCTGCAATGAATCACAATGTAAAATTGTCTTTTCTGGTCTTGATGCGGAATTAATTCACCTTTCCAATAACAAGAATAGATTGGAGAAAAATGGAATATTAGCCGTCGTAAGTGATCCTGAGATAGTAAACTTATGTGGTGATAAGCAAAAAACTGTTGAATTTTTGAAAAATAACCATTTTCCAGCACCTGAAACTTTCAGCTTGAGAAATTATTCTTACCAACTTGATTTTCCAGTAATTTTGAAGCCTAAAACGGGTGGCCAAGCTTCTCAAGGGCTTATTCTTGCTAAAAACCTTGCGGATTTAGAAAAATCTGTGGGTTCATTGGACTTGGATAATTATGTGGTTCAAGAGTTTATCGAGGGTGACGAATATACGTGTGGAACTGTTTCCTTCGAAAACCATTGTGTTGGCGCCATCCTGATGAAGCGTGAGCTTCGTTTTGGCAATACGTACAAGGCTTTTGTTGTAAAAGATGAAAAGCTAACTAATTTTGTGAAGAATGTTGTCGATGTTTTGAAGCCTTTTGGTCCGTGCAATGTTCAATTAAGGCTAAGAAACGATATCCCTTACGTTTTTGAGTTCAATGCTCGTTGCTCTGGAACAACTGCAATGCGCGCTTTAGCGGGATTTAATGAACCTAAAATGGTTTGTGACTATGTTTTGAAAGGTATTGGAAAACCTTGTTTTGATATAAAAGAAGTTGTTATATTGAGATATTGGAACGAAGTTGTTGTTGATTACCAAAAAATTAAGAAGCTGGAGTCTGATGGCTTCATGGAAAATGACGGGGTTAGCTTATGAAACTGACCGGTTTGGAAGTCATTTGTTCGTTTGTAGTATCTTTTTTTATTTCTTGGGAAGTTGATTTATCAAAAAGCAATTGAAAAAATCAAAATGGTGGAAATGCAATGATTAACATGAACGATTTCAAAAGAGAGTATGCAGCAATAAACAAAGAAGTTATGCCCGCAATTAAAAGAGTCCTAAAAAGCGGTTGGTATGTTCTAGGTGAGGAGGGTAGCAAGTTTGAGTTAGAATTCTCCAAGTATGTAGGAGCCAAATTTGGCGTTGGAGTCAATTCTGGGTCTGATGCACTTTATCTTGCGGTAAAAGCTCTAGGCATCTCTCAAGGTGACGAAGTTATCACTGTATCCCATACGATGATCTCTTCGGTTGATGCAATCACTAGAAACGGCGCTAAACCGGTTTTTGTAGATGTTGATCCTTCAACTTATGCTATGGATCCGACCAAAGTGGAGTCTAAAATATCAAAGAAGACAAAGGCGATACTTCCAGTTCACCTCTATGGGCATCCGGTAGACATGGATCCCTTAACTGAGCTGGCTAAGAAGTATGGTCTGTATGTTGTTGAGGATGCTTGCCAATCTCATGGTTCAAAGTACAAGGGCCATGTTGTTGGGAACATTGGTGACATCGGGTGCTTCAGCTTTTACCCTACTAAGAATCTTGGAGCCTACGGAGATGCAGGCATGATAACAACAAACAACGAAGAGCTGGCAAATAAGCTGAAGAAAATGAGAAACTATGGGCAGTCAAGAAGATATTACCACGATTTTGTCGGCGTTAACAGTCGATTGGATGAAATGCAAGCAGCCATTCTCCGGGTAAAACTGAGGTATCTTGATGAATGGAACCAGAAAAGACGAAGTCTTGCCCGACTTTATGATGGTCTTCTGAATAATGCTGATTTGATAACGCCGGTTGAACGAGATTATGCGAAACATGTGTACCATCTGTATGTTATAAGGCATAAATGTAGGAATGAACTCCAAGAGTATCTTATCAACAAGGGTATCCAAACTCTGATTCACTACCCTATTCCTGTTCATCTGCAGGAAGCATACAAGACTAATGACAAATTACCTGTTACGGAGAAAATCTGCGGGGAAATACTATCCCTACCTATATATCCTTGGCTAAGAGAAAGTGAAGTTGAGAAGATCTCCAGACGCTTGACACAATTCTGCCGTAGCAAATAGAATTTAATTACGAAAATGTTTAGCTTTAGCGTTGAAGACATTGGAAAAAAATATTTCGTTAGGAATTGCCTCTCTGACTAATTATTATATTTGAAAGGTATATTATTGAAGAAAGCTTGCTGTAAGACGAGCAAGATTCTTATTCTGCCAATTCAAATTCCTACTAACCCTTACTTGTCTGGGGACAAAAAAATATTAATTGAAGTATAAATAACGGTTTTACTTAATGCAGAAAATCATGAAATCAGAATCAAATCAAGATCTATTCTTAGTGCTCATGATAGGCTTAGCCCTAATCACTGGTTCAGTTATGATAGTGCTCTCAGCCTTGAATAATTTATCTTTTCTAGCTATTTTGGGAGTTTCTATTTCCTTTTGGAGTGTGCTGCTTCTCTTTTTCACTCCGACGAAACGGGCATTTCTCTCCTTGTTGAAGGCTTCTGTAAGCGCAAACGGAAGCAACATTGAACGATCCCTTATGGAATTTGATTTATCTGAAAAGGGAGTGTATTTGCCGCCTCAAAACCTTCGAGACTTTGAATCTAGCCTTGTGTTCGTACCTATGAAACCTGGGACTGATTTGCCGACATCTGATGAAACAAGCGATAAGTTGTTAACTGGGAAAAAAAACGGTTTGTTTTTTACTCCTCCTGGACTTAGTCTTTGCTCAATGTTTGAAAATGAACTTGGTTCGTCTTTTAGGAAAATTACTCTACCTCAAATGCAGAGTTTACTGAAGAGAATGTTTAACAAATTAAAATTTGCAGAAGACGTTCACGTTCGAACAGAAGATAAACTAATAACATTGGAAGTCACTGGCAGCATATTCAATACGCTTTGTCAGGAAACAAGAAATAATCAACCCCGAACTCATTCACAAATCGGATGCATTTTGGCTAGCGCTTTCGCTTGCGCATTTGCCAAAGCGTCAGATAAGCCGATAACCATTCAAGAAGATACGTTAAACCAGGATACAAGGACCCTAGTCATAGTTTATCGTATGGAGGAAGCTTAAATTTCTTTTATTCCTCTAGCTGTTGAAGATTTGAGTATGCTTCTAGCAGTAAGTGCAATCCTTCTTCTTGCAACGGCTGAGCTTGTACCTTATGTTTTTGGGGAAAAGACTTTAGTCTCAGATATGAAGAAGCTTCGGTACTTAGCGTTAGGGCTTGGTGTATTGTTTTTGATCTCTATTACACTAGAGTATTTGTAAGAACCTTTTCTCTTTGACCGTAGTAAGTTTTAAATAAAATTTCTTTGGTCAACTTGTAGAGTCTTTACTTTCAAAGGTTTTACAGTTTTTGTTCATTTTTTGGCTATTTTTATTTGTAATTTTGATTTTATTCTATCAATTTTTATCTACTTTGCTCTTTTTTTATCCGTGAAACTCTGATAGTTTACGATTAGGAAAAGTTAAAGTCGATTAAACGATGTATTTTTATAGGCAACAGTCTGAATTTACGTCAAAAGAAGAATCAAAATGAAGAAAGATGAAGAAATTAAAAATCTTGTTAATATCATTTCTAATATTGCTTTCAATTTGCGTATTTGTGAATATGCAGACTGCCAAAGCTGCTGTTCCAACAGTTCCAGCTCCAACTCTTAATCCGAGCAGTCCTATAAGTTTAGGCAGTTCTGTTGCTGCTTCAGTTACAATATTGGGTTCTGGTTCTAGTGGCATGCCTACTGGAAGTGTAACATTTCAATATTCAGTTAACAGTGGTTCGACTTGGGCTAATCTGGGTACAGCTGTAGCGCTAGTTGGTGGCTCAGCGACTTCTATGTCTTATACTCCGACGGCACCAGGCAGCAATTATCAGTTCAGAGTACGCTATGGCGGCAACCTCAACTACACCAGTTTAACTGGAGGCTCGACAATTTTGACTGTGAATAAGGCTACGGCTACAGTTGGTACGACCTCTTTTGCCTCTGATAGCCCAATTACGTTGGGCGGATCTGTTACGGTTTCTATGTCTGTCAGTGGTCCTGGCGGGATTGCCTCTCCAACAGGTAATGTTCAGTTTCAAGTAAAGATTGGAGCTGGTTCATTTACTAATTTTGGCTCTGCTGTGGCGTTATCGAGTGGTTCTGCTTCTTTATCATATACTCCTCAGACTGCAACTACCTATAATTTTCAAGCTGTGTATCAGGGTGATGGTAATTATAATTCTGGGACAAATGGTTTGCCATCTGGAACCTTAACTGTAAATAAGGCTACTCCGGCAATTGCAGCTCCAACTTTGAATCCTTCGAGTTCAGTTATAGTGGGTACTTCCGTGTTAATATCGGTTAATATTCCCGGAGGTGGCACTGTTCCTATTGGAACTGCCAATTTCCAAGTAAATATTGGAAGCGGAGGCTGGAGCAATATCGGCTCTGCAATTTCTCTAAGTAGCGGTTCAGTTTCTGCGATTTATGTTCCTCAGAGTCCCGGTAGTTATCAGTTTCAAGTAATTTATAGTGGAGATGCCAACTATAATGGTGCTACTAGTTCTGCTGTTTTTCTCACTGTGAATACAGGTTTGACGGTTGGTGTGTCTCCTGTTGGTTCTTTGACTATGGATGTTGGTCAAATTCAGCTTTTTACAGCTACTGTTTCAGGTGGTACTGGCACAAAATCTTATCAGTGGTATTTTGATGGTGCGGTTGTTTCTGGGCAGACTGCTTCAACATATTCTTACTTATCGATATTGGGTTTGCATACGATTTACGTTAGAGTGACTGATAACGTTCCGGTGACAGCTCAATCCAACACAGTTTCGGTTACGGGTAGTTCTACGCCAACTGTGAGTGTGTCCCCTGCTGGTCCATTGATTTTGGGTGTTGGTCAGTCTCAGACGTTTTCTGCGACTGCTTCAGGTGGAACTGGGTTTCTGTCTTATCAATGGTATTTGGATAGTGCGGTTGTTTCTGGACAAACCTCTTCATCTTATTCTTACACAGGTGCTTTGGGTTCGCATTCGATTTACGCTAGGATAACTGATAGTGCTTCTGTGCCGGTAACTGTTCAATCCAACACAGTATCTGTTACGGTTAATTCTGCTCTGAGTGTTTCTGTATCTCCTGTTTCTTGGTTTATGGATGTTGGGCAGTCTAAACTGTTTAACACAATTGCTAGCGGTGGTTCAGGTATTTACTCTTCATATCAATGGTACGTGGGTGGAGTGGCTCAGAGTGGTGCAACTGCTTCGACGTTTACTTATGCTGCTGGTTCTATGGGGTCCTACTCAATTACTGTGACGGTTACTGATAGTTTGGGTAAAACTTCTACTCAGTCTTCTGCGTCTTCTGTTGTTGTAAATGCTTCGCCAACAGTGGGTGTGTCTCCTGTTGGTTCTTTGACTATGGATGTTGGTCAAATTCAGCTTTTTACAGCTACTGTTTCAGGTGGTACTGGCACAAAATCTTATCAGTGGTATTTTGATGGTGCGGTTGTTTCTGGGCAGACTGCTTCAACATATTCTTACACAGCTATGTTGGGTTTGCATACGATTTACGTTAAGGTTACTGATAGTGCTCCTACTCCGGTGACAGTTCAATCTAATACAGTCTCGGTTACGGTGAATTCTATGCTTGCCGCTCCGAGCGTGTCTGCGTCTGTTGGTGTAATTACTCAAGCTCAAACCAGTATTTTGTCTAATTCGTCTTCAGTGACCACAGGTACTTCACCTTACAGTTATCAGTGGTTTTCAAAACCTTCTGGCGGTAGTTACTCATCTGTTTTAGGTGCAACGTCAAGTAGCTACAGTTTTGTTACTTCAATTGCCACTGCCACTGGGACTTGGAGTTTTATGCTTCAGGTAAAGGATGCTGCCGGGGCAGTGGCGAATTCTTCTGCAGTTTCAGTGACAGTAAATATTCCTCCGCTAGATCACTTTGTGTTTAATCCAATTGGCACTCAAACTGCCGGTAAGCCATTTACATTGATAATTACAGCTAAGGACGCTTCGAATAATACGCTTTCCAATTATGTAGGAACTAACGCTTTGAATGTCTCAACTGGATCTGTTAGTCCAGTTAGTACTGGATTTTTCTCAAGTGGTGTTTGGACAGGCTTGGTAACAGTGACAGGCGCAGGTTCAGGAGTTACACTTTATACAACAGGTTCGGGTATGACTGGAACAAGTAATGTCTTCACGGTTTATGCTGGTTCGCTAAGTGGGTTCGCTTTTAGTGCTGTCAGTTCTCAGATTGCTGGTTCTGCTTTTAACATATCTTTTATTGCAAAGGATGCGTTTGGCAACAACGTTACAGACTATACTGGCACGCCATCTTTGATGTATTCTGCAGGGACAATTAATCCTGACAAGATGAGTCCCGTCTTAAATGGTCTGGGGTCAACTTATGTTATTGTGAGTGATTCTGGTTTAGATGTTAATATTACAGTTACTGACGGTGCCTACAGTGGAACTAGCAATAACTTTGCGGTTTCTGCTGCTCCCACTGCTAGTCCGGCACCCACAACTGCTCCAATATATTCGTCTACACCAACTCGTACTCCCACTCCAACATCTAAACCTACTTCTGTGCCTACTACAACTCCGCCCACGACTACTCCAACTTTGATGGCGATAAAAGTAAGAGCTACAATGGATGGTGGTACAAAAGTAGATCTTGCGGTCTCTGGAAATATGACTAGTTCCCAAATTTTGAATGTAAGGATAGCGACAAATGAGATTTCAGCTTTATCAAGTGTGTCTTTTACTGTTGTTGGTGAAAATGGGACTGCTGGTTTCTGCAATATGACTATTCCCATATCTGTTGTATCTAATGGGCAAAGTCCAGTTGTATTGATAGATGGGGAAAAGGCTCTAAACCAAGGTTATGTTCAAGATGCTGACAATTTCTATGTGTGGTTTACAACTTCTTTCAGCATACATTATGTAACTACCCAATTCACATTGCCTTTAATCTCATCGTCAATATCAATTGTACCTATGCTTGCAGTTGGAATAACTGTTCCTGAGATAGTTATAATCTACATAGTATTAGCCATCAGACGTTTGAGGCGAACACCAGACAAAATTTAAACAAATCTCTCAAAACTACGCTGGTTTGAATAGACGGTTTTTTGTGATCACTTTATTGGTTTAGCTTTTAGTTTTTATGTTGCAAAAATTGGGTTATAAGGAGGGCTTGACAGGAGTAGTTTATATTTCTCCGAATTTAAAGAATATCCTGGGCAAGATAACCACAAACTAACTGGGCGAAAAAGAAGTATGCAAACAAAAACTAAAAAACCGATACGTAATTCTTTCCTGATTGCTATTTCATTTTTGGTCTCAGGAATCGCTTTATTTATTTTATCGTTTCTTTTGGGTTCATTAATAGTTGGCTTAATTGGATTAGGATTACTTTTCTGGGGTGCACTTTTTCTATTAGTAACGCCTCTAAAATACGTTGAAAGCAGTTTATTAATAAGTTCAACTCTTCCTGCTTACCTGAATTTAGATAGACTTCTCAAAGATTTTAACCCCAAGAATGAAGCATACAATATCCCACCGCTTCCAAGAGACATATCTTTGCCTGAACACTTGAAAGGTCTCAAAGAAATGGTCACGTTTATTCCAGGAGAAAACACTACCGGAATGGTGGAAATTGAAGATATAGCCAGAGGTAAATTTTTAATTGAAAGACCCTCGGGCCTTCTAGTATCATCTCCAGGTATAGGTTTATTGGATAAAATTGAGAAGAAACGTACTGCGGACTTTACTAAGCTTCTACCCAGTCAACTTGATGAGGCGTTGCCAAACTTGCTCGGTGAGCTTTATTTGGCCAGACAAATCACAGTGGCCACATCTGAAAACAGTATAATTCTCAAAATTAATGGTTCACTTTATGGTAGTCTCTATAGCCCAAAATATAACCTTAGAAGTGTCAATCTGCTTGGATGTCCTCTTGTTAATGCGGCAGCATGTGCTATAGCAAAATCCACTGGTAAACTCACAATGATAGAGGATATAAAAACTGATCTGGAAGGCAAAGCACTAACTGTGGCTTTCAAAATTGTTCCTGGGTCGTTTGAGAAACGACAGAAATTGGTTGAATCTTTTGAAAAAATTGTTTTAAGAAGAGATGAACTTGTGGGCGTAATTTATTCTTCAATTGGGATCGTTGATTTTTCCTTTGATATTCTGATTGGTCTGACTAAGAAGCAGATTGATTGGGTGCAGTTAGAAGATTATTCTAAATCTTTGCGGGAGAAATCAAGTTTTGTAGCTGAAACGGTTCCGCCGCTGAACTTGAGCTTTCTTGAGATTTCGTCAGCCATAGAAAGACAGGAGCCGAAGAAGATTTCAGCCGAAGCGTATGCTATTTTAAAGTCTATTTTTAATTATTTTGAGAGCTTGAACCTTGATGATGACTTTAAAGAGAGCGTTCTGAATTTCTTGAGTACAAAAGCTATTGTTTTATCGTATTATACATTGAATGATCTTTTGCTTGCCAAAGTGGTTGGAGATAGGGAAATCACAAAAGAGATGAAGCAGTTGGAAAGTGCTCTGCAGATTTTGGTCAACAATACTAGCTTTAAAATTGACGTTGAAGCGCTCATGAGCACCCTGGAGAAAACAATTGTGGAAAATAATTTGAAAACCTTCGTTGAAGATGTTAGAGGTAATTTCAATGAAGCCCTTTCGTCTTTCCTAGTTTTGAATAGTAAGTGAAGTGATCGATATGATTATTCCTTTCACACTTTCAGATCTTAATCTTTGGCTAGCTATTACTGCAATAGTTCTTCTAATTTCTTCTGAACTCCTCAATATATACCCAGAATTTTCGAGTAGACTCCCAGTAGCCAAAACACGACTAAGAATCGCCGCTATCGGATCTGGACTTGCCTTTCTAATTACACTTGTATTGCTTTTCATGTAGACTTCTAATCTTGTCCCTAAATCCGTTCTAATTCTGTTTTTCGTAAATTATCTTTCAGAGTGCTCTGAATTTTTAGTGGTATAAATTTTGTCTATCTGATAAATATTATGAAACTGAATACAGCTTTTTCGATAACTAGAAAAAAACTCTACCTTGGTTAATGGAAATTAACGTTTTTTAATTAGAATAGGTTATTTCATGGTGAAAGAAATTTTATTTTCCCTATGTTTTTGTGCTACTATTCGGAAATGTACTTCTTTTGAGATTCTACGTTTGTTTAGCCACCCCATCCGTAGAAGCTGATTCAAATAGTTGCTTTCAATTGCGCGGCATCTCCCGGTATGGTTTGATACTTGCGCCGCGTCGCACTCTCCCTTGTTAGCCACAACAACAAAGGTTTTTCTTAGATGATCTGGCAAAGCGATTAGTGTTGATTCAGGCATTTGTACCGGCTGGGGATTCCAGTTTGAAAAGTTAGTTTCTATATTGTCGAGACGTTGACGCACGTTCATCATCTCTTTGAATATTTGATCAAGAATTGATCTTCTTACCATCCTTCTTCTCTCCTCTTCTTGTGAATTTGCTAATTGAACGCAACTATGGAAAAATGTAGATTTAAGCTTTTTTGAGAACAGAACTCTATTGTTTGGTTAACTCTGCTTGTCAAGATGCGAAGCCTACTCTGCAAGTTTGGCGAAGTTTCGGTAGCTGCTTTGATTAAAATTCGTTTTTTAACGTTATGATTAAGTTTTACTAAGAAAAAAAAGTTTTGAATTGATTTGGAGCATTTGTTGTTAAAGCAGCTAATAGTTGATGGAGGTGTGGTAGTTGGAGTTGGCGTGGGTTTGGTTTATGAGTTAATATTGGGTGTAGATTGCGTAGATGCTTGGGCTGTAGCTTCCATAGTAGAGTGTATTGTATGGGTTGGGGAAAGTTCCATATGAGTATGATCCCCATGGTCCGCCAGTTCCTTGGTAGTAGTTTGCTCCACCGTTATTGTAGTGGAAGACTAAATTAGCGTTGTCTGCTTCAAAAGCTAACCAATATGCTGTTCCAGCTGTTATGGCAACGTTGAATCCTGCGAAGTCGTGCCATCCGCTTGAGGTTATTGTGTCGCTTGAGCTTTTTGCTAGTAGTGCGCCTGGTTTGCCGCCGTTGTTTGCGTATATAGCTACTTGTGCGTGTCCGCCAGCTCCGTTGCTGGTGATGTATAGCATGATGTCTGTGACTGTTCCGGAGCTTGAAGGTGTGTATTGTGCTGCTCTTGGTATTCCAGAGTAGAATGTTGTGCTCAAACCTCCAATTGAGGTAGCTCCAAAGGTTGCGCTGCCTGTTTGGGGAGGTGTAGGAGTTGGAGTGTAGCCTGAGCTTGTATAGATTGCGTAGATGCTTGGGCTGTAGCTTCCATAGTAGAGTGTATTGTATGGGTTGGGGAAAGTTCCATATGAGTATGATCCCCATGGTCCGCCAGTTCCTTGGTAGTAGTTTGCTCCACCGTTATTGTAGTGGAAGACTAAATTAGCGTTGTCTGCTTCAAAAGCTAACCAATATGCTGTTCCAGCTGTTATGGCAACGTTGAATCCTGCGAAGTCGTGCCATCCGCTTGAGGTTATTGTGTCGCTTGAGCTTTTTGCTAGTAGTGCGCCTGGTTTGCCGCCGTTGTTTGCGTATATAGCTACTTGTGCGTGTCCGCCAGCTCCGTTGCTGGTGATGTATAGCATGATGTCTGTGACTGTTCCGGAGCTTGAAGGTGTGTATTGTGCTGCTCTTGGTATTCCAGAGTAGAATGTTGTGCTCAAACCTCCAATTGAGGTAGCTCCAAAGGTTGCGCTGCCTGTTTGGGGAGGTGTAGGAGTTGGAGTATAAGTTGGAGTATACGTGGTTGGCGTATATGTGTAGGTAGAGCCAGCGTAGTTAGCTGCTATTACGTTGTAGGCTGGGTAGGTTGTTCCTGATGGTGCTGCTATGAATCCGTAGTAGTAGGCTCCTGACATGAAGGCGCAGAATGGGCTTGTCCATTTGATGCTGCTGACTGCGTCTAGAACCTGGAAGTAGTTGGTGTAGTAATCAGCCTGTGTTTGTTGTGTCCAGTATATGCCTGTGTTCCAGTCTGGGTTGTATGCTGGAAATATTCCGAATTCTCCAAGAAATACATGGTTGGAATCAAACCCGACGTTGTTTGCCGCGTTTACCTGCGAAGACAGGTAACCTTGCATGTATGATTTCCAACCTGCCCAGTTGAACTGATTATTTCCATAATAGTAATTGCGAGATAATTCGTAAACTCCGTAATGATGTATTTCCATGTAGTCAGCGTGACCATTGAATAATGGTGCAGTTAAAGCTAAGTTCGAGTTCCAGTCGTCAACGTAGGGTGCATCAGCAATAACTCTACCGCCTTTGCTTCGTATGTAGTCCATGATTTGAATTAGCCATGAATAGACGTTGTTTGTGTTTACTCCACCGTAACCGTTTGAGGTGCCAACTAGGTTCTCGTTTCCTACGGACCAGGCGATGATGCGTGGGTCGGTTATGAAGTTGTGTCCTAGGGCGTTGTTTCCTGCAAGTTTGTCAATCATTGACCTTACGGTGTATATGCTCATTAGCCCTGAACCTCCCGATCCATCATTTGCTCCATCATAAGGTGTACGGTGATAATCGTTAATTCCGAAATTAGCCAAATATGGGTCGCCTAGTCGTTGCCAGTAGATTTTATATCCTGTTGTTCCGGTGCGGTCTGGGTTTATGGTGTCTAGTACTTTCATTAGGTTTTGTGCCCAGTTGGCGTCTAGGTTTATGTTGTAGCCTAGTCTTCCTTCTCCGCCGTCTTCTATGCGTAGGGTGTTGATTCCTAGTCCTTGTAGTAGGTTTGCCCAGTTGGGTACGTAGCTTGGGTGTCCGGGCATTATGTTGCAGAGATTTACATGTGTTGCTTTTACTGTAAAATTGCCTGCACTAGCTGTTTGAATGTTTGCAAAAGAAATAAGTGAACCTATCAGCATTAGAGTTGCTAAAGCGATTGTTACTATTTTTATGGTTTTCAATTTTTTTTCCTCTCTCTTGAAAGCTAAAAATTAACACCGTAGACTATGAATTTCATCGTATATATGAACAACAAATATACACCAAAGTTTCAGGTAATTAATGACTTACAAACAAGATGTGTTGAAGCAGGCAAAGAAGTGCTTTTTAGTTAGCCACTTGTATTTATTCCCTAATATACGGGTAGAATGAGAATGGAGAAGGTAAAAGATGAGTAAAGCAGCAGATATGGCTAAGGTTTCAGCCAAAGGCAGCTTCCACTTACTTTGGGGTCTTGTAATCTCGACTGTTATTTCATCAATTGCCACAATTTTCATTGCAAGACTACTCGGATCAGACCTGTATGGTTTGTATGGAATTGCGCTTATCACACCCACCCTCATAGGAACATTCCGAGACTGGGGCATAAACTCAGCCATGGTGCGGTACGCCGCCCAATTTCGATCAGAAGGCAGAGCATCAGAGGTCAGAAGCATATTTATCTCTGGAATAATCTTCGAAATAGCCGTTGGAATGTTTTTATCTGTAATATCTTTTATGCTCTCAGGTTATCTCGCGACAGATGTGTTCCATCGACCCGAAATAACTTCCTTAATCCAAATAGCCTCAATTACAATTCTAGCTGGCGGACTCATCAATGCAGCCTCAGCAGTATTCGTAGGAATCGAAAAAATGGAACTCAACAGCCTCATGATCATCTGTCAATCTATTATAAAAACCGCCTTTATGATCACGCTAGTTATCTTTGGGTTAGGTACCTCTGGAGCAATTTTA
Source organism: Candidatus Bathyarchaeota archaeon (assembly GCA_963804785.1). Classification (GTDB taxonomy): domain Archaea; phylum Thermoproteota; class Bathyarchaeia; order Bathyarchaeales; family Bathycorpusculaceae; genus Bathycorpusculum. The sequence continues at coordinate 625,441 of CAWDRR010000004.1, forward strand.
GGCTATACGGTCGCCATGGTAATTGCTGGCTTTATAGGTGTGGCACTTGTGTGGACTCAATATAAGAACCTGCCAAGACTAAGCAATGTTAAACTCGAAATAAAAGCCTACACTAAATCAATGTTAACATATGGCGTGCCTTTGTCGCTTTCAGCAATAATAAGCGGCTTTCAAGCGCAATATTACGCTTTTCTGTTGCCAATTTTCTACGTAACCGACAATACTGCGATAGGCAACTTTGGCATAGCCAATACTTTTGTCGTTTTAATATCGTTCGTTGCATCACCGATAACCACGATGCTGTTTCCAGCATTTAGCAAGCTCAACCCGCAAAAAGACAAAGCAACCCTCTTAAGCGTCTTCCAATTCTCAGTCAAATATGCCTCACTTCTCGTGGTGCCGGTTTCCGCGCTCGTTATGTGTCTAGCTGAACCAGCTGTCTCAACGCTTTTTGGAGAAACATACTCTACGGCCCCACTGTTTTTGGCATTGCTGGCAAGTAGCTATTTGTTCACTGTCTTCGGAAATCTGAGCTTGGGCAACTTCATTATCAGTCAAGGAAAAACCACTTTCTACCTGTACTTATTCCTACTCCAAGCAGCCATCGGCTTCCCCATGGGTTACATCCTAATAATGCAGTTTGGTGTTTTAGGACTAATTGTTACTTCTCTATTAACTCAAATTCCCCTGATCATCATAATGCTTTATTGGATTAGAAAACGTTATGAGTTGACTGTGGACTGGCACTCCTCAGCAAAAATTTTGCTATCATCATTCATAGCCGCTGTTTTAACATATGTCCTTATCTTAGAACTGGGCTTCTCTAGTTTAATACGGTTAATAATAGGTGTGGTATTCTTCGCATTTGTGTTCGTCGCCGCGGTCTTGATAACCCAAACAATAAACAAATACGACATAGAAAACCTGCGTGGCATGGTGAACGGACTGGGAATATTTGGCAAAATACTAAACCGTGTGCTAAACGTTATCGAAAAACTCATGAAAACTCTCAGACCCTAACTAGCATAGCCCTACCAACTAAAAGCCGAGTCATCCAAATTGCAGCATCGCAGATATCTTATTTTTTGGGGTAATTACTGGTTTGATAACCCAAATTGTCGGTATCGTTTCATGATAGCCGTTTCTAGCAGTATTCATTTCAGGATTGTTAAACAGAAAAAATGAAAATTTTAAGAAACCAAACAAAAAAAACCTTGATAGCGTTGATTTTATGGAGTTTTGCTTTTTCGAAAGTCGCACTACCATCCGCTATTCCATACACTCCCAAATGGCTATTCCAACATATCTTTTTGAAGTATTATCTTTGAGAGTACATGACCTTGTGCTCAAGTGGAACGAGTAGAAACTTGGAAAACACCTTGCCGTCTTCGATCACAAGTTTTCTGTTTCTCTTAAATAAGACCACCCACTTCTTTATTCAGAGTAGCCTCACAGGAGTTCAAATTATGAAGGACGATGTGAGTGTAGTAATAGTAACATATAACAGAGCCAAAGATGTGAACGATGCAATAAATAGTGTATTAAATCAGTCAACAAAACCCCTCGAAATAATTGTAATAGATAACGGATCTATCCCACCCGTAAACTTGCCTTTTCAAAGTGACAGATTAAGACTTATACGATTCGATCAAGAAAGCGGATTAAGTAATGCCCGGAATTTTGGAACAAAAACTGCCCAAGGTGACTATATTGCCTTCATGGATGATGATGCTATAGCCAGCTATCACTGGCTGGAAGAGATAAGAATGGGCTTGGAAACGGCTCAGATTGTGGGCGGTCAAGTAAAACCCTTATTCTTAGTGCCTCCGCCTGATTGGTGGAATCAAGAGGACCTTGGTGTTTGCGCGGGTGTGGGCAAAATCTCAAGCGAGGATATTTGGGGGGGTAACATGGCCATAAAAGCAGATGTTTTTGCTACAGTTGGACTCTTTAATCCAAATCTTGGTCGAAAGAAAGGAAAATTGCTTAGTTGTGAAGAAAATGACTTTTTTAATAGATCGAAACGGAAAGGGTTGATTTTCAAATTTGTTGGAGCAGCTGTGATATATCACAAGGTTCCAGCAAAGAGAATGACATTTAGTTATATCTTGAGGTGGAGTTATTATAATGGAAAATCACAAAGAATCTACGAAAAAGTCTCCCCTCTAAAAACTTGCTTTTCTATAATGCAAGCTGTGGTTGGTATTTTAAATCCTCACATATTTCTATCTAAGAAATCCCATAGAATATTGGTGATTGCGGGGATAGCTACTTTAATTGGAAGACTTTTTTAATTTCAGCGTGCAACAACGATATCTGTCTAATTTTAGACCTTTTAGGTACTCAAGATGCTAGTGCTTGTCTTCACTGTCGTCTGAAAACTACGCAGCCAGCACAGCACTACTTTCTGTCTTCATTAACTTGATAAGGAGGCATATAGGGTCTTTCGTTTTTCTTAGAAAGAAAGGAGTTGGATGGAAAGTGCAGCACTTAGAGTAGAGTTCCAATATTCATGGAAATAGCGGCCCCACTGTTTTTGGCATTGCTGGCAAGTAGCTATTTGTTCACTGTCTTCGGAAATCTGAGCTTGGGCAACTTCATTATCAGTCAAGGAAAAACCACTTTCTACCTGTACTTATTCCTACTCCAAGCAGCCATCGGCTTCCCCATGGGTTACATCCTAATAATGCAGTTTGGTGTTTTAGGACTAATTGTTACTTCTCTATTAACTCAAATTCCCCTGATCATCATAATGCTTTATTGGATTAGAAAACGTTATGAGTTGACTGTGGACTGGCACTCCTCAGCAAAAATTTTGCTATCATCTTCCCTAACTGCAGTTTTAACTTATATTCTAATCTCAGAGGTAGGCATGTCTAGCTTAGTACGGGCTAATAGTGGGTCTAGTATTTTTCCTATTTGTGTTTGTCGCATTAATTTTAATAACCAAGACAATAAATCAATCCGACATACAAAACATACGTGGAATGGTAAGCGGAATAGGATCAATTGGCAAAATACTAAACCTATTGCTAGACGTTGTCGAAAAGTTAATGCGCGCCCTAAAACTTAATCCATCACGAAATTAAATAGTTGCAGCATGAATTTTTTAGTTTGCGTAGTTAAATGATTTCTGTTTCAAAAAGTGGTGTCGATTTGAAGTCCCAAACTTGATTTTACTTTTATAGACTTTAGGCATAATTAATCCTTTAAATTTTTTGGTCTATTTTTCAAGCTTTCTTACTGCAATATGCACAGCTTTCAATAATACTTTGAAGGTTTTTTCGAAATTTAGCATCATTTTTGAACAGGAAATGATTGCTCATACGGTCTAATAATAATATTTTTTATTAGTATATTTGATTACCGCGAAAGTATGTGTGAATATTGTGGTGGGGTCACTGGGATTTGAAATTGGAACAAGTTAAGCGTCGTCATTGAATCTTTTTTTTTAAGAAAAACATCCTTGAAAAATAATATTTCCCAAGTTTCGTCAGGAGTGGAAGTGATTCCTTGCTCCCGCAAAATATGACGCGATTATTTTGGATAAGTATTGAAAAACCACATAACTTAAATCTCACTTTATCAGATTTAAAATTATTCCCAAGATGGATACCAAGGTGCTAATCTATGGTTACTCTTGACTTAGCTGGAACAAAGTTGTGCAACAAGGAGATATAGCGAGAAGAGCATGATTTCGGAATATGTAAATAGTTGCCGTGAAACAATTCGCAAAAAAGGTTTAATGGCTTTTGCAGATAAGATATTCAACACTATACAACTCCCAATTCATGACAACATGTTTAGGATGCAAGTACTGCATGGTTTTTTCATAAAGAATCGAATCGAACGCAAGGCAAACCAAAAGCTCTTAGCAAGAGTTGGAATTAATTCTAAACATAATCGGAACCAAAGGCCGATAGTCTCTGTTATAATCCCAACGTATAATAGAGCGAAAGTATTGACCGAACGAACAATTCCGTCGGTGTTGAAACAAACATACCCAAACTTCGAGTTGATAATAATTGGGGATCATTGTACCGACAATACTGAACAACTAATTAAAGAGAAATTTTGTGACAGAAGGATAAGTTTCATTAACCTGCCAGAAAGAGGTAAATATCCCAAGAATCCCCATCTTAGATGGCTCGTTGCAGGGGGCATACCAAGAAACGAAGGTTTAAAGCTTGCCCGAGGTGATTGGATAGCACCATTAGATGACGATGACGAGTTTTCTAAAGATCATTTAGACGTACTTCTAAACTATGCATTCAAAACTAGATGCGATTTGGTTTACGGAGTAACTCTAATGGAGAAACCCCCGGGAAAATGGGAACGTGTTGGCTCTTATCCTATAACTAATGGAAGTATTTGCCATCTTTCAGCAATGTACAGTTCAACCCTAAAATTCTTCCAATATGACAATAACGCATGGAAGTATCTAGAACCCAATGATGCTAACTTGTGGAGAAGAATGCAAGAAGCAGGTGTTAGAATAGGCTTTATCGACAGAATAATTGGCAAACACTACGAGGAAGGAACCACTCGTAAAGAGGAAAATTTGAAAAAATTACATTTCTTTGTAGAAAATACAATAAGCATCCAATCAATCAAGAATTCAAGGAAGAATGGAGTCTAAAACAATAATAAAAAACTACAAAAATCGTAATCAAATACGAAGGACCATTCGACTAAAGCCGGTTCTTCCCTATCTTGAAATGCATGTAGTGGATCACTGTAATCTCAATTGTAAAGGGTGCTCCCACTTCTCGCCTATCGCAGATGAATTGTTCACCGACATAGATGAGTTTACAAATGATCTTCAGCAATTAAGTCAGTTGTTTTCAAACATAAAAGTAATTAGACTGATGGGGGGAGAACCGCTTTTACACCCCAACATCACAGACTTTATCCGCTCCACTAAATTTCTCTTTCCTAATTCTAATGTGGATATTGTAAGTAACGGCATTCTTTTGCCAACAATGACTAATGAATTTTGGAGTACATGTAGCCAAAACTCAATTTGTATTGATTTGACTATTTACCCACCTTTTGTTGAAAACGCAAAGATGTGGGTTGAAATAGCTCGATCTAACCGGGTGAAAATCAGAATTGCAGAAAAGCCACGCTTTTCAGCTCTTTTAAATAGCAGTGGCGATTCTGATATTACGAGAATATCGGAAAAATGTATATTTCCTGGTTTTACAATGGTCAGACAGGGTAAACTATACCATTGTTGGATGCCCGCACTAGTACACTATTTTAACCGTCAATATAATGAATTAATACCTAGCAAAGACTATTTGGATATATACGATGCGAAGATCACTGGTTGGGACATTTTGTCGCAAATCGAAAAAGGTTCAGAAACTTGCAAATACTGCACATCAGGATGGAACAACGTTCCATTCTTTGAATGGGCAAGATCTCTGCATGACAAAGCCGAATGGGATGCTGTCTCATCCTTTAAAAAATAGGTCGCCGTGGTCGAGCATACTAAAAAACGCTACCTTAGCCACAAAGACTGCGGCAAACAGCTCCTTCCGAAACAGCCAAATGCACACAATTCCTGATATAATATAGAAGTTAAAATAATTCAAGAAAATAAGGTAATACCAACCAAATATCTGCGAATTGTCGGTTAGGATAGGGCATTATCTACAAAATAATATTTAGTGCTCTAAACATCATGCAGAAATTCTTTTAAAAACTAATACTTCAATATCGGTGTAAAGGCTCGGTGTTGGGTTATGTTATTCTGGTGGCTGTTTCTATGATGAATCCTTTTCTACCTAGGTTGTAGTTTAATCTTCTTGTGGGAATTATGGTTCCTGCCATTTTCCTAATAATCAAATGCCTCATAGTAGAGTCAGCTGACCAGGTTAGTGCGAAGTATATTGAGCCTTCTGCAAAATGGTTCAAGGTTGCCTCAGCTTGGGGATCCTGCATTCCTTCTGTGACTAGGAGTAGATGGTAGTTTTCGCTTTTTCTGTTTTGGTGTGTCATGGCAGTTACTAGGTTGGCTATATCTTTGAGTTTGTGGGTAAGCAGTAACTCTGAGGCGGAGTCAATGGCTACGGTTCTTGACTGCTGTATTTCATCTAGAACAGTTTTAAGAAGTTCACTTGAAGACGCGGTTTTAAGGCTTTTAAATATCCAATTTCCCTGTTCCTCCAAGGGCACAGTGTCCCATCCATAAGCAGCCATGTCCTCTCGGATGCTCTCGGCTGACACATTAACTGAAAAGTACGTGACTGGGCAAATTTTAGCTCTATTAAACAATACTTGCCTCGCAAAGACTTCGCTTCCTGAACCTGGCGAACCTGTGAGAAGAATAATTTTTGGGGGCAACCCACCCATTAAGAATTCGTCAAGGCCAGAAATCGTAGTCTTTACAGTCTTCATATACAATATTCCTTTGGGCTAAGAATAGATGATGCTTAGTTATATCTTTTGTAGCATTCAAATATTGATTACACGTATAATTCCTGTTTTCTATCTAATCTTTTTTATTAGACTTTGGGCAATCAAACAAAATACATGATTGCTATATCGATATATGTTAAAATCTGATATAGACGATTAATCCATCAAGCTTTTAAGTCTCAATATACAATAAAACTTCAATAAATATAACAGAGGAATTTAAAAAAATGAATATTGGAAAAAAAATAAGAAAATTCCGTAGAAACACACGCGCAATCTCACCAGTCATAGCAACTCTACTAATGATAGCCATCGCAGTCGTCGCTTCATTGGTTACTTATGCTTGGGTCATGGGATACATGAACTTCACAACAGAGAAGACCGGTAGAGCAATACAAATCCAAAGTATGACTTCCAACACTATATATGTGCAAAATGTTGGTGATTCGGCTGTTTCCTTTACCACTACTAACGCAGTTTTCGTTGATGGCAACGCAGTACTCTACACAGGAGCTACTTCACCTCTCGATAAGGGTGCAACCGTTAGCATTACGCTTACTGCCCCAATAGCTGCAGGTTCTCATACCGTTAAAGTTACCACTACAGACGGAACCTTTAGTCAGTCGGTAAAAACATTCCCTTAAATTGGGAATGCTCAAACCTTTTTTTATTTAAATAGTATATAACTGGAGAATAATCATGAATGAGGGGTAATCGTTAAGTTGACATCTAACAAGAAACTGTTTTCGCTCAAAAAACCCAGCAAAGATCCGGAATCTGACGATTCACAGAACAAAATAGAAAAGAAAAAACATCACTTCTCCAAAAATTTTTCTCCATTAAATAGAAAAATAAAAGTAAATGTCCCTGTTGTTTCTGTTCAGGAGATGGTAACAACAGTTCCTGAAATAGTTAACGAGAAAATACTCGAAACTTACACACTTATTGAGCCTTATTGCCACGTGAATATTGTTAAGGATCTGGATAGGGGAAACATAAAATACGTTGTTGATGAACCAAAACTCACAGTTGAAGATGAAGCCCATCTTAAGCGACTAAAAGAAATCCTCAATCAAGTAATAACCCTCAAGCCTTCAGATTTACAATCAAAAGAGACTGCTGGAAAATATTTAGTTGAAAAGAGTAAAGAAATTTTTGATAACTATGATTTTAAGATAGATGAAGCAACACAAGGTAGATTACTTTACTGCATTGTTAGGGATAATCTTGGTTTTGGAAAAATAGATTCCCTAATGCATGACCAATTAATTGAGGACCTTTCATGCGATGGAGTTAATATCCCCCTCTTTGTTTGGCACCGCAAGTCCGAATCCATACCAACAAACATTCGTTTTGAAACAGAAGAGGAACTTGACTCATTCGCTCTGCGACTCGCATATATGTGTGGCAGCCACGTATCTATAGCCCAACCGTTATTGGATGCCAGTTTGCCAGACGGGAGCAGAATCAACCTTACCTACGGTAAAGAAGTCACCCGTAGAGGCTCAACTTTTACAATAAGGAAATTCAAACTTGACCCATTCACAGTAACCGATTTAATCACTTTTGGCACGATCTCAGCGGAGATGGCTGCTTTCCTATGGTACGCAGTAGAAAACCGAGTGTCAATTCTGGTAGCAGGCGGTATTGCCGCAGGAAAAACTACACTTTTAAACTGCTTAAGCATGTTCATTAAAGCCGACTTAAAAGTTGTATCCATCGAAGATACTCCTGAAATTAACCTTCCACACGAAAACTGGATTCCGGCTACCACCAGATCACATTTTGGAATAGCAACAGACTCAGCAGACGTAACACTTATTTGATCTTCTCAAAGCTTCATTGAGACAAAGACCCGACTACATCATAGTGGGTGAAATCAGAGGAGCAGAAGCCTACACTCTTTTCCAGGCTGTAAGTACTGGGCACCTTGGAATGTCAACTGTTCATGCTGAATCAGTTGAATCAGCGGTTTATCGTTTAGAATCACCACCAATGAATATTCCTCGAACTCTCATCGCTGGAATAGACATAATATTGGTTCAAAAACGAGTGGAAATAAAAGGTAAACCCATGAGAAAAACGGTTGCCGCCTCAGAAATCGTTGGTTTAGATCCTCGTTCAGGAGAAATATTAACAAACGAAGTATACAGATGGAATGCGACTGAAGGCACATTTGATTATACTGGTAGAAGTTACATTCTTGAGAAAATCGCTGAAAAAACAGGCGTAAGCATTGAACAAGCTGAAGAAGAACTCAAAAATAGACGAAAAATTATAACCTGGATGGCTCAAAAGAATATTAGAAATTACAAAGACGTATCCAACATAATTCGATCATATATGGAGAATCCTGCTCGCATACTTGCGGAGGCACGAAAAGACGAATAAACAGTTGCTTGCTCTCTTTCTTAGAACCGCAAAGTTTGTTCCTCAATCTCTGGTTAAAGAATTACAGAGCATGCAAGATAATCTAGCAAAAGCTGCTGTTAAAATCACCTTTGAAGCTTATTTGGGCCTAATGGCTTTCTCTACGATATTAGCCGTAGTTTTAGGCTTTGGAATTTCACTTCTGATATTCTTAATCAGACTTCCATTTGTACCTGCCTTTATATTTTCAATAATAGGTGCAATGATCGCTGGAATAGCTGTCTTTGGGTTCTGCTATGTTTACCCAGTTCTTACGATTTCTTCAAAGGTAAGAAAGATAGACTCAAATTTGCCCTTAACAGCTAATTTCATGGCTGTACTGGCAAGTTCAGGCATGCCTCCAGAACGTATTTTTCGATCATTAGCTAATGTGGGCGACGAATTCGGTGTAGGAGATGAGATTCGTCGTGCAATTGCTGACACCGAATTGATGGGTTTAGATTTAAACGACTCTTTAAGACGCGCATCTGTAAGGTCAGCTTCAAGAAAGTTTGGAGCAATGTTAGATGGAATTGTTACAACTTCTCATATGGGTGGCGATTTGGCGTCTTTTCTTAGAGATGAATCTGAAAAAGCAAAGAAGCTACGGGTAACTTCAATGAAAAGCTTCTTGGATAGTCTAGCAGGCATGGCTGAAGTTTATGTTAGCTTCATGATTGCATTGCCCTTGGTTCTTGTTGTTATGCTCTCAGTAATGTCATTTTTGGGCGGAGGCGGCTCTATGTTTGGTGGCTTAGATCCTCAAACACTTTTGGTTCTTATGACCTTTATAGTAACACCTGCAGGTGTAGGAATAATGTTGTTAATGGTAGATTCAATGACCCCACCGAGGTAATAACATGGGGAAGGTAGAAATTAAGAAAAGGCAAATAACTTTGGGCATTTCGATACTTGCTGTAGTTATAGCTATAGCAATTGTTGCGGTCGTATCATTTTCGGCTTTAACAACTTTTATCAATGAAATCTTTTTTGTCAGCATACTAATAGTGCTGGTTCCTTCGGCTTTTCTTGACTTGAAACATCAAAGATGGATCTCCTCAATAGAAAATCAGATGCCTCTTCTCGTCAGAGGAGTTGCAGAATCTCAGGAAACTGGGATGACCCTAATTAGAGCTTTAGAAAAAGTTGTCGACAACAAAATGGTCAGTGGTCCCCTTTCAAAAGAAGTCAAGCAGTTAGTTATTGAAATGTCTTGGGGAACATCTTTTGAAGATGCACTAACCAATTTTAAAAATCGCATAAACTCACCTATCGTAAATCGCTTCTGCGTGCTTGTTTTGGAAGCAAGCCGATCAGGAGGAACAATAAAGAAAGTATTTACAGCAACTGCAGGGTTTATGGAGGAGATGAAAGATATCGACAGGGAAACCGACGCCCAAATGAAACCTTACATCATAGTTATTTACGCTGCCTTTGCAGTGTTTATAGTCACAGCGATTCTGCTTGTTCAATCATTTTTTGCTCCAATGTCTGGGTCTCAGCAAATATCAGGTAACACCACCATCGGTGGAGTGGGCGGCCTTAAGGACTTCTTCTATCAAGACATGCTTGTTTCGGGCTTAACAGGGGGACTAATGGCGGGAAAAATCGGGGAACGCAGAGTAGCTGGAGGCATGAAACATTCAATCTTACTGGTAGTAGTGGGATACGCCATATTCTTTGCGGGTATACCGCCAAACTGGATGTGAAAAAATGAAGAGACTATTTAGAAACAGAAAAGCAGTTTCACCCGTCATCGCAACCGTGTTGATGATACTGGTGACAATGGCTGGTATGGCGATTCTTTTCGGATTTGTCATTTCGTACTCTGATGCCTACAAAGCAGGTGTTGGAAGTTCTGTTATGGAGTCTTTAGCTATCGAAGACATATGGTTAAGCCCGCGTAGTACCACATATAATTCTGAAGTTCAAATATCAGTCTATAATGTTGGAAAAGTAGATTCTACAATAACTTCAGCATATGTCAATGGCTTAGCATTAACAAAAATTGGCAACTTGGACTTAAACTTAAAGGAATCAATAACTGTTGGTCAGCATCTGACTATTACGCTTAACTGGATCCAACCTTTTGTTCATGGTCAACAATATACATTTAGGATTTCAACTCAAAGCGGTTCAAACTTCGATATAATATATACAGCACCATAAAATGAGAGGTAAAGAAAATTGATAAGACGATTATTAAAAAACAAAAAAGGAGTAGCTGAAGTAATCGGATCAGTGATGTTCATTGTTATTTTGTTATTCTTCTTTACGAATGTATATTTGTGGCATGATGCTGCAACAAAAGAAATGAATGATTTGTACGTTCAGAAAATAAATTCGCCAATTATTGCTATCAGTCATATTGATCTAGTAATCCAAACCTATTGAATGTAACTAACAAAGGAGGAGTTGATGCTACACTTTCAAGTTTTTGGGTAGATGTGAAATCAGCTACGCTGGTAGCCAGATACGGTTTAACGGTTACTATAATCTTACCTAACAGAATATCGTTGTTCTCGCAGGATCAAGTATTCAAGTTGCTGGTCTGAAGCCACGAATAGTTATGATGATCATTATACCTATCAATCTGGGACAGTTTACAAGCTTAAAATGGTGACAACGTGGAAATTCAGCTGCTTGTCATTACCCCTAAACTGACAAATTTTGTAACATATGTTTCTTCTTCACTGGTAGATTTTTCAAAAAATTCGTGAACTTTTGGTTTCTGAATTCGCAGTATCCTTGGAACATTACTCTAATGCATTCTTTTAAGCCAAAGTTAACGAATAAAAATTATAGATTGCTCAAATGAAATAATGTTGAATCGGTGTTTAGTTTCCCCATTCTAAGTTACTGTTGAATGTTGTAAGTGGGGTTCCGTGGTAGGGGAATTGTATGTCCACTTTTGTATATTCACCTGCTTCAATAGATTGTATGTTGGCCGAGCTATCTATTCCAGTGGAGCCATCAGTTCGGGTTGCTGATACATGGAGCACGCAGCTGTTTGCTGTATTTGTTCGAACATTACATATGTATCCAGTTACTTCCAAGAAAGGTGAACTTGTGTCTGTTCTGTTATCGATGTATTGATGGCAACGCTAATATTTAGTGCTGGCATGCCATTTGCAATTTGTGTTTGAAGATTGATAATTTGGTCGTTTGAAGTTTGAATCTGCTTCTTTTTAGAACTACATTTCTGTATAATAGGTTATTATGGAGAAGTTTATAGCAATTAAAGTTGCAACGCAGAGTACGCCTAGGGCTATTGCCACTTTTCTGCTTACTGTTTTGTTTGGGTATAAGGAATCTGCCTTTTTAATATCGTGTCTGTTGATAGAGCGCAAGTATTTTTCGCTTGATTGCTCGTTTAGTTGAATATGTATGTTTGTGTTTTTTAGGTTTTTAGCTTACATGCACTTTTAATGGTCTGTTTGCGATTATTCCATTAAATATCCATTCGCCTGATGTCAGATCCGGAAGAGTAATTGAAGTGCCCGCCATGTTTTCAAGGTATTCAATGTCTTCTTTGTTTGTAGTTTTTCCAATTATTTGCGTGCCAATTTGAGAAAGTACGCTTCCTCCCAGCCGAGCTGGATGTGTAGTTAAAAGACATGTAAATATACCTGTTTTTCTCCCTTCAGAGACAACTTGATCTAGTGTTTCTCCAATGAGATTCTCTGATTCCTCAATTATCAGGAACAACGGCTTGATTTTATCCTCCAATCTTAGCTTAAGTAGCATTTGTAGCGCTTCGATGTAGAAAGACCTTTTTTCTTTAGGTGATAATCCGTAGCCATTTAGAATTGATGTTTGGCCTCTCTTTATTTCTTTAGCAAGAGACTCTTTATCCATTTTTGAATTAACCACAATTGCTTTAACGGTGTGATTCTAGAGCGTTCGAGTATTCTTTGTATGGGTCAAACACAATTATTTGACTTGAAGTTTTACCGGATATTTCTCGAATCAATAATTTGGCTGTGTGTGTTTTTCCTGCTCCAGCTACTGCAGTTATGATTGCGTGTTTTGAAGTTAACTCTTGTGCGTCTATAAAGCATTTAATGCTTCCACTGCTATCTTGCTCCTGTACCGATGAGCCCTCATAGGTTCCTATTTGAATAGGTACTTTGAAGACTTCTCCTTTCGCATTTCTATTTAGGATGTCTTCAAGAAACTTTTTTAATGGTATATAGACTCGGCAGCCAGGATTAGGAGGGACTAAAACTTTTGCCATAGGTCTAGTTTCATTTCTAAGGTCAATGTATCCCTCGATTTTTGCAGTCGCTAGCATTTTACCCATTTTGTCACCAATAGTTGAACCTGCAACTTCCTCATAGCTAGTTATATCAGTAATAACCGCTAAAACTTGGCAGGCTTCACCAAAAAGTGGATGATCAATAAGGACATAATCATATTTTTCTACACTGCCTTTGTTTTTTGGAGGGCTGACTAGAAAACAGAATTGTCCTGTATGGGTATCGTTGGATACTAATCCAAAATGCTCTCTTATGCGAACGCTTGAAAGATCCATTAAATTAACCTCTAAATCGCTTTCTTATATGATGTGTTGAGGATTTGAATTTATTGGATTACAAATTCAGATTCTGTTTTTTGATATGTTGCTTGCTTCGTTAGGCTTTATAAAGGCTTGAAGAGATTATAGAACAATCTTCCACGGTTTTTATATACCACTTTATCATAGTTAGCGTTTAACGAAAAAATATTTGTATATATAAAAATAAGGAAGGAAAAAAACAATTGACAAGAACAAAAAATGTAAGAAACGCTACTAAATTCAAACGTTCAATTAAAGCTATATCTCCAGTAATTGCAACTTTGCTAATGATTGCTATCGCTGTTGTTGCGTCACTTGTTGTTTACGCTTGGGTTACAGGCTACATAGGTGGCACAACTTCTACTGCTGGAAAAGCCATACAAATTCAAAGCTTCGCCTCTATCGGATGGCAACTTGGTTGTCTATGTGCAGAACGTTGGTCAAGGTGATGTAGAACTCAATAGAGACCAAAGCGTCTACGTTGACAGCAACTTGGTACCATCTTGCACCCGCTACTGCCGAAAAATCCCAATAACAGTAGGTCAAACTGAAGGATTACTTGACTAACTGCGGAATACGTTGCAGGCACCAAAGTTAACATCAAAGTAACTACAACCGACGGCACATTCATGACAATAACAGGCACAGGCACCTCAGGCGGTTCAGGAGGCTCAGGCGGATCAGGCACTCAGTATAATGTTGTTGTGACTCAGGGTGCTGATGGTGTGATTGCTCCTGGTGGAACTACTTCTTATGCTGCTGGTTCTACTCCGAGTTTCACGATTACTCCTAATGTTGGCTATCATATTGCAAGTGTAACTACTAATGCTGGTGCGCAGGCTCTTACTTCGCCTTATGTAGTTTCCTGCTCTTTCTGCTGATGAGACTTTAACTGCTACCTTTGCGGCTAACACTGTTAATTATAATGTTGTTGTGACTCAGACTGATAATGGTGTTATTGCTCCAGGTGGAACTACTTCTTATGCTGCTGGTTCTACTCCGAGTTTCACGATTACACCAGATACTGGTTATCACATTGCTAGCATAAACACTAATGCCGGTTCTCAAACTGTTACCACTCCTGCCGGTCAAACTTACACGTTCCCTGCTTTGTCTGCTGATGGCACGATAACTGCAACATACGCGGCTAACAGTGGGACTTTAGGCAACACTGCAACTGGTTCGAATTCATATTCATCAAATATTGAAGACGGAATGGCTGGCATAGTAATCACAACTCCTAGCAATCCAGTAACTGTTCAAAGCATATCTGCATACGTTCATGTTTCAGGGACAACATTTGCAATGAAAGCAGCAATCTACACGACAGGTGGGGCTCTAGTTGGAACTGCCGGCACTCAGGAAGTTTCAGTAACAACCTCAACTGACGACCAATTCGTTCTCTTTACCTATGCAGCAGGGAATCGCCCGACGCTAACTGCAAATACTCAATATGTACTAGTTGTATGGTCCGATGAACACGGTGGAAGCAGCAACAACCAGGCGTATCTTTACGGAAGCTCAAACTCAGGTACAGGCCGGACTGAAGGCGAAAACTATGTATCATCCTTCCCATCCAGCATTGGCTCTTGGGATGCAACCAATACCATCAACTATAGTATCTATGCAACATACTAAACTCCCTTTTTTCTTTTTAGCTATTTTGAAATTATCTACAGCATTTCTATTCTGTTTGCTATTCCTGCTTTTGTTTCCAGTTTTTAGAGTATCTTATTAGAGACGGAAAAAGAAATTAATGTCGTAAGTTTTTTGCGCTTTTCGTTAACTAAAGTCTGTTTGCATGATGGTAGCAATTTATGCTACAGGCGGTACACTCGTTGGTTCCACCCAATAAGTTGGCGTAACAACTTCCAACGGCAAATGGCAGACTTTTTCATTCGAGGCTGGCAGTGAACCTACTTTGAGCGCAAGCACAAGTTATGTGCTCGTAATTTGGTCTCAAAATACTCAAGGCAATGCTAATTTATACCGAAGCGATGGCGCAGGTTCGAGCTACTATGAAGGTAAAAATTATGACGGTACATTCCCCGCATCAAATAACTGGGACTCTACTGCTAGCTACAACTATTTAGTCTACTGCACTTATTCAATACCCTAATCTTTTCTTTTTTAGTATTATGCAAGCTCAAAAAGTAGACTATGTTTTGAATTTAATCTTGTAGCGAAACATGTTGCGCCTTTTCTGGTTTGCCCAGCACTGGCAATCGCACCTCAGTGTTAAAAACTATTTTGACTCAAGGTTATGTTGCCAAAAGCTATCACTTTCTTATTTTTGACATAACTAAACTTAATTGTTATAGGCACTCTAAGTTTTGTAGTCGGGTTTGCTGGGCAAATTTTAACCTTAGGAAAACCATCGGCTACTTCATCTAAGTTTATGTTTATATAGATTTGGTGATGATAGTATTTATGATTTTTTAGCGTTTTTTGATTTGAGCAGTTTTTCGAGAAAGTATCCTTAACTGTTCAAACGGCGTATTACCCGTTAATTCTGTCTCAACTGCTCATCTTACTCTTTCTGCAGCAACCTCATGTGATTACGAAACTTACGTTCCTGATACGGCCTGATATTTGCGACATCCCGCTTGACCGTTCTCTCATTAACAATAAGCCTCTTGACTATCTGATGCTGATTCAAATTTTATTCTTTAAGCAAAAAATATGTTTTCTGCGATTGCGCTTTTTTTAATCTGCCCAGACGTTTTATAATAATTCTTAATCCGTCTGTAATTCTACTTGTTCCCCACTCTTACCAGCCTTCTTACAACAAATAAGCTACTAAAACCCTATAATTCTTTAAAATTGAAAACCCCAAATCAAACCAATTTTGGACAAAAAACCAAATGCAAGTCATTTTCCAAAACAAAAATTAAGCAAAGTTCATAAATTGTGCATTTGGGGAACATTTTTCTCCAATAATTCTTAAACATTTCAACATACACTTTTTCATTGGACACTACTTTTTGTTTCATGCAATATTTTGGTGCACAAATATTTGTTTTATCGTGCAGAGGACTGAACTTTCACAACTCGAACAAAATACGTGCTTTTAGCCCGTTTTTAAAATTCCAGTATTCTCCCATTCTTTTCTTATAGCTCAACCCGTCAAAGGAAGATTTCCTTAACAATCTCCTTGAAATCCGGTAATTTAATACTTGCATAGATTAGCTCTTATTTTCTCCAAGTTTCGAACCAATAAATACTCCAATAGCTAAGCAAAAGGACATTAAAGCCAGAGTTTCATGGTGAATGTCTCTTGTTTGAAACCATATGCCAATACTAAGATATTGATCTAGTAATCCAAGAAATCCAATAACTAAGAAAATCAGTACAAGCAGGCTAGATATCCATTTTTTGTTCATGTTAAAGCACCGTGAGGCTGTAATAAATTGTATTTAGTAAAGCTTTTTCAATTCAAGACTAATTTTGATGTTAGTCATATGTGGCAACAATGCATTAGTGTGATTAGTCACGATTAATTTTTCTAAACTTTGATGCAAATATGTAGCATTTTTTTGATTAAATCTTAATCAAGGCTAAGGTTAAAATTTATGTTTTCGACGTATAGAGGATTAATCCATAATATTTAAAAATAATATAGGTTTAGTTTCAGTAAAACAGAATTAAATAATTAAAAACCTGATATTATGGTGTTATAGCAATGTTAAAATATAGTTCAAGAAAAAAAGCAACACTTTTTAAAACAAAAATCCAAAGATCAAATAGAGCTATTTCTCCGGTTATTGCGACGCTTCTTATGATTGCTATCGCTGTTGTTGCGTCACTTGTTGTTTACGCTTGGGTTACAGGCTACATAGGTGGCACAACTTCTACTGCTGGAAAAGCCATACAAATTCAAAGCTTTGCCTCTAAGGATGGCAAATTGGTTGTCTACGTGCAGAACGTTGGCCAAGGTGATGTAGAACTCAATAGAGACCAAAGCGTCTACGTTGACAGCGTCTTGGTACCTCTTGCACCAGCTCTGCCAGAAAAAATCCCGATAACAGTGGGTCAAACTAAAGAATTATTGACTACTGCGGAATACGTTGCAGGCACCAAGGTTAACATCAAAGTAACTACAACCGACGGCACGTTCATGACAATAACAGGCACAGGCACCTCGGGGTTCAGGAGGCTCAGGCGGATCAGGTACTCAGTATAATGTTGTTGTGACTCAGGGTGCTGATGGTGTGATTGCTCCTGGTGGAACTACTTCTTATGCTGCTGGTTCTACTCCGAGTTTCACGATTACGCCAAATGCTAATTTCCATATTGCATCTATAACTGCTAATGGTGGCTCTGTTGCTGTTACTGCTCCTACTGGTCAAACTTATCAGTTTGCTGCTCTTGCTGCTGATGGGACTTTAACTGCTACCTTTGCGGCTAACACTGTTAATTATAATGTTGTTGTGACTCAGGGTGCTGATGGTGTGATTGCTCCTGGTGGAACTACTTCTTATGCTGCTGGTTCTACTCCGAGTTTCACGATTACTCCTGATGTTGGTTATCATATTGCAAGTGTAACTACTAATGCTGGTGCGCAGGCTCTTGCTTCGCCTTATGTGTTTCCTGCTCTTTCTGCTGATAGCACTTTAACTGCAACATTCGAAGCTAGATGTAGTTACACCACTAACAATAACACTTCGACCAAACGCAGCAGGATCAACTGAGGAACTAGATGAAGATTATCAGTCACTATCCAACTGGCAATGTGTTGATGAAGATCCCTCTGACGGCTCAACTACCTACGTTTATGGTGGTAGTGATAATAATTGGCGTACTGATACCTACAATCTTAACAACCCAGGCTTGTCCGGTACAATTTCACAGGTCCAAATATTTGCAAATGTCAGGCGTGAATCGCAAAGCGGAGCACCTACTTCACAAGTATCAGCAAGAACAGCAATTAGACTCGGAAGTGGTTCAATCGAATACGGCAGTACATCACCAGACCTGTCAACGGCTTGGACAACCTACTCTAGTACATATGCAACAAAACAAGGAAACCTTGGAAGCGGAAGTTGGACATGGACAGACATTAATAACTTACAAATAGGCGTCTCTTTACGGTCTCAAAATGATTACTCCTGGTGGAATAATCACTGGAGCTGGGCTCAGTGCACCCAAGTCTGGGTGGTAGTCACTTACACCCCAGCATAGCAATATTTACTTCATTTTCTTTTTTTGTAATTATTTTTTTTTATATTACTTCACTTCAATTTTTAAGAAACATGTTCTATGAAAGATTTCCTAACTTTAAATTATCATGCTGAAATAAATTTCCAAATAGACTCAAAAACACTCCATAAGGAAATCCCTTTATGAAGTTTACATGTATTATAGGTTCATGTTTTCAAATACGCGAGTAGACTATTGGGGCCAAATCTTAAAACTCGGATAACAATTTAGCTTTGTTCTCAAGAAAGATACTAAACAACTGCATCGGAATTTTTCCTTCCAACTCCACTATAAAATGTCAGTAAATCTATTCACAAAAAATTGATCATGCTTTACATATACTTATAATGAAGCGCCAGTTCTTACCACACTTAATATACAAATCACATAGTTAATTTTTTTCGGGAAAAGTTCTCTTTCTCAGTTGTCCTTAATACTATTGCATTTTTGTTCGTTCCAATTTTGCTTTTTCTGTTTGTTCTTTCCTTTGAAAGTCAGATAATCTTGTAATTCTATTTTTTAAAGATGCCTGAAACCTTCACAAGATCTAAACAAAAAAAGCTATTTTAAAGTCATTTAGGCAAACTGAGAATTCTTCAAGATAAAGCCTAAAAGTACACCACCTACAATTGAAAGAATTCTTCGAATATCGCTCAAAAAACTATTTTTGGCTACAAAGGTGGTTAGTTAACATCACGCAGAATCGAATTTTATAAAGCAGCATCTTCAGATTAAATGTCAAGATTAATTCACTAATACGTATAGATATGCGTATATGATAACAAGTCTTATAAGCAAAACTTCTAAAAGTAGAACAAGGCTCAAAAAAGGTGAAGTTATGGGGAAACTCTTAGTTATTGGAGAAATAGAGGAGTTTCATAGAGTTTGGAATTTTGTGGTACCTTTGCACAAGAATGGCAATAATAATCCTATTCAGTCAATTCCGGCTCTCACTAAAAACTCTTTTAGAAAAAACAGACGAAGAAATACAAAGAATGCCTGTTAGTGAATTTGACTTATAAAATCAATTTGCTTAACTACTCTTAAAATTCAGAATATAGAGTATTGTTCCATGTGTCTTAAATATTACTTCTATCAAGAATAACTTTAGGTTTACATCTAATTCAACAATAGGGTACATTGAAAAGGAAGAAGAGACGAAATGAGAAAAATTACTAAATTTAAACGATCAATTCGTGCAATATCTCCCGTAGTTGCAACTTTACTCATGATTGCCATCGCAGTTATTGCAGCAATAGTAGTTTATGCTTGGGTAACAGGCTACATGGGCAACACTACAAATAGAGCTGGAAACGCGATACTAATCCAAAGTCTCACAACAGATCAAGATAGCAATCTAGTTGCCTATGTTCAAAATGTTGGTCAAGGCGACGTAGTTATAGATTCTGGGTACGTAAACGGAGACTTGAAAGCTCAATCGTTAAGCATATCACTAGCCAAAGGTGATACGACAGCCGTCACCACAACTTACCTTGTGACTTCGGATGCATCTTTGACGATAAAAATAGTGGCCACTGATGGTACTTTCACTGAGTTTACAGGATCTCCTGATTTTGGAAACGGACTTGCGACCACTTATCCAGTAGTCTTTCAATTTAGGTACAGGCGGAGCTTCCATGGTTCCCTCAGGAACGCATTCATATGCCGCAGGAACCCTGATAAATGTACACACATTATCTTTGTCGGGTTATCAGTTTTCATCCTGGACAAGCACAGGAAGCATCTCTTTTGACTCTACAACTTCGGCTTCCACAACTGCCCATATTAGTGGAGCAGGAACTGTAACAGCTAATTTTGTCGCCGTGCAACCGTCTCAAAACTATCAAGTAACATTCACCTTAGGCCAAGGCGGATCATCAATGACTCCAACGGGTACACAAATGTACTCTGGTGGTTCATCAGTGCCGGTTTCAGCAATATCTTTGTCGGGTTATCAGTTTTCATCCTGGACAAGCACAGGCACAATATCGTTTGACTCGGCAACTTCAGTCTCGACAATAGCTCACGTAAACAGTGCAGGCTCAATCACAGCCAACTTCATAGCTACTCAACCCACACAGAACTACCAAATCAGCTGGGTCTTAGGCGCCGGAGGATCTTCGATGAATCCCACTGGAACCCATAACTATGCTGGTGGACAAATCGTTACAATAAGCGCGACTCCTTCTTCAGGATACCAGTTCTCGTATTGGGCTAGTTCAACCAATGGATTTGTTTCATTTGGTTCAGTAACATCAGCTATCACGACAGCACAAATTAGCGGTACCGGTTCTATTACGGCTAACTTTATCCAAATTCAAACTGGACAAAGCTATCAAGTAGCCTTTAGCACAATTGGGGGCGGAAGTAGCTCGACTACAAACCCAACTGGCACTCAAACTTATGCAGCTGGAGCAATAGTTCCAATTACGGCAACTGCCGGTTCAGGCTACCAATTCTCATCGTGGAGCAGCACGGGGTCAATTTCCTTTGGCTCTTCAACTTCAGCTACAACAAGTGCTCTAATTAATGGGGATGGATCGATAATTGCCAACTTCATAACCCCACAAACTGGCCAGAATTATCAGGTTACTTTCACCTTAGGCACAGGTGGAACATCAATGAACCCCACTGGTACTCAGACTTACGCAGGCGGCTCCGCTGTCCCAGTATCTGCAGTCGCAGCATCAGGATACCAATTCTCCTCTTGGACAAGCACAGGCTCAATATCATTTGACTCCGCAACATCAAGCTCTACAACTGCCCACGTTAACAGTGCAGGTTCAATTACTGCCAATTTCGCCCCTATCTCAATAGGTCAAAACTACCAAGTCACATTCAACACAATCGGCGGAGGAAGTAGCTCGACTACTAACCCAACTGGCACTCAAACGTATGCAGCTGGGACAACAGTTCCAATTACTGCAACTGCCGGTTCAGGCTACCAATTCTCTAGCTGGACAAGCACAGGCAGCATCTCTTTCGACGGTGCAACCTCGGCAACCACAAATGCTCACATAGGCAGCGACGGCACCATAACAGCTAACTTTGCTGCTGCAAACTCTGGACCTTATACTATTACGGCGTCTGCGGGTTCTGGTGGTTCAATTTCGCCTTCTGGTGCAGTGGTTGTTAATCAAGGTGCTAGTCAAGTATTCTCTATTACCGCTAACGCTGGCTATCATATAGTTGATGTTGTTGCAGGCGGTGTTTCCAGAGGTGCAGTTTCCAGCTATACTTTCACTAATGTGCAGGCTAATGCTGCTATTTCAGCGACTTTTGCTGTTAATACTGTGACTTATACTATTACGGCGTCTGCGGGTTCTGGTGGTTCAATTTCGCCTTCTGGTGCAGTGGTTGTTAATCAAGGTGCTAGTCAAGTATTCTCTATTACCGCTAACGCTGGCTATCATATAGTTGATGTTGTTGCAGGCGGTGTTTCCAGAGGTGCAGTTTCCAGCTATACTTTCACTAATGTGCAGGCTAATGCTGCTATTTCAGCGACTTTTGCTGTTAATACTGTGACTTATACTATTACGGCGTCTGCGGGTTCTGGTGGTTCAATTTCGCCTTCTGGTGCAGTGGTTGTTAATCAAGGTGCTAGTCAAGTATTCTCTATTACCGCTAACGCTGGCTATCATATAGTTGATGTTGTTGCAGGCGGTGTTTCCAGAGGTGCAGTTTCCAGCTATACTTTCACTAATGTGCAGGCTAATGCTGCTATTTCAGCGACTTTTGCTGTTAATACTGTGACTTATACTATTACGGCGTCTGCGGGTTCTGGTGGTTCAATTTCGCCTTCTGGTGCAGTGGTTGTTAATCAAGGTGCTAGTCAAGTATTCTCAATTGTACCTAACAGCGGATACGTAGTAGCTAGTCTAATGGTTGATGGAGTCTCAGCTGGATTCGGGCATTCATACACCTTTACAAATGTTATAGCGAGTCATACAATAGCGGTGACTTTCATACAGGGCTCAACTTTAATCAGCACTGGTTTCGACGGTAACACATGGGATGATGGCTGGATGGCGGGAGGAAACCCACCATGGTATGGTGCAGCTGGTCAAGGCATAGACGGTACAAGAGCTGCAAAATCCGATCCACTTGGAAGCAATGAGGGCCCATTCACTTCAGACGCAATGAACATGCAAGGAGCAACCACTATAAGGATAACCTTCATGTACAAAGTACTCAATACAAACTCTGCAAACGACCTTAGATTAGCCTATTGCGGTCGCACAACATCTGGTCTTCCTGACCTCAGCCCAAATAGCCGTGACTTCACATACGTCGCAAACATAGGACGCCCAGCCCAAGATAACGGTTGGTACGTTGGAAGTTTAACGCTAACAAGCACAGCTAATCCTGATGCTTTCAGACAATACTTCTACTTCCGATTCGAAAGCAATCTTTCAATTAACGCTGGCAACCTCTATGAAACAGTGTGGGTCGACAATGTGATAATCACAAAGTCTTCTTGATGAGGAACAAACATGCCAACATACAAAAACCCTTTTTTTCTTTACTATAAAATCATAAAACTTAAGAACCTTGAAAAAAGATAATGGAGACGAGAAATCATGAACACCAACTTAGCTAAAACAACAATAATTTTTCTATTTCTAACATTAACTCTTACAGGAACAGTCCTAGCTCAAACCGCTGTTGTAGGAGTAAGCCCAGGAAACACTTTCAACTACAGCTACAATCTATCATGGAGCTCAACAGACCCAGCCGCAACTATTCCCCCTGCATATTCGGAACTACAAAACACCCAATCCATAAGAATTAACATAGTAAGTGTCGAAGGCTCCTCAATTAACATTGAAATGACAAAACTCTACAAGAACGGAACTGAAAGCACACAAAATGGAAACATAAACGTTGACACTCAACTCTTAGAACTCCCCTACAGCATCATGATAATCCGTGCAGGTGCAAACACTGATGAAAAGATTTACCCGTCTGGAGGACATGCAACTCTAAGCGAGACAGCTACCAAGACTTACTCAATTGGTACAATTGAAACAATACGATATGTTTCTGTTGATAACTCGGTGGACAGCAATCAAAAAACCGAAATAATCTATAACAAAGCAAACGGGGTAGGTCTTGAATACAATTTTGAGAGCCAAGAAACCTCAGGATCATATGTTACAACCACAACGGAAACATTGATGATAACCTCTTGGGTTATTCCAGAATTTCCCTCAACTGCATTCTTAATGTTGCTATTGATTGCTATACCAATTGTGCTATTTGCTTACAAGAAAAAAGGGCTGTCAAACAGCAAATTTACAGTACCGCTCAGACAATAAAGTCCTCCCTTCTAATCCGATCAAAATTCTATTTTTTAAGTTCATTTAAAATTCAAAATTATTTTCAGAATATTTCCTGCTTAACTAAAATAGGGCAGTATGCTTTGAAGTTCACCTTGTGAGTTCTCAGGATGTTACGAAATAGGAATCTTTCTTAAACCAATAACCAAAATTATAGGTCACTAAAGCCGAAATCAAATTCTGTACATAAGCGGTCCTTTAAAAATTTTATGAATCAAGAACTAAAGCCAAACATTCAACTGGACCGGGGAAAAACCACCCACAGAATATTTTAGGAGCTGAAACCTACACCTATCAAAGCAACGGGTGGACAATAACCCTTACCTATCCAGTAATTATAAATCCAACATACAATATAACCGAAGATTATTCAGCGCCTGGAATCAGCATTACTTGCAGGTAATTTGGCAGGGCACATACCAAAACCAAACAATAAAAGAAACCAACTATACCTTCGCCCAATAACTATAAACACGCGCTAAACAACCTACAAGTGATAGTTCTTGTTATGAAAAAGTTTCGAACCAAAGAGTATGCCGATGGCTAACGAAAACAACATCAAAGCCAAAGTCTCATGGTGAATGTCTCTTGTTTGAAACCATATACCAATACTAAGATATTGATCTAGCAACACAAGAAATCACCCACAACGAAAAAGACAATTAGGAAAATAGGTAACCATTTCTTGTTCATGTCAAATCAACTGATGATGCAACAATCCTATACGCAAACTTTTGTAGTCCAAAAAATATTTATAATGTCATAATCTGTGGCGGGCGCTACCACTCTGCTATTATCGTGATGAATTCCTCTTTTGATAATCCGGTGTCTTTGATAATCTTAAAAAATAATCACCCAAACTATTTTTTCTTCTGATGTTTAAATTATGAGAATAATCATTTTGATTTACCAAAAAAGACACCCAGAACCTTCACAACCTCTAAACAAAAAATACCCATTTCTAACCCAATTCAAAAATTCAGGGCATTTCAAGGCAAATCTGTAACAATCCACCCCCCAAAATTGCAACTTTATTGCAAAACAACCCAACAAAACAATAGATTACCAGAACTATGGAGTTTAAGTTCATAAATCTTATATTAGTTTTTTCCTTTGTTGCAAGCAGTACTCTACTATGAAGTAATGGATGCGAGTTTATGACGAATTGCCCTAAATGCGGAAAACAAGTTGACCCAACAAAGAATTATAAGATAACTGTTGGACCTGTGGAAACGGACAAGCGCAAAGAGATCACTTTTGGTATGTGCCAAGACTGCGCTCTTGTGCTAATTCTAAATATGCCGAAATCAAAATAAATTTTTTATTATAACTTTTCTTTATGAAAAAGAGAAATTATCAGTCAAAATATTTTGATTTGTGATACTGATTTCTTTATTTAATAAGGTAAAGAAAAGTAACTCTTCAAAAATATTCAGAATTGGGACCTTTACGAATCAAGTTTTAGCCTTGCATCTACGGTTGAGGTAGCATGCTAAACAGTTTTTTTCTTCCCGGTATTCCAACACACTCTTGAAATCTGGGGTGCAGGGCTAGATGGTAAGCTTAAAATTATCGGTTCAATGAGCTGTAGGCGCTCTTGTGTTTCTCGGCTATTGACTGACATTTGCTTGATTTCTTATTGGTTGGCAAATCAGCTGTTCATCTGGCTCCAAAACTTCAATTTGCATATCATAAGGGGGTTTCTTTATCTGTTTTCCCATTTTGGATGAACCGACAAATTGAAGACCCCAGCCAGTAAGGAAAATGATTAACGCAGATGGTAACAAAATTAATGTTCTGATTTTAAATTTTTTTACCATAATTTGATTTCGATGCATTGAGCTATTAAATCTTTATAATATGTATGTGTATATGTTAAAATCAAATGCTGATTTGTAAATTTTCAAGAGAAATTCATTGCTGTTCTGAATCTTTTTAAATACAAAATTTCAAAATGGGAACGTCTTTTTGGAGCTAATCTCTTTATGTCGCTAAAGTTTTAAGGATACACCGTTTTTAGAGAAAAAAAACGTTTCCAATATGTACTCTCAGAGTAAATCAAATATTGCTTAAAACCTGTTTGGGTTATGCTTTGGCTTTGCATCCTTTGCTAAGGTAGCATGATAAACAGTTTTTTTCTTCGCCTGTATTCCAACATATTTTGATTATTTTTTTTATTGGAACTTCCAACTCTTGGTCAGATGAGGAAATCACTATCAAATCGTGAATAGTTTCATTTTTTTGTATTTTCGAGCTGGATTTTGACATATGCTTTCTCTATTTAGGCGGTTTGGATATAAGTCTTTTGTTTATTAAGAAATACGACTCATGATTAGGATTACTGATTCACATTTTTAAAACATATTCCACTTCTTAGTTGAGGATTCAACTACTTTTTTGGCCAAGAACTATTTACTGTAATTAAATAGTTAACACGTTATAGGCTATTCAATAGTTAGAAAAAAGATACTTTGTGAATAGAATTTGCTGAGGTTTTGTGTGTGTTAAAACTCTCAAAGTTAAATGAAGTTTTTAAAACTTTACTGTGGATCTGGCCATTTTCTTTTAGCAAATCAATTGCCTCTTGCTGCTTTTCAAGGAACTCCAATCCCTTCTCTGTTGCCCGATAAACTTCTTTTCCATTAAAAGTTGTTTTTCTTAGAAGAGCTGAATTTGAAAGAAATTCTAAATATTGGTTTAGTTGGCTGAAACTGAGATTGGCTTTAAACATGATGTGTGTTTTCGAAATGCCTTTTTTGGCAATTCCTATGATTTCAGCCATGATTACAAGTCTATCACGCCTCTTAGATGAATTCTCGATTATTTCAATAGTCATTTCGGTTCCTCTTCTAGAGTATTGTTCTATACGCGAGTA
This sequence comes from Candidatus Bathyarchaeota archaeon, assembly GCA_963804785.1. Lineage (GTDB taxonomy): Archaea > Thermoproteota > Bathyarchaeia > Bathyarchaeales > Bathycorpusculaceae > Bathycorpusculum. The sequence goes on from CAWDRR010000004.1 coordinate 652,247, forward strand.
AGGTGATTAGCAATATAAATCGTGTTTCATACGTCTTAATATATCGAATTCTGTAATATTCCCAATAAATCAAAACTTCAGAAAATCATCAATTATGAATATAAAAAGACTGCCAACTATTCTTTTTATATAAACATTGAAAGTTCCTCTCAACAGACCGAGAAAACTGTATTTTTAAATTAAACAACCTCCAATCAGGTGCAAGAATTAAAAAACATTAGACTAAGATTCCAATTTTTAGAGTTCAATAACGTCGAATTTTAGTTGTTTTGTACTGAGTTCCTTTTTGTTTTTGCAATCATCCCATAGGTTGACCCATTCTGGGTCTGTTTCTTCAAGTAATTGCAGAGTATCTGTATTGTTTTCTTCAGGATTCATGACTTTGCCGACCTTGCGTTGACTAATTATTTACACATATGTATTAGGCTTATGAATCTCAAGTATTATTTTCTATCAACTTTGCTTCTCATAAATAACTAAATTAATTCACTTTTCTGCAAAATTCCTAAAACCCGCTATATTGCATCTTTGGTTTCTGAAATGCCATCTGGCTTTTGGGATCAAACAGTCTTCAGAGAATATTCTCTTTTAGGTTTCTCCAATTCCTCATGCAAAGAATCAGGATTTGTCATGTATTCTCGCCAAATTTTGTAGAGACAAACAAGACAATACCTCTTTCCTTTCTCCAATCCCTCAACTATCAATTCCTTGTAAAAATCACCAAAAAGGTTGTCATTAGCATTTGAGAACAGATGTTGGAATTGCGCCCATTCAGAATCACACAGTTCCTTTTCCTGAATGAAAGGAGCAAGTTCTCCACATTCAGAACATAAAAAATGTTCATCTTTTGATTCATTACATACCGTTAGGCAGTGAGCACATAAATGTTGAATAGTAAAACTCGAATCGATAGCTTGTTGTTTTTCGATTGTGACAACTTCAAACTCGATATCTACTCGGGCCTTAGACATGTTGCAGTAAGGACAATTTGTTTCTACATTATATTTTTTAGAAATTTTGCCCATATCTTTCATTAATTGCATGAGAATATTGCTGGATGATTCTGCTTTTATATCTATTCTCTCTACTTAGTTATTTTTACCGTAAAGTTTGGCAAACTAATCGATAGCAGAAATATCTATAGAATAGAAGTCATATTTCTTATCAACCAAATATTAAACGTGAAGCTGGTCTGAAAAGCCAACTTTAGACAATTTAACGTCAGGCATGAACTTTCTATTTGTGTTAAGAAATATTATTTTTTTATAGATTGCTTAGCACGTTACCTGCATGTGTGTTTTTAAGCAAGTTTTGTAGATGGGCTAATTATGACAAGAGTTTTGGTAACAGGCGGGGCAGGATTTATTGGTAGTCACCTAGTTGACCGCATAGTTGATGAAGGATACGACCTTAGAGTTATCGACAACTTGTATAGTGGCAAACTTGAAAACATAGAACGCCACATAAAAAGCGGTAAAGTCAATTTTGTTGAAGGTGATATTCGTGATGCTCCACTGGTTAAAAAAAGCCTCGTTGATGTTGATGCGGTTTTTCATTTAGCAGCCATAATAAGTGTACCCTTCTCAATTTCCAATCCTGAATTAACATTTGACGTAAACCTCACTGGAACACTAAACTTGCTTAATGCTTGTTCAGAAAAAAATGTTAGCAAATTTGTGTTTGTTTCTAGCTGCGCAGTTTTCGGTGACACCAAAATTCTGCCAGTAAACGAAAACGCATCAACAAACCCAATCTCACCATACGCTCAATCCAAGCTTTTAGCAGAACGTGATTGCCTAAGCTTTCAACAAAGAGGGCTTTTACAATCGACAGTTTTGCGTTTCTTTAACGTTTACGGTCCAAGACAGGGCATGAATGAATACAGCGGAGTAATAACCCGCTTCATCAACCGCGCCAAACAAAAACAATCTCTGACAATTTATGGTGACGGATCGCAAACAAGAGACTTCGTCAACGTAAACGACATTGTTCAAGCCCTAATAGCTTGCATGAAAAATAACAGTGCAAACGGAGAAATATTCAATATTGGCTCAGGGAAACCCACATCTATTACTGAATTAGCTAAAACTGTTTTAGAGTTAACAGGACAAGACTTAGAAATACGCCACGAACTGGCTCGTGCAGGCGACATTAAAGACAGCTACGCCGATATTTCTAAAGCCAAGAGACTTTTAAATTATGAACCTAAGACCACTTTGAAGGATGGTTTGTTAACTCTGCTATAGTTTGAAAGGAGCTTAGAATTTTGTAAATTTAGGCATTTGTATATTTGTATAGGAAACTGTTATAATTGCTTGACAATTGTTTAACACATCTTGAAATGTTCACAGCAAATTCTCAAATAGAATTTATTGTTTTTTTTATGTTAACTGTTACATGGCTATTCTATTAGCGCTATCTTGAATGTTACATTATTGTGACTACTATACTGAGACAACAAGTGTTCATATAATTATTGGCCATATTAAATATACAATTGATGATCAAATGATAAGCTGTAGTAAATGTAGCATGGTTTTAATTGAGCCAACCAAAAAATTGGACAACTCAGTTTTTTGTGTGGAAGAATACACGTGCAAAAAGTGCAACTCCACATACAAAGAAGCATATTACCATTATCCAGAAAATAGCTTTGTCAAATGGCAACAGTATTCATTCTCAGCCAATTCCTTCAATCATGTACTGCAGGAAGCTATACCTGTCTGAGCAAGCCAAGTTTTCTAAGAGATTGATGCTTTACTTGCAAGAAATAGTCAAACACACCTAAAGAATTGAGAAAACGATAGCGGATTAGACTACGTTGCTTTCTCGCGGGATCAAGACAAAATTGATCTCTTGGACGATAACATGGAAAATATAGGTGAAGCCGTCAGTGTTCTTGATAAAGTAACCAAGAGAAATAAACATCAAAGGCAACCTTCACTCGTTTTAAGTACCTGCAATTCATAACTCCTATATTATGAGTTAAGTCAGGTAGTGTACTGGGGAACAACAAATATTAACACATAGCCAATCCAGTGAAATAGATGTAGCTGATTTGGCTTCTTCAAAGGAAAAAGCAACTATTCATGTTTTGTATGTTGACGACGAACCATTAATTATAGAGGCTTCCAAGCAGATCCTAATAGACATAGATTGTTGCTTTGAAATTGACGATGCCTCTTGTGTTGATGAAGCCTTCAGAAAACTGGATACTGGCCTGTATGATGTTATTGTTTCCGATTATGAACTGCCTCTGAAAAATGGCTTAGACTTCCTAAGAGACCTCAAAAAACAGCATAGAGAACTTCCCTTTATCTTATTTACGGGAAAAGGCAGAGAAGAAGTTGCGGTTGAAGCTTTGAATTTAGGCGCAGACAGCTACATAAGCAAAATCGGTTCTCCAAAAACAATTTTTTGCGAGTTCGCAGATGCAATAAAAAAGGCTGTAAAACACAGGAAATCAATAGAACTGCTTGCAGGGTCAGAGTCAAAGTATCGCACACTAGTCGAGAAATCAATTCAGGGAATAATGGTAACAAAAGTAGCTCCACTCAGGCTAGTTTTTGTAAATAACGCTATTGAAAATAGCCTGGGATATTCTTCAAACGAACTGCTGTCCCTATCTCCCCAAGGCATTATGGACCTGGTGTATCATGAAGACAGGACTGTTTTCTTCAAGCGAATGGAAAGCCGCTTGCAAGGCGAACAGGCAAAATCATTCCACGAGTTTCGTGCAGTGAGGAAAGACGGCTCACTAATCTGGATGACCTCACTTGCAACTCGAATTGAGTTTGAAGGAAAACCTGCAGTACAAGGTGTTTTCTTGGACATTGACGAACGCAAAAAGTTAGAAGCTGCAGTTACAGAAAAACTCGATATGCTTGAAGCCCTCACAGAAAACATCGGAGCCGGCTTTGTAACAATAAGCAAAGACTATCGCGTACTTTACGCAAATAAATTCGTAAAAAACAATCTAGGCAACGTAGAAGGAAAACTATGCTATGCAACCCTTAATACTTTGGACCACATTTGCCCCGATTGCGGAGCAAAAAAAATATTCGAAGAGGGAGTCACCAATGATTCTCACGAATATTCTCAAATAGGCAAAAATGGCGAGCGATTTTTCGTTGACATTATTGCCACTCCACTTAAAGATAAAGATGGAAATGTGACTGCAGCATTGGAGTTTATTGTAGACATAGGAGAAAAAAAACGTTTACAGCAAAAACTGCAAACAAACGAAGCAAAGTTTAGAGCCATCAGCGATTCCGCAATTGATGCAATTTTCATGTTTGATGACTATGGCAAAATAACCTACTGGAATCCTGCTGCTGAAAGAATTTTTGGATTTACAGAAAAAGAAGTGGTCGGCAAGAAAGCAAACATGAAACTTGTGCCTCCTCGATTTAGTGCAGATTACCTTAAACTCACCTCGGAACTGAGCAAAGTCAAGAATAAGGACGTTGCTGGTGAGACTCGCGAGTTGCCTGCCCTGAGAAAAGACGGTGCAGAAATTTCAATGGAGGTTTCTATGGCGCCATTTCAGTTAGAAAACAAAAAGTACTTCGTAGCTATAGCCAGAGACGTCACGGAACGCAAAAAAGCTGAAGACCACAGAAAAGTTTTGGAAAGAAAAGTAAACGACTATTCAAAACACTTAAAATGCATGGTTGATTTGAGAACTGTCCAGTTAAAGGATGCTAATGAACGACTCGTCAAGTCTGAACGCCTAGCCGCTATAGGCGAACTAGCTGGCATGGTCGGTCATGACCTGCGTAACCCGCTTGCAGGAATCAAAAACGCTGCCTACTACTTGAAGAAGAAAGGCACAGACATTTCTGAAACTCAATTTAAAGAAATGCTTGAAACAATCGATAAAGCCATTGATCACTCAGACAACATAATCAACGACCTGCTAGATTACTCAAGAGATATGCGTCTGGAACTAACAAAATACGTAGCAAACATTCTTGTGGATGAGGCTATTGAGATGATAAAGGTTCCAGACCGAATACAAATCATCAACAAAATTAAGGAAGAAACTTGGATTTGGGTCAATGCTGAGAAGATGATGCGAGTTTTCATAAATCTTATCAAGAATGCAATTGACGCCATTCCCGAGAAAGGAACTATCAAAATAAATAGTTGCCAAACAAAAAACTATGTAAAAATCGCGTTCGCTGACACAGGCAAAGGCATACCTGAAGAAACTATGAAAAAACTTTTCACACCTCTATTCACCACTAAAGCGCAGGGTATGGGTTTTGGCTTATCAATATGCAAGCGAATCGTTGAATCACATGGAGGAATGATAACCGTGAAAACAGCCATAAACAAGGGAACAACATTCACAATCGCTTTGCCAATCAAACAAAAAGGGTCAACCTAAAAGACAAAATCCATGATAGTTACGTCAAGACGTAGGTAAACCAAAAGCCGATTGGGTGGTAGGATAACGTTCTCCCTCGAGGAACGCAGGGCGTAGCTCTAAATGAGAAATATTTATCCGTCGGACAAATTAACTATTCCAAGGAGCAATCATTGGTGAAGATTTCAATTATTCTGGGAACTAGACCTGAGATAGTAAAATTTTCACCTATCATACGTGAATGTAAGCGTCTGGGTTTAGACTACTTTATTTTGCATACTGGACAGCATTATTCGTACAGTATGGACAAGGTCTTTTTTGAACAGTTAGAGTTGCCTTCAGCAAAATATAACCTCGACGTAGGCTCTGGTTTGCATGGAAAACAAACAGGCACCATGCTTGCAGGTATTGAAGAAATTCTAAAGCAAGAATCTCCTGATTTAGTGTTGGTTGAGGGTGACACAAACACAGTTCTTGCAGGAGCGTTAGCTGCCACAAAACTTGGTATTAAAGTCTGCCATGTTGAAGCTGGATTGCGCAGTTATGACCGGAGAATGCCTGAAGAAACAAACAGAGTTTTAACTGACCACTGCTCGGACTACTTGTTTGCGCCAACAGACAAATCAAAAGAAATCTTGCTTAGTGAAGGCATTGCAGAAAAACAAATTTTTGTTGTCGGCAATACAGCTGTTGATGCTGTTTACCAGAACTTAAGAATAGCTAAATCAAAAAACAAAATTCTAACCGAATTGGGCATTTGTTCAGGCAAGTTTATGTTAGCTACCTCACACAGACAGGAAAATGTAGACGACAAAGAACGGTTTGCAGGTTTAATTAAAGGTCTGCAGCTAGTTCAGAGCGAATTTGAGGTTCCACTAATCTATCCTATTCATCCGCGAGCGAGAAAACAACTCGAGTTATTTAAAATAAACACTGAAGGATTGACTTTGGTTGAACCTTTGGATTATTTGGCTTTTCTAAATCTTGAAAGCAAGGCTATGCTGGTTTTGTCGGATTCTGGTGGTGTGCAAGAGGAGACTTGTGTCCTTGGTGTTCCTTGTGTTACGTTGAGAGATAATACTGAAAGGCCTGAAACAATAGAAGTGGGCTCAAACATGTTGGCGGGAACTAGTCCTGAGCGAATTCTTGAAGCTGCAAAACTAATGATTGATAAAGAAAAAGGTTGGGTTAATCCGTTTGGAGATGGAAAAACCGCCCAAAAAATAATTAGCATATTAACAAAAAAATAGCTTGCAAAAGAAATTGAAAAGAATGTATCAACGTATCAATCAAGCAAGTTAATCCCATAATCATTTCCAAGAGCAAATATTTTTTAAACTAATCAGATCTTAAAAATCAAGTTATCTTCTTGGCTATAAACAAATCTGAATCAATGATCCATAAGAGTTAATTTAATAATTATTATCACTCTAAAACAAGAAAAACTCTCACCTTAAAAACAGCCCAACAAACTGGAAGTTAAACTAAATGAAGACGCAGAAAACTACAAATGAAATTCGTGTGCTTCTAAGAAACGCTAAAATGGATTTTGATTCAGTAGTGAATAAGGCGTTAAATGATTATCTTTCAAGAATATTTTACAGCTGCCCATTTACTGAAGAGTTGTGTACTGCAAAACATGCATAGACTGTGCCGTGTTCAAAGAACCTAACAAATAAAAAAATAGACTTTGAGGTTTGCTAATTTTCTAAGATAAGTTTAGAATCTAAGCTGAATTAATTGTTTATTAAAGTTCTAATCAATCCTCGATTCAAGGTCAACTTACATACATCCTGATAATAAATTGAGATTGGTTTCTTAGTTGTAGAAGTCATCTTTTCTTTACGGCAACATTTTAATTGATAGCGGCTTCTAACCAATAAAAGGGTCGTAGAAATTGAGCACTGAAGCTAAAAGTTCCAAACCAACATGCGACAAATTCACCGCAATTAACGAGCTAGCTAAACGCAGAGGCTTTTTTTGGCCATCTTTCGAGATTTATGGAGGAAGCGGCGGCTTTGTAACTTACGGTCCACTTGGTTCACGTCTCAAACAGAACATTGAAGCTAAGCTAAGAGAATTTTTCGTAAAAAAGATCGGAATCTACGAAATGGAATCATCAGTCATCGCTCCAGGAAAGGTTTTTGAAGCTTCAGGTCACGTTGACCATTTTAAGGAACCAATGGTGGAATGCCAAAACTGCCATCAACGTTTCCGAGCAGACCATTTACTTGAAGAAAAAGGCATCATCATCAGCTGAAGCAGAAAAAATGACTCTAGAACAAGTATCTCAAGAAATTGAACGTCATAATGTTGTTTGTCCTGATTGCACCGGCAAATTCGGTGAACCCCAACGTTACCTAACAATGTTCCAAACCACCATTGGACCATACTCAGGATCGGTTGGGTACGGCAGACCCGAAGCTGCACAGAACATCTTTGTTGAATTCAACAGACTATTTACAACTGCAAGAGAACGTCTTCCTTTCGGATGCATCCAGATAGGGCACGCATTACGCAACGAAATTTCACCACGCCAAGGCTTAATCCGCCTCCGAGAATTCACAATCGCAGACTTAGAATTCTTCTTCGACCCTGAAGAACCCAGCTGCAACATGATAACAGAAGTAGAAAATGAGGTTTTACCCATCCTGCTTTGCGAAACAAGACTCAAAGAATGCGAAGACACAACAAACTTAACCGTCCGCGAAGCCCTCGACAAAAAAATAATACGGTCTGAGTGGCAAGCCTTCTTCATGGCCATGGCAAAACGACTTCTAACTGAACTAGGTGTACCTGCAAATAAGCAGCGTTTCATCGAAAAACTCACATGGGAAAAAGCCCACTACAGCAGCCAAAGCTTCGACCAAGAAGTTCTCGTTGACCGTTGGGGCTGGGTAGAGGTTTCAGGACACGCTTACCGAACAGACTACGACTTGAGCTGCCACATGAAAGCCAGCGGCGTAGATATGACTGTCTACAAAGAATACGCTACCCCAATCGAGAAAGAAGAGCTAACAGTAAAACCAATTATGGCAAAACTTGGTCCAGTTTACAAAGGCGAAGCAGGAAAAGTAGCTGCAGCGCTTGCCAAGGTTCCAGCCCAACAAGTTGCGGACGCAATGAAAAAAGACGGCAGCATAATGGTAGAAAACTACCAAGTTTTTCCAGAACAAGTAGATATTAGCCAACAAAAAACCATTGTTCGCGGCACACGCTTCATACCACACGTTGTGGAACCCAGCTTTGGCTCAGACCGACTCTTCTACGTGGCTTTAGAATACGCTTACAACGTCAAAGACGACCGCGTTGTTCTGAGTTTCCCAAGAAGCATAGCACCTATCCAAGTTGGCGTTTATCCACTTATGGGCAAAGACGGCTTAGACACCAAAGCCAAAGAAGTGCAAAGACTATTGACAAACGAAGGCTTCATGACGGAATATGACGAAACAGGCTCAATTGGCAGACGATACGCAAGAGCTGACGAAGCAGGTATACAACTAGGCATAACTATAGACTACGATACACTTAAACGACAGTACAGTAACCATACGAGACCGCGACATCTGGCAACAAATCCGAATCGCAATCAAGGATTTGCCTATGCAATTACACAAATACTTCGAATGCAAACTATAACTTTGAACAACTTAGGAAGCATAATAAAAAGTTAAGTAGCTAGCTTTTTTAATGCACACCTAAATAGATACATGATAAATTAGGATTAATTATTGGGGGGAACAAGGTTTGGTACTTCCAGCAGAAACAGAAGAGCGCGTGAAGCGTCGAGCGCTAAACGCTTGTCAAGATAACTTACGTAAAGTCTTAGATGTCTCAAGAAAAATCCCTCAAATAGTCGAATACTTTGCTAGTGGCGACAAAGAAAATGCAGCAAGACTCTTTAGCGAAATTAAAGTCAGGCGAAGAAGAAGTAATTAAAGCAAGACGCATGGTTTCTCAAGAACTTGCAGAAATAGGCGCCATCCTTATTGCCCGAGAAGACTTCCTTAGATTTACTAATTTATCAAGCGAAATAGCTGACTTCTCAGAAGGCATCGCATATTACCTAGTTGAAATCATGGAGCACAACTGGGTTATTCCCCCAGACATAAAAAAAGACCTCTTAAAACTATCCCTTGCAGTTTTGGATTCAGTACTTAAACTCCGCGAAACCATGATGGTTCTCAACTACGGCTCACAAAAAACCCTTGAACGCGCCAAAGACGTAGAAATCGCCGAACGCATAGTCGACGAACTATACCGCGCATTAACCATCAAAGTACTCAGCAGCAAACTCGATGTCCCAGTCACTTTGCTACTAAGAGATGTTCTGCAACTATTAGAAAACTCCGCTGACAAAGCCGAAGACGCAGCAGACGCAGCTCGCATGCTCTCATTCATCATGTAACAAGAGCGACATCAATGCCAAAAATCAAGGTTGAACTCATCGAAAACTTTCTTAGTCGTATGGAATCCAACAGAAGGCTCCGAACTCTACAAAACCGCTTACTATGGCAAACCAGTCGGCATCCCTAAACCAAAAATCCCAGAGTTTGATGTGCCGCTAATTTTGGATTTAATGGAAGGACTCTACCTTGCCGAGATTGAAAGAATCGAAATTTACGAGAACCCAGACGAAACAAAAGTTAACCTAAAGAAACTGCGTCAAAAAGCCAAGCAACTCTACGATGAATTCGAAGAAAAATACGCTGTTTACCATGATCTACGAGACAGCGGCTTAATCGTTACGCCCGGTATAAAGTTTGGCTGCGACTTCGCCGTCTACAAGTACGGTCCAGGTGTAGAACATGCACCTTACATGGTTACCGTTAAAAAAGCAGGTTCAGATATTTCCGCTACAGAAATCGTAAAAAATGGCAGATTGGCAACGACAGTGCGAAAACGCTTCATTATTGCAGTGCCAGATTTAGCTTCAAAGGAAATTAAATATTTGATTTTTAAATGGTTTAAGGCTTAATTCGCAATTATTGTTTGGTTCTGGAATTCTCCTCGTATCTTTTGGTGCGGGTAAACCTTTGTTGCAGCAAGTGAACAGCCTTCTTCCAAAACTACATCATCTCCGATTACTGAGACCGCCGTGATTTTTGTTGGTTTCTGGCAACTCGAGTTCACAACCACATGTCTGCCAATTATGCTATCATACACTTCAGCGTTCTCACCTATTATCGCTCGATCCATTACTGCTGAGTTAGCTACTACAGCGTTCTTACCAATTCTGGTGAAGTTGTCGATGCATGAATTCACGATTCTTGCCCCATCCTCAATCTGACAGTGCCGCCCAATTAGCACGGCGCCTTCAATCTCAATTTTTTTCTGCTTAATTTTCTGAATGATTTCTTGCCGACTTTTTTCTGAATCATTACTGTCTCCCTGCACCCAAATAGGGCTCTCAGCGTTTAGTCTCCCACCGAAATCGTGTGAGGGTTGAAAAGCCGCCTCCGAGAAGTTGCTTCATAGCTTCTAAGTAACTCTTAGGTGTGCCTACATCAAACCAGCTACCCTTAAGCGTGTAACCATACACTGGGCGACCAGACTGCAATAATATAGGGAATAAAATCGTAGCCGAAGTCCAAGCGATTCTTCTCCTTAATTATTTGTTGAACGCCTTTTTCCTTGAAAATCTTTCTAACTTCAGGCGACAAAACGTATAGACCTGTGTTTGCAAGGTTGCTTGGAGCATCTTTTGGTTCAGGTTTTTCAACAAAACGTTGTATGCGACCATCTTTATCGATGTCAGCTATGCCTAAGCCCTCAACGTTGTCCACTTCACGTAAAACTATAGTTAAACAGGAGCATTTTTCTTTATGAAAATTAATTAGGTTTTTAACGTTTATGTCAAAAATGTTATCGCCTTGCACAGCAAAAACAGGGTTGTTTAATTCATAGTATTCCATATTTATTCGTGCAGAGTCAGCGCTTCCTAAGTCAGGCACGTTGGGCTGATACTTTATGTGAATTTGAGGTTTAATGTTGTATCTTGCGCTAAATCCAATTCCCGACTGAAAATAATCAAAGAGGTCTCGGTAGTTGGTGTAGCCTTTGACGCCGAAGATAAAATTTCGTATTCCTTGACTTGCCAAAGATAAAAGAGAAAACTCTACCAGAGGTCTGTTAAGCAAACGCAAGCAAGCTTTACTTGTTTCTGCGGTTAGCGGTAGAAGGCGTGTAGCTTTGCCGCCTACAGGAATGATTACTCTGATTTTTTCAGGAGCATAATTATCTCCAACAAGGGGTGCGTAATGGTCGCTCAAGTACTTCACCAAGTATATAGGAATATGGTGCGGTCAATGTTTTAAACTATTTTATCTACCGCCTAATAGGCTGGCGATTTTTTCAGATTTGGTAACCTTACAAGATGAATGCTCACACCCAAAGCTATTGCCAACAACACAATTTGCACTATAAGAACCTCATTGAAAGCAATGAAAGCAGAATAAAGAATTGCAGCCCAAAGAATTGTCATAGCAAAAATTTTAGTTTTCAATGGGATCCCTTTGCCTTCTTGATAATTTCTTATGTACTTTCCAAACCACTTGTTATTTAAAAGCCAATTATGCATTCGCTCAGAACTCCGCAGATAACAAGCCGCAGAAAGCAGAAGAAAAGGCGTAGTGGGCAAAATAGGCAAAAAAACTCCAATAGCACCCAACACAAGCGAAAATGTGCCGGCAAAAAACAACAAGACTCTAATTAACTCTTGTTTACTAGTTTTCGAATTAATATGCTGTTGATCGGATTTCTTCATCAATTTCATTTGTTTAAACGTTCATCGTTAATAAAAATCATACGTTACCTCGCTATACAAATAAAATTTTTATAACTAACCTTAATCAACTAAAGTATCCTGACAGGTTAAAGCTATATGAACAAACTCGGCGGATTCATAAGGTTAATTCGACCAATCAACTGCTTAATGATGGGCTTCGCCGTGCTTGTAGGTGCAGTTCTCGCCAACCCCCAACTTGTCAATCTCAACTGGCTAAACATCCTATTTGGCTTCATAACCGGATTTACCTTTTGCGCAGCCGCCATGGTAATCAACGATTACTACGATCGCAACATTGATGCAATCAACGAACCTCAACGTCCCATTCCCAGCGGCACAATAAAACCTACAGAAGCCTTGGCTTTTGTCGGGGTACTTTCCATAGTGGGTTTTGTTTTCGCCGTTTTTGTAAGTGTTCTTTGTTTTGTTGTGGCAGCAGTAGCTCTGGCTATAACTGCAACATATATCACAATAGGAAAACGAAGCGGGTTACCTGGAAATTTCTTAGTTAGCATCTGCGTAGCCATCCCATTCATCTACGGCAGCATAACCGCCATAGAAACAGTAGGACTAAATGTGATGCTTTTTGCATCAATGGCTTTCCTATCGAACACCGGCAGAGAAATCACAAAAGGGATAGTGGACGTAAAAGGAGACAGAGCTGAAAGAGTAAAAACGCTAGCAGTGAGATTCGGAGAAAAAAACGCCGCGATCGCTGCAGCAGCATTCTACATTATTGCAGTAACTCTGACCCCAATTACATGGCTCCTTGGATTAGTAGGAATATGGTTCATTCCATTTGTCTTAATCACCGATATCGGGCTAATCATTTGTTCAGCCTTATTACTTCTTAATAATTCACGAGAAAAAGCACGCAAAATCAAGAAAACAGTCCTTTACCTCTTCTTGATAGGATTACTAGCATACCTTTTCGGAATCATAAAATAGATAATTACAACTTGAAAACCAACTAAACAAAACATTCACTAAAATAACTATCAACCTTCCAAAAAAACTTCAAATGTTGCTTGAACAAAAACTTCTCCAAATATCTGCACCCGAATTATAACGCCCACAACTACTTCAAAAATAAAATTAACTTTGATTTAGCTTTTTCAATCTTGCACAACTAACTAACCCCAACATCAACCACAATCAACAAAAACCAACCAGAACCCAAAAAACAACAAATTCCAAGACCCCAAGAAGTGGTACGGAAAACTCACACAACCACGAAAAGAAAAAAAATTTCACATATATATCAGCATGTTAGCAAACATTAAGTACATGACGCTGAATCACTTTTCAAGAGGATATTTACATGTCTGAACATTTCGCAAAGAAATGGGAAAAACAAACACAAGGAGATTCATTCGGCAAACAAATTCGCCAAACAATCCAACCTGCCCCAGCACTAAAGCCCGCATTAGATAACGCATGCAGAAAACTTGATCTGCAAATCAGCAAACTAGACCAAGCAAACGAACGCTTCACACAAAAAGACAAAGCGCTATTCGCCAAATTAGTCAATGCATACACACAACACGACCAATCACACGCAAATATATACGCCACAGAACTAGCTGAAATCCGCAAAATGGGCAAGCTAATCATGAATGCACGACTAGCACTAGACCAAGTAGCACTAAGAATACGCACAGTAACAGAACTTGGCGACGTAGTTTCTGCATTAGGACCATGCATTGGCGTTCTACGAAGCGTTAGCGGTGGAATATGCGGAGTTTTACCTGAAGCAGAAGGCGAACTAGGCGACATTGGCAACATGCTAAGCGGACTAATGTTTGAAGCAGGATCAAATGGTGGAATGTCACTAAACTTCGATACAGTAAACGAAGACGCATCAAGAATTCTAGCTGAAGCAGCAACCGTTGCAGAACAAAGAGTTAGCGCAAACTTCCCCGATCTACCACCAGGAATGCCCGGTGCAGCAAACAAATCAAAAGCTTAAGCAAGATTAACCCCTTCTTCTCCCAACCTTTTCTTTTTATTTTATTGTTTAATTTCCAATTAGATTGTCTAAAAGGCAAGAAGCATCCAAATTGTTCCAATCGAAAAAACATCATCTTAGCTTTGGTTAATCATTGTTGTGTTAAGGTATTCAAAACAGTGAAAGAACACTTTTTTGCATTGAAGAATACTCAAGTAAACCATAATTTACTTTAAAGACACTGAAGGGCTTTGCAATCTTGCTTCAAGTCATCAGATTAGTAGTATTAAGAAAAAATAATTATAGCTGCAATAAATTTTCACTGCACAAAAAGTAATCCTTGAAAGATTACCAGTTATTTGGATGTTGATACCTAAAAACAGGCGTACTCTTTTTTGCTTGCTCTACCTCAGCAAACATCTTAAAATAGGCATTTTCCTTCTCTTGAACAAGCTTCTTTATCATTCCCAGCAACTCAGGAACGTCAAAAGGTTTCATTATGTACCCATCAGCTTTTTCATTTACTGATTTCGCTGCATTTTCAACAGACGGATGTCCAGTAATAATAATCTTAACCAATTTTGGGTGCTTCTCGTTTAGTAAATGGAGAAGTTCAGTACCTTTGATGTCAGGTAGCTCAACATCAATAAGAGCAACATCGAAAAAAGTTTTCTCAAACATCTTGATGGCTTTTTTCCCATTCTCCGCTGTCTCCACTATGTAGTTCTCATTTTCTAAAATTGCAGTTAATGTATTCCTTACTTCTGGTTCATCGTCCACAATTAGTGCGTTGTTCATCAATATCAAATCCCTCAATTCTCATTTTTAATGTATAAAGACTTGAAATGTCAAACCAGATAATTACTTTTATGAATTACTAGTATGAATCAAGATAACTCTCTTAGATAAGTTGCAATTTAGTATAAAGAAAAACAAAATACAAGAAAATAGAACATTGACCAATTTAATGAAACTTGACTTGCTTGCTCACTTTCTTGGTTGTAATTCTACTTATCAGATGGAAACGTCGAATAGCTGGGCTTTATTAATTTTTGATTGTTTGTTGTATCAATTTGTAGTCACAAATCTTACTCCTGATTTTCAATGCTCTCTTTTAGTTTGCAGGTAATGATTTGGCTAAATGTCCTAACTGTGGCATGGAAGTTTCTAAGCTTATTAGTTTATTACAAAACTATTTTTTCCTCATTGAAGTATATAATTGCGAAAACTGCAATACTTGCTTTAGAGTTATAGATTAACTCATGCTTCAATAGTCTTGCCTTTAGCAAAAATATTTAAACATTCAGATAACAATGAAATTTGGTGGGCACATACATTTGGATAGAGAGCAAGCTTTGTCAATTCTACGAGAGTTGGCTTCTAAGGATTTGGTTGAGCCGTCATTTTTACATATTTCTGAAAGAATGCCTAACCACTATCAGATTCAAATCAAGTGTGATTACAAAAAAATAGAAATTGAAGAGTTCGCAAAAAAACATGGTTTGACAATCATAGAAGATAAAGAAAGAAAATACTTGATAATTTTCAAGCCGTAAATAGCTTACTTAATCAATGACGTATCTTGCGATTCTACTCACTATGCGAGAACTTCTAACAGCTGAGCTTCTTTGAATACGTGAAAGTCAAACAAAACATTAGCTAACTTATGAACGAAGAACATGACTGGGCCATACTTTTCTTAAATTATTATTAGAACAAATTGTTCTAACAACTGAAGTTGTTTTTGTCTCAAAAAAAGGGAAAAGGAGTTTTAGGTCATTAAAGGCGGTGGTGGGGGCATCTGATACTGAGTTGACGTTGAGTTTGTTGGTATTTGGAAGTATGCTACCAATATGAGTATCCAAGCGATGAAGATCAAGAATAAACCGACTAAGCATATTGTAAGAATCGCGCCGATGAGCAACAGTAAACCTCCAGTCCTAAATAGCCCAACTCCTGATTTGTTTGCGAGTGAATCAAAGGCTCTTCGAATGTAGATGGCTTCGAGTAAGTAGAATATGAAAGCTACGACAAGAAATATGATAACGCCTGTGATTAGTCCTATGATGCCTGTTGTATCTCCTATTCCAAACACTGCACTAGCAAATATCCCGCTGAAAAACAACGATTCAAGAGTCAATCCCGAAGCGATTATTCCTATGATTCCAAAGATTACTGCATAGAGTGTGTTCTTCCAGATGCTATCGTCATTGTACGCCTTCGACAAGTTTTTCATGCCAAAGAGCACCATTATTATGCCTACAATGCTCAGAAAAGGAACTGGAATTACCAAAAATATTGAACCAATGCCAGCCAAATTTTTTCCTGATTCTAAAGACATTCCCAAACCTCTAAGGTTTGTTTTGTTTTGAATAGCATAAAAGCTTAACTACCCTGTAAAATTGTTATCAAAAATATGTTCAATCTGCAGAACCTTTGAATTAGAACTGACAAGAATCCAAATATAACATTGACTAACTTATGTTCCAGAATTTGAAGATTGAAATTTAATCCATCTAAAGTCATCAGATTGTTATTCCACAGAAATTCTAACAAAACGTTAGCGAACTTAAGAAATTTAACTTCGTGGCTTGCTTATTCTTTGTGCTGTCCTACTTATTAGACGAATTCATCTATAATAGCTGGACTTTTAGACCATCGCCGAAAACAAAAGAAATAAAAAATTTATAGCTAAACTAACTTATGTATCAATCTTTAAGCGAACGCAAAATTACATAGCCGTTATGTTCTCTCATATACAATTCATATCTTTTCAATATGCCGTTTATGATATCCCTTGAAACGCTGTCTAATTCGCATTTAATTTTTATCTCATAGCCACCAGTTAAAACATGAGATACCTGTGAGCCATCCAGACAAACACAGCTTAAGACCTCCGATTTTTTTAGGGCATCACGAATCTCGCTCAACACTTCTAAGCCTTCTGATTTGTTCATAGGGAACACACATTACACATCTATAACAGGTTGTTCTAATATTTATGGAGAACTTTGTACACGGCGTCAAATAAGAAATTCACATTAATAATTATTAGAACAGAACGTTCTAACAACTGGACTTGTCTATTAGTTGAGAAAGTCAAATAAAACATTAACTAACTTATTTTTTAGGAAAACGAGACACACAACTTATAAAGGCACTCTTCTCCCCTAATTAAGAAGAATATAGTTCAGTTTTTAAGAAATTCTCATGTGCACCTAACAAATTACAGCATTGCCAAGGATTGAAAGCTTTTTTATTTTTAATACAAATAGAATAACTGGCGTTAAAGTCGCTGCAAAATTTACATAGCAAAGTTAACAAACTATCTCTCCTTTCTCCTCAAACAACAAGTTCGGTGTAAGGTTTAAAAGGGATATTTCGAGAAACAGAATATGCCAAAAGACTTCATATTAGAGCGAAAGTTAGTTAAATAAAACGTTAACGAACTTATTATAAGAAGGGTCTTATCGTGGATGATGTTTCTCTGCGGTTAACAAGAAAACTCTTTATTAAATAGTAATTAACAGCTTTGAGGTTATAGACTTCTTGTTTTTTTTTATCACATAGTGAAGAGATGCGCCTCTAAATTACGAACGATTAGCAAAGCATGAAGAATCCGTCAAACTTGCATTGGGCTTTGAGAAGTTATTTTGCGCCATTCCCTTAAGGTATCGTTGAACGGGTCATTTATAATATAGGACTAGACAAGAAGGGTACATCACTGATGCAGGGGTTGCAGGATTAGTTATGCCAGAGTTTTCCTGAAACTTTGGGAGGTTTGATGGGATACCGTCATATGGATTTTGGCTCATTATTGACTCTTCATAAACGCAATATATTCTTACAACTTTTTGTAATTAAGGATTAAACTTGACCTCACTTTATAATGTGTTCGTTAACGTTGATCAAATTTTAAGGATAATTTCTTTTGAACTATCAGAAATTCTTCTAGACCTGAGTGGTAGCGTAAAAGCTGAGTGTTCTGCTCTCAGAGAAATCTATGATCATTTTAAGGTAACAAGAAAAAGATGACAAAAAGAATATTTAATGCAAAAGTCAGGTTACGTTGTCTATCCATACGGGTATGAAAACAAATCGCAGACCTAAGAGACAAGTTATTTTCAAAGGATACAAAGAATTCGCAGGTTGCTGTTCTACCTATTAGAAGAAATCATCTAATTACTAGGCTTCTTCGAACGCAGGAAAGTTAAATAAAACATTAACTAACTTGTGAAGTTTGCTTGAAGTTTTACTTTTTTTAGGTGCTGTTCTACTTATTAGACGAATTCATCTAATAGCTGGACTTATATTCACCCTGCAATCTCATATTGGTCAGAGGGGTTTACTGATTGAATGGGAACAGCGAAACAGACCTGGAATATGCTTTACGCGGAAAAGCTTGGAAAGTCTATTGGTTTCTCCTAAAAACTGGAAGCCCAGTTGGTGTCCGTGAAGTTCAAAGATCCCTGCATTTCAGTAGCCCAAGCATTGCTTTTCATCATCTTGAGCAGTTGCGGGAATTGGGCTTGGTTGAAAAGCAAGAAGTTAGCGGCCACTATGTTCTGGTTGGCCAAGTAAAAATCGGTGTGCTCCGCCACTATGTAAAGCTAGGGAAATTGTTGTTTCCACGCTACTTCTTCTATGCCTTATTTTCAACAATTTTTTATGCAGCTTACCTTTTGATTATGGTTCATAGTTTTACCCGAGATAACATATTCATAATTTTGTTTGGTGCCATTGTCTGCGCGATTTTTTGGTATGAGGCATATCGCGTATGGGGAATGAGACCATTCTAAATGTTAGTACACATTGTTCGTTTGCTTAGTATAAAATAAAAAAACTCACATAGTCTATAGAGAGGAGAAAAGAAATACATGGTACAGACGGAAGTTAAGAAGAAGACAAAAATTTACGGAACAGTTGCAGTTTTATCAGCTATAGTATTAGTTACTATGGTTTACGCTATTGGATCACCCCAAATACTTTATCCACCATCCCAAAATCCATCAGTGTCTAGCATGAAGACATTTTCATCTATCAACGAACTCAAAAACTTCCTTACAACCAATTCGCAAGGATACTCAATATATCGTGGTGGACCGCTAGACCAAAAGTTTTTCGGATCAACAAGAAATCCAGTTCCTGCATCGGTAACACAGACATCTGGACTTGGCTCAAACACAGCCTCAGAAAACTCCTACTCTATAGATACTTCTTATTCAACTACAAACATTCAAGTGGCAGGAGTCGACGAAGCCGACATCGTGAAAACAGACGGCCAATACATCTACACCATCTCAAACAGTCAAAACATTGGTGTTTACTACTCTTTTGATGAGTCTTATTCCCAGGCAAACAAAGCAGTTTTTATTGTGAATGCTGACCCACTGAACGCCAAAATCGTCGCTAAAATCTCCCTTGATAATAACACTGAGCCAGCTGGTTTATTCCTAAGCTCAGATAGTAACAAGTTAGTGGTTTTAGCGAGTAAATACCAGACTTACTCATACAGCATGGGACTACGCGCAGCAGACGTTATGCTCGCGCCTTTTCAAAGCGATGTTTACTCTTTCATAAACATTTATGACATTTCAAACAAAGCAGCCCCAGTTCTAACACGAAACTTCACTGTTAGCGGAAGCTACTTTAACTCTAGAATGATTGGCAACTACGTGTACACTGTAGTCAGCCAACCAGCAATAGTTTACAATAACCTCGTTACACTACCAGTTGTCTATGAAGGCAAAACAGAAGTCGACCTAACTCCAACCGCTGTATACTACGCCGACTCAACCCAGTCCAGCTACTTCACATTCACCAGCTTCTATGGACTCGACATCTTAAATGACCAACAACAACCCACAAACATAACCGTCATGATGAATGGCGCAAGCACAATGTACGTTTCACCAAGCAACATATACGTAACCTATCCAACATGGACCAATACAGGTCAATACACATCAATCTACAGAGTAAGTATTAACGGATTACAACTAAATTTTGAAGCAAAAGGCAACGTTCCAGGCACCGTCATAAACCAGTATGCAATGGATGAATACAACGGCAACTTTAGAGTTGCAACCAACTGGCAAGAGTTAGACTCCAAAATCAACAACGTCTACGTCCTCAACCAAAACTTAACAATCATTGGTAGACTAGAAGGTCTTGGCCAAAACGAGAACCTACACTCCGTCCGATTCATGGGCAACAAATGCTACCTTGTAACATTCAAGCAAACCGATCCCTTATTCGTAATTGACCTTAGCCAACCAACAAACCCAACAGTTCTAGGTGAACTCAAAATCCCAGGCTACAGCGATTACCTTCATCCCTACGACGAAACACATTTGATTGGAGTAGGAAAAGAAGCCGTTGAATCGCAACAATACGATTTTGCATGGTATCAAGGCTTAAAAATCTCACTATTTGATGTCAGTAACGTGAACAATCCAGTTCAACTATCCAATTATATTATTGGTGATAGAGGAACCGATTCCCCTGTGCTGACTGATCCTAAAGCATTTCTATTTGATAAAAGCAAGAATCTTCTGGTAATTCCAGTGAGCTTGGCAATAGTTGACAGCTCAACGCTTGATCAATACGGTCAATTAGAAGCTTCAGCATATGGACAAACAGTTTGGCAGGGAGCATACGTCTTCAACCTAACCCCTGAAAACGGCTTTACACTAAAAGGTTCAGTGACCCATCTGGATTCAAAATTGTTAAACAGCCAAGGACAACTAACAAACAGCTACGACTACTACAACACACAAAACCAATGGATTATCCGGTCACTCTTCATCGGCAACACACTCTACACAATATCCAACAGCGAAGTCAAACTCAACAACCTTAGCGACATAACTCAAATAGCTCAAGTCATACTCCAATAAATCCACTTCTATTTTCTTTGAAATTAATAATCCAAATATTTTTCCCTGCAAGTTTTCCACTTCAAATATGCTACTTGCTTTTTCACGGAATTTTTTTGGTTTTCCACTTATTGGCTATATCACCCAAGCAAAAACAACTCCTTGATCAAACAGACCATAGTTGCAGATTTGTCGATGAGCTACAGCATATATGAAGCAGGAAAAATCGCAATTCCTACCCAAGTAAGACAGTCACACGATTAAGACAAATTCTTGACATAATCCACGAGTCTGTTGCCACCCCAGCTGGCTAATGACCAACATCTCATAGCAGAATATAGACGGTTTATTCTGGAAAGTTGTCAAGAAGCACAAACAACAATCTACTTTATCATAGTCAAGGAATAAACAAATATTTAGTCAACAAGATTCTTCCTAAATCTCTCAATTTAATAAGAAAAAAGAAAAAGTGGAAACAATTCTTTTTACATGTTAGATGCGACTGTCGATAGGGCAGTTAGGTCTATTTTGAAATGACCGCATAAGTCCATTCTAGGATTATAGTTGCCATAGCCAGGCATTGCTCCATAGGCTCTTATAACTGCAGCTACATCGGCTTTAGTAACTAAATTGGTAGATATGTCATCGGTTACTTTAAAGGGGTTAAAGGCAACTTGGCGTATTACTGAGCGAACAACTGACCCAGTTAATTGAGCTATTTCAACATCGTCAAATGAGAGCGTAAATGTATTCCAGTTAGCTGCAACAGCAAGTGTTCCAGTTACTTGCTTCATAGTTCTGTCCATGGTGCGATGCACGCCTATTACTTGTCCTTGGTCGTTTTTATCAAAGGTAACCTTGCATGTTACAGTAAATACATTCCACATCCCTCCAAGAGTGTACGCATTATCTTTTGTGGTGGCGCTTAAAGTTGATACAGATACACGATTTAATCTGGCTTCATAGAACTCATATGTAAAGTCCTGCTTTGCCAAGGCAGCTACGATAGGGCGAACTAAATTAGTTGTCCATGTGACAGTAGCCAAACCGTTTTGTCTTGTATCTCCATTCTCAAAAGTGCCAATTCTGGCTTGTGTATTAAGCAAACCCCTAGCTGGTGTATTTCCCCAAGTGGAGATGATGCCGCCAATTCGTATGAAGCTTCCAGTAGTAAGACCGCTTACAGCATTTGGTGTGGGACTTACAGTTTGAGCAGTTGCTAAACCTAGACTGCTTACCAAAAATAAAGCTATTAACGCAAACGCTATTGGAGTTTTCTTGTTCATTTTTCATCCTCAACTTCAATTCTTAAGAAAAATCTTATCTGTTTAATAATAAAAGCATTTCTAAGCCTATTTTCACCAAATAAGTGCCATTAACGTTCATTTCTGTTCATAAAGGTTCATTCAAGTTCCAAAAATAAAATTACATTAAAAATATGCCTTTTTTAGCTAAATGAACGATCCCCGTCCCTTTAAGAAAACAATCACAACAAAATTAATAATTCAATCAAACAAAACTGCGGCGAGGAAAAACATCGCAAATCTATTAATCTTAAATATTTACAATACATCATTTCAAGAGGCTCAAAATGAAGACCAACCGCCTGCTTATCGTATGCATCATTTTCCTAATATTGCTCTTGATTTTTCCACTCTACACAGCCAATTGCCAAAACTACGTCACATACTCAATTCACCTATACACAGACGGCTCAGCACTCTGGAAAATAACCAACTTCGCCGACGTCAACGACCAAGTAGATACATGGACAAATTTTCAAAACAAAGCTCTAAACCTCATTGACTCCGCAAAAAGCAAAACCAACCGCAATATGGCCGTAGATGAAAACTCAATGCAAATAAACACAACAATCTCTTCTGAGTCCAAAACAACTGAGTACTCTTTTTTGTGGCAAAATTTTAGTATAATTCAAAACAACCAAATAATTTTCGGCGACGTCTTTGCAGTAGATTACTTTTTTAGCCAACTCTACGGCGACGCCGCCATACAAATAAACTACCCCTCAACTTTTAGTGTAAAATCAGTTACCCCCACACCCTATCAACGCGATGATTCAGCCAAAATAATGGAGTGGGCCCGAACCCAAGACCTAGTAAATGGACAAACAAACATTATACTGACAAGCGCTCCTGAAAATAGCAATCAAAACCAATGGCAACAATACGCCATTATCGGATTCATTGTACTAGCAGGAGCCGCAGTGTTCTCCGTTGGCTTTTTCGCCTTCAAACGACGAAAGAAAACTGTCAAAGCGTTACTTGCAGCACCCTCTGAATTAGAAACAGAAGAAGACAAAATATTAAAACTTCTCAACTCTTCAGGGACCAGCCTACGTCAATCAGCAATTGTTGAGAGATGCCGATTTTCCAAAGCCAAAACAAGCCAACTACTAACAATATTAGAGAACAAAGGGAAAATAACAAGACATAAGAAGGGAAGAGACAAAATAGTGACCCTCAAACAAACTGGTGAAGGTAAAAGAAAATGACAAGCCAAATTAATATTGCACATACCAAAAAAGTTGCCCTCTTAATTTGCATGTTGCTTTCATTTTGCCTACTAACCTCTGTTTTAGCACAATCAAACACGATTTTAGATGCAGAAGCATCTTCAAATCAACCTCAAGTTGGCAGCACCCTAACAGTTACCCTTAAAATCTCAAACGTAGAAAACCTAGCCGGCATCGATGCCTCCCTTCGATGGACCCCCTCAGTTCTCAGCCTCAAGAGCGTAGCGCTAAATCTAGGCGACTCATACTCGAATGGAGTTCTTCACGGATCAAACCTAAACTATGATCCCGATACTCTTAGTCCGGGCGACATATATGTCAGTGAAACAAAAATATCTGGAAGCTACAATCTTTTAGCTCAATCTATCGGTCAAGCTACCCCAGGCTTCACCGGAAGTGGAATAATAGCAGCCCTTACGTTTAACGTGATAGGAACAGGGTCAGCAGGATTGAATCTACTAACAGAGCTTGCTGATCACCCTCTACCTGGACAAACTGCAAACAACATTGCTCATCAAGACACAGCCGACTCAGTAACTGCAATCATCTCAGGATCTTCAAGTTCCCCCAATCCCACACTAACCCCAACCAGTTCTCCAAGTCCATCACAATCTCCAACTACTTCCCCAACATCCGCGCCAACAACTACCCCCAAACCAGGTGAAAATAATTTTCCAATCGCGTTTTTGTTTGTCATTGTAGGTTTAGCGGTTGCGGCAATTGTAGTGTTAATCGTGCTTTTTTCACAAAAAAAGAAATAGCAAAATCCAGCCCACGACCACAATTAACACTCAAAGATACGTTAGCAAGATTAAATTTAACGGCGAAGAAAAATATTTTTTAGCAGTAGCAACCATAAGAGAAGAAAAAAAGGCGCTAATAGAAGATGGCTTTGAGTATGTTAGTTGTGATCCTGACGGAACCCAATACTTTAGAAAGTTGAAAGATTGAATTGTCATGTTGATAGCTGCAGAATTATGGAATTGTTTGATTCCAATAGAAAACATGGCTGTAATTACCAAGCAATGAAGTAATTATTTGTGGTTCTTGGTAGACAATGTCAAAGCGCGAACCATATTTGGTCGGCAAAATGATGTTTGCATCTTCAAAGATTTTTAATGATAACTCATCCGCTAGAAATAGACCCCAAATGGTGTCGTTGGGGCTGCGAAAGCCAAATCCGTAGTCTGCAGGAACAACATAGACAACATCAGGATTGTTTGAGCCGAAACTACCAGGGTTATTTTGCAGGTTAGACCAAAATTTCTGTAATGCAGCAAAATGATCGTCGGTTAACGTGCCGTAATTGGTGACGTCTGGGTAGCTGAAGACTATCCCGTACTTGGCACCTGCACTATAAGCCAACGATAGATCCGCGTACAATTCAGGACCCGACTCAAGGTATGGCAGCTGGTCCTGATACTTCCAAGTTATGATGACGCCCCAGTCCTTTTTGAAGGCTTGAGCTGCACCCCTTTCCAATGCAATAATGCGTTGCCTGCTTTCGTTGCCGACAAACTCAGCAAAGATTGCACTGTATTTGGATTTATAATCAAACCAGTAGAGCCCATAATCAGCTGTGAAGACTTTAGGGGCAAACTGTAAGTAATAATTTGGGAAAAAAGTTAAGGTGTCAGTAAAATTCTTAGAGAAGTCAGCGTAAGTTGTCTTGCTATTAACCATCGTATTGTTGATGAGTTGGGAACGTCCATTGTCTAATTGGTTTCCACCGGGTTCATCATACCTGTAGATTCCAAGAAATCTTTCACCGTATTTTAATTTAGCATCCTGCATCCAACCAGTAATGCTGTAACTATATAGATCTAAACCTGTAAACAAAACAATAAAGTTGAGTTTAGCATTGAAAATGTAATCGCATGCCTCGCCTAAAGCGGTCCTGTCAAATGTTATGCTGAGTGAACCTATCACAAAAAGGTTAGTATAATTCTTAACTTTGTCTACTAAAGATTGGATTTGGGACACTTGAGCTTGAGCTGTTTGGTTATTTCCGTAAGCATACTCAACTCCCACATAGAATTGTCTGCTTATAGTCTGGTTGCTAAACCAGTTTGTTACTAAAAAAAGAGATACTAAAATCAGGGTGATCAGAAAGGTAGATGTTAAAGTGGCGAGTTTTCTGTTCAAATATGCTCAACCAATGTTTAGATATTCATTAAAAGAAAGTAATTAACGTTTCAACAGTTACTTCTAAAAATTGAAAAGGGGAAAAAACTTTTTTTTTATCTATGATAGAGACCTATCAATTCGCCCTTTGCAATAGTGTGTCCTTGCATGGCTTTTTCAAGATCTCTTTTAGTAGACTTTGCGCTTAAAGTTAGTTGTGCGTTCAATGCGTAAACCTTGAAGAAATACCTATGTGTTCCAGAAGGTGGGCAAGGACCGGTGTACCCTGTTTTTCTCATACTATTTAATCCCTCAGTTCCTGGAATCGAATGCTCACCTATTTTGGATGTTGAAGGCGAAATGTTCCACACCACCCAGTGGTCAAATGTTCCGCCTGGCGCGTCAGGATCATCTACCACCAAGGCAAGACTTGAAGTTTCTCTAGGAATCCCCTCTATTGTTAGAGGTGGGTTGACTCCTTCGCCGTCGCAACTATATTTCTTTGGCATTGGGCGGTTGTGATCAAATGCTGAGCTTTTAACCATTAGTTCTTTCATAAAATTCCTCTTAAAGACAATAGGATGTCGGCTAGATAAAGTTGATTAATAAAACGTGCTGCAACAAACGAGACTTTAAAATAAATTTATAGAAAAAACGGTTTTCGGTTCTAAGCTGTTACAAACTAGTTTAAGATTATTCGGCAAGAGCTTTTAAGATTGTTAGATTAATAAAAAGTGATAACAATAGGTGCTAGACTTCAGCTTTTCTCAAGAAGTTCTCTGCAAAGTTGATGTTCATTCGATAGAAAAATGCTGAAATAACTAAAGAAACGACGCCGCTAATAGCCACACTGATAGCAAGATTAGAAGTATCAATGAAACCTCCTGTAAACAGTGATAGTCCTACTGACACAACTAACGGCGCCAGTACTGATATTCCAATGATAGCGCAAACAACTAAACCTATTATTGACCATTCTTGACGAACCATTCTTGCTCTGCGAGTCTGCGAGAAGTCAGGGCCTTTGAAGCCGATTGTAAGTGCAACTATTCCAACAGCTAAAAGTACAAAGAAACCTTCAAGGAAAGCAGCGATTGTTTCTATCAAGTTGGGATGATAAAACACTATACCAACACTTCCACTTATGAACAAAACAATTATTGAAAAGAACGTTAAGAAAAATGTTTTACTTTTAACTAAGCTTTTAGGTGTAATTGGCGATGCGTAGATTCTCCATACTGATTGTCCCTCTTCGCCAATCATAACTTCGCCAAGCAGCATAGCCATGAAAGTGGCAGGCAATAGAAAAATTATCGCTGAAAAAATGAAGTTACTCTGACTCGATACCGCACTGCTGCTCATGCCAAGAGATTGTGTGAGAGGTAGAACTATCATAACTATTGGCACAATAAAAACGCTCACCATTTCGCGACGCCTAGTAAAAGCTCTAAAATCTTTACGTATAATTGCTGCTTCGACAGTAGAGAAACCAAGTTTACCCAAAAATCCTGTTTTAGGTGCGTAAACACCACTTTTTTGAATAGTGATTGCTGGAGGCTCATAGAGCCCGAATCGTTGATTTAAAACTACTGCCAAATAGTAAAGTGCGGCAATAAATATTGTTGATGAAGCTGCATAAAGTAAGCCTTGTAAGTACAATCCATTAAAAATACTTCCAATAGTTAACGCAAGCCAAATGAACGGAACAAACCAAGCCACGCTTTGAATTTGTTGAAGTGTAGCGAAAAATGTTAGGGCTCCGCTACCATAAATTACGTACGAATAAATGGTGTAGAAAACTACGAAGAAAATTAGAGTACCGCTTAATCTTACCCATATCGCTGCTTTCCCGCTTGACTTGTAAACTGCGCCGATAAAACGCATCTGAAGCAACCTTAGGATTTCAGTACTGGCGCTTGCCAGAAAAGCAGTTACAAGTAGCACCAAAGAAGTAATAATTGCCTGAAGAACACAACCATTGAATGCTCCAAAAACAACTATTCCAGAACTGATTCCAAAAACGAGCGCTATTGGCATGCCTAGCAGGTTGGATAAGATGGATGCCATCGTTTGTTCTTGCCATGTTATGGGTAGCCAATACATCACTTGACCTGTTGGCCTGATACCTGCAACCTGGATTTGCTGAAGCAGAGTAAATACAAAGCTGAAGACTAGGACGATTGTTGGTAACGTAACAAAAATGCTTATTGATCCATCAAAAAGTGAAGGTAGATTGGGAATTTCTTGATTTGAATAAATTCCCGATACGACTACATTTGCAATTAAACCACTTACGACACCAATTATTAGCGCTAACCAATATGGCCAATAAGCAAGGATAGTCTTTTCTCTATACCTTGTAGTCTTTACTCCTCTGATTAATCGACCAGATTTACGTTCTACCCGCAACAAAAAAAGGACATTTTTCCAATTCATCGCAGGAGTTCCTCAACGATAGCTCGTAAATCTCCAGTGCCTGTTAATCTGAGGAAAATGTCTTCTAAACCCGAGTTCGGCATACTTGCCCTAGATCTCAACTCGTTCATAGTTCCCAAAGCCAAAATATTTCCTTGATACATAATGGCGATGCGATCACATAATGCCTCCGCAATCTCCAGAACGTGAGTTGAAAAAATGGTTGTAACTCCCTGCGATTTCAACTCTTGCAGCAAATCCTTAACGATTCTTGCGCTTCTCGGATCCAAAGTATTTAGGGGTTCGTCAAGAATTAAGAGTCTGGGTTTGTGAAGGAACGCTGAGATTAAACTGATTTTTTTCTTCATGCCGTCTGAGTAGCTGTTTATCATGTCGCCTTCGCGTCCTTCAAGCTGAAGAGCTTTAAGGTACTCAGTAATGCGCTGCTTCTTCTCTGATGTTGGAACATCGTAAATGTCGGCGATAAAGTCGAGATATTCAATTCCAGTTAAGAACTCGTAAATATTTGGGGACTCAGGAACGTAACCTACCTGCTTCTTAACTGCCACAGGGTCTTTTAACACATCTAATCCTAAAACTCCAATTTCCCCATTTGTAGGTTGAACCAAACCCATAAGCATCTTTAGAGTGGTGGATTTTCCTGAACCATTAGGTCCCAAGAGAGCAAAGATTTCACCCTTCTCAATCGCTAGATTCATGTTGTTTACAGCTACTATTTCGTTGTAGCGTTTTGTCACATTTCGTAGGTCAACTGCGTATGGACTGCTCATGTTATAGGTGCCCCGATTGCAAATAGAAAGCATCAATATTTAAGGCTAATGCGTGTTTTTCGATTCCTCTCAACTGTTGATTACTTAAACAAAAATAAAAAAAAGAAGAAAAGAGGAAAAATCTTACTCATTTTTACTTAAAATTTAACTCAAAACTTATTGGAACCGCTTCGCCCCATGACTGCCGAATGGGGCAAATCTTTTGAGCCATCCCGTAAACTGTGGTAGCTTTCTTGCGTTCGCGTTCGTTGTCATTCTCCAAGCCAACATTCATGTTGAAATGGACGTTAGTGAAAATCAGTTTCTCCATGCCCTCAACATTCATTTTAACATTAGCCATTGTCTCCAAATTCTTAAGTCCCAACTGACTGTTTTTTGCAATCAAAAGAAACAGAGTATTAATGCATGACGCTAAAGCAGCTGCAAAAATGTCTTCCGGTGTACACATTCCTTCTTTTCCGCCAAACGATGGTGGTGGGCTTACTGATACTATTTGTTTGCCTTTTACGGTTAATCCGCATTCGTTGCCGCCGTTCCAAGTGGCAGTTCCTTCAAAATTTAATTCTGGCATAAGAACATCTCTGAAATAATGTTTTTAAAGGGTAATTTATGGTTTGCGAATTTTTGATAATTATTTTATTTTTTCAAATATGCTTAAATCTGCCTAGAGTTTCATTTCTAAAAAGAGAAAACGTTAAAATGCCCAACAACACCATCGAAACCAAACAACTAACAAAAACTTACGGTTCACTCAAAGCGGTCGACAGCTTAGACATTAAAGTTGAATCAGGTGAAATTTTTGGGCTTCTGGGACCCAATGGAGCTGGAAAAACCACCGCAGTCTCAATGCTCTGCACGATTCTAAAACCAACCTCTGGTTCCGCAACAGTCAATGGATTTGACATCGTTCGAGAAGCAAACAAAGTCCGAAAATCCATAGGCATAGTTTTTCAGGAACCCAGCGTTGACGACCGCTTAACGGGCAGGGAAAATCTCTTCATGCACGCAAACCTTTTCGGTGTTCCAGCATCAGAACAGAAAGAACGTATAAATCGAATCCTAAAACTCGTTGAGCTGGAGGATAGAGCAAACGATTTACTTCGTACGTATTCGGGAGGTATGCGTCGTAGACTTGAGATTGGACGCGGTTTAATTCACTATCCTAAAGTGTTATTTTTAGATGAACCAACTGTTGGATTGGACCCGCAAACTCGCGACCACATCTGGAAGTACATAAAAGAACTTAAAGAAGTTCATGACATTACCGTGGTTTTAACGACCCATTACATGGATGAAGCAGACAGGCTCTCAGATCGAATCGCTATAATGGATAATGGAAAAATAGTTGTTCTAGATTCTCCCTCTAAACTCAAGGAAACCCTTGAAGGCGACGTAATAATAGTTACAGCAAACAACATTCAAACATTATCAGGACTCGTCAATAAATGGTTGGGTCTAAACAAAAATCAAATCGTTGACGGTGCTTTGGAGATCACAGTCCGAAATGGAAAAGCAGTCATGCCCCGCATAATGGAGCTTGCAACCCAAAACAACATTTATGTAGAGTCTCTGCTTCTGCGTCAACCAAACCTTGAAGACGTATTCCTACACTATACCGGCAAATCAATTCGGCAAGATTCAGGCAAAGAACTACATGGTATGGCCGCTATCCAGAGGAGAGCAATAAAATGAGCGAAATTCGAGGAGTTTACACTCTCTGGTTACGGGAAATCAAACGGTTCCTAAGGGATAGAACAAGACTGGTTAGCATGTTTATTCAACCCTTGCTTTGGCTCGTTATATTTGGAGCAGGGTTTGGTTTGAGGTTCACAATTCCAGGCTTAAGTTACCAGCAAGTAATTTTTCCGGGCATTGTTGCTCAAACATTACTTTTTACTTCAATGTTTATGGGTATAAGCGTGATTTGGGACAAAGAATTTGGTTTCATGAAAGAAATCCTCGTTTCACCTATTTCTCGTTTCAGCATTTTTTTGGGAAAAATGTTAGGAGACAGTTCATCTGCGTTTCTTCAAGGGATAATAGTTTTTTTCGTCGGCATTGCACTAAGTATTTCGATAGATCCTCTAACATTCCTATTCGCGCTGCCAATTATGGTTCTAATAACTTTTGGATTAGTCAGTATTGGTTTAACCATAGCCAGTTTCATGGGTAGTCTTGAAAGTTTTGGCGCCATCCAGACCTTTATTAATTTGCCCTTATTTTTCTTGAGCGGCGCATTATTTCCGCTTAAAGGACCAGGTATAAACCTTCCCAACTGGTTAACTGCCGCGGCTGCTTGGAACCCGTTGACTTACGGTGTTGATGCATTAAGAAGTGTAATTTTAGGATCATCATGGACCCCTCTTCAAATTCAACCCTTATGGATAGATATCGGTATCTTGGTTTTGTTTGATGTAATAATGATTGCAGTTGGAACTTGGGCATTTAGCAGAATGAAGTAAAAACAATTTACTGAACTTAAAGGCTATAAATTAAGTCTAATCTTGAACTCGAAAAACTGTTTATTCTATTCTTTATTGGTCATTTCATTAATTTTTTGTTCCATCGCGTGTCCACGACATAAAACAATTACTTTCTTTAGGCCTGAAACTGTTTTAGCTGCATCGCGCAAGTCAGCTGAAAGTTTGAACGCAATTGGACAGAATGGGCTTGTTGGAACAAATTCTACTGTGACCATGCCTGGCGCTGTTTCTTTTACACTTTGAATCATCTGCATTTCCTCAAAACTTTGCCCTGTTTCGGGGTCTTGCACTTTGCCTACTTCAACACGAACTTTATCTTCAAGCTCAGTCATTTCCTCAACCTCTATTTTCCCGAAAGAATATGAAGTTGAAATCCAATATAAACTGATTGATAAAGCCACAGTAACATTGAATTTGACGGTGATTTGACTTGACATTTTTTGAATCTTGCATATTCTGCAAAATAGGTCAAAAACAAGCACCAGCAAGCATCATCTACGAAGACGAAACCGTCATGGTTTTCCTTGACATACGACCCTTAAACATGGGACATACGCTTATAATACCGAAAACCCACTACGTCGATATTTTTGATACCCCCGAATACGAGCTAGGCCAAATCCATAAAATCGCCAAAAAACGTCCTCTGCAATAAAAAAAGCCACGGACGCAGACGGCATCAGCATTATCCAGCAGAACGGTAAAGCTGCAGGGCAAGACATTTTCCATATCCACGTTCACGTAGTACCCAGGTTTGAAGGACAAAAACTGCCACCATTCAGCGATCTCAAAGAAGTCGAGAGGGCCAACTTAGATGCGATGGCGAAAAAAATAAAACAGCAACTCTGACGTAGCATTTTATAGATTTGTGATTTCAACTGTAAATAGTTTTCAACATGGAGTAACTACAAAAACAACAATAGGTTTTTTCTCGTTTGATAATTGATTCTGTGCTAATTTTCAAAATGTGTAGCTGATATACAATAGTAAAGAGTTACATGTATGACTGCAGACTTGGGTTTTAGAGTTTTAGGTCTTTTAGCTTGCGATTGGATTGTTTGATTGATTCTAAATATAATGAATTTTGCCGCCTTTACTGGCGCCACACCGATAAGCACATTTATTCTCCCATTATCAGTTTCTTTTTGGGTCATGGTTGTCCGCGTTTCCTTCGGTCAGCTTTCCTATTTTGAAAAGAAATACACCGCAACAAAATGGTTGGTTTTGATCTCGTGTGTTTTAGTTATCCTGACGGGGCTGTCCAGTTTCATCATTGCTTGATTTCAACTTAACTCTAAATTTCATTTTTCTTACGTTGGGGGTCTTTTTTGTGCGTATTGGTATCTGCGGGGTTTTCCTATGCGTGTTAGAATGTTATCTTTGACTAGATCGACTAGTGCGTGGGCTACTGCGGTGCGGTCGTAGTGGAAGCCTTTGCGTGCGAGTTCAGTGTGTACGTCATCTAAGCCTCGGGGTTGGCTAAACCAATTTTCTTCCCAAAGTTTCTGGATTACACCTTTGCAGGTTTCGGCTCTTGGTAGAGCTGTTTGGCGCTCTGTGTTTTGCGTAATGTTCAGGTTTTTTGAGTGTTCGGTGACGGTAGCGAGGATTTGGTTGACTGCGGTTTGGATTTGGTCTGCTTGGGCTTCTATTTCGAATTCTATTTCGCCGATTTTCATTTTTACGTGTATTGGTGGGTTTTGCTGTTTTTCTGTCAAGTTATCACCTGTTGTATATTGAATTGTGCAAGATGCACATGCACAATACTTAAATATTTCACCAATAAAGATATTGAATATTGGTGAATCACGGTGATTGAACAATATACAATTACTAACAAATATAACTTTCCACAACCAACCATAGACTCAATCCTGCCCCAACGCTTTTTCGAGCAAAGCATACAATCCCTAAACAAAGTCCAGCAACAACCCCTACAACTAAACCAGCAAATACAACAACTTAGCCCATTCGAACAATACCCACATAACATACAAGCTCAATCCCACACCAATTACCCTAAAACCAGACCACCAAGAAACAATAGTAGCTGCCATCGACACTTCAACCATAAAAATCGGTGAAACATCAACAGGTATAATTGTTGCAATCCGCGGGGCAACAACTTGGAAACAAAACGGCTGCTACAAATACACACGTCTGGGACCATTCATTTTCCACATAACCGAAGACAACAAAAACCAACTCTACAACACTCTCGAACGAGCCTACTTCAGCACCACATACGGAGCATGCCACCAAACTACCCCAAACATCATGCAAATGCCAACTCGTCTTGCTAGCCTGCTCGAACGTTGGCTGCAAACAATGCTTGCAAAAACCGTAAACAAAGGAATACTCCTATTCGACGGCTCATTAACCGCTGGCACCCCAGAAACACCAACGCAGCGGCTCAGGGAAATCCTGGATTACGCAAGAAAAAACAAGAGTACCGTTCTTGCATTCTCCAAAGCTACTACATTGAGAGCTAACGGTCTGTTGATAACTGAGCAGTTGCCCAATCATGACCCGCCATACCTGCTTGAAACTGCGGGTTTGCATTATAAGCCGCCGATGATGCTTTTGGGTGACGTTTATGTGGCGCGGCTCAACAAAGCCAATTTTGCTTTCAGGCTTGATGTTGACAAAGAAATTCCTCTGGAGCAGAGATTGGACGCAGTTCAGAAACTCTTAGGCAACGACCTCTACACCCAGAGCTACCCCGAAACTCTTCGGCTCTCACACATCCTTTGCACGTTCACAGCAAACGAAGTCTTAGCTATCAAGCACTTCATCACCCGTAAACACGGTATCCAAATCGTAAATCGCCCAGACATGCATAAAGTCCTTTTTGGATCATTCGGGTACAAAGGAGAAAACTAAATGAAACTATACAAGAAAGAAGGCAATATTCTGCAAATCATCAGTTTCCCAACCGAGAACGCCGAAAAAGGTGATTACCTGCTTGTAGAAGATATCGATGCCGCCAAATCATTAATTGCGCAGGTTATCGATGTGCAATTTGCAGCTGTTCCAGGTGTACTTGAAGAACTCTTGCGTACGCTACCAGATGGAGGCGAATCTTTGCAGGGCGAAGACATTGACCCTATGGAAATCGCACCACACATCACCTACATTCAAGATGCCAGTTTGCTTATCTGCAAGATACGTGCCACTTTGGAAAATGAAATGTTGAGTCCAAGCAGCAGCTGGCTACCCAGCCGTTCCCAATCAACAATCAAAAAACTCTCGATTCCTATGCTTATGAAACTTGCAAAAGTTGATGGCAAATTACCAATAATTTTGGGTGGAACAAAAGACTCTTCTCTTTTAACAATTGATGCTTCATCTATCGACGGTACCCTAAACATTATAACTGGTAAGAAGGGCTGCGGAAAATCTCACCTCTCCAAACTTTTAATGGTTAATCTTGTAGGCTACAAAGCAACCGTAGTTATCTTTGATTTAAACGGTGAATATTCTAGTCTTGGAATGACTAACGACAGCAAAAGAAACATGTACTACGACAAAATTCATACACTCGTTCCTTCGCAGAACTTTAAAGTGGTGCTAGACCAATTGCCTCTAAACACAGTTATGGGTATACTTGTGAATGCACTCCATTTGCCAGGAACCTCGGCTCGCGAGTTTAGGCGTCTTTGGAAAATGCTTAAAGAACAAGGCAAGCTGAATATGCAGAATTTAGGTGAAGCAATTCGAGATTTAAATTGCAATCAGCATGTGCGGGATGCATTGGCTTCACGTTTTCACTCCTTTGCTAACTCAGGCTTTTTCACTGATTGTCCAGGCGAAGCGACACTTCTCGATGAAACCCTCTTCAAAGCTAAGGATGCAGGGGGCGCCATAGTCATAAATCTAAAAAACACTTCAAATATTGATCGCCAAATCGTAGTTGAATACGTTTTAGGAAAACTCGTTGATTCCCTCTCAAACTGGAAACTCAAAGCGGTTTTTCTCTTTGCGGAAGAAGCCCATCTGTACCTGCGCGAAACCTACTGGGACGACATCGTAACCCGTATGCGACACTATGGAATATTCACTACATTCATAACAAACCAGCCTGACACCATCCAAGAAACAATCTACCGACAAGCTGATAACATATTTCTCTTCAACTTCACTAACGAGCATGATTTAGATGTAGTTTCAAGGGCAGCGCGCGTGGATGCAGAAACAGTTCGAAGTATTGCTCGCGACTTACCACCCCACCACTGCCTAACCCTTGGAAAAGTAGTTCGAGACTTCCCAATAGTGGCAAGAGTAAGAGCATTAGATATTAAAACTCTTGGCGAAACTCGTCTATTCTTTAGCAATAAGAATTAGCTTTCTCCAATTTTTCTCTGTTTTGTCTGAAGAAAACGCGAAAGGACGCTGTTAAATTGTAGTACTCTACATCCTCTAATAATACCCAGCGCAATTCTGCTGCGTCGCTTGCAGCTTGGGGTATTCCAGCTACGAATTGAACAAGGTAATCGATGATAACATAGTGATGTTTTATTTTACCCTGCTCGTCCAAATCAACATTTTCTACAACGTCAATCAGGCGTGGTTTTTCGACTTCTAGGCAGGTTTCTTCTTTTGTTTCACGGATAACTGCAGCTTCGAGGTTCTCTCCAAGTTCAATTAAACCGCCGGGAATACTCCATTTGCCTTTGCTGGGTTCGTTTCCGCGTTTTATTAGTGCTATTTTGCCCTCTTTGATTATTACTGCGCCGATACCAACAATAGGTTGGTCAGGGTACAAGCGTTTCATGCAAAAGCCTCAAGATAAGGTGTTATTCGTGCCTTAAAACTGATATGTGTTTTAGTCTTGAAAAAGTATAGTGTTTAAACAAAGAAAAAAAGAATTATCACCGTAGAATATCTTACTTATCCCATAAGGCTTCTACTGGCAGATTAATTTATCACTGTGCCAACAGCGTTTCCATTAATTGCAGCCAACAAGTTCTCAGGCTTAAATCCATTAACGACAATCAACTTAACCCTCTTGCGTTTAAGGACTTTAAGAGCTTCAGGATCAATAATCTGATGAATCCCCGCTTTATGCACACTTCCCTCAAAGATTTTTGCTAAATCCTCAATTGACAAACGGTCGAGTTTTATAGCGTCTGGGTATTTTCTGGGGTCTTTGTCATAAACGCCATCTTGATCAGTACCTTTAACGAGCAAGTCCGCTTCTACCCGTTCAG
The DNA here is from genome assembly GCA_963804785.1 of Candidatus Bathyarchaeota archaeon. Classification (GTDB taxonomy): domain Archaea; phylum Thermoproteota; class Bathyarchaeia; order Bathyarchaeales; family Bathycorpusculaceae; genus Bathycorpusculum. The sequence goes on from CAWDRR010000004.1 coordinate 688,787, forward strand.
CAACCAACGCCGCAACTGCATCAGTTGTAATTCCCGGCTTTAAACCTCCCATAACAACAACTTTGCCCTCCGCGAGGCATTGGACAGCATCATCAAGCGTTAAAGCTATCTTATTGCATCCTGATTCGCCTATTTTTTTGAGGAAAAGCTGCGCAAATAATCGAGAACAAGAAATGGCAAGTTCATCTTGTCCCGCTGCATCCAACTCCAATTCCTTAGCGATACCTATGAATTCCCTAGCCAATTCGCCTCCACCCAAAACCACCAGAACTTCATGTCCGTGTTGCTTTGCGGTTTTGATTATAAGGGCGTATTTGCCTATTAGATCTGTGTTTATTGGTGAAGCGACAACTGAACCGCCTATTCGAACAACTATACGCATGATTAGTCATCCTTTGCTGTCTTACAATGCGTAAAGGAGTTAAAAATCTTTAACATCCCTTAATTCAGTAGCTATTACAAGTCCAAGAAGTAGGCGAGATTGAAAGGCTTAGATGCTTGCTACCTGATAATCGCTGAAATTAAAAGCATCATGGTTTAACTGGTCAAGCGTTTCTTCATCAAGTTAATGCTTAGAATAAAGAAAAACACTGTAACTCCAATTATCCATGCAAAGCTTATGGCGATTAATGCAGTTGAGTTTAACCCGAGAATTGGCTCAAGATGACCTGAAACGAGTCCTCTAACAACATTTACTACATGAGTTAAAGGCAAGACTGCCATTGCAACTCCCTGAACCGTTGTAGGTAGCGAGGTCAACGGGAAGAAGGTGCCGCATAAAAAGAACATCGGCGTCAGAAACAAAAAAGAGGGGAAATTGAAGAAATCTATGTTTGGCGCTACTGAAGTAAAACACATAGCAATGGAGGCAAACATCAGTCCGCCAAAGAAAGCAAGAGGTATAACTATCAGAAACAGCGGACTTGAAATTAAGCCGAAAGCCGCAACCACTGCCAAAACGATTGTTGTATTGAATGTGGCTCGTGTGGCTCCCCAAAGCAGTTCTCCTGCGACTACTTCTTCAACACTGACAGGTGTAGCGACGATTGCATCGAAAGTTTTTTGAAAATACATGCGCACGAACGAAGCGAAGGTGCATTCAAAGAATGCGCCATTCATAACTGAAATCGCAACGAGCGCTGGGGCAATGAAGCCTATGTATGATTGACCTTGGATACTTGGGATGAAACCGCCAAGTCCGAAGCCAAATGCCATAAGGTAGAGAATGGGTTCGAGTAGTGAGGGTAGAAAGTTAACTCTTATGGTTTTAGTGAAGACATCAAAGTTGCGGTGCCAAACCTTCCAAACCCGATAAGTCAGCCTAGGTATGGCGAAGCGTGCGGGAGATTTGCGGATGTTAGGATTGCTCATTCTTCCCGCAATCCCCTTCCAGTCAGTTTTAAGAAAACATCTTCAATGTTGGCTTTTCGTATGGTTACGTTCTGTAGTGGGTGGTCTTTTAAGAAGCCTTCGAAGACTCCGTGTGGTTTATCAGTAAAGATTTGCATGCGCTCACCGAGTTTTTCGAAGCGCGCTTCAGGAAAAGCCTCTTTTAAGATTCGCAGAAGTTTCTCATCAAAGTCAAGTTCCAATACATCTTCACCAATGTGTTTCTTCACAAGTTCTGCTGGTTTACCTTCTTCGATGATTTTGCCCTTATCAACAATTAGAATTCTGTCGCAGAGAACTTCAGCTTCATCCATGTAGTGGGTTGTTAAAATGATGGTGACTTGATTTTTCTTAAGATAGCGTACTTCATCCCAGACCAGATGCCTTGCCTGAGGGTCTAAACCCGTTGTAGGCTCATCTAAGAGTAGAATCTGAGGCTGATTTAAAAGTGCTCGTGCAAAAATCAGTCTACGTTTCATACCTGTTGACAACGCCATAATTGTAGCATCTCTTTTTTCCTCTAACTGGAAAAACTTCAGTTGTTCCTTAGCTCTTTTTAAAGCAACTTCTTTTGGGATGTCAAAATATCGGGCGTAGACAGTCAAGTTTTTTATAACTGTGAAATCAGGGTCTAAATTGTCTTCTTGCGGCGCGACGCTGACAACTTTTTTTATTTCTCTGCATTGAGTTTTGACGCTATATCCTGCTACAGTCAATTCGCCATCGGTTGGAGGTGAAAAACAGTAAATCATGCGAACTGTGGTTGTTTTTCCTGCGCCGTTTGGACCCAAGAAGCCGACGCATTCGCCCTTGTATACTTTGAAGTCAATGTGATCCACTGCCATAAATCCATCGAATTTTTTCGTTAACCCTTTTGCTTCGATGACAATTTCGCGAGACCCCATAAGTAATCAAAGCTAGATTTGCAGTCGCTAACTTAAAACTAACGTCAAGTTTTGCCAGAAATGTACTTGCAATAACCGTAACTTAGGGGTCCTTGCGTGGTGTTTTCACACAGAAACTCTTTACATTCAAAACAGGGTCCTACTTTACTTTTTAACACGGTTTCAACTTTGGCAGAACTTGTGTTCTCTCAAAATGCAACCTACCGCTTACATTTTGAGAAATTTCTCACAAGTAATTCCATAAACATCATTTTTTATTTCAACTATCTTATTTTCTTTGAATTTACTTAGGGATTAAATTGATTTGCTCAGAGCCCTTTTTAGAGAAAACGGTTTAAAGGAACTTTACTAATAATTTAATGGCGGTTGCTTGTGAAAATTGCTTTTTGGCTCCTAGACATTAACTCTAAAATCGATCGTGAAAAGGGCACAGCGGAGTTGTGGCTTTGGGGAATTGATTCAGCTGACAATAGAGTGTTGGTTGTTGACCGTAATTTTATTGCGTACTTCTATGTTGTGTTGGCTGACGGGTTTGAAAGCTCGAAGGTTGAGGAGGCAATCATGAATGCTTGTGGTTCATCAATTGTGGCGACAAAAATTGTTTACCGACACTTCTTTGGCAAACCCGTGAATGCAATAAAAGTCAGCTGCAAAGTGGCAACCGAAACAGTCAAGATTGCTAAACAGCTTCGAAGCGTCGAAGGAGTAAGTGACTGCCTCGAAGACAATATTCGCGTTTCCATGCGCTACTTAATCGACAACAATATAGTTCCTTGCGGATGGTATGAGGCAGATGCGGTGAAAAGAGAGAACATTGAAGGCGTAAGAGTATCCAAGATATATGCTGCAAAAACACATCCAAAACAGATTGACAAAATAGTTGCGCCAGACTTGAGGGTTTTGGGTTTTTCCATGATTTGTTATAGCCGAGAGGGTTCTCCAAAACCCGATCGAAACCCCGTGCTAATGATTTCAACATCAATAAATAATGGAGAAAAAAAAATTTTCATTGCAGATGAAAACAAAAACGATAAACCTGTAATCGAAGACTTCCTCGCATATGTTTGTAAGTTTGATCCCGACATCATAGTAAGCTACGGTGCCAACTCGGTTGATTGGAAATACCTCAAAGATAGAAGCCATAAATTAAAAATAAAACTTACCTTCGACAGAGCACACCTGGAACCTCATACAGGTGTCTACGGCCACGTTTCAACCACCGGAATTGTGAACATTGACTTCGCAGATTTCATGGATGTGTTCCCTGAAGTTAAAGTGAAGACTCTTTGGAATTTTGCCAAAAATTTCGGCATAGTCAAAGACAAACAAAGAGTGGTTGAGTATGTAGAATTTGCGGATTACTGGGATGACAAGCAAAAACGCAGCGAATTAATACAGTTTTGGTTTGCAGAGTGCTATTTATTTGCAGAGAACCGCCGAATTGCTTTTGGATTTTGCTATGCAACTCGCTAGCATAACGAGTCTTCCGTTGGATCAGGTGATGGCGGCCGCTGTGGGTTTTCGAGTAGAATGGTTTCTCATAAAGCAAGCACAAAACATCGGGGAACTCATTCCCAAACGAATTGAACAACAATATCTTTCTTACGCAGGCGGTTTGGTGCTCTCGCCAAAGCCTGGTATACACAAGAATATTGCAGTTTTGGACTTCAAATCAATGTACCCAAATATAATGATAACCTACAACATATCGCCAGATACCTATGTTTCACCTGACGAGTCTATTCCCGCAAGTGGCGTTTACATTGCTCCCGAGGTTGGGCACAAATTCCGTAAGTCTCCTTCAGGATTCTACAAAGAAGCATTAACATACCTAATTAACGTACGAGGAAAAATTCGCCAAAAAATGAAAACTATAGAACAAAAAAGTGTTGAATACCATGTCTTGGATGCCCGCCAAAAAGCTGTTAAAATAATAACCAACGCTGCTTACGGTTATGCTGGTTGGATTGGAGCTAAATGGTACATTAAACCTGTTGCCGAAGCTGCTTCGGCTTGGGGTAGGCACATTATTTTGTCTTCTTCTCATATGGCTGAAAAAGCAGGAATACAAGTTGTTTATGGAGACACAGACAGCTTATTCATAAACTATGATAAAGAAAAGATTCCAGAGTTGGAAGAAAAAATAAAGCGTAAACTAAAACTGAAAGTTGAAATCGGAGAAGTTTACTCACGTCTTTTTTTTACGGAGGCGAAGAAACGTTATGCCGGCTTACGGAAGGATGGTAGTCTTGACATCGTGGGTTTAGAGGTTATTCGCGGTGATTGGGCAGGAGTTGCCAAAGAAGTGCAAGAACACGTTCTTGAGATAATTCTCAAGGAACAGTCTCCTAAAAAAGCAGTCGATTATGTGCGTTCAGTTATTGCTGATTTAAAACATGGAAAAGTTCCATTGCATGAACTCATTATTTGGAAGACACTTACTAAGTCTCCTGACGAATACGCCATTAAGGCGCCCCATGTGGAAGCCGCAAAAATGCTCAAAGAAGAAGGTTGGCGTTTGACTAGCGGCGACAAAGTTGGTTACGTTATCCTTGAAGGAAAAGGCCGTTTATACAGCCGCGTTAAACCCTACGTCTTCGCTAAGATTGAGGACGTGGACCTAAATTACTACATTACCAACCAAGTTCTTCCTGTAGCTTCAAGAATACTTTCATACTTTGATGTGACAGACGAGGAATTACTAAAAGAAATAAAAGAAACAGAAGAAATTAGAAGCCTAATGGATTACTTTTAGGCTTGGGGAATAGCGTCTTGGAACTTTATCAATTCAACGTTCAAAACTGGTTTAACGGCTTCAGAGATGCGTGAGGCTACGATTCGTTTGATGTTCTTGTCAGCCGCGATGTCAACGATTCTCTGGGTGATGATGCCATCGAAAACAACTGTTTCAACACCTGCTATTTGCGAAAGCTTCTCTGCTAGTTGACTTACAGGTAATCGTTCGATTAATTCAAGTTTATCGTTGAGCAGAACTGCTTCAAGTGTTCCAACTAATGCTTTTGCCGCTTGACTTATGGTATCTGGGACTTCAATTTTAACGCGTTCAGGCACTACTACTTTCTTTGGGTATTGGGACTGGTTTGGGAATGTTAGCTCCTGCTGCTTCTGCTATTGGTAACTTGTTTTCTATGGCTTCAGCGATTTCTTTGCAGTTGCATTCCTCGATTTCTTTGCCTCTTGGAGCGCGACCAACAAACTTTACGTTCGTTACTTGCATGAGTTCTTTTAAGATTAAGTCGCCTCCTCGGTCGCCATCAAGCAATGCTGTTGCTAATCTTTCTTTGGTTATCTTCTTTATTGAATCTGGAACTTTTGCGCCTTCAAGTGCTACTGTGTTAAAGATTCCGCATCGCATCAAATTAATAACATCTGCGCGACCTTCGACAACGAAGATTTCTTTAGCATCCCTCAAGTCCTGGTCCAGCGGGTAAGTCTTCTGGTCCATACTTTTCTACTTTGCCGACTTTCATGGTGTCAGCTGATTTCTTTGTAGACTTCGTCTACGCTGGGCATGGATTCGATGTTCCATTTGTGCAGAATTTCTTTGGCTCGGTCAATGATTATTTTTCGGCGTGCTTCACGTATGTCTTCAATTTTTTCTAAGGTAACTTTAGCTGAGCATGGTCCAACACGGTTTATGCTTTCTACGCTTGCAGCGATGAGGGCTGTAGAAACTCGGTCTAAGCTGGTTGGGATAGTTATTGAACCTGTAGTTCGATCGTTTTTGGAGTGTAAGTCAATTTCGATTCTGCCGATGCGCCCAGTTTTTTGGAGTTCACGTAGATCAAGTTCTGGTCCGAAAAGTCCTTCTGTTTGACCAAAAACTGCTCCAATAACGTCAGGTTTTTCAACTACACCTTCAATTTCAAATCTAGCGTGTACAACGTACTTTATCGTAAATGTTTGGGATGTTCCCGTAAGTATGCACTTCCTGTTTGTAAGTTAAATTTATTTGATTATGTTAATCGCACTTTGCGAGTTTTTCTCGCAATTATGAGATTATAATTTGTTACTAATTCAGAATTTAGGTGCATTGTGTTTAATATAATTATCGTATTATGGCTATGTATTCTGCGTAATTTCTCTTTTTTCTTTTTCGAGACTTTTTAGTTGGTTAACACCAGTTTTATGCTTATGATTTCAAACCAAGAAAATAGGGAAATCGAAGTTATTTTCGGTTATTCTGATGTTTATGTACAAGCCGAATGGTCTACCATCTTCATATTAGGCGCGATAGCCAAAACTGAAATTTAGGTTATTTTGATTTGTAGGGCACTCTCGTTTTTTGAATTTTTTATTTGCAGTTAAAAGAGTGTTTGGCTGATATTGAAGAAGTAAATAATCTTGAGTTCTGATTCTATTTAGTGGCCGAAGAGTGGAGGTTGAAGGAACGTTCTCGCTAACTTAATGAGATACTAAAAAGTATAAGTGCTAAATAAAAGCGGTTGTAACCCTTCACCTTAAATAATAATACAAACAAAGAAGAAGGTGGTATACATGAGTTTACGTTTAAACCCCGAATATGACAAACTGCTTCCAAAAATGTCAGATGAAGAATTCGTAGAACTCAAAGCATCAATACAAACCGAGGGGCAGCATTACCCATTAATCGTTAACGAAGATCTAGAAGTTTTAGATGGACACCACCGGTTCCGTGCTTGTATGGAGCTTGACATTGAACCAGATTTTGAAGTGCGCAAATTCGATGACAAACTTCATGAAAAAAAATTTGTTATTGAGGCAAACCTTAGACGTCGGCATCTAAATAACTTTCAGCTTGTTGAATTAGCTGTACCTCTGCTTGAAATTGAGAAGGCTCTTGCAAAAGCAAGGCAATCTAAAGGCGGTAAGAATGGTCGAGACATGCAGTTGGGGATAGCGTCAGATTACGCGGCGCCCGAGATAAAAGCTAAAGCAACCGATGTTGTGGCGAAAAAGGCCGGTGTGTCCACCCGAACCCTTGAACGTGGTAAGAAAATAATGGAGAAAGCAAGTGAAGATGATAAACAGAAGCTGCGGGAAGGCAAAACTAGCATTTCCAAAGTCTATCAAGAAATTGTAACAAATGAAAATCCGCAGCCTGAAAAGGTAGTGGGTGATTTTGCGCGGGAAGAGTCTCCACGCGAGGTTCAGAACAAAGCAGATTTACTCGCCATTTTTGATCGTTTGATAAAGAAAGAATTATTTTGTCCCTCATGCGGTTCTTCGATGTTTGAATGCAGCAAATGCCACATGTCGTTGAAGAAGCTATTGAAACCCCAAGACTCGCAGGAAACTTCAGCTAAGGAGCCAATGACAGGTTCTATTGATTGAAGATTCAAACAATAAATGAGCAACAAAATCATGTTGAAAGTCCGGAACTGCTAATATTTAATGCAACTGGGTAGGCACTCTCCAAAAAAATTATTGATGTATTTATGACTTGTATTGAAATTACTATTATATTGATTTCCTTGCCTAAAACCTCTAAAAGTATACAAGTTAATCCCTTAAAATATTTTTAACACCTAAAGTGGTTTGTGTTTGGCTATAGTAACGGGACAGACTTTCTGTTAGTTACTTTTGGAAAATTATTGCTTGTTCAAATCACATTCTTAAAGTAAATAGTTTTGAAATATTCAGATTGAATTATGAATAATTTGTTTATTATGATGTTAATTTTCTAATCTCTACAAAATATTTGTCCACTTCAGGTTTTTCATTTATTTTAAAAGCACAAATAATATAGCCAATTGCGCGACATTAAAGCAAGGAATACTAATGCAAAGATCTTACTCTCGTTTACTTGGCGTAGTTGGAAAACCCAACACTGGAAAATCCACATTTTTTAGCGCCGCAACGTTAGTGGCGGCTGAAATAGCAAATTACCCCTTCACAACAATTAAGCCAAACCGAGGAGTCGGCTATGTGCGAACTCCCTGTGTGCACGATGAATTCAAAGTTCAAGATAACCCAAGAAACTCACTCTGCCTAAACGGTTCTCGGCTTGTTCCAGTTGAAATAATTGACATTGCCGGAATTGTGCCTGGTGCCTGGGAAGGACGTGGTTTAGGTAACCAGTTCCTAGATGAAATCTGTCGAGCAGACGCTCTCATTCACGTAGTTGATGCTTCAGGGGGAACCGACTGTGAAGGAAAAACCTGCAAACTCGGCGAACATGACCCACTAGAAGATGTAAAGTTTTTGGAACGCGAAATAACCATGTGGATGGTTACAATTCTTAAGAAAGATTGGTCTAAAATCGCGAGGACCTCGGAAGCAGAAAAAAAAGGCATTTCCATACATCTTGAAGATCGTCTTACAGGTTTAGGAATTAAACGGCACTATGTAGGTGAAGCAATAAGAGCTGCCAATTTAAACGTTGACAAACCCGCTACATGGACTGATGACGACTTTTACCGGTTTGTAGACACTTTAAGACGTCTATCAAAACCAATGTTGATTGTTGCCAACAAAATGGATTTGCCGACGGCCAAAGCAAACGTTGAAAGACTAAAAAAACTAGATTATATTGTAATTGCTTGTTCGGCGGAAGCAGAATTGGGCCTAAGACGAGCAGCGGAGAAGCAGTTGATTGATTATAGACCTGGCGATAATACTTTCAAGATTACACAGCCTGAGAAGCTATCTGCTGGCCAAATAAAAGGGCTTGAAGCCATAAAAGAAAAAATCATGTTAACAAATGGTTCAACAGGCGTTCAAGAAGCCATAAACACAGCGTATTTTAAACTGCTTGATATGATAACTGTTTATCCAGTTGAAGACTTAGAGCATCTGTCCGACCATAATGGGCGTATTCTACCAGACACATATCTCGTACCCAAAGGAACAACCGCACATCAATTTGCCTATTTAATTCACAGTGAACTAGGCGAAACTTCATCTATGCTATAGATGCCCGAGACAAACGAAGAATCGGTGAAGACGCTATACTAAAAGATCGCGACGTCATCTCTATAGTCAGCGCTAAAAAACGAGCTTAATTTTTTTGTTATGATCCAAAACGTCGTTTGCGATGTTGAAACACTCTGATTGCTCTTAAGAGATCAATTAAACGGAAGTCCGGCCAATAAACATCTAAGAAAAGAAGTTCGCTGTAAGCAGCTTGCCAAAGCAGGAACCCGCTTAATCTTTCTTCCCCAGAAGTACGTATAATCATGTCAGGGTCCTGCTTGGTCATGTGTGAAGTGTAGAGATATTTTTCAAATGTAGTTTCATTGACTTCATCGACGTTTAATTCGCCGCTTTTGACTTTTCCTGCAATAGTTTTAGCAGCATCCACAATTTCTGCTCTTCCACCATATGCAAAAGCAAAATTCCAGAAGTAACAATCATAATTCTCCGTAGCCTTCTCAACATCTTCAATTGACTTCTGTAAGCTAGTTGGTAAAAGGTTAACTCTGCCTATAATCTTTACATGAACCTTATTTCTATGTACACGCTCATCAGTTAGCAATTTACGGAATCTTTCTTCGGCAATCTGCATTATCTTCGTTATTTCTTCTGGGTTGCGTGTAAAATTCTCTGTTGAAAATGTGTATAATGTGACACATTTGAGCCCAAACATTTGACACCAATCTAAAAGCTGTTCAACTGTGTCAGCACCCTGTTTGTGACCCCACTTATCCACGAGCCAAGGGTTACTTTCCTGGTCGTTTGCCCATCGCCTATTTCCATCAAGAATTATAGCTATGTGTTCAGGTTTAATTCCGTTTTTAACCTGAAGCCACAGCCATTTTTCGTAAATCTTGTAGGCACCGATGACAGAAAGAACTCTTTGAAGCACTAATTGAACCTCTCTTGTCTAAAGGATTTACACTGCATTTTGGTCGTGCACTATAGCTAAAGCCTTAATGGATTCAATTAAAGCTTATCCTAAAACAAATCAACAGACTTGGCAGAAACTTTAGAGTTCTTCTGTTATTTCTTTCTGGTTTCTTAAAGAACCCTTTAGCTGACCTGTTCACTATGTAAATGAGTAGTACGGACGCTACGCCAATTAGTATGCCTACTATAATTGTGAATAGAAAACTTGAGAAAATTTCATCATTTAATCCAACGACGTGCTGATGAATTCTGATAATAATGAATTATTACGTTTGCTGTTCCTTCTAGAACCCAGTATGACCATGCAACTGAAACTATTAGTGCAGCATTTCGTAGTAATTTTGAATCTTTCTCAAAGAATAACCTAATGCTTCTTCCAATGAGAATTATATTTATACCTACAACTAGCAAGGTATCGAGTCCTTTAATGAAGAATGTTGCTATTTTTGGAGTGGCACCCAACCAGCCACTTAAGCTGCTGGGAAACGGGGCTGCGTTGATGTTAACGTTTGCTATGCCTAGATAAACACTTACAGCTACACATAGTATTCCTGCAATAATGGTGTAATTTGAAATTTGTATCGGAAGGGCGGGCGGTGAGTAATCTTTTGCCCAGTTATAGGCTTCTTTAGTTGCTCTATCAACTCCAAAACCCTTGAGCAAAAGGAAGCCGCCAAGAACTATTACAAAGGCAATGCCGAAATAGTAAATTGCACCTTTATAGAGAAAATTGTCTATTGCCCATAAAATACCGAAAATTAAAACCAAAATGCCAGGTAAACCCAGAGCCATTCGAGCGTACCTTGGATTATCTACAAGTAAACGAATGTATTTTGTGAAGACTGCAGCGGTTTCTTCGATTGACTCGCTGTGTTTTATTACTATACGTCTAACGGAAGAAACTGGCACTCTTGATTCTACTAACGGTAAAACTGCTTCATCCGAATACCCATCGGTAACTAGAATAACTTCATTAGCGCTAAAAGAGTCAAGCAGACTGTTTAGTTCGGAAACTAGTTTTCGATCTGCACTTACACCGCCTAAATCGTTGCCGGAAATAGTGGCTACCTCAAAGATTTCATCTGGTTGCTTCTCATCTTGCAGCCGGTCATAGAGTCTAACTGCTTCAAACATTGCGTTGGCGTCTGGTTCTTCAGGATCTTTAAGAGCTAAGTGCAACTGCGCCGTCAAGGTTGGCTGGTCTTCCAAGTAGTGGTGTCTTGACAGCAGCTTTAACTTCCAGATCTCCATCTCTATCAACACATAAAATTAGGATACGCTTTTGCGTTTGCTGTTGCGTTTCCCTTTTAGCCATCTCGAATCTCTATCCCATTTAATACTGCTTGTTGACTTTAATCTTGTGTTTTTGTTTCGTCCTCTTCTTCATCGCCCAACATGAATTGGAACTCATCCCAGTTGACTTTCTCACCTCGTTGCAGTTTTTCACGAGCTTCTGAACCAATTTTTTCTTTAATTTCTTTTTCTTTAACTGCTCTTTGGGCTTGTTCTTCTTTCCACTTGGCTTGTTCTACTTTTCTTTTCGCGTCATCTTCCTTTCTCTTAGCTAAGTCAAATTCTCTAACTTGAACCCTTAAACCCCTATTTTGATCAATCAACTGTTTGATTTGTTCATACCAAAGAGCGTTTTGCTCCTTTGCCTTTACAAACGCTTGATGCAAAATATCAGCTTCTGCCTTATCTCTTTTCAAAGCGTTTATTTTTTCAATCATTTTAGAGTGTAATTCTTGGCTCTTCTGGGCTAAATCTGTTAATTCTTTGTGAAATACATCCGCTTGGGCATCAAAGATTTTGCGTTGGGAAATTAATTCTTTGATTTTTTGATGTTTTTTATCTATTTTTTTGTAACCTTTTAGCTGAATTTCAAGTTCTTTCACTTCACCTACCAGCCTTTTCTCTTCTTGAAGGTCAAGTGAAGTGGTAGATATTTTCCATTCAATCGCGTCAAGTTCATCTTGCAATGCATGTTGGTTTACGTGTGGCACGGTCTTCTTGAGTTCCGCGATTTTTTCGTCTATAGCCTTCACTTCTTCCATGATTGGAGTAGCTTTAATTCTGATAAGGTCTCTTTGTTCCTTAAGCAACTTTACCTTCTCGTTCAAGGTGTCTCTTTCAATTTTCATTTGATTGATTTCATCGCGAGACTTGCGTACTTGCTCATGTAACTGGTTTCGTTTCTCAACGTACTTTTTGATTTGGTTGTTTGCTTCACCAATTTGCTTTTTTATTTTGTCTATTTGTAGATTGATGTTTCCATCTTGGCTTGTTTTTTGGTTCTCTGTCACGCGTTAGCCTCTGTATTGTTAAGTTGCGAGTTTATACTTAGCTTACTTTCGGAATTTATATGGATTTACTTTAATTTATATTGATTTATTTTTGAAAGGTTCACAATGCCATTATAATGTTGTTTTCACATGTTAAAATTTTAAATATGTGCTAACACCATGATTGCGTGAAGATGGAAACATGACTTTCAACTATGATGATCTGCTAAAACGAGCTTGCGCTCAAATGCCTCAGGTCTCCGAAAAACGCGAACGCCTAGAACTACCGCGATTATATATGAACACAGTTGGTATGCGGACAATAATTTCTAACTTCAAGGAAATATCCGATGCTTTAGACCGCGATCCACAACATGTAATAAAGTTTTTAACTCGAGAAATGGCTACAGCAGCAACCTTCCATGATTCACGCGCAATTTTTCAAGGCAAATTCCAGCGAGATAGTTTTGAACGTTTGTTGCAGAGATATTTAGAAGGTTATGTTGTATGTCCAGTTTGTAAACGTCCAGATACAAAAATAGTTAAAGAAAAACGATTGTCTTTCCTTGTATGTAATGCATGCGGCGCAAAATCAAGCATTAAACAGTTATGAGCGAATTAACATTGGACGTATACCTTAACATTAAAAAGGCGGGGCAAAACGTTCTCTTGGCGGTTTGTGACTGTGATTTGCTTGGGCGAACGCTTCGGGAAGGCAAAATAGTGTTCAAGATAAGAGACGAGTTTTATAATGGAAGAAAAGCATCCGTTGATGAAGCTGTTGGGTTAATTAATAATTCAACAATTGTTAACCTTGTCGGTAAGAATTGCGTAGAGACTGCAATAGCCCAAGGATACGTTCATCCTGATGCAGTGATAAAGATTGAAGGAGTGCCTCACGCCCAAATCATGAAGTTTTGATAGCTTTAACAAATATTTTTTTAGGTTTTTTCTTTTTTAAATGTGATGGGTAAGTCAAAGATAATATTTTGTTTTAGAAGTAGGTTCCAATGTAGAGGACTACAACCACCAAATAATTCAATTATTCTTTTTATATAGACCTAAGGGATATTATCATAAAAATTAAATAACAATGATTCTTACATGATACTTCGACCTGTTGAGCCTTCAAATGTACAATTTCCTGAAAAAATTTGTCTCTATGCGTGTTATAGTCGTTATTCTTTTAGCTTTGATAATTTTGACGGCATTTAATACGTATTTGATTTTTGAAGGCACCCGTTCTTTTATGACTTCCAATGCTGTAAACTATGATTTTGTTCTATCTCAAGATGGGGGAAATTATAAGTTGAAAAACATGTTAACTGGCTACGTTGCAGAGCAATCAGCAAGCGCCTCTTCTGCAATTAATTCTGCGTTGGCATCTGGTAAATCTGTTTACCTCAATGCTGGAACCTACGTTCTAATCGATGATATAGTGATTTCAAACAAGGTAAATGCCAAAATTGTTAGTGACGGCGCCACAATCATAGGTAATGGACACAAAATAATCATCTATGGCGACGATTACAACACTTCAAAAAATACGTCTAATCTCTGGCTTGAGTTTATTGAACTCAACAATTCGAGTTGAAAATTCGTTTGGAACAACTATCCAAAACATCATATTTGAAAACACCTCTACAGGCATCGAGTTTGCAAATACAAAAACTTGGAGTGAATACAATAAAGTCGATAACTGCCAATTTAACAACGCCACTGAAGGAATAGTTTTTCGGACTCCAGTTGGCAATGCAACCGGTTCCTATGGCAGTTCACAAATTACCCGTTGTTCTTTCAACCTTAGGGATTTCTCAGTTGGAATAAACGTTGAACATTTGGCAGAGTTTTCGGACAGTCAAATTCAGAATGTCAGGTTCTGGCTTGGAAAAAATGATTATAGCCGAGCAAACCAAACTGGAATTTTATTGAACGGTGCAATGGACCAGACTCTTCTGTTTGGAGTTGTCTTCGAATCTTTTACTCCTTATCCCGTGTACCTTTTCGGTATTGATCTTGGGAAAAACTGCACGGCTACACCAATTATTGATAGCGGGGTAAGTTTCTTGGGTAATTGGACAGCTCGAATTCATAATCCGTTTGGTGAATGGATTGATGGGGCAGGTGGTGTTTTCCAAAGACAAAACGTAAATGTTCCTGTGGGATTGAGCAATCAGTATGGAGATAATGCAAGTATCACATTGAGTCCGCTTAAAATTTATTCTTTTAAGCCTCAGATTTCATTAGCCGGTAGTTTCGCCAACGACGAGACAGTTACTGTTAGAATTCGTATCGAATACATCGACAATGCAATCTCAACTTCAGTTATTCGAACTTTCACCAGCACTGACTCGAAATGGCTTTCAGACGACGAAATGATGCGGCTTTATCCTTCACAAGGAATAATTTGGGCTATTTTGGTTGATGCTAAATCAAGCTCTAGCTCTACAGATGCAGTGGTAAACGTCAACTGTTATGGAACTATAGGATAAATTTGGTTTCAATGTTCGTTTAGCAGGTTTTTGCGGCTAAAAATCTTCTCCAATTCCTCTGGCTTTAGCAGGTTTTTTTCAAGCACGATTTCTTTTACAGAACGATTTTCTGCCTGCGCTTGTTTTGCGATTTTGGCAGCTTCCAGGTATCCGATTTTTGGGGCTAACAAAGTTGCTAAGGAAGGGTTTTTTTCGAGGTATTGTTCGCATTGTTTCTCGTTGACTATTATACCCTGGACGCATTTTTTGGTGAAGGCTGGGATGTAATTGGTGAGGATTTGAATTGAGAAGAGCATATTGTACATTATTGTTGGGGTCATAACGTTAAGCTCCAATTGGCCTGCTTGAACAGCCATAGAGGTTGCTAAATCGTTTCCTATAACTTGGTACGCTACCATGTCAAGGCATTCTGCCATGACAGGGTTCACTTTTCCGGGCATAATTGATGAGCCAGGTTGAACTGGAGGGAGAGTAATTTCATTTAATCCAGTTGTCGGACCAGAGGCGAGCAACCGTAAATCGTTGGCTATGCGGATAAGTTCAAGCGCCAACTCTTTAAGACCACTGGAAACAGATTGTGCAGCTCGGTGGCTTTGCAGTGCCTCAAAATTGTTTTGTGCTGGCTTAAGCGGGAAACCAGTAAGTTTAGCCAACTCAGAGACAGCAATTTTTTTGTAATCTGGGTGAGTGTTGGCGCCTGTACCTGTTGCTGTACCGCCTAAGGCAACTAAGTATAGGTTCTCTTGTCTTCTGCGAAGTTCAGTACATGCACTAGCGATAGCTGACCCATAAGCGCTAAACTCTTGACCGACCGTAACGGGGACTGCATCCTGCAAATGGGTTCGGCCAGATTTCAAAACATTGGCATTTTTAATGCCTAAATCGTCAAAAGCCTTTGCAAGGTTATCCAGAGCTATTTCCAAAGGTTGTAGTGCAATAAGAACCGAAACGTGGAGTGCCGTTGGAAAAGTATCGTTGGTGGATTGTCCCATATTCACGTGGTCATTTGGACTAACGTTCTTGTAGTCGCCTTTTTGCTTGCCAAGAATTTCAAGTGCCCTATTTGCCAATACCTCGTTAACATTCATGTTAAATGAGGTTCCAGCGCCTGCTTGGAAAACATCAACCACGAATTGTTCCAAGAGTTTGCCTGTGAGGATTTCGTCACAAGCCTGGGTAATTGCATTTGCAGTTTTTATGTCAAGCCAGCCGACTTGAACATTTGCTGAAGCTGCAGCTTTCTTCACCAGAATATAAGCCTTGATAAATTGGACTGGTGCTTTAATTCCGCTAACTGGAAAATTCTCTGTCGCCCTCAACGTTTGAATGCCAAAGTATGCTTCTTTTGGGATTATTCGTTCGCCTAATGGGTCAATTTCTTTTCTAGTTTCCACCTGTCTCTCTCCTGTTACTCCAATTTTGATGTGTTCTTGGATTATTTTCTTTTTGGTCCTAAGTATTGCCTTCGGTGACTTTAATGTTCTTTGGACAAACAACTGTGCACATATAGTAGCTTTTGCATCCCCAAACTCCATGAGGCTTCTTTAGGATTTGTAAACGTTCGTTTACTGATTTTGTTCTTGAATCAAAGATGTACCGTTGCTCTCTTAGAATAGCGGCGGGTCCAATGAATTCTTGGTCTTGCTCGGTCAAGACTGGACATGAGCCGTAACAGCAACCGCATAAAATACATTTTAGGGCATCGTCGAATCGGTTGCGTTCTTCGATTGTTTGGATTCTTTCCTTTTCTAGCTCAACTTTTGTTGGATTTGAGGCTTCTATTGGGTTTATCGATTTGATTCTTTCAAAAAATGGGTTTAAATCAACAATCAAATCCTTGACGACTTCAAAGTACTTGAGAGGTTCAATCACTATCTCTTTAGTATAGTCGTAGTCTTTGACGAGTTTTTGGCATGCTAAGGCGGATTGGTGGTTGATTGTTAAACCGTCTGAACCGCAGATTCCATGAGCACATGACATCCGAAAAGTGAGCGTGCTGTCCTGAGTCCATCTTATTTTGTTTAAGCAGTCGAGTATTCGTTCGTTGGGTTCGGCTTCAATGGTGAAGGTTCGATAGTGCGGTTTGATGTCGATTTCAGGGTTGAAGCGGTAAACTTTCAATAGTTACTTTCATTTTAGTACCTCCTTCTTTCCGGCGCAAACCTGCCTGTAGCGAGAGGTTTGTAACTTTCCTTTAAACCAGTTGGCAGTCTCGTTAACGAAGGTGTGCTTGAGCCATTCATCATCGTTTCGTTCTGGATAGTCACTCCGAAAGTGTGCTCCACGACTCTCCCTACGTTGAAGTGCTGAAAAAACGATAACCTCTGCAATCCGCAGCATATTATCTAGTTCCAAGGCTTCCTGCAATTCGTAATTAAAAACTCTAGACTTGTTAGTTAAACCTACTTTTAGATAGCGTTTCTTTAACTGTCCAATCATCAACAGTGTTTGTTCAAGAGTTTGGCCGTTTCTAAAAACACTGCATTGTTCAGTCATCAACCGCTGCATGTGTTCCCTTAATACAGCGACGCATTCTTCACCTTTAGATTCGATTAAACTGCTGATTTTATTCAACAACAATACTTTCTGCTTGCACTGGAATTGGTTGAACAATTCTCGTTTTAATCTCTTTTAGTATGCTCAATCCAGTTTTGTGTCCGAAAACAACAAGGTCAATTAGGGAGTTGCAGCCAAGTCGGTTCGCTCCGTGAACGCTCACGCAAGCACATTCTCCGGCAGCGTACAATCCGGGCAAAATGGTGCCTACCTTGTCGGCTAAGACATGTCCTTCAATATCTGTTGGTATGCCACCCATCATATAGTGGCACGTTGGAGCAACCGGAATCTGCTTTTCACTAGGATCAATTCCAAGGTATGTTTGGATGAATGAGGTGATTTCAGGAAGTTTTTTATTCAAACGTTCCTTTCCAATCTCCCGTAGATCTAAGTAAACGTAATCTTTGCCATCAACACCCCTTTCCCTCGCTTATTTCTTTAAGGATTGCCCGGGAAACAATGTCTCTCGGAGCTAAATCTTTCAATGTCGGTGCATAACGTTCCATAAAACGTTCTCCTAAACCGTTTCGCAAAACGCCGCCTTCTGCTCTTGCCGCTTCGCTTATGAGGATTCCAAGACCGTAGATGCCTGTTGGATGAAACTGGACAAACTCCATATCTTCCAAAGGCAAAAGTGCATCCAGTGCCAAAGCCAGCCCGTCACCTGTTGATGCATAGCCGTTGCTTGTGGTTTTGAAAATTTTGCCGCTTCCGCCGGTTGCTAAAACAACTGCTTTGGCATGAAAAACCTGAGGTGTGCTTGTCGCTATGTCGTATCCTGCGGCTCCACAACAGTTGTTTAAAGCGAAAAGCAATTGCTGAATGAATATTTCGTTATGAAATTTAACGCCCTTTTGGAGGCAGAGGTCATAGAGAGTGTCCATGATTACGCGTCCAGTGCGGTCTGATGAGTAACAAGCGCGTTTGATAGGTGATTGGCCGAAGTTTTTGGTGTGTCCTCCGAATCGTCGTTGCTCAATCTTGCCCTGTGCGTTTCTGCTGAATGGAACTCCCATGTGTTCGAGTTTGTAAATAGCTTTCGGGGCTTCTTTGGCTAAAATCTCTACTGCGTTCTGGTCGGCGAGGTAGTCGCTTCCTTTCACAGTATCATACATATGCCATTCCCAATGGTCTTCTTCCTCGTTTCCAAGGCATGCAGCGATTCCTCCTTGTGCTGCAACAGAATGAGAGCGTGTCACGTGTACCTTGCTTATGACAGCTACTTTGGCGCTTTCTGCCGCCGTCAATGCGGTGTATAACCCTGCGATTCCTCCTCCGATAACTACAACATCGTATTCATGAATCATTTGTTGCCCTCAAAATGAAGTGAGTTATATTTCGAATTTATCTATTATTTTATTTTCTTTTTCACCTGTAATTTCCGCTATAACGTGGAAGAATTGTTCAAGTCCAGAGTTAACGATTCTCGGTTTTAATAGCTCGTCGATTTGGAAGACGCCTGCTGAATTTGACATTTTAATTTTTATGTTGATGGGTTTTACGCCAACTCCGGTTTCTGTAAGTTCAATATCTACTTTTTCTATTGATAAGGCGGAAACCGCGTGAATATCTACTTTTCCAGATTGAAATGGAATTCTTGCTCTTCCCGCTTCCATATCTAAGGCGTCAGCGATTCCTACGATACCTGCTTCTTTAGTTAGAATTTTGTTTGTTTGTTCTTTGCTGGGTGACTCTTCATGGGTAACAATAGCGTGGAGGACTTCTGAGGTGATTATTGCTTTTTCTTCTTCACTGTAAGTTGGAGTTAAAAATTTCTCCAAGAATTCAAGGGCGAGAAATGCGCTGTATTTTTCATGGTTACTTCTTTGAACAAGCATGCCTAGATCATGGAAAATCGAACCTAAAACTACAACGACTTCGGCATCTTCGTTCTTCATATAGTAATTTTCAACTATACTGGGTACTATGAATTTTTTTTCAACTAAAATTCGCAGAAGTTTAAGCGATATATTAGCAACAATTTTAACGTGGGTTGGTCCATGGTCAGTGTAGCCCATTCGTTCTATCGCCATGACATTGGCGCATCGCCAGTATGTTTTGAGTTTTTTGTCGTCTTTTACTTTTTCCATTACTGCCTTAAGTTTTAGGTTATTTCGGTAAGGTATGTTGAAGACGTAGGACACTTGGTGATGCTCCAATATTGACTACTATTTAGGATAGAGATTTAAACTTACATTATAGGCAATTTGATGCAGTAACTTTTTTTGACTGGTGAAGCTACCTTGTTCGACGAACAGGCTTTTAAGCAACCCTAACAAACATATGTAAAGCTTATAAATTTCAAAGCTGTAATTATCTTTTTAGAGGCTAAAACATGGTCACTCGAGCAAGAAAACACTACGACACGAAATATTCTGTAACCCCAAAAACAATTCAGCCCTGGATAAATCAACACCAGTCTATACAGCTTTACTTGCAAAGATTAAATTCAAACAAAGAAAGAATCGCCTGCTATCTCTACTATTACTGCGAGTGGGCAAACAAAACACCTGAAGAACTCTTAGAATTAAAAAATACTTTTGAAAACTCAGAAGCAGAAAAACTTCTAGACAACTTTATCATAGCGCAAACAAATTTTCCAGACTGCACAAAATTCAACATAGTAAACGCAGTCAAAGCCTTCTACCGAAATAACTATCATCAACTTCAACCTGCAGCCGGCAAATTCGAATACAGCACCGTTAAGTCCCAAAAAGTTGCTTCCAAAGAAGTCTGCGAAAAACTCTTCAAAGCCTGCTACAATCCACGCGACCAAGCCCTAATAATGCTCTCAACCTGCACAGCTATCGCCATAGAAACCATGGCAAAACTACGCTGGAGCTATTTCGAAGAAAACTGGCAAAACCAAGAATTACCCTGCTTAACAATACCCGGCGACATCCTAAAAGGCCACAACAAAGGAAAATACCGAGGCGTCCAACAAGTAACTTTTCTCACACCCGAAGCGAAAACAATTCTTTTAGAATACCGAAAATACTATGAAAAAACTTTTAAACATCACTGGAAAGAAACTGACAATATTTTCCTAAGCATCAAAGACAATATTCACGAACCATTAGCAAAAGAAGCAATGGCTCATTGTATGAGTTATTTATCTAAACGAGCAGGCGTAAAATTTGGAATCCACGACGGCCGAGCAAGAGTTCAAACAGCCTTAGAAAATGTAGGCGTCTCAGTTAATTGGATCCGAAAAGCTAAAGGCAGAAAAGTTAAAGGCGAAGAATCACCCTACAGCAAACCAGCTGTTGAACAACTCAGAAAAAAATACCGCGAAGCCCTCCCAGACCTAGAATTCCATACAACCACACATCAAGCTCCACTAAATCCCCAACAAGACTTTCTCAACAAGTTCGCCGATATACTTCAAAAACGCCCAGATATCTCAAGCAAATTCGAAGAATTCCTACTTAACCTATAGGTTAAGCCTTTTTTTGTGGATTTGAGAGCCCTATTCTATGTTCAATTAAACTAAAAGGTAGTCAAGATAAGTTAACCAGTTTTCCCTATGTGCGGAGGAAAATTTGAGGTAATTTCTGCCCTTAAAAAAAGTAAAAGCGGACTTCTTTTTATCCTGGAGTAAAAATCTGCTTCTGCAGGGAAAATGTTTTTGGTGATGGCAACAGTGCGATTAATCCGGAGTTAAATTGACGTTTCGTTTATATGCATCCTAAATTCCTACTTGCATACGTTAGTTTATGCTTGCCATCTTTAGCCTCTCAAAAGGCAGAAAAGCAGGCTGGAAACTATCCGACGCTAAACCCAGAAGGCCAACAAATGTCCGAAAAAACAAAAGACGAAAAAAGCGGCAAAGAAGACGATTACGTCACAGTGAGAATACCCAAAGAACTCTCCCAAGAAGCAGACAAACTAATCGGCAAAAAAGGGTTCAAAAGCAAATCAGAAATCGTTAAAGTAGCACTCAGAGAGCTACTCGACAATTACGGGGCAAACAAACACTTCCAAATGCTAAATCGCACCAGTGATGGCGTAAAAATCAGAGACGTAAGACTAGGCCAAGTAGCCGACATCAAAATCACCCCGGAAGGAATTTACTGCCCAATATGTGATGCAAGCAACTGTGAACACATCCGCTTTGCCTTAGATCAACCAGATATAAAAAATCTTATATGCAGAAAGAAAAAAGAAGGCTGGAAACTCCCAGACATCTAAGATCTTAGATAACCCCTAACCTTATTCAGTTTCGTATTTTTTTATTTAGTAAAATTATTGGTAGACGCTTTTTCTTGGACCTATGGCTATAACATAGACTACTTTGTCTTCCTCGGAAACGGTATATATTATTCGTAGTTTTCCAACACGCAGACTAAAGTTCTCTTTTAAGTCCCCGTGAAGCCTCTTTCCAGCATAAGCATCCTCTTCTAAACTAATTAAGCACCCTCGAACGGTTGCTTTGTCGTTTGGCTCTAACTTTTTGTAGAAACGTTCAGTTTGCCTTGATAAAATAACATTGTACTTAGGCTTCAACGTGCTCTTCCTTCAGAAGCGAATGCAAATCCTTGACTCTTCCAGCCTTGATGTCATCTTTTCCTTGTTTGATAGCTTTCATCATTTCTGAATCACTTAAAACATCGATGGTTTCCATAAGTTCACTCATCAGCTTAGCAGCTTCATCTAGCTTTTGTTTGGTTTCAAAAAGAAGTTTACGGTCTTCTTCATCTAAATACGCAGTTTTAGCCATCAAACCCACCGAACTACTTAGATAATACTGATGCAGCTGAGACTAATAAATTTGAAAAAGCCTACTACTTAGTGTCTATATAGTTTTTACCTTTTTTTAGTTGGAGGTCTGCTTTTTTGATAAGACGTTTTAGCTCTCTTTTTTCCTTGCCACCATAGAAGAGGTCAATGATTTCATCCCTTCCTTTCTCCGTTAACTTCAACAAAACATCTGAGCCACCTTTAGGGTCATTAACAACACTCCAAGAGTCACCCTTACGCAACTCATTTAGAAAACTTTCACGGTCTACTTTAGGATTCAAATCGAAAAAAGTAGAAGACCTAATCCCAATATGTACTGCAAGGGTATATTTGACAGCGACTTGGTAAATCGGAGGTTTCTTTGCAAGAAACTCCAGTATTGCTTCTTTAGGATCCTTTGCTTTGTGGACGTCATTTTTTGCCATGTTGGGTCACCTCGATCTTTGCTTACATGAATTAGAATCCACAAAATCAGCCAAGGTTAAGCATTCATTTGATAACTCGGCAAAGCCTAAGGGTAGATAAGGGTGTTTTTCTAAGGAAATCTTTCTAGCGTAAGCTGTTCTGCTAATTGATAAAATAACGTTTGCTTTCGCACAAGTTTGCTTGTGGAGAAGATTGTTTCTTAAAGTTTCCGCGTGCGGAGGGTAGGTTGCGATTACAATTACTTGGTTTTCTCTTGCAAAATTTGAAATGAAAGTTGCAACATGACTATAGATTCTTAGAGCCTCGACGTCTGGAATGTCTGTATCTAAGAAGAATCCAGCAATGTCCGAAATAATTACCAGTTTCGCATTGTACGTTTTGATGGCTTCTTTGAGTTGATGCATTATGAGTTGGGTTTCCTGGTAGGCCGTGAAGGCTCTTGAAATGAAGATGTTATCTAAAACCTTCCGTGGGTTAAGATGATGAATCTGGGCCAACTGCGCTATTTGATACAATCTAAATGTGTTGCCGCCTTCGATGAAGATAACACTGCTTTGAAGTCCGCCAAGCTGCGTGGGAAGTTGCGCTTTCACACATAACAAAGATGCCAAAGACAAAACAGATGAACCTTGCAAAACAGCAAAATCACCCAACGCAAACCCAGGAAAAACCTCCTTAACACCTGCTAAGCTAAGAGGAAAAACCGGTTGATATTGAATGAGAAGCGTAGGCTTGACCGTGATGTTTTGGCTCATTAATAATTCCCCAAATGTTGAAGGATAGCAAAAGGCAGTTTTGAACTTTTAAACACTCACTTCAAGCGACTCAATTCAGCAGTGGGGTCTAGACTGAAAGTTAAAGCGAGATTCAGGCAAATAAGTATCAGTAATTAATCTGTTTACTTGAAGTGCAAATTGCCAAATCAATTTCATTGTCTAAAATTACCAAAGAATGATTCTTCACAATTATCTTGATTTTGCTCTCTACAACTTGTGGATATCCTTTGAAATGAATTGTGCAACCTGTTTGCAGAGAATTATTAGGTTCGCTTTCCACTATGGAAATGGCTTGAGGATCCAGTTCTGGAATTTTGGATGCAATTTCTTTTAGGATTTTTATAGCTTGATCCCTATCCAAAATTAATTCCCTTGATTGCTTTGGGTTTGTTTGTTCTCTTTAACTTTTGATAGTTTTTGTTGCTTGAAATAGCTGTAGATGCCGCCGTAGTAGCTTTTGATTTCTAGAGGTGTTTTACTTTTGTTCATGCTTACCACATTAGGGCAAGTTGTTTTTATAAGCTAAATAATGTTTTTACAATGTTGACTTCGCTTGTTTTGAGTGTACGCCTTCGCAACCTTGCAAATTCAAGTTGACAAATTCGTTATTTTCGCTTCTTAACAAGCCTTTTCTACTAATTTAACTAATTAAAAAATATGTTATGGGTGTGACCGGTTTCCCTTCTCCCTTCCGGAAAGACTCACACCCGTAACCCCAACCCAAAAACGGTTAAATCCAAAGAAAATGAGAAGGTTTTTGGTTTTAACAAATTAGATTTTCTGTTTGCTAAGTGTGGTCCTGAAGGTTTTGCCACAGCACTCGCACAAGCCTATTGTAAGCTCCATCCTCTTTCCAGCTTTATCAGGCCTACCAGCCATCTTCCAAGATTTTTTAGGTGCAACTTCCTTACCACACGTTGGACATTTTGCCATAAATTCGCCTCCATGAAAGTGATAATAGAATTATCAACTTTAATAATGAATAAAACTTTGCTTACTTTTTAACTTGTTACGCCTGTTTTTCCTAAAAACAACCAACAGAACACTAAGAATTACTATAAGCCCAATCCCAATGGCTACAAGATAATACATTGAATAATTATTTATTACTGAGAAATTTGTTACAACTTCACCTCTTCCTTTCTCAGTTCCCACTCTCATTAAGATTTCATATTTACCCTCAGAGATTGATGTTAAAGTCATATTTCCTGTTAGGGGATATCTATTTGATGAATTAGGTCCATAGTATGGGTAATCTGCATTTTCATAAAGATAGTAATATGCATACTCTATGTCTCCATTAACAGTGAAAATTAGAGGTATATCTCCAGTGTAGGTTTGATTTGTTGGAGATAAGATTTTGATGCTTGTAACTTGATAACTAGAATTTACAATAAAAGTTCTAGACACAGACATGCCACTAGCATATGCCATAAGTGTATGGTTTCCTTCAGAGAGATTCTCCAATACACCCTTAGCAACCACAGTGTAACCTGCTCTTCCTGTACCAAAGTTACTAGGACTTCTAATTGTAAAATTCCTTAGATACTGCAAGTCTTCTCCATCTAACCTGTAGGATATACTGCTAATTTTTGGAGAATCATTATACAAATAGACGTTAATCTCCAACTCAACAGTAGTATTTTCATATCTGTTTGGAGGGTATGGTGGAGAAACAATTTTCATAGAAGGAATAGTGATTTCATCAAAGAATTGTCCTTCAACCACTGAAAGTTGAAATAGAGACTCCAATAATAGAAGTAACAGTAAAGCAGTGACTAGATGTGAGAATATCTTCTTCATATCTGCCAATTCACACTAGATTATTTTGCCTTAAGAGGTTTTTCGTCAAACTTTCTCTTATGTAAGAAACGGTCCAAGACCTACTCTGATAGCCTCACGATTGCCTATCCACTTCACCTCATCCACGCTTAAATCCTTTCATTTGTATTTCAGACGACATTCTCTTATCAGCGATCCAAGTCGCACTATGGCTTCAGCCACAGCCAAAGAAACCCCAATCTTGACTTAGCAATCAACGTTGCAGTAAAGTTCAGGAGACTCCCTGGCTGCTTGTCCTACTTTACTATGAACTCCTTCTCGCTGGTCCAAACAGCCCAAACCACATTAACCAGCTTGCGAGCAACAATCTTAATCGCGTCACGGCTATCTCCCTTACGCTTGCATGCTTCTTTGAAGACCTCTGCTAAATGACCATTTGGACAGTAACGGACATGAGCCCAAGCAACCTCAATCAAGATAGATTTCATCCAAGCATCACCACGCGTTTCCTTCCCGGCAAAAGAGTGCTCACCGGACTGGCGAACTGTAGGAACCAAACCAGCATAATGAGCCAACTTCTCAGCACTACTAAAACGCTTAATATCACAAATCTCCGCGTAAAGAGTAATACCTGACAAAAAACCAATCCCAGGAATAGTCATCAAAAGCTCAACAGGCTTAACATGGCCGTATTTCCTAAAGAGCATCCCTTCAATTTCCTTTGTCTGCCTATCCATGATCTCAAGCAATTCAAGGTTCTGAGAAACCTCAAAAACTCCAAGGTCAGAGGCTAATTTGCGTCCTTTTACTGTTCCAAGGTTAACATCCAAATCAATGTCGCGTTTCCTAAACTCAGACTTAGTCCTGTTCTTAACGCCAGTGCAGAGTTTTGTTCTGAAAGCTCTATGTCTAAGCAAGCTGCGAAGCCAACGCATCTCACTGCTGGGTACGTAGCATGTTGGCAACCAATTCATCCTCGTCAAATCAGCTAGTGTCTTGCTATCGACCTTATCATTCTTAACATCTTCTGCTCTAAGCTTCACTCTAAACGGATTAGCTAAGCAGCGGCTCAAAATCTAATTCATCCAAAAAATCGATCCAAGGCCAACAGAAACCAACCGACTCCAACGCAACCTTACTTCCTTTTGGAACATCCTCTAAACATTTGGAAAGCTCAGATTTGCAAGTCCTAATTCTTTCTTTCTTAACTATCTCACCATTCAACTTCATGACGGTCACCTGAGTATTCTTTAGGTGAACGTCTAAACCAACCACTACCTCACTCATTTTTCCTACCTCCGATATCTATATGACTTATCGGAGGTCTAAACAGAAAAAGCCTTTACATCCCATCTTGACTAAACTGCTTTGGATCTTCGTTAATTTTAGAGTCTTTCCCAAAGCCTTATTTTAACTATAAGATCATTCTTAGATAACATGAATTCCAAGCATGCATTTGCCATCATAGCTTGCATTCTACTTTCATCGCTTTTAGTCGTCAGTTTTTTCAATATCAAATATGAGAACGAGTTTGAGGAATTCTATGTTGGAGTAGATGTAGCTTATGACGATCTTGACAAAATCACAAACTTAGTTGATCAAATAGCACATTATACAAACATTGTAATTATTGGAAGCACAGGAATAACATACGACCAATACAAACTCAACCAAACAATTCTCTACTTAAAAGACAAGGATTTATCGTATGTTGTTTTTGTTGCAGGTGCAAATAGACTAGTGTCAATTAATGAGTCTGTGGCTTCCTACAACGATGGCTTTGCTGGTATCTATTATGATGATGAGCATGGAGGCCGCCAACTAGATTTAGATGATTATCGAAGCGTCTTTAGCGCCGATAACTATTCGGATGCTGCATCCCAATTCATCAACAACATTCGCTATAGACTAAATGCTGAATTTTACCTGAACAATTCATACTCATTTATTGTTCCTTCATCTTTTAGACTGTTTACCTCTGACTATGCACTTTACTGGTTTGATTATAATGGCGGATACGACGTTGTGCTAGCTCAACTGGGCTGGAACTATAGCAGACAGCTAAACATTGCTCTTTGCAGAGGCGCTGCCACTGTTCATAATAAGGATTGGGGAGTCATAGTTACTTGGACTTATACTGAGCCTCCGTATCTGGGGTCGGATCAAGAGTTATTTAACGATCTTGTTTTAGCTTACGAGAATGGAGCAAAATATGCCTTAGTGTTTGATAGCGATGAGAACTACACCCAGAGTACTCTTTCACAAGAGCATTTGGATGCTTTGGAGAGGTTTTGGCAATACACTAAGGATCATCCTAGATCCGCTGATTTGTTGGCTGGCAGGGTTGCTTTTGTTCTTCCTAAGGATTATGGTTATGGCTTTAGGGGTCCCGAGGATAAGGTTTGGGGGTTGTGGGAGAATGATGAATTATCTTTAGAGATCAGCGAGAATTTAGGGGCTTTGCTTGAGGAATATGGTTCCAAGCTGGATATTATTTATAATGATGGATTAAAATTGGATAATGTCTACAAGCAATACTTCTTTTGGAATGGAACTATCTATTTGCCATAATAGACTGTAGGCGTTTACAAAAAGCCAGCACCCCAATGACAACATTAGCGGTGAGGCATTTAGAAAGTGGATATTTTCTATTTCGTTTTCAGTTTAAAGACAAGAAAACCTATCAGAACCAGAAATACTATAAGCAAGCAAAAAAGAAAACCTGCGATTGCCCCATACCACCAGACATCAGAGTCTCCAGGCTTGAAAAACCAAAATGTTG
The DNA here is from genome assembly GCA_963804785.1 of Candidatus Bathyarchaeota archaeon. Classification (GTDB taxonomy): domain Archaea; phylum Thermoproteota; class Bathyarchaeia; order Bathyarchaeales; family Bathycorpusculaceae; genus Bathycorpusculum. The sequence goes on from CAWDRR010000004.1 coordinate 716,765, forward strand.
CTGCAACTGAACCTGATGAAATGAGCATTGAAAACGCCAAACCATGCTTTTTTGTTAACCTGTCTCTCTTTGACACCAGAGAAAATGCAAGAACGAGCGACATCAAAAATAGGCAGCCTGAGAAGCCTGTTATTGCCCCGTACCCAAACACTCCGCCCGTGTAAAAATTGGCTCTAGCCAAATAATAGGCGATGGCTATGCTAAAGCACAAAAGAACAACGATACCTGCGAGGATCCCATATCTCCTGGCTGTCATAATCTTATCCCACCTTGGATTTGCGTTTCTTGAAGTAAACCAACAGGGCTACACCCACAACAGCCAAAGATGCTATCGAAGCTACGGCTAAGGTTGTTAGGAAAGGCTCTATTTGTGGTGGTTTTGGACCAGTATTAATTGTTGGAAGCACCGATACTGAAGGGCGTGTGCTTAGGAAAGGCGGCAGCAAGTTAAAGTAGGGAATCTCAAGATCGATTATGGGGTTAACTAAGGGGTGATAATCAACACTCGAATTGACTCCGTGAAATGTACCATAAACGTATGGAGTGTCCCATATTCCTGAACTATCCAATTCCTTTGCATTAGGGTATTTTGTTGTGTAGTTGCTCCAGTAATTCCTATCCACAACTGGTGCATTAGCCAACCAAACGAATATTGTACTGTTGACAAAGTTGTTTTCCGTAACAATATCTGTTCCATTCGGGTCATAATCAAACGAGAGAGATGCGTTTATGAGAATATTATTTTTAATTAGGTTACCTGTAGAATTTGCGTTGCCTTGAATTTCTATGCTTGATTTGTCGAAGTAATTACCGATAAAACTGTTGTTACTACCGCCAACCGAGAAAATGCCTCTTGGAATGTTGTATATCTTTAAATTCTCCACCAAGACACCTCTGCAAATTCGATGAGATAAATCAGGTCCACCCAACAGTATGCCAATTTCAGAATTTTGACCCGTATTAATTCCGTTTCCTCGAAGCGTATACCCGGCACCGTCAATTATTATATTGTTGGTTTGAACCCAAACGGGGCCGAAAATGTCCCCCTTAAAGGTGTAAGTCGTTCCGTTTCTTTCAAGCAAATTTGTGCTAGGTTCAACGCTCCCATCAGGCTTAATTGTGAGGTTAAGTGGTTGTGGGTTTTGAACGATAAGCTGGAATGGCTGAATAGATGGAAAACGGGAAACTGATTGTCCAGCAGAGTCAGATACACCAACAGAAATCCAGTAAACCCCTTCAACTGCTGGAGTAAACCAAAATGTTGCAGACGTAGCGCCAGGCACAGCGATTTCACTCCCACCACTTGCACGATACTGTTCTGGATCCATTCCGGGCTCCCAAGAAGGAAACCACTTCGTGTACCATTGATAAGTATAAGGTGGCGTCCCACCACTGACTGTTGCCGCGATTTCAAACGGTTGATTCACATATTCCGGTGGAGACCATACAAATTCCAGGTCTATTGACAAACCTTGTGCCTTAACATGAACATCAACCATTGATGAGATTGAAAGCGCCAATACAAATGTCAAGGCTAAGGTTTTTGTTTTCATTAAGCCTCACGTTTTCGTTTCTTTAGGTAGACCAACAAACCAGCAGCCACCAAGGCAATAGCAGCGACGGAAACAGCGGCAACAGGTACAATCGGGAAAGGCTCTGGTTCTGCCTCCCCATTGAAGTATACAACCACATTGTGTATGCTGTGTGAATATAAAATATCAAACACCCATGATTGACTCGTTGACCCGATTGCGTATTCAATTGGTTTGCCGTCTAAGAACACACTGACACCTTCAGGGTCAAATTCAGGGTCTTTTTCTAAAGTAATCTTAACGTAACCATTTGTTCCACTCAGACCCTCAGCAGAAAAACTAAGAATACGAGTACTCGCATTAAAATTCAGCCCAGTTATAGTTGAATTTGAAGAAAACTCGGTGATGAAATCCCCAAACGATTTCACACCAAGATTAACGCTCACACTTGTCTGGGGATAGGTGGAATTTCCCATCCATGTTGCCTTAACCTGATAAGCTCCACGCGGGGGCTTCCAGACAGTTGAATACCTGCCGTAATCATCAGTTTTAACTGATACTATTTCATTCCACATGGCGTTCTCAATGTAGGTCTTGCTCGAAAGAACAATCCAAGCATCTGGCACGCCTACGCCATTATAAGTTAGATTTCCGCTGATTGAAACTTCTTCTCCAGTGTAGATTGAGTCACTGCTCAAAGAAATATGAACGGTGACAGGTGTTTGCTCCCTTACCTCTATTTCCATCGCGCTAGAGCCTCCAGTCCCAAGCCCGTCATCAACAGTGACTTCAACGCTATAGGTACCCGCTGCAGTATAGGTGTGGTTCACAGTAACGCCAGTTGCGAAGGAGTCATCTCCAAAATTCCAGCTGTATGAGAAAGTGCGTGGTTCGTGATTTTCGTTCCAGTATTGTTCCCACCATAACGAATCGAAACTGACAACGTCTCCGACCCTTGGCGTAAGCGGCGAATAAACATATGAAGGAGTCGCATGAACGATTTGCGCATTTACACTAGGCGGATAAGCTAACGAAATCAACGAAAAAACCAGTATAATTGCTAAAATTGTTTTCTTCATAGACTCTTGCTCCTCTGGCGTTTCTTAGAGTAAACCAGTAAACCTCCAGCAACCACAGTAACGGTCACTATGGTAGCAACAATTAACAAAGTTAGGAAAGGCTCTGTTTTGGGTGTTTCTGGACCGGTGTTAATTGTTGGATTTTGTGTTGAAGTAGTAGGGGTTGGAGATGAAGTTGGTCCAGAATTGGGCATTGTAACCAAAATCGGCAACATAATTGGATTATTATCTTGGTTGTATGCGTCTATGATGTAGGGTGTATCACCGACGCCGTCCTTATTAGCGTCTGTTCCGTTGTAGTCGCTCCAATAGTTTTCATTAATGGTGTTTATAGAACGATTACCTCCCCAAGTTAGGTAGTACCATTCATTAGCTCCAAACTGGACTCTATTGCAAAAGTAGTTGTTGTTAGATATGGTGTTCCAGCTAGAGCCATAGATTGCTGTTCCAAGGTCTGAATAGGAAATATTATTTCCAGTTATTGTATTATAGTTTGAGTACTGAAAACCAATGGCTGTGGCTTTAATGTTAGTGATAGTGTTTTCTGCAATTGTGTTGTTATTGCTGTTTTGCCAAATCTGAATTCCCTCAACACATGAGTCAATATAGTTATTATTTATCAAATTCCTGTTTGCAAAGTTCAGTTGGATTGCTGATGAAAGCCCAATTGATTCAAGAGTATTTCCAGTTATGTGATTATTATTGCCAAATACTACTATGCCATGGGTTGCTTGTTTTATTTTGTTTCCTGAAATGTTGCAGTAATTTGCACCAACTGAAATTCCGTCATAACCATCAAATATAGTCAAGCCTGTTACAGTCACATTATCTCTCTGCACTTTCAAGCCAGCTGTCACATCAATCACAGTTGCATCTCTATCTTCCCCAACCAAAGAGATCGATTTGTTGACTACTGGATTTTCAATATAAACGCCTTTCTTTACGTAAATTGTATCTCCATCCAACGCATTGTCAATGGCTTTTTGGATAGAAACATAATCGTCTGGAACAGTGATTGTTTTAGATTGGGCTTTCACAGTGGCTGGTGGCAGGACAACTAAAGAAGCCAAGAATAAAACAACAAGAACCAGTGCAAAACTTTTGGTTTTAGTTCCCATAGTTAGCTCATAGAACCAGTTGCAGATAAAAGACTTCTCGTACAAGACTCTTGACTAAGAGCAGTCAAACTTCCTTGACTGATTTGTGTTTGTGTTTTTTGTGGTAGACAAATAAACCCGCAACTGCCAAAGCCACTACAACAACAGAAACAGCGGTAACAGGCACAACAGGAAAAGGCTCTGAGGCAACGGTAAAAACAACAGTTTCTGAAGCAACAACATTTTCAAAAGAGTCATTAGCAAAAACAGTTAAATTATGAAAACCAGTTGCCAACCCATTAAGAGTAAGGTTACCAGCAACAGTCACATTATCTCCACCATCCAAACTGTAACCCATCCACACAGTTGACTTACTCACAGAAAAATTCAAAAAAACACTCCCAGAGTAGGTAGCATTTTCTAAGCCAAACACCGTGATTTCTGGAGCTCCCAAAGGATACATAAGCGGATAACGGTCAACGTTATCAGAGTCAATAACGTATGGTGTATCACCTATACCTGTGTTACCTATTTCAGAGGCATTAGGATATTTTATCGTATAGTTGCTCCAGTAATTACCAATAGAACCGTTATCCCAAACACTTTCTCTGAAAAGGTGAAGATAGTCAGTTAAAAAAAAGTTGTTTTCAAAAAATTTATTTGAATATGAATAAGAACCAACCAAGACATAATTGATGTTGTTTTGTGTGATTAAATTATTGCTTCCTTGAACTATACAAACTTCCATGATATTTTTGGTGATAGTGTTAGAGTCGCCAGTTATCCTGATACCCTTGTTGGTCATTACGTTTTCAATTAAGCCTTTAGAACAGCGAAATTCAATGGTATAGATATTTTTGCTAAATACATTTACGTTTTTAACTATTACATTTTTAGGGTCGTATATGCCTCTTACGGATATGCCTGGATTGTCACCTTTTGTAACAGTGATGTTGTGTCCTGCCCCATCAAAGATAATATTGCTTCGTTCTATGACAATAGGATATTCTATGACGTTATCTGTGAGGGTGTAGGTGTTTCCATTGCGTTTTATTAATTCTGTATATGGTGATAGGCTCCCATCGTTTGTTATAGTAATCGATGGCAAATGTACTGGTCCAGGGATAAAGGCAGTTGCTGAAAAGTTAACAAATATTAATCCTGTTGTTATTGAAAACGAAAGTGTCAAAACCAAGGATAGGGCTAAAACCTTTTTCTTCAAAGCAAGGCGACTCCACGTTTTCTCTATTTAGCACTGAGAACTCTTTGACTTAAGAGCTTTTTCGTCAAGGTTTCTTGACTGATTTGTGTTTGTGTTTTTTGTGGTAGACCAACAAACCAGCAACCACCAAGGCAACTGCAACAATGGAAACAGTTGCAACAGGCGCAACAGGAAAAAGCTCTGACTCTGGTTTTGTGATAGTGAAGGAGATTGTTTCTGAGGAGCCTATGTTTCCAAATGTGTCTTGGGCGAAAACTGTTATGTTATGTAAGCCGTTTGAGAGTCCAGTTAAATTAGCAATACCAGAAAATGTGACGTTCTGTTGCCCATCAAGACTGTAGCTTGTCCAGTTAACTGCCTTATCCGCATTAAAAACCAAAGGAACGCTTGATTCATTGTAGGTTAGGTTTAAGGGTGACGTGATGCTGATTTTTGGCGGAGTGATTTCTGCGGGAGGCACATAGGATGGGTCAGGAGTTCCATAACCAACAGGTACATATTCTTCGTTCGAAGCAAATCGGTTGGTGTATAAAGAAAAAGGGTCATTAGACGGATAAAAAGAAGTGTAACCGCCAATTGCATAAAACCTGTCATTTACAACGGCAACATCAAAACCGCTTCGTTCAGTAGGTATCACGGGGAAAACATCCCAACTATCAGTCGCAGGATTATAAACTAAATTAGAACCTGAAACTGAATTAAACACGTATAATCGTTTAGGAGCAAATTCGCCTGTGGTTGCGGACGCAACTGAACCAGCCATAAAGGAAGAAGGCGGTTTAGCACGACTCCAACTGTCCGTTTTAGCATCATACACTTGATTTAGATTGGAACTGATAATGAATATCTTGCTGTCCATAACGGTTGATGCATAATTGACTACAACTGTCGGTAAGGGTGTTTTAGTAGTCCATGAATCCTTTACAGGGTCATAAACTTCGTTAATTACCCTATTGGGATATCCTCCTATGAGATAGATTTTGCCATCTACAACGTTAGCCCTTAAATCATCTCGGGCTGTTGGCATAGGCGATTTGGTTTCCCACGTGTCGGTTGTTGTGTCATAAACCTCATTTAAACCAGTAATACTTCCATTTGAATTCCCGCCAATACAGTAAATCTTATTTCCGTAGGCAGCTATGGCAAAAAGATATCTTGGTGTTGGCATAGGTGATTTAAAAATCCACTCATTGGATACTGGATTGTACTGCTCATTTGTAGCTACTATTCCTCCGACAACATCATAATTGCTGTGGGCAGTCGATCCATTTTGGGTTGAGCCACCTATAGCAAAGATTTTGTTGTTTACAACTGCAACACCAAAAGCACTTTTAGCGTCATGCATCGGTGCTTTTGCTGACCAAGTGTTCTCAGCTATTGAAGCACCAGAAACAGGAATAACCGCAAATATGGAAGATGCTGTTAGGAAGACGAGAACAAGTGCTAAAGCTAAAGCTTTACTCATTGCCACCACTTCATTGTTGGATGGGTTTGTAATAAAAGACTTCTCGTACAAGACTCTCGACTAAAACTCGTCAAAGTTTCTTTACTAAGCCATAATAAACAGACACTAAGGTTTGCTTGTTGTGTCTATTATGAAGTCAATTGTTTGGTATGCTATTGGGACACTGCTACCTCTGCTTTCTTCTGTTTGAACAGCAAGTAGTAATCTATGCTTACCTTCTGGTAGATTTAGGGTTATATTGCCTTTGAAAGGTACTAAACCGTGTAGTGTGTACAAATCATTTATTCCTGTGTATTCGCTTGAACCAGCACCAATTCCACCTATATCGACACCATAATAAGACCACACAACCTTCGAATTGACAGTATAAGTTAGTTCAACTGTGTTTGTCGAATAGGTTGTATTTGTTGGTGAAATAACGGTAAGATTTGAGGGTTTAGGAATAACTGTTGCTGTTGGGGTTGGCTTTAGAGATGTCTGTGGAGCAGCAGTAGGATTGCTTGTAGGTTTATTAGTTGGGGTTTGTGTAACGTTTGATTCTTGTGTTGGTATCAGTGTACTCTTCATTGAGTAATAATTGGTAAAGGCTGCAGCTCCCAATATTGTGCCTATTAGCAGGATTGGGAAGATAACGATTGATTTCTTCATTGCAACCATATAGAATACTTAGGATATGTTGCTCATAACTCTCCTCAAAGAACAGCTTGTTCCGCAAAAAGAACAGCTATTCAATTAGTATCAAGGAATTTTAGCGTCTTGTGTTTTTTGTGGTAGACCAACAAACCAGCCAACGTTACCATTACGGCAAATACCAACGGAACTGCCCATGAAGGAAACTCTGGAACGGAATTCGTGTCCTGCTCGATAAATATTTTATAACTTTGCGTGTTCGCATTAATTTTTAGATAGAACGTGCCTGTTTTGTTGTGAACATTTAAAATTCCACTTGTATCATTAGCTCCAAATTTGTCAATCGAATCTACGTAAATTGCGTCCTCACCTTTGGAATAGATAAAAACTTTGAAAAGGGTTAATATTGAGAGTTGTGGGTTTGTAACATATTCATATCGGATTCGCCATTCAGCGTTATTACAAGTAAAATAATTCGTGGTATAATTTTGTGCTCCTGAACCCGTGAATCTGGTTACCTCAACCCAATTCTCTGCGGATGCAGATTCAACCATAATTAGGCTTGAAACTGCCAAGACAACAAAAAGAAGTAACGAGAAACCCTTACTTATATTACCCATGTTTAGTGTTAGGGTTGGTTTGTAGATAAAAGACTTCTCGTAAAGGTTTCTTGACCAAAGGATGAAAAGATTATTTTGGTAATGAGATCCCGTTGATGGGATCGTAGGGCGCATAATATAGGTACTCACCTGGTAGAAAGGGTCCTGGGACCTGAGGCTTGTAGAAGACCATCTGTAAGCCGTCTCCCATGAAGAATATGAAGTTCCAGGGCGTTCCCGAACGGAAGTAGATAGTGCTGCAGTTTATGGATTTGGCGGTGGTAACGACTTCTGCATATGAAGTGAGCTGTGTGGCCCCTCCGCCATGGCGGTAGTAGTATTGGCCAGCATCAACCACGATCAAGCCTTGTGACTGCAAGTCGTTGACGTACCATTGTACTTTGGCTCTTCTTTCAGCGGACGCCAAAGCGTTTGGGGTAAGCAATACAACAAGCAGAATAGTGCTTGTCAGAAGAATGGCTGTAATTATTTTCACGCTCTTTTGGCTGAGGCTTCTTTTCCATAAATATAAGAGCATAGGGATTCCTGTTCCCAGAATTAGCCCCAAAGATAACAGTTGAGTGATTGGTCCCCAAGGGCCAGGAGAATAGTTTGAACGTGGGTATCCCCATTCCAAGAGCGCATCCACTGCAATACCTATGAGTATCAAATAGCAGATTGCAATGGCTGCCTTCTTTATCTTAGACTGCATTGATTCTAATCTATTGCAAGAATCGGGTTGCTTATAAATTCGCTGCCTTACAATATGCCCAATTAGCGCCCGCGAAAAACAACGCACCCTCTAACTGTGTGCTTTCTTATGGATATTGCGGTAAACTAACAAGCCAGCAACTCCAATAACCAACGCTGCAACAGTAACAGCTGCAGCAACCATAATTGGGAAATCATTCTGATTCGAGTAAGGCGTTGGCGAAGGAGAATGAGGCTGAGCATCAATTGATGTATACGCTTCATTAACTGCATATCCCTCCCCCGATAACATAATGTTGCCACCAACGCCCCCAATAGCATACATCGTATTGTTTACAACTGCCACTGCCAATCCATCGCGGGCAGTTAACATAGGAACACCAACACTCCAAGAGCTATTTTCAGGGTTGTAAACTTGAACTATATCAGTTCTATTGCCGCCTGTCCCTAGCGCCTCAAGTTGTCCACCAACAAGATAGATTCTTGCAGAACCAAGTGGATCCGAAATGGCGCATGCCGCTGAATTTAGCACAGTTGTTTTCATCGGAGTTCCAATAGTCCACGAGTCAGTTGTGGAATCATAAATTTGGGTTACATCCAAATTCTTCGGGTCGTTGGAATTACCTTGACCCCCCAGTACAAAGATCTTGTTACCAATTACTGTCGAAGAAAAAGAAGCAACAGGATAAGGCATAGATTTTTTTGTTTCCCATTTCTCGGTAATTGGATCATAGACTTGATTTGTTGAGACAGTTGAATGCTGTCCACCTGTCCTTCCACCAATTAGGTAGATTTTATCATTAACAACGTTTGCTTCTGATTGTGCCCTGGGGGTAGGCATTGGCTTTTTTATTTCCCAAGTATTAGTTGCGGGGTCATAGACTTCGATTGCTCCAGTAACTGAAGAACTGAAGGGAGCACCTCTACCGACTAAGCCCCCTATGCAGTATATCTTGTTTTGATAAGATGCTATGGCAAAACTAAATCTTGGAGAAGGTATGGCGGCTTTTGTTGTCCAAGTATCAGTAATTGGATCGTATTCTTCAGTGACGTTAAGATCGCTAAAACCGCCGACAGCGTAGATTTTTCCATTAACCTCAGCGGCACCTAAAAGTGTTCTTGCGGTTGGCATAGGTGCTTTGGATCCCCACGTGTTCTCAGTTAGTTGCAGCCTAGAAACAGGTATAGCTACAATTGTGGATGATGCTGTTAGGAAGACGAGAACAAGTGCTAAAGCTAAAGCTTTACTCATAGCCACCACTTCATTGTTGGATGGGTTTGCAATAAAAGACTTCTCGTACAAGACTCTTGACTAAAACTAGTCAAGCTTCCTTTACTGAGTTGTGTTTGTGTTTCTTGTGGTAGACCAACAAACCAGCAGCCACCAAGGCAATAACGGCAAGGGAAACAGCAGCAATAGGTACCTTTGGAAATAGCGCGGGGTCTGAATCTGATTTAGGTTCAGTCTCTGAGGCAATGGTGAAGTTGACTGTTTCGGAGGCTCCAGTGTTGCCAGCCAAATCTCGAACGTACATAGTTAAGTTATGAGAACCAAGGGGAACCTCCTTGTACCTAAGGACTTTGTTTTTGCTATTGCAGAAGGATTTTAACCTGGTCACTATTATTTGGTGCCTTCTTGCTTCTTAGAACCACTATCAGCACAACAACTATGACTGCCGCAACAAGGCACAATATTAAGACCAGGCCTGCCAGTGAGCCAAAAACCGCTTGGAAAAATATTAAGTTGAATATCGAGTCAACAAAGGAAAGGCTTGTTTTTTAGGCTCTGAAGGCATAGCTAACTTAATTGATACCTCCAGCTTAAAGCGTTTAGGATTGCTTAATAGAGTACGAGTTTTTAGAGGGCGAGTATGCACATGCTTGGGAAAAGGTCATTGCTTTATGTTAGTGATTTTTTGATGCCTTCTAAACATTATAACAACCAAACAAATGAATACAATTGAGATACTTGCAACTATTACGAGCAACGTTGGGAAGTATTCGGGTTCTGTAATCGTGAAACTGATTGTTTGTGAACTATTTTGGTTGCCGTAACCGTCAATGGCGTAGACTGTAAGGTTATGTTCGCCAAACGGCGTGAGAGTTCAGGTTTCAAATAGTATGTATTTCCAAACCATCTAAGCTATAACCAATCCATGACATCTGCTTGTTTGGTATAAAATTAACGCTAACATTTCTAATTGAAGAAGTCATTACTCTCTGGGCTAACTAAATTTACAGTTGGCATGATTAGCCAGTCAGGAAACACTTCCTCAACATTAGAAAGAGTTATAGTTGTGTTATGTTGCTCGTCAATGCTGTAGCCTAGCCAATTAGCAGGTTTATCGGCATTGAAAGTTAATGGAATATTAGAGTTAGTATATGTTTGATTCAGCGGAGATAGAATACTGATTTTGGGTGGAACTGCAATAATAAAATTGATGGTTTGTGAAGCGCCAATGTTTCCCAACGAGTCATTAGCGTAGACTAATACATTATGTAAGCCATTTGAAAATTCAATTATAGTATTGTTTCCAGTTACGGTGACGTCGTTTTTTATTGCAGAGGAAATTGTAGGAAAATCGTCTGGTACAATGATTGTTTTCGATTCTGCTTTTACGCTTGCTGGTTGAAAGATAAATGTTGAACTCAAAAGAATTACAGCTATCAGTATAACTGCAACCTTGCTTATCTTCCGCATACTCCCATCTTGAGAAAGATTCAGTTAAAAGCGTTCTTGTATAGGTTTCTTGACTAAGCCCAGTCAAAGTTTCTTGACCAATAAATAGAGGGGGGGCATACATGCTCAGGAAAACGTCAAGGTTGACCCTTGCCTATTTACTTAAACATCCACACCAAATTAGCAGTTTCAAAAACCACCCCAAATGAAATTACTCTTGATGCGAAGTTTCAAATTATAATAACCCTAACATCCCTACCGAATACTACTAAAATTTGAAGACGCCCCACATACATGCTCAAAAAGGTTTAATTGAAGGATGCTAGGGCAGTCCTATATAAAAAGCCTCAACCTTTAACATTTTATTTTATCTCGTCTTCTTCTGTTAATTTGTCACCCAGCAAGACCAGCTCATATTATCATAGAATTAGGTGTCATCCTTAGTTATTTCACAGCCGCATTTCTTACACTTTGTATTCATTATTTAAGAACCGCCAATTAGTCTTGTCAGTTGAGAAACCTTGACTGGATTTAGTCAAGGAACATTTACGAGAAGTCTTTTATCTCCAAACCAACCCTAACATCAAGCATGGGCAGTACAAGAAAGGTTCTCTCGTTACTTTTTATTGTTATCTTAGCAACCTCAAGTCTAATGATAGCTGAATCTGCAGATGCTCAAAGTGGGACACAAGTCGGTGGAATAATATCGATAGACACAGTATGGACACCCGGCGGTCACCCGTATACCTTTGTTGACAACATTACAATATCTAGAGGTACCACCCTGACAATAATCCCTGGAACAATTATCGATCTCAAGTTAGCCAACCTGATAATCGATGGAACTCTTATCGCAAAAGGAGACGACGCGAACTGGATAAGCATTCAGGGTCAAAGAAGAACAACGTTTTCTTGGCCACCGAGAATTTACTTTAATAGCAGCAGCACACCCTGGAATGAACCCACAGCTACTGGATCAATACTCGATCACGCACAAATCAGCATCCCAAACTTCCAATATGAGACGATAATGGGTGAATACCCAAAAATCTCAAACAACATTATCTTCAACTATGGAAGCGACGCTGCAGCTATCAGAACTTATGGTTTAGTTTTTAATAACACAGTTTTAGGTGGAGCTCGAGGCATCATTGCCCAATTTAATCAGACAATACTTGCTAACACCATAAAGAACGCAGATGTTGGCATTACCTGCGGTTACATGCTGATTTGATCCTATTTACTACCCAACAATAATTGGCAATCTGCTCATCAACAATACCGTTGGAATAGACGCCTATGGATGCGCCCCTTACATATCAAATAACACCATAGCTAATAGCAACCGAGGAATCTTCTTAACCAGCTACGCTTTTTACCGCGAAGCGTACCCCACAATAACTCTTAACAACATTTACGCTAACAACTTCAATGTTTATGTTGAAGCAGAGAATTCATCAAAAATTGTCACCTTGCCTAATAATTGGTGGGGTACCACTGACCTATCAAAAATTGTCGAATCAGTATATGACTATAGAAATGATTCTGCCCTCGCGAGAGTTTACTGCACTCCATATTTGAGCTCGCCTAACCCGTTCGCGCCGGTATCAGCAGAAATAAACCCAAATCCCTCACCAACATCCACTCCTACCCCGACGTCATCTCCTCAACCAACGGCAACTATCTCTCCGACTGCAACTCCAGCTTCTTCTCCTACACCAACAAGCAACCCTTCAGCAATCCTCGATCTATCGTGTTCAAGTTCAGTGTCTTATGACTCCTTTAGAGTACAAATCTATGGGAGGATAAGCGAAAATAACCAAGGCTTAGCGGCAACGCCGATTGCGATATCCTATAGTGTAACTAACGGTGGGACTTGGCAAGATCTGACTTCAGTAAACACAAATTCAGATGGAACATTCGCGGCTGTATGGATGCCGTCTGTAACCGGCAACTATATGATAAAAGCAGAGTGGGTTTTGGATTACGCAGTAAGTAAAGTAGTCAATCTCGCGATTTTGCCTTCCACAGACCCAACTTCTAAAGACATTTTCTCTGTTGCATCCAATTCAACGATCTTGGATTTGGCGTTTAATTCGACAAGCAATCAACTTACGTTCACGGTCACAGGAACAACTGGAACATCAGGATACACTGAGGTAACAATAGCAAAAAGTCTGATCAAAGACATAACGAAAGTCCAAGTGCTCATTGATGGGGAACAAAAACATTTTTCATCAAAAGAAACAACTGACGCATGGCAACTAAGCTTCGCGTATCAACATAGTACTCATGAGGTAACCCTTCAATTGAACCGCATATCGACTACTTCAACTTCTCAGAGTCAATATGTTATCTACGCTATTATTGGCGCAGTTATTGGTGTTATATTAGTGGCAACAATACTTGTCGTAAGAAAAAAAGGTCATTGAGATTAGAAAATTATATGCATTAAATTTTGGTCTTTCTCTCTCTTTGAAATCAAATTTCTACCAACCATTACTCTCTCTGAGACAAACAAACAGACACAGACAAGCAAAAGAGTAAAGCGTTAAGCCTAATTGGCAGTCTTTTGATGCCTTCTAAAAAGCAACAGTGACAATGCAGCAATGATTGCTAAAAAGACTGCGACTACCACAATTAATGTACTAAAGGCACAGTTATAGAATTGCCAGTTGTGCCAGTCACAGATGAAGTTGGCGTTATTGTAGAGTTCGATGATGATGTTGAATTTGGCGAAGTAGATGCGAAGGTGAATCAGTGGGTAAGGTTGCTGACTGTACTTGTTGTGGGTTTGTCCAACCACTTGTTTTACCCACAAAAATATTGTCAGGTGTGTAATAACCGATTATGGCTTCAACTTGAAAATCCGTCTGAGCGCCCTTAGGAAGGTCTATCACTTGCGAACCTTCAGGGTAATTTCCCTTGAAATCAAAACTGGAAAGAGTATACCCGAAGTAGCTTTGAATTAGTCTCTGGGAATTAGGGGAATATATCCAAGAATTATTGTTTGGAGCTTATATCTGATATTGTAAAATAAATTTATAGTGTTACCATTGGAATCAGTATAGGGTACAACTGGTTGATTCACAATGTCTATCCAGACTTTTTCGTTTTCTACAGTATAACCTGCTTGGGGAATCACAGCTTTTCCAGTTGATGGGTCAACTCCGTAAACGGGTGGAATAATATGAGAATTGACCAAATAAGTTACGCTGAAATTTGGTGTCAAGGGGTAGTTACTCCCACCTGAGCTATTGCGGTTTTAAAGACCACAAGGCTTGAGATTGCCAAAATGATGAGAAGAAGCAACGAGAAACCCTTGCTTTTACAGCCCATGCTTAATGTTAGGTTTGGTTTGCAATAAAAGACTTCTCGTACAAGACTCTTGACTAAAACTCGTCAAGGTTTCTTGACTAACTTCCAAACGTTTCTTAATCAAAAATTATTTATGCAAAGTAAAATGTAACTGGTTAACCGATAACTTTGGATAAATCAAAATCGTCGGACTATTTCACTGCTGGAATTATTCTTATAATTTTAGCTGGAGTTATGTGGTTTATCGAATATTTTGTTTTGAATGGAACAGTAGACAATGTTATTCTATTTTTTGTTCCAAGTATTTTGATTATGTTGAGTATGGCTCATTTGGTCATTGCGGGCATTAAATGGAGTTCTTCTCGTTAACTTTTACCTAACGCTAGTAACTGAAATCTTTTTCCCAAAAAACCCAAAAACTTGCTTTTTCAGAAGGTTTGTGCCGGTGGTGGAGGCGGCAGTGGTGGCGCTGTTCTTGCTTTCATCGAATAGTAGTAGAGCGTTATGGCTATTGCGAAGATTGGTGTTATGAGCGCCGTCAGAATGCTCGATATAAGCGGACCAACTACTCCAAGTGGTCCGGAGAATAATACGAAGGCGACGAATACGAAAACCCCATTTATTGCATAGACAATAATAGCAAGCAAAAGCAACAAACCGAAGGTTTTTAGCCATCTGTTGCTAACGAGAACGCGACTTCTTGAGAGGCTTCCTAAAACGCCTGTGCCCTCAAGCATTATGGCTGGGTAAACAAGCGAAAACATAAGTGCAAGGATTAATCCAGGCACAATTAACGCAATAAATCCGAGAACGATGAGAATACCTGTGATTATACTTGCTGCCAACAAGGAAAGTAACTTTGGCAAGGTGAAATTGAAGGATGTGTGCAGGTTTGCTTGTCTTTTCTCCAGAATATCTGAAGTAAACTTTATTGTGATTCCTGTTAGTGATGCTGTTGGCGATCCAGCTTACGATTCCGGATAATAATAGAGATGTTACGGTTGCTATCAGGTAGGTTGGAAACCATGCTAATAGTTGCTGCGATGTGGGATGCAATGGTGCAGCAGGAATGACTATGGCTGATTTCACAGCTATAGTTACCAATCCTGTTAAGATTCCTGCAGCTAAAAAAGGAATCAAGTACTGTACAAAATTTCGCGAATACAAATTGAATGTTTGCGTTAATATTTCGCCTATAGAGAGTTCGCGTTGGAGATTTTTGTTTTCCACTAACTTGTCCTCTGTTTGTCGATATGCTGCTTAGAGCTTATAACTTTTGTCAGGTCAATAGAGTCTATATAAAAATGGTTTCTAAGTCAAGGTTTGAAACTGTATGATACCACAAAATTTGGATTTTTTAAGAAAAAAGTTTTTGGTACCACAAAAAAAGTGCCTTTGATGTTGATGGCGAATGTTCCAACCAGTGGGTTTCCAGCATCGAAAACTACGCCTTAGCCGAGAACGTTATGAATCATCATAGTATTCCCGCTCCAACCGTTCAACCATCCCCAGGTGCCCTTTCATCTAACAAATAGCTTTCGCTAAAAAAATAATTAAGTGCCTAAAAAAATAGAGGAATGAAAAGAGGAAACAAACTTTCTACGTGGACTGAGTTGCTATTATGTAGATGGTGTTTGTGAAGGTGTTCACGCCAGTCACATACTGGTTAACATTGATGGTGATAGTAACGGTCTGTGAAGCACCTGGTTGAAGTATGGTGCCTGAAGCGTAGTTCCATGTTATAGTGAGGTATTGTTGTGCAATCAACGGGATCCAGTCGACATTGAAAGGTTACGGGAATTGTGCCATTGTTAATTACTGATCTATGGTTTAAGAAATGGTTTGGCGAGACCAAAACAGGTAAACCTTTGTTTGAAGTAGCAGCGCAACAGTTTTAATTAATTTGGCTAATTTCTCAGAGTCAGCAGCTTCAACATATTTGATATAATCTGCGGTTATTCCATAAGGCATATTTCTACTAGATGTGACTTCTTTTTTCAAACGCGGCTGGGGATTCTTAAGCAAAACCTCGCGAACACTAGATAATTGCTTAGTATCCAAAGTATCCAGCTTTTGTTTAACGTAGTGTCTGGCTTCCCAGCAGTTGCACATCAAACCCCAGAGAAGATAGCGTCTGCGAGATCTTAACAACAGATTTCACCTCTGTCTGTTGACTAATGCGTTTCATACCTGCTTTCTCTGCAAAAGGCGAATACTTAGCCATAACCGCAATTAACTCGACAAATTCTGTGCCAACCAAAGGCAGTGATTCACGAATTAACTTCGCACCTAAACCTACTGTTCGGTATTTTGGATGAATAACTACGCGGTTAATGGTGCTTAGTTGCTGGTTGATTTCCTGCATTGACATTCGAGGAAGAACCATGCGTCTCCCAAAACATGCTGGAGGCGGATAAGTATACACTATGACTCCGCAGAGCTCTATGCCTCGGGTTAACCGGAAGATTTTCCTGACAACTGATGTTTTATGGCCGCGATAGTGAAAACTGCAGAGTTTTTGCCAGTCTTCTCGGCTGCCATCTTCAACTTTCATCTCTCGGATAAGGCTGCATTCATCTACGTGACTATTTGGGAAATATTTAATCTCAATTTCTTCTCCAAAACGCTTAAACACAGCTACAGAAGGCGAGAGATCCTCAACTAAATCGCTATGTGTAGTTGCAACGATTACTGCTTTGCCATGTGACCGGGCAATTTTCTGCAAGTTAAAGGAAATAATCTTTGCAGTATCCCGATCAAGGCACGCTGCGAATTCATCCATAAGCCACCACTGCTTCTTGGACTCAATGAGCTTGGCGATTCGGTATCGGTATTTCTGACCATCACTAAGCTGACAATAACTTCGCAGAAACAGGAAAGCATCGTTTAATCCCACTCGGCTAAGAAGCTCAAGCCCTTCCTCAACGGTTGCCCCGATCGTTTCAATCAACGGTTTATCTGGATCCACTTGAACCTCGGATAGATCTATTGCTTCCTCTCCTAGATCTGCTCGGATGGCACGAAGCAAAACAGATTTACCACTGCCACTATCCCCCGTAATGTAAACAATATCTTGAGGTCCAATCTTTAGTTCAGCATCCAAAACCTTGAACTTCTGAGCCTCATCAATCCCCAATCCAAACGCTTCAGCAACAACAAGGCTTCTTGGAGTGATCTTTGTGTGGGTTTCATAACTTATGTTAAAGCTGAATTTCCCAGCAACCCTATCATAGGTTCTCTTGCAAGTTCGAATCCTAAAACCACGTCTATCTCTCAATATTCAACACTTCCCAACGCATTATAAACAGAAAGATAGCTACGCAAAACTTCCAGCCCCTTTGAGGTCGCACCATAAAATGTTCGTTCTCTGCCTGGCTGCTTTAGATGCTCTTTGTGCAGTTTATGCAATTTAATCAAGCCCCTCGCTTCAAGCACTATGAGCTTTTTCTTCAAAACAATCGCGTTCAAATTAGCCTTATACATAATGTGAGTGAGCTTCAACGTCTTGGAGCCTGAAAGCGCCTGCAAAATTGCAATATCCATCTCAATAGTAGATCGACGCCTCAGCACGTTAGCATTTGACTGAATCATCTTGGCACCGCTACCACAAACTGCTCGGGAACCAACTCGCAGGTTGCGAATGCTGCTAAAGCTGTAGCCCAAAAGACGTCGTCGTGAGTGCCTTGTGGGTGACTGAAAGCTAAGCCACCATCCTTGCGCAAAGCAAAGCGCTCTACGTTAAATTCGTTGCAGATGTCGCCTCGATAGGGTTTTTCCCAACTTAGCAAAGGATAGAAGAACCGTTTATCCTGCATACGCTTCTTTAAAACACTTGCCATTTCGCTTTTTCTGGGAGAACTAAATATAACCCCTTCAGTGTTATCGATTCCAGCATTTTCCATGTCCGCTATGAAACTTGGACCTTCTCGAGTTATGTCAACTCGGATTTTAGTGAAGCCTCCCCAACGATCCTGCAGCGCCTTGATGTAACCTAAAACATAGGCATCAAAGGTTGGATGAGGAAAAATCTTAAGATGCCTAAGCAAAAGCTTCTGATCAACCCGCTCAATCACGCTTAAGACATGAAAGTCTCGGGTTTGAGCAGGATCCAAGCCAGCATAGAATTCACCCTCATATTCCTCTTCTGGGGCAAACGGCTGCAGGTCCTCTCCACAATTCTTAGATGTGCCAATACAGCTGGAAATTAGGCTTTGAGAGAGCCAAACGTCTTCATCCTCAGCCCACTGCGCCTCCATCTCACGACGCCACCTCGAAGGATCGTCTCGCAGTTGCTTCTTGATCTTCTCCAAAATCCCAAGCTTCAACGGTCCATTAGGCTCCTGAGCACGCTCCCAAGTCACATGATGCCTAGCAAAATCCTCAAAATCCTTGTGATTGCAGATTCTCCAGAATAAACTATCCGTGTTCCAAGGTGTACTGGTACAGATGAACTTCCCGTTAGTAGTTCCCAGCGTGAAGAGCGCAGCGTCATAGAGGTCCTCGGCATTTGGGATAAAATTGAACTCATCCGCATATACGCAGTGCAAGGTTGGTCCTCTGATAGTGTCTGGATTATTTGGGAAAGCTTCAATAATTGACCCATTCGGGCATGTTATCCTTGTTTTTTGAACAGTAATCTTTGATCCAGGAGGTAGTCGACGCGCAAACTCTCCAATGCGCCGAATAACCAGTTTAGTTTGGCGCCAACTGGGACCAATCACACCAATGTAGAAATTTGAGTTAGCTAACGCATAATTAAGAAGCATCCCCGACGTCGTGAAACTCTTACCGGACTGGCGGCTCCAACGGGCAGCTACAAACTGATTTTTATAGAAAAGATCGATGAGTTCTTTTTGGTAATCTGTGGGCTCAACACCTAGGACTTGGCGAAAAAACTCTAAGGGCTCAGTTTTAAGTGAATCAATCTTGCTTAAGCGCTCTGTCTCAATGGTGCGAATATCCTCTCGCCCTTTTGCGAGTTTCTCAAAGAAACTATTTGGGCTGAATCGTCGGGGTCTTTTTCGCAAGTTCGGCAACCTTTTCACTCCAATTTGTTAATTCCGCTTCAACACCAAGATATCCCATGTAATCAGCTAAGAGCTCCTTGTACACCTTAGCACCCGCAATGATTCCCCTCAACCTCAAAACCTCGCTCTTATCTAACCCAGGCGTCTTGAGCGCCTCCAAGGCAGCAGCTAGTGTCAGAAGCGTTTCTTCAATGCTTGGTAATTCTTCAGGTAACTCAAAAGAAGAAGTAGCCGCAGCAATTTTTTTCCCTAAGGCTACTACTTCTAAGCCTAATCGACCCATCTTCCTATAGATAGCATCCTTAGTATATTGCCCATCAAAGCTGAAAACCAAAGCATCGACACTAACGCCTGAGGTAACCCAATCCTTGAGTTTCTTTTCATCCTCAACAGACCAGGGCTTTCCTTTTACCAATCCAGCGCCTCCAAATCAACACAAAAAAATACTGTGCGCCCTCGATGCTCTTTTTGGACAATGTGCATTACCGCTAATTGATTCAAATAACTGCTTTCCACAGCACGAGCTTTTCCAGTAGCTGCAGCAACCTCGTCAGCTGATGCCAACCCCAACTTTAACAAGCTTGTTAAGGAAACCTGCAGATGCTTAGGAAACTCGAGGACTCTATAGAGCTGTTTTTGGCTAAACAATTCTATCTTTTAGCCTCCAAAAACCTACTGGCTACGGCACCGACAAGACCGCTAACCACAATCAAAATCGCATCATTAACGGCGCCAGTAACCAGGACAATCGAAATTTCGATAGCTACTAAACCTGCAAGCGCCACAATCAAAACAAGCATAGCCCAAACAAACCGCTCGCTGGGCGGCACGCTGCGAGTACGCCTACGCTTTATTTTGCGTGTTGTATCCTGGGCACTCGCCAAAGGCATATCGTCGACGTCAACGCATTTGCGAGTAAAATAACTGCGAATAAAGCTTCTTAGACGGCTAATGGGGCCTGCCATGGATGCTTAACCTCCGCTGAAAAAACGCCCTTGGACGATTACTGCGACTAAACGATTTCTTCTGCTCCTCATCACACCTAACAAAACTCGACACTAAACTACGCACCGCATCCTCAGGCGTATAACGCGCAGCGATAATCTGAACATCCTCAACCCAACCAAGAGGAATAGCCGTATAATCCAGGTCGCAAAGACCATCAGCATATTCGAAGCTGTTTTGAGCCAAAATAATGTGCTTACGCTTCCCAAAGACACCGACAAAAATGCCCCAGCTCCGGACAGGAACATCAATTACTCCGCCGTTAGTGCTGGTCTTTCCAATGCTGGCATCGGTCCACATACAGCAGACTAAATCGCCTGGCTTACACGACTCCAACTGACTAACCAAAACACTCTTACTCAACAAGCACAACCCCGATCAAGTGGCGCTCTCAAGAACTTTCAAGCGATGCTCAACTGCAGTTTCCAAATCTTCAAAAAAAATCGCCTGCAACTCAACTTGCAACTTAGAAACACGCCCAGAAAACTTTTCTAACAACCCCTCTAAACTAACAGGTTTCAACGCTTCAACACCAACCAAGAGACCAAATACACCCTACAATCTAAAAGCAAGCGTTAAAAAGCCATTTTACCCAAAAACAACAACGAAAAACAAACAAATCAATCAAAACAACGAGAAACAAACACACTTGAAATCAATATGAAAAATCAGATATGCGAGAATGGAGATATCACCCGCATAATTCCTCTTTTCTTTTTTATAACGATTGCTTCAGAATTCTGTTCATTCCTCTGTTTCTTCTTCAAGTGCTTTTCGCTTTTCCAATTCCTTGCCTAATTCGTCAAGTCGAGCCTTCATTTCCCAATAAATGTCTCTTGCCTCCCAAATGCTAACTTGCATGGGTTTATTCAAATCTCTGTTTTCAATAGACAAGTCAAAGGTAACCTGATGATTAAAATTCAACTTAAGCCGTCCCTCGTTTTCCTCAAGCGACATAAGCGAAACTCCTCAGCTACTAACTTTGCTTTCCGCTCCTTTAAAGATTGCTTTACGATGCAAACGATCCGGGTACATACCGCCTATAACTTTACTTATAAAAGTGGACTGGGGGGGATTTGAACCCCCGACCTCTTGAGTGCAAGAAGCTCATTTCTGAGCTTATTTGGGAAAACTACGGTGAATGGTTGCTTAAAACGCATACAAAAGGTCATGCGAAGTCTATTTTGATATATTCAAAGAAATATGCGAGTGTTTTGGAGAATCCAAGTTTAGCGTCACAGTTGTTAATGTTAAGCAAAAATATGAGGAGAATTGTAATGAGTGCGTTGAGTAATCTTTCCAAGTATCTGGGTGTTTATGACCAATGGAAAAAGACAATAACGAATTACGATTTGAAATGGGAAAACACGAACAATCTTGACACATTTCTAAGTATTCTAAACACGAATTTTGAAGAGACAGAAACATGGCTCAGACAAGTAATCAAGTCTGTGCCAAAAGATTATGCTACAGTTTTGATATTTGACACCTTAACTGGTTTGAGACCAACAGAAGCGGCTCTATCATGTAAACTCATAACTGAACTTTCAGAAAAGAATCAATTAGACTGCTATCTCGACAAGGATTTGATGATGCTTCAACACTTCAAGTTTCCAGACTTGTTTCTGCGAAAATCAAAAAATGCCTATATTTCTTTTGTAACACCTGAACTGGTCAACCTTGTGCTTGAGTCAAAACCACACATGAAATATTCAGCAATTGACACAGTTATTGGGCGAGCAGGTTTTAACACTCAGACAAAACAGCTACGAAAGATATTTGCGACAAGACTGAGAAACTCGCTACCTCAAGAAATAGTTGACTTGTTACAAGGGCGAATAAGCCAGAGTGTGTTTATGAAATTTTATTATAAACCGCTATTGCTCGATACCCAACAGAAGACAATCAAAGCTCTTCAGCCGATACAGACAGAATTGATGTCAATACTAAGTTAGAAGACTAAACTAAAACGCTGGTAGAGCATGGGGTCAAATACGAAAAAGTATCTTGAAAGGTATTGAGACGTAAGACCTGATTTGTAATAAAACGTTATGCCACTCTTGAAAGATTAGCAAAGCTTTTTTGTAGAAATGACAGTAGTCTACTGGAATACTCATGAACGCAAAGAAACTAATTGAAGATTTAGATGCTCTGCAAGATAGAGCTCTTAACTCACAAAAAGACTTTGACGAGCTTTCAGAGATAAAGAAAGATACCTTTGTTTTAATAAAGCAGTATTTTGGAGAAAACTCTATTTATCTAAAAATGTTAAATGACATTGACTTTTCCTTTTCAGCTGGAGAAGATATTTTAGAACAAGAACTAAGAAATTGCGTTCAGAAATACTCGGACCTAATGGACATGGTCATTAGTGAATTGAAATCTTCTCAGATACCCAAAATTCCTCTAGACAACAGTGTTTTCATAGTTCACGGAACAGCCCAAGAATCAGTAAAAGAGTTAAAGACAATACTGGAAAATGTTGGGATAAAACCAATAATTCTTCATGAGCAACCCAGCAAAGGTATGACAATAATTGAAAAGCTTGAGAAATACTCTGATGTTGGATTTGCATTAGTAATTTTAACCCCTGATGATGTAGGGGGTTTTTGTTTAGAAGATAAAAAACATGGTCTATATTCTTTTGAGAAACTTCGCAAACGTGCTCGCCAAAATGTTATTCTGGAGTTTGGCTACTTCATAGGCAGATTAGGACGAAACAAAGTGTGTTGCTTGTACAAAGGGGACATTGAACTTCCTTCAGACATGCATGGAATATGTTATGTGCATTTTGAAAACTCAATTCAAGAAGTAGAGGATATAATCATAAAAGAGTTGAAAGCAGCGGAGATCATTAACTAACTGCTTAGAAAAAAAAGTACTATCAACAAGTATTGAGACGTATGACCTGATTTTAGATAGAACATTGCATGGAGAAAACTTTGCTAAGTTAGATAGATATTATTGCTAAGTTGTTTTCTTCTTTTATACACTAAGTAGCTTGAAACAATTATTGCAGCTATAAGTGCCATAACTGCCAGTATGATGTATTCTGGCAGTATTGATTGAAATGCGTTTGAAGCTGGATCATTTGAAGAGTTACTGGGTGATGGTTGTTGATCTGGTGGAATACCAGAAAATCCAATAGGTGTAATTGAAGAAACTTCTCCTGTGTCAGCCCAGACAAATACATGAAAAGCAGTTACCCCACCAGCATACATATTATCTAAAGGAAGCCAAACTTCCCACATAGGATACAATGTAGTGTTTCCTTTATTTTGTAGGCTTATTTTTGTGAGGATTGGATTATCTAGGATGGTGAAGTTTGAGATTGTTCCATTGCCATCTTTCAATAGATAGGCACGTGCACTTTCTTTAGCAATCTCAATTGCCTCTTGCTCTTCTATTTTTACTTCGCTACTACCTATACTGTAGAGGTTAAAGCCATTATGGAAAAATGTTAGATGCCCATTTTCAAACGTTAGTGTCATACTATTTTGTGGGTGAATAAGACCGTTAAGATAAGGTATCCATTCTATTGTTATTGTATTTGATTGGATTGTTATTTCTTGGGTAAAATCAGAGTTTGTTGTTTGTGAGTCCTTAAGTTCGGTTACGTTATTTAGCATTGTTTGTATGGCTGGAATGTGCTCGTTTGGTGTATAATCTTGGATTTTGTTGAGTGTATCTTTAGCAATGTCAAGAGTGTCTGAAGATGTTGGTGTGATAAAAGCAGGAGAACCTCTAACAGCATTAAGTGTGTACCAAATTACCTGATCATTTCTAAGAAAGAACAGGACATCAACTTTACTTTCAGTGGATGTCATATTGAACTTAACTACTCTATCTTTGAAAAGCCCTGGAGCTGGCGCAGGTAAAGGTGGATTATTGCCAACATGTACTTGCATATTATATTTTGAAATGTCTAGCCCAACAACATTTTCTAAAAACCCTAAACCAACCTCTTGTTCTATTGTGTCTTCTGAATGCCCTACTGGCAACTGAGCAAAACATATCAAAAAGGCTACTGTGAAAACTAATGCTGTTTTGGGTTTTAAAACTGTTTTTCTCAACTGCTTCACAGTTCTTTACTATTGGGGTATGAGAAATCCGCATATAAGAGCATTTTCGTCAAGGTTTCTTGACTAACACCATCTTGTCTTTAACAAAGTTTCTTGACTATTCTCCAACAGAGATATTGAGGCGTAAGACCTGTTTAGATGTAAAATAACTTGGGGAAAACTTTGCTTACTTGCAATAGGCTATAATTCTGGTTTTCTGCATGGGCAATACATGCTATGATTAGATTGTTTATGTTTCAGTTTTTCATCTTCAACAAAAACCAAATGCCCACAACTCTTGCATCTTAGCCGACTTTCAGCTTTACCCATGTTTATCTCTTAATAGTATTGGCACTTTTGCTTCTCTTAACTATATTCATTTTCCAAACTGGAACACTATTAGATAGATTTCTTGATCAAGCAAACTATTGATCACTCTAATCTGTGCTCTCTCATTTTATATCTAAGTCAGATTGAACAAGGTCCAAGGTCTAAAACGAAAAAGTGCCATAAACAGACATTTAGACGTATGACCTGATTTTAGATAGAGGAAAGAGATACTCTTACTTGTAATATTTGTGGAGCTAAATGGCATCTCTACATTGTACCTTTTGGAGGCTTCCAATGGGCAGAACTTGATATAGTGGCTAAAGATGGAAGAGGACAAGAATTTCTTAATAGACGAATAGATAAAAAAGAAATCCTCTCAATAACCCAAAATGCAAGCCATGACCAAGAAAAACAATCAATTGCAACTAAGGAAATTATTAAAGAAAAAGAAGTTATAACAAAAATCCGTTGCCATTATTGTAAAGGTGTTTACAATGAGATTCTAGATAAATGTCCACATTGCGGCGCAAAGAACTAGAAAGTTAACAAGACAAAAGACCAAAGAATTATATTATAAAAGACCGAAAACAATACTGAGAGAGGAAATGTGAATACTTACAAGACTTTGGGATTTTTGGCTGCGATTGTTGGAATGACTTTTTTTGTAATGGCTATAATTATTCATCTTAAAGTGGAAATAGGTGCATTCACAATCAACCCAAACCTTGAAACACCTTATTTTCTATTGGGGATATTTTCTGTTTTATTTGCTATCAGTGGATTTTGGCTAAACCACAATGAAATTGGAAAAGTCCCAAAAATTCAACGAAAGGTTTATGAAAAATGCTATAATTGCGACAAAGAACTCTTGCCAAATGTTGAGCAAGTTGAATTAACAAAAAATATATCTAATGACGAACAAGAAGAAGTTAACCTTTGTAGAGATTGCATAGTAAAAGAACTTGATAAGCAAGATGGATTATGCCCAGAATGCAAAAAACCATTAAAATGGAATGGCAATCTACTAGAGTTTTTTGGTGAATGGTATCATCCTAAGTGTGTATTTGAACTTCAAAAAGGAAGAAATACTAAAGAAGTCAAAGAAACTCGAGAAGTGGTTGTAAAATTCCGCTGTCCTTACTGCAAGTACATTTATGATGAAAGTTTAGACAAGTGTCCTCAATGTGGAGGAAAACACAATTAGACTTAATTCAAAAATCTGCTCTTGAGTGAATATAGTGTATAAGGTGTAGGTAAAACACCTATAACAATACCTCTTACCCCTATCATTCAATAACTTGGAGAAAACTTGAAACAATTCAAATTGATTAATATTAAGCTAAATTTAGAAAAAGGAAATGAGGATCCATTTTGAACAGAGCTAAAGCCATGGTCGTGCTTCATAAAATCTCAGATAAATGCAAAATGGTTACAATGGATATTATTTCCTTGGACACCATATATTCAAAAGATGCAACATCTGAGAACTATCAAATAAAAATGAAATGTAGCTGCGATGTTCATACCTGCAAAGAGCTAACCTCTATTTTGGAAGAGCACCACCTTGAAATGAAAGAGGATAGAGATTTCTTAATTCTAACCTCAAAAACCTGAGCTTGTTGTTTCTTTCTGTAATCACAAATACTCTTATGTTTACAAGGATTTGGTTTGGTTTCAATGGCGGTTTGATTGGTTAAGTGTCCTTGTTGTGGCAAAGAAAATGAGAAGCCAGATAAGATCCTTAATAATCATTTTTTCACTCTTGAAGCATATGTTTGTGAAAGTTGTGGCAGACATTTTCACATTCAGAAATAGAGAATGGAAATTTACCTAAACCAATCTTTTGATGATGTCAGTTTTTTCATATCTTCAACAGAGAGATTTAGACGTAAGACCTGCTTGATAGAAAATAACTTGATGAAAACTTTACCTACTTGGGACTCACATATTTTTAAGCATCCATACTTTTGGCAGAACCCTAAGGTCATTAGTGGGAATACACATATGAAAAATGTAAAAAAATCTCCAGCCTTCAAATTATTTCTCTAACGACAATAGAAAATAAGTGGATATATTAGATATAATGGTTTCAATTATGAAATCTAACAACCAAAGAAGGAGCAAGAATTGCTAGAACAGTTTGGATTAATTGGAAACATTGCTGCTCTTATTTTGTCACTTGTTATTCTAATAAAAGCTAGCAGCTGGGCCATCACCAATACAGTAAAGTTGGCTGCTATAACTGGCTTAGGAAAAACAAAAATTGGATTCATACTTGTAGCCTTCTCAACCTCTCTTCCAGAACTATTTGTCGCTGTATTCGCTACCCTAAACCCACAGACAATTGGCATTTCAATAGGCAACGTATTAGGGTCAAATATAGTAAACATATCTTTGGTATTGGGAATAGGTTTCCTTATTATGGCATTCAAATACCCTGAAAGTGCAGGATTTTTTACTAGAATGGCTAAAGAAGAGGTTGGAGACCTTAATTTTGGACTTTTTATTGCATCAATTATTCCTTTAATCTTGCTCTATTTTAACTTTGCAAACCAAATAGTAGGAGCTTCTCTTATCGCACTCTTCGCTTACAATATGTATAACTTGATAAAAAAGAGAGGAACAATAGAAGAAATTTCTGATACAGCAACTAAAAGGGAACTTGGAACATACTTTCTCAAATCATTCTTAGGAATAATTGGAATTGTTGCCAGTGCCTATTTTATCGTTGACTCTGCTTCTTTTTTGGCTTTAAGTGTCGGTATTCCCCCAGTTATTGTTGGAGCTACTGTGGTCGCTTTTGGCACTAGTGTTCCAGAACTTGCAACAAGCATAGAATCTATTAAGAAAGGTTTCATAGACCTTGCAATTGGAAACATCATTGGAAGTTGCTTCATTAACATCACGTTAATTCTGGGATTAACTTTGCTTCTAGCACCCTTTAACGTAAACATATCAGCTTTTTCAGATTTGATAATTTTTTCATTAATTACTAACGTTATCTTATGGTATATCTTACAAAATACAAAAGTAAGCAAGAGAGAAGGAGCAATATTGCTTACAATTTATGCAGTATTTTTATTGATTAGTTTTAGTGGAAGTTAGTATCCATTGCAATTCCTTTTCAGGCAAAGGTCAAATACGAAAAAGTATCTTGAAGCGAGATTGAGACGTAAGACCTGATTTTAGATAGAAATTAGCTTGGAGAAAACTTTGCTTACCTGCTATAAACTATAACTCTGGTTTTCTGCATGGGCAATACATGCTATGGTTAGATTGTTTATGTTTCAGTT
Organism: Candidatus Bathyarchaeota archaeon; assembly: GCA_963804785.1. Lineage (GTDB taxonomy): Archaea > Thermoproteota > Bathyarchaeia > Bathyarchaeales > Bathycorpusculaceae > Bathycorpusculum. The sequence goes on from CAWDRR010000004.1 coordinate 744,814, forward strand.
TTCCATCTTCAACAAAAACCAAATGCCCACAACTCTTGCATCTTGGCTGACTATCAGGCTTACCCATAATAACTTTGTAGAATTCAGAATTCTTTATACTTTTGTTATTAAAAGCTTAAGCACCAAATCAATGACAGTGAATTTAAGTGTTTATTCTTCTGTCCTTCAAAAATTGTTCCATTGTTTGTGTCTCAGATTCAACCCAGACTTGTTCAAAAAAATCAATTGCTGATTTGACTAGGTCTGGATGAGTTGTCTTAATTCTTGCATCATATCGCTCTTTGCCTATGCATTCAGTATTATAATCAAAAGAGCCAAGAATTAAAAGGGCAAACAATGAACTGTGAGCAACTAGCAACCTATCATGCATTCTAGAACTAAATTTTACTTCAACTCCAACCTTTTGCAATTTCCTTAAAGCTTCTAAATTTTTCTTTTCTCTAGGAGTTCCAACAGTAAATTCAGGGGAAATTATTCTGATGTGATAATAGTCATTTTTAGCTATATTTTCTAATTCTGTTCTTATTGTTTCAGAAAAATAACCAATAATGAGGATGTTTTTAAGATCTTTCAGATTCAATGCAAGGTTATCACAAAATATCTTGAATTTATCTCTATCAATAAACTCAACTTTAAATTGCTGCAAATTGTTTTTCTGAATTCATCATATTTGGATAGTCTTTAGAAACTGAACTACTCGTATGTCTATTTTTTGCTATTGATCTTGGTTCAGCAATTATTGTTTTCTTTTCCAGAGTGTATCCTCCATTATTTCTGCGGTTTTAGAAAAAAGCCTTTTAGTTATTTTTCGGCTAGTATATCCCTGCTTAACAATTCACCGTACGTTGAGTTAATAGGGAAAGCAGTATCGTCGATGACTGCTACTTCAACTCGTTGGACGTCTGGTAAGTTCTTCACTTCATTAATCATCTTTCTGATGTCGTTCAAATCTTTGACTGCAGCTATGGCAAGGATGTCGAAGGGTCCAACTAATTCAATGACGGAAAAGATGTTGCTTATTTTCAGGATTTCTGAGACTGTCACTAGTTTATCTTGTTTAGGAGAGATCGTTATGAACAGGAAAGCCTTGCCTTGATACCCGAGTTTTGAAAGATCAATTCCTACAATGCAGCCTTCAATTATTCCTTCCTTTTTCATTTTTTCGTATCGCTTTCCAATTGTGTAAGGTGAGGCACCGAATTTTTTTGCGATTTTCGCAAAAGGTAACTGAGCATCTTTGGCCAGTTCACTCAGTATGAGTCTGTCAAGTTTGTCCATTATCTATCCCGTTCCTTTGGCTGTAAGTCAACGTTTTCAAATGCAATGTGGGGTTTAGACCAAATGATGGTAGTTACGCTTTGTGCTCCTGCATGTTTTCTTATGGCATAACTTAGTTTTTCTAATTCAGTTATACTCTTAGTTTCTACTAATGCGCATAAATCGTATTTTCCGATGCTTGGTGCGAGTTCCATTAGATTCTTATGCTCGCGAATTATCTTGCTGACTTGCTTTTCCTGATTCCAGTTCAATTCGATTCCAATAGTTGCTGAGATTCCGTGTTTCAATGAACTGTCTGGACGAATAAAAATTGTTGATCCTGTTATCACACCCAAGGTTTTTAAGCGCTTAATTCGATTTAGCGCTGAAACAGAGGAAATGCCGCAGTCTTTGGCGATGTCTTTTAGTCTTGCACGTGCATTTTTTACTAGTGTACGTAAAATTATGACGTCAATTTTGTCAATTTCAACCGTTGTGTTCATTCCGTCTCTTGAGTACTGTTACTTATATTTCATAATTAAAGTTTCGCCAATATGTCTTGTGGTCAACAATAACTGATTTACTTATATTAATTAGCCTTAATACGTCTTTTATACTAATTAATTTAATTTTTTTGTAGAAATAATGCTAAAAGTTAAATACAACCCCCTTTAAGTAGTGACTTATAGAATAAAGGAAAGAACAAAAATGACTTTTGTAAAAACTAAAACAACAACTATTGTGATCACAATATTGTTAACAATTTCAATGGCAACTTCAATGATTCTAGTACCATCTACTGGTGCACATACACCTGCATGGGAAATTAGAACTTTTGCCTATGTTCTTGCTGCACCTGATCCTGTTGGTGTCGGCCAAACAGTGAACGTTATTATGTGGCTTGATAAGATACCGAACGGGGCCAACATGGGCAATGACATTCGCTTCCATAACTACAACCTTACGATTACGAAGCCTGACGGTACAACAGAAACAAAAATCTTTGATGTAGTTCAGGATACAACTTCAGGGCAGTACTTTGGTTATACTCCTAACGCGGTTGGCAACTACTCTTTCACTTTCAGCTTTCCAGGGCAAACATACACATGGACTACTCCGGTTGCAGGCTTCGGCGGTCCTCCAACACCAAACCAATACACTAACGACACTTATCTGCCCAGCAGTGCAACGACTACGCTTACTGTGCAGGAAGAGCAGGTAACTGCCATAACTAGCTATCCGCTTCCTGCGGAATACTGGACTCGCCCTATTTACGGTGAGAACACTGACTGGTGGAGCATTTCGTCAAACTGGCTAGGTACAGGTGCACCTGGCTATTCTGGTGGCTCTGTTTCTGGATATGTTACTGATGCCGTAGGGCCTCAGACTAGCCATGTTATGTGGACTAAGCCGCTTCAGTCTGGTGGAGTTGTCGGAGGAAACCAATATGTCGTTCAGGGTGACACGTACTTCGAGGGATCCGCATACATTAATCGATACACGAATCCTATAGTAATTGACGGAAAAATCTACTACAGCGAACCATTAGGCTTCTCGAGCGGCAGTGGCAGACAAATGGACTGCGTTGACTTACGCACAGGAGAACTTATTTGGGCTCGCTCTGACGTACCTACGCCTTCATTCGCACTCATACCCAATGTTCCTCCATCTAACCCCAACCAACACGGAGTCTTTCCACCACTGCTTGTTAACTCTGCAGGAGGATACAATTTCATGACTGGGACTTTCCTCCCCACTACTTGGATGATATACGATGCCGACACTGGAGACTGGCTGTACAACGCAACTAACATTCCCTCAGGCACGTCAACACTGGGTCCAAACGGAGAAATCCTGATGTATGTCTTGCAGAACTTGGGCACTCCCACGAATCCACAGTATTATTTGGGTGAGTGGAACTCGACTAAACTCCTGTATTCCAGCGCTGGAGGCTTTGGTTTGTCACCAGCCGGTACAGGCAGCGTATTCGATGCGGCCAGTTCAACTATGTATAACTGGAATGTTTCAGTTTCATCGCTCAACTCCATGACATCAACGTTTTCTGTCGTTACAGCTTACAGTAGTGACATAATGCTTTTCCTAAGTGGCACTCTGCCTTCAGGTGGCTTTGCGTTTGCAACAGTAAGCAGTGCTCCCTACACATACTTTGCTCTCAACCTCAACGCTTCTAAGGGTACATTGGGTTCGATGATGTGGACTAAGACGTGGGATCCGCCAACAGGCGCTGCTACCAACGTAACTGTCACTGATGGTGGATGCGACCCGGTGAGCCGTGTCTTTGTTGAAACATACAAGGAGACTGGACAGTGGGTAGGGTACAGTCTGGATACAGGCGCGAAACTTTGGGGTCCAACTGCTTCTCAAACGGACATTAATCCCTTAGACTACTACGGTAACCAGTTTTCTGGCTTTTCAATTGCTGAGCTTATATACGGCAACGTTTACACAAGCGAGTTCGGTGGAATACTCTACTGTTATGATGCGAAGACTGGCGATTTGAAGTGGACTTATGGTAACGGTGGAGAAGGTAACAGCACTAGTTCTGGCTACAACAGCGCTCGAGGTAATTATCCGATGTTCATTGCTGCTATTGGTAATGGAATAATTTATTTGGAGACTACTGAGCATACGGTTACTACGCCGGTTTACAAAGGCGCAACAACACGGGCTGTTAACGCTACCGATGGTACAGAAATCTGGCAGCTTTCAGCTTACACTGGCGGCGGCGCAACAGGTTCAGCTTATGCAATCGCGGACGGCTGCGCAACATTCTTCAACGGTTACGACAACCAAATCTACGTTGTCGGCCAAGGCCCAAGCACCTTAACCGTAGATGCGCCAAAAGCAGGAATAGCACTAGGCAGCTCACTTATTATCAGCGGCACTGTAACAGACGTCTCAGCAGGCACTGAACAAAAACAACAAAAAGCTAACTTTGCAAGTGGTGTACCTGTCTCATCCGATGCCAGCATGACTGACTGGATGGGTTATGTCTATCAACAGAAACCCCTTCCGACCAACTTCAAAGGCGTTGACGTAGCATTGGATGTTATTGACTCCAACGGCAACTACCGCAACATTGGTACAGCAACAACCGATGCAACTGGAATCTTCAGTTATCAATGGACACCAGATATTACTGGTAAATACACAGTTATTGCAACTTTCACTGGCACTAACGGTTACTGGCCATCTTACTCAGAAACTAGCTTCGCAGTTGATCCCGCACCACCAACTCCACCACCAACTGATGCACCAGCAGAATCTGTCGCTGACATGTACTTTGTTCCCACAATCGCAGCTCTATTCGTCTTAGTCATCATAGTACTAGTCTTAGTAGTACTCATGATGCTTAGAAAACGACCATAAAACAACACTAAAAACCAAAATTATCTTTCCCCTTTTTTAGTCCAAAAAATCAGAATAATGGAGAAACAGAGAGAAGTTGGGGGCTGAGTAGGCTCTGGTTACAAAAATTTACAAAGTAGCCATAGTTTGAGCGTTGCATTCGCTCTTTTTTCTTTTCCTAAATCCCCAGAGCCTCAGCAAACCCCCCTTCTCTAAGATTACGCCAATGTTGGAACATATTTTAGAGATACGGTTATTCGTTTTCGACTAAGACTGCCCCCGTATTTTATTGTTTATTATTGAGTTGCCTTGCCCTTAGATTGCTTGAACTCAAGCGTTTTTTGTTAAGCGCGAGCTCGTGTTTTTCTTTTAAATGTTTTTTGTAAGTGGACAGACAACCTACAAGAATTTATAAAGAAAAATAGGGTTAACCTAACTTCTATACACACTGAATGTGTATTATAAATATAGGAAGATAAAAAAATAAATGAAAATACAAATACAAACCAAAAAACTATTGACTATGACAATTTTGTTCCTTATGATGACTGCTACTATACCACTATTTGCATTCAACTTTGCAGGAGCAGAAGTAACGAAAACAACCTATCCTTACATAGGTGCTATGCCCAACCCAATAGGTGTTGGTCAAGAAACACTTTTCCATCTTGGAATTTCTGACCAGACAGCATGGCCACAAGTCGGATGGGAAGGCATAACAGTTACTATAACCAAACCAGACAATACCACCCAGACTCTAGGTCCTTTCACTACAGACACAACAGGTGGAACAGGAACCACCTATACACCTACAATGGTAGGTACTTACTATGTGCAAACAAACTTCCCAGAACAAATGATGCAGAATACAGCCGCTGGTATCCCAGCCAACACTAAAATGTTAGCTAGCACAAGCGAGAAATTAGCACTTAACGTAACTCAAGAAGCGCGAACATTCTACCCTGACATGCCGCTTCCAGCTGAATATTGGACACGCCCAATTAATACACAACTTAGAGAATGGGGTGTGATAGGTGGAAATTGGCTAACAACGCCCAATAATCGATATGCTCCTTTCAATGACGGACCAGAAACTCCACACATATTGTGGGCAAATCCGTTAGCTGAAGGAGGCGTTGTCGGAGGCGATTTAGGCAATAATGGCTATGAAACCGGAGATGCATATGAAGGCAAATGGACCGGAAACGTAATCATAAATGGCGTCATATATTTCAACCGTCAGATTTCACAAAATTCAATGTCAGCTTTTGACAGCACACTTGTTCAGCAGGAAGTTGTTGCAATGGATCTGCAGACAGGTCAAATACTCTGGACTAAAGTTCTCGGAGACAATGAAAGAGTTGCGTTCGGCCAAACTATGTATTGGAAGACGATGAACATGTACGGAGGCTTTGCATATATTTGGACAACTGTTGGCTCTACATGGAATGCTTATGATCCACTTACCGGACGCTGGGAATGGAGCATAAAAGATGTTCCTTCAGGCACAAGAAACTATGGTCCAAATGGTGAAATTCTAATCTACACTCTTAACACGGCTAATGGCTGGATGACAATGTGGAACTCAACTAGCGTTGTATACAAAACTTACTTCGACTACTACATGTTAAGTCCATCCACTCAAGCAGTCGCTGGCTACTATTCAGAACGTTGGAGACCACAAGGCATAGTTTTCAATGCTTCAAAAGGATATGACTGGAACGTTACTATTCCATTAGGCTTACCTGGAAGCGCTACCAAATACTATCCTGAAGACAGAATACTTGGCATGTACATTAACAGCACTGGACGAATTGTCGATCAACCGGTATCTATGTGGGCTCTTAGCTTAAAACCTGGACAAGAAGGAACATTGCTGTTTAACACAAATTGGCAACCCCCATCAGGTGGGTTAACACTATCAACGGGCGGTGCTGCTAGTTTAGAAGATGGCGTTTTCACAATACGCGCGAAAGAAATCAGAGGTTTCTTTGGCTTTAGCTTAGACACAGGCAAGTATCTTTGGGGTCCAACGGAACCACGCGGCTACATGGACTTATTCATGGGCGGACCATCCGGCGAAAACGGCATGATCGCATATGGCAAACTCTACTTAGGAACCCTGGCAGGCGTACTTCAAGCAATAGATGTTAAGACAGGTGAGGTGGTGTGGGCTTATGAAAATACGCAACCCTACACTGAACTTATGTGGGGAGGCGACAAGTGGCCTATAGAATTTGCTTTCATAACTGACGGAAAAGTCTACTTGCTACATACTGAACACTCTGGCAACAGTCCCTTACCTCGTGGTGCACCCTTCGTATGCCTTAATGCCACAACAGGAGAAGTAATCTTTAGAACTGAAGGTCTATTCCGCTTCACCGTTTGGGGTGGAGATCCAATGATTGCAGACAGCACAATAGTACTCTTCAACACATACGATAACCGCATATACGCAGTAGGTAAAGGTCCAAGCTCAACTACACTAATAACGCCACCAATAAGCGTCCCATCGGGTTCATCGGTGCTACTTCAAGGAATGGTTACTGACGTATCAGCAGGCACAGCAGACTTTGCAAGAACAGCACGCTTCCCAAATGGTGTACCAGCAGTATCTGATGCTAGTCAAGGCGACTGGATGAAATATGTCTATCAACAATCTCCCCGTCCAACAAATGCAACTGGCGTTGAAGTTACTCTAAGCGTAGTTGACGCTAACGGTAACTATAGAGACATTGGCACCACAACAAGCAGTTCAGATGGATTCTACAGCTTATCTTGGACTCCAGATATTGAAGGCAAATACCAGGTTTATGCAAGCTTTGCAGGCTCAGCAGCTTATTGGCCATCGCACGCTGAAGGCGCATTTGTTGTTGATCCAGCAGCGCCAACTCCAGCACCAACTGAGCAACCATTAACCTCTATGGCTGATGCATACTTTGTTCCCGCAATCGCAGGACTATTCGTCTTTGTAGCTATCATCGGCATCGTCATTATCCTGGTTCTCAGGAAACGACCATAAAAGCCACACAAAAAACAAAAATTATCTTTCCCCTTTTTTAGTCCAAAAAAAATCAAAGTAACAAAGAAAAGTGGGGGCTAAGTGAGCTCTCGAAAAACTCAAAGGAGAGTTATCTTTAAAGGAGGCAACCAAAGTAGAAATTAAAACGACAGAAGCGCATGAAATATCCTTTGCTTCAGAGACTGCTTACTCAAAAAAAATCAAGCCCAGAGCAATCATACTTAAAGCACATGAAAAAGATTTTTCTAAACTTAAAGACCTAATAGAAAAACTACTTCCAGAAGTTGAAATTATCT